>NZ_QDGA01000180.1 GCF_003347665.1 Microvirga calopogonii
GGTCAGCGTCTTGGGAACATAGGGCAGGACACCGCTGCCCTCGCAGGCCAGCACCTCGTCACCGTTGTAGGAGCCCCGATCCGCCAGCACGGTGAGTTCCTCACACGCCATTCCGTCCCGGGCGTGTTGCCCCATCGCCAGCAGTTGCGTGCGGTCATTGCCGACATTGGTCACCTCGTGCGCCACGATGAGATGATGCTCGGCCTCCACCGCCATCTGGACGTTGTTGCCCACAAGGCCGGTGCCCTTGCCGCTGGTGGCCATCGAGCGGGCGTCCGGATCGGTCAGAGAGATCTGCTGGTCGGGCGCGGCCTCGACCTGCTGGCCCATGTCTTTGAGGGCTTGCATCTGCCGGCGCAGGCCCTTGATCTTCTCCTTGAGCCGGCTGGTGCGGGCCTCGGCCACATCGTTGTCCTGCCGGTCGGCCCGATCCAGAGCTGCCAGGTAGCGGGCAATACTGGCCTCGACCTGCTCGATGCGCTTGGCCACCTTGGCGACGGTAAAGTTGACGGTAAAGTTCTTGTCACGGTTGTTGACCGCCTTGAACTTGGATCCGTCGATGGCCACCACCCGCCCGGGTGAACAGGTTGAGCTGCCGACACAGCACGACAAACTGCGCGCAGGCGGCCCGGATGGCTGGTCCATTGTCGCGGCGGAAGTCAGCGATGGTCTTGAAGTCGGGCCTCAGCCGGCCAGTGAGCCAGATCAGCTCGAGGTTGCGCTGGGTCTCGCGTTCCAGGCGGCGGCTGGAGGGGAGGCGGTTGAGATAGCCGTAGATGTAGATCTTGAGCAGGGTGGCGGGATGGGATGATGGGCGGCCCGTCACCTCCGGCACCACGCCGGCAAAGCCCAGGGCCGCGAGGTCCAACTCGTCGATGAAGGCCTCAACAATCCGAACCGGATTGTCTTCGCTCACATAGTCATCCAGGCAGTCAGGAAGCAGGGTCGCCTGCCGACGGTCCTCACCCTCAACGAAACGCTTCATCGCAACCTCCGCCGACCACGATCAGCTTAGCAGATCAATGCGTTTCCACACAGGCTGGACCCGCAGCCGACATTCGCGGGCTGATGGATTAAGCTCTTTTATGTCCAGAGAATGTGGAGCATCCTGATCCCCCCGCACGTTTTGGCCTAGTACCGCGTGCCGGTGGTGGCTGTCCGCTCCGGCCTGCCTTTGCGATAGTGACGCGTGAACAGGAGTGATCCTGTGACCACACCCGTGACTGGATGGCTGGATGAGATGCGCCGACAGATCGGGCGTGGGCTTGATGCCATCGGCCTTGGTCCAGAGGAGATGCCCCGCCGTGTCATCAGTGAGTGCCCCGGGGCAAGGCTCCGGGCCTACCATCGCGGCGATGTTCGCCGAGGGCCGGTGCTTCTCATCATCCCGGCTCCCTTCAAGCGGGCTTATCTCTGGGATCTTCTGCCGCCGGTGAGCGTGGTCCGCCACTGCCTCGAACGAGGCTTTCGCGTCTATCTGCTCGAATGGCTCGTTCCCACGCCGCAGGAGGATGAATTCGGCTTCGCGGAGTATGCCGACCACCTGATCCTCGAGGCGCTGATAGCCATCAGAGCCGAAACCGGCTCGTCCGGCCCGATCCTCGCGGGGCATTCGCTGGGTGGCACACTGGCGGCCATCTTTGCCACTCTGCATCCGGATCAGGTTGGCAGGTTGCTGCTGCTTGATGCTCCTCTGGCTTTCGGCGCGCATGGCGGCCCACTTACGCAGGCCGTCCGAGCGCTCCCGCGCGCGAGCACGATCCGGAGGTCTGCTGGCAGCCCTGTGCCGGGATCCGTCATCAGCGCCCTCTGTGTTGCAGCCGCGCCAGAGATCTTTCAGCTTCAGCGTGTCACCGACTTCGCCGCNCATTCGCTGGGTGGCACACTGGCGGCCATCTTTGCCACTCTGCATCCGGATCAGGTTGGCAGGCTGCTGCTGCTTGATGCTCCTCTGGCTTTCGGCGAGCATGGCGGCCCACTTACACAGGCCGTCCGAGCGCTCCCGCGCGCCAGCACGATCCGGAGGTCTGCTGGCAGCCCTGTGCCGGGATCCGTCATCAGCGCCCTCTGTGTTGCAGCCGCGCCAGAGATCTTTCAGCTTCAGCGTGTCACCGACTTCGCCGCGAGCGTGCTCGATCCTGAGGCGCTGGCGGTTCATCTGCGGGTGGAGCGGTGGACCTATGACGAGATTCCGTTGCCGGGTCGGCTCTTCGAAGAAACCCTAGAGCTGCTCTACCGCGAGGATCGCCTGATGAGCGGAACGCTCCAGGTGGGTGAGCGACAGACCGGAAGTGCTCGCCTTCGAGCCCCCGTGATGGCCGTGGTCAATCCTGTGGGAGGGCTCGTGCCACCGCGCTCGATGCTGGCGGCTCTCGCAACCGTTCCAAACCTGACCTTTGAGGTTCTGGCGTACGAGGGTAGCCGCGGTCCGATGGTGCAGCATGTCGGTCCTCTCGTGGCTCCCGTCGCGCATCAACACCTCTGGCCCAAACTCGCCGCGTGGATTGAGCAATTGCCATAGAGCCTGCGCCGAGGTCTGGGGGCCATCCAAGCTCTAAAAGGTGCCTGTGTGTCGCCCTCGAAACCGTGCCAAGCCGATCAGGCCGGCCAAGGACCGCGCCCGTACCGGTTCCAGCCTTCCAGGGTCGATGTTGGTCGGGCCTACGGGGCTCGTACCAAGTCGGGTAGCGCCTGCACCAGGGCTCGCGGATCGAACGGTTTCTGCCAGCGTGGAATGTCCTGGTACTGAGCCGGCACAGTGGCTTGGTCATACCCGGTGGCGAATACGACCGGGATGCCCCGGGCCGTGAGGGCCTCCATGACTGGGAAGACCATCTCGCCGTTCAGGTTGATGTCGAGAATGGCGGCATCAAGATGTTCCCCTGTGGCTACGATCGCCTGCACCTCATCCCGGCTCGGCACCGGCCCGACGACCTCGGCTCCAAGCGCATGCAATGCTCGGCCAATGTCGCGGGCGATGAAGTACTCGTCCTCGGCAACCAGCACCCGGCGGTTTGCCAGGGCATCATGCGGTACAGTGCTCATCCCTTTCCCTTCTCGGTCTCGCGTCAGGGAGCTTCGGGCAAGAATAAGCCAATGGCAGTCGCGCCAGTATAATCCAGGTTATACAGCTCCGGATCGCGATGCGCTAATGTTCATGGCACGTTCCGGCGGCGCTAGGCAGTGGTGCATTCGCTGATCCGCAAACCGGATCTGGACGAGCTGATGCGGGCGGCCCTGTTCAATCCCAACGACCTGCATCTCGACCGCGAGGGGCGCCATCGCGATGCCAATGAGACTGAGGTGCGCCCTCTGACCCTAGCCCCATTCGCCGATCTGCGGCAGGAGGCTGAAGGCGTCAGGTCCTGCGACCAACATGGGGGCCTTACAGGAGGTCAGTATGACCACGGCTGACGGCCGAAACAGGACACCGGCCGGACTTGACGACAGTCTAATCACGGAGGAGTTGGCCCGGCGCTCATCCCATGCGCCGGACTATGAGGCCGAGAACCGGGCCCTCGCCGCCCTGGCCCAGGAGATGACCGCCAACCCGTGTGACGTGCTCCAGAAATGCGCCGAGCTGGCGGTGGCGCTGTGCCATGCCGACTCCGCCGGCATCAGCCTGCTCGAACCCGGGGAGGAAGGGGTCTTCCGCTGGCACGCGGCCGGGGGCGGGCTGGCGGCTCAGGCCGGCCGGACCGTGCCACAGGAAACTTGCCCAAGTGAGGCGGTGATCGCCCGCGACAGCGTGCTCCTGTTCCGCGAGGGCGAGCGGCTCTTTCCCGGCATGAGGGGCATCGGACCGCCTGTCTACGAGATCCTGCTGGCGCCCTGGCATGCGTACGGCGAGCCAGTCGGTGCGCTCTGGGCGATGAAGCATACGCCCGAGGGGCAGTTCGATGCCGAGGATGCCCGCCTGCTGCAAAGCCTCGCCCACACCGCCGCAGCCGCCTACCAGACGACCGATGCCCTGGACAAAGCGGAAGCCGGCCGCACGGACCTGGAGCGGCGGGTGGCGGACCGCACCCGCGCCCTCTCGGAAGCCCATGCAAGCGTCCAGACAAGCGAGGCGCGCCTGCGGGCGGCGCTGGAGATCGAGACGGTCGGAGCGATCTATCTCGATCCGGACGGCAGGATCATCGAGGCCAACGATGCCTTCCTGGCCATGGGCGGCTACAGCCGTGCGGATCTGGAGGCGGGCCGTCTCACCTGGCAGGCGCTCACCCCGCCGGAATGGCGGGACGTCTCCGAGCGCGCCTTCGCGGAGCTGAGGGCCACCGGGCAGATCCCGCCCTACGAGAAGGAGTACTTCCGCCAGGATGGCTCGCGGTGGTGCGCACTGTTCGCCGGCAAGCTGCTGCCGGATGGCACGATCTTCGAGTTCGTGCTCGACATCACCGCCCGCAAGCAGGCGGAGCAGGCGCTCGCGGCCGAATTGAAGGCGATGACGCGGCTGCACGAGGTGAGCCGGCAAGTCGTCGACGGGGCCGGTCTCCCGGCGGTGCTCGACGCGATCCTGGACGCCACCATCGAGCTGCACGGCGCCGACTTCGGCACCATCCAGCTCTACGATGAAAAGACCCGGACACTGCGTATCGCCGCCCAGCGCGGCTTCCAGCAGCCGTTCCTCGACCACTTTGCCAAGGTCGGTGCCGTGGAGGCCTCGACCTGTGGCATGGCGCTGGCCCGCCGGGAGCGGGTCACGATCGAGGACGTGGAGCAGGATCCCGCCTATGCCCCAAGCCTGGCGGTGGCGCGTGAGGCCGGCTACCGGGCGGTGCAGTCGACCCCGCTGGTCACACCCTCCGGCGAGATGCTCGGCATGCTCTCGACCTATTTCCGCCAGCCCCACCACCTGTCCGACCTCGATACCAAGCTCACCGATGTCTATGCCCGTCTGGCGGCGGAGGCCATCGCCCAGGTGCGGGCGGAGGCGGCCTTGCGGGCGAGTGAAGCCCGGCTGGCGCACGAGCTCGAGGGTGCCCGCCAGCTCCAGCGGTTCAGCTCGGAGCTGCTCGTGGAACAGCACCCGCAAGCCCTCTATGAGCAGCTTCTCGACGCGATGATGGCGATCATGCGCTCACAGGGCGCGAGCATGCAGATTCTTGATCCCGACGTGAAGATCCTGAAGCTGCTGGCCTGGCGTGGCTTTCACCCGGATGCGGCGGCGTTCTGGGACCGCGTCGACTGCAACTCCGCGAGCACCTGCGGCGAGGCGCTGAAGACGGGCCGACGGATCCTTGTGAGTGACACCGAGGCCTGCGCGTTCATGGCGGGCACCGAGGACCTTGCGGCCTACCGCCTGTCCAACCTGCGGGCGGTCCAGTCGACGCCGCTGCGGTCCCGCACCGGGCGCGCGCTCGGCATGGTGTCGACCCACTGGCGCGCGCCGTACACGCCAAGCGCAGATGACTTCAGCCGCTTCGACGTGCTGACCCGGCAGGCGGCCGATCTGATCGAGCGGGCGCAAACGGAAGCGGCCCTGCGCGAGAGCGAGACCCAAGCCCGGCTGCTGCTGGCCGAGTTGCAGCACCGGGTGAGGAACACGCTCGCGGTGATCCGCTCGATTGCGGGCCAGACGGCGGAGACCAGCGAGACGGTGGCGGACTACGCCATGCACCTGGAGGGGCGCATCGACGCCTTTGCGCGGGTGCAGGCGGCTGTGACGCGCGATCCCAGCGCCGGGATTGATCTCGCGTCTCTGGTGGCCGAGGAGTTGCTCACCTGTGCCGCCCGGGAGGGCAAGCAGTTCCGCCTGTCGGGACCCGCCGTTCGCCTCCAGCCCAAGGCGGCCGAAACCGTAGGGCTGGCGATCCATGAGCTGGCGACCAACGCGGTCAAGTA
>NZ_QDGA01000181.1 GCF_003347665.1 Microvirga calopogonii
AGCCTGAGAGGCTGACTGAAAAAGGTTGAGTGGCCTCAAGCCCCTGTGATTCCGTCGGATTTGCGAAGATTCGAGGGAGATCACGATGGTATGGACCGAGGCCACTCGCCGGCAGTATCGGCGAGACGGGCTGCGTTATGCAAGCAACCTCACCGATGCCGAATGGGCGCTGATCGAACCCTTCATGCCCGCCGCCCGGCAGATCGGGCGTCCCCGCATCACCTGCCTGCGGGCCGTGGTTGAGGCCATCCTGTATCTGGCCTCGACCGGTTGCCAGTGGCGCCAGTTGCCCAAGGAGTTTCCGCCGTATTCGACCGTGCAGGGCTACTTCTATGCCTGGTCACGGGACGGCACCTTCGAGCGGATCAACCATGCTCTCGTGGCGGCCTCGCGCGAGAAGGACGGCCGTGAGGTGAGCCCCTCGGCCGGCGTGATTGACAGCCAGTCGGTCAAGACCACGGAAGCTGGCGGACCGCGCGGCTTTGATGCCGGCAAGACGATCAAGGGCCGCAAGCGCCACATCATCACCGACACGCAAGGCCATCTGGTCGGGCTGAGGGTCCAGACCGCCGACATCCAGGACCGGGATGGTGCGGTGGAGGTGCTGACCTCCATCCGGGCGCTGTATCCCTGGCTGCGCCATGTCTTTGCCGATGGCGGCTATGCGGGCGACAAGTTGCGCGACGCGATCGCCACTCTCGGACGCTGGACGATCGAGATCATCAAACGCTCGGATGCGGCCAAAGGCTTTCAGGTGCTCAAGTGCCGGTGGGTTGTGGAGCGAACATTCGCCTGGCTTGGACGCTGCCGTCGTCTGGCCAAGGACTTCGAAGCCTCTATCGAGAGTGCCGTCGCCTGGACCTTTATCGCCCATATCCGGATGCTGACCAGAAGGCTCGCAAGACCCTGAAATCAAACCCGTCTTTCTGAGTCAGACTCTGAGAGCTGCAGGAACAATGTGATCAGCAACGACCACAAAATGACCCAGCCAGCCTCCCATCTCGTCCAGGCGAGAAAGTCGGTGGTTTTATACTGTCGACCCAAGTGCATAGCCAATCGCCCGAAGACGTTGCCACTGATAGAGATCTCGAAACGAGGCCGCTAGGTATACTCGGTGCCGTGGTATTCCAGTCTCGGCTCCTTTAGAGGCCGCCGGCGATTGAAAGATAACGGTCGTGCCTAACCCTAGCATACTCTTGAGGTCGACGCTTCCACCAAGCTGATCGGCGAACCGCCTCAAGGTGGGCATGGATGCCGTCAGCGGTTGGTGGCTCCATGGCCCGATCAGAGGGCCTAGGATGCGTATCGGCGTCAAAGACGTAATAGTTGACCATCTCGGAACCGTTCCGGCACCAAACACAGCTTTCCTGTACCTGAGCTAAGCTCCTGGCGATGGTGACCCGACCATCCAGATGCCCACGATGAGGACCACGCCCACCGCGACGATGAAGCCAATGAAGCCTACCAGAACGGCATCCCACTTATGGTGAACGGAATCGGGTTTCCAATTGCCTCCGGCCCAACGCTCCACGGTCTCATGATAGCGGGCCATCGCGACACGGAAGAAAGTTGGTGGCGTGCCGGCGGCCTCATCATCGGTGCCGAGAGGGGCTCCACTTGGATCAAACATCGGGTTCTTGTCCCCGGTTCGACCACTATCAATGTCGCCCTGGAGCATCGCCACGGTCGGATGGCCGGAGGGCGGGGGTGGATCCATCGGCTTGATGGTGTGGGTTGGAGGAATGTCAGAATGATCCGTCAAGCGACCCTCCTGCATCATGGGCCAGTCGCACTGAAAATACGGCATGCGCTCAGCTTAAGATCACGAGCATGCCGCATCGTACCCACCTGCTCAACTGTTCTCACTGACCGAGTTGCGCAGGACCGCTGAACCACCTCGTGATGTGCCCTCAGGATCCAGACCCGAACACCTTCGCCCAATCGTCGTGCTTCATGTCGAAGTCGAGCCATCCCTTTTACCCGGCCAGGACGGACAACGGACACTCGCAGGCTGTCTAATCCCGGTGAATCTGTTAGAATGCTCCCGTCGTTGCGACCGGGCCGGAATGGTTCGGCGGACGCGTACCTTGCCCGCCATCAGCCCCATCACGCGACAGCGGCGCCGGCCCTGCCGGCCGGCCACGTGGCAAGGGATCACATCCCATGACATACATCACCACCAAAGACGGTACCCGGATCTTCTACAAGGACTGGGGCCCGAGAGACGCTCAGCCGATCGTGTTCCACCATGGCTGGCCCTTGAGCGCCGATGACTGGGACAACCAGATGATGTTTTTCCTGGCGGAAGGATATCGCGTGATCGCTCACGACCGCCGGGGCCACGGGCGCTCGGACCAGACCGACGGCGGCAACGAGATGGACACCTATGCGGCCGATGTCGCCGAGCTGGTCAGGGCGCTCGACCTCAAGAACGCGATCCATATTGGCCACTCCACCGGCGGCGGCGAGGTCGCACACTATGTGGCGCGGGCGGAACCGGGACGCGTGGCCAAGGCCGTGCTCATCGACGCGGTCCCTCCAGTGATGGTCAAGAAGGAATCCAATCCGGGCGGGACGCCACTCGAGGTGTTTGACGGATTCCGTGCCGCGCTGGCCGCCAACCGCGCTCAGTTTTACCTCGATGTTCCGAGCGGCCCTTTCTATGGCTTCAACCGCCCTGGCGCGAAGGTGTCGGAGGGTCTGGTCCGCAACTGGTGGCGGCAGGCCATGATGGGGAGCGTCAAGGCCGGATATGAGTGCATCAAGGCCTTCTCAGAGACCGACTTCACCGAGGATTTGAAGGCGATCGACGTGCCGGTGCTGGTGATCCACAGCGAGGACGACCAGATCGTTCCGTATGCCGATGCAGGACCACTGACAGTCAAGCTTCTGAAGAACGGCACGCTCAAGACCTACAAGGACCTGCCGCACGGCCTGTGCCAGACCCATCCCGAGATCGTGAATCCGGAACTCCTTGCCTTCATCCGCGGAAAGGATGTGAAGGCAAGCGAGAAAGCTGCGTGAGCCTAGGCTGCGGGGTCGGCCGCCTTGGTCGGCCCCGCAACAAAGTGTCCATATGTCGGCCATAGAAACCATCAGGGAGGACCTTCCCCGTATTCAGTTTCGGGAACTTCTCTGTCGAGCGCCCTTCTGACAAATTCCACGGAATCTATGGCCGCCCCAAGTTGGGTACGAAACTGCTCGACCGCTTCGTTCATCGACGGCGGCAACTCTCCCCACCAGTCGATGGCGCGGCTCATCGCTTCTTCGACGGTTCGCAACATATCCTCGATTGCCACTTCACGATAGGTTCTCGCCATGGCGCTGTCCCCTCAGCTCCCGAACGCGGCCGCCAGTTCCGTCTCGTTCGTGTCCACCACGAACACCGCGAGGAGTTTGGTCGGTTGCGTCTCGCTGGCACTGGCGCTGACGCATTGGCATCCGTACTCGACACAGGGTCTTGCCCCGTTTTTCCATCCAGCCATCACTCTGCTGGCACGAGCGCTGGAGCACCCTTATCCTTGATCATGAACACCAGGAATCTCGCCGGATTGGTGCTGCTTGAATTCCGGTCAACGACGTGAACATCGTCCGGGCCTTCATAGAAGGTCTGTCCTGGTGTCAGTGTAACCTGTTGTCCGCCCTTCAGCTGCATCACAACAGAGCCCTCCAGGACGTAACCAAACGCATGTGCATTGTGTCGGTGGATAGAGTTCGACCCGCCGGGCGCATGCTCGACGGTGATCATCAGAGCTTCCCTGCCAGGATTCTCCGCAAGATCTTTCGACATGAGCGGCGTGACCTTGGGCTCCTGAGCCATCGCCGTGCCGCTCATGAGGCATAGCAGGACCAATGCAACGGGTTTGATGGTCATAGTCACCTCCTTCGTTCGCTGCCTTGGATCTGCTCGTGCCAGGGGGGCCTGGGCCTGCCTCCACTGCAGGTCAGGCTGCCGTCCGTGAGCGGCTGAGCCACTCATCGAGGCCGATGCGGCCGAGGCGCGCCTCGCCTAACGGCACCAGTGAGTGCTCCTCGACCCGACCGCCCCAGTATCGGGCCTCGGGGTCGCTCACGACATCACGCGGGTCACCGACTGCCTTCAGGTAGCGGGCGACGATCTCGTGGAACGGCGCCCGTTCGGGACCGGCGATCTCGACGATGCCGTTTCGCGGCGCAGCGAGCGCCACATCGGCGACAACGACAGCAACGTCGTCCGCCGCGATGGGCTGGAACAGCCCAGGCGACAGCCTGATCCTGTTTCCATCCGCACTTGAATCGGCGATGGCGCGGAGGAACTCCAGGAACTGGGTCGAGCGGATGATGGTGTAGGGGATGCCGGAGGTCTCGATCAGCTTCTCTTGGGCGACCTTGGCGCGGAAATAGCCATTGTCGGGCGCCCGGTCCGTCCCCACGATAGAGAGCGCGATATGGTGCCCGACGCCGGCTGCGGCCTCCGCTGCGAGAAGGTTGCGGCCGGAGGTCTCGAAGAATTCCAGCACCGCCCTGTCTTCAAACGAGGGCGAATTGGCGAGGTCGATCACCACCTGCGTGCCGGCCATGGCCTCTTTGAGCCCCTCGCCGGTGATGCTGTTGATGCCGCTTTGCGGCGAGGCGGCAACGACCTCGTGGCCGCCCTGGCGCAGAATGGCGACAGTCTTCGAGCCGATCAGGCCGGTGCCGCCGATGACAACGATCTTCATGACTTATCCTCCCTTGTTGACGGCTGGAGAACCTTTACGTCACTCCGCAGCCTGACGCGGTGATCTCCGTCGGAGAAGGTTACAGCTGGAGGAAACGCCGCACGCTGGTACGTCTGAGGCGCCGCGGCATGCAGAACTATGAGAGTGAATATAGTGGGCTTTTCGGGTATCCATCGGCTCCTCCCTCGGGTCCACAGACCACTCGGTTCGGGAGCAACGTCGACATCGCTGTCGATCAAGCGCGGCTCTTTGGGAGCCACGGGCGACGCAATAATTCAACTTATGTTGGCAGCATACTACCTGCAGCTGGGGTGGCAAGCGGCCGTGTCGGAATGTGTGCTTTGCGGAGGTTCAGGCAACCAAGCCGAACGCCTGCGTCGACAGGCTAGACGGGACGTCAATCACATGGATCCCCTCTCGGTACCGAGCGGAAGGGCTGCTTTGGGTCACGGACAGTCTCTAAGCGTGGCCTTGCAAAGGTCCGCTGTACTCACCTCTTGCAGAAGTTCGGCATAGGTCAGCCCCGTGCCATTTCCGGACGCTCCCGGTTCTCGGTCGAGGCGGAAGGCCGTTCAGGGGGCAAGTAACTTCTCAAGGGCCCGGTCGCGCGAAATGAGGCGTTTCAACAACACCCGCACGGCGGTTGTAAGGGTACGTGCACCAGATCACGGAAGCCTATGAGGCCGCCCAGCAGACCCTAAGCAGGGATTCGCTGGTTGGCCAACGGATGACGGCTTCGTTCGTGATTGAGCTTCATGATGGCGTCGTGGATGGCTTGGTCGAGGTCTTCGGGTCCAGTGAAGGTCTGGTGGGCAAGGTCATGCTGCTTCACATCGCGCCATCGCTCCTCGATGGCGTTGAGTTCGGGGGCATACTTGGGCAGCCATTCGACCCTGAGCCAGTGCGCCCGCTCGGCGAGGGCGGCTGTGGTTGCCTTGCTGGTGTGGATGGGACCGTGATCGAGAACAAGCCGAACCGGCTTGACGCAGCGGCCGGGCTCGGGGCCGTAGCGGCGGTCGAGGGTTTCCAAAAGCGCGATGAAGTCGGTGCTGCGCTTGGTGCGGCTGGTCTGAACGACAAGCTCG
>NZ_QDGA01000182.1:2500-5608 GCF_003347665.1 Microvirga calopogonii
CTGCGCCTCCACCTATCGGCTTAAGCTTGCTCGTTACTTTAAGTCGCTGACCCATTATACAAAAGGTACGCCGTCACCCAGGACGAACCTTGGGCTCCGACTGTTTGTAAGCATCCGGTTTCAGGAACTGTTTCACTCCCCTCGTCGGGGTGCTTTTCACCTTTCCCTCACGGTACTGGTTCACTATCGGTCGCTGAGGAGTACTTAGGCTTGGAGGGTGGTCCCCCCATGTTCAGACAGGATTGCACGTGTCCCGCCCTACTCATATCCAACCATCACGCTGTTCCGTACGGGGCTATCACCCGTCATGCCCGACTTTCCAGACGGTTCCGGTGACGATCAGGTTGGCATTGGCCTGGTCCGCGTTCGCTCGCCACTACTAACGGAGTCTCGTTTGATGTCCTTTCCTCCGGGTACTTAGATGTTTCAGTTCCCCGGGTTCGCCTTAAACCCCTATGTATTCAGGATCTAATCCCTTCATCTGACCCTCCGTAGTGCAACGCCACCCCCAAGATCGCTCTCTCGGATGCCGTCACAATACAAAGGGTCGAAGGGGGGTTTCCCCATTCGGAGATCCCTGGATCAAAGCTCGTTCGCAGCTCCCCAAGGCTTATCGCAGCGTACCACGTCCTTCATCGCCTCTCAGCGCCAAGGCATCCACCAGATGCTCTTACGACACTTGATTACTCTCATGATCCATGTCCGCCCGGCAAAAGCCGGACACGGATCTCAAGAAAGACCTGACCTCGCATTGCTGCGAAGTCATATTTTGCTTGCCAAGCATCTCCGACGCTCCCGGCTGCGGGCCGGGGCTGGTTCGCGGAACTAGGAAAGTCCGCTGGTCGAAGATGCTGCCTCTTTACGATTTCAAACATCCGCGCTCGCCCGCACAGCAGGGAACACGAATTCCTTTGACATCCGGATACAGTAAAATGGTGGAGCCTGTCGGGATCGAACCGACGACCTGAAGCTTGCAAAGCTACCGCTCTCCCAGCTGAGCTAAGGCCCCGTTTTTTGCTTGGCCTCAGACGCCGGCAGGGACGTTAAGTCCCTTTGGCTATCCGCGCCATCGGGCGCGGCGGCCGGTCGGCCTTCGCAAGAAGTGGTGCAGGATCGACGCGTCAGCGTCGCAAGCCCGACCGGGCGCCCGCGCTGATGCGCGGAGCAGCCAAGGCAACGGACGTTGCCGCCGGCGCTTGAGGCTTCCCAAAATGGTGGGCCTGGGACGACTCGAACGTCCGACCTCACCCTTATCAGGGGTGCGCTCTAACCACCTGAGCTACAGGCCCCAGCCGCAGCACCTGCTGCGACCGATGTATCCGGAATTGAGAAGAGAAGCGAAGACGGCAGCGTCCCGCATAGTGAGCTTCTGACTGAAGCTCTTGTGTTCCAAGTGTTCCGATAGAAGCAGCATGACGCCACTTCGTAAGAGAACATCCTTAGAAAGGAGGTGATCCAGCCGCAGGTTCCCCTACGGCTACCTTGTTACGACTTCACCCCAGTCGCTGACCCTACCGTGGTCGCCTGCCTCCTTGCGGTTGGCGCAGCGCCGTCGGGTAAGACCAACTCCCATGGTGTGACGGGCGGTGTGTACAAGGCCCGGGAACGTATTCACCGTGGCGTTCTGATCCACGATTACTAGCGATTCCGCCTTCATGCACTCGAGTTGCAGAGTGCAATCCGAACTGAGACGGCTTTTGAGGATTAGCTCCCCCTCGCGGGTTCGCTGCCCTTTGTCACCGCCATTGTAGCACGTGTGTAGCCCAGCCCGTAAGGGCCATGAGGACTTGACGTCATCCCCACCTTCCTCGCGGCTTATCACCGGCAGTCCCCCTAGAGTGCCCAACTCAATGATGGCAACTAGGGGCGAGGGTTGCGCTCGTTGCGGGACTTAACCCAACATCTCACGACACGAGCTGACGACAGCCATGCAGCACCTGTGTTCCCGCCAGCCGAACTGAAGAGGGGTGTCTCCACTCCTCATACGGGACATGTCAAAGGCTGGTAAGGTTCTGCGCGTTGCTTCGAATTAAACCACATGCTCCACCGCTTGTGCGGGCCCCCGTCAATTCCTTTGAGTTTTAATCTTGCGACCGTACTCCCCAGGCGGAATGCTTAAAGCGTTAGCTGCGCCACTGACGAGCAAGCTCGCCAACGGCTGGCATTCATCGTTTACGGCGTGGACTACCAGGGTATCTAATCCTGTTTGCTCCCCACGCTTTCGCGCCTCAGCGTCAGATCCGGACCAGTCAGCCGCCTTCGCCACTGGTGTTCTTGCGAATATCTACGAATTTCACCTCTACACTCGCAGTTCCACTAACCTCTTCCGGTCTCAAGCCATGCAGTATCGAAGGCAATTCTGTGGTTGAGCCACAGGCTTTCACCCCCGACTTACAAAGCCGCCTACGCGCCCTTTACGCCCAGTGATTCCGAACAACGCTAGCCCCCTTCGTATTACCGCGGCTGCTGGCACGAAGTTAGCCGGGGCTTCTTCTCACGCTACCGTCATTATCGTCGCGTGCGAAAGAGCTTTACAACCCTAAGGCCGTCATCACTCACGCGGCATGGCTGGATCAGGCTTGCGCCCATTGTCCAATATTCCCCACTGCTGCCTCCCGTAGGAGTTTGGGCCGTGTCTCAGTCCCAATGTGGCTGATCATCCTCTCAGACCAGCTACTGATCGTCGCCTTGGTGGGCCATTACCCCACCAACCAGCTAATCAGACGCGGGCCGATCCTTCAGCGATAAATCTTTCTGCTCTCGCACGTATCCGGTATTAGCCCAAGTTTCCCTGGGTTATCCCGAACTGAAGGGCACGTTCCCACGCGTTACTCACCCGTCTGCCACTGACCCCGAAGGGCCCGTTCGACTTGCATGTGTTAAGCCTGCCGCCAGCGTTCGTTCTGAGCCAGGATCAAACTCTCAAGTTGAAAGTATGATCAAGACTTCACTACGCAAATTGACAGAGCACCTCTCACTCCGGGTCACCCCGGAGCGGTGTACTCACCAAAGCATAGATCCGGTCAATGTCATCCCCGATCCCAAAGGATCGGCGCAAGGACACCGCCGCCTACGCTTCTCTTCCCTCTCAACAATGTCAAAGAGCAA
>NZ_QDGA01000183.1 GCF_003347665.1 Microvirga calopogonii
GGACCGTGCCTGCTCCCACACTGCGACGCCTCGCGAGCGCGCCCCTCGTCAGAGCAGATCTACGCAATGATATAGCCAAGGTTGCCCCGCCTGTCAAGAACAAAGTAAGAACATTGCACTCTCTCACCACACCCGCACCGTCATCACCGGCCTCGTGCCGGTGATCCCGATCCGAAGAGCGCCGCGCGTCACACAATCGGGATGGCCGGGACTGATCCCCGGATCAAGTCCGGGGACGGCCGTGACGTGGAGAGGATGGACGCGGAGCGCTCGTCTCCTATCCCACTGCCCTCATCCTGAGGAGCAGCGCAGCTGCGTCTCGAAGGAGCCTCCAGCGCGCCCTGAAACATCCTTCGAGACGGTCGCTGCGCGACCTCCTCAAGATGAGGGCTGTGGGGGCCACGGCAGCCGGGGACGGCTGGCACAAGGCAGGCCATGGAGGAGCTGGGGGCAATCAGCACGCTCATCCCCTCTCCATCCAAGCGTAGAGCATGGCCGAGCATCATTTGACAAACGCGGCGCGGTGTAGGAGCCTCGGTCCATCATGTTGAGCTTCTTACGATACCGTCGCGGCCTGCATCGGGCAGGCAACCTCATCGCGGGCAAGTAGCCCCGAGCTCAACGCGCGTCCGCGTCCCCGAGCTCGGGGCGCTCCATGATATCTGAACTGCTGGACATCCTTCGAGACTGAGCGCCGGTTCATCCGGCGTGAGGGCGTGTCTTTGGGCCGTCAGCCTCGCGAAGCCGTCCTCCGTCCATGCATCAGATCACGTCGACCCTCCCCATTCACAGGCAACCGGCGACGATCCCGGTTCCCATCGCGGCATCCTGAGCTGCAGCGCATTCATGAACAGGAGACATCGAATGGTCAGAAAGGCATCCACCACCGCAAAGCCGCGGATCACGTTGACGGCGGCCGATTACGAAAAGCTGTCAGCACTTGCCGAGGCGGCCATGCACACGATGCCCGATGTGGCCCGGGAACTGACAGCGGAACTCGACCGGGCGCACGTGCTGACGGGAAACAAGCAGCGCGCGGACGCCGTCCATATGGGCTGCACCGTCGATTTTCGGGACGACACCACGGGACGGGCACAGACGGTGACGCTGGTTTATCCGCACGAGGCGGACATCGCGCAGGGGAAGATCTCGGTTCTGACGCCGATCGGAACCGCGCTCATCGGTCTCCCGGTCGGACAATCGATCGACTGGACCACACGCACGGGCGAAACGCGGCGATTGACCGTGCTGCAGGTCGGCACGCCTGCCGCGATGGAGCGCGAGCCCGTTTGAGCTGGGTGCAGCCGAAAAAATGTGCAACGCGTCATTCCCGGACTGACCGCCGGGAATGATGGCCCCGCCTACGCCCTCAACAAAATCGCCGTCGTATCGTCGCTCGTCTTGAAGCGCGGGAAGAGGCGGCCATCCGGATCGCGCTCGGTCTCGATCTCCCGTGCCAGCTTCACCAGCGGCTCGAGACCGTCGGCCATGGCGGCCTCCATGAGAGCCCCGGCGTCCATGGCCCCGTAGAGATCGACGAGGGCCGAGAAGCCATCCGAGGCGAGGAGGATCGCCGTTCCCTGGAGGCAGAGAGCCGTCTGGTGCCGCAGCCTGCCGACGGCATCCGGGTTGATGCTCAGGAGCGCCGCCGGGACGCCGCTTTTCCGCTGGCGCTCCCGGCGCTCGCCGAGCCACGTGAGGAAAACCGGTTCGTCGAGAATGGCCGTGGGCCGGGAGCCGGCCTGCTGCATCAACTCGGCCGCCTTCGCGGCTTCCGCCTCACGCAGGCCGGGGGCGTCGCCCAGCACCTGAACCGCGCCGTCCGGCTGCCGGACATAGGCCGTGGTGTCGCCGAAGGTCCACGCGTCGAGAACGTCGTCCCGGCGGCGCACCAGCGTCATGGCCCCGAGAGGCCACGTGACGAAATCCTCATGCCGCTCCACGGGCGCGACGGCCCGGTAGGCCGTGCGGGCCTCCTCCATGACGTGCCGCAGGAGCGTGACGCCGTCCTGCGCATGAGGCGCGAGGTTCGAGAGTCGTTCGTCCGCGAACCGGGCAAGCCAGGTGGCATCGCTCGTCTCGTGCATGACCGGCCTCGTCCGGGGGAAGATCGAGGTATCGATCACCCAGGCCCAATCGCCCGAGACGCCGCAGATGTCCTCGTTGGGCTTGTCCGGGTGCCCCGGCCAGCTGATCCGATCCAAAACCGTGAACATTGTCGCATCGCCCCTCGTCAAATCCGCCCGATGTCCCCATAAAGCAAAGCTCAAGGGAAGGTCCAGCCGATGCTCCTCGACTACATATCCGCCGCTCTCGTGACCCTGCTCGTCACCCTCGATCCGGTGGCTCTGGCGCCGATCTTCGTCTCACTGACCCGTGGCATGAATGCCGCCGAGCGCCGGCGGGTTTCCATTCGGGCCTGCATGATCGCCTTCGGCATCCTGGCATTCTTCGGCCTCGGCGGCGAGGTGCTGCTGCGGCTTCTCGGGGTCGGCATTCCGGCCTTCCGCATCTCCGGCGGCCTGCTGCTGTTCTGGATCGCCTTCGAGATGGTGTTCGAGCGCCGCAACGAACGCAAGCAGCATACGGCCGACGTTGCCATCACCGAAGATCACATCCGCAACGTCGCGGCTTTCCCGCTGGCGATCCCGCTGATGGCCGGCCCCGGAGCCATCACGGCCGTGATCCTGCTCGCCGGGCGGGCGGATGGCAACGTCGTCTATCTCACCGCCCTGCTGATCCTGATCGCGCTCGGCATCCTGAGCTGCCTCGTGGTGTTCTCCGCGGCCGATCGCGTCTCCCGCTGGCTGGGCGTGACCGGCAACGTGGTCCTCACCCGCCTGCTCGGCGTGATCCTGGCGGGGCTCGCGGTGCAGTTCATCATCGACGGCGTGCTGGCGCTGCTTCGGGGATCGGCGGCTTAGACAGTTACCGCAGGGTCTCCAGCAGACGCGTCATGAGCTTCTGCCTCGGAGCGATGGACGAGATCACGCCGTATTCCTGGAGCGTGTGCGCCCCGTCGCCATCGATGCCGAGGCCGTCGAGGGTCGGGATGCCCAGCGCCGCCGTGAAGTTGCCGTCCGAGCCGCCGCCCACGCGGGGTGCGGAGACGAGATCGAAGCCGATTTCGGCGGCCAAGGACTTGGCGTGATCGAAGAGCCGCGAGGTTGCCTGGGTGCGCTCGTAGGGCGGCCGGTTCATGCCGCCGGCGACCGAGACCTTGAAGTCCGGGTTGGAGGGTTTCAACCCGAGGATCGCGGCCGTCACGGCCTCGCCGTCCGCGACCGTCTCGACGCGCAGGTCGACCGGGAAGCGGCAATGCTGCGGGATCGTGTTCACCGCCGTGCCGCCGGAGACCATGCCGACCGTCGTGGTGATCCCGCGGGCGTAATCGGTGAGGCCCTCGATGGCGAGGATCAGCCGGGCGGCCTCATAGACCGCATTGCGGCCTTCCTTGTGGCGCGATCCCGCATGGGCCGGGCGGCCCTCCACGTGCACGTCGAAGCGCCCTACCCCCTTGCGGGCCGTGACGATCTGGCCCCCATCGCGGGCCGGCTCCGTCACGAGCGCATAGGCGGAACGGCGGCCGAGATCCTCGATCATCGGCCGGGTGATCGGCGAGCCGATCTCTTCGTCCGGCGTCACCAGGAAGGCGATGGGCCGTGTCGCCGTGCCCCTGCGGGCAACGTCCTTGAACGCCTCCAGGGCGAAATAGGCGCCACCCTTCATGTCGTAGATGCCGGGACCGTAGAGCCGGTCGCCCTCGACGCGCAGCGGCAGATCGTTCTCGATGGTGCCGACGGGATGCACCGTATCGAGATGAGACATGACCAGAACGCCCGGCTCCGATGTCTGCGGGCCCGCGCGCAGCACGAGAACGTCGCCGAGGCCTTCGGAGCCCTGGATCCGCTCGACCGCAACGGGTGCGTCCTGCATCTGCGCGACGACGAGATCCATCATCAGGTTGACCCCGGCCCGGTCATGGGTCGGGCTCTCGGTGCGGATCCAGGTGAAGAGCGTGTCGAGGGATGGCGAGGAGAGGCTCATGATGTCTTCGTTCTCGAATGATGGTGCCTGCTGGCTAACCACTCCTCACCCGAAACATCAAGCCTGGGATGCCGCCATTCGGAGCCGGGACGACGCTGCGCTACGGCCATATGACGCAGAATCGGCGCATGAGCCCGTCGTTTGGACCGCGAGGGCCGCGTCGGCGAAAGGTCGGCCTGGTTTTCAGTAAGAACGATGCCAGCGAGGAGAACGAGCATCGGACATGTCAGTGTTGCGCCACGTTCAATGGAATCGACAGCAGAACATTCCCCGCCTCATCCACGACCTCGAGGTTCCAGCCGCGCCAGTCGACCTCGTCCGCCTCGCCTTCCTGCCGCAATTCCTGGATCGCTTTCAGGGCCTGGTAATGGGCTGCCTCCAGATCCGAGACCTCGATCCCTGCCTCGTCGATGATCCGTTCGTGCGTGTGCACAAGATGAAAGTAACAGTGCACGACAGGACAACCCTGGAAATCTTCACTCAACAGGCGGGCCGCAACGGCCCCGGAATCTGCCGCTAGATGAGCAGCTTCCATGATGTAACGCAAGGTTAGTTTTCGGCTTTACGCTCCGCGACCGCCATGGAACAGGCGATTGTCTCAGAATATCAAATCATGAGCCAATCCCACCTGACCACGGTCGCGTTGCCTGGGCGACGGAGGACTTCGCTGCCGCGTTGTCGCTCGACGCCCGGCCCCAGCCGTTCATGACCTTTCCACCGTCCATTCGTGGGTGTGTCGAGGAGGGCCATCCGGTTCGATGGCCCTCCATCGGCTCCAACGGCTCTCGCCCTGGTCTGCCACGTGCACGGACGGCGAAAAGTTCTAGAACGGAATGTCGTCGTCGAGATCGTTGTAGCGCGAACCGCCACCGGCGCCGCTACCGCCGCCGCCACCGAAGGACGGAGCGGGCCGCCGATCCTGCGAGGGAGACGACCGTCCGAAATCGCCGCCGCGGCTGATCTGGCCCGGCTCCTCGTCGCCGTACTCGGACGCGCCGCCGCCGCCGCGGCTGTCCAGGATCGTCAGCTCGCCGCGGAAGCGCTGCAGCACCACCTCGGTGGTGTACTTCTCCTGGCCGCTCTGGTCGGTCCACTTGCGCGTCTGCAGCTGGCCCTCGACATACACCTTCGAGCCCTTCTTCAGGTACTGCTCCGCCACCCGGGCCAGGTTCTCGTTGAAGATCACCACCGAGTGCCACTCGGTCTTCTCCTTGCGCTCGCCCGTGCCCTTGTCCTTCCAGGTCTCGGACGTGGCGATCCGCAGGTTCACCACCGGCTCCCCGTTCGACAGACGCCGCACCTCAGGGTCACGCCCCAGATTCCCTACCAGGATCACCTTGTTCACACTGCCCGCCATGACGGCTT
>NZ_QDGA01000184.1 GCF_003347665.1 Microvirga calopogonii
CACCCGAAACTCACGCCATGCAATGATGCTGGCCTGGACTGCCTCCCCGGTCGTCCCATTCCGCCACTCCCCGTTCATGCGCTCACACGGGAATGGAAGGATGTATGTGCCGACGTGATCCTCTGCCAGAACCTGCACCGGCAGCCCACAGCCCGGATACCCGTCGGTTGTGAAATCCTTTAAACGGGCAGTTCGCGTTACCATGCACCCGCTCCGAGTATTCCGATGTACCAATAGATCGATGGGGCAACGCTACCGTAGAAGCACGATGATACCAATAATGCCCTGAGCTTAGATGGAGCAGCACTCAACGTTAACCGGTCTCTCGTTCAACGGGAAGGGTCGTTCCCTATGCCGCCGCTTCGTCATCGGGCCCCTCCGGTTCTTCGGCCAGGGTCTTAGCCTTGTTGAGGTGAGGAGCTTTGGCCAAGCTCTGTTCGATCAACTTGCGAGCCTCGGTCTGGGTCAGCCGGCTGGATGCTGCCACCTCCTTGATCATGAAGTCCAGGGCGCCTTCGAAGATCTGCTGCTCGCTGTAGGAAGCCTCCTGCTGCTCTGAGCCGCGATTGAGATCCCGCAAAACTTCAGCAATAGCTGTCAGCTGCCCGGTCCCGATGCGCTCCTGAAGGTCGTTCGAGCGCCGGCTCCACACGCCGCGCTTGGCCATTGCCTTTCCGCTCAGGAGGTCGAGGGCCTGCTCCACCACCGCAGGTTCCGACAGTTTTCTCAGGCCGCTGCTCTTGGCTTTCGTTAGGGGAACCCGAAGGGTGAGGCGATCCTTATCGAAGGTGATCACAAAGAGCTCAAGCTTGAACCCGGCAACCTCCTGCTCTTCAATTGCAGTGATCACACCCACACCATGGGCCGGGTACACAACCGTTTCACCGGTCTCAAAGGACAGGGCATTGTTCTTCGTGGCCATCCAGACATGATCTCCATTAGATACAAACTAGGTCTCTATGAAATAAGCCTGCGCCGTAGATGCGGATCTCGCGATTGTCGCGTCAATGCACCATAGGTTTGCAGAACTCGAAGCATCTTACGCGGTTCCCACGGAACGGCTGCGCTCCATTTGGTAGATCCAGCAGCGTCTGGCTAGAGCACGCGCCACACCTCGGCATCAGGCGGACAATCGGCTATCGGCCATCCGAGGAAATTGCGAAAGCCTCGGGAATGTCTGTTGTCCCCTTCGTCAGCAGACATCCGGTCGACTTCGCAAATGTATCATGATCGGTCGTTTGGTTATCCTATGCCGGTCCGGTCAGCGCCACATGTACACTCTATAGCCCAAGCTGATGATGGGAGCCTCTACCTCACCCTTTGTAATGCAGCCCATCAACCAGCAGGGTGAAGGCTGGTGCACGGTGCCACCGGCCCAGGGTATCAGAGTTGAATTTGCAATAGAACCTACTTTGAGGGCGCAGCCGGGTGCTTCTACATGGTTTTTATGCAGCTCTTGGAAGTGCCGCCATCACAACCTGATCAACACCGAGGTCGCCGCCATTCTCCAATCCAAGAAGCTCTGCCAAGCGATTGCGGGCACGGTTAACACGACTCTTGATCGTTCCTTCGGCACAGCCGCAAATCCTGGCAGCTTCCTCGTAAGAGTAACCTTCAGCGCCGACGAGCAGGAGCGCTTCACGTTGATCCGCTGAGAGTTTCATCAACGCCCGTTGAAAGTCCTGTAGATCGAGATGGGCCTGCTGTTCAGGAGCCGTGGAAAGACGGCTTGCATAGGAGCCGTCGGCGTCCTCAACTTCACGCACAATCTTACGATGTCGCGAGAAGAAGCTGTTCCGCAGGATTGTAAACAGCCATGCGTGAAGATTGGTGCCGGCTGTATAGCGGTCCATATTGGACCAAGCTCTCATGAGTGTGTCCTGAACCAGATCGTCCGCACTATCCCTGTTCCCGCAGAGCGAGATAGCAAAGGCACGAAGGTTCGGAATGGCAGCGAGGAGTTCATCGCGGGTGATGGATGGCGCAGTCATCTTGGCGGCTCCGGTTTAACGTTAGAACGAAAACCGCCAAGATTGGTTTCAACCTAATAGCATAGTTCGACTATGTGATTAGTTTAGTTGACGCAGGATGTTGTCGATCTGTGGCGGAACAGGCTTGTAAAGCGCGTCCTCATAATGCGAACGCAGCTTAGACCCGATGCTATTGAGAATAATGACATTCGGGACAGGTACAGATATGACGCGAATGTTCGGCAGGCGCGCTTCCGACATGCCATCTCTCCATTGATTAACTTAGTGATAGGTTGCGAGTACTACGCACGAGGAAGTCAGTGAGTTCCAGCGTGCCCACAGCTCAGGGCCTCGCCCATACGGTGCGTGTCACTGGCCTTCTCAGCCTCGATCAGCACCTCAAGGGCCCTCCAGGGCTTCGGCATAAAGCGTACATCTCTCAATGCCGTATTGCTGACTTCTTCAAGAGGAGCACCGGAGGTGAGGACAGTCCGGATCCAAGGCCACTTCAAGCTGACGGTTCGTGCCAGGTCCACACCGCTCATCAGGCATGGGAGCCTCACATCAGAAAACAGGAAGGCGACCTCATCCGCGTAGTGATGCAAGTATTGCAAAGCCTCTTCACCGCTGGAGGCCTCAACAATCTCAAGATCAGTTTCCTCTAGCAGCGCGACGGCTAGAAATCGAAGCTCCGCATCATCCTCAACGACCAAGGCTTTGCGGCTGAGGTTAATTCGTTGTCCCATCCTCTTGGCGTTCCTCAGCTTGTGATTGGGATTGACTATTCTGCCCGTATGAACGGACAAGATCATAAATCTGCTCAGGCACCGGGAGGCTGAGCAGACCGTTGTATGTCTCACGGACGTAACGATCGACAGTTGGCGCGAGAGCGGCAAGGCGATGGGTTGGTGACAGCTCACCAGGATAAAGGATCATAAGGGGAGATGCCCGGGCTGAGCCTTTGCGGCCTGTTACATTAACGTGGGTTATTAACTTGGGTTAATGCTCACCTAACCATGGGCGAAGCCATCGGTTTCAGCGTAGCTGCAAAACGGCTCTTAAACTTAGGGCTAAGGCGCCCGGCACGGATGATGAGCCGGTCCTCGTCGGGCAGGTACTCCATGGCCTTGCAATACCGGGTGTAGAGCCCCTGCGCGCCGAGCCGGGCGGCCTCCTGGAGCAGATCGATGAAGTCCGGCGTCCGCAACGCGAGGACGCCGAAACCTGCCAGCAGCTCCTGCTGGTGCAGGCGGTAGGCCAGTTCGTCGGCCGAGGTTCCCCCCTCCTCAGGGGAGCGTCCTGGTACGGCCTCCCGCGGCTCGTGGTTCATCGTGTCATCCGCATGCAATACCAACCTGTTGTAACGCTCGAGGACGTTCCGGGTCGCATTGACGACAATCCGTCCCGAGTGGCCGGCGCCCGTCCCGCCTTCAGGAGGATCTCAAGCTCCGCGTCCGAGCGCCTGCCCGATCGCCTGTTCCAGCGCCTCCGTGTTGAACGGCTTTTGCAGGGTCGGACGGGCGGCATAGCCCTCCTTGAGCCCGCCGCTGCCGTAACCCGTCGCGAAGATGAACGGGATGCCCCGCTCCGCGAGTACGTCGGCCGCCGGATAGGTCAGGGCGCCGCCCAGGTTGAGGTCGAGGATCGCCAAGTCGACGGCCTCGGTCCCGGCGGCGGCAACCGCGTCCTCGAGGCGGCTGGCGACCCTGACCAGCTCATGGCCGAGGTCCCCGAGCATGTCCTCGACCAGCATCGCGATCATGGCCTCGTCCTCGACGAGGAGAAAGCGGCGGCCGGCAGTGTCCTGAGGCATCGTCATCCCTTCTTGGCTTGGCATTGCTGTCGCTCCCGCTGGCGCAGGATGACCCGATGAGGGCCGTTCCTTCAGTCGCTGCTGACCCCGTCCCGCGTCGAGTCCCAAATCACGATCTAGTCCCAGCCCGCAGTCGCAGATCTACGCCACAGGGGCTTCGACAGTGCACACGACACCGGTGGGAGGAAAGGCAATCGCCACCTCACCATCCAGATCCTGCGCCAGGGTGCGTTCGATCAGGCGCGACCCAAAGCCCCGCCGGCTCGGAGCCACCACCGGCGGCCCTCCGGCCTCGATCCAGCGCAAGCTCAGGCGCGGTGGCGCGGTTCCGTTTTGCAGCTCCCACGACACCTCAATGGTGCCGGTCTTGTTGGACAGCGCCCCATACTTCACAGCATTGGTCGCCAGCTCATGCAGCGCCATCGCCAGCGCCAGCGACATGCGCGGCGTGACCCGCACATGCGGCCCTTTGATGTGGAAACGGCTCTCCCCTGAGGTCTCATAAGGTCTCAGGGCATTGGCGACCACTTCGACCAGGTCCGCGCCTTCCCAGCTCTCGCGGGTGAGCACGTCATGGGCCCGGGACAAAGCCAGCAGACGCATTTCCAACGCCTCGCGCGCGTCCGCTTTCGTGTCCGCCGTGCGTAGGGTCTGGGCCGAAATCGACTGCACGGTGGCGAGCGTGTTCTTCACCCGGTGGTTTAACTCATTGATGAGCACCCTCTGATGCTCGGCCGCGCGCCTTTCCTTGTCGAGCGCCGCTCTCAGCCGCTCCTCACCTTCGTGCAGATCCTCCAGCCGGGCCCGTGCCTCGTATTGCCGAAGCCGTCCCCGCAGGGCGGAGCGGGCGACGCTCACCAGCGTCCCGGCATGAAAAGGGCGTTCCAGGAACACCACGTTGCCCAGGACCTCGGACAGACGCGCCAGGGCCGGATTGCGCTCAACCCCGCCACCGCGACGGGTGAGGAGCACGAAGGCGAAGTCAGACCAGGGGGGTTGGTCCGACAGCCAACGGGAAAGCTCCTTCAGATCGGCGGTGCGGAAAGCCTCGTCCGTGACGAGCGCAAAGCCCGCCCCCTGAGCGATCTCACGGACCAGCGCGGGCAGGTCAGGGCAGATCTCGGCCGCGAGCCCCGCAGCGTGCAGGATGTCCGCCGCAACAGCCGCATCCCGTCCATGCGGAGCCAGGATGAGCGCCCGCTCCGAATGGAGGTGAAGTGTTTCGCTCATGTCAGCGGTCTTCGAGCAGCCGGGCGCGGTCCCCATTGGCCAAGACCGGCGTGCCGCGCAGAACACCCTGGAAGCCCTCCAGGGGCTCTCCGATGGCAATGCCTCTGCTATCGATGCGGATCTCTCGGATGGTATTCTCGTGCGTGCCGAAGCGCTTCTTGAT
>NZ_QDGA01000185.1 GCF_003347665.1 Microvirga calopogonii
TGCCACCGGACGTGGCGTCATGCCGAAATCCTGCTCGTCGGGGCCATCCTGGCGCCCGGCAAGCGCACCGTGACCAGCATCTTGCGCATCTGCGGCCTCAGCCGCGAGCGCCACTTCGTCAACGACCATCGCGTGCTCAGCCGGGCCCGTTGGAGTGGGCGCGAAGCGGCCCGGCTGCTGCTGGGCCTGCTGATCCAGGCCTTTGTCCCGGCGGGTCCGGTCATTCTCGGTCTCGACGACACCATCGAGCGCCGCCGCGGCAAGCGCATCAAGGCCAAGGGCATCTACCGCGATCCGGTGCGCTCCTCGGATGCTCATTTCGTCAAGGCCTCGGGCCTGCGCTGGCTCAGCCTCATGCTCCTGGCTCCGATCCCATGGGCGGCCCGCACATGGGCTCTGCCGTTCCTCACCGCCCTGGCACCCTCCGAGCGGTACTGCCGTGAGCGCAGACAGCGGCACAAAAAGCTGACCGACTGGGCCCGCCAGATGGTGCTGCAGGTTCGGCGCTGGCTGCCCGAACGCGAGCTGGTGCTGGTCACCGATATGGGCTTTGCCGCTCTGGAGCTGCTGGCCGCTTTGTCGCGTCGGGGGGTGATCTGCATCACGCGGCTGCGGCTCGATGCGGCTCTCTACGAGCCGGCCCCATGGCGCCGGCCGGGGACGGCGGGCCGGCCGCGCACCAAAGGCGCTCGCCTGCCGACCCTGTCTGAGGTGCTCATCCGCACGAGCACATTGCGATCCGTCAGGAAAGTGAGCCCGATACTGGCAAGGGCCGCAGCCTTTTGTTGCCTCGAGACAACGGACTGAACATAGGGGCTGCCGAAAAGACCGGAAAAGCCGTGTCGCTTGATACTGTTGTTGAGGCGCGGCAGGCTACTTTGCGACAGGTTTGCCGTATGAAGGAGCAGCTCCGATCCAATGGTCGCCGCATGATCGGCAACTATACTCGCGATTACCGGCCTGCTCAACGAACTGCTCAGCGGGTAATTGCCGAGATACTTGGCATGGGCCCGAATGGCCGGCTTGACGCCCCTTTCGATGAAAGCCTCCCGGCCATCAAGGCAGATAAAACGGGCGCCGAACCTTGCGGCGGTCTGCTCCAGCAGTGGCTGGTCGATGGGCTCGCCCGCGCCGACCGCAACGGCATCGATATTCTGAAAGCCGAGTTCCTGAAGTCTGAAAAGCAGGTAAGTGCTATCCAAGCCGCCACTGAACATTGTCACGACCGGTTTAGAGTGATCGCTAAAGGTCACGATATCTTCAAAGCTCTCAATGCGACCAATCAGCCGATTTATGGGTGACGCTGGAGTGTTCATGATCCCATCTTCCTCTCAAAGATAGTGCCGGCGGTGGTTCCGACGATTATGAGGGCGGCCCCGCAGAGGCTGGGAAGTGTCAGCGGTTCAGACACAATAACGGCAGCGAATAGGAGGCCAAAGAGCGGCTCGGTACCCATCAGCAGGCCAACGCGGGTCGGCGTGCTGCCCCGAATGGCAGCGTTCTGAACATAGAAGGCCGCAATTGTGCAAAGGAGTGAGAGGAAGGCGACGGATGCCCAGAACTGACCACCGCCTTTGACCGCCAATTCGGAAGCGCCACTCTGCAGCAGGAAGAGCGTAACCGTAAGGATGGCGACAGTGGAGGCTTGAAGGGTCGTCAAGGCGGCTGACGATACAGGGCGACCGGCCATCAGCCGCTTCGTCGTGACCACCAAAATAGCCCGCAATACGGCGGCGCTCAGAACAAGAAGATCCCCGAAGGTGAAAGCGGTCGTTCCTCCCATCAAGGTGGCGACACCTAAGCAAGAGCATCCGGCGCCGGCCAGAACGCCAATCGGCGGCAACTTTCTTGAGAGTCCATAGTCAAAGATGGGCGTGAAAACAACGCACAATGAGATGATAAGCGCGGTATTTGAGGCGTTCGTTGAGGACACGCCATAGGTCTCTGCTAAGAGAATCGCAAACAGGATAGCCCCCAGTACAACGCCGCGCGCACAATCCCCACGAAGGGTTGCGGCAATTTCCTTGTGTGCGACAAAGGACATGGCGACTGCAGTGATCAGGAACCGGTAAAAGATGAGGACGAGAACAGGTGCAAAAACGAGCGCACCTTTCGCCACTGGATAGCTTGCACCCCAAACCAATGCGATCCCGAGGACGGACAGATCCGCCGAGAAACCACTTATCGGCTGGTGCCACGCCAACGTTCCGCCACTGCTGCCGCTATCCACGTTTTGTGTCCTCTTGCATCTTGAACCTTTAGGACCTGGCGGTATTCAGCAGGCCGAGTCGCTTACTCAACGAGAGAGGCAAATCGCGGGCCAGCGGCGCTCAAGCGCCTTAGAAGACTGAGGTGGCTTGGTTTGTTTGAACAGCGTTTTCGGCTGGATAAGTGGAGCGTCTGCCGGGGTCAGGCCGCCGCAAGCTGCGGCAGCGGGTCGAAGTAAGCCTGATCGGGTGTCTTGCGGTCAAGGGATGAATGAGGCCTCCGGCTGTTGTAAAAAGTCAGATAGCGGCCGATTGAGGCGCGGGCCTCGGACACGCTGTCATAGGCCCTCAGATACACCTCCTCGTATTTGACGCTGCGCCAGAGCCGCTCGACAAAGACGTTGTCGCGCCAGGCGCCCTTACCGTCCATGCTGATTGCGATCTCGTTCTTGAGCAGGACATCCGTGAAGGCCATCGACGTAAACTGGCGCCCCTGATCGGTGTTGAAGATCTCCGGCCGCCCATACCGGGCAAGCGCCTCCTCCACGGCTTCGATGCAGAAGGCGGCCTCCAGGGTGATCGACAGCCGCCAGGCCAGAACCCGCCGGCTGAACCAGTCGACCACTGCCGCGAGATAGACAAACCCGCGAGCCATGGGGAGTGGAGTAAGAAGCGCGAATGCGCTTCTCCTCCCCGAACCGTACATGCACCTTTCAGCGCATACGGCTCTCTATTCAAGCTTGGCCCATGGCCATAGCAACATCCTGATAGTGCGATGTGACGGTGCTGCGGGCTTCGCTCCGGAAGATGTATGGGTTTTCCTCCGGATTGCGCCACCGGAACCGCGCCTTGGGGCTTGAGACAAGCCTGTGGAGCGCTTTGCCGATGGCCTCGCCACGCTCAGTCCGACCGTAAACAAGCCAGGTTTTTGCCTTGCCCGATTCCGGGGCCTTGTACCACTTGCGCATCAGAGGCTTGATGCGGGATCGGTATTTGTGCCCCAGCCAATGCGCCAGCTTCCAGAACACGACATGGTCGATGTGCCGGAACACGGACGCAGTGAAGTCGGTGAACTTGTAGAACGCTGCCCAGCCGGCCAGTTGCCGGTTGAGGCTGGCGATCATCTCGACCGTGCTGACACTATGATGGCCGGAGAGGACCTCAGTCAGTCTGCGAACAAACCCCTTGGCCTTCTCCTTGGGTATCGTCGTGACGACAGACATACGTCCGTGCGCCCCCCGCTTGCGAATGATCCGATGCCCCAGAAAGACGAAGCCGTCATTGACGTGGGTGATATGGGTTTTGCCCATATTCAGCGTCAGCTTCAGGTCACCTTCCAGAAAGGCACGGCATTCCTCACGGATCTCTTCTGCCTGAGCCTTGGTTCCTTTTACGATCACGACAAAGTCGTCAGCGTATCGACAGTAGGCGATGGCCGGCTTCCATTGTCGGTTCTCACGAACCGTAATGGGACGGCCTTGCTTGATGCCGAAGTTCCAGGCCCATCGATCCTTACGCGCCTTGTCACTGAGGTATTTCGCCTCGAGCCACGCATCAAACTCATGGAGCATGATGTTGGACAGGAGCGGTGACAGAACGCCACCTTGCGGAACGCCTTCGCTGGAGGCCACGAACAGGCCACGATCAATGTGACCCGCCTTCAGGAACTGACAGAGAAGATCGACAAATCGCCTGTCCTGCACCCGCCGCCGCACACATCGGAGAAGCAGCCGGTGATGGACCGTATCGAAGTAGCTTGCCAGATCACCCTCGATGATCCAGCGGCCCCTGGTCGTATCGGTTCCATCCTGAAGCTGTATCTTCACGGTACGGACAGCATGATGCACGCTCCGCTCAGGCCGGAAGCCATAGGAGAGCCGATGGAAATCGCTTTCCCAGATCGGCTCCATGACCATCAGCATGGCGCGCTGGACAATGCGGTCTGTTAGGGTCGGGATACCCAATGGTCGCAGTTTGCCGTTCGCTTTCGGGATGTAGATTCGCTTGACCGGCTGAGGGCAGTAGCTGCCCGTCAGCAGGCTCATCCGCAGATCGGCCAGATGCTGATCCAGTCCGGCCTGCAGCTGTTGCTTATCCTTTCCGTCAAGGCCCGGAGTTCGAGCGCCGCTCGACGCCAGAACGATCCGGGCGGCTTCGGCAAGCCACTCCCGATCGGCAATGAGCCGAAGAAGGCGATCGAACCGTCGGTTCGGATCATCTTTGGCCCATGTTGCGAGCTTGTGCTGCATTTCGCTGATTATCAAAGGTCTTCACCTCGTTGGGTCAGGTAGTTTGCACTTCAAGCAGTTTGAACTGTTCCCCTTCGCCATGTGACAGGCTTTCCCTGTCGCGGACTACTACGGGAACTCCGCCAGCATGATGGACATCAGGGTCAACTCCCTTGGCATTCCACCATGCCTTCCCTCGTTCATATGCTGGACATCTTGCGTATTGGTGAGGCTGCCGGTCGCAGTCTTTGTCCTTGCATTCTGCAAGTCGATGCCGATGCCATGGTCTGGCTGTGTTCTCCCCATGGCCCTTCGCGAGCGTCCTACATCTCTGCTCACGTTCGGATGCACGCCGTCCTTCGTGTCCGGCGACATCATCAGCATTCCGCCTGTTAAGCCGTGTAGGCGGAGGCGACATTCCAGCCCTCAGATGCGGGTGAACCGGTTCGTGTTCCTCAACCTTCCAATACTTCAGCCTCGGGAATCATCTCGGCGTAACGGCTTCGCCTCAATCCCCTTTACCTGCGGGCTCCGTCACCCTGCCAGTTGACGGCAGGTCACCGCCGCTTGGGCTCATGCCCCCTCACAGCAGGGGGCAAGGCATTCTCCTTTTCTCCTTTCTCCTTGCATTCCAGACATATGCACCCCGGACCATCCGGGACGAGGCGCACTGTAGGTGATGTC
>NZ_QDGA01000186.1 GCF_003347665.1 Microvirga calopogonii
CAAGCGCTTCAAGCGCGTTGCTTTACGCTGCGAGAAGACGGATGAGAACTACGGCTCGTTCGTCACCCTTGCTCTCAGCTTCATCCTGATCAAATCCGTCCACACGACCTAGTTCAGCCGAAGCCAGCCATGGCTCGCCCTCCGCTTCAAGCCGTCTCATCTGCAGGTCGTCAGCCGCAGGCGGGTGTTCCCCAGATCGGGTTGACTGTGCGTAAAGCAACGCCTCCCCCACAGCCACCGATCCGTGGTGTTCGCACAGCACAGGCGGAGGCTGCACCCCTTGAGCGCAAACGCTGAACCTGTAAACACGAGGTAACCGCTTCCGGTCCTTCCGCGGCTACTGCGGAACTGGGTGAGGCGACAAGGACGGCAGTGCATCCGTGCCTGTCTGTGTCCCTCAGGCCAAGCGGCCACGGGTCTGACCTAAAGCAGCTCGATGACGGCCTCATAACGCTGACGGGCGGGAGCTTCGGTTTTCCATTCCGCTGTAACCTGCCTCTCTCAATCGATGTCGCTTGAGGGCCAAGGACGCAGTACAAGGCAGAACGGCTGATACGAACATTTTGATGGGGCTTCCGTAGCCGTGGCAGCGGAGCGTGTCATATTGTATGCTCCACTTCATTGTGCTTCCCGCGAAGTGGACCGCGTCAATGTCCTCCCTCACGAGCGAACTGGCTGGAGTCCTGGCCACAGTGCGCCGCCCAGGCGACTTCTTCGCCTCCGGCACAATCGAATTCCTTGCGCCACAGCTGGAGGTGGAGGGCGTCGGTCCAATCGCGCTTCCGCTTCTTCAGCTTCAAGCCAAACAGCTCATTGCGGCGGCCGAGCGGGCTCCCTATGGACGGGGAGAGCATACTCTGGTCGACACGACGGTTCGTCGGACGTGGCAGATCGGCCCAGACCAGGTTCGGATCCAGGGCCGGGGTTGGGCACGGACGCTGGCTACGATCCTAGCCCGTGTCTGTGACGGCCTTGGCGTCACTGGGCCCGTACAAGCTGAGTTCTACAAGCTCCTGCTCTACGATGAAGGCAGCTTCTTTGCGAGCCATCGGGATACCGAGAAAACGCCCGGGATGTTCGCTACGCTGGTGGTGGTGTTGCCCTCGACATCGACCGGGGGTGAACTTCTGGTCCGCCATACGGATCGCGAGGTTCGGCTCGACCTCCACTCCCCTGACCCCTCGGAGGTAGCGTTCGCCGCCTTCTATGCCGATTGTGTTCACGAGGTTCTGCCCGTTACGTCGGGCATTCGGCTGGCCTTGATATACAACCTGCTGCGTCCCGGGCCGGGGCGGCTGCCTGAGCCTCCCAGCTATGCCAGCCAACAGGCCAGGCTCGCGGCGCTCCTGCAGGCCTGGGCCGCTGATCTGAACCGTTCAATCGCTGACGCACCTGAAAAACTTATCTTTCCGCTCGAGCATGCCTATACTTCAGCTGAACTCGGGTTTAGAGCGTTGAAAGGCGCCGATGCCGCCGCGGCGGCGGTGCTCATGGCCGCCGCCCAGGTGGCCGACTGCGATCTCCACCTAGCCTTGATCGCGGTCGAAGAGAGCGGCAGTGCAGACTACACGGGTTACAGTTCCTCGTACCGCCGGTGGTCGGAACCTGACGAGGACGAATTTGAGGAGGTTGAGGTCCTCGACCGCTCTATTGCCCTGTCAACATGGCGGCGGCCGGATGATCAGCCCTCGGTGCTGGGTGAAATTCCGGTTAGAGACGATGAACTCTGCCCGCCTGATGCTCTCGACGACCTGGAGCCTGACGAGGAGCACTTTCATGAGGCAACCGGTAACGAGGGCGCCTCGTTCGAGCGAACCTACCGTCGGGCGGCTCTCGTGCTCTGGCCGCGCGAGCGCTTCCTCGCCGTTCTGTGTCAGGCCGGCGTGGCGGTCACCCTCCCCTGTCTGGCCGACCTGACCGAGCGTTGGCTGCGCAGCGGCGAGAATCACATGTCATCCCTGTGGCGTGAGGCGCATGAACTCTCCGGATACATGATCGCCTCCTGGCCCAGGCAGGAGAGATACTTGTTGCAAGAGACGACCTCCGGCCACGCCACTCAGATGCTGCTCCTCCTGATCCAGCTTGAGGATAAGGCGCGCCTTGAGGCATTCCTGGCGACCATTGCGGAGGGCAGCGGCGTCTACACCGAGGGTGGCAATGAGGCCATTGTTCAGGCGCTCGGCCTCTTGTCGCCTCGGCGAGCCGCAGCCTTGACCCAGCAAATTATCGCCGGGAATGCGGCGACCTCCTTGACCGCCTGTGGGAATCTGCTCGCCGTGCTGGCGACCGCAGGGGGGCAAGGCCGGAAAGCCGACCTCAGAGGGGCCGCGACGGCCTTGGTCGACGCCTTGCCAGGCGATCAGCAGCAGGCACCGGGTGCAGGGTTTTGGTGGCAGGATCGAGGCGTGAAGCCTCGTCTCGTCATTGATCTCCTGGAGGCTCTCTGCCGGATTGATGCACGACTGGCTGAGGAAGCGGTCGGTCACATGCTGACGTGGCACCAGACTTATAACTTGGACACCGTTCTGATCCCGGCGATGCGGGACCTGGTTCGATCAGTGATCGCGCAAGAGCCAGCGGTCCAGCGGCTGCGGGATGCCTGTCTTGAGCACCTGCGCGCCCGGATTGCCGAACCGTTGGCGCCGCCTCATGACTGGAGTCGGGCCAGCGTGCTCTCCTGTCAATGCCAGCATTGCGCCGAATTGAGCCGCTTCTTGGCGGATCCTGAGCGCAAGACATGGGCCTTCAAAGCCGTCGAAGCAGATCGTTCCCACGTTGAGCAGACGATCCAACGGGCTCACTGCGATGTGGATGTTACCACTGATCGTCGCGGTCGGCCCTACACGCTGGTGTGCACCAAAAACCAGGCGAGCTATGACCGCCGGGCGAAGCAGCGCAGAAAAGATATGGAGGACGCAACCCACCTGGGTGGCTGAGGTTTCTCATGAAACTAGCCACGGGGTATTCGTCTAAGAAGGTTGCTCGGTACGTTCAATCATTGGAGCCGTCGATGGGCCGCAAAATAGAGGCACCCATGAGCGGCTCACATCGATGTCATGCCAAGCATAAGGTTAGGCATTTATCTTTCTGAGCTTATCTGCAGCGCAGGGCGTTAATGAACCTCACGAAGGTGGTGTAACATAGGGGGGTGTCGATCCTCGTGAGGAGGTGCGCGATGGAGGACAACGTGTGGCGTCCGGCGCATCTGACGCCGGAGCAGATGGAGGAGCGCCGCTTGGCAGCAGCGGTGCTGTTACATCGGGGGCAGCTCTCTCAGGCGGAGATCGCCCGGCAACTGGGGGTGAGCCGCGCCAGTGTCTGCCGCTGGGCCGCCACCCTCGCCCGGGAGGGTCCGCATGGCCTGTAAGCTCGCTCCATTCCCGGACAACTCCCCCGCCTGGATGAGAAGGCCTGGATCCGCCTGGGACGGCTGCTGGATCGGGGTGCGGTGGCGGCGGGCTTTGCCACCGAGCGCTGGACCCTCGCACGCATCGCGGCCCTGATCGAGCGGGAATTCGGAGTGCACTATCATCCGCGCTACCTGGAACGGCCCCTCAAAGCGCATGGCTTCAGCGTGCAGCGTCCCGCCACACGGGCCAAGGAGCGCGACGAGCTCGTCATCGCGGTCTGGCCCAAGCGCGAGTGGGTGGCGCTCAAACAAAAGCCCAGCGGGAGCACCGGACGCTCCTGCTCGTGGATGAGACGGGCCACAGCTTCCGGGCGCGGCCGGCCACGACCTGGGCGCGAAGCGGGCTGACGCCGGTGCTCCAGCGGATGAGCAAGCGACGCGAGGTCTCAAGCATCGTGGCGATCACGCCGGATGGCCGGCTGTATGCGCGCCACTTCCGGAGGAGCATCTCCAGCCACTGTGTCACCGTGGCCCTGCGCTTCTTCCGCCGGAAGGTCGGAATGCCGCTGCTGGTGGTCTGGGATCGGCTGAAGGCCCATCGCTCCCGGGCCACCACCGCTTTCATTGCGGCACATCCGCAAGATTATGCGGCGGCGTATCGGCCGGCCTATGCTCCAGAGCTGAACCCGGAGGAGCAATGCAATGCCCTCGTCAAGCGCGCGATGGCCAATGCGCTCCCTGAATCAGTCGCCGATCTGCACCGTCTCGCGCGCCGTGAATTCTGTCGCTTGCAAGGTCAACCTGAGATGATCATCAGCTTCTTTCGGCACGCAGGTCTCTCTGTTGCAGGCCTTGCGTGAAGATCATTAGCTGCTCTTACGGGAGCACAAGCTTCTGAGCAGCTCTTCCAAGGAGTGAATGCTGTCTCCTGTGATCTTCGCTCGCTTTCGTACCTTGGGAGCATGCTACGGCATTTAGTGCATTGAAATTTGATCCTCAGACGGTGAGGTAGTCGTCTGTGAAGAATCCCGATCCCATTGGAATGATTGGGATATTGGTCGTATCGCCAGCTTCGGATTTGCAGGATTGCGGGGCGACAGCGGTGGATTTCCTGCGTTTTCCGTTGCCGCTCCGGCCCGGGATCTGATTCAATCAGGAGCACTCCACCCGGCCGGAGTTGCGCCATGTCGACGCCGAAAGACGAGCGCCAGAAGGATCTGTTCCGCCCCGCCCTGGACAGCATCATTGACCTGAAGCATCCCTTGGTGCTGCTGGCCCAGCGCATCGACTGGGCCTTCCTCGAGCGCCGGCTCGGCAGCGTCTACAAGCCCGGACCCGGCCAGCCGCCCTTGCCGGTGCGGCTGATCGCCGGGCTGATGATCCTCAAGCACATGGAGAGCTTGTCCGACGAGGCGCTGTGCGCCCGCTTCCTCGACAGCCCCTACGTGCAGTTCTTCTGCGGTGAGGTCAGCTTCCGCCATGATCTGCCGCCTCATCCTGAGCTTGTCGAAGGATGACCGCTCATCCTTGACGCGCTGGCGCCAGCGATTGGGCGAGGAGCATCTCACGGCCCTGCTGCAGGAAAGCCTCGCGGTGGCGTACCAGACTGGAGCTCTGGCGACCAAGGATCTCGAGCGGGTCGCCGTCGACACCACGGTTCAGCCCAAGGCGGTGGCTTATCCCACCGATGCCCGCCTGATGCACCGGGCGCTGATCAAACTCGTGGACCTCGCCAGGAGGTGTGGCGTC
>NZ_QDGA01000187.1 GCF_003347665.1 Microvirga calopogonii
CCATTGCCGAGCTGGGTGAAGAGGTCGCCGCACAGCAAGGTTTGGGTCGACTCCTCGTAAACCACGCCGGCATCCCACCCGTGCGGGGTGTGCGGGGTATCGATGTAGCGGATCCGCTTGCCGCCGATGTCGATCACTTCGCCATTCGCCACCACCCGTGGCGGTCGATCCGACATGTCGTTCAGCGACACCAGGCATCCCGTCATCCCATGCGCCACCTGAGCGTCCGGGGCAGCAGCCAGCCATTCGTTCATGGCGCCGCATTCGTCGGCCTCGTAATGGCCGAACGTGATCCAGCGCAGGTCCTGAACCGGCATGATCCGGGACACGGCTTCGGACACGAGCGGGAACATCTTTCGCAGCCCCGTGTGGAACAGGAGCGGTTCGTCGCCGCGCACGAGGAAATGGTTGAAGGTGAAGCCGGTCGGCGGGGCGATATCCGGCACGAACACGGAAATCCGATAGATGCCGTCGGCGATTTCGCTGATGTTGGGTCCCATGACTTTCTCCACGCGATCATCTTGGTGGGTGCCACCGGCCGGACTGGGCACGGTGGACAGCAGTCACATTTGAACGTACAATAGCGTGCAGTGAAATCGGCAGATGGTCAATATGGCGGCACCATGCGGTGTGCCGAAACACACATGACCCGGACCTACACCCTCAAGAAGCGTGCGGAACAGCAGGCGGAGACCCGGCAGAGGATCGTCGAGGCGGCTGTGGACCTGCACGGCAGCGTCGGTCCGGCGCTCACATCTCTCAGCATGATCGCCGAGCGGGCCGGCGTTCAGCGGCACACGCTCTACGCCCACTTTCCCGATGAGCGCAGCCTTTTCCTGGCCTGCTCGGGTCTGACGCTTGAGCGTGATCCCCTCCCCGACGCCGCAGCCTGGCGCACGATCGAGGATCCGCGCGAGCGTCTCCGGGTTGGCCTCAATGCGGTTTATGGCTGGTACGAACGCAATGCCGATCTGGCCGCCTGCGTGCTGCGGGATGCCGAATACCATCCGTTGACGAAGGAGATCGCCGAGTTGCGGTACGGCCCGTCCATGGCGGCCTATCAGGAGGTGCTCGGAGCGGACCTGAGCATGACGCAGCGGACCGTGCTGAGGCTGGCCCTCAGCTTCTTCACATGGCGCACCCTGGTCCGCGAGAGCGGGCTCGATCGGGACGCCGCTGTCAGGGCCATGGTCCAAGCGATCGATTGCGCCAAGGAAGCATGAACACGGGCGAAACCGCCGCCTTGAACATGACGCCGCGGACTAAGGTTTCTCCGCTGCCCGAGGCCAGGTCTGGAGGATTTCCGGGTCCGGCTCCGGTGGTGTTCCCTTGACCTTAACAGGTGTCCCGACCCCAACGAAGCAGAGAAGCTCCTCGTTGTCCGCGAGACTGAAGGCACGACGCATCGCCCGCGTCGCCACCTTGCGGCCGCTCACGGCCATCGCGCCGTAGCCGAGGAGGTCAGCGGCCAGGACCACGTAGCCGAGGGCAGCTCCAGCCGACGCGCGCTGCTCGATCTCGGGCACCTCGGCGTTCTCCTGCACACGCGTGAGATCACGGCCAGGAGCGTCGGCGCGTGGAGGGCCTTCTCTCGGGCCCGCTCGAGCTTCTCGCCGCCGATGCCGGGATCGAGTTCGCGCTCGGCGACCTCGAACGCATCCGCCAGGGCATCACGTCGATCCGGTGGGATGACGATGAAACGAAATGGCTTCAGGCGGAGGTGGTTAGGTGCCCTGGAGGCGGCCCGCACCAGCATGAGGATCTCGTCGTCCGTTGGACCCGGCGCCGTCAGATGCCGCGGCGAAGTCGAGCGTCTTCCACAGATGCGTTGCAACAGCCTCAGCCCTTCCGCCTTCGGGTCAGAAAGGCTCGTCATCAGTGATCCGATAGTTGCCACGATCGTCGCCTCTTGGTGTCCCGTGAGAAGCTGACAGCGCCAAGCCGCTTCAGCACACCCATCGTTCCCGTCACACGTAAGATCGCACATTTCGCTGGAGCATGTTGAGCAAATCCATGAGGGCGCTGTCTGATTGCGCTCCTAGCCCCAAGTCTTGGCCCAAGCCGGCCATGACCATTGACCAATGAATGTCAAAGATGGAAAGGGAGCATAGGATCCGGCTTTAAGCCTCGCGCCACCAGTTGTCGATCCGTTCTATCTTAGCGCCCAATCAGGAACGGATCTTGCGCTGGCCCTTTGATGCTGGAGAGGCGGTGAAATCGGCACAAAAGACTCCATCGACGACTGCAAATCACCAGCCTGCATCGCAGAGGGCCAGAGATTTAACAGGCTCTCGTACTGCCCTGTGGCCATCGTCACTTGAGGCGTCTCGGCACAGTCGTCTTCCTAGCGGAACCAGCACTTTTGGGGCTGATGGGAGCCTCGGAGCTGTCGGAACCTGGCGCACCTCTGCTCGGCCCTTATAGTACGAGCGTTCCCTCCTTGATGGATCGTTGCCTCAAACCTTGTCCTGGGCTTTGGGCTTCCGCGATCCGCCGTGCAGTTGACGGTTTCCCCAGCTCCGCAGCGCCCGTTGTGTGATGCTGGTAATCTTCCATGCACCTTCGGCTTTGCCGAACCGGAACTCGTAGGCCCCGCATGAATGATAGAAGTCCTCACCTTCCCCCTTGAAGTCGCGGTCGAACCTCAGGATCAGGTAGTTGCAGCGTCCTCCAACCCCATCCTCTTGCTTCGTCAGCAGCAGGTTGGAAAAGCTGTGATGCTTGGCCAGGGTGTCGACTGCATTCCGCCGGCGTTGAACGAACTCGGTGCTGCTCATGGTGCTGGGTTGCTCACGGCCTGACGAGGCATAGTCAATGAAGACCGCGGTCGAGAGGCAGCTCTGCATGGATGCCCAATCCCGCTCGTCGAAGGCAAGGAAGAAGCGGCACAGGACATCGTTGATTGCGATGTGATCGAGAGTGTCCAAGGTTTCCATATCGGGCATCCTCTGTGGCGAAGCGAAAGTGGTTGGCGCAAGTACCATCACTGCATGTCGAGCCTGCTCACGACGCCTTCTGAAGGTCTGCAGCTCTCCGCCCCAGCGGTCATTCGGTCGAATTCACAGAAGTGCAAGAGGCGTCGTTATGGATCCTTTGCGGGTGTTCCCCCCTCGCTACTTGATGCGTTCAAGGTTCATGCGGAAAGATCGTCTCCTCCCGCATGGAACCAGCAGCCCTAATGGTCCCATGCCATCTTGAGGCCGAGGCGCATCGTCCGGGGTGACTCATTCATCGATCGAATGAGTTAGTTTCAACCCAATCACTAACCGAGGCCAAGTTCCTTGAGGATTGCCGTGATACGAGCCTGCTCCTCCTTGATGAACGTCCCGAACTGGGCGGAGGGCATGTAGAGATCGACCCACTCCCGTTCCTGGAGGAGTTTCTTCCAGGACTCGCTTTGCACCAGCTTGGCGACGGCCGCTTCCAGGGCTTGCTTGTCCTCCGCACTGACATTCGGAGGAGCCATCAGGCCGCGCCAGTTGACGAGCGTCGCATCCACACCCTGCTCCCGGAAGGTTGGGATGTCGATGCCGGGCAGGCGCTCCGGCGATGAGATGCCGATCGACCTGAGCTTGCCCACCTTGAACTGGCTCGCGACCTCGTTGAGGCCACCCGTTGCAACGGTGATCTTGCCGTTCATCACCAGCGGCAGCATCTCGCCGCCGGTTCCGACGGGAATGTAGTTCATCTTCTTGACGTCACCACCGCCTGCCTTGGCGACAAGGCCACACAGGACGTGGTCGGGAGAGCCATGCGCAAAGCCACCCCAGGTGACCGAGCCGGGATCCTGCTTGAACTTGTTGACCAAGTCCGTGACGGTCTTGATGGGTGAGTCAGCAGCTACGAACAGCGGCTGATACTCGCCCTGGAGACGGGCAAGCGGGGTGGTCTGCTCAAGGGTCACCGGCGACTTGTTGATGACCGGGGCGCCCACAAGACCGAACCCGGCGACCATCAGCGAGGGGTCCCGATCCTTGGCGTTGATGAACTGGGCCAAGCCGATGGTGCCGCCGGCACCCGGCACGTTCTGGACCTGCACGCTGGTGGCGATCTTTTCCTTCATCAGCACATCCTGCACCGCGCGAGCGAGTTGATCGTATCCGCCTCCGGGACCGGCGGGAGCGATGATCTTAAGGCTCTTGAGCTCTTGCGCCCATGCCGGCAATGCCGGCAGAAAGCCGGCTGAGGCAGCAGCGAGGAGGGCTTTGTTGAAGCTGCGACGATCTAAGGTCATTTCCTGTCTCCCTTGGTTCTTCATTTGCACATCACGTTGGTTGGCTTTGCCCTTGATGGGCGGCAGTGCTCCACGAGGGTTGGTCGAGCGCCTGCGAGTCAGCGAACTTGCTGCTTTTGGGTGCTGGCTTACCTGTTCAACACTTTCGCGGGCCTCATCCGATCAGGCCATGTACTGGCCGCCGTTGATGGACAGGGTCGAGCCGGTGACGAAGCCGGCCTCGTCGGCGGCCAGGAAGAGCACGCTGCGGGCGATCTCCTCGGCCTCGCCGAGGCGGCCGACCGGAATGAGCGGCAGGATCTTCGACTTGAGAACCTCTTCGGGGACGGCCTTCACCATTTCCGTGGCGATGTAGCCCGGCGCGATCACGTTGACGGTGACGCCCTTGTTGGCGTTCTCCTGCGCCAGCGCCTTGGCGAAGCCGATCACGCCTGCCTTCGCAGCGGAATAGTTCGCCTGCCCCATCTGGCCCTTCTGGCCGTTGATGGACGAGATGATGATGATGCGTCCGAAACCGCGCTCGCGCATGCCCTCGATCACGGGGCGCGTGCAGGTGAACATGGAATCGAGATTGGTGCGGATGACGGCAGACCACTGATCGTAGGTCATCTTGTGGAACATGCCGTCGCGGGTGATGCCCGCGTTGTTGACCAGGATGTCGACCGGGCCGAGTTCGGCTTCGACGGACCTGATGCCGCTCTCGCAGGATGCTGCATCGGAAACGTCGAATTTGAAGACCGGAATGCCGGTCTCCGTCTTGAACCGATTGGCGGCTTCGTCATTGCCGCCGTAATTCGCGGCAACCTTGTAGCCCGCGTCCTTCAAGCCTTTTGAAATCGCGGCACCGATGCCGCG
>NZ_QDGA01000188.1 GCF_003347665.1 Microvirga calopogonii
TAGAGCATCGGACGGTTAAACGGACGCATATCCGGCGGCCTTGAGGTAGTTCCAACATTCTTGCGGCTCGAAGAGATTGCAGATGTCACCGAGCGCTCGCCAGAGCGCGTCGAACGTTCGGGCCTCGGCCTTGCGCAGGTGCGCTTTGATCTTGGCGAAGGCCTGCTCGATCGGGTTCATATCGGGCGAATAAGCGGGCAGAAACAGGAACCAGGCGCCGCGTTCTCTCAGACACTGCGCGGCCTTCTCGCTCTTGTGGACAGCCAAGTTGTCGAGGATCACCACATCGCCTTGGCGCAGGGTCGGCGCGAGTTGTGTCTCGATGTAGGCCTCGAACGCCAAGCGGGTGATCGGGCCATCGCTCACCCACGGTGCACACAGCTCGCTGCACCGCAGCCCTGCGAGACAGGTATCGGTTTTCCAGTGTCCAAAGGGGGCGCTCATCCGCAGCCGCTGCCCTTTGCGTGAGCGCCCGCGCAGGCGCGTCATCTTGGTGTTGACGAAGGTCTCGTCGAGAAACACCAAGCGGTGCGGCTGCTCGCGCATGCGCGGCTGACGCTGGGCGCGCCAGACCCGGCGCTCATCCCGCACGTCGGCGCGTGCGCACTCCGCCGCCATCAGGGCTTTTTTGATATGAGAAGCCGCGCCGGCACAGGAAGCGCGAGAGCAGCGCGGGAGCTGCGACGATCCCATGCTCGTCCAGCAAGAGAGCGGCCAGTTCGGGCATGGAGATGGCGGGCCTTGCCGCGACGGTCTGGATCAGGAAGCTCTCATAGGGCACCAGCTTGCCGCCTCCGGGCGGACGGCCCTAACGGGCAGGCGCCGGCGAGCCGGTGTCCCGCGTGCGCCGCACCAGCTTGATGGCGAAGCTCTCGCTGACGGCAAAGGGCTGGCCTGCCGCGTGGCAGGAATGACCTGCAGGGCATCGTCAACTTAACCGAAGAGTGACCTGGGTCGGACTATCCGTGAGGCATGACCCCGACCCGTGCCCCTCGTTACGCCCGCCACCGCTTCCCAGCCGAAGTGATCAGCTACGCCGTCTGGTTGTACTTTCGCTTTCCCTTGAGCCTGCGCATGGTCGAGGAGATGCTGGCCGCCCGAGGTATCGAGGTGAGCTATGAGACTGTGCGGCAGTGGGCGCTGAAGTTCGGCCAGGACTTTGCCAATCAGATCCGCAGGCGTCTTCCGGCAACCGGGGACAAATGGCATCTGGACGAGGTCGTGATCACTATCGCGGGCCGGAAGCATTGGCTCTGGCGAGCCGTCGACCAGCACGGGCTCGTGCTCGACATCCTGGTTCAGAGCCGTCGCAACGCCAAGGCAGCCAAGCGATTGCTGCGCAAGCTGCTGAAGAAGCAGGGCATCGCTCCGCGCGTGATGATCACAGACAAACTGGCCAGCTATGCCGCCGCGAAGAGGGTGGTCATGCCAGGAGTGGAGCATCGCCAGCATAAAGGCTTGAACAATCGTGCGGAGAACTCGCATCAGCCGACGCGCCGACGCGAGCGCATCATGAAGCGCTTCAAATCAGCCGGGCAGGCGCAGCGCTTCCTCTCGGTCCACGATCAAGTCGCGAATCTCTTCCGCCGTCCTGCTAACACCAACGCTGCTGACCATCGAAAGGCTCGGGCCCAGGCCTTCACGACCTGGGCCGACGTCACCGGCCTTGCGGCGGCTTGCTGATCCGATGGTCCAGGGCCGGCGGGCCTTATCTCAGATCTTTAAGTTGACGATGCCCCACTTGCCTCCTTCACCGCCGACGGAGCCTACGATCAAGCAGGCGTCTACGACACTATCGCCAAGCGCGACCGAGGTTGCCATTGCCATCAGCGCTTTGAACCGCATGTTCGAGCTTGGACGCCCGAAGTCCATTCGTATCGCCTGAATGCGGGTCCGAAGGCCATCAATGCGTGCACAATCCGATCCGTGCAACACGGTCCCCGTGCTACAGCACCGCCCGGTAGAGACCCGCGACCTCGTCCAGGTTCATGGCGCGTGGATTGTTGACGATCAATCGCTGGATGCCGACCGTCACCTCCCGCGCCATGTCGGGAATGTCCGCCTCTGTTACGCCCAAGCGGCTGAGACGCGTCTCCAACCCGACCGACGAAACCAGTTGCTCCAGTTCCGACACGAAGGCTTCGGCAGCCTCCTTGTCGTTCGCGAAGCTGCGATCGGGGAGAAGATGCACGGCGAGTTCCGCATAGGCCCTCTCGGCCACCGGCATGTTGAACCGCATCACCGGTCCCATCACCAGAGCGTTGCTGTGGCCATGAGGAATGTGGAACCGGGTCCCCAGCGGATACGACAAGGCGTGGACTGCCGCGACCGATGCATTGACGAAGGCCATGCCGGCCAGCATCGAGCCCTGCAGCATGGCCGAGCGTGCTTCGATATCCGACCCGTCGGCCACGACGCGACGAAGATTCTTCCCTAAGAGTGCGAGCGCCTTCACGGCTAATGTATCTGACACCACGTTTTTGCGGGTGCGGCTCGTGTAGGCCTCGATAGCATGCACCATGGCGTCGAGCGCCGTCGCAGCGGTCACGTGCGGCGGCATGCCGAGCGTCAGCTCGGCGTCCAGCAGCGCCACGTCCGGCAGAAGCTGCGAGGAATAGATCGCCTTCTTCTCGTTCGCATCGCTGGTCACGACCGACACCCAGGTCACCTCGGATCCGGTGCCGGACGTCGTCGGAACCTGGATCAGCGGCACCCGACGCCCGCGCGCCAAGTCGGTCCCGTACATCTCCTCGAGGATCTGATCGGAGTCGATCAAGAGCGCCACCAATTTCGCCGTATCGAGAGATGAACCGCCGCCCAAGCCCACGACACCGTCCGCCCCGAAGGCACGAGCGGCATCCACGGCGGTGCGCACGATTTTCACGGGCGGGTCCGCCTGAACGCCATCGAACACGGTTGCTTCCAACCCGGCAGAGGTCAAAGCCGCGACCGCACGGTCGGAAAAGCCGCAGGCCGCGATGCCGGCGTCGCAGACGACGATGGCCCGCATGACGCCGAGACCTTTCATCACTTCCCCCATACGCGCCAATCCACCGGTTTCGCAGATGACGCGGGGCGGGCTCTGAAACGTGAAGTTGGCCATTCGGAGTTCTCCCTGTCGGTTGATTGTTGTCTAATACAATCGTGGCCGCTGTTGCATCGACTGCGTCATCCCGGACGCCGCCGGCGATCCGGGATCGTGCGCCGCGTAAAGCGCGGGCTTCCCTACCCCTTTGTGGGGAGGAGCGCTGCCGGCGCCAATCGCGTCATGTGATCCCGGGTTCCGCTCACGCGGCGCCGGGATGACGGGAGAGCACGCCTCTCCGGCCAACCTCACATATTGACGTAGTTCGGCCCGCCGGCGCCTTCGGGGGTGACCCAGGTGATGTTCTGGTTCGGATCCTTGATGTCGCAGGTCTTGCAGTGGACGCAGTTCTGCGCGTTGATCTGGTAGCGCGGTCCGCCCTCGCCCTCGACCCACTCGTACACGCCCGCCGGGCAGTAGCGCTGCGAGGGGCCGCCATAGACCCCAAGCTCCGATGCCTTCTGCAGCCCCATGTCCTTCACCTTGAGGTGGGCCGGCTGGTCCTCCTCGTGGTTGGTGTTCGACAGGAACACCGAGGACAGCTTGTCAAAGGTCAGCACCCCGTCCGGCCGGTCGTACTTGATCGGCTTGACCTGATCGAGGGGCAGCAAGGTCTCGTAGTCGGGCTTGCCGTGCTTCATCGTGCCGAACGGCGACCAGCCGAAGATCTCGGTCAGCCACATGTCGAGCCCGCCGAGCGCCACGCCGGCCGCCGTGCCGTAGCGCGACCAGAGCGGCTTCACGTTGCGCACCCGCTTGAGGTCGTAGCCGATGGGCGAGGCGCGCCAGGATTCCTCGTAAGCCGCCACCTCGTCACGGGCGCGCCCGGCCTGCAGGGCGGCAAAGACGTGGTCGGCGCAGAGCATGCCCGACAGGATCGCGTTGTGGCTGCCCTTGATGCGCGGCACGTTCACGAAACCTGCCGAGTCGCCGACCAGGCAGCCGCCCGGGAAGGACAGGCGCGGCACCGACTGCCAGCCGCCCTCCATGATGGCCCGCGCCCCGTAGCCGATGCGCTTTCCGCCCTCGAACACGTCACGCACCATCGGGTGCGTCTTGAAGCGCTGGAACTCGTCGAACGGCGACAGGGTCGGGTTCTTGTAGTTCAGGTGCACCACGAAGCCGACGGACACCAGGTTGTCGTCGAAATGGTACAGCCAGGAGCCGCCGCCCGCGTTGTTCGGCAGCGGCCAGCCCATGGAATGGCGCACGAGGCCGGACCGGAAGTGCTCGGGCTTGACCTGCCACAGCTCCTTGATGCCGATGCCGTATTTCTGGTGATCCCGGCCCTGGTTCAGGCCGAAGCGCTCGATCATCTGCTTGGTCAGCGAGCCCCGCGCGCCTTCGCCGAAGATCGTGTACTTGGCGCGCAGCTCCATGCCGCGGGTGAAGTTGGCATTGGGCTCGCCGTCACGGCCTATACCTAAGTCGCCGGTGGCGACGCCCACCACCTTGCCGTCCTCGACCAGCACCTCGGCGGCCGGGAAGCCGGGATAGATCTCCACCCCCAGCTCCTCGGCCTTGCGGCCGAGATAGCGGGCGACGTTGCCGAGCGAGCCGACGAAGTTGCCATGGTTGTTCATGAGCTTGGGCATGAACACGTTGGGCAGCGTCACCCCGCCGGCGTGGCCGAGATACATGAACTCGTCGGCGGTGACTTGCGTCTTGAGCGGCCGGTCGGGATCATTGCGCCAGTCCGGCAGGAGCGCGTCGAGGCCGATAGGGTCGATCACCGCGCCGGAGAGGATATGGGCGCCGACCTCGGAGCCTTTTTCCACCACCACGACCGAGATGTCCGCGCCCTGCTCCAGCGCCTGCTGCTTGAGCCGGATCGCCGTCGCCAGGCCGGCAGGCCCTGCCCCCACGACGACGACGTCGAACTCCATCGATTCACGGGCAGGCAGATCGGACAT
>NZ_QDGA01000189.1 GCF_003347665.1 Microvirga calopogonii
ATGCTGCGCGAGGCGCAGGAGGCGCCGCAGGTGGTCGCGCGTCTCCTCGAGAGCAACGCGCCCCTGTGCCGCGAGCTCGGCGAGCGCCTGCGCGCCTCGCCGCCGCCCTTCGCCGTGACCTGCGCGCGCGGCAGCTCCGACAACGCGGCGACCTTCGTCAAATACCTGCTCGAGATTCATTCCGGCCTCGTCACCGCGTCCGTCGGCCCGTCCGTGACCTCCGTCTACGAGGCGCGCCCGCGCATGCGCGACGCCCTGTTCCTCGCCGTGTCGCAATCGGGCCGCAGCCCGGACATCCTCAACCTCGCCCAGGCTGGGCGTGACGACGGCGCCCTGACGGTGGCGCTCGTGAACGACACGACATCGCCGCTCGCCTCCACCTGCGAGGTCGTGCTGCCGTTGCATGCAGGCCCCGAGAAGAGCGTCGCGGCCACGAAATCCTTCATCGCGGCGCTCGCGGCAGGATTGCAGCTCGTGGCGCACTGGTCGCAGGATCAGGAATTGCTGGCGGCCCTCGACACCCTGCCGGATGTGCTGGCCCGCGCGTCCGCGACCGATTGGTCGGCGGCGCTTCCCGAGTTGTCGGACGCGAACAACCTGTTCGTCGTCGGGCGCGGCGTGGGCTTCGCCGTCGCGCAGGAAGCCGCCCTCAAGCTCAAGGAGACCTCCGGCGTCCACGCGGAGGCGATGAGCGCCGCCGAGCTGATGCACGGCCCCTGGACGCTGGCGGGCGACCACTTCCCGATCCTGGTGCTCAGCCAGCGCGACGAGACCCTGAGCGGCGTCAATGATCTCGTGACGAAGCTGCACGAGCAGGGCGTTCCCGTCATCGTCGCCGGTGCCGCGGAGGGCCGGGCGAGCGTCGCCCTGCCGGGGATCGAGGATGCGCATCCCTATCTGGCGCCCATCGCGCTCATCCAGAGCTTCTACCCCCTCGTGAATGCCATTGCCTTGGCGCGCGGCCGCAATCCCGACAACCCGCCGCGCCTGCGCAAGGTGACGGAGACCGTCTGATGCCGATCGCCCTCGTGGGAGCCCGCCTGTTCGATGGCGCGCACATGCTCGCCGGCCGCGCCGTCGTGATCGAGAACGGCCGCATCCTCGGCCTGCCGCACGAGCAGGATCTGGGCACCGGCATCGAGCGCCACCGGATCGAGGGCCTGCTCGCCCCGGGCTTCATCGACGTGCAGGTCAATGGCGGCGGCGGCGTGCTCTACAACGACGTGCGCAGCGTTGAGGGCATCCGGACGATTGCCGAGGCCCACAGGACTTATGGCACCACCGGCCTTCTGCCGACCTTCATCACCGATACCCGCGAGACCATGGCGGAAGCCGTGGAGGCCATGCGCGCGGCCCTGGCCGCCCGCGTGCCCGGCGTTCTCGGCATCCATCTCGAGGGCCCCTTCATCAGCCCCGAACGCAAGGGCGTGCACAACCCCGCCTTCATTCGCCCGATCGAGGATGAGGACATCGCGATCCTGACCTCACTCACCGAGGGCCGCACGCTCGTGACGCTGGCGCCCGAGCGCACCGGCATGGAGGCGATTGCCCGCTTGGCCGCTTCAGGCGTGCTGGTCTGCGCCGGGCATACCGCCGGCGATTACGCGACCATCATGGAAGCGGCGCGCCACGGGCTGCGGGGTTTCACGCATCTCTACAACGCGATGCCGCCCATGGCCGGGCGCGATCCGGGCCCCGTGGGCGCGGCGCTCGACAGCCCGGACACCTGGTGCGGGCTCATCGTCGACGGGCACCACGTGAGCGATGCGGCTCTGCGCGTGGCGATTGCCGCCAAGGGCACGGAGCGGATGATGCTCGTCACCGACGCCATGTCGGTGACCGGCACGGACCTGACGAGCTTCGACCTGCACGGCCGCACGATCTATCGCCGGGACGGCAGGCTCACCACGGAGGACGGAACGCTTGCAGGCTCCGACCTCGACATGGCGAGCGCGGTGCGCAACAGCGTCGAGCGGCTGGGGCTTGCCCTGCCGGACGTGCTGCGAATGGCATCGCTGATCCCCGCTCAATTCCTGAAGCTCGATCACGAACTGGGCCGCATCGCGCCCGGCTATCGCGCCGATCTCGTTCTCCTCGACGAGGGCCTGCAGGTGCGGCAGACTTGGATCGGCGGAAACAGCAACTGAACGGGGTCTTCCGATGAGCGCGCAAAGGGTTCTCGTGGTCGGACTCGGGAACATGGGCCTGTCCCATGCTCTCGCCTATAGCCGGATCGACGGCTACGAGATCGCAGGGCTCTGTACGCGCAACATCGACAGCATGGAGCTTCCGGCCGCCCTGCAGGATGCGCCGCGCTTTTCCGATTTCGAGGAAGCTCTCGAAGCCGTCAGGCCCGATGTGGTGTCCATCAACACGTGGTCCGACACGCACGCGCCCTATGCCATCCGCGCCATGGAGGCGGGCGCGCATGTCTTCGTGGAGAAGCCGCTCGCCGACAATGTGGCGGATGCGGAACGCGTGGTCGAGACGGCGATGCGCACCGGGCGCAAGCTCGTCATCGGCTATATCCTTCGCCATCATCCCTCCTGGATCAAGTTCATCGAGATCGCCAGGACTCTCGGCACGCCTCACGTCTTCCGCATGAACCTCAATCAGCAATCGAGCGGGGCCGCCTGGGATGCGCACAAACGTCTGCTGCAATCCCTCTCCCCCATCGTTGATTGCGGCGTGCATTACGTGGACGTGATGTGCCAGATCACGAAGGCGAAGCCCGTGCAGGTGCACGGCGTGGGCACGCGCCTGACGCAGGACATGCCGGCCGGCATGTACAATTACGGCCATCTCCACGTGACCTTCGACGACGGCTCGGTCGGCTGGTACGAGGCCGGATGGGGCCCGATGATGAGCGAGACGGCCTATTTCGTGAAGGACGTGATCGGGCCGAAGGGAAGCGTGAGCATCGTCATGGCCGAGACGGCCGGCGAAATCCGCTCGGACGACATCAATGCCCACACCAAGACCAACCAGATCCTGCTTCACCACGCGGCGCTGAAAGAGGATGGAAGCTTCGCGAAGGCGGATGAGCGCATCAGCACCACGGACGAGCCGGATCACGATGCTCTCTGCGAGCGCGAGCAGCGCTTCCTCCTGCGGGCGATCCAGGAGGAGGTGGACCTGACGGACCACATGAACGATGCCGTCCGATCTCTCCGCATCGTGCTGGCCGCCGACGAGGCGGTGCGAACAGGGCGGGTGGTCTCTCTTTAGAGCGGTTTGGTTCTCGTGAAATCCGACCCGGCGAGCCGCATTCTTGACCGGGGAACCGAATCCACTTCGAGGAAAGATGCTCTAACCGTTCTTATGCATCGGAAGAGGGATGAGGGCTGGCGGATGTAGCTTAAGCACTTGAAGCAGCGTAGGATTTGGTTGCTGAAGCCGATCCTGCTCTCCGTTCGAGGCTGCCACACCCGCCATGCCGGACGATACACCTGCCACCTTCCCGTTTCCAGCCGTGTCCCGCAAGAAGATCACCGCCGCGTTCGACGGCGGGCGCTTGTCGTCCGACGGCGGCGTCATGCTTCTGGCCCAGGCCGAGCGCCGCCTTGGCATCGCCGAGCGGCTCGCCGGCTTCATCCCGGATCGGCGCGATCCCGTCCGCGTGACGCACGCGATCACAGACATGCTCCGCGCCCGCATCTTCGCCATCGCGTGTGGCTATGAGGACTGCAATGACTTCGGCCCGCTGCGCGCCGATCCGGCGTTCAAGCTCGCCTGCGGGCACCTGCCGGAGACTGGAGCGGATCTGGCCTCGCAGCCGACCCTCTCGCGGCTGGAGAATGCGCCGACGATCCGCGATGCGATCCGGTTGACCTATGCTCTGGTCGATCAGTGGATGGACAGCTATGTCACGCCCCCTGACGGAGTGGTGCTGGACATCGACGACACCTGCGACGTGGTGCATAGGCACCAGCAACTGTCCTTGTTCAACGCGCACTATGACGAGCGCTGCTTTCTGCCGATCCATGTCTATGACAGCACCGGCCGCCCGGTGGCGATCGTGCTGCGGCCGGGCAAGACGCCCTCCGGCCGTGAGGTGCGGGCTTACTTGCGACGCCTCGTGCGCCGCATCCGCACACGTTGGCCTCTCACGCAGATCACGATCCGCGGCGACAGTCACTATGCCCGCCCCGAGGCCATGGACTTCTGCGAGCAGAACGGCGTCAGCTATCTGTTCGGGCTGGCCGGCACCCGGCCGCTCACCGCCAAAGTCCAGAACGAGGCGGATGCGGTGCGCACCCAGCGGGCGGTGGACGACTGCGAGGTCGTGCGTGGCTTTGCCGAGACGACACACCGGGCCAAGAGTTGGTCGTGCGAGCGTCGCGCGATCGCCCGCATCGAAGCCACCCGCCTGGGGCTCGACATCCGCTGTGTGGTCACCAACCTGATCGGGACCAGCGCGCGGGTCATCTATGAGAGCCTATATTGTGCCAGGGGCCAAGCCGAGAACTGGATCAAGTTCCACAAGGCGCACCTCGCGTCCGACCGAACCTCGTGCCGGCGCGCGGTGGCCAACCAAGTTCGGCTGGTGCTGCACACGGCCGCCTACTGGCTGATGCTGGCGGTGCGGGAGGCGATCCCGGCTGCACGCGATCTCGCCCGGGCTGAGTTCGCCACGCTGCGGTTGCGCCTGCTCAAGATCGCCGTGCGGGTGCAGGAAACGGCGAGCCGCATCCGACTGGCCTTCGCCTCCGGCTGCCCGGACGCTGACCTCTTCCGCGCCGTAGCGGCGACACTCCTGCCCAGCCCGCGAGCAGCCTCGCCCTGAGAGACGGGGCCGCCATCGCCCTGATCGCTCTATCCTGCCCCTGCCAACGCGTTCCCCACGTGCCAGACCTCGCTGCGGTGAAAGAGACGCAACGGATTGGCTCGCCTCGCCGCAAATCAGGTCAATGCAGCAAACTCTGGTGAATAGGAA
>NZ_QDGA01000019.1 GCF_003347665.1 Microvirga calopogonii
TCCGCTGCCGACCTTCCGCGCCAGGCGCCGCCGCCTGCCCCGATCATTGCTGCTCCGATCTTCACCTGGACCGGCTTCTATATCGGCGGCAACTTGGGCTGGGGCTGGCGGAACAGCAACAATGACCCTGTGTTCCTCGGAGGACCTGGCATGCCTGTCGGCCTCGCCGGGGGCACGCTCATCTTCGACAACAACAACGACGGTGCCTTCACCGGCGGTGGCCAGATCGGCTACAACTACCAGATCGGCTCGTTCGTGATCGGTGTCGAGACCGACATCCAGGGGATCGACAACGGCAACAACAATGCGGTGTTCATTCCGGGTCCGGGCTTTGCCGGCGGCACCTTCGTTCCCGGCCGGTTTGAGGACTCTGCGGATTGGTGGGGTTCGACCCGCCTGCGCGCCGGTGTCGCCTTCGATCGCGTGCTGATCTACGCCACCGGTGGTGTCGCCTACACGGACAACGACACCGGCTGGGCCGTCGGTGGCGGCCTCGAATGGGCTCTGCCGACGAACTGGAACCTGTTCGGCGGCACCAGCGCGGTCACTCTGGGCCTTGAGGGCCTGTGGGTCAGCATCGATCAGGGCAATAACAGTAATTCTATCGGGACCTTCCAGCCGGTTGCTGGCCCGGCGGTCAATGTGTTCCTGCCGCAGACCAACAACGATCAGGACTTCTTCGTCGCCCGTGCCAAGCTGAACTTCAAGTTCGGCACGTACTGATCAGTTGATGCAAAGACGGAAAGGCCCGGGATCTCCCGGGCCTTTTTGCATGGGCCTTGGCGTGCTGCCGGGGCAGCCTGGATGACAGGAATAGCCGCGCCTGAACGGAGGTAGCCGCGACCATGTCCCGTTGAAGGGATCTCTGGTCGCGGCCCCGGCCCGTGTTTGCCCCCACGGGAAGCTAAGCCCTAGACCCTGAAAACGTGACTGTAATGAGGCGCGGGCCGGGCCGTAAAATTCCTACAAAAAATTCGGAACCAAACAGGCCCCTAGGCGTTTAATGACATCTCCGGTCACTTTTGCCCCTACGGCCGGACACCTTAAGAGCACCTCCGGGTGCTCTTTCTTTTTGGAATTACTCACTCTTTTGAGTTCGAATCGCGGTCGAGGACGAGCTTATGAAGCGGGAGTCCTGCGTTCAAGAGTTCCCAATCCCGGCAGCATCTGCATCGCTGCAATGTCGGCTTGCGGCCGTGGGCTCATCCCAGTTTCCGCTCATCCGCGATCACCTTTCCGTCGTTCGGAAGGCTGCCGGGGGCTGCGAACGTGACCAGCCCCTTGAGCTTGAGGACGCTCTGCAATGACGCACTGAGCGAGTTCGCGAGAGCATCGTTCGGACCGTCCGTTTCCGCCATCAGCGTCATGAGGTCCGTCTCGCCTTCGCGGGTGACCACGAGGCGCAGGCGGCCAAGTTCGGGATGGCGCCGGCCGAGCTCCGCCACCTGCTCCGGCCGTACGAACATCCCCTTGACCTTGGTCGCCTGATCGGCGCGCCCCATCCACCCCTTGATGCGCATATTGGTTCGACCGCAGGGGCTGGTGCCGCGCATGACGGCCGTCAGGTCCCCGAGGGCGAGCCTGATGAAAGGATGGCGCGGATCGAGCGTCGTCACGACGATCTCGCCCACATCTCCCTCCGGCACCGGATCGCCCGTGCCCGGCCGCACGATTTCGACGATGATATCCTCGTTGACGACGAGTCCTTCGCGAGCCGGGGTTTCGTAGGCGACGAAGCCGAGATCCGCCGTCGCATAAGCCTGAAAGGCCTCGATGCCTCTCGCGGAAAACTCTTCCTGCAACGATTTCGGAAAGGCGGCGCCCGAGACGAGCGCGCGTCTGATCGACGAGACATCGCGACCCGACGACGCTGCGCCGTCGAGCAGAATCTTCAGGAAATCCGGCGTGCCGCAATACGCGACGGGACGGTAGGCCTCGATCAGTTCGAATTGCTGCTCGGTGTTGCCAGGCCCTGCCGGGATGACGGCGCAGCCGAGCGCGCGCGCGCCCGAATCCATGATGAAACCGCCGGGGGTCAGGTGGTAGCTGAAGGTATTGAGCACCACGTCGTCGCGCCGGAACCCGGCGGCAAAGAGGCCGCGCGCCGCGCGCCAGGGATCGAGCGCATCGGTTTCCGGCTCGAAGATCGGGCCTGGCGACGTGAAGAGGCGTCCGAACGAGCCTGGTGAACTGGAGACGAATCCGCCGAAGGGCAGGGCGCCCTTCTGCAGGCCCGGCAGCTCGGATTTGCGCAACACCGGCAGGGTGGCAAGAGCCTCGCGGCTCCCGATCCTGTCGAGATCGACACCATTGAACCGTTCCGCATAGGCCGGGGCTTTGGCTGCCTGCTTCAGGATTTCCGGGAGACGTTCGAAGAGCGAGGCTTCGCGCTCGGCGGGATCACGGGTTTCGACATCGTCGTAATGATCCGCCAAGGGCTTCCTCCGCATCGTCTCGATCACTGCCGGAACATACCGTCAGTCCAGAATAGAATGGTGGAATGACGGTATGAGGATGATGGTGGATGAGCCACCGAGCCTTGGCAAGCGAGTTACGCTTGCGCTAACGCGCCGTAGGCGGCAGACGACGGCTCGGGTCCGAACTGGTTCGGGCCGGCGGTTCCGGGCTGGCAGCAGAGATAGATGACGAAGAGGCCGCCGACGATGGGAACCAGGGCGACGAGAAGCCACCAGCCGGAGCGGCCCGTGTCGTGCAGGCGGCGCGCACCGGCGGACAGGGTGGGGACGAGCGTCGCGAGCGCCACGATCAGGCCCAAGGCCGATGTTCCGATAAGGATCGAGTCGATAAGGTTCGCCACGAACAGAAGAGCGATGACCGGGAGCATGAGATACCAGTATTCCGGGCGGGATGCGCGACCCGAGAAGTCCGCGAACTTGCCGATGCTTGTCCGGACAGCCTGCTCCACATTCGTCTTCAAGATTTCAAAGTTCATCGTAAGCCCCTCACTTTAAGGTTTGCGCGTGAGTCGGCATGGAGACTCCGCTACCCTCGTGCTTAGAAAGTTATTTTGTAACGTCAAGTTGCCTTAAAGACGGATCCTTCGATCAGGCCAGCCAGCGCTTACGGCGCTTGTAGCTTTTCACCGCGCGGAAGGATTTACGGTCTCCCTCCGAGACGCCGAGATAGAACTCCTTCACGTCCTCGTTCTCGCGCAGCATCCGGGCGGGGCCGTCCATGACGACGCGGCCCGTTTCGAGGATGTAGCCGTAGGTGGCGTATTTCAGCGCCATGTTGGTGTTCTGCTCGGCGAGCAGGAAGGACACGCCTTCCGTCGCGTTGAGGATACGCACGATCTCGAAGATCTCCTCCACGATCTGCGGCGCGAGGCCCATGGACGGTTCGTCGAGCAGGATCATGGAGGGACGCGACATCATCGCCCGGCCGATGGCGCACATCTGCTGTTCTCCGCCGGAGGTGTACCCCGCCATGGAGGTGCGCCTCTGCTTCAGGCGCGGGAAATAGTCGTAGATCGCCTCGAGGTCGCGCCGGATGGCGGCGTTGCCGTCCCGGCGCGTGAAGGCGCCAGTGAGCAGGTTCTCCTCGATGGTCAGGTGGCCGAAGCAGTGGCGGCCCTCAAGAACCTGGATGCAGCCGCGCCGCACCAGCTCGTTGGGGGAGAGCCGGTCGACCCGCTCGCCCTTGAACTCGATCGATCCCTTCGTCACCTCGCCGCGCTCCGCGTGGAGCAGGTTGGAGATGGCCTTGAGCGTCGTGGTCTTTCCGGCCCCGTTCGCGCCGAGCAGCGCCACGATGCCGCCCTTGGGCACGTTGAGCGACACGCCTTTGAGCACGAGGATCACGTGGTCGTAAACGACCTCGATGTTGTTGACGGTCAGGACGGTTTCGGCCGCTTCTGATTGGGGGGGCGGTTGTGTTTGAACAGCACTCGACATCAAAAGGGCTCCCGGCTTTTCCCTCCCCCTTGTGGGGAGGGATTAAGGGTGGGGGTGTGAGCTCTGAACTGGACCAGCGAAGCGCCGACACCCCCACCTCCACCTCCTCCCCACAAGGGGGGAGGAGAGTAGGTTGCGCTTGCTCAACTCGCCTTGTCGCAAGCCTCGGTGCGTTTGGGCCAGCCGGCGTTCTTCTCGGCATAGTCCTTCGCGGCGGCATCGAGCTGAGACTTCACGCGGTCCGTCATGGGCTCGATGGGGTTGGAGATCTTCACCCACTTCGTGCCGTCCCATTCCTGCATGAACGCGGCGCGGTGGCCGTTATGGTCGTTGCAGGAGAGGACGAGCTGATCGGTGAAGCCTTCGAGCCCGAGTTCCTTCAGCCTAGCCGGGTCGAGCTTGATGTTCTCCATGCCGCGGCGCACGTCCTCACCGGTCACGACCTTCTTGCCGGTGATCTTCTGGGCCTGTGCGATGCCTTCGGCGATCAGGAGCGAGTTGTAGACGCCGCGGTTGTAGAGAACCTCGCCCACCTTGTCCTTGGAGGCTTTGGACAGGCCCTTGTCGACCACGTGCTTCTGGATGTCCTGCAGGGCCGGGAAGTTCGCGCCGACCGCGTGCCAGTTGAGCTCCTTGAAACCCTTGGCCCCAGCGCCGCCGGAGCGGGCATCATCCTCGCTCGGCCACCAGACCGAGTAGAACTTGTCCATCGGATAGCCCGAGCGCACGGCTTCCTTCACGGCGGCGCCGTTCATGGAGCCCCAGCCCCACATGATCATGTAGTCGGGCCGGTCGCGGCGGGCACTGAGCCATTGCGAGGACTGGTTCTGCATGTCCTGCGCGGCGACGGGATAGAGCGCCACCTCGAAGCCGATTTCCTTGGCGAGTTCCTGGAGCAGGGGAATCGGCTCCTTGCCGAAGGCCGCATCGAGATGAATGAAGCCGATCTTCTTGCCCTTCAGCTTTTCGAGCCCGCCCTCCTTCTCGCCGATGAACTTGATGATCATCGACAGGCCGTCCCAATAGGTGGCCGGTGGGTTGAACACCCAGGGGAAGATGTCGCCGCGCGCCGAGGCCGAGAGGCCATAGGCCATCGAGAGGATCGGGATCTTGTCCACGGAAGCGCGCGGGATCAGTGGAAGCGTGATGCCGGTCGACCAGGGGTTCACGACAACCGGGTTCTTGCCCTTCACGGCCTCGTAGCATTCGACGCCCTTCTTGGTGTCGTAGCCGGTCTCGCATTCCTCCAGCACGAGCTTCACGCCGCCGATGCCGCCGTCGCGCTGGTTCAGCATCTCGAGATAATCGTGCATGCCGTCGGCGATGAAGGTGCCCGAGCCCGCGAAGGGACCGGTGCGATAGGTGAAGAGGGGGACGTAGATCGAATCCTGCGCGAAGGCGGGCAGGGCCGTGCCCGCGAGCATCGTCACGGCGGCAAATCCAAGGCTCAATTTGCGAAACGACATGGTTGCGTTTCCTCCCATTGTATCGGCCGAGAAGCCGATTTCTTGTTCCGTGTTCGTCTCCTTTGAGCCTGCCCGTCAGTAGGGGAACGGCCAGACCAGGAGCTTCTGCTTGCCGATCTGCCAGAGCCGCGCGAGGCCGTGCGGTTCCACGATCAGGAAAAAGATGATGAGCGCTCCGACGATCATGAAGCGCAGATGTTCGATGACATCGGCCCCGACCGAGAGGCCGAAGGGCGACAGCATGGCCGGAAGCACGATGCCGAGAACGATCGGCAGGATGAAGATCAGCGCCGCTCCGAAGAACGAGCCGATGAGGCTGCCGAGTCCTCCGATGATCACCATGAACAGGATGAAGAAGGACTGGTTGATGTTGAAGACGTCGTATTCCGCGCCGCCATACCAGAGGAAGACGAGCAGTGCGCCGGCGACGCCGCAGTAATAGGACGAGACGGCAAAGGCGAGGAGCTTCGTCTGGAGCGGCCTGATGCCCATGAGCTCGGCCGCGAGATCCATGTCGCGGATCGCGATCCACATACGTCCGATGCGGCCATGGACGAGATTGGAGGCGAGCCAGGTGAGCAGGATCACGATGGTGAGTACGACGAGATAGCGCGTCTGCGGCGTGGCGTTCGGCCCCATGATCGGAACGCCGAAGAGAGTGCGTAAGGGCGCATCGAGCGCGCCCGAGACGTTATAGTTCACGAGCCAGGGGATGCGGATGAAGCACCATTGCAGGAAGAACTGGGCGGCGAGCGTGGCGACCGCCAGGTAGAAGCCCTTGATGCGCAGCGACGGCAGGCCGAACAGGGCACCGATTGCGGCGGAGAAGAAGCCCGACACGAAGATCCAGACGATCACGTTCACGCCCGGAAATGCTGTCATCAGCTTGTAGCAGGCATAGGCGCCCACGCCCATGAAGGCGCCGGTGCCGAGGGACAGGAGGCCCGTATAGCCGGTGAGGATGTTGAGCCCGATGGCCGCCAGGGAGAAGACGAGGAACGGGATCAGCACCGCCTGGAGCAGGAAATTGCTGCCGAGGAAGGCCAGCGCATAGGCAGCGAGGATGATGAGGGCCAGCCCGATCCGGTCTTCGCGCAATGGGAAGATAGCACTGTCCGCGACGTAGTTGGTCTTGAACTGGCCGGCCTCTCGGTAGAGCACTGAGATGTCTCCCTAAATCCGTTCGATGATCTTTTCGCCGAACAGGCCCTGCGGCCTGTAGAGCAGGAAGACGAGGGCGATGACGTAGGCGAGCCAGGTCTCCACGCCCCCGCCGACGAGTGGGCCCCAGTAGAACTCGCCGAGCTTCTCGCCGACCCCGACGATGAGGCCGCCGATGATGGCACCGGGGATCGACGTGAAGCCGCCGAGGATGAGCACGGGCAGTGCTTTGAGTGCGATGATCTGGAGCGAGAACGACACGCCCGAGCGCGCACCCCACATGATGCCCGCCACCAGCGCCACGATGCCCGCGGCGAACCACACGATCACCCAGATCTGGTTGAGCGAGATGCCGACGGAGAGCGCCGCCTTGTGGCTGTCGGCCACTGCGCGCAGCGCGCGGCCGATGCGGGTCTTGGAGAAGAACACGGCGAGCAGGCCGATCATGATGGATGCGATGACAGCGGCCGCGATGTCGAGGTGCTGGAAGCGCACCCTTCCTCCCAGCATGTCCACTTCTGTCGTGCCCTGGGGCAGGAAGAGCTGTTCCGTGATCATCTCGCGCGGATTGCCGCCGAAAATGAGCTCGCCGAAGCCGATGAGGAAGTAGGTGAGCCCGAACGTCGCCATGAAAAGAATGATGTCGGGCTGGTTGACGAGGGGGCGGAGCACCACCCGCTCGACGACCATGGCGAGAACCAACATTGCCACGGCGGCGAGGATCAACGCCAGGAAGGCGGGAACACCCTTCTCGTAGAGGCCCACCAGGATCAGGGCCGCGAAGACGACCATGATGCCCTGCGCGAAGTTGAAGACGCCGGAGGCCTTGAAGATGAGCACGAAACCGAGCGCGATCAGGGCGTAGAGTACGCCCGAGACGAGGCCTTCCCAAAGGGTCTGGACCAAAAGATCCGGGGCCTCGCCCATGAAGACGAAGGGTTCGATGAAGACCTTGTAGAGCATGTCCATCGTCAAGAACCCTTCAATGCGCCACGCCGAGATAGGCGTCGATCACGCGCTGGTTGCTCTTGACCTCGGCCGGCGTGCCGTCGGCGATCTTGCGGCCGTATTCCAGCACCACGACCCGGTCGGAGAGATCCATCACCACGCCCATGTCGTGCTCGATCAGCGCGATGGTGGTGCCATATTGCTGGTTCACCTCCAGGATGAAGCGCGACATGTCCTCCTTCTCTTCGAGGTTCATGCCCGCCATGGGCTCGTCGAGGAGCAGAAGCTCCGGCTCCATGGCCAAGGCTCGCCCGAGTTCGACCCGTTTCTGGAGGCCGTACGGCAGGCGTCCGACCGGGATCTTCCGGATGTGCTGGATTTCGAGGAAGTCGATGATCTCCTCGACGAAGCGGCGGTGTTCGACCTCCTCTCTCATGGCCGGGCCATGACGGAAGAGCTGCCAGAAGAAGTTCGAATGCATCCTGATCGAGCGGCCGGCCATGATGTTGTCGAGGGTCGACATGCTCTTGAAGAGAGCGACGTTCTGGAACGTGCGGGCGATGCCGCCGCGCGCGGCCTCGTAGGGCCGCATCTTCGGGCGCTTGACGCCCTTGAAGGTGATGCGGCCCTCGGTGGGATAGTAGAAGCCGTTGATGCAGTTGAGCATCGAGGTCTTGCCGGCGCCGTTCGGCCCAATGATGGCGCGGATCTCGCTCTTGCGGATGTCGAACGAGACGTCGGTGAGCGCCTTCACGCCGCCGAAGCCCAGCGAGACGTTATCCACCGCGAGCAGAACATCGCCCTTGCTGAGAACGGGATGGTCCGGCGCTCTCATTCCGCCGCCTCCAGCACCGATCCGCGTTCCTGTGTCGGATACACCTTCATGTCCCTGATCTTGACCCGTGCGGAGATCACGCCCTTGCGCCCGTCCTCGAAGGTGACCTCGGTCGAGATGTCGGCCTCGGGCGAGCCGTCGTAGAACGCGTCGATGAGCGGAGCGTAACGCTCCGCGATGAAGCCGCGACGGACTTTCTGCGTGCGTGTGAGCTCGCCATCGTCCGCATCGAGTTCCTTATGCAGGATCAGAAAGCGCTTGATCTGCGCCCCGCCCATGCGTGGCTCGGAGGACAGCGAGCGGTTCACCTCGTCCACGTGCTTCTCGATCATGTTGTAGACCAGCGGATGGCCGGCGAGCTCCTGATAGGACGCGTAGGTCACGCCGTTTCGCTCGGCCCAGTTGCTCACGGCCACGAGATCGATATTGATGAACGCGGCGACATAGTCGCGCCCGTCGCCGAAGCAGACCGCTTCCTTGATGTTGGGGTAGAACTTCAGCTTGTTCTCGACGTATTTCGGCGGGAAAAGCGCGCCGTCGCGCATCCGGCCGACGTCCTTGGCCCGGTCGATGATCTTCAGATGCCCGTTCTGATCGAAGAAGCCGGCATCGCCCGAATGCACGAAGCCATCGGGCGTCTTCGTCTCCGCCGTCTTCTCATCGTCCTTGTAGTAGCCCACGAAGATGCCGGGCGAGCGGTAGAGGACCTCGCCGTTGTCGGCAATGCGGATCTCCACCTGCGGGGCAGGGCGGCCGACCGTGTCGGCGCGGATCTCGCCGTTGGGCTGCATGGTGATGTAGACGGAGGCCTCCGTCTGCCCGTAGAGCTGCTTCAGGTTCACGCCGATGGAGCGGTAGAAGCGGAAGATCTCCGGTCCGATCGCCTCGCCCGCGGTGTACCCGACCTTCACGCGGGTCATGCCGTAGCGGTTGCGCAGAGGCGCATAGACGAGCACGTTGCCGATCTGCCAGAGCAGACGGTCCCAGGCGCCGACGCCCGGCTCCCCGTTCAGGATCTTCTCGCCCACCTTGTTGGCGTGCCGGATGAAGAAGTGGAACATGCGCCGCTTGAGGGCGCCCGCATCCTCGATGCGCACCATGGTCAGCGTCAGCATGCTCTCGAAGACGCGCGGCGGCGCGAAGACGTAGGTGGCGCCGATCTCGCGGCGGTCTTCCGCCACGGTCTCGGGACTTTCTGGGCAGTTGACGCATAGCCCCGACAGGATCGCCTGCGCATAGGAGAAGATGTGGTCGCCGACCCAGGCGATGGGCAGGTAGGCGATGATCTCGTCCGTCTCGTCGAGCTTGTCGAAGTCGCAGCCGATCTCGGCGGCGGCGATCACCGCATCGGAGGTGAGCATCACGCCCTTCGGCCGTCCGGTCGTGCCGGAGGTATAGAGAATGATGGCGAGGTCGGAGCCTTTGCCGTCCTGCATCGCCCGGTCGATGGCCGCCGCCTCCTGCACATCGCCCAAGCGGGCGCGGCCTTCCTCCACGACGGATTCGATGGAGTGAAGCCGGCCATGGTCATAGTCCCGCAGCCCCTTCTGCTCGTCGTAGAGCACGCGTTCGAGCTGCGGCAGCCGGTCGGAGACGGACAGGATCTTGTCGACCTGCTCCTGGTCCTGCACGGCCGCGTGGGTCACCTCGGCATGGGCCAGGACATAGGCCATCTCCTCGGCGACCGAGTCCGCATAGACCGGGATCGGGACCGCGCCGAGCCATTGGGCGGCGCAGATGGTCCAGTAGAGATAAGGGCGATTGTAGCCGATGATCGCGATCTTGCCGCCGCGCTTCAGGCCCAGCGATTGCAGACCGCTGGCATAGGCCCGGACGATGTCATGCACCTCGCCCCAGGTCCAGGACTGCCAGATGCCCAGATCCTTGTGCCGAAACGCGGTGCGCTTCGGGCGGACACGCGCATTGCGCGCCAGCAATTTCGGGAATGTATCCGCGCGCGCATCCGCAGCCGTCGTCAACGACGTCAACCTCCCTGGCAGCCGCGCGTCGAGACGCGTGGTATGGCTTCGCTTCCTCTGGGGCATGGAGATTGTTCCCCATGCGTCCGCCGATCTGATGCCGGCTTGCCCGTTTCGGGCTTTGTTGAAGGTATTGTGTCCTGCCCGCCAGGGGACGGCAAGGTGCCTGCCACCGCTACCATGGGCTAATACACCGACGAGCGGAGCTAAGCCGCCTCCACCCGGGACGGGGCGATCATCACGGTACAGCAGTCAGTGCGGCTGGTTCGATCTCGTAGGAGCTGACGACGCGTTCGATGCCGACAGTGTTCTTGATGCGATAGAGCCGCGATTCATCATCCTCCGACAGAAGGCAGACGATACAATAGATCCGGTGATCCGAGTTGCCTGAGGTTGGCCTGGAGATCCGGACGAGTTGCCCGATGTGGAATGCCTCTTTCATCAGCGTCTCCAAAACCCTGGGATGCGATGAACGGGAGCTTGGCGGATCAAGGGCGATAGGGAAGGTCGCCGGTCAGCCGATCAAGCTTGGATGTTCTCCCCGATCCCTTTCAGGCTTCGACCAGGATCAAGCCGGATGGCTGAGGCGAAACGATGGCGATCCGGCACTTCCGGCCCGTGCCGCGTCATGATGTCGTTATCCTTGAGCGATAACGTGGAAGAAACTTCCGGTGACATTCCCGATGCGATGCCCGGCCAGGCCGAGATCCTTGCCTTCCGCATCCGTGATCGCCGCGAAGGCGGACTCCCGCGCGGGATCGCTATGCGTCACCGAGGCATAATGGAATTCGTGGCCGACGAGGCGCTGCCCGGCCCGACCCATGGTCCCGTCGCCGAGCAGGTGCGCCACCCGGTAGCCGAGATGCATCCTGCGCTTGGCATAGCTCGTCTCGACCGGCAGGAGCCCCGCCATGGGATGCCTCTGCCCGTCGCCATCCTCCAGGGACCGACCAAGCACCATGTAGCCTCCGCACTCGCCATGGACCGGCCTGCTCTCCGCAAAACGGCGCAGACCGTCGAGGAAGTGCTCCGCACCGGCAATACGCCCCGCATGAAGCTCGGGATATCCCCCCGGCAGCCAGCAGACGTCGCAATCAGGCGGCGGTGGCTCGTCGGCCAGGGGTGAGTAGGGGACGATCTCCGCGCCGGCGGCGCGCCAGCCTGACAGCACATGCGGATAGACGAAGGAGAAGGCCTTGTCCGAGGCCAAGGCAATGCGCTGACCCGGCGGCGGCAGCGGCTTGACGCTGCCGGGGGAGTGAAGCCGGGTCGGGCTTGCGAGGGCGATGAGCCGGTCGATGTCGAGCGAGGCTTCAACCGCATCGGCAAGACGTTCCAGACGTGTATCGAGCTCATCGGTCTCGCCAGCCTGGACGAGGCCGAGATGGCGTTCTGGCAGGGTCAGGTCGGTATTGCGCGTCATGGCGCCGAGGACCGGCAGTCCGATCCTCGCCATGCCGTCCTCGACGAGCCGCCGGTGGCGGTCGCTCGCGACCTTGTTCAGCACCACGCCGGCTACCTCGATCCGCGGGTCGAAGCGGGCGCAGCCCAGCGCGACGGCGGCAGCCGATTGCGCGTGCCCCGACACGTCGAGAACGAGGATCACCGGCCAGCCGAACAGGGCCGCGATGTCGGCACTGGCCCCGGTCCGGCCGGTCTCCTGGCGGATGCCGTCGAAGAGCCCCATCGAGCCCTCTGCCAGGACAAGCTCCGCGTCGCCGGCCGCCTCATATGCAAGCGCCTCCAGGAGCGGCGTGCTCATGGCGAAGCTGTCGAGGTTGAAGCTCGGCGCGCCGGTCGCGGCGGCATGGAAGGCCGGGTCGATGTAATCCGGCCCGCATTTCATGCCGCGCACGCGCAGTCCCCGGCGGGCCAGGGCGCGCTGGAGCCCGAGCACGATGGTCGTCTTGCCGGAACCGGAGCGCGGCGCCGCGATGAGGAGACCCGGCGCGGCACTCATTGGGCGGCCTCGCTGCCGAATTCGAGCAGATGGTTCGCGATGGCCGAGCGGAAGGCGGCGATGGCCCCGATGGCCACGATGGCGGGCGAACGGATGAGCCCTTCCTCCGCAAGCTTCGGCAGGGTTTCCAGAGTTCCTTCCACGACGCTTTCCTTGGCGGTCGTCGCCCCGTGCACGGCCAGGGCGGGCGTATCGCCTGCAAGGCCGCCTTCCATGAGCCGCGCCACGATGGAGGGGAGGCTCGATACGGCCATGTAGAGCACGATGGGTGCCCCGGTGCGGGCGAGCGAGGCCCACTCGATCTCGGAATCCGGTGCGGCATGGCCGGTGGCGAGGATGACCGCATGGTTCGATTTGCGCATGGTCGCGGGAACGCCATGGATGGCGAGCGACGCGAGGCCGCTCGACACGCCGGGAATGATGCGGAAGGAAATCCCGGCATCGGACAGCGCCAGCGCCTCCTCGCCGCCGCGCCCGAAGATGAAGGGATCGCCGCCTTTGAGCCTCAGTACGCGCTTGCCCTCGCGGGCGAGCTTTATCAGTCGCTCGCAGATATCCCGCTGAACGGCGGAAGGCTTGCCACCGCGCTTGCCGGCGAATTCAAGGGTGGCTCCCTCGCGGGCCAGGGCCAGCACGGCCGGATCGACGAGAGCGTCGTACACGATGGCATCGGCTGTCGCGAGGGCGTTCATGGCATGGATCGTGAGCAGGCCGGGATCGCCCGGACCGGCGCCGACGAGCCAGACCGTGCCCGGAGCGAAGGGCGGCGAAAGGCGGGACAGGGAGGTCAAGCAGGCCTCCGGGCAGGACCGGCGGTCACGATGTGGCTGTTGGAATTCATGGCGACGATGTAAGAGGGCGTATGGACGAGAGTAAACCCGCCGGATCGTTGCGTCGTGGCTGGACCACGGGCGCCTGTGCCACGGCGGCGGCCAAGGCGGCATATCTTGGCTGGCAGAGAGGCGATTTTCCCGATCCCGTCGAGATCGTGCTTCCGGGCGGAGCGCGGCCCGCCTTCTCCCTTGCCTTGCACGAAATCCGGGAGGGCGGCGCCCGGGTGGGCGTCGTCAAGGATGCGGGCGATGATCCGGATGTGACGCACGGCGCGCTGGTGATCGCGACCGTCAGGGCCGGTGCTCCGGGCTCCGGCGTCACGTTCCGCGCAGGCGAGGGGGTCGGTACCGTGACCCGCGCCGGACTGCCGCTGCCGCCGGGCGAGCCTGCCATCAACCCGGTGCCGCGCCACATGATCCGCGACAACCTGGAGGAGGCGGCGCGCAGCGTCGGAGGGCCCGTGGACGTGGAGGTCGAGATCTCCATTCCGGGAGGCGAGGACATCGCGCGCAAGACCCTCAATCCGAGGCTCGGCATCCTGGGCGGATTGTCGATCCTCGGCACGACGGGCGTGGTGGTGCCCTATTCCTGCTCGGCCTGGATCCACAGCATCTACCGCGGCATCGACGTGGCCCGTGCGGGTGGGATCGATCATGTGGCGGGCGCCACCGGCTCGACCTCTGAGAAGGCCGTGCAGATCCTGCACGACCTGCCGGATCATGCACTCATCGACATGGGCGACTTCGCCGGCGGCATGCTGAAATACCTGCGCCGCAACCCGGTGCCGAGGGTGACGATTGCGGGCGGCATCGCCAAGATGACGAAGCTCGGACAGGGATTGCTCGACCTTCATTCGCGTTCCGGCGCAGTAGATCTCGCTTGGCTCGCCGAGCGCCTTGCCGAGTCCGGTGCGGAGCCGAGCGTCGTGGAAGCGGCACGCAGCGCCAATACGGCCCTCGAAGTGCTGGAGATGGCGAAGGGCCTCGATCTTCCGCTCGGCGATATGGTGGCGCAGCATGCCTGGCGCACGGCTGCCAAGGCCCTGCGCGGCGCCGAGATCGCTCTCGAGATCGTGGTGTTCGACCGCGACGGACAACTCGTCGGCCGCATGCCGTTCCACCCGGTTGCCTGAAGCCGCGCAGCTCATCGGCTATTCCCGCTGGGGCGGAACCGTCGGTCGTAATCGGTCGAGTAGAGCGCACTCTCGCGGAAATCTTTAGCGTCCAGCGTCCGCCCGACCAGGATCAGCGCGGTGCGTTCCAGCTTCTCCGCGCGCACCATGGCGGCGATGGTCGAAAGCGTGCCCTTGATCACCCGTTCGTCGGGCCATGACGCGCGCCAGACCACCGCCACGGGACAATCGGCGCCGTAGGACGGCAGCAGGTCCGCGACCACCTGCTCGATCACGTGGATCGACAGGTGAATGGCAAGGGTCGTCTTCGTCTGCGCGAAGGCGGCGAGCCGCTCGGTCTCCGGCATGGCAGAGGCACGGCCCGAGGTGCGGGTGAGGACGACCGACTGGCCGATCTCCGGCACCGTGAGCTCGCGCCCCAATGCGGCAGCGGCGGCCGCGAAGGCGGGAACTCCGGGCGTGATCGTGTAAGGAATGCCGAGAGCATCGAGCCGCCGCAGCTGCTCGCCCATGGCGCTCCAGATGGAGAGGTCGCCGGAATGGAGCCGCGCCACGTCCTCGCCCTGCTCATGCGCCCGCACGTATTCAGACGTGATGGCATCGAGGTCGAGGGGAGCGGTGTCGACGAGCCGCGCGCCGGGCGGGCACCAGGACAGGATCTCCGGCGGCACGATGGAGCCGGCATAGAGGCAGACCGGGCAACGTTCGATGAGCGAGCGCCCGCGCACGGTGATGAGATCGGCGGCGCCGGGGCCTGCTCCGATGAAATGAACGGTCATGGAGCAATCTCCAGGCGCGCGAGCGCACAGGTGGCGGAAGCGGAGGCGATCCGCGTCAGGATGAGGTCGGAGCCGGGGCCGGCGGCCGCAAGAGCTGCGGCTTCCGCGACGGATCCAATGCCGTGCGCCGCGATGGATCGGGCCGATTGCGTCTGCACACGAGGGGCTGCCGCTGATAGCGCGCTGTCCTCGACCGCTATTGCAGAAACGGCCAGCCTGTTGGCGGATTCCGTGAAAGCGGGCAGATCTGCAAGAGCCTTGATGGTGGCGAGTTTTACCAGGGAATCCCGCGTGAGCGAAGCACGCTCCAGCGCCTGCTCCACGAGCACGACGATCTCCTCGGCGGCAGCGACGCGCCTGAATCCGACACCTGCCACGATCATGGCTTCACCACCGCCCATTGCGTGACGGGCATCGCCGCGCGCCAGCCATGCATGCCGCCGACGGGTTCGAGGCGCGAGACCGCCAAACGCCGCATCGAACCGCCATGCTGCGCAAAGAGGGAGCCGAGCAACGTTTCGGTTTCCAGAGTGACGCCGTTGACGACGAGACGCCCTCCGGGTTTCAGTGCAGCCCAGGCGGCGTCGAAAACGCCTGTTTCCGATGCACCGCCGCCGATGAAGACGGCATCCGGCGGTGGCAGATCGGTCAATGCGTCCGGTGCGCGCCCGACGCGGATGTCGAGAGACGTCACGCCGAGTTCCTGCGCATTGCGCCGGGCCCGATCGGCACGTTGCGGACGTTCCTCGATTCCGATGCAGCGGTTGCGCGGATGACGCAGGCACCATTCGATGCCGACGGAGCCGGCACCCAGGCCGATATCCCACAGCAGCTCGCCGGCTTTCGGCGCGAGCGCCGCGAGGGTCAGAGCGCGGATTTCCGCCTTGGTGAGCTGGCCGTCATTTTCGAACAGGGCATCGGGCAGGCCTGGCGCCATCGTGACGATGCGCGCATCCCTTGTCGCCGCAACTTCGATCGTAACCGTGTTGAGCGGATCGATCTCCCCAATACCGAAATCGGCAGCACTGGCGCGGCGGATGCGCTCGCGCGGGCCGCCCATGGCTTCGCACACGGTGATCGTCGAAGCTCCGAAGCCGCGTGCCTTCAGCAACTCCGCAAGCTTGCCGGGCGTCGAGCAGTCCCAGGAGAGCGCGATAATTCGGGCGCCCGGCTGCAGATGGGGGATGATGCGCTCCAGCCCCCTGCCGTGCAGGCTCACGCAATCGCATTCCGGCAACGACCAGCCCAGGCGCGCGGCCGCGAGGCTGAAGGCGGAGGGTTGCGGAAAACAGGTGATCTCCTCCGCCGGAACGAGCCGCGCGAGCTCCGCACCCACGCCGTAATGAAACGGGTCGCCGGTCGCCAGAACGCAGGTCGGCTCGCCGCGACGGGCGAGGATCAGCGCGTAGGCTTCAGCGAAAGGGCTGGGCCACGATTGCGACCGGCCTGAGAGGGGCGCTGCCAGTTCGAGATGACGCGTGCCGCCGATGACGAACGCGGCATGATCGAGAGCGGCCAGAGCCGCCGGGGAGAGCCCCGCGCGCCCATCCTCCCCGATGCCGATGATGGTCAGCCAGGGAGACTTCGGCGCCATGCTCGACTCCTGCTCAGAATTCAGGGAAAAGGTGCCCATGCGCATCCTCATTCTGGGCGGCACCACGGAAGCCTCCGCGCTCGCCGCGCGGCTCGCGGGCCGATCCGATATCAGCCCGCTCCTCTCCATGGCCGGACGCACCAGCGATCCACGCCCCATGCCGATCCCCACCCGCATCGGCGGCTTCGGCGGCGTGACGGGTCTTGCCGATTTTCTGCGTCAGGAGCGGATCGAGGCCGTGATCGACGCGACGCATCCCTTCGCCGCCGTGATGTCCCGCAACGCGGCGGAGGCTTGTGCGCAGGCTCGGGTGCCGCTGCTTGCCCTTCGCCGCCCGGCCTGGATGCCGCAGGCAGGAGACCATTGGATCGATGTACCCTCGATGGAGGCGGCCGTTCAAGCGCTCGGCGAAGCTGCGCGACGCGTCTTCCTCACGGTGGGCCGTCTCGAACTCGCCCCCTTCACGGCCGCACCGCAGCACACTTATCTCGTGCGGACTATCGAATCCATCGGCGATGCCCTGCCGGTGCCGGACGTCATCGCCATTCAAGACCGTGCTCCATTTCATGAGGATTCCGAGCGCATGCTGATGGAGCGCGAGCGCGTCGATGTGGTGGTGACGAAGAATTCCGGCGGTGCGGCGACCTATCCCAAGATCGCGGCGGCGCGGTCGCTCGGCCTGCCGGTCGTCGTGGTGGCGCGGCCCGAGAAGCCTCCCGGCATCGAGGAGGTCGCGAGTGCCGACGCGGCGCTCGATTGGCTGCAGCGTCGTCATGGCCGCTCCCCGTAGAAGCGCGGCGTGTAGACGTAAGGCGTCTCTCCGTCAGGCCGCTCGATCAGCCGCGTTGTGGAAGCCCCGATGATCACGAGGGTCGACATGTCGGCCATGGAGGCTTCCACCTCGGCGAGGGGCACGATCCGGATCCGCTCGTCGGGCCGTCCGACCGCGCGGGCCAGGATGACCGGCGTGTCGGGGCCGCGTGTCTCCGCGACGATCTTGAAGGCTGCGCCGAGCTGCCAGGGCCGCGCGGAGGAGATCGGGTTGTAGAGCGCCACCGCGAAATCGGCCGCAACGGCGGCCCTGAGGCGTGCCTCGACGACATCCCAAGGCTTGAGGTTGTCGGAGAGTGACATGGCGCAGAAATCGCCGCCGAGCGGCGCACCGACGCGGGCGGCCGCCGCGAGCATCGCCGTGATGCCGGGCTCCACGCGGATGTCGAGGCCGCGCCATTTCGGATCGCCGTTCTCCACGGCCTCGAACACGGCGGCCGCCATGGCGAACACGCCGGGATCGCCGCCGGAGACCACTGCGACGCGAGCGCCCTTCGCCGCGAGATCGAGTGCGAAGCGTGCGCGGTCGAGTTCGACCCGGTTGTCGGACGCGTGCCGCCGAAGGCCGGGCCGTTCCGGCACGCGGTCCACATAAGGACCGTAGCCGACGATGTCGGTGGCAAGGGCGAGCGCATCGGAGGCTGACGGCGTCAGATAGCGCGGATCGCCTGGACCGAGGCCCACGATGGTGAGAAGGCCCGTCATACGCGCCTTCCTTGTCCCGGCACGATGATGAGCGAGAAATACGGTGCGTCCCAATCCTCGGACAGTTCGGGCAGCGGAACGATCCTTTCCGCCGCCATGGTCGCGCGCTCCACATAGATGGCGCGCTCGAAAAGGCCGATGGACTTGAGGACCGCTCGCACCTTCGGCAGGTGGCTTCCGAGCTTCATCACCACGGCGGCATCGGTGCCGGAGAGACGGCGCGTCAGCTCCGGCTCGGGCAGCGTGCCGGGCACGACCGTGAGCACGTCGTCGCCCCAGGTGATGGGCGCACCGGCCCGCGTCCAGGCTCCCGACATGGCCGTGACTGCCGGCACCACTTCAATCGGTATCCGGTCCTTCAGACGCCACCAGAGATGCATGAAGGAGCCGTAGAAGAAGGGATCGCCTTCGCACAGAACGCCGACAATGCGTCCCGCCTCGACCTCGGCGAGCAGGCGGGACGCCGCTTCCTCGTAGAAGGGGTTGAGGGCGGCGGCATAATCCGGATGATCGGCCGGGATCTCGGTGGTCACCGGATAGGCGAGGGCGATCTCGCGCTCAGGGTTCTGACCGACGATGGCGTCGGCGATGGTGCGCGCATTGCCGCGCCGTCCAAGCTTGCAGAAATGAACGAGCCGGTCGGCGCTCTCCAGCACCTTGCGGGCGCGCACGGTCATGTAATCGGGGTTGCCGGGACCGAGGCCGAGGCCGAAGAGGCGAATGGGATCCTGCATGGTCATCGGCTCACTCGACCGGGTTCGCGAGGGCATTGACGACCGCTGCCGCCATGGCGCTGCCGCCGCGCCGTCCGTGGACGACGAGGTACGGCACGCGTCCGTCACGGGAGAGCGCTTCCTTCGACTCGGCCGCGCCGATGAAGCCGACCGGGATGCCGATGATCGCGGCAGGCTTCGGCGCACCGGCATCGAGCATTTCGAGCAGATGGAACAGGGCCGTCGGCGCGTTGCCGAACACCACGAGGGCGCCGGCCATGCGCTCGCGCCACAGTTCCATGGCGGCGGCCGAGCGGGTGTTGCCGAGTTCGGCCGCAAGCGCCGGGACGCGCGGATCGTCGAGGGTGCAGATCACCTCGTTGTTCGCCGGCAGCCGCGCACGGGTGATGCCGTTCGCCACCATCTTGGCATCGCACAGGATCGGCGCGCCGCGCTTCAGGGCCGCTTCAGCCACCTCGGCGAAATCGGCCGAGAGATCGACGTCCTTCGGCAGGTCCGTCATGCCGCAGGCATGGATCATGCGCACGACGACACGTTCCGCCGTGCCGGAAAAGCGCGACAGGTCGGCCTCCGAGCGGATGATCGCGAACGAGCGGCGATAGATCTCCGCGCCCTCGCGGATGTAGTCGCGCTCGTTCATCGGGTGCGCTCCGGGTTGGCGCGGTACGCAATGTCGGACGTCTTCGACAATAAACGGTTCATGATCTCGTCGAGGGAAAGATGAAGAAGGGTAACATCACGGGTGGAGCCATGGGGCACGACGTCATAGCGGCCATCGGCGCGTCCCACCAGGGTCAGATCGGCCTTTCCCGCATGGGCGCAGCCTTTCGGGCAACCTGAGACGTGAACGGTCGTGCCTTGGGGCAGCAGGCCGCCGCAGGTTTCGGCAATGCGCAAGGCGTCCACGGGAGCCGGAGCCAAACCACTCGCGCAGTCCGGCTTGCCGGGGCAGGCGATCAGCGACAGGCGGGGATCGTCGGCGTCGGTGATGAAGCCGGATCGGGCCGCTTCCGCCATCAGCATCGGTATCTGCTCATCCCATATGCCGGGCAGCAGAAGGCCACGGGTGAAGGAGAGGCGGATTTCGCCGCAACCGAAGCGCTCGCTCCAGTCCGCGGCTTGGGTCAGCTGGACGGTGCTGCAGCGCCCGAAGGGAAGAGCGAGAAGAACGGCTTGCCTGTCTTGTATCCGGAACGAGCCGGCATGGGGTGCAACCGGGCGCTCCTGAGGTGGCACAGCGAATGCGAGGGCGGCCAAGACAGCCAGTTCTTTGGCAAGGGCAGGCTCGAGATCGCGCAACCGGCGCGCCTCGGTTCTGCCCGAGAGCCTCATATCCGCAAAGCCTGCAAGAATGGAGAGAGCAGCCTCCGGAGCGCGGGAAAGACTGGCAGTGCCGATCCAATGTAGGTCCCCGGGCGCGGCGAGCCCGAAAGCGATGGCATTGCCCCGGCTTGTCGCCACGAGGTGAAGATCGGCCCCGATGGCATCGAGCGGCATCGAGCCGCCACCGTCGACGGAGACGAAGAATTTCGCCGGAAGCCCGGCGAGGTCACTGGCCCCATCCTCGATGGCCCGCGCCACGGCGAGCGCATCGCAATGGTCCTGAGGATCGAGACCCGCGAGCGGGGACAATGCGGTGAGGCGGTTCGGGCCGTTACCCTCGGGTTCGGCGAGAGCTTCGCGTTCGAGGAGCGCGAGCAGGCCGGGATAGGTCTCTTCGCTCACGCCCCTGATCTGCAGGTTGCCCCGGGCCGTGATGTCGAGATGGCCATTGCCGTGATCGCGTGCAGCCCCGGCGACGATGCGCGCCTGACCGGCCGTGAGCCTGCCGCCAAACGGATGTAGGCGCACGAGCAGCCCGTCGCCGGTCGCCATGGGGCGGCGCACGCCCGGGCACCATCCACGGCGGCGTTCGCTCATCGGCTGTGCGCTCATTCTGCCGCCTCCTTTCGCTCATCGTCGAAGAAGGCTGCAACGGAATTGAGGCGGCTCGCCCATAGGCCGCGCCGGCGCGCGTCCGCAAGGCGGTCGCGGATGGCCTGCGCGGCGGCCGGATTGGCGGTCTCGATCCGTGTCCAGGTGGGCTCATCGGCGATCAGGGCCGTGAAGACGAGATCGAGGGTTTCCGACGGGATGGCATCCGTGGTCGCCGCGAAGGCGAAGAGCGCATCGACGCCTTGGGCGAGTTCGGCCGCGCCGCGCCAGCCATGGCGCAACTGACCGGCAATCCAGCGCGGGTTCGTCAGGCGGCCGCGCACGAGGCGATCCACGTCCTCCCCGAGCGTGCGGGCCCTCGGTTGCTGTGGACGGCTCGTGTCGAGGCTGTAGACGGCAGGCGTAGCGCCGAGGGACTGGGCGGCGGCCGCGAAGCCCCCGATGGCGTCGGCTGCGGAGTCGCCGTCCAGGATGTCGCGCTCGGCGACGTCGCTCACATGCACGAAGGCTTCGGCCTGCTCGACACGCTGCGGGAAGCTCACATCGCTCCGAGCCTCGCCGCCGGCTCCGAAGGCGTGGGACGTGCCATCCAGATAGGTGCGTCCAAGGTCGTGCCTCGTCGTCCATTCGCCGTCGAGTGCCCGGGTGGATACGCCTGCTCCATAAGTGTCGGGCGCCGAGCCGAAGACGCGTGACAGGGCCTCGCCGCGCCGCCTCGCGGCGGCGAGTTCGTTCCATTCGTCCTCCTCGTCGAGGGCGGCGACCGCGCGGGCCGCCTGATCGAGGAGCGCGATCTGGTCCGGGAACGTATCGCGGAACGCGCCGGAGACCCGCAGGGTCACGTCGGCGCGTGGCCTGTCCATGAGCGGCTGCGGCACGATCTCGAAACCCGTCACGCGGGCCGACGCATGGTCCCAGGTCGGGCGCATGCCCATGAGGGCCAGCGCATGAGCGATGTCCTCGCCGCCGGAGCGGAGGGTCGGGGAGGCCCACAGGTCCATCACGATCCGGCGCGGCCAGTCGCCTTCCTCCTGAAGGTGGCGGCGCACCACTTCCGCCGCCGCGCGCTGTCCGAGTTCAGTGGCGGCGCGGGTCGGGATCGCCCTTGGGTCGAGCGTTGTGAGGTTGCGGCCGGTGGGCAGTACGTTGGTCTGGCCGCGCGAGGGCGAGCCGGACGGGCCGGGCACGACGAAGCGGCCATCGAGGGCCTTCAGCAATCCTTCGCGCTCGCCGACGGCGCAGGCTTCGAGCCCGGCAGGAGCGCTGCCGAAGACGTGCAGGCCATCGCGGATCGTCACCTCGCCGAGATCGCAGAGATGCGCGTCGAGCCGCGTCAACGCCTCGTCCATCGGCATGCCGTCCTCGACGCCGCAGGCCGATGCGAGGCCGCTTGTCCGGGCGCGCTCCAGAATCTCACGTGCGACGAGTTCGGCCCGGCCGGGATGGAGAACCTGTGCGGAGGAGAATTCCTCGACCAGTTCGCGCAAGGCGCCGGCCTCGCCGTGCAGGCCCGCCTCCGCTGTCTGCGGCGTGAGATGGCCCACGGTGACGGCACCGATGCGGCGCTTGGCGGGCGCGGCCTCGCCCGGATCGTCGACGATGAAAGGATAGATCACCGGAATCGACCCTATGGCGAGGCGCGGCCAGCAGGCCGTGGAGAGCGCCGCCGCCTTGCCGGGCAGCCATTCGGTCGTGCCATGGGTGCCGAGATGCACAAGCGCATGGATGCGTTCGAGCATTCTCAGGCCACAATAGAAGGCAAGATAGCCGTGACTCGGCGGGCTTTCGGGGTCGTGATAGGAGCCCTTGCGATCGAGGCCGTGGCCCCGATCCGGCTGCAGCGCCACGAGAACGTTTCCGGCGCGAACCGCGCGGAAGCGGAAGGCACCGTCGGCAAATGCGGGATCGTTCTCAGGAATGCCCCAGCGTTCGGTGATGACCGTGCGTTGCTCTGCCGGCAGCGTGCCGAGCCACGCGCGATAGGTGGCGAGCGGTACGTCGAAGAATGCGCGTCCTTCGGTCAGAAGCGGCATCAGTGCTTCCGCCGTAAAACCCCGTCTCGCCGCATAACCGGCTTGTTCGAGATGATCGAGGACCGCGCAGGTGCTCGCCGGCGTATCGAGCCCGACGGCGAAGCCGGCGCGTCCGCCGCGAGCGGGATAATCCGAGAGAACCAGTGCGAGCCGCCGCTCGTGGCGCGGCGTGCGCGCAAGGCGCACCCAGGCAGCGGCCATGTCCGCGACGGCATCGAGGCTTCCCGTATCCGGCGCCTGAACCCGGCGCGAGAATGCAAGCGACGGATCGGTGGGCTCTTCCGCCTTGAACGAGATCGGACCGGCGGCGATGCGGCCGTCGAATTCGGGAAGCGCGATCTGCATGGCGAGATCGGCGGCGGATAGGCCGCGTGGAGAGGCCTCCCAGGCTTCTTTCGCGCTGCCGACCGGGATCGCCTGCAGGATCGGGCAATCGGCTTCGTCGAGCACGAAACTTTCATCATCGCGCGATGAGAAGGCTGTCGTCGTGACGATGATGTCGGGACGACGTGTCTGGATTGCGCGCCGAACGACACCCACCGCGTCCGGGTCCTTCAGGCTCGAAACGGCGAGAACGAGCGAGTCGACGCCGCGTTCGGCAAGTGCTGCCGTCAGCTCCTCGATGGCCTGCGTGTCGCCCGAGAGAACGGCGGAGCGATAGACGAGGAGATAGGCGAGGGGGCGATTGTTGGAGAGGTGGGAGAGGATGGTCTCCGGCTCGACGATGCCGCCGGGTTCAATTTCACGGCCCTCATCCTGAGGAGCCTGCGCAGCAGGCGTCTCGAAGGAGGCTTCAGTAGGCGCGGGAAGATCCTTCGAGACGCAGCCTGACGGCTGCTCCTCAGGATGAGGGCTGTGATTGGAATGTCTGTCTGCAGGAGATTTTTCGGGCACCCACGCGAATGCGCGAGGCACGACGCGCGGCGGTTCCACGACTGCACCGACCTCACCGATCTCGGCGCCGATGCGCGCGAGAAGGCGTCGCATGTTGTCGATCCCGCCAGCCTGGAAATAGGCCTCCAGCTCGTCGCAGAGCGCCTGCGGCACGGTAGAATAGGCCGACAGGCGCGGATCGGGCCGGTCGTCGCCTGGGAGAACCGCGAGCTTTACACCGGACAGGCGGCAGGCCCGGGAGAGGTGCTCGATGCCGTAGCGCCAATAATCGAGGCCGCCGAGGCAGCGCACGAGGACGAAGCGCGCCTTCGCGGCCGTCTTCTCGATGTAGAGGTCGACGGACAGAGGGTGACGCAGGCGGCGAAGCGAGGCGAGACGGAGCGATGCCCCGCCTGCCTTCAGACTTTGAGCGGCCGCCAGCGCTCCGAGGTCGCTATCCGCGAAGGACAGCACCATGATATCCCCGGGCGGCTGCTGGAGGTCCGTGGCCTCCCCGCCCTCGTCGAGGGAAATCGCTGTGACCGGAAGGAGGTGCATGTCACCCCTGGCGCAAAGCGGCTTCGACGGCCTTCACGTCGAAGCCTTTGAGCCCGATCACGACCATGCGGCCGTCGCGGGCTTCGCCTGCCTTCCACGGCCGATCGAAATGATGTGCGACGCGCTGGCCGACACCCTGCACCACGAGGCGCATGGGCTTGCCGTCGACGGGGGCGAAGCCCTTGATCCGCAGCACGCCGGCCGCTTCCGCCGCGCGCTCGACACGGGCGACGAGCGCCTCCGGCGTGGCGACGGGCGCGACCGGAATCGCGACGCTGTCGAAATCGTCGTGATCGTGATCCTCGGCGGTCTCGTGATGCGAGGGACGGGATTCGAGATCGGCTTCCGCCGCAGCACCGAGGCCGAGCAGCACCGTCGGGTCCACCTTGCCGTGCGACGTCTCGATGACCTTCACGGCGCGCGGCAGGTGCTCGTTGATCTCGGCGAGAACCTTGCCCTTGTCGCCGGCCGCCATCTGATCGGTCTTGTTGAGGATGATGAGGTCGGCGCAGAGGAGCTGATCCTCGAACACTTCCTCCAGCGGGTTCTCGTGATCGACCGAGGTGTCGGTCGCGCGCTGGGCTTCGAGCGCCCTGGGATCGTCCGCGAAGGCGCCGGAGGCGACGGCCGGACCGTCGACCACGGCGATCACGCCGTCCACCGTCACCCGGGAGCGGATGTCCGGCCAGTTGAAGGCGCGCACCAGCGGCTTCGGCAGAGCCAGACCAGAGGTCTCGATCAGGATGTGCTCGGGCGGGTTCGGACGGTTGAGGAGCGTGTTCAGGGCCGGCACGAAATCGTCCGCCACCGTGCAGCACAGGCAGCCGTTGGGAAGTTCGACGATGTCCTCCTGCGTGCAGCCCTCGATGCCGCAGCCTTCGATGAAGGAGCCGTCGAAGCCGAGATCGCCGAACTCGTTGACGAGAACCGCGAGGCGGCGTCCGCCTGCGTTCTCGAGGAGGTGACGCACAAGGGTGGTTTTGCCAGCGCCGAGAAATCCGGTGACGATGGTGCAGGGGATCTTTTTAAGATCGCTCATGGGTTTGAGCCTTTCGGCGGCTCTTCTCAAGCCGCGTTGTTCGTCTTTGCGCATCGTGCGGACCCGAAGGGCCGCGTCAGCGAAAAGTGGTTCCGGTTTTTCGCGCTCAACGATGCGCTCTTCAAGGAGTGGAGCATCGGATGGATCCCAAAAGTGGTATCCACTTTTGGGTCCGATGATCTACGGGGGAATGCGGGCGACGATGCCCTTGCGGAAGGCTTCCGGACGCTCGCGCCAGGGCACGAGTCCGTCGGACGTGGCCGCATAGCGGCGCAATCCGTCGAGAATCGTCTCGACCGAGGTCTCCGCGTTCAGGTCGCCGTAGATATAAGTCCAGCGTCCTGGACCCGAGACCGCGATGGTGCAGGGCCGCTTGCACACGGACAGGCACTCGACCGCCTCCAAACGCACCTTCGGTGCTTCGGAATGCGCGAGCGCCTCGGTGAGGGCCCGGTGAAGGATCGCACCGGGCCGCAGCGCCTTGTCGTCCGGGCCACCCGCCTGACGGCAGGTGACGCAGACATGCAGGCAGATCTCCTCAGGGAATGAGGTCATGGGCTAAACGGCCTTGCCGTCGCCGCTGACCGAAGCCGTCCGAGGGAGAAAACCTGACTCCGTCCGCTTCTCCTGTCGCGTCCAGTACCAGCCGAGGGCAAGTCCAAGAGTTGCCCAGAAGGCGAACGCGACGGCAAGCGAGCGAGCCGCAAATTGCGCAGCCAGGACCGCCGGGACGTCACTCGCGGCAGCTTCCGCATGGGGTGCTCCGATCAGGTGCGGAAGCACGATGGCGATGAGGCCGATGCCGAGAGCCGCATGATGGCGGACGTTCGTGATCAGATACAGACCAAGGCCCGTTCCAATCGCGGTGGAGACCCACCAGATCTGCCTCTCGGCGAGATGCGCTCCTCCCATGCCCGGAAGTTCCGGGGGCAGCCCGACAGCGGGCGCGAGACTGGCGGCGAGAAAGCCACCGATTGCCCACCGCAATGTCGTCTGCAGGTCGAATTGTCGACCCGCAGCGAGGATCGAGGCCGCCAGAATCGAGGCATAGCCGACACCGCTGACCAGGGTGGCAAGCGCCGTGAACGCGATCCGGGGAAAGCCCTCGCCCGGTTCCCACGCGCTCTCGTCCGCAGCATCCGCCGGTTCATGAGAGCTATGTGCGAGGTGCAGCAGACCGCCCCATGCAGCGGCATGCGCTTCCGGTGCCGAGGCCTTTTCGTGCGTCTCGGCCTGGAGAATCAGGGGAGATGTCAGGAAAGCTTGAAGGGTCGCAGCCACGCAGGCAGCCAGAAACCCAGCGACCAAAGCCGCTTTCAGAACCCTCACGATCATGGAAGCCCCCTGTCAGTGGCAGGGGAAATTATGCGAGTGACGCCAGTCATGCGCCGCATTGTGGATCGTTTCGGGCGACGCGAAGCCCGAAATGAACACAAGTGCGAGGCCGAAGGTTGCTGCGGTGATGATGGCCACGAGCCGTTGAGACGAAGTGGCGACGTAGGCTTGGTTGGTCAGTGTCGACATGAAGACCTCTTGGCCACCCCTCCGGCGGCATCTGGGTTGCACGATGACGGCAGGTCTCCTGGCTCGCGGGTCGCTGCTTTGCGCTACCGCCTTCCCGGGCTTTTAGACCCAGTGGCATGTGGAGCGAAGGCTCGCCGCTTACAGTTGCGGGGGCAGCCGCGGTATCTCACCGCATTCCCTTTTCACCCCGTTGCCGGGGCACCGTCCGTTACATGCTTACCGGGCCGAGGAGGATCTTTCAAGCCTGGGTGTTGAAAATGGCTCGGCCTTGAAATCGCGCCTCAGCCTGTTCATGGTGCGGCCCTCTCATGGGAAGGCGGGCTCGGGATGACCCAGGACGAAGAGGCGCGGCACCGCGCCAAGATGATCAAGCGCAAGGAAGTCCAGGACCTGGAGGTCGCCTCGAAGACAGTCGAGAAGGGGCTCCTGATCGTCCATACGGGCCCTGGCAAGGGCAAGTCCACGGCCGCCTTCGGCCTCATGCTACGGGCGCTCGGGCGGGGCTTTCACGTGGGCGTGGTGCAGTTCATCAAGGGTGCTTGGGAAACGGGCGAGCGCCTCGCCCTCGACCGATTCTCCGATCAGGTCGAATGGCACACCATGGGTGAAGGCTTCACCTGGGAGACGCAGGATCGCTCCCGCGACGTGGCGGCGGCCGAACGCGCCTGGGCCAAGGCAAAGGAACTGATGGCCCGCGAGGACATCCGCCTTCTCGTGCTGGACGAGCTCAACATCGCGCTCCGCTACGAATACCTGCCCTTGGCGGAGGTGGTCGAAACCCTTCGGCAGCGCCGCCCCGGTCTCCACGTGGTCGTCACCGGCCGCAACGCGAAGCCCGAACTCATCGAGGCCGCCGATCTCGTGACCGAGATGACCCTCGTCAAGCATCATTTCTCGGCCGGCGTGAAGGCGCAGGAAGGCGTCGAGTTCTGATGCGCGCACTCATGGTGCAGGGCACCGGCTCCAATGTGGGCAAGTCGCTCCTGGTAGCAGGCCTGTGCCGGGTCTTTGCCCGAAGGGGACTGAAGGTTCGGCCCTTCAAGCCGCAGAACATGTCGAACAACGCGGCGGTCACGGCCGATGGCGGCGAGATCGGCCGCGCCCAGGCCCTGCAGGCGCGGGCCGCCGGCGTGGCGCCCAGCGTCCACATGAACCCGGTGCTCCTCAAACCCCAGAGCGAGATCGGCTCGCAGGTGGTGGTGCAGGGCCGCGTCGTCGGCACGGCGAAAGCGCGGGAATACCAATCCTGGAAGCCGCGCCTCATGGCGGCGGTTCTCGACAGTTTCGGGCGGCTCTCTGCGGAAGCCGACCTCGTCCTCGTCGAAGGCGCGGGCTCGGCCTCCGAGGTGAACCTGAGAGCAGGCGACATCGCCAATATGGGCTTTGCCCGCGCGGCGGATGTACCGGTGGTCCTCGTGGGTGACATCGACAGAGGCGGCGTGATCGCGAGCCTCGTCGGTACAAAAGCCGTGCTCGACGAGGCGGATGCCGCGATGATCCGCGGTTTCATCGTCAACCGCTTCCGGGGCGATCCGGCCCTGTTCGAGAGTGGGATGCGGTTCGTGGCCGAGCGCACCGGCTGGCCGGCACTGGGCCTCGTGCCGCATTTTTCCGACGCCGCGCGCCTTCCGGCCGAGGATGGGCTCGGGTTGCGGCGCGAGGGTCGCAAGGGTTCGGTTGTCGTCGCGGTTCCGGTGACGCCATGGATCTCCAACTTCGACGATCTCGATCCCCTGCGCGAGGAGCCGGGTGTCGAGGTGGTGCTGGTCGAACCCGGCCAGACCCTGCCTGTCGAAGCCGCGCTCGTCCTGCTGCCCGGTTCCAAGACCACTATCGACGATCTCATGTTCATGTGCGCGCAGGGCTGGGATATCGACCTGAAGGCGCATGTGCGCCGGGGAGGGCGCGTCCTGGGCCTCTGCGGCGGCTATCAGATGCTCGGAACGCGTATCGACGACCCCTTCGGCATCGAGGGCGAGGCGGGCCGTTCCATCGAGGGTTTGGGTTTGCTCGACGTCGCGACGACGCTCACCACGAGGAAGCGGCTCGAGGCGGTGACCGGGACAACGATCCCGGATGGCACGCCGCTCTCGGGCTACGAGATGCATATCGGCGAGACGTCAGGACCGGACGCCACTTCGCGCGCTTTTGCGCAACTGGCGAACGGGCATCGCGACGGTGCCGTCTCGGCTGATGGCCGCGTAACCGGCACCTATGTCCACGGCCTCTTCGCGGATGACCGGCAGCGGGCGCGGTGGCTGCAACTGCTTGGAGCAGAAACGAGCGATCTCGCCTACGAGGCCCTCGTCGACGATATTCTCGACCGCTTCGCCGATCACCTGGAAGCGCATCTCGACTGCGATGGGCTGCTTGCGCTCAGCGCGCGGTAATCCCTGTCAGGAGAGCGAACCCCACCGTGATGGCGAAGAGCAGCAGGCACGCGGTCCGGTAGAGGCCGAGCGCCCGGTCGATGTCGTCCGCATTCGCCTGCGCGCGCCCGTCGCCCATCCAGCGATCCTCGATGCGCACATCGCCATAGACCCGGGGACCGGCCAGCCGCAGGCCCAGGGCGCCGGCCATCGCGGCTTCCGGCCAGCCGGCATTGGGCGAGCGATGATGCGAGGCGTCGCGCCGTAGCGCCCGCCAGGCGCCTCTGGCGGAGGCTCCCCGGTGAAAAGCGGCCGCCGCAACGATGAGGAACGCCGTGAGCCGCGAGGCAGGCAGGTTGACGAGATCGTCGAACCGCGCCGCCGCCCAGCCGAAGGCTTCGTGCCGGGGCGTGCGATGGCCGATCATGCTGTCGGCCGTGTTCGTGGCCTTGTAGAGGGCGGCCCCCGTGAGGCCCCCGAGGCCAAGCCAGAAGGCCGGCGCCACGATGCCGTCGGAAAAATTCTCCGCAAGGCTCTCGATGGCGGCGCGGGAGACGCCCGCCTCGTCGAGGCTCTGCGGATTGCGCCCGACGATCATCGAGACGGCCGATCGCCCCCCGTCTAGACCGCCTTCGCGCAGGCCTTTCGAGACCGCCCCCACATGCTCGTGCAGGCTGCGCTGCGCAATGAGGGTGCCGGAGATGAGGGCGAGCAGTACCAAGCCGATGATGCCGAGGGGTAGAAGCAGGCGCTCCAGCGCCCATGCCGCCAAACCTGCGACGGCCAGAAGGATCACCAGGGCCGTGAGGCCGGCGGCGCGTCGGCGTCCGGACGACCAGGTCTCCCGGTTCAAGCCCCGGTCCAGCCCTTTGATCAGCCGCCCGATCCAGGTGACGGGGTGCCCGATCCACGTGTAAAGGCGATGGGGATAGCCAAAGGCGGCCTCGGCCGCGAGGGCGAGGCTCAAGATCAGCAGGCTATCGGAGAGGGCCATGGGAGTATCGGATGAGTGAGGCGCGGATCTGGCACGGCGGCGACCTGGACGAGGCCCGCAGGCTCTTTCCGGATGCCCCCGAGCCGTGGATCGACCTGTCGACGGGGATCAACCCCATACCCTATCCCATGCCTCCCTTGCCAGCCCGCCTGTTCGAACGGCTGCCGTCGCCGGCGGACCACAGGGATCTGGAGGCGGCGGCCGCCGAAGCCTATGGTGCTGCGGATCCCGCCCTGGTGGTGGCCGCCCCTGGAACGCAAATTCTCATCAGCCTGCTGCCGGCCCTGTTCCCCCGGTCGCGCGTCGCCATCCTCGGGCCGACCTATGCCGAGCACGCCCATGCCTGGCGTGGGGCAGGGCACGAGGTGTCGGAGACCGGCACGGTCGACGGGATCGGCGAGGCGAATATCGTCGTCGTGGTGAACCCCAACAATCCCGACGGTCGTTTGCTTCGCCGGGAGACGCTGCTCGGACAGGCAGAGCGTCTTCGGCCGCGCGGCGGCTGGTTCGTGGTCGACGAAGCCTTCGCCGATTTCCAGGGCGACGAGACGCTCGTTCCCGTTCTGCCGGAGAACGTCATCGTCCTGCGCTCCTTCGGCAAGACATACGGGCTTGCGGGCGTGAGGCTCGGCTTCGCGGTCGCGGCGACCGGCTTTGCCGAGAGGCTGAGGCGGGGGCTCGGCCCCTGGTCCGTTGCGGGACCCGCCATGGAGGTCGGGCGTCGGGCGTTGCGCGATCGGACATGGCGAACGGCCGCTCAGGAGGCGCGAGCCGAGGATGCCCGCCGCCTCGACGCGCTGCTTTCACCGCTATCGGATCGGGCGCCCGGCGGCACGATCCTCTATCGTCTCATGGAGAGCGGCCGCGCGCCGGAACTGTTCTCCCATCTGGGACATCGCGGGATCTGGGTTCGTCGCTTCCAAACCGCTTCCCGTCTCCTGCGCTTCGGGCTGCCGGGTTCGGCGGAGGATTGGCGGCGTCTCGAGATCGCTCTTGCCGGCTTTTCGAAGGGTTGAGTTGGAGGCGAGAAAAAGAAAAAGCCGCGCCCGATCATTTGATCGGAGCAGCGGCTTAAATCCGTGCTCTGGCCCCCTCAGGCACGGTAGATTTGGAATATGTCTTTGGTGAATGTTGTTTTGAATTGCCCCGCATCAATGGAAATACTCTATAAGCGAGCGTACCTGGGTCGGAAATAGTGGAAAATACGTAACGCCAATGGCCAAGCTTGGCATCTCATGTCGATGACCGAGCAATGGCAATGATTTTCCGGAGATTTAAGGGCAAGGTGTGCGTTCTCGTCGCAGGCATCTTCAGCAACGCGCGGACGACGAGATCACTCGACGGCAGAATTCGTCTACAGCATCGGACCCAAAAGTGGATTCCACTTTTGGGTCCGATGCTTATTCTTGAGTCTGGCGCATCGTTGGGCGCGGAAAACCGGGTCCACCTTTCACTGACGTGGCCCTACGGGTCGCTGCGCGGCCCGCTAGGTCCGCACGATGCGCTAGCCTTTCAGGCGCTTCACATTGGCGCGCACCTTCCGGCGGTATCCCTTTACGACCTTGTGGGCCGATCCACCCGTCGCAAGTGTCGCCGCCGCCTCCGCGAAGGCTGCGACTTTCTCCGTGACCATCAGCAGGTTTTCGGTCGCGGAACCTTGCCCCATGGCGGCTTGGGACAGTCGGGTCCAGATCACGAGCTGGGATTCAACGGCCAACATGGTGGTGTCGGTCGCCAGTTTCATCCAAGGCAATAGCATCGAAACTCCTGAAGAGCGCGGTGGATCGGCAGTCCCGGTCATCTCTCCCGGTCGGCCGAGCGTGAGAGCAGCAGGTCTATATAATCAGAGTGGCGACATAAAGTTTCGTGGGATTGGACCTGTCCGGAATAGTGGACGGGGATTCCGAGTCATTTTCGAGATCCGCCGTTGTAAATTAACATAGGTGAATACCATGATGGGCGGTCCCGTCCAATCCAGCGTTGTCGAGGGGATGTGTGGTGCCCCGCTATTACATTGATGTCAGAAGCCATTTCGGCCTGGATGAGGATCTGAGCGGAATCGAGTTGCCGGACATCGAAGCGGCCAGGATCGAGGCCATGAAGGTTGCCGAGAGACTCCTGAAGAGCTGGGCGGGCATGTTGCCGCATTACAGCAGCGAGATCATGATCGAGATCGTAGGCGAAGATCTTCGCCCGGTCCTGATCATTCCATGCTCGGAGATCGGTTGACGTTCCGCGAGACACGTCGGGGTGCCGCAGCTTGGCGCGTCAGGGGAGCTGGCAGCACAGGAGAAAGGCCGCTAGGGCAGCTGTGACGGCCGTGGCGATCAACCCCTTGTCGATCACATGGTGTGGCAGGACAGTGCGGTTTGGCATGCGCTTGCTCAAGTCACGGCTCGTTCAGGGGTGACCTCGGTTGACGTAGCTGGAGCGGTCCATCGGCAAGTCAACCATCCCGCTTCAATGAATTTCAAGCATCGGATCCGAGAACCGATCCACTTTTGGCTCCGATGCTTCAGGCAGTCGACGGCGGCAGGAGCTCTGCGAATTTCCGGCGGATGACCTCGTAGCATTCGCAGGCCGTCTCCTCGAGGCCGTGTCTGTCGACGATGGTGATGGCGCCTCTGCTCTGATTGATGAGCCCGCCCTCATGGAGGGCGCGCGTGACGGCGCTCACGGTGGAGCGTTGAACGCCCAGCATTTCCGAGAGGAATTCATGGGTCAGGGGCAGCTCGTCGGATCCCCAGCGGTCGCGTGTGCTGAGGATCCAGCGGCAACAGCGCGCCTCGACGCTGTGCGTGGCATTGCACGCGACACTCTGCAGGGTCTGTGCCAGAAGCGCCTCGGTGAAACGCAGGATGAGCTGCTGGATCTTGGGCCGTGTTCTGAAAGCCTCGTGCATCCGATCGAGCTCGATGCGGGACGCCGTGCCGGGGATCTGCACGATATAGCGTCCGAACGAGTTGCGGGAAACGAAGGCGCTGACGAGACCGAGAAGGGATTCGCACCCGAACGTTGCCATCTCGGCAGATTTCCCGTCGAGCATCACGGTGACGAGAGAGACCACGGCGCTGTGGGGGAAGTACGTGTATTCAAGCGTCTCTCCGGCCTCGTAGACTACCTGACCTCTCTGGAAATCGACCATGGTCAGATGCGGCGCCAGAAAAGCGAAATCCTCGTCATCCAGAGCGGCCAAGAGCCGATTGCCACGATGCGGGTTGTTCTCCTGAACCTGATCCATTGTGAACGGTCCTGCCCCGAACAGAGGCATTCTACCACAATCGGTGCCAGGAGACGTGTCGCTTGCGCGTGTGAAGTGGACGAATGATGGTTCCACCCTGTCGTCAGCGCTTCTCGGCCGGGAACACGGTTTTCCATTCGCCCTTCATATCGATCACGATCCATCGGTCCAATGCCGCGGCCTCGAGCGCCTTGTCGAGCCGACCGAAAATGGTATCCCGGTCATAGGCATATTCTCGCTCTCCGTCCGTATGGTGCAGGATGGCGCCGAGCCTTCGTTTGCCCGTCTCGGTCGTCCATTGCAGCATCTCGAGATCGCCGTCGGAGTTGCCGAAGGCCGCAACGGGACGGCGTCCGATCAGCTGTTCGATGCCGACAGGCTTGCCCGGGCCGTCATCCACGAAGTCGACCTGTGGCAGGCGGAAGAGCGTCGGTTGCCCGTCTCGTCGCTCGAACTTCGTGGAGATGCGGGAGCCTACGATCTGCTCGGGCGGGATGCCGTAGCGGTCCTCCGCGAAGGCGCGGATGAACTCCGCGCCGCCGCCGGAGACGATGAAGGTCTTGAACCTGTTGGCACGCATGTAAGCCAGCACCTCCAGCATGGGCTGGTATACGAGTTCGTCGTAGCGTCGATCGAATCGCGGATGCTTCGCGGTCGCGAGCCATTCCTTGACGATCCGCCGAAATTCCTCATTCGTCATGCCGGCATGTGTCGCGGCGATGATCTCGACGGCGCCATGCTCCCCGGAGGCGGCGAGAGCAGCCATGCCACCTTCGAGCACGGCCTTGAATGGCTGTTTGTCCTTCCACTCCGGATGCAGCGGCGCCAGCGCCTTGAGGCGATCCACGGCGAAGGCGAGTTGGACATAGGCGGGCTGCTCGATCCAAAGCGTGCCGTCGTTGTCGAAGGTCGCGATCCGCTCCGGCTCCGGAATGAAGTCGGACGATCCTTCACGGGTCGTATCCGTGACGAAGGCGATGATCGCCTGTTTCGCGGGGCCGTCGTTCCAGGACGGCAGGGGATCGGTCTGTGCGACCGCGGCCGTGATCCAGGCCGCGAACAGGGCGAGAACCCCGAGCCGGTATACCCGAAGCGACATCTTTGCCTCCTTTGCCATGGCCTGAACGCATCCGGCGTGCGCCGGTGCTTACGAGAATTCCGGTCTCCTCCCGGTTCCTGCCGCCGCTATGCCGGTCCTGTGCGATGGTCCGGGAGGAGACCTGCGGTGGCGGTCACTTCAGGGGTGCCGTTGCCGGCGCGCGTTCACCGGCAATCTGTGCAGATGCCTTTCTCGAGCAGCTTATCGATCCGTTGATTCTGACGTTTCATCTGCTGGGTTGCCGTGGCATCGTTGGTCGAAAAGTCATTTCGCGGTTGCGTCACCGCATCCTGCTCAAGGGTCTTTTCGGAGGGTATGACGACCTCGCCGTTGCGAACCGGCGGCTGGCGGGGATTCTGTCCTTGGGCTGAAACCGATGCGGCCATCACGAGGCCGGCGAGCGCAAGGGGTAATACGAGACGTCTCATCATTCTCTCCTGCTCCCAGACGATTTCAGGAGAGATTGCCACCGCCCAAACGGCGTTGCTTGACTAAACGGGACAGGATTTGAGCGCGTTCAGAATCTCGCGCTGATGCCGAGCACGGGTCCGTGCTGGAGCATGTCGAACTGATAGCGCTGCCGACCCTCGCCCTGGGCATAATCCACGTAGAGCGCACGATATCCGATGACGCCTGAGAACGTGATTCCCTGATAGGTGCCGAGCTCGAAGCCGTAGGCGCCGATGGCCTGCCAGGAGAAATCGCTCCCGAGGCCGAACCCGCCGATGTCGCCGCGCAGCAGGAGCTCATGGCCCGGCGCGACCGTGTAGCGGATTCGCGCACCGAGCATGGGATCGACCCAGTCGACCGAACCCGACCGGGCGAACGCGCGGCCGCCCGCCACCTCCAGATCGGCCGTCGAGACTCCCGCTGCAAGCGCCAAGGAAAGATCCCCCGACTGATGCCAGTACCTCGCCCCGCCGAGTAGATCGAAGGCCAGCGGACCCGAGCGGTAGACCTCGTAGGCGGCGCCGACTTCGACGATGGCCATCTCGATATCGAGACCCAGGGAGGCGGCGAGCGAGCCCGTCACCCCAGGCGCCAATGTGCGGCTTCTGATATTGTTGCCGTCGGCTCCGATCTTGCTCCAGACGACGTCGGTGAAAAGAGCGACAGGACCGTTGCGGGCTTCGAAATCGCCCATCAGGGCCACGAGCGTGTCAGAGGCCTCGACGATATCCGCGAAGCTTGCGTCCACCTTCACGGATCGGCCGCGTATGGTCTGGGTACCGTTCAACGCGGTCAGCCAACCATAGGGCGTGAAGCGATAGGTCCAGCTGGGAGGTGCAGGGGTTACGATCTCGGGAGCAGGAGGAGGGCTCAAGTCCGCGGCATGGGAGTTGTTCGCACCTCCGACAAGGAGCCCGGCCGAAACCATAAGGACACATGACAACCATCGCGGAAGGTAACGCATCGTTCCCCCTTGGATTGCTGATGACTTGCCTCTCAGCCTAGCCATAGCAGCCGACGCGACATCTCCCGTCAAGGCTATAATCATGACCCACCGAGCGAAAAACTGCGGCCGCCAATGAATAAGCCTTGGTAGGTATTCTTACCAATGGCTTTTGGCTTCGGGACGCGTCGTATGTGTCGTTCGATGTTGTTTATTGAGCGTTTCTACAGGATGCGAATTCTTTAACAGCACCTCCGCCTGACCTGCGTCGGCTTTGTCCCGATCTGGTAAGTGAATGGCTCAACGGATCAAGCAGAGCAGGCGGGGCCAATTATGATCGACCCTGCGGATCCACCCGACGCTTGATCGAAGCATGTTCCGATCGACTCGCGTGTCCCGCTCTCGGCGAGGATCGGATCAGCGCCGTTGGTCCAACGTCAGGAAGCGGTGAGTTGTTGGGCTGTTCATCAGGTTTCAGCTGACACCCGCGATACCGTGCGTGATGGCAGGCTCCGTGGTTTTGCCTCGTGCGAAGCCTTGGAGCCTGCTCTCGGGTTCGGCGGCCGACATTGGCCAACATCGTGCAACAGGAGCGTCCGCAGCGCCCCTTGCATGCTGCATTTCCCGCCATCTGCGGAGAGGAGGCCTCCATGAGAACGCTGACGCTCCTGTCTGTCGCAGGGATTGTGTCCATTGCCGGTCTTGCGGCCGCCCAGGCGCAGCCCAACCCCATTCAGGGAACGCCGGGCTCGCTGTTCCCCTATGCGGCGCCCAATGAGGTCCAGATCATCAACGGCGTGCCGTGCCGCACCGTCCTGATCGGAGGTACCAATATGCGCGTTCCCGTGGAATGCGCCGGTCATGCCCCGACCGGTACCTTCGAGCCCGGGACGACCGGGAGCATCCGCGTCGAGGATGGAGGGGAGCGGGTGGTCGGAGGGCGGCCGCTGACCGGCACTCCCGACGCGCTGTTCCCCTATGCGACCCCGAATGAGGTCCAGATCATCAACGGCGTGCCGTGCCGCACCGTCCTGATCGGCGGCTCCAACGTCCGCGTTCCCGTAGAGTGTATCCGCTGAGCCGTTCCTGCGGGATCGGGACTGTGGCCGATAGGTTACAGAAAAAAGAAAAGGCAGCGATGCTGCCCGTTTATGCTTGCCGCTTTTTGCGGCACACAGTACTTTATTGCAATGCAGTACGGTGATTGGCGTTACCGTCCTGCTCGCCCTTCTTGGGCGTTTCCTCCCTAAACTTCGGGTCGCATTGTTGCGGCCCTTTTTCTTGTCAGGGGAGAGTATTCAGGCTTCGACAGCCCGGCAATAGAAAAGCTGCGTCCCGACCTTGCACAAAAGTAGTAGAAGACGCGAGCAGCCACTCTCGCCCTCCCGCCGCATAGGAATGGTCGGCTTGAGGCCTGATCCTCATCGACCCGAAGCATCGTGTGCAAAAATGCATTCCACTTTCCGGACCGATGCTCTAGGAATTTTCTGCTGAAGTGGTGGGGGTGTTCAATGGATGGGAGTGATCAACTCGGCTCTGCCGTGACGCTGGGTATTGTCCTGGCCGTCGGCCTGATCCTGTTCTCCCTGATTGCGTGGCTCGGTCTCGCCATCTGGCGCTGGATTGCCGGAAGTGGATCAAAGTCGAAGAAGCAGGCGAGCGAGCCGAAGCTCGACCTGGGTCCGTCGATCGACGCGTCCGGCGTATCCGCCTCGGATCTGTTCGTGATCCGATCGAACCTCAATGCTGTCGCCAGACAGGTCGAGGATCTGGAGCGCAGGCTCCGACTGGCATCCAGCGACCGCGCAAAGACGGTCGAGACATCCCGGTAGGAGCCGGTCGGCCCGCCGGGCGATCCAAACGGACGGGCGGCATACCCCCGGAATTACGGCTGTGCGGCGGTGTGGCTGTTTCGAAGTGCTCGAAGGGTGCCGGCCTCGAGATTTCCCGTAACCGGGAGCCCGCGAGACTGTTGAAACGCCTCGATCGAACGGCGCGTGCCCGGACCGAAGACCCCGTCCGCCTTTAAAGGGCCGAACCCCAGTGCGGTCAGCGCCTGCTGCGCATAGCCGACCTCTTCCTTCGAAGGAACTGCGCCGGCTGCGTCCGAAGAGACGGGGTGCTCAGGCGCGGACAAGGCTTGGGATGACCCTCTCGAGGGTTGGGGTCGCATCACGTCGATCTCGCCGCTGATCCGTGACCGGAGATATTCCAGGTGCTTCAACTCCTGTGTGGCGGCGGCGATCCGGTTTTGGAGATGCTGAAGATCCTGGTTCGCCTCCTTGAAAAGCTCCAGTTGGGCGACCAGTGCATCATGTTCGGTGCCCGCCGCCTGGGCCGCCTGGTGCAACCGTGCGATCTCCGCTTGGGCATCGGCGTTTGACGACCGGGGCATCAGGGCCGAAAAACCGTACAGAGCCCACCCTGCCGCGGCTATGGCGATCGTCAGACGGTTCATCATCACGCACCGGGTCTTGTCCTGCTTCTTGCATGCCGCTTCCATGAAGGCGGCATCAAGGCATGAGGGGATGAACGGGAGATATACGATCCAGGAACGTTAGGAAACCATGCAGGAGCATCCATCGCAAGGAGGCGCGGTGGCCTCGTCCTGGGACCGGTCCGTCTACAAGGTCCGCTTTCCACGAGTCAGCAAACTGGCAAAGGCCGCGCCGATCAAGGCACCCGACACTTTGACCATGCCGTCCGGGAGGCGGCCATGCCGGTTCGGGACATAGTTCTGCGTCACCTCGAGCAGAGTAATAATACCTATCAACATGACGATGATCCTGAGGCGGTGTCCCGGATAGCCCAGACAGAACATCGTTCCGATCACCACGAAAGCGCCGAACCGTTCCAGGCTGACCGGCGCTCCGCTGACGGGTCGGAACTCTATCGGCGCAACGGTAAAGATTGTGATCGCAAGGACGAGAAGCCATGCGACCCAGCGGAAAAACATCTTGGGCGTCATGGCGACCTGTCTAGCGCATCGTAGGTGAGCCGAACATTGCCCTTTTGCGCTCACCCATTCGGCTCGTCCGCAAACGAGGCGAGAGTGGGAGAGCGAGGTATGTGCCGAACCCGCGAGTCCGGTGTCTGGGAAGATGACGCTAGATGCTGCTGCGCTGAAGGGCTGGCTGGGGGACCTGGATTCGAACCAAGACTAACGGAGTCAGAGTCCTGTGCTCTATCTCGGTACCGTTTTCCGAAAGCGTTAATTTGCAAGGGCTTTAGAATTTATCCGCTATTCTATCTCTGACCTTGGCCGATATCATAAACACTTCATAAACACGGCTCGATTTTCCACAGGCCCCGATATGACGTCGCCGGCGGCGTGGTGACCGTCGGCGAGGTGCGTCCCAGAACAAGTGGCGCGCTCTGTATATAGAGCGACCTTCGCGGCCGCCACTGCAACATTCCACCCTCGCGTCCTTCTGGGATGCAGCCGGCCGTCACTCACTGGAAGCGGGCAACGTGCTCGTGGAGGTGGACATGGCGGTCAGGAAGGTGAGAGTCGAAGGGGATGTCGCGGTCGTCCCATTGACGCGGGGCATGGAGGCCGTCGTCGACATCGCGGACCTGCCCCTCGTGGAGGGCTTCAACTGGCGGGCCTTCAGGAGCAAGAGCACTTGGTATGCAGTGCGCCACGATCGCCTATCCGATGGACGCCCGACGCTCACGCACATGCACCGGACGATCTTCCGGGCCGAACCGGGGAAGATGGTGGACCATAGGGATGGAGACGGCCTCAACAACCGGAGGGGTAATCTGCGCAGCGCTATCCATGCGCAGAATGCCAGGAACGCAGGCACGCGCAAGGACAGCACTTCCGGCATCAAGAGCGTGACTTGGCACGCGAAACGGCAGAAGTGATAGGCTGAGATTCACGTCAACGGCAAGCACAGATGTCTCGGCATCTTCCCGACCATCGCGGCTGCGGCCGAAGCTTACCAGGGGGCGGCCAACGAACTCCACGGCGAGTTCGCTCGCACGGCCTGACACCCATCCCCGAAAGAAACGCCGTCGTCCCCGAGTGCGACGACGGCGCAGGGAGAAAGGAACGAGCATGACCGCCCGGTGACCAGGCGGGGCATCCTCAACCTCTGCCGGCGGCATGCAACATTCCACCATCCGTGCCTCCGCCGATGCAACAATGGTTTTCCAATGATGGAGGCACCGATGTCGACCGAGGCGACGCCCAACAGGTATGATCCCTTCAACAGGTTCTTCCCGAGGCAGCGCGTCGGGCTGGACGGCCACCCTCTCCGCCTGCCGCCCGTCGAGAAGGACGAGTTGGCGACGATGATCGAAGCGTTCCAGGAGAAGGGCGGCGAGGTGCAGCGGCTGGAACCGGGATTCGCCGACGGGTCCATCGTCACGAGCTAGCAACACGGCTTCAGCGTTGTAGTAAAGGTTTTCAGTGCCAGTTTTAGGCAAGCTGAACAATTGTCCGTAGAGGTGAAAAGCTGGGTCTCCTTGGTATCATGGGCCGGCACGCCGCCGGAGGGCAATCGTCTTGAAATTCATTCCACAGGGGCCGGTAAGTTAAGCTCGAGTCGACCAGGCATCTGGTGCCGTATCAAAGACCGAAACGAAAGGAGGCACGTAGTACCCCGGCTGCTCTAAACCCGCGTTAGTCATCTGGGTAAATATTGTCTCGACGCTGGCCTCGATGATTACACCTGAATTTGTCGTACTTTTCATAGCTAAGAGGTTTCTCGGCGCTAATCCTGTGGTCGGTGGCGTAGGGGCCGGTGTCACGCTCCCTTGGGGTTGGAGGACAAACCCAGCAGGAATAAGATTCATCCACTCAGGAACAAGATCCGCATAAGGGTCGCCAGTTTGCGGTGTCATTGTCTTGCCCGCGTCGACAGGCTGCTCACCTGTAGGAATTGTTGCCATTATATTCTTGGCGAAGACTTCGACTTGGGATATTGCGTTGTTGGCGTCGGTTACTGCACTTTCGATAAGTGCATTGTCTTGAATGCCCCGAGCACGTAGCTGAGTAGCAACCCTACCAGGATCAGGCAGTTCATTCCTAGCCACATAACCCGACTCGGTAATCTGTACTACTATCCCTGCCTCGCTCACTTTCTGCTGAAGATATGCAGCGGCGGATTCTGCGTCACTGAACGTCTGTGTTAAATAATCTTCCATAATTTTATCAAACGTCTCGGCAGCCTTGGATTGAGGTGAAGACGTTGTGTCTGGGGGAGATAAGATCTTATCGTCAGGCGGCGATGTACTTGGTTCGTCATCAGGTGGCGATGTACTTGGTTCGTCATCAGGTGGCGATTTAGGCTCGTCGTCAGGAGGCGACGAACTCGGCTCGTCGTCAGGAGGCGACGAACTCGGTCCCGACGAAGGCGACGAACTCGGTCCCGACGAAGGCGACGAACTCGGTCCCGACGAAGGCGACGAACTCGGTCCCGACGAAGGCGACGAACTCGGTCCCGACGAAGGCGACGAACTCTGTGATACTCCGGTGGTGTCACACTTCATCTGGACGCAGCAGCAATACAGAGTCTCAGGCTTCGTCGAAGTTTCTGGCGTTGGTGATGGCGATGAACTTGGCTCATCATCTTTTTGCTTATAATAACTAATTATGATGATTGCCGCACCAGCAACTACGGCAATTACCACAAGCATTGCAAGCAGGGCGGACACTAACTCCTGTTCTGTGGGAACTTCTTCATTTTCAATCGAAACTTCTGGCTCCGTCGTATATATTACGAGGTTGTCAGTAGCTACGCGCTGCAACTGTGTATGTTTGGGAGTTAACATACGACCTCCTATTTAGATGCTGCTCTGATGCGCTACATCACTATAGACGGAAGCAGTTTTCGAACGTCGCGTTTATCAGGACGATCACATCACAGTACATGCACGTTGGCCAATCCAATCTCCGTGCACGAACCCGTATGTGATGCAGAAAAGGGTCAAGTAAAGATAGCATCTTAAGCGGTCACGAGTCAATTATTCCCTGCCGCAAGTTGGAATAGTTCCGCAGATCGCCTATACTGCTTAGATTGAGATCATTCAGGTCGGATCAATAGTACTGAATGACAGCTCGGTGCCCAAACTCGGCGTTCTGCATAGCGCAAAGCCCGCATGAGAGCCTGTGTTAAGAAGGCGCCAGTTATGTACGCGTCTTAACCCTCTAGTGTTCTAAGACGAATCCGGCGGTGACGTTGTTGCCCCTGCCGCGCCGGCGAACTCATTCTGTAGTGCCGACACATACAAGGAACCGTCGGCGACAACGGGAGGGCTTCATGAATGCATCGGGGGAACTGTTCACCGAGGTGCTGGGTGGGCCGGAGGCCTACGTCCCATACGGACAACAGGCTGCGCGGGATCGCGAGGCCGCCGCCTTGCTCGAGGAGAGGATGGCCCGGCTGGCCGCACGGAAGGCGGACCTCGCCGCGTGGCCGACGGTCACATTGAAGGACGGCGGGATCGCCCGGTCTCACAATTAAGGGAGCCGCCAACGGCGTCGTGCATGCCGTCCCGAAGGGGATGTGGCGTGCGGCGTGCGGCTCCGCTCCGGGACGCGGCGGCTCGTGGTCGACGGCGCTCGACGAGGCGGTGAGCTGCCCGCGCTGCGCGAAGAAGATCGCGTAAGCATCGACACCATCATCTGAATCACGAAGGCCCGGCGGGGACGGTCCGCCGGGTCTTTCGCTTTGGATCGCCATTGCCTCCTTGAAGGCGTCGCCCGTGCCGCTGGCAATCTCTCAACGCGGCATCGTCCCGGACCTGGGTGGCGTGCTGGCCTATACGGACATCATCCAGCGGTGCTCCCATGAAGACGGTATCCGCGACGTCCGCACGGCGCAACGAGATTGCAGAATTCCCGCCGGCGATCTCACCCTCGAGGAGCCGGATGATCCGGCGTGGGAGGCAGGCATGGCAACGATCAGGGAAATCCAGGAACTCGCGGACAGGCTCAAGGAGATTTCGAAGGCGGACAGCGTGATCCTCAATTTCGCTGGCGACGCCGCCGATGTCTTCGACGAGGCGAGAGCAGATGACGGCGCGGAGGATGGTGACGTCCGCGTGGTGGGGCGCAACGACCCGGCCTTCTTCTCCTACGGACTGAACCATCGCGTCGCGCTGCTCTCCGGGGAGGAAGGCGAGATCATCGGCCGGGCCGAGTACGCCGAGGGATTCGACAGCTACCTCATCCGGTACACGGCTGCGGATGGCCGACTCGTCGAAGGCTGGTGGAACGAACCCGCCATCCGCGACGTCGCCGACGAGGAGAACGCCGCCCTTACCTAAAACAAGTATTGTTTTAGGTAGAAAGAAAGCAACGCCTCGGTTGTCCGGGGCATTATTCTTTTTCCATAAGAAAACGCGACCGAACCTTGACGGGAACCGAAGTCATCGCCATGTATTGTTGACGAGACGGGAAGACACGGGAGCCGACGATGATGAACACTCCGCACGCAGCAGCCAACACCATGGCGTACGTCCTGACGACCGCCCTGATGCACGGCGTCCGCCAGGTCTGCGCGAACAATGAGGCTCGCGCCGAAGCCGCTGCGTACGACGCCTGGGACAGCGCCTTGTCGTCTGCCCGGGGCAGCGCGGATGCGATGACGGACGTCGCCTGTGCCGCAATCCAGCGCGTCGCCGAACTCGAGGCCCAGGTCGCGCAGCTTCACCGCGCGATCCGCTACCGGGACGAGGCGCTCGCCGCCCGTCAGTGAACGGTACCGTCTCCGCAAAGGAAAAGGCCGGGAGTGATCCCGGCCTTTGTCGTTTCCGGTACTGCCGGATCATGCGTGAAAGACGCGGGCCTCCGCCTTCGCATCGGCAATCCTTCGCAGGTACGGCGCCGCCGCCGACTGGGCCATCACCAAGTCCACGTCGACGAGGTCCGTGCCGGCCCCATCCGGCCGCTCGATCCCGACGATCCTGCGCTTGCCCGCGGCGAATTCTCCGCAGGCCTCCGGTCCGATCCGCGCCAGCCGCTCGAGCGTCCGCTCGTCGCACGCGATCAGCCACGATCGGATGTGCGGAGGCAACATGTCGAGATCGAGCGCGAGACGCTCTACAGGATCCGCTTGCGCGTAGGCATGCACGAGCTCGCCGATAAGGGACCGGGGAGAGAGCGGCCCGGCCGTGCGCGGGATCGGCTGCGCGGTCGCCGCCCGGCTCGCCTGAAGGGCAGCCGTCGCCTTTTCGACCTGCGCGACCCGGCGGTCATGCGCGGCGTCCTCGCTGACGTGGGGCATCGGAAGCGAGGCACCACCTCCGCCGAGCAGCCCGCCGACGAGGCGCCCGGGAATGGAAGCGGCCTTGCCGACGAGATCGGCCGTGCCGATCAGGGCGTCGCCCGTCTTCTCCATGACGAACGAGATCGGGCGCGCGGTGTGGTCGACGATCCACGCACCCGTCCTGCCGCACCACTTCAGCACGGGTGCCGTTGCTGACATGATCGCTCTGATGATGCTCGCTACGCTCGATAGAAGTGCCCGCATGTCATCCTCCCGTTGTTGCTGACCCGAAGATCGTTGGGTGTGCCGATGCCATGCACAAGCGCGCCGGCACCGGGCCGGAGCGGAAGTCCCTTTGATGTCAACAATTTAGCGACTTGCGCCATGCCGCCGTGTGCATACCATCGATACAGGCGCCACGTCCGCGGTGCCGGAACCAGGGGGAAAGCTGGACATGGACACGAAGCGCGAATTTCAGGTGCTCTACCGCAGGCTGAGACTGCCCGCGGCCGCCGTCGCCGCGATCACGGGCCGGAGCGTCAACACGGTGCGGCACTACCTGTCGTCCGCCGTCGGCAGCCGCATTCCCGGCGAGGACGTCATCGTCGCGATGCGCGCAGCCTGGCGCGAGAAAGCGAAGGTATCCCTCGTCGAACTCGTCGAGCACCTGCGCGACGATGGAGTGGAAATCGATTGGGCGTCGCTCGAGCCGTCGGGTCCGGTCGAGGTGACCTTCATCCGCCCGGCGTTCCTCGCGGCGTGATGCCGGGCATCATCGGCACCGATCCTTGCAGGGGGCGGCCTTCGGGTCGCCCCTTCCGTTTTCGCCGGCGGCCGGCGGCGGATTTGTGCATGGCACATGCACAGCGAATCCTCTGGATGTCGGCGGGGGAGCCGGCGGGAGGACGAAACCATGGCAAGCAAGAGCAAGATGGCGGAGCGGGAAGCGATGGGGCAGGAAGCCGCCGCGCGTTTCATGATGGAGCGCTACGGCTTCGCGATCACGTCGGCGACCCAGTACCAGCGGCTGCCGGACGGCACAACACGGAAGCACCTCATCACCCTCGTCGACGGGATCGACAGCGGGCTGTCCACGGTCCACGGCGCCAACTGGGACGACGTCGCGATCTACCGCCGGATCACCGGGCGCTTCGTCGAGCAGCCGATCCCGGAGGGTTCCGACTGGCAGCGCCACTCGCTCCGCCTCCTCGAGGAGACGGGCCTCATCCCGTCGAAGGAAGAGCGCCGCCGCAGGATCGAGGCAGCGAGGGCGTCGGCCCCGGCCATGCGGTGACGGCGCCGGGAGGAACGGAAAAGGGCGGTGGGGGAACCTGCTGCCCTTTCGCTTGTCCGGTCCAATGCCTTCCGTCAGGGAGGCCCCGCATTACTTCCCGGATCACCCCGTCACGCGCGCCGTCACGCGGTGACGCTCCTGAATCGGAAATCCGTAAATTAAAATGCAGCGAGACACGTTGAGTTGACCTGAGATGGATCACGCGGCGTCCGCGCCGCCCTGCGCTTCCAGTACCCGGCGCACGGCATCGAGCCTGTCGCGGCAATCATGCCCGGCCTCGGCGAGCTTCACGAGATACAGGCCGACGTCGCGCTGAGTGCGCCATGTCTCCCAGGCGACTGGCTCCGGCATGCACTCGAGCAGGGATGCGGGCACGTCGATCTGGCGGGTCACGACCTTCGGCGCCGGGGCCGTGGTCGCGCAGCCGGACAGGAAGCAGGCGATCCCGATGACGGTGGCGATCCTCATTTTGCGAACCTCCGCTGGCGCAGCCCCTCGAGCAGCGGGGCGACGGGTCCGTCATCCGACGTCGGCGCCGACTGCACCGTCCGCTCTTCGCCCCGGGCGACGTTCGCATTGTTGGCAACACGGCCCTGAAGCTCCTCGAGGGCGTCGACGACGGCCTTCCGGTCCCGGTCGGCCTGGGCCGCAGCCTCGGCGTTCTCGGCTGCCCGCACTTCGGCTGACTTCCTCGCCTCGTTGGCCAGCTTTGCCTGGATCAGGGCGTCCGTCAGGTCGGCGCGCAGTCCCTGGTAGTGCAGCCATGCGAGGACGACGAGGCCCGCGGCGGCGACGGACCACGTGAAGCGGGAGCGCAGGATCGACAGGATGGCGGGGACAGCGGCGATCACGACGCGTCGCCCTTGCCCGTGATGGCGCGCAGCGCGCGCAGGTCCAGGTGGCCCACCCCGACGTAGGCGCCGAACAGGGCGCCGACGAGACCGAGCGCCGCGACGCCGATCTCCGCCTGTCCCTGCATGGTCGCGTAGCCGGCGACTGCCCAGGCGGCGAGCGTGTTCACGAGGAGAGCGAACTTGCTGGTGCGCCGCTTCGACTTCTTCTCGGGAACGGTCATGATACCTGCGCCTCTACGCTGACGCCGATGGCCTCCGCGATGGCCACGAGCCTGTTGATGCCGAAGATCGCCCAGTCGCCCTGACGGATCTTCGAGATGTCGCCGGCCCGGATCGAGGCGTAGCGCCGGGCGATCTCGGCGGCGGTGATGTCGTCACGCTCGATCCGGCGGACGATGGCCTCGCCGATGCGGTCCTTCATGCGGGCCGCCGAGACCGGGATGTAGCGGTTGGGGATGACGGGACGGGAGCTTGCCATGATCACTTGCTCCCCTTCTCTGCGCGGACCTCGGCGACGAGGTTCCGGTATTCCGTCGTGGCGTCGAAGCTGGGGCAGGCCTTCGCGGCGTAGTCGCGGTGACCGCTGATCCTCCTTACCCCCGGGAAGCGGCGCACGAGATCGCGGAGCAGCCTGTCGAGGGCGGTCTTCTGCGCGGACGTCCTCCTGTCCTTGGGGGTCTTCCCGTCGGCCGCGACTCCGCCGACGTACGTGATCCCGATGGTGCCAGCGTTATGGCCGACCACGTGGGCGCCGACCTGCTCCACCGGGCGGCCGGCATGCACGGTGCCGTCGACGTAGATCACGTAGTGATAGCCGATGTCGCGCCAGCCCTGCGACTTGTGCCAGCCGCGGATGGTATCGACCGTGACGTGACGCCCTTCCGGCGTCGCGGCACAGTGCACGATGATTTCGTGGACGTCCCTCACGCGCTGCCCCCAGTTCTCGTTGTGTTCTGGGGGGACGTTGCCGCGGGATGGCTGAAACATTCCAGATTCTTGCACCGTCGCCGGCACGAAAGTGGCAAGGCGCCGGGAAGCACTCCGGCAGCTTGGCGCCTAATTCATCGACACAGTGATTTTACTGTCTGGTGCAGCCAAGCTCTTGATGGCAGCTTTGGCTCTCCGTGGCATCCCATCAGCAAAGGAATAATGTATGGCGAAGCAGATAGTTGTGCTTATCCATGGCATGAACACAGTCGGCCCTTGGATGGAAACGGTGCAGTCAATTTTAGAAACAGACCCAGACATCCAAGTAAAGCACATCAAGTTCGATTTTTTGGATCCTATAAGGTTCCTTTGCCCTTTGAAAATCTGCCGTGATTCAACAATAAATCATATATATTCTGGCCTTCTTTCAATAATAAACGATAATCCGGACAAGGAAATATCTGTGCTAGCGCACAGTTTTGGAACATATGCCCTATCAGAGATTTTACTTCGTGATGAAAGCATGGAATTTTATAAAGTATTGCTGTGTGGATCAGTCGTAAAAAGGTCATTCAACTGGGGTCTTTTCAATAAAAGAATTAAATATATCGTAAACGATCGAAGCGTTAACGACATTTGGCCCGTTCTTGCTCAACTCACAACTTTCGATTACGGCGCTTCTGGGACATATGGTTTCACTAAGTCAATAAAAGACCGAAAATATACCGTTAAGCATATTGGGTATTTTGACGACGAATTCGTCAGAAATAATTGGCTAAGTTTCTTTTCAGATAACGAACTTTATAAAAGCCAAACGCATAATACTTCGGAAAAGGCAAATAGCCCATTTTATTTTCACTGGCTGCATAGGCCTATGTTCTTAAGTATGCTAGTAGTTTTATCATTTTTTATATCAGTTGTATCTTATTTTATTTACCAAGCTAATCTACCTTGTTACAAGAAGTGGCTGCCTTCTGCCGAATACAGCAAATGTTTTGGTGAGACACAGAAGGCATACTTCTTGCCTCAAGTAGTTAATGGGCGTGTAAACATATGGGGAGAAGATGTTTATAAAGGAGACTGGTCAACAGGGCCACGGTATTGGTGTTCATTCTCAAGACTGACCAGAAAGCAGTTTGACGAAATAAATCGTAGGGTTGTGGCAAAACTTAACGGTGCCCTTCTTGGTCAACGCTCATTCATCAGCAGCAATGGCCAAGAACTGATCCAGGGCACTTGGGAAACCGACGGAGGGAACTGCGAGCGCGATTAAAGTTGCAGCCCGTCGTTCTGAGCGTGTCCGCGACTAGGTCCTCTGCACAGTAGTGGATTGGACGGTTCGGCCTGTCATTCCTTCAGCCGGCATCGCTGCTCGGTTCGGGATCAGCGAGGGGACTAATCCCCTCGGTCAAGGCTTCGGAAGAAAGTGCGAGGCTCGCATCAACACTGAGCCGATGATCTAGGCCGCCATGAGGTCCGCGATGGTTACGTCCGCCATCGCACGGAAGCGTCCGTTCGCCGCCATGTGGAGCATGCAGCGCCTACCGTTGGAGTAGAGGACGACGTGCGCGTGCGCCCACTGGGTGCCGCCCTTATTGTAGCCTTGAAAGAGCATGGCCGAGATGCCCGCCACGTAGACGTCGTCGACGATAAGAGGCGCATGCGTGTGGGCGGACGTCGTGCCGCCCCCGAAGCGGCGGTACTGCATCGGGCTTCCCTTGGCACCGTTGATGCCGAGGTCGCCGTGCTGGCCGTGTTCGATGCCGCAGATGACATGGGAGCCGCCGGAATTCACGAACTCGATGTCGGAATGGAGGCCCGCCTCGCGGAAGGCGTCCTCCACCACGTTGTAGTCGGTGCGAGACGGACTCCTGCCGCATGTCCTCCGCCGTCCATCCCGGCCGCAGGAACGGCAGCGCCTCGGTATTCATCCACGTCCCGGCCCGGCGGGAGAGCATCTCGACCACGGCCTCGAGGCTGGCGAGGCGCACCGCCACGGAGACGCCGCTCGCGGACGCGTCGTAGGTGCCTCCGGGTGTGATGCTGCCGTCGAGCGCCATCGTCACGATCTCCGATTCCGGTCAGGCCTCAACGCCCGGCCCCGGTACGCCACCGCCGGAGGGGGCGGCAGCCGCGACGTCGCGGTCGCGATCCGCTGGTCGACGCGGCGCTCGGCCTCCGCTGATGCCCTGATCTCGGCAATGGCGCCGGCGAGCGCGGGCGATGACGTAGTTTGGGATGACATGCGGAGGCTCCGTGATGATCCGGAGCCTCCGGCCGGAGGCTGAAAGATTCTAGGACGGCGGAGGACGGCGGAGTTCAGCCGAGGAACTCGGCGATCCGGCGCCGGAGGTCGTCGCGCTGCCGGGGCGTCGTCTGGCACTCCCAGATCACGAGCACCTGCCACCCGTCCGCCTCGAGGGCGGCGATGTCCCGCTCATCCCGGGCGGCGTTCCCTTCCAGCTTCGGGATCCAGAACTCCGGGCGCGACTTCGGCAGTCGCGCCCGCCAGCAGGTTGGGTCGGGATGCCGGTGCCAGAAGCACCCGTGGACGAAGATGACCTTGCGGCGCCCAGGGAAGACGAGGTCGGGCTTCCCCGGCAGGTCGCGCCGGTGCAGTCGGTAGCGGAATCCCATCGAGTGAACCAGGCGTCGGACGACCATCTCCGGCTTCGTGTCGCGATTGCGCACGAGGGACATCTGCCGGCTGCGGGCCGGATCTACGTCAGGTTGGCGGGGCATCCTCGTCCACGATGTCCTCCGGGGCGACCTCGTCGTCGGTCACGGGGGCGGTGGCCGTCATCGGATCCTGGGCGAACGCCTCGAGGAAAAGCTCGATGACGTGATCACGGTCCTTGAACGGAGTGTTCTCGGCGAAGTGGGACTTGAGGTCATCAAGGATCTGCTCGACCGAGCGCGAGTCCTTCAGCTTCTCGGCCATGGCCCACTTCCGCCCGGGATGGAGCACATCCCACGGGGAACGGTCGTTGCTCCGCCCCTCGGTGTCGCCGTGCTTGCTGATGCCCCAGCAGATCTTGGTGTCCGAGTTCCAGACGGGCTGGAACAGGGAGATCAGATGCCGCTCGGCATACATCTGTGCGTTCGTCGCCGTAACGAGGCGCCGGCACTCGAAGTCGGCTATGTGCAAAGGATTCGGCAGCCCCTTTTCGACTGCGTATCCTTCGACGGTGCGTATCATCTTCCGGTGGTCAGCAAGCCGCCCGTACAGCTTCTGCCCCTGTTCACGCGGGGTCATCGCGGAATGCGACGCCGGATCCGCCTTGCCCACGTAGATGGGCGTCTCGGTGCCGGCTATCGGCGCGTATGTCGGATGGTCGCCGATGTAGTAGATCGCGTAGACCCCGGCTCCGTAGGTGCGCGGCACGAGGTCCAGCGGGACGCGAGGCTGTGCCAGGAGCGCAGCGGCCACCAAGCGGCCGGCAGTATTCTGGTCCGCCGGATCAAACCACGAAGTCGGTTCCTTCACTGGGTCAAGGCTGGCGACCGCTCGGCCGACGTCGTGCTTGACCTCGCCCAGCAGCTCGCGAGTCCTTTTCGCAGCCACCTTCGAAAGCGACGGTCCTAAGGCTTCGATCTCGTGAATGGCGCTCCGTATGTCCTCGACCAGTGATACCTGGCGAGAAGGCGTCTTGGGTTTCCTCGCCATCACGCAGCCGCCTTGCGCCGACGGGGCTTCCGGGCGATCTCGATTGCGTCGCGCATGGCGCAGCCGACGTACTCGGCGAGTTGCACGGGCACCGCGTTCCCGAGCTGGCGCATGTTCTCGGACCATGCCCCGACGAACTCGTATTCGTCCGGCATTCCCTGGAGCCGGGCTGCCTCCCTGACGGTGAAATAGCGGATGGACCCGTCGTCCTTTACCATCATGTTCTCACCGCCCGGAACGCCGTGCACGCCGGCCTTCAGGGCCTTGGCGGGCATGTCGAGCGGGCTGCCGGTATGGCCGGGGTAGGAGCGCGCACCGGGCTGGAAGACGTGGTTCGGGATGTCGCAGCCCTTCTCAGGATCGCCGAGGCCGGCGATGGCGTCGCGCACGGTCCGCCACGGTAGTCCCTTTGGCACCTCGCCGAGGTCCCGCAGCCGACGCACGGCCGCGACGTCCATCTTGTCCGGCCCTTGCTTCGGAGCCTTGATGCCGTGCCGGCCCCAATACTCGAAGGTGACCCACTGGTCCCAGAGGAGCCGTTCGCGGGAATGCGTCTTCGGAAGTTCCGGCAGCGTGGCGCCGAGTTCGCGGTTCAGACCAAGAATGACGACGCGGTGGCGCCGCTGGGCTGCCCCGTAGTTCGCGGCGTCGACACTGTGAAGCACGACGTCGTATGTCGCCTCGTCCCTCTTCAGGGCCGCCTCGAGCCGCTTCAGGTGCTTCGCGCGGTCCTCCTTGTCGCCCTTCTCGATGTCCGGCATCGCGAGCGCGAGCAGGATCCAGCGCAGGTAGTCTGCGAAGGCCACGCGGGTGAGGCCCCGCACGTTCTCCCAGATGAATCCGGCGGGACGGATCAGTCGGACGGCGCGGTCGGCCTCGGGCCACATGTCCCGCTCGTCCTCGTGTCCGCGATGGAGACCGCCGATGGAGAACGGCTGGCAGGGAACGCCGCCCGCGACCAGGTCGATGCCCGCGTAGTCCTCCCAGGCGACGGAGCGGACGTCCTCCTGGTGGATCGGCCAGTCCTTCACGTACTTGATGCGGCGGCGCTTGTTGTGCCCGACGTTCACGACGGAAGGCCCATCCCACTCGGACAGCCGCAGCGTCTTGAACCCGGCGCGGGACACACCCATCGCCAAGCCGCCGCACCCCGTGAACAGCTCCACACAACTCATCGGCATCGAAAAGACTCTCTTCCCCAGTCGATTTCACCTCGACCGCCGTACGAGTCGAGTCCGGTCCGGGCACCCGGTTCCGGTATCGGACGTACCCGAGGCAGAACACAATGTGAACAGAATGGTTACAGTCCGGTTACGATTCTTCAAATCCCCCGTCGGAGTCAGGGACTTGCGCGCCGCTCTGTGGGCAGGGCGGACAGGGAGTAAAATCCTGTGGAAATGTCTGGCGGGATCTAGGTTTCGGTAAGGAACTGGTGGGTGAACATCACGGCGTGATTTGCGGGCGTCACCCATCAGCCTTGAGCGCCGGGCCCGGGTACGGGGGGATCAGCGCCAGGTGCATGCGCCGCTTCACCCGGCCGCGATCGAAGCCCTGGGCGACGAGGTCGTCGATGGACTTCTCGATGAGGCTCCTCAGGAAGGTGGCGACGAGTCCGTCATAGATCTCGTCGCCGGAACCCCTTCCGCGCCGGACGTTGAAGACGGCGCCTCTGACCGCTGCGAAAATGGCGCGCTGGACGTCGTCGCTTTCCGGATGCCGCTCCTCCCGCAGCCGCTCCCGGTACCGCCGCTGCCGCTCGCGGTGCGCCGCGCGGCTGGCTTCCGTCGCCTTGATCTTCCTTGCCCTCCTTGCCATCGCCGCCTCCCTCCCGTCACCGAGTGATCATCGGACGGGCGTTCGCAAGGGACACGGCCGGAGAGGGCCGTCGGTCACTTCTCCGCCGATGCCAAGTCGCGAACGTTCCTGAGCCGGATCTTGCCGTCCTTGGCGTCCGCGCGGACCTTGCCCGGGACGCCCGCCCGACCCTTGAACGCGATGCCGAGGACGCCCATGACGATGTCCGCCCCCGGCGCATCCTTGATGAGGATGAGCAAAGCGGCATCAGCGAGCACGGACCTGATGTTGTCCGTCGTAGGCTCGGGCGAGCCCTTGTCCATCGCTGCCCGCTGGCGCTCGCGGGAACGGCGCTTCGATTCCGACTTGTAGGCCCGCAGCTCGTCGGGCGTCATGTCCGCGAGGGTCTTGCCCTTCGTGCCTTCCTTCGCCGCCAGGTCCTTGTAGAGCTGCATCAGCCTTCCGGCGTCGGTTTCCCCTGAGTCCGTCATGATTTGCCTCCCGTTGCAGATTGATGGTGCGATGTCGGCGGGTACGTGACAAGGGAAAATCGACCTGTCGATAATGCGTCGGGGAGCGGGGAGAGTGCGGAGTCGACGTGTCGATCGGAGGCCGGCAACGCCCCTCCTCGCGCCCGGCGACATAATCGACATGTCGATTATGAATCGCGATGTCCCTGGAACGGCGCCTTCGGCAGCACCCTCGGCGGCGTCCCCACGGATGGATGCTGGGAACCCGGCCGGCACCTGGAACCGGAGCGGTCTCTTTCGAAGGATTCGGTCCGGTTCCCTGCCAGTCGACGCCGCTCCCGGGGGAGACCGACCAGTCGCTTGTCACGCGCACCGGGTTCCGGCAATCTCCATCGACGTTGCAGGACTGGCACGGCCATTACACCCCCCTCGACCTAAACCATGCGCGAAGCGCCCCAGCCCGGTCCTTCCCTTAAGATCTGCCGGAGGGCGGCGATCTCGGTCACGGGATGCGGACGGGCTGCCAGGCACCGACCCAGCGAAGCCCGGCGGGGCACCGATTCCCACCCGTCAGGCGGCGGTCGATTCCCTGCATTCTGAGTCTGTGATTTTTTTGGCGCCCCTGTCCCGGCCAACCCATTGAAAACAAAGGCGCCGTCCACTGGGTTTTCGTTGCACGATTCACGCGATGCAAGAATGTGGACGACCTTTTCGTTGCATGATTCACACGATGCCGGGGGCTTTTCGTTGCATGTTTCACAGCGGGCGGGCGAAATCCCGCCTCCCGGGGAGGCTGGGACATCCGTCTCGCGTTGACGGAGCCTTGTCTGGCCCGACTTGTTGCGCGGCTGGCAGGGACGCAACGAAAAGGATTCGGCCCTTTCGTTGCGCGATTGCGAAATCCGCAACGAAAGCCCCTTGCCGAATTCCCGCCGACGAAATGACAATCGTTGCATGGGTTCGGGAGGCGCAACGAAAATGAGATCACTGCTCAAGAGGAGGCCGCGGGCGACGGCGGAGTACAACGACGAGGGACTGCGCCGCGTCCACGTGCGGGGGAGCATCGAGGACGCCCTCGCCGCGGCGGACGGGCGGACCCGCGAGGTGCGCGACGGGACTGACGCCAGCCCGCTCGACCGGGTGTCGCCGGAGACGCCGCGCCCGGCGGAGATGCTCGAGCACGTCACCGTGGAGGGCGACGACGTCCTCACGGCGGGCGACATGAAGCTCCACGAGCTCCTCGTCGCCTACGCCTACGAGCAAAGCAAGCGGGTGATGGAGGCCGGCCGCGAGTACACGATGCCGACCTCCTACGCGATCCGCTTCCTCGGCGAGCACGCGAGGCGGGCCACGGTCCGCGACGCCCTCAAGCGGCTGCGCTCCACCACCGTGTGCTACGGCACGCGGGCCGGGCGCCGCTACGACGACGTGCCGCTGCTCTCCGCCTGGATGGAGGGCGAGGGCGGACGGGACGAGATCGTCTACTCGATCCCGTCCGCCATCGAGACGCTCATGGCCTCCCAGCTCCGCTACGCGTACCTGGAATTGGCGGCGCTCTCCCGGATGCGCAGCCGCTACGGCATCCGGCTGTACCGCCACCTCGCCCTCGCCCTCGCCGACCGCAAGGCGCGATGGGTGCCGGGCCTCGACAACCTGCACGAGGTCACCGTCTCCGTGGAGGAGATGAAGGCGTGGCTCGGCTTCGACGGCGGCCACGTGGGCCAGCTCCAGCTCCGGGCGCTCAAGCCGGCGCTGGCCGACCTCGATCACGTGCGGCTGTTTTCGCACGTCAAAACGGAGGCCGTGAAGGGCAAGCGCCGAGGCGGCGGCATCGACGCCTGGACGCTCACCCTGCGGGTCAACCCGCCGGCCGCACACGCGGGCCGGATGCAGGGCGTCGCCCCCGAGGCCCGCGCCCTCGTCGGCGGCTGGGACGTGCCGATGTTCCGGATCGCCCGACAGGACTTCTGGCAGCGCAAGGGCGCCTTCCTCGTGGAGCACCGCCACATGGGCGGCTTCGCGGACGCCTTCGCCGTGTGGCTGCTCGCCGTGCACGAGGCGCTGACCGGCAACCCGGTCACGGACGGCTTCGCCACCCGCGCCATGCGGGGCGAAAGGCTGCTCACGGCCATTAAGGCCGACGGCCCCGAGGACGCCGCCACCCGCTTCCTCGCCGAGGAGATCGAGGCGCCGGACCTGCTCGCCATGCCCGCCGACGTCGCGGGGCGACGCGAGCGTCTCCTGCGCATCCGCGAGGCCCGCTCGGCCCGCATCGCCCGGTGGAAGGAGTACAAGAAGGAGAAGGGGATCAAGTCGAAGGCGGACATCGGGAAGGAGGCCGAGTCCGTGAACGCTCCGGCACCTAAGCCGAAGGCGTCGCCGGCATCGAAGGCACCCGCCCCGGTGGCGGCTCCAACTCCGGTCCCGCCGACGTTCGGTCCGCTCACGTGGGTGGAGTTCCTCATCGCCCCCGGCGTGCGTCTCAAGGAGATCGAGGCGATGGCCGACGGCATCTTCGAGATGACGTTCGAGGGCGAGGGCATGGACGGCCCCGCTCCGGTCGAGGCGACGATCCGGTTCCCCTCGGGGATCGGGACGGACACGATCCAGCTCGGCGCCTTGCCGCTGGCGGATGCCGACATTTCGTTTATTGCGGGGCAATTCGACACGATCATCGAGAAAGTGCGTCACAACAGGACGGGGGCGTGACATGGAAGAGAACGTGCAGAGGATCGTGACGGTCCGGATGAGGAGATTTTGCCCGGCGGTGGAGACGATGCGGGCCGTGCTCGAGCGGATCGAGTCCTACCCGTGGGCGGGCGAAGAGGAGGTCGAGGCCAGGATCGAGTGGTACGTCCAGAAGGGCGGCAATCCCTGCCACTACCCGCTCAAGCCTGTGCGCTTCCACCGCGAGGACGTCGCCGCGCTGCTCGCCGAGCTTGGCGAGGAGGTGTCGGCAATCATCTGCGCCAAGCCCGTGAACGCGGAGGGACGGAAGGCCGCCGCCGCCGCCGCCGCCGCCAGGTTCCGCCGGGAGAAGGAGAAGGAGGCCGCAAGGCCGAAGCCCCAGCCGACCGACCCGGCCACCGTGCGGCCGTCGCTGCGGCACCTGCTCTCCGACGAGGCGAAGGCAGAGGGACGGAAGCTGTGGGACAGGCTCGACTTAATCCCGGGCGGGACTAAGGCGCTTGCATCGAATGCCGACCACCTCAGCGAAACCTTCCCCCTCATCGCCCAAGCCGACGACGCCCTCGACGGAAAGATTCGCGAGATGCTGCGGGCGGCGGCGGCTCTCCCGGCCGAGGTGAAGCTCTCCCCCAACAAGGGACCCTGGGTGAATGTCGCGTGGCTCATCCGCGAGGGACGCCCGCAGCATCTCACCGCCCGGTACGTCGATGGCAAGAAAGTCGAGGGCGCCGTGGACAAGGCACTCCGGCACATCGCCGACCTGCGCCAGCGCATGGAAGCGAAGATCGCCGCCGACGCCGAGGCGAAGGCCGCGCAGGGCGATGGCAGGCCCGCCTCCCGGCTCCCGTGGCACCTGCACCCGGCCTCGCCCGAGGACGCGGCGGCGCAGGCGGCCGAGCGGGCGGAGCGCGACCGCCTCGGCCTCGGCGCCGGGAGCCTCCGCGACGCCACCCCGGAGGAGCTAGCCCTGATCCGCGAGGCCCGGCGTCGGGCCATCGCCTCCCTGCCGGGACACACCGAAAAGGTCGCTGCCGCCGTCGCCGAGCGCGAGGAGCGCGAGCGCCTCGGACTTCTTTCGGACGACGTGCCGACCGACGAGGAGCGGGCGCTCATCGAGCGCGCCCGCAGCCGCGCAGCCGCTCTCGCCAGCCCGATCCCCGCCGACTGCCCGTTCTGACCTGTGGGATCTCGCGCCCGGGCCCGTTGACACGACGTCAACGGGCCCGATATTCCTATCCGTCATCGAGGAGTTCGCATGAAGGCCATCTGCATACGCGTCTGACAAGACCACCGCCCGCCGACCGAGGCCGGGCGATCTCGTATGCATGAAAGGCTTCATCGTGAAACTACCACTCCGGCGCCCCGACGGACGCCTCGACCTCTCGGAACTCCAGGAACCCAGCACACTCGCGGACATGATCGCGAACGCCGAGTGCGGCCGTCCGACGGCCGCAGAACTGGCGTCCGCGCCACTTCTCACTCACTGGTCCGTCTCCCCGGGGCCGAATCTTTTCGCGCTCGACGAGTACGGCGAGATCGTCGTGCACGAGGTCTGGGCCGTCGGTTCCGATCTCTCCTGGGCGCAAACGAAGGAGGGCGCCGTCCGCCTCGCGCTGCCGGCCCGGCTGCCGCTCGTGACGAAGGGAGGCAGCCGATGATCATGATCGGACCGGACGGCGCCTTCGACCGCAGGCGTGTGGAGCGCGAGATCGAGCGGCTCGAGTCCCTTGCCCGCGACCTACGGCGGCTGCTCGACGAGGGACCGTCGACGGCTGCCGATTACCCCGACGCCCCCGTGATTCATGGATGGCGCGCCCATCCGATCCAGGTGATGTGCCTCATCGGCGCCGTGTCCGGCCATCCCGACCCGCTTGTCGGCAAGCCGGGACGCATCACGGCGACGTCTGATTTGTGGGTCTTCGATCCCGCCCGCGGCCTCGCCCGCACCCTGTCCCGCGTCTACCGGCTCGGCGCCCCGCACCGGGACGAGAGCGCCGCCGGCACGTCGATACATTGAGCGCCCCGGGGCGCCCTCCATGCATCGTCAACACGGACAGGGAAAGGACACGAGCATGCCTACGCAGCACAGCAGGGACTGGCAGGACGAGATCAGGAGCCACACGGAGTGGGAGTGGATGTTCGGACGCGGCGGCTTCTATGCCGAGTGCATGGGGGGATGGCGGAACCTTCTCGTCGATCTCATCCGCAAGATCGACGCCCACGTCCAGGGCGAGTGGCGCAAGGGAGACGAAGACCTGCCCGGCTTCCAAGTCACTCAAGTGAAGGAGAAGTTCGGGACGCTCAGATTTTACTGTTGGGGTTCGGATGACCAGATCGACGCGTGGATCGAGGAGGCAGAGGAGGCCTCGGCAAACACGTGTGAGCTGTGCGGCAAGGAGGGGAAGATCTACGGGCATGGTTGGTACATGACCCGCTGCCCCGAGCATGCTCCAGCGGAGGGCCGCTGATCATGCGCTTGTGGATTCTCTCGGACCTTCACCTCGAGGTCGATCCGCACCTCGCCTTCGCGGTCCCCGATGCCGACGTCGCGGTCGTGGCGGGCGACGTGCACAAGCCGGCGTGGAAGGCGATGCAGTGGCTCGCCGAGCACATCGCTCCGCACATGCCCGTCGTCACGATCCTTGGGAATCATGAGTACTTCTCGGGGTCGGTCACCGGCTGCACGAAGCGCGGCCTCGCCGCAGCCGCAGGCGTCGACGGCGTCCACCTCCTGCACGATTCCGAGGTGGTGATCGGCGGCGTCCGATTCGTCGGCGGAACGCTGTGGACGGACTACTCCCTCGACGCCGACCCCGAGCCGGGCAGGCAGCGCGACATGGACATCGCGCACGCGATGAACGAGTGCGGCTCCCTCATGGCCGACCACGTCGCGATCCACACCGACGACTCGCTGACCGAGCGCTGGCAGCCGGAGCATGCCCGCGCCGCGTTCCAGCGCACGGCGGCGTACATCGACGGCGTCCTCGGCGACGGATCGGGCGTGCCGACGGTCGTGGTCACTCACCACGCGCCGTATCCGGAGTCGGTCGATCCGCGCTACATCGGCAGCCCCATGAACCCGGCCTTTGCCAGCGATCTCGGCGACATGATCTGGGACCGGCAGCCGGCGATGTGGGTTCACGGGCATGTTCATCACACGACCGGCTACATGCTCGGAGGCACGATGATCGCGTGCAATCCGCGCGGCTACGGCAACGAGAATCCCGGCTTCCGGCCTGACCTCGTTCTCTCGGTTTCGGGGAAGTGACGATGGAGATGGAAGGCTGGCAGAAAGAATCCCTCGACCGCTACGTGCACAAGGCCTACGGCACCGACGATTACGAAGTCCTCGGCGCGACGGAGATGCTCTGGAGCGGCTGGGAGTGCGACACCGACGCCGTGCTCATCCGGCTCGCCGACGGGCGGAAGGCATGGGCTGTGATGCTGTGCGTAAACGTGCCTCCGAAGGAAGTGCCGGACGCGCTACGCGAACGCATCGAGGCCTACCGCAAGGCCATCGCCGACACGGAGGCGCTGCTCGCCAAGGCGGAGGAACAGCCATGACGACCTTGAGCGAATCCGAGAAGGAGAGCCTCGCCGCGTACGTGCGCATGTCCTACGGCACCGACAACTACGAGATCGTCGGCGCCTGCCGGCTTCTGTGGCCGCCCGTGCCGGGACCGGTCGCGTCCGGCAAGGCCGTGCTCGTCGCGCTGCCGTCCGGTCGTCGTGTGTGGGCCGCGCTGCACGCCCTCGCGATCCCGCCGGAGCGGATCGCTCCGATGCTGCGCCAGCGGATTTCGGCATACCGGGATGCCATCGCCGAAACCGAGGCACTCCTGACGATCGCGGGCGAGCGATGACGAACTGGGCAGCAGACCTCGCGGAGCTTATGCAAGCCCTGCGCAAGCTGATCGAGCGAACGGCCGGACCTCTCCGCAACGCCGCCGGGCACGAGGCGACGTGGCTGCTGCTCGCCGAGGTCGACTGGCGGGAGCCGCGCATGCTCACCGACGTCGCACTCGTGCTGGCGGACACGGCGCCGGAGATCGGCGTCGAGTGGGCCATCCTTGCGAAAGCCTTCCGGCACCGCCTCGATCACGGACAGCCGCCACTCAAGGACTTCCTCCTGGGGAGCGCGGGGGCAGCGGGAGAGGACAATGACGAATCTCTGGAGGCAGCGATCCGGCAGGTGCGAGGCGAAGGAACCGATGACGACGAGCGATGACGCTATGCGCCTCGGCGACGTCGCGGCCGGGGTTCGACAAAGGACGCCGCTTCGGCCTACATATCGTATGCGGGGTGGAGGAGAATGGCGGTGGACCTGTTGAAAGTTCAGGAGGCTGCAAATGCTGCGCACCGCAACTTTCTCGCGGTAATGGATGTGGACCATCGTGTGTACGATGCGTCATTGCTGTCATATCTTTCTCAGTTTCAAGATGATGCCGTTCCGCGGGTCGCTGCGGTGAAGCAATGTGCCCAAAGGTGTGAAGAAAAGATCCGGGAATTTCCGGGGCTATTTGGAGACCTTTTAGGTAAGATCGCCACTATTCTAATGAAGCGGGATTTGCTTGTCGGAGGAGCTACGGTCATTTCGATGGCTCTCATGCTCAAAGACTTCTCGACATATCTTGATAATGTTCCGAAACGACTTGCTCGGACTAGCCAAGACACGCTTGGTGACGAGGATGCTTATCGAGCAGCAGTGGAGATGCTGAAGGCTGATGCTGCAACGCTTGGATACGCAGTGGCCCTCGTCGAGCAGCTCGGCGCGAATCTTGTAGGCTCACGACTGCAAACGCTGGGAGACTTCCAGAATAGGTACCTCGCGATAAGGACTCCAGCTCAGGTCATCGCCAATATTACTAGCGATGACGTGATCGACGTACTTCTTGAGGCGCTGCTCGCGAGTGCCGAGACCCTTGCTCTAGTTGGCCCAATCAAGAAAGTTCTCGACATATGGGACAGTAAGCGTCTACCTCGCGCCGGAGCCACGCCGGGGGACACGGATAAGCTATTCGAACTGGACGAGAAAACTGAAGCGCATTCGGGCGTGATGCACGAGGTGCTGTCCGCATTACACGAAGCCGAGCTACGAGCAGACGCTCTCCAGGCGAGACAAACGGCGATCCAAGCGTCACTCAAAGACAGTTAGCAAGCCCAGTATTCGCACACGCGCCAGTCCCGACCATCGTTCCGCTGTCGCACGCCTGACCCGGGTCAGAGGGTCCTCTCGCCAATCGTCCCCGCTCACGATCTCGATCCTCTCGATTGGCCCGACCCGGCGCTGAAGCTAATGCTTCATCGCGCTCCACGTCTGCGGCCCGTTCGGCAGCGCGAGAGCCGTCGTCGGGGCGGCGCGACCGCGACCGCGACGCTTGTAAAGGAGCCGCCCGATCGCTGCCGCTCGCGGCCGGAACGAGTGCGTAATAAGCTAGTTACGCGGGATAGGTTCCGACAGGGCTTGTCGGAATCCGTGTTTTCAAAGGGTTAGCCGATATCCTCGGGAGCGTCGTCGTTCCCGGCTGAGAGCGATGCGAGTCGCAGAGGTTCGCTTGGGGGCTTGGCACCGGGCAGCGGGGGGAGGTGCAGGTTGAAGAGCCAGCGGTCCTCGTCCGGGATCGTCGGGATGATGCGGAGGCGTCCGGCCGTGGTGTTGGCGAATGTGCTGTATCGGTCAGTGCGTTCCTTCGCGACCAGTTTCTCGTACTCGGCGAGCACGGCGTCAGTCCACAGGCGCAGCCCCTCGAGCTTCAGCTCGAACCTCATGGCGTGGTTGTAGTGCTTGCGGGTGACCTCCGACTGCTGCTCGTCCGGCCTCATCAGCGGGACCGGCGCCGCGTGGTCAAGGATCGCGGACGCCGTGCTCCCCGGGACAGGCTGCCCGTCGAGGAAGGTTGCCAGGGCAGAACGCATCACGTGCGGCGTGAAGGGCGGGCAGCCGGCCTCCGCGAGTAGGTCGGGCCCGATCTGGCCGTGCTTCTTGTCCTTGCCCCGCAGGCGGTCGAGCATCTGGTTGAGGATCGTGTCCCCGGCGGGCTTGTCCTCGCGCCCTTCCTTGCCGCGGTTCTTCGTCCTCGTCGACGGGAATGCCCACGTGGAGTCACGGCGCTTCGGGTCGGCCAGCGCCCGCCCGATGGTCCGGCGGTACATCTCCGGCGGGATCGCCAGAGCGTGGTCGCGCTTGCTCTTGACGTCCTTGCGCAGCCACGCGACCTCGACCCACCCCTCCTTCGCGGTCCGGTCCTCGATTAGGCTGCGGCGGACGACGGCGGAGGCATGCGTCCGCTGGGCCGACAGGCACACCCACCAGAACAGGGCGAGGGTCTGCTCGTCGGTAGGAAGCTTGATCTTCCGCCAGGGGAGCACCTTGTATTTCTCCGCGACGAACAGGGCGGTGGCGACGTCCTTCGGGGTCGGCGTTCTCGGCAACTCGATCTTGTCGGCCTTGGCCTCCTGGCGCTTGGTCGCATGGATCTTTGCCCGCAGTTCCAGCCACCACGGCGCCACGTCCTCGAGGCCAGCGGCGGAGTGATGAAGCTTGGCCCACTTCATGCTGCTCTTCACGTAGGTGACGAACTTCGCCGGGCGACGTTTGAGATTCTCGCCCTGCCACTTGTCGCGGACGGCCTCGATCTCCCGCTTCGTGACATCGCGGGCAAGCTTCGGCTTCAGGTGGTCGAGGTCGGGGTGCCGCAGGATGAAGCTCACCTCCGAGTCGGTATTCTCCGAAGGCGGCCGAACCCCGGTTGTCGGTGAGATCTCCGGCTGCCGGATGTGGTCGTCGAGGAACCTCTCGACGAGCTGCGACCAAGTCCAGGCGCCCTCGGCCCGGGCGGCCTCCGATTCGGCCTTGCCGAGGGCGTCCTCGTGGGACAGACCGCGCCAGCGGGCGGAGATGTAGTCGTCGGGCTTCTCGTCGCTCTTGAGGATGTCGCGGACCCGTTCGGCAAAGTCCCGCGCGTCCCGGGCCGTGTAGATGTAGTCGGGCTTCCGTCCGTCGGGAGCGGTGTCGGGATGGCCGACGGCCCCGAGTCGCTTCAGGACCTTGCCGTACTTCAGGTACCACGCCGCCGTCCGGCCGGACGTGAGGATCGTGACGCCCGTGAAGGCGGGATCGCGCTGGATGAGCGGCTTGGCTGAGGTGTGGCGGCCGTCGGCCTCGCGCAGCGCGCGCTTGAGGGCGTCTGGTCCGAAACGAACGACTTCGGTTGGCACGGAGAAAGGCTCCTGGGGATGTCGGAGGTTATAAACTCCATAAACACTCCCATAAACACCAGCCGGGTTACCGACCACTCAAATATGCTCAAAACGGCATGCCTGCGGCAACACGTAAATACCTGCCGCAGAGAGGCAAAGGGCCGGAAATCCAGCCATTTTCAGTTGCTTAGAACAGGATTTGAAGAAGAAAGGTTGGCTGGGGGACCTGGATTCGAACCAAGACTAGCGGAGTCAGAGTCCGCTGTTCTACCATTAAACTATCCCCCACCGAAGCCATCGAACCCTTGGCCTTTCCTGAGGCTTTCTTCTCAGCATCGGAGGCGGGGATTCGAAACCGGCGTCGCGGTTGGCGGTGAGATAGGGGGCTTTTGGTGGCGCGTCAAGCCTTGAAATGGGGGCCGAGCGGGTCTGCCGCTAATCGTCGAGCGCCCCGCCTTCCGGAGGGGTGTCCAGGTCGAGGCCGGACCGGAGGGCGGCTTCGTCTGCCGCGTCCTCCGCATCGGCCGCGATACGCTCGTAGCGGTCGAGGGCGCCTTGGAGGATGTAGGCGGCCGCCATCTTGTCGACGGCGTCCGCCCGCTTGGCGCGGGACGCATCCGCGTCGAGGAGCGTGCGGGTCACCACCATGGTGGACATGCGCTCGTCCCAGAACAGGACGGGCAGCGGCAGGAGGGGCTTCATGTTGCGCACGAAGGCGCGGGTCGCCTGGGAGCGGGGACCCTCCGTGCCGTCCATGTTGAGCGGCAGGCCGAAGACGAGGCCGCCGACCTCATAGCGGGCAACGAGATCCTTGATCCGGCCGACATCGGGGGTGAACTTCACCCGCTTGATCGTCTCCAGCGGGGTGGCGATGCGCCGCTCCACGTCCGAGAGCGCGAGGCCGATGGTCTTGGTGCCGAGATCGAGGCCCATGAGGCGGGCGCGGGGCGGCAGGCCGTCGATGAAGGCGACCAGTTCGTCGTCTCGTGAGATCATGGGCGGCCTCCTCGTGCACCTGCCGGAGTCCCAGCCAGTATAGGGGAAGTGGGCGGACGTCGAGACGGGAGAGTGGTCGCCATCTCCGATCATCCTCGACGTCATCACCGGCCTCGTGCCGGTGATCTCGATTGCGGGAGCGCGGCGGTTCACAGCATCGGGATGGCCGGGACGGATCCCCGGATCAAGTCCGGGGACGGCCATGACGTGGTGGGTGGCGTCCCCGGCGGCCGCAGTTCGAGAATGACAAACCCATGTCATGCCGCGCTCGTCAGATCAGGCGAAGACGGAGCAGGGCTCAAGGTGCCGCCGCGTGACGGCAGAGCTTCGCCGGAGCGCCTGAAGAGGTGGCAGGACTCGCGGATCAGATCCAGGTTGACGGTGCTGCCCGTCTCATGACGCGCATCGCCCGGCTCGCGCACGGTCATGCGGCGGCCCTGGCCGACATCGACGTAGAGCAGGTGGTTCTCGCCAAGCTCCTCCACCAGCTCGACGCGGCCTGTGAGGGAGCCCTGGGGGCTGACCCGCACGTGGTCAGGCCTGACGCCGAGGGTGACGGGCTCGCCCGGCTGGACGGCTTCCGGGGCCACCGGGACCGACAGGGTTCCGCCACTGGGAAGGCTCACCAGCACCTCGTCCAGCCCGACACCGGCAACCTGGCATTCGATGAAGTTCATCTGCGGCGAGCCGATGAAGCCGGCCACGAAGAGATTGGCCGGCCGGTGATAGAGCTCCAGCGGCGTGCCGACCTGCTCGATCCGTCCTCCGTTGAGCACCACGATCCGGTCGGCGAGCGTCATCGCCTCCACCTGATCGTGCGTCACGTAGATCATGGTCGCGCGCGTATCGTTGTGGAGCTTGGCGATTTCGATGCGGGTCTGCACGCGCAAGGCGGCATCGAGATTGGAGAGGGGCTCGTCGAAGAGGAAGACCTTCGGGTCGCGCACGATGGCACGGCCGATGGCGACGCGCTGGCGCTGGCCGCCGGAAAGCTGCCGGGGCTTGCGGTCGAGGAGGGTGTCGATCTGCAGCATGCGTGCGGCCTCGCGTACCTTGGCGTCGATCTCAGCCTTCGATGACTTCGCCAGTTCCAGACCGAAGGCCATGTTGTCGTAGACGTTCATGTGCGGGTAGAGCGCGTAGGATTGGAACACCATGGCGATGCCGCGCCTGGCCGGCACGAGATCGTTCACGCGCTCGCCGCCGATGAAGAGATCGCCCGCCGTGATATCCTCGAGCCCGGCGACGAGGCGCAGCAGCGTGGATTTCCCGCAGCCGGACGGGCCGACGAAGACCACGAACTCGCCGTCGCGGATGTCGAGATCGACACCGTGGATCACCTTCACCCGGCCGAAGGATTTTTGCACGTTCTTGAGGACCACATCAGCCATGTGCAGACTTCCTGAACTAAGTTTTTTCTCGCATCTTTGCACGCAAAACCGGTTCCCACTTTTGCGTTCGATGCTCTAGCCCTTCACCGCGCCGGCCGTGAGGCCCGCGACGATCTTGCGTTGGAACACGAGCACCAGGACGATAATCGGGATCGTCACGATGACGGAGCCCGCCATGATCGTGCCCCAGGGCAGTTCATAGGCGGTCGAGCCGCTCATCAGGGCGATGGCGGGCGGCACGGTGCGTCGTTCGTTGGTGAGCGTGAAGGTGAGGGCGAAGAGAAACTCGTTCCACGAGACGATGAAGGCGAGCAGCCCCGTGGTCACGGCGGCCGGTGCCATGAGCGGCAGGAACACGCGCCGGACCACGATCCACGGCGTCGCGCCGTCGACGAAGGCGGCCTCCTCGATCTCCTTCGGCAGCTCGCGCATGAAGGTGGTGAGCACCCAGATCGTGAAGGGCAGGGTGAGCATGAGGTTGGCGAGGATCAGCCCCGGCAGGGTGTTGTAGAGCCCGAAGCTGCGGATCAGCTCGAACATCCCGGCGAGCACCGCAACCTGCGGGAACATGGAGACGCCCAGGATCGTCATGAGCAGAAGCGAGCGGCCGCGAAAGGCGATGCGGCCGAACGCATAAGCCGCCGTGATCCCCAATCCCAGGGACAGGATCACCACGGAGCCCGACACGATGACCGAGTTCAGAATGTTCCGGCCGAAGGGCTGGCGCTCGAACACCGCGATGTAGTTCGACGGATCGAAGCTCTCCGGAAGATAGGCCACCGAGAATAGCGCACTCCCTGTCCGGAAGGACGAGACGATCGCATAGTAGAATGGGAAGAGCGCGAAGAACGCGATGACGGTCACGAGCAGCCAGAAGCCGGTCCGGGCGAGAAGTCTCATCGCGGATCCTCCCCGAGCCGTACGCGTCCGGCCGCGAGGGTGATCACGACCACGAGGGCGATGATGAGGAAGATCAGCGTCGATGCGGCGGAGCCGAGGCCCACTTCCTGGAAATCGACGAGCTGCTGGCGCGCATAGACGGACATGGAGGCCGTGTCCTTCGAATTCGACGTCAGGACATAGATGAGATCGAAGACCCGCAGGGCATCGAGGGAGCGGAAGATCACCGCCACCAGCAGCGCCGGCTTGATGAGCGGCAGGGTCACGCGGAAGAACACGCGGACGGGCGAGACGCCGTCCACCTTCGCCGCTTCGTAGATGTCCTGCGGCAGCATCTGGAGCGCGGCCAGGATGAGCAGCGCCATGAAGGAGGTGTGCTTCCAGACGTCCACCATCACGGCCGCCCACAGGGCCGTGTCGGCATTGGCCGTCCAGCTGACCGGCGCGGCGATCAGGCCGATGCGCAGGAGGAGGTCGTTGATGACGCCGAACTGGTCGTGCAGCATCCAGCTCCACATCTTGGCGGACACGATGGTCGGGATCGCCCAGGGGATGAGGATGACGGCCCGCATGAGGCCGCGGCCCGGGAACGCCGCGTTCAGGATCAGCGCCACGACGATGCCGAGCACCGTCTCGAGCGAGACCGACACGAGGGTGAACCACAGGGTGTTCCAGACCGAGCGCCACCAATCGGGCTCGATCAGGATCCCGAACCATTCGCCGTCGTAATTGGCGAGGTAGTTTTCCAGGCCGATGAATTGGTAGTCGCTCAAGTCGTTGAGGCTGGCATCCGTGAAGCTGAACCAGATCGTCCGCGCCAGGGGCCAGCCCGCGATGAGCGCCACGACGATCAGGCTCGGCGCGATGAAGAGCCATGCCGCCCTGACCCGCGAACGTGTCAGCGACGAGCGGCGCTCCCGCGCCTGCTGCGCGATGGGGGCGCCGGCCTCGGCGACGGCGCTGCCCATGATCATTGCCAGCCGTTGCGCTTGATCCGCTTCAGGTCGCGGTCGAGGCGGTTCAATGCCTGCGCAGGCTCGGAGCGCTTCGAGAGAACCTGATGCACCGCGTTGAAGAATTCGGTCGAGACCTTGTTGTAGTTCTGGCCCGTCACGGTGGCCGGGCGCGCGACCGCATTGCTGAACACGTCGACGAGGTCGCCGATGAAGGGGTTGGCCTTGGCGATGTCCGCATCGCTGTAGAGCGACACGATGGTCGGGTTGAAGGCACCTTCGACCGCGCGGCGCTTCTGTTCGGCCTCGCCCGTCAGGTACAGGACGAGATCGGTCGCGGCTTCGGCGTTCTTCGAATATTTGGAGACCGCGAGAAGCTGGCCACCGAGCGTTCCCGCATGACGTCCGTCCGCGCCTCCTTTCGGCAGGGGCGCGATGCCGACCTTGTCCTTGATGGTGCTGTCGGCGCCCTGCGCCAGCGCCCAGGCATAGGGCCAGTTGCGCATGAACGCCGCATTGCCGGCCTGGAAAACGCCGCGGGCTTCCTCCTCCGTGTAGTTGAGCACGCCCTCGGGCGTGACCGTGCCGACCCAGCCGGCGGCGGTCTTCAGCGCCTCGGCGGCCTTGGGGTTCTCGATGGTGACGTCCCCCTTCTCGTCGACGATGGTGCCGCCGTTATAGGAGGCGATCCATTCGAGCGCGTTGGTGGTCAGGCCCTCATAGGCACGGCCCTGCCAGGTATAACCCCAGAAATCGTTGCGGCCCTCCTTGCGCTCGCCCTCCTGGATGAGACGGGCGGTCTCGGTGAGGTCGGCCCAGGTTTGCGGCACGGGCCGCTTGTACTTGTCCAGAAGGTCCTTGCGGTAATAGAGCAGGCCCGCATCGGCGAACCACGGCACGGCCATCAGCTTGCCTTCGATCCGGCTGGTCTCGACCATGGCTGGAAGATGGTCGCCGATTGCTCCCTGCGCCTTGGAGGTCAGGTCGAGGAGGTGGTTGCCGAGGGTGCCGGTCCAGACCACGTCGATCTGGAACACGTCGATGTCCCCGGCGCCGGCCGCGAGAAGCTGCTGGTAGAGCGCAAGGCGTTCGGTCGCCGAGTTCGGGGTCGAAACGATCTTGACCGTATGGCCGGTCTTTTGCGCCCACGCGTCGGTGCCCTGCTTGCAGATCTCGTATTCCTTGCCGAGTGCGCTGCACGAGATGGATATCTCGACCGCCCAGGCACTGGTGGATGCAAGAAGCCCGGCGGCTGCGGCAAAGCTGGCGATGAGGCGGGACATGGCAATCCTCCTGCAGGCTTGATGTTTATTGCTTAGCTTCTTAAAGCCCCACCTGCCGATTTGTTCCTGTGGGACGTGGTCAGGGGGCGCGGCTGCCCCATCTCATGTTGCCGAAAGCGAGGGTATTCCCATGAAAATTACGTGGTTCGGTCATTCCGCCTTCCGGCTCGATTTCGCCGGCAAGGCCGTGCTCATCGATCCCTTCTTCACCGGCAATCCGGCCTTCGAAGGCGACAGGGCCAAGATCATCGAGGGAATCTCGCACATCCTGATCACCCACGGGCACGGAGATCACGTCGGCGATACGGCCGACATCGCGAAGGCGACGGGCGCCAAGGTCGTGACCAATTTCGAGCTCTGCATGTATCTCGCCAAGCAGGGCGTCCAGAATTTCGATCCCATGAACACGGGCGGCACGACGGACCAGGACGGCTTCACCGTCACCCTGGTGCGGGCGGACCATTCCGCCGGCCTCGTGGAGATGGACGTGAACTTCCCGCTCGGCAACGCCAACGGCATCATCGTCAAGGCTCCGGGGGAGCCGACAATCTATCACATGGGCGACACGGACATCTTCGGCGACATGGCCCTGATCGCCGAGATCCATCGGCCCGACGTGGTGATCGCCCCCATCGGCGACCGCTTCACGATGGGCCCCGAAGTCGCCGCCCTGGCGGTCGAACGCTATTTCAGCCGCGCCAAGGCCGTCATCCCCTGCCACTACGCCTCCTTCCCACCGCTCGTTCCCAATGCCGACCGCTTCGTCGCGGCCCTGGACGGCAAGGGCATCCAGGTGGTGGTGCCGCACAAGACGGTGGGCGTGACCGTATAAAAGCAACCTGCACGTCATCACCGGGCTTGTCCCGGTGATCCCGATGGCATGAAGCGCGGCGCTTTTCCGTATCGGGATGGCCGGCACAAGGCCGGCCATGACGTTGAGGGCGCCGTCGTAGGAGGGCGCCCCGCACATCCAACGTTGCCCCCCGAGGCGGGCGGGTGCTATAGGCCGCGGAAGCGAATTCCAAGAGGTTAGACCATTCATGTCGGTCGATGAGAAAACGGTCCGCCGCATCGCCCATCTGGCGCGCATTGCCGTGACGGATGCGGAGGTGCCTCATCTCCAGGGCGAGCTCAACGCGATTCTCTCCTTCGTCGAGCAACTCAATGAGGTGAACGTGGAGGGCATCGAGCCGATGACCTCCGTGACGCCCATGGTCATGAAGAAGCGCCAGGACGGCGTGACCGATGGCGGCTACGCGGAGAAGATCGTCCGGAACGCTCCCGCAACGGAAGACAACTTCTTCCTCGTGCCCAAAGTGGTCGAGTAAGGCGTAGGCTTATTCGACCATCCCCGGGCAAACGCAGTGCGACCCGGGGATCTCCCGCAGAATAAGGCGTGGATGGCCGGGACAAAAGCCCGGCCATGACGTAGAAACAGAGATCCAGTCCCGTGACCGAACTGACCCATCTCACGATTGCCGAGGCCCGCGACGGCCTGAAGGCCAAGTCCTTCTCCGCTACCGAGCTCGCCCAGGCCCATCTCGCCGCCATGGAAAAGGCGAGGGCGCTGAACGCCTATGTGCTCGAGACGCCGGACAAGGCGCTCGCCATGGCCAAGGCCTCGGACGAGAGGCTGTCCAAGGGCGAGGGCGGGGCACTCGAGGGCATTCCGCTCGGCATCAAGGACCTGTTCTGCACGGACGGCGTGACCACCACCGCCGGCTCCAAGATCCTGAGCAGCTTCAACCCGCCTTACGAATCCACCGTCACCCGGAACCTCTGGAACGACGGCGCCGTGATGCTCGGCAAGCTCAACCTGGACGAGTTCGCCATGGGCTCCTCCAACGAGACCAGCGCCTTCGGGCCGGTGGTGTCGCCCTGGCGTCGCGAAGGCTCGAATGTGAGCGCGGGCGCGTCCGGCGCCATCGAGGGCTCTCATCTGGTCCCCGGCGGCTCCTCGGGCGGCTCGGCTGCGGCAGTCGCTGCCCATCTGTGCCTCGGCGCCACCGCGACCGATACCGGCGGCTCGATCCGCCAGCCGGCGGCCTTCACCGGCACCGTGGGCATCAAGCCGACCTACGGGCGCGTGTCCCGCTGGGGCACGGTGGCCTTCGCCTCGTCCCTGGACCAGGCCGGCCCCATCGCCCGCACCGTGCGCGACACGGCCATCATGCTGCGCTCCATGGCGGGCCCGGACGATAAGGACACCACCTGCGTCGACCTTCCGGTGCCGGATTTCGAGGCGGCCGTCTCCCGTGGCGTGAAGGGCCTCAAGATCGGCATCCCGAAGGAATACCGGGTCGACGGCATGTCGCCCGAGATCGAGGCGCTCTGGCACCAGGGGGCCGAATACCTGCGCGCCGCCGGGGCCGAGATCGTCGAGGTCTCCCTGCCTCACACCAAGTATGCGCTGCCGGCCTATTACATCGTGGCACCGGCCGAGGCGTCCTCGAACCTCGCCCGTTACGACGGCGTGCGCTACGGCCTGCGCGAGAACGGCCGGGACATCGTCGAACTCTACGAGAAGACCCGTGCCGCCGGCTTCGGCCGCGAGGTCAAGCGCCGCATCATGATCGGCACCTATGTGCTTTCGGCCGGCTATTACGACGCCTATTACGTTCGGGCGCAGAAGCTGCGCACCCTGATCAAGCGCGACTTCGAGGAAGTCTATGCCCAGGGCGTTCACGCCATTCTGACGCCGGCGACACCCTCGGCGGCCTTCGGCATCGGCGAGAAGGGCTCGGGCGATCCGGTCGAGATGTATCTCAACGACATCTTCACCGTGACGGTGAACATGGCCGGCCTGCCGGGCATCGCGGTACCGGCAGGGCGCGACGCTCAAGGGTTGCCGCTCGGCCTCCAGCTCATCGGACGCGCCTTTGACGAGGAGACCCTCTTCGCGGCTGGTCAGGTGATCGAGGATTCCGTCGGACGCATCGAACTGCCCAAGGCCTGGTGGGCTTGAACGGCGTGCATCCCACCGTTCCCGTCATCCATCTCTGGGACTGGCTGCCTGCGGCCTTCGATCCGGTGCTGGTTCTCCTCGCCGTCTGGCTCGGCTGGAAGGCCGACCAGTTCGGCAAGGTACTGATCATCGGCATGATCGCCCTGGCCGTGTCGGCGCTCGTCTCCTGGGGGATCAGCAGCCTGGGGCTGCCCTGGATCGCGCCGGTGCGCTCCGACGGGCTGACCCTGTTCCCGGTCCGCTTCGTCGCCGCGATGCTCTGGGCCACCGGTGCCTATGCGGCCCGACGGGTGGTCAGGCGTTAGATCTCGGCCAGCGCATCGAAGCTTTGCCCGGGTTCAAGACCCGGGAAGAACTGCTTCCTATGGAAACCTGGGTGCCCTCGAAGCGATGGTGGCGGGGTAGTCGGCACGTTTCAGCTCACCTTCATCCCCCCAATCTCACCGGGCGCGGTGCAATCCGCGTGAAGGTGGAAGGCGGCGTGTCGGTGGACCGGCATCGGGGCGTCGATGAGTGCCTTCGTCGAAGACCATGCCCGCAGCCATGAAGCAGCCGCTATGGCGTTGACCTTCAACAAGACCCGTGAGGACGGCCCGCCGCTTCTATAAGAGGCTGGGGTTTACACGCAGCCATGAGGGATCTAAGAAAGAAACATAGTTTCAGGGGGCTTCCATGACGACAAACAGGCTTGAGGAGCTTTACCATACTATAGGTCATGCCATTGCGGACACGTTGGAAACGAACTGGTCCAAGGCATGGATCGTCGCAAAATTGGGGGATGACCATCTGGCGAGTTCGATTTCAAATACCAGGCCAGAGCTGAAGAGCCGGCGATAAGCTTCGCCCGGGAAGTCGCTCCAAAAATGCATCTGATCTACATTGCATTCGATGAGATCAGAGCTTTGACCTGCGAGGCAGGGCGTGGTCACTGGACTTCAGCATTATTCGAGTTGGGCAATGGCGGAAGCTTCAAATTGAGCTTCTCGTACGACGACTGATAAGGCGCGCTTTGGGCCGCGGCGATCGAGCTGACCTCCGACTAGACCAGCGACGACACGCATCGGTTCTACGAGCGGCCGGGTTTCGCCCACAGTTATGAGGGTTTCAAGAAGAAGTCCTGACAATCTCGAATGTGATCAGGTCTCGTCGTCCGGGTGGCAGCGGAACCATACGATGTTTCCTTCCTGATGCATGACAAGATCGATGAACACTTCATTCGTTGCCAAGCATCGTAGGCGAAATCCGCCTTTGGTTTGCACTTCGGCGCAAAGCGCCTCAAGCTCAGCATCTTCATCAGGCCATGATTCTGTATCTGTGAAGTAAGGCCGGAAACGCTCGAATTTCGCTGCGTCCAGCAAGGTTGCGTATGTCCAGGGATAATCGATGCCGTCGACTTCCATGAGGGCAATCATTTCACCCCCAAGTTCCAGCGCCAAACGCTTGGAAGAGGGCTCTTTAGGTGCAAGAACTCTCCTCAGCCGAGACCACATATCCGAGTCCTTGCATATTATGCGTGACCGGTTCGGTCACGCATAACAGTGACCTCAAGCCTTCGTGCCGCCCTTGAGGCGCGTGTTGCACTCGCTCCAGAACTTTGGCCACTTGGCGTCCTTGGCGAGCTTGCCGCCAGCCTTGGCTTCCTTCCACTCCGCGCTGCATTTGCTCAGGCGCTCGCGGGCGGCGAGCTGGGCGGCCGTCGGTTCCTTTTTCGGCTTCGTCTCGGCGGCAGCCTGGGCGGCCCCTGCCATGGATAGAGCCAGCGCGGCGGCGAGGGCGGAACTCACGAAACGGTTCATCAGAGAATCCTCAGAGATTGAATGTCACAACGTATCTCACGATGAAACATGGGAACGTGCAAGGGCCGAAGAGTGGCCGGGCAGCCTTTCCACGGAATTTCATTGCGTTGGAGGGTGCGCATCCCGATCTTATGTCTTAACGTCCGGCGCGGATCCGTGCGTTATGTAAGGAGAGGAATATTCATGGCGGCTTCCACGCAGCGACCGATCGATCTCTATTACTGGCCGACCCCGAACGGATGGAAGATCACCATCATGCTCGAGGAATGCGGGCTGCCTTACGCGATCCATCCGGTCAATATCGGCAAGGGCGACCAGTTCCAGCCGGATTTCCTGGCAATCTCGCCCAACAACAAGATGCCCGCCATCGTCGATCACGACGGCCCCGACGGGCGGCCGATCTCGGTGTTCGAGTCCGGAGCGATCCTGCAATATCTCGGCCGCAAGACGGGTAAGTTCTATCCGCAGGACGAGCGCGGGCGGGTCGAGGTCGATCAATGGCTGTTCTGGCAGATGGGTGGCTTCGGCCCCATGCTCGGCCAGACGCACCATTTCCGCATCTATGCGCCGGAACAGGTGCCCTATGCCATCGAACGCTACACCAACGAGACCAACCGTCTTTACGGCGTGCTGAACAAGCGCCTCGCGGACCGGGAATTCGTGGCGGGCGAGTATTCCATCGCCGACATGGCCGTCGCCCCCTGGGCGAAGTTGTGGGAGCGCCAGGGCCAGAACATCGACGATTTTCCCCACGCCAAGCGCTGGCTGGAAACCGTTCTCGCGCGCCCGGCGGTCCAGCGCGGCATCAAGGTGAGCTCGGAAGACCGCGAGAAGACCGACCTGACGGACCCCTCGGTTCAGGCAGTGTTGTTCGGTCAGAGGGCGAGGTAGGCTGCACTGCATCCTGATGGGAACCGCAGTGTCGAGGCTTCATGGGCGATTTCAATACGATTCTCGTCGATTCCCAAGTAAGTCTCGACGATGCTCCCCATGAAGCCGCTCGGATGATCTCCTGGCTTCAGAGAGGGGGGATCATCGGCCCTGCCAAAGTCGAGGAAGGATATCGCCGCGGTCCGGACGGTTCTTACGCCAAGGTCGACGTCAACGTTTACAGGCCTGGAGCGAAATTCAGGGAAGCATCCGAGGGCGACGGACCCCTGAAGCTGAGCTACAACTACTTAGAGGTCACGACGGAACGGACTATCTTTACCGCCGGTGACAACGGCATCGGGATCTATTGCACCCAGTGCGATGCCGAGCAGACCAGGTTGGGGGATGAATGGAACAATGCTTTCCAGACATGGTTCGATGGGCATCCCGAGCCTCTGACATGCATCCAGTGTGCGCAAACAGCTCACCTTTCAGAGTGGCGTTTCGACCCCGTCTTCGGCTTCGGTAATCTTGGCTTCCGCTTCAACAACTGGTCTCTTTTGTCTTCTTTCCTCCAAGCGTTCGAGCGGGAGTTGGGGCGTCCGCTCACGATCGTTCACCAGCACCCATAGCATCAAACCCGCTCAATTCGTCTTCGTCCAGGTCTGCGACCGGCAGATGAGCCCGCCAAGGACGCAGCCGGAGAGCTGCAGGGTGGTCGGGCTCATGACCTTGAGCTTGCCGGTATAGGTCTTGCCGTCCTGGGGATTGTAGAGCTGGCCGCTGTAGCCGTCCCCTTCCGGCTTGGCGTCCCAGATCATCCGCACGCCCACGATGTTGCGGTCCCGCAGCTTCGGATCCGCGTTGTTCGTGTCCTTCTCATAGGTGGAGGACACGATCGTGCCGCAATAAGCGCCGCCGCACTGGGCGATCCTCACCCGGGTGTCGCCGCTTTGCGTAAGCCAGGTCCCGCTCGGATTGGCACTCTGGGCCAGTGCCGGAAGCGCAAGAAGGACAAGGCCGAAAGCGGCCAGGATCGCTCGTTTCATGGCAAATTCCCTCTGTTCGGCCCTCATTGGCCCCATCCGGTTGAAAGATTAGGGGAGGCCATTAAGCTTTCCAAGCAGGTCGGGGCAAAAGGCGCTTGAGGGGGAGGGACCTCGCCGTTATAAGCGCCGCACTTCATTATTTCCCATCTCAGATCAAAGCGAGTTCCCATGGCCATCGAGCGCACCTTCTCCATCATCAAGCCCGACGCGACCGAGCGTAACCTCACCGGCGCCATCAATGCCGTCATCGAGAACGCCGGCCTGCGCATCGTGGCGCAGAAGCGCATCCTCATGAGCCGCCGCGAGGCCGAGACCTTCTATGCCGTCCACAAGGAGCGTCCCTTCTTCGGTGAACTCGTGGACTTCATGATCTCCGCTCCGGTCGTCGTTCAGGTTCTCGAAGGTGAGGGCGCCGTGCTCCGCTACCGCGAGATCATGGGTGCCACCAACCCGGAGAGCGCCGCCGAGGGCACGATCCGCAAGCTCTACGCCAAGTCTATCGGCGAGAACTCGGTCCACGGCTCCGACAGCCTCGACAACGCCAAGATCGAGATCGCCCAGTTCTTCTCGGGCAACGAGATCGTCGGCTAAGCTCTTGGAGCATAGCCTTCATGTTCAGGCCGCCCTCTGGGCGGCCTTTTCTTTGGCCTCCCGCTCCGTCATGATGCGCCCGCCATGAACCAAGCTCCCCGCATCGAACGCCGCTCGTCCGTCTGTCCGCACGATTGCCCCTCCGTCTGTTCCCTCGAAGTCGAGGTGATCGACGGGCGCACCATCGGGCGCGTGCACGGGGCGAAGAGCAACAGCTACACGGCGGGCGTCATCTGCGCGAAGGTGGCGCGCTACGCGGAGCGCATCCACAACCCCGACCGGCTGCTCCATCCCATGAGGCGCACCGGGCCGAAGGGCTCGGGCCAGTTCGAGCGCATCTCCTGGGACGAGGCTCTCGACATCGTGGCCGAGAAATTCCTGGAGGCGGAGCGGGCGTTCGGGTCGGAATCCGTCTGGCCCTACTACTATGCCGGCACCATGGGCTACGTCATGCGCGACGGCATCAACCGCCTGCGCCATGTGAAGAAGTATTCCGGGCAGTATTCCACCATCTGCACGGCCATGAGCTGGACCGGCTACGTGGCCGGCACCGGCCACTTGCGGGGCTCCGATCCGCGCGAGATGGCGGTCTCCGACTGCATCGTGATCTGGGGCACGAACCCGGTTCACACGCAGGTCAACGTGATGACCCACGCGATGAAGGCCCGCAAGGAGCGCGGCGCCAAGCTCGTCGTGATCGACATCTACCAGAACGCCACCATGAGGCAGGCCGACATGGCGCTCCTGGTGAAGCCGGGAACCGACGGAGCGCTCGCCTGCGCGGTCATGCACGTGCTCTTCCGCGACGGGCTGGCGGACCGGGATTACCTGGGGCGCTATACCGATCATCCGCAAGAACTGGAAGAGCACCTCAAGACCCGCGATCCGGCCTGGGCCTCGGCCATCACGGGCCTGACGGTGGAGGAGATCGAGGCCTTCGCCAGGCTCGTCGGCACGACGAAGCGGACCTTCTTCCGCCTCGGCTACGGCTTCGCGCGCCAGCGCAACGGCGTGGTCAACATGCATGCGGCCGTGTCCATCCCGGCCGTGACCGGCGCGTGGCAGCACGAGGGCGGCGGCGCTTTCCATTCGAACAGCGGCATCTTCCACTGGAACAAGGCCCTGATCGAAGGACACGACGCCATCGATCCCGCGATCCGCATTCTCGACCAGTCGCAGATCGGCCGTGTCCTCACGGGCGACGCGAAGGCGCTCTACAACGGGCCGCCCGTCAAGGCCATGCTGATCCAGAACACCAACCCGGTCTCGGTCGCTCCCGAGCAGGAGCTGGTGAAGCAGGGCTTTGCCCGCGAGGATCTCTTTGTGTGCGTCCACGAGCAGTTCATGACCGAGACGGCCCTCATGGCCGATATCGTCCTGCCGGCGACCATGTTCATGGAGCACGACGATCTCTATTCCGGCGGCGGCCACCAGCATTTCCAGGTCGGCCCCAAGCTCATCGATCCGCCCGGCGAGTGCCGTTCCAACCACGAGGTGTTCCGCGGCCTCGCCACGCGCCTCGGCGCCGAGCATCGCGGCTTTGCCATGGAACCACGTGAGATCATCGACTGGACGCTCCGGAATTCCGGCTGGGGCTCCCTGGAGAACCTGGAAGCCCAAGTTCATTTCGACGCGCAGCCGCCCTTCGAGGAGGCGCATTTCCTGAAGGGCTTCGGCTATCCGGACGGCAAGTTCCGCTTCAGGCCTGACTGGGCCACGGTCCCGTCCTACAACAACGGCGCCATGGGTCCGTGGGCCGAAATGCCGGCCTTCCCGGACCATTGGGGCGTGATCGAGGCGGCCACAGAGGAACACCCGTTCCGTCTCGCCACGAGCCCGGCCCGCAACTTCCTCAATTCGAGCTTCACCGAGACGCCGACCTCCCTCGACAAGGAGCGGCGGCCCGAGGTCATGATCCACCCGCTCGATGCCGAACGGCAGGGCATCGCCGATGGTGACTGGGTGAAGCTGAAGAACCATCGTGGCGAGGTCTATCTTCGCGCCAGGCTCTTCGACGGGGTACGGCGCGGCGTGCTCATCGCCGAGGGCATCTGGCCCAACGCCGCCCACCCTTTCGGGCGCGGCATCAACACGCTCACCGGCGGCGACCAGGTGGCGCCCTATGGCGGCGCGGCCTTCCACGACAACCGGGTGGCGCTGGAAAAGGCCGATCTCGATCCGGCCCTGGAACTGCCGATTGCGCGCAAGCACCATCGCGCCGAGGCGGTGGTGGGTTAGTCCTCGACGGAGAACGATCAATCCGCGTTGGGACGGGTCTCGCACCACGTCATGGCCGTCCCCGGACTTGATCCGGGGATCAGTCCCGGCCATCCCGGTAAGGTGAGGCTCGGCGCATCAGGCAATCGAGATCACCGGGACAAGCCCGGTGATGACGTGCGGGTCGACGATGACGCCCTCGACCCGCTCAGCAAGCAATCAGTCACACCTCCTTAAGCCTGTTCGCAACTCCCCCCTTGATCCCGAACGGCCAAGCCTATTCTAAAACGCCGAACGTGATTTCATCTCTGGGGAGCTATCCATGACCTCGATCATCCGCGCGCTGCTCGTCTCGGCGGCCTTGTCCGTCGGCGCGACCTCGGCTTATGCGGCCGCGTCCAACATGCCGACCCAATACCAGCCCGATCCGGCCCTGAAGACGGAAAGCGTCTCCCAGCTTCGCGCCCGTGTCAGCCAAGCCTGCTCGATCACGCAAGCCAAACTCCAGAGCAGCGTCAGCGAGGCATCTCTCAGCCGCTCCTGCGATTGCTATGCCGGCCGGACGATGCGCTCGCTCAGCGCCGATGAGCTCCAAGCCTATCGCGACACGGGCGTGTTCAACGAAACCGCCCGCGCGAAGGCGCTGTCCGCCCTCGATTCCTGCAAGCTGCCGCGGCCGCAGATCTAAGGAGACCCGACTGGCGTTGGCGACGGGGCGGTTGCTTTGCCGCTTCCGGTCCGATGCTCTAGATTGGCCGCCATGCGCGCATCCGTCAGTCTCGCCCGCTTCTTGTCCCTCGCACTCGCGGCTTTGGTCGCGTGTGCCATTCCGGTGCCGGGAGCCTCAACGCTTCAGGCGCAGGACATGCGCGTCGCCACCGAAGCGCAGTTCCGGGACTGGCTCACGCAGACCGTGTGGCCCGACGCGCAGAAACAGGGTGTGTCCCGAGAGACGTTCGAGCGGAACCTGTCCGCCATCAGGCTGGATTGGGATCTGCCGGAACTTCGGCCGCCCGGACAGGCGGCTCCGTCCGACGATCAGCGGCAGGCGGAGTTCCAGCGTCCGGGGCGCTATTTCGTCGAGGCCCAGCTCGCCTCCCTGGCGAAAGACGGGCGCGAGTTGCTGCAGCGATGGGCCTCTGCTCTCGATGCCGTCGAGCGGCGCTACGGCGTGCCGCGGGAGATCGTCGTTGCGATCTGGGGACGGGAATCACATTTCGGCCGTGTGACGGCGCAGTATCAGGCGCTGCGGGTCCTGGCCACGCAGGCTTTCATGGGCCGCCGACGGGAACTCTATTATCCGGAGCTTCTGGCCGCTCTGCTGATCCTCGAGGAGGATCATTTCTCCGGTGAGGTGCTGCTGTCGTCCTGGGCCGGCGCCATGGGGCAGCCGCAGCTTCTCCCGTCGAAATTCCTGCGATACGCGGTCGATGCCGATGCGGACGGGCGGCGGGACGTCTGGAATTCGGTGCCCGACTCTCTGGCATCCATCGCGAATTATCTGCGTGAGCATGGCTGGAAACCGGATCTGCCCTGGGGCTTCGAGGTGAGCCTGCCGCAGGAGGTCTCCTGCACCCTCGAAGGTCCTCGCCAGGGCAAGCCTCTGCAGGAGTGGATGCGGCTCGGGTTGAAGCCTGTCGGCGGCGCCTCGCCCGAGTGGAGCGGCGACGCAACCTCTTTCCTGGTGATGCCTGCGGGCCGCTTGGGCCCTGCCTTCCTGGTGTCCGAGAATTTCTATGTCCTCAAGCAGTACAACGAGTCCGATTTGTACGCTCTCTTCATCGGCCATCTCGCCGATCGCATGCGTGGCGCCCAGGCTTTCGTGGGACGCTGGCAGCCGATCGATACTTTGCGGCGCGGCAACATCCAGGCCATGCAGGAGCGGTTGAAGAGCCAGGGCTACGATGTCGGAAAGGTCGATGGTCTCGTGGGCTTTGCCACGCGCACGGCTATCGGCCAGTGGCAGAGCAGGAGCCGGCGCGACGAGACCTGCTTTCCCGATGCGGCGCTCGTCCAGGCCATCCGCTGAGTCCGCATTCAGAGCGGATCTTCATCCTGGCGAATGCAGCGAGCCGCTCGCATCCCAAGCATGTGAAAACACCACCCGGCCCTTTTCCAGCCGGGCCGATCCGTCGCAGATCATCCGCAGGGCTTGCGGATAAAGCCTGTGCTCCTGCACGATTACGCGGGCCGCAAGGCTTTCTTCCGTGTCGTCCGGCACCACGGGCACGGCGGCCTGGGCGATGATGGGGCCGGCATCCAGTTCCGGCACCACGAAATGCACCGTGCAGCCGTGGACCAGAACGCCTTCTTCCAGGGCGCGGCGGTGGGTCTGCGTGCCCCGGAAAAGGGGCAGGAGGGAGGGATGGATGTTGACCATCCGGCCTGCCCAGCGCTCCACGAACCAGTCGGTCAGCACCCGCATGAAGCCGGCAAGGCAGATGAAGTCGATGGCATGCGAGGCGAGGGCCGCGTCCATCGCCTTCTCGAAATCCTCGCGGGTGGGATGCGCCTTGTGGTCGATCACGCAGGTGGCTATCCCGGCCTCCTGCGCCCGTTCGAGGCCGGCCGCGTCGGGGCGGTTCGACAGCACGAGGGCGATCTCGGCCGGAAAACCCTCGGCGCGAGCGGCCTCGATCAGCGAGACCATGTTCGAGCCGCGGCCCGAGATCAGGATGGCGACGCGGCGGCGGGTCATCAGAACTTCAGGGAGCCCGAGGTCTGGACGCGTTCACCGCCCGCATGCGCCACGGTTTCGCCGATGCGAACCGGGTTTTCGCCGGCCTTCGCCAACCGCTCCATCACGGCTTCGGCCTTGTCGGCGCTCGCCACCACGATCATGCCGATGCCGCAATTGAATGTGCGCAGCATCTCGGCCTCGGCCACGCCGCCGGTCTCAGCGAGCCAGCCGAAGACGGGCGGGACGGCGATCGCATCGAGATCGAGGCGCACGCCGACGCCGTCGGGCAGGACGCGCGGGATGTTGTCCGGGAAGCCGCCGCCGGTGATGTGGCAGAGCGCGTTGATCCCGTCGCCGCCTTTGAGCACCTCCAGGAGGGACTTCACGTAGATCCGGGTCGGCTCCAGCAGGGCCTGGGCGAGAGTCTTGCCCTCGGCGAAGGGAGCGGGCGCATCCCAGGCGAGGCCCGAATGCTCGACGATCCGGCGCACGAGCGAGAAGCCGTTGGAATGGACGCCCGAGGAGGGCAGGCCGATGAGCACGTCGCCGACATTGACGTCCTTTGGAAGAAGCGTGCCGCGCTCGGCTGCGCCGACGGCGAAGCCGGCGAGGTCGTAGTCCCCTTTGGCGTAGAGCCCCGGCATCTCGGCGGTTTCGCCGCCGATCAGGGCGCAGCCCGCCTGGAGGCAGCCCTCGGCAATGCCCTTGACGATGTGGACGCCAACCTCGGGAGAGAGCTTTCCGGTGGCGAAATAGTCGAGGAAGAAGAGGGGCTCCGCGCCCTGGACGATGATGTCGTTCACGCACATGGCCACGAGGTCGATGCCGATGGTGTCGTGGATGCCCGTCTCGATGGCAATCTTGACCTTGGTGCCGACGCCGTCATTGGCCGCGACCAGGATCGGGTCCTTGAAACCGGCCGCCTTGAGGTCGAAGAGCCCGCCGAAACCGCCGATCTCCGCATCGGCGCCCGGCCGGCGCGTGGACCGCACCAGGGGCTTGATCTGGTCGACCATGGCGTTGCCCGCGTCGATATCGACGCCCGCTTGGGCATAGGTCAGGCCGTTCGTCTGCTTCTCGGTCGTCATGGCTCACCCCGTGTTGGCTCGGGCAGTAAGGCGAGAGGGGGCGGGAGGCAAGGGGAGAGTTCGCATTTTGCGAACCCTGTCTTGCCTGTCATTCCGGGGCGGCTCGTCAGAGCCGAACCCGGAACCCATAACCGCTAACGCCTTGAATTCTGCTGCAACGTCAATCGCGCATCCTTGAGATGTGGTGGTTATGGGTTCCGGGCTCCGCTGCGCGGCCCCGGAATGACGGTTCCGGTTCCGTGAAAGCCATCTTATCCCCACCCTTCGGACCCGGCGATTGAACTCCGCCGCTCGACCCGCCATCATCATCCCCGATGACCATTCCGAACATCATCACCATCGGCCGCCTCATCATCGTGCCCATCGTGATCGTCATGATCATGCAGCAGCGCTGGGCCACGGCCTTCGCGCTTTTCGTCGTGGCGGGCGTTTCCGATGCGGTTGACGGCTTCATCGCCCGCAAATTCGACATGCGGAGCGAATTCGGGGCCTATATCGATCCCCTGGCGGACAAGTCGCTCCTGGTCTCGATCTACGTGACGCTCGCCATCGTGGGGGCGATCCCCGGCTGGCTTGCCATCGTGGTTGTCTCGCGGGACGCCATGATCGTGGCGGCCGTGCTCCTGTCCTGGGTCATGAGCCGTCCGGTCGAGATCAAGCCGCTCATCGTCAGCAAGCTCAACACCGGCGCGCAGCTCGCTTTCGCCGCCTATGCGCTCGCGGCCAACGCCTTCGGCGTGGAACTCGGAGGGCTCGAGGAAATCGTCATGGTGCTGGTGGCGACCTTGACCATAGCCTCCGCCGGTGCCTATCTCGTCGGTTGGCTGCGCCACATGTCCACCTGATGGCCAAAAAGATACAGTATGGGGAACCGATGACGGTCCAACGGCAGATTGGGTTTTGGATTGCGGCGCTGGTCGTCGCGGTCCTTCTGCTGTTCGTCCTGCGCGGAATCCTCCTGCCGTTCGTCGCAGGATTCGCGCTCGCCTACCTGCTCGATCCCCTGGCCGACCGCCTGCAGAAGGTGGGCATCGGACGCCTGGGCGCGAGCCTTCTCATTCTGGTTCTTTTCGTTCTCATCCTCATCATCGCTCTCATGATCCTGGTGCCTTTCGCGGCGCAGCAGGTGGGGGCCTTCGTGGAGCGGCTGCCCGGCTACGTCACGAGGCTTCAGGAACTTGGAGCCGAGCAGATCGGCCCCTTGATCCGGAAACTCGGGATCGAGGATGCGCTCCCGGCGGCGCCCCCCTCCGTCGGCAACCTCATCAGCCAGGGCATCGCCTGGATCACCGCCTTCCTGCAGGGGTTGTGGTCCGGCGGGCAGGCGTTGATCGGCATCTTCTCGCTCCTGGTGGTGACGCCGGTCGTGGCCTTCTACATGCTGGTCGACTGGGACCGCATGGTGAAGACCGTGGATTCCTGGATGCCCATGAAGCACCGGGATACGATCCGCGCGATCGCCCACGACGTCGACCGGGCAATCGCCGGCTTCGTCCGGGGACAGGCCCTGGTCTGTCTCATCCTCGGCACCTTCTATGCGGTCAGCCTTGCCCTGATCGGGCTGAATTTCGGCGCGCTGATCGGCATGACCGCCGGCATCCTGAGCTTCATCCCCTATGTGGGCTCGCTCACGGGCCTCATCCTCTCTGTCGGCGTCGCGATCGTGCAGTTCTGGCCTGACTGGACCATGATCGCCGCGACGCTGGGCATCTTCATCTTCGGCCAGTTCGTGGAGGGCAACATCCTCTCGCCGAAGCTGGTGGGCGAATCCGTCGGCCTGCACCCGGTCTGGCTGATGTTCGCCCTCGTGGCCTTCGGCGCCCTGTTCGGCTTCGTGGGGCTGCTGCTCGCGGTGCCGCTCGCCGCCGCCATGGGCGTCATCGCGCGCTTCGCCCTGCGGCAATATCTGGCGAGCCCCCTCTATCGCGGCACGGAGCCGGCGATCCTGAAACCCAGGGTCGAGCCCGAGAAGGTCGATCTCGATGCGTGAGATGCCCAAGCAGCTCGCCTTCGACCTGCCGCTCGATCCCCGTTTCGGAGCCGAGGATTTCCTTGTCAGCCCGTCGAACGAGCAGGCTTACGGCCTGATCGAGAGCTGGCCCGACTGGCCGGACACGATCCTGCTCCTTGTCGGCCCCCGCGGCAGCGGCAAGAGCCATCTGGCCTCCATCTGGGCGACGAACGCCCGTGCCTGGACTATCGACGCCTCCGGGATCACGCAGGACAGGGTGCCCCACCTCGTCTCGAACGGCGCGCTCGCCATCGAGGACATGGATCGGGGCGAGCGGGACGAGGCGGCCCTGTTCCACCTCCTGAATCTCGCGCGGGAGAAAAAGGCTTCGCTGCTGATCACCTGCGAGACGCCGCCCGACCGCTGGTCCCTGCGCACGCCCGACCTGCTGTCGCGCCTGCGGCTCGCCCCGAGCGTGTCTCTGGATGCGCCCGACGATGCGCTCCTGAAGGCCGTCCTGGTGAAGCTTTTCGTCGACAGGCAACTCGTGGTCGACACCTCCGTTGTCGACTATATTGCCCTTCGGATCGAACGGTCATTGGCGAAGGCCTCCGAGCTCGTTGCGCTCCTCGACAGGGAGGCGCTGAGCCGGGGGCGTCGCGTGTCCCGGGCGATCGCGGCGGAGATCCTTGGGGCCGCACAGGAAACGGATGAGAGCGAGTGAAGTCTGACACCAACGCCGCATTGGCGAACCGTCGTGAAAACGTCACGAAGCCCAGAGCAAAACGGTCGCCGAAGAAGGATACGGCGGAGACCGAAGTGCACAGCGCGATTGCCCTTAAGGAAGTGGAGACCGTCAGCGAAGCTCCCTTGCCGAAGGCTCCGCCGGACATCGAACTCGACGGGGCGGTGCTGCGGAAGTTCCCCCAGCGCTTCATCAACCGCGAACTCTCCTGGCTGCAGTTCAACCGCCGGGTGTTCGAGGAGGCGTCGAACCGTAACCATCCGCTCCTGGAGCAACTGCGCTTCCTGTCGATCTCGGCCGACAATCTCGACGAGTTCTTCATGGTGCGCGTGGCGGGCCTGATCGGCCAGGTGCGCTCGGGCGTCGCCACTGCGTCGCAGGACGGGCTCACGCCGCAGGAGCAGCTGGGGAAGATCTCCGTGGCCGTCTCCCATCTCGCGTCCGACCAGCAGCGGCGCTGGCGCGAACTGCGGGACGCACTGCTGGAGGAGGGCATCGTCCTCACCGAGGGGGCGGGGCTGACGAAGGCGGAGGCCTCCTGGCTCGAGGACTACTTCCTCAACCACGTCTTCCCGGTGCTGACGCCGCTCGCCATCGATCCGGCGCATCCCTTCCCGTTCATTCCCAATCTCGGCTCGTCCATCGCCCTGAAGCTGGTGCGCCAGAGCGACGGCAAGGTGCTGAACGCGCTGATCCGCCTGCCGTCGCGCGCGGAGCGCTTCATCCGCCTGCCGGATTTCGCCGAGACGGGCGCGACCCGCTTCATCGCCCTGGAGCAGATGATCGTGCTCTATACGAGCCGCCTGTTCCCCGGCTACGCGGTGCAGGGGCAGGGCGCCTTCCGGGTGATCCGCGATTCCGATATCGAAGTGGAGGAGGAGGCCGAGGATCTCGTGCGCCTGTTCGAGACCGCGCTCAAGCAGCGCCGGCGCGGCAGCGTGATCCGCCTCGAGGTCGAGGCGGCCATGCCGGAGGACCTGCGCCTCTTCGTGGCCGAGGAGATGGAAGTGTCCAACGACGAGGTCTTCGTCGTCGAGGGCATGATGGGCCTGCGGGACCTGTCGCAGCTCGTTGCTCTCGAACGGCCCGACCTCAAGTTCAAGCCTTACAATCCGCGTTTCCCCGAGCGCATCCGCGAGCACAGCGGCGATTGCTTCGCGGCGATCCGCGAGAAGGACATCATCGTCCATCACCCCTACGAATCCTTCGACGCGGTGGTGCAGTTCCTGCGCCAGGCCGCGCGCGACCCGAACGTGGTGGCGATCAAGCAGACGCTCTATCGCACCTCGTCCGATTCCCCCATCGTGGCCGCGCTCGCGGAGGCCGCCGAGGCGGGCAAGTCCGTCACGGCTCTCGTGGAGCTGAAGGCACGCTTCGACGAGGAGGCCAATATCCGGTGGGCCCGCGACCTGGAGCGCGCCGGCGCCCAGGTGGTGTTCGGCTTCATCGAGCTGAAGACGCACGCGAAACTGTCCATGGTCGTGCGCCGCGAAGGCAGCCAGCTCATCACCTATTGCCATGTGGGCACGGGCAACTACCACCCGATCACCGCGCGCATCTACACCGACCTGTCCTATTTCACCGCCGACCCGGTGATCGGGCGGGACGTGTCGCGCATCTTCAACTTCGTGACGGGCTACGCGGAGCCCGCCGAACTGGAGCGCATGGCGGTGTCGCCGCTCACCTTGAGGAAACGCCTGCTCCAGCACATCGAGGAGGAGGTGGCCCATGCCAAGGCGGGCCGGCAGGGGGCGATCTGGGGCAAATGCAACTCGCTCGTCGATGCCGACATCATCGATGCGCTCTACGACGCGAGCGCCGCGGGCGTGCAGGTCGATCTCATCGTGCGCGGCATCTGCTGCCTTCGCCCGGGCATCATGGGCCTGTCGGAGAACATCCGGGTCAAGTCCATCGTCGGGCGCTTCCTCGAGCACACGCGCATCTATGCCTTCGGCAACGGGCATGGCCTGCCGAACCCGAAAGCGCATGTCTACATCTCCTCCGCCGATCTCATGACACGCAACCTCGACCGTCGCGTCGAGGCCCTGATGCCGATCCTCAATCCGACCGTGCACCAGCAGGTGCTCGACCAGATCATGCTCGCCAACCTCCTCGACAACGAGCAGAGCTGGACCGTGCTCCCCGACGGCTCGAGCCAGCGGGTGATACCGGCCAAGGGCGAGGAACCATTCAACGCTCACAAGTATTTCATGACAAATCCGAGTCTGTCGGGCCGTGGCAAATCCCTCAAAACCTCCAGCCCCAAGGCGCTCGCCAAGCGCGGGCAACGCTGACATGCAGGCCGTAAGCCAGGAGGCTCAGGGACGGCTCAAGATCGGCCGTCCCGTGGCCATCATCGATATCGGGTCGAACTCGGTGCGCCTCGTGGCCTATGAGGGCCTCTCCCGCGCCGTGACGCCGATCTACAACGAAAAGGTTCTCTGCGGCCTCGGACGCCATGTGGCGACCACCGGCCGCCTCGACGACGAGGCCGTGGACCGGGCCCTGCGGGCACTCGCCCGGTTCCGCGTCCTCTGCGACACCATGCATGTGTCCGAGGTCTTTGTGCTGGCGACCGCCGCGGCGCGCGACGCCTCCAACGGTCCCGCTTTCCTGGAGGCGGCGGCCGAGGCCTGCGGCCAGCCGATCAGCCTGCTCTCCGGCGCCGAGGAAGCGCGGGCCTCCGCGCTCGGCGTCATCGCGGGCTTCCACGAGCCGGACGGCATGGTCGGCGACATGGGCGGCGGCAGCCTCGAGCTGGTCGACGTGCTGGGCTCCCGGGTCGGGCAGGGGATCACCATGCCGCTCGGCGGCCTCGCCCTGCAGGACGTCAGCGGCGGCTCGCTGAAGCGGGCCCAGCGGATCGTGCGCGAAGCGCTGGAACGGGCCCCGGAATATCTGGAGGACCTGCACGGCCGGACGTTCTACGCGGTCGGCGGCACGTGGCGCGCGCTGGCGCGGTTGCACCAGGCGGCGCGGGATTACCCGCTGCACGTGATGCATGGTTACATCATCGACCCCGACGACGGGCTCGACTTCCTGCATCTCGTGGAGGAGGCCGATTCCAAGACCCTGAAGGACATCGAGAGCGTCTCCGAGGCCCGACGCCCGCTCCTGGCCTACGGGGCCATCGTGCTCGAAGAGATCATCCGCCTCGGCGAGCCGAAGGAGGTCGCCATCTCGGCCTTTGGCGTGCGCGAGGGCGTCCTGTTCGACAGGCTCGATCCAGAGACGCGCGAGCGCGACCCGCTGCTCGCGGCCGCCAGCGACCTCAACCTCCTGCGCTCCCGCTCGCCCCGCCATGGGGTCGAGCTGTGCCAGTGGACGCAAGCCTTCATCGATAGCCTGGGCCTGCCGGAGACGGATTACGATATCCGCCTGCGCCGGGCGGCCTGCCTCCTGGCCGATATCGGCTGGCGGGCCCATCCCGACTACCGGGGCGAGCAGAGCCTCAACCTGATCGCCTACGGGGCTTTCGCCGGGCTCGACCATCCGGGTCGCGCCTATCTGGCCCTGTCGATCTTCTTCCGGCACGAGGGACTGTCTCCCGACAAGGTCAGCTCGCGGATCAAGTCCCTTGCGGGTCCCCGGCTCCTGGAGCGGGCGCGGCTGCTCGCCGCGCTGATGCGCATCGCCTATCCGGTTTCGGTCGCCATGGAGGGGATTCTCCCTCAAGCCCCCCTCACGGCCCGTGGCAATCAGATCGTGCTGGCTCTGCCGGCCGGCCTGGAGCCGCTCGCCAATGAGCGCCTTACCGGCCGCCTTCGCGCCCTGGGCAAGCTTCTCAACATGGATCCCGTCGTCGAAATCCATTAAAAGGCGGTCATCCGTCGCGGACGGGGCCTATCGGCTCCGGCCGCGCGCATGATTAAGGGTTTACAGAGCAAGAGACTTCAATACTTTCTCTTCCCATTGGGAAGGAAGCTTAGCCTTTGGGGACAACCATGGAATTGATCGACCTCACAGCCGTTCGCAATGCAGAGCGGTCCAGCGAGCCATACAACTACGTTCTCGCCTCGAACCTTCTGAAGCAGGACAAGATCGCCGAGCTGCGGCGGGATTTTCCCGACATCAACAAGCCCGGCTACCTGACCGTGGACGAGGTTAACCTTCACGGCCGCTTCAAGAAGCTCATCGAGGAGCTGGAAGGTCCGGAGCTGACCGAGGAGCTGTCCAAGAAGTTCGGCCTGGACCTGCACCAGTATCCGCGCCTGACCACCATCATGAAGAAGTCGCAGCCGAAATACGGGTCCATCCACACGGACGGCCCGTCCAAGGTCATGACCATGCTGGTCTACATGAACGACGAGTGGCAGCAGGACGAGGGTGGCCGCCTGCGGGTTCTCTACGACGACAAGAACTACGACAAGTTCAAGCTGGAAGTGCCGCCCGTCATGGGCACCATGTTCGCCTTCCTGCGCTCCGACAATTCCTGGCACGGCCATCTGCCCTTCTCCGGCGAGCGCCGCGTGGTCCAGATCGCCTGGGTAAAGAGCCAGGCCGACGTGGACCGCAAGAAGAAGCACAACAAGCTGGCTCAGGTCTTCAAGGGCATTTTCGGGCGGTAAGGCCGCCTGCGCTCGGAAGCAGTCAATTGGCGATGGCCGGGTTCTGCCCGGCCATTTGCATGTCGAGGGAGCCATGGCGGCAGAAATCAGAGCGACGGCAACGCGGCTGAAGGGGCTGTTGTGACGCTGTCGATCGGACCGGATCGGATGCGCTCCGATGGTCATGTTGTCCGATCCCCGGGCCATTGCATCCGATGATCTAGGCCCTCTGCTGTCCATAAGTGCAAAGTGTTTGTCTAGAACTGTCAAGCGCGCCGGTGCAGCGCTGCCTAATGTCGTCGCGCCAAGCATAAGAATTGCGGGTACGGGGAAGCGGTCATCCCAGACGATATCAGTCGCCGGCGCGTGCGGTGCGGGCCGAAATCAGTTCGTCGGGCGAACGCTCCGCTGTCGCCGAACCGTATGAGTTCGACAACGACGCAGGAGCCGAACGTGTTGTCTGGATTACCGGATACTGCACATGATTCACGAGCGGGCAGTGGCGTCAGCCGACGTTCGTTTCCGCCCCGGGGACCGCGATCCTTGCTGCGGCCGCAGCCGATCCTCGCCGGAACCGTGGTGCTGGCGCTGGCCGGCTGCACCTTTTCGGGCAACACGCCGGCTCCATCCGCCAATGTCGAGGCTCCCGCGGCCTTTGCGCGGGAACGCCTGATCGGCCAATGGGGCGTCGCATCCTTCCATACCGACAAGGATCGACCGCGGACCGAACGGGAGGCCCGGGCGCAATGCAGCCAGCCTTACAAGATCGTCAAAGGCCCGACCGACGGAGTGATGATGCATGTGGCCGACGATCCGGAACTTCATGAGCTCAGGCTCAAGGGCGATACCTCCGGCAGGACCTATCTCGGTTTCGAGGCGCCGCCGGGTGACCCGCAGGACCGGGAGATTCTCTCGGCGACCGACAAAATCATGACCATGCGCTTCGTCGATCCGGATGCGAACCGGCGTTACGGAACCTTTGTGTTCGTGCGCTGCGGCGCATGACCATGTCCCCAAAAAGCGGAGGAAGGAAATGGTGCGGAACCTGCGGCTGATGACCCACGACAGGACTGCACGGGCCTGCTCCGCCTTCATGGCGGCGGCCGGATACGTGCTGGCCGCGTGCCTTCCTTCCGGCGCGGCCCAGGCGCAAGCCGCGCCGCCGGCTCAGGCTCTTCTCCAGATCGACGACGAGCCGGGGCGCATCTCGACCGAGGAAGTCGTCATCACGGACGGTCCCTATGCCCGGCAGGTCGTGTACTTCAGGTCCAATGAAGCACCGGGGACCCTGGTCATCCACACCTCGGAACGGTTCGTGTATCTGGTCCAGGGCAACAACCGCGCCCTGCGCTACGGCATCGGGGTCGGGCGCGAAGGCTTTCAATGGTCCGGACTGGTGCAGGTGAGCCGCAAGGCCGAGTGGCCGGACTGGCGCCCGCCGCCGGAGATGATTGCGCGCCAGCCTTATCTTCCACGCTTCATGGCAGGCGGGCCCGGCAACCCGATGGGGGCACGAGCGCTCTATCTCGGGTCGACCGTCTTTCGCATTCACGGCACCAATCAGCCGGAGACGATCGGCAGTGCGATTTCGTCCGGCTGCTTCAGGTTGGCCAACGGTGACATCATCGATCTGTACAATCGGGTGCCGGTCGGCACGAAGGTGGTCGTCCGTCACGCCCCCAGTCTCTAGCGCATCGTGCGGAACCTGAGGAGCGGAGAGGGACAGTCATGGTGAATGCAGTCAAAGCCGGTCTCCACTGCGCCTTCGCGGGCATCGCAAGCCTCCTGCTCTGCGCCTCGGCGCTCCCCGCCGCAGCCGGGACCCTCGAGACGGTCAGGCAGCGGGGCGTTCTGCAATGCGGCGTCAGCGAGGGCCTGATCGGGTTCTCGGAGAAAAACGCCCAGGGCGAGTGGTCCGGTTTCGATGTGGATTTCTGCCGGGCGGTCGCCGGTGCCGTCTTCGATGATCCGTCGAAGATCGCCTTCGTGCCGCTGTCCGCCGGCGAAAGGTTCGACGCCCTGCGCTCGGGCCGCGTCGATCTTCTGTCCCGCAACTCGACCTGGACGCTGGAACGCGAGGCGGGCCTGGGTCTCGCCTTTGCCGGCATCACCTACCATGACGGCCAGGGCTTCCTGGTCATGCGCGACCTCAACGTGTCCTCCGCCCTTGAGCTCGACCGCGCCAAGGTCTGTGTCGAGAAGGGCACGACGAGCCAGCTCAATCTGGCCGACTTCTTCCGCGCCAACTCCATGACGTTCGAGGAACGTGCCTTCCCGAGCGCGGCGGAAGCCCTCAGCGCCTTCCAATCCGGCCAGTGCAACGTACTGACGAGAGACCAATCCGCCCTCTACGCGGAGCGTCTGAAGCTTTCCCAGCCGGGCAATGCCATCGTCCTGCCGGATGTCATCTCGAAGGAGCCGCTCGGACCGGCAACCCGCGCCGACGACTTCGCCTGGTTCAACATCGTGAAGTGGGTGAACTTCGCGCTCGTGAACGCCGAGGAGCTTGGGATCTCATCCCAGAACGTGGCGGAAGCGAAGGCCTCGACGAAGCCCGCCATACGACGTTTCGTCGGCCTGGAGGGCGGGTTCGGCGGCGTGTTGGGGCTGGACAATGCCTGGGCGCTGAACGCCGTCCGGGCGGCAGGAAATTTCGCTGAAATCTACGAACGAAACCTCGGCGTCGAGTCCAGGCTCGGCATCCCGCGTGGCATGAATCAGCTATGGAGCATGGGAGGCGTGCTCTACGCACCGCCGATCCGGTGAGGATCTGAAGCCGGACTGGCGTTTAGCCCTCAAGCATCGAACGCAAAAGCGGGAACCGGTTTTGCGTGAAAAGATGCGATAGAACGAAGGGAAGCTCCGGACGCGAACCGGCTTCCGGTCTGAGACTTCAGGCAATCGTCCTGAGCTTCACTCGGCCACGCTCCAGCACGAGCCCGAGCTCGCCGTTCTTCAGGGCCAGCGCCTTCTCCCCGAACAGCTTGCGGCGCCAGCCGTGCAGGGACGGCACGTCGGCCTCGTCGCTGTCGGCGATGGCCTCGAGCTCCTCGACCGTGGCGATGATCTTGGGCGCCACGCCCTCCTGCTCGGACACCGCCTTGAGCAGTACCTTCAGCAGGTCCACGACGGAGCCGGTATTGGAGCGGCCGCGGCTGCGCTCCGGCACGGGGATCGTCGCCATGTCGCGGGACAGGGCGCGTTCCACCGCGTCCAGGATCTCGCCGCCTGTGCGGGAGCGCTCGAAGCCGTTGGGGATGGTGCGCAGGCGGCCCAGAGCCTCCACGCTGCGCGGGGCCGAGGTGGCGATGTCGATCACCGCGTCGTCCTTGAGGATGCGCCCGCGGGGCACGTCCCGCGCCTGGGCTTCGCGCTCGCGCCAGGCGGAAATCTCCATGAGCACGGCGATCTCGCGCGGCTTGCGCAGGCGGCCGGCGAGGCGGCGCCAGGCATTGCCGGGATCGGCCTGGTAGGTCTCGGGCGAGGTGAGGATCGACATCTCCTCGGCGAGCCATTCGAGCCGGCCGTTGGTCTGCAGCTGCGCCATCAACGCCTCGTAGACCTTCACCAGATGGGTGACGTCCGAGAGGGCGTAGGTGAGCTGCGCGTCCGTCAGCGGGCGGCGCGACCAGTCGGTGAAGCGGGAAGACTTGTCGATCTTGGCCTTGGCCAGATCGTTGGCGAGCTGCTCGTAGGAGACCGAATCCCCGTAGCCGCACACCATGGCGGCAACCTGGGTGTCGAAGAGCGGCGTGGGCACGATGCCGCCGAGATTCCAGACGATTTCCAGGTCCTGCCGGGCCGAATGGAAGACCTTCACCACATTCGGGTCCGACATCAGCGCCATGAAGGGGTCGAGGCTGATGCCCTCGGCCAGGGGATCGATGAGATAGGCCTCCGCAGGGTCCGGGCCCGCCATCTGGATCAGGCAGAGCTTCGGGTAATAGGTGGTCTCGCGCAGGAACTCCGTGTCGACGGTCACGAACGGATGCTGGCTGAGACGGTTGCAGGCGGCGGCCAGGGCGTCGGTGGAGGTGATCAGGTCCATGGAGCGTTCATAACCTATCGGGAAGAACCTCGCGAGTCCGCCATCGCCGGATCCGCCGTTTGTCGGAGGATAAGGTGAAGTCTCGCCTTCGTAACCAACGCAAAAAGTTTAACGTTACTTCACAGCAAGGCTGTTGAGCAGGGTAGCGGCTGATCTGCCCGGTTGGTCATGGACCGTTTCGAATTCCGCCGTTGTCCTCCTAAGCCGGACCACGGCCAAGCGCGGCCAGCAACTGACCCGGTGTTTCGGCGAAGGTAAGAGAATCGCCGTCCATAGGCGGGTAGACGCGGCCTTCGCGCAAGATCAAGATCCGGTCCGCTGCGCGGATGGTCTCCGGACGGTGGGCGATGACGATGCGGGTGATGTTCAAGGCCGCAAGCGCGCGGTTCACCTCGCGTTCCTTGTCTACGTCCAGGTTCGATGTGCCTTCGTCCATGAAAAGGATGCGCGGCTTGCGGTAGAGTGCCCGCGCCAGGAGCACCCTTTGCCGCTGTCCACCCGAGAGGGTGGTCCCCATATCGCCGACGAGCGTGTTGTAGTTCATCGGCATATTCATGATCTCCTGATCGATCTCGGCCCAGGCCGCACATTGGCGCATCCATTGCAGGTTGAGGTGCGAGTCGAAGAAGGAGATGTTCTCGGCGATGCTGCCGGAGAGCAATTGGTCGTCCTGCATCACGACGCCGATCTGCGAGCGGAAGGCCTGAATGTCCATGTTCTCAAGCGGAACCCCGTCGATGAGCACTGTTCCGGCCTTGGGTCTGAACAATCCGATCATAACCTTGAGAAGCGTTGTCTTGCCGCCTCCCGAAGGTCCTGTGATGGCCACGAACTCTCCCGGCTCGATGCGGAAAGCGGCTCCGGAAAGCACCTCCGGCTCCGTTTCGGCATAGCGGTAGATCACGTCACGCAGTTCGACCGCGCCCGCGACCGTCCTCTCTATCAGACCGTTCTGACGGCTATGGCCTATGTCTTTTTCCGTCAAGGCGATGTCGGATAGGCGCGAGACATAGAGATCGAGCATACGGTACTGGATGGCGGTCTCGATCAGGTTTGTAACCTTGTCGAGGAATTGCTCCTTGTACGAGATGAAGGCGTAGAGCATCCCGACGCTCATGTCTCCCGCCATCACGGCGCGGGCTCCGAGATAGACGACGAGCACGTTCTCAAGGCCGTAAAGCAATTGGTGTGCGGAGCTGAACGCGATCGTGAGGCGGGTCTGCCTGATGCCTTTGTTGATGGCGTCGACATGGCGGTTCTGCCAGAGCGCCTCCCGGTCCGCCTCGCGGCCAAAAATCTTGATGCTTTGAATGCCGCGAATGGTCTCGATAAAGGTAGAATTCTCCTTGGCTCCGGCTTCGATCACTTCCTCCTGAAGCCGACGCATGAAGTGATAGGATATCACCCGCAACAGGGCATAGAGGACGAGAGCACCGAAGACGATGAGAGAGAGGGCAGGGCTATAGACGACGATCATGATCAGCGTCAGAATGGCCATGACGCCATCCACGATGGCGCCAATGAGCCCTTGCGAGAATAAGCTCTGGATCGGTACGGTCGCGCTGAAGCGGGACACGATGTCGCCGATGTGCCGCTTCTCGAACCATTCGAGCGGCAGCCGCACGAGATGGTTGAAGAGGTTTGCGCTCATCTGGAAATTGAGTGCATTGCCCAGAAACATGAGCACCTGAGACCGCAGCCAGGACGCACCTACGTTGATCAGGAGCAGCAGCGTAAAGCCCAAGGCGAGAGCGCCCACAAGGCCGCCGTCCCCTTTCAGGATGGCCTCATCGACGACAAGCTGCATGTAGAACGGGCTGGCTAGCGTGACGACCTGCAGAATTGCCGAGAGCAGCAGTGCCTGACCGAGCGCACGATTCAAGCCTTTGAGGCGGCCCCAGAATGCCGAGAGCGGCATTTTGACGGCTTCCTTCTTCTTCTCGAAGGTGTCTGTCGGGCTGAGCTCCAGGGCGATCCCGGTAAAATGTCGACCGGCCTCCTCCAGGCTGAAGGAGCGCACACCCGATGCCGGGTCGTGGATCACGATGTGCCGTCTGGTTGCCTGCTTGAGAACCACGAAGTGGTTCATGTCCCAATGCAGGATGCAGGGAGTCTTGATGTCCTTGAGTTGCTCCGGTTCCAGGCGGAGACCCCGGCCCATCATGCCGACCCGCTGGGCGAGCGTGAGGACATCCCGCAGCGTCGTGCCCTTCAAGGAGACCGAGAATTTGCGTCTCAGGCTCACCAGGTCCGTCTCGTATCCATGGTACGAGGCGACCATGGCAAGGCAGGCGAGGCCGCACTCCGCTGCCTCGGTCTGAAGAATGAGCGACAGGCGTGGACCACTCAGGAACTCGATTTTGTCGAGCAGGCTCACATGCGCCCCCTGAGGCTGAGGAGGGGATCAATGAGCCAGGCGAGAAGGGAACGTTCTTCCAAGACGATATCGGCCTGCAAGGCCATGTCCGGTTGCAGAGGCACCGGGCGCCCATAGGCCTGGATAGCCTGTTGCCTCAGCCTGACACCGACACGGTATGTCGGCTCCTTGGGCGTAACGGCGCCGAAGATTTCGTTTGGCGCGAGAATAGCCTGCGATACGGTCTCGACGCTGCCTTCGAGGAAGCCGAAGCGTTGATAAGGAAAGGCATCGATCATGAGCCGGACTTGCTGACCCGGTTGCACGAAGCCGATCGCACGGCTCGGAACGAAGAGTTCCGCCCTAAGTTCCGCGCCTGCGGGTACGATGGTCAGGAGGGGACGACTCGCGTCAACGATTTGACCGGGGTTGGCCTGAAGGGCCGTGATGCGTCCAGCGACGGGCGCACGGATAACCTGGCTTCCGCGCGCCTCGATCTCGGTTCGCTCGCGCTCGCGGTCCGCGAGGTTCAGGCTAAGCTGCGCGACGCGCTCGCTTTGCTGCACGGGGAGCTGTTCGCGCTGGAGTTGCGACTGCTCTAGATCCTTGTCGATGGCGGCAAGCTGTCGGTCGAGATCGGCCAGGTTCTGGCGGCTGACGAGCAGCACGGCTTCCTGCTCTTGAAGCGCGACCTTCGTTCCATTGCCTCTTTGGTAAAGGTCGGAAAGAGTCTGCCGGCGCTCGGTCGCTGCTTGCACCCGCTGTGCTTGCAGCTCACGTTGGGCGAGTACGGCCTGCTTCTGAGCCTTGACGCTTTGGGTCGATGCCTCGAGCCGAACGATCTCATTCGCAACGCGGGCGGGATCGGAGGCGATCTGCTCCTTGATAAGCCGGATCTGCGCGTCGAGAGACGTGATCAGGGCCGCGGAGACGGTCCCGCCACCTTCCAATCCCTGCTGCGAGTCAATCGTGAAGAGTGCCTGGCCGGGCGAAACTCGATCGCCTTCTCTGACCTTGAGATCGGTTACGACGCCGTCGCGTCTTGCCGAGACACGGACAAGGCCGCCCGTGGAGATCAAGGCACCGGAGGCCGTCTCCTTGCGCGCATATCCGGCCGTCGCGACGAAGGCTATCGACGCGCCGGTCGCGACGGCGAGGAACGCACCCAGGATTCGCCATGACAACGGGGCAGCCGGCATGGACGCCGCCGTATGCTCTCTGCCGGCTAAAACTTGAGGACGAAAGAACTGACGCTTCAAGGCCAGCCGCGCTCCCGATATGAAATCATGTTTCATAAGGGGCGTGGATTTGCAAGTTACGCAAATATAGAGGTTCAACGAGCTGCGGTCTTTAGCTCAGCAGTCGCTTCGCCTTGTCCATTGAAAGTTGAACGGAATCGATCATCAGAATTTCCGATCGGAAGATCAATCCGTTTCCGTCAGTGCGGAAACGCACATGGTGAGCCGAAAATTGCGTGCAACCGCGCAAGGTTCATTTGCAGAGCTCGCATGTGAATTGTTGAAGATGAAACCAGGGGTTGGTGGAAAACAAAGTTATGATATACCGTAATGATGAAGCCTTGAGCGATGCTCTCACAGTGTCGTGTTACAGGGTTCTCATAAGTAGGGGCTCGAAATGACGAACTTCCCAATCCTCAGCGATGCTGATCTCGCCCTCGTGTCGGGTGGTGGTGCTGTAAAAGTTAAGCTCAGCCCAAGCACACAGCGTTATCTGAACCTAGTCAACTCAGGCGTTCAAGATGTCCTTAGGCCAGCACCGAATTATCAGGAGATCTTTAATGGCACAACGAAAGGCGTGCCTCCTATCGATCTGAATGACGCTGGCAAAAAGATTAAGAAGAACTAAGGGACGGCAACACAGCTTGATCTGGCGATTCTTAGGGGTCGCCAGATATGCCGTTTTAAAGTTGTCTTGAGCTTCGGCCAGCATGAGAGGACACGGACTGCTCTCGAGCATGCCCGAGAATGTATTGCGACTGTAGCTTATTGAAGTTCCATTTAACGGACGTGGATTCGGCCGAAATCCCTATCTATGCCCGATAATGGCTTTCCTGCGCCTTTTTGCTTGCCGCTCGGCACGTTTCACAAGCCAATCCAGGATGTTGTGCTCGACCACGAGTCCGTTCTCCGCATCCTCCAGGCGCTGGATCCGGTCGACCCGGAAACCGCGGTAGCCGTCATCGGACAGGATGTCGATGCCGCCCAGAAGCATCTTGCCCGGCCCAACCTTCAGCTCGCGCGCCAGGACCCAGCGCCGGCTCGGATTGCCGGCCTGGTCCACATAGTCGAGCTCCAGCGCGCCCTCCAGCGGATAGACGTGCCAATTGCCCTCGATCCGCTCCTCGACGGGGGCGTTCCGGGCCGGTCTCAACAGGGATGTCGCAAGGGTGCTAACCATAGGCACAATATGGGAATTCACCCTTTGTTCCGCAAGGATTTCGGGCCGGTGGACGATGGAAAATTCGTTGAAAAACAAGGGGTGTACGAGTAGGTGGCGGCGCTGGTGCCGAGACTTTGCCGTGTAGGCATGAGGCGGGGAGCCCTGACGTCATCACCAGCCTCGGCCGCCGATCTCAGCTTCATGACGGACTGTCATTCCGGGCGCCGCAGGCGAACCCGGAACCCCTAAACACGATGTTTCAAAAAGACCAGGCTCCTCATTGTGCGTCTTCCTGCGCCGTCGGCGGTTATGCGTCCCGGGGCCCGCTGCGCGGCCCCGGGATGACGGGGAGGGTGTCATTGCCAGACGAAGCGCAGCGGAAGGGAAGGGGATCCATAGCGCTGAGCATGTGAGGGGAGCCCCTTCCCGGCCTGCGGCCGCCGGGAATGACGCCCGCTACGTCATCATCGGCCCTGTGCCGGTGATCTCGATCGGAAAGGCGCGGCGCTTTTCAGCATCGGGATGGCCGGCACGAGGCCGGCCATGACGGTGGCGTTTGCCAGACCGGGATGGTGTCAGACGACGAAGAAGTCGAGGTTGGTGAGCTTGAGGTTCTTGGACAGGGTGGCGACCTGGATCGCCTCCTTGGCGCCATTGCCATCGGCATCGTAGAACAGCGCCCCGGTCTTCTTGTTGTAGATCACGTGATCGTCCCGGTCATGCGCCGCGCTGCCGCTGAAGAACTCGCCCTTCTTGAGCACGCCCTTCTTGGCGATCTTGGAAAACACGCTTTTCGCCAGATGGATCGTGTCGTCGGCGACGACGAAGTCGAGGATCTTGTCCAGGTTCTGCTTCTTGTTCAGCGTGTTGGTCTTCGCTAGCTTGGCGTCGAACACGAAGATGTCCTGCCCGGCCCCGCCGGTGAGCGTGTCGTTGCCCAGCCCGCCGGAGAGCCGGTCGTTGCCGCCATTGCCGGAGAGCTGGTCCTTGCAGGCCAAGCCGACGAGCACGTCGTTGTTGCCACGTCCCGCGAGCGTATCCGCCCCGGGTGTGCCGGTGAGCGTGAGCGCAGGGTCGCTGGGGCTGCCGGGATCGCCCGGTGTCCCGGGATTGCTCGGCGTGCCCGGTGCGTCAGGATTGCCCGGCGTATCGGCGATGTCGGTGACGGTGAGGGTGATCTCCTGCGTGGTGACAGCCCCATAGGCGTCCTTGGCCTCCACGGTCACGGTGTAGCTGGTCTTGGTCTCGTAATCGAGGGCTTTGAGCAGCACGAGAGCGCCTTGGTCCAGCGTGAACGTTCCGGTGGGGTCGCTCAGCGTATAGGTGATCGCGTCGCCCTCGGCATCATGCGCCGAGAGCGTGGCCAGCGGCGTGCCAGTGAGGAGGTTCTCGGCGAAGGCGGTCTTGGAGAACGCGATGCTGTCCGGCCTGGTGTTGTAGAGGGCCACGGTCTCATCGTCGCCCTCAAACTTGATAAACCGCACGTTCTTGAGCGTATCGGTGCCGTCCCGACCGGCTTGGGTGTCGTGGACGGTGCGGACCCCATCGGCATCGGGACCGCCGACTTCATATTCCGCGCGGGAGCCGGCAAAGATGACGGTATTGCTGCCGCTCCCGCCATCGAGAGTATCGTCGCCTTTTCCGCCGATGAG
>NZ_QDGA01000190.1 GCF_003347665.1 Microvirga calopogonii
ATGACCAGCATCCCGGACTTTTCGAGCGTCGCTTTCTCCGACGCTCCCCTGGCGTCCTCCTCCCAGGCTGCTTCGGAGCCCTGGCTCACGCCGGAGGGCATCGCGGTCAAGGGAGCCTATGGGCCTGAGGACCGCGCCGGGCTCGATTTCCTCGACACCTGGCCGGGCGTCGCGCCGTTCCTGCGCGGCCCGTACCCGACCATGTACGTCAACCAGCCCTGGACCGTGCGCCAATATGCGGGCTTCTCCACGGCCGAGGATTCCAACGCCTTCTACCGCCGCAACCTTGCGGCCGGCCAGAAGGGCCTGTCGGTCGCCTTCGATCTCGCGACTCATCGCGGCTACGATTCCGATCATCCGCGCGTGGCCGGCGACGTGGGCATGGCGGGCGTCGCCATCGATTCCATCTACGACATGCGCACGCTCTTCGCAGGCATCCCGCTCGATCAGATGAGCGTGTCGATGACCATGAACGGCGCGGTGCTGCCCGTTCTCGCGCTCTACATCGTGGCAGCGGAAGAACAGGGCGTGCCGCCGCAAAAGCTCTCCGGCACGATCCAGAACGACATCCTGAAAGAGTTCATGGTGCGCAACACCTACATCTACCCGCCCAAAGGGTCGATGCGCATCATCTCGGACATCTTCGGCTATACCTCGGCGAACATGCCGAAGTTCAACTCGATCTCGATCTCCGGCTACCACATGCAAGAGGCCGGCGCGACGCAGGACCTGGAGCTCGCCTATACGCTCGCCGACGGCGTCGAGTACATCCGCGCGGGCATTGCGGCCGGGCTCACGATCGACCAATTCGCGCCACGCCTGTCGTTCTTCTGGGCCGTGGGCATGAACTTCTTCATGGAAGTGGCCAAGATGCGCGCCGCGCGCCTCATCTGGGCGAAGCTCGTGAAGGGCTTCAACCCGCAGAGCGAGAAGTCGCTGCCGTTGCGCACGCACTCGCAGACCTCCGGCTGGTCCCTCACGGCGCAGGACGTGTTCAACAACGTCACCCGCACCTGCATCGAGGCGATGGCGGCGACCCAAGGCCATACGCAGTCGTTGCATACCAATGCGCTCGACGAAGCGCTGGCGCTGCCCACCGATTTCTCCGCCCGCATCGCCCGCAACACGCAGCTTTTCCTGCAGCAGGAGAGCGGTACCACGCGCATCATCGATCCGTGGGGTGGCTCGTATTATGTCGAGCGGCTCACCTACGAGCTGGCGCAGAAGGCCTGGGCGCACATTCAGGAGGTCGAGGAACTCGGCGGCATGGCGAAGGCCATCGAGGCCGGCATTCCGAAACTGAAGATCGAGGAGGCTGCCGCACGCACGCAGGCGCGCATCGATTCCGGTCACCAGAAGATCATCGGCGTGAACAGCTTCAAGTCGACGGACGAAGCATCCATCGACATCCTGAAGGTCGACAACGCCGCCGTGCGCGCGAGCCAGATCGAGAAGCTCAAGCGCCTGAAGGCCGACCGCAACCAGGCCGACGTGGACGCGGCGCTGGCCGCCCTCTCCACGGTCGCCGCGTCCGGCGACGGCAACCTGCTCGACCTCGCCGTGAAGGCGGCGCGGGCCAAGGCCACCGTGGGCGAGATTTCCGACGCGCTGGAGAAGGTCTGGGGCCGTCACCGCGCCGAGATCAAGGCGATCTCGGGCGTTTACAAGCGGGAGGTCGGCATGGCGTCGCCAGCCGTGGAGAAAGTCCGCCAACTGGTGGACCAGTTCGAGCACGACGATGGCCGGCGCCCGCGCATCCTGGTGGCCAAGATGGGCCAGGACGGACACGACCGCGGCCAGAAGGTGATCGCCTCCGCGTTCGCCGATCTCGGCTTCGACGTGGATATCGGCCCGCTCTTCGCGACGCCCGCGGAGGCGGCCCGCCAGGCGATCGAAAACGACGTCCACATCATCGGCGTGTCGTCGCTGGCGGCCGGCCATCTCACGCTGGTGCCGGAGCTCAAGGGGGAACTCGCGAAGTACGGCCGCGACGACATCATGATCGTGGTGGGCGGCGTGATCCCGCCGCAGGACTTCGACGCCCTTCATCAGGCCGGAGCCTCGGCGATCTTCCCGCCCGGCACCGTCATCGCCGACGCGGCCGTGAACTTGATCCGTGAGCTGAGTGCCCGTTTAGAGTTCAAGGAGGAACCCATGCCACAGTGATGTGTATGGCTTAGGGAAAAGGCACACCGGCAGATCTTTGCTCTATCTGCGAATTACCGGACCAAGCTTACAGGTACGAGATTGGAGAAATCGTGATTGGGCGCGAGAACCATATCGCGATTGTCGTACCCGACATTGAGGCCAGCAGAGCGCGGAAGCCCAATATCGGAGCCTGCGGCTCACCTATCCTCTCCCCATCCAAAGGATTTCGATGCAAGTCTAATATAGCGTGAGGAAATTTTGCAATGAACGAGTTTTCGATGGGCAAAAAATTGCGAAATTTTTTTGACTTTTGAAGATGCCAAGCGCACCTGTAGGATCCCAAGTCGTTATTGTTGACGTAATCTATAAGGTCGAGGTCGGGCTCGCGAAACTCTCTGCACAAAGGATTCTTGAATGAAGGATGATCCATGTTTCCGCAACGTCTGACCGAAGGCTACCGCGCATTCCTCAATGAACGCTTCCCGCGCGAGAAGAACCGCTTCGAGACCCTGGCCGAGAAGGGCCAGGCGCCCGAAGTGATGGTGATCGGCTGCTGCGACAGCCGCGTCTCCCCGGAGGTCATCTTCGACGCGAGCCCGGGCGAATTGTTCGTGGTGCGCAATGTGGCGAACCTGGTGCCGCCCTTCGAGACCGGGGGCGATTACCACGGCACCTCGGCGGCGCTCGAATTCGCCGTGCAGGCCCTGCGCGTGAAGCACATCGTGGTGCTGGGCCATGCCCGCTGCGGCGGCATCCGGGCCTTCGCGGACGAGACCGCCCCCCTGTCGCCGGGTGACTTCATCGGCCGCTGGATGAACCTGATCAAGCCCGCGGGCGAGCGGATCGGCCCGCGCGGGAACATAAATTTCGCCGACTATCTCACCCGTCTCGAACTGGCGGCCATTGAGAACAGCCTCAACAACCTAATGACCTTCCCCTGCATTCGCACCCTCGTGGAGCGCGGTAAGCTGGAACTCCACGGCGCTTACTTTGGCGTGGCGTCCGGTGTCCTGATGGTGCGTGACCCGGAGACTGGTGAGTATCGGTCTATGGTCGAGGACATGCCCCACCGGGTCTCGATGTTCTCCGCAACGGACGGAACTGCGATGGCACCGGCTTCGGCAAGAATGTCTTGGCTTTAGACTCAACGTAGTCGACGATGAGGCCACATTGGCGATAAGCCCTTAGGCCAACCTGTACATACGGGCATCTACAAATTGGAAGCCGAACTCACTTCTCGGCTATCATCTACAAGGAGAAGTCTTCCGTGGAAAATATCGGCGTCTTCAACAGCGCACAGGGTGCCGAGGCCTCCGGCCTCCGCAATCTCAAACGGGTCTACTGGAACCTCGAGGCGCCTGCTCTCTACGAGCAGTCCCTGACCCGGGGCGAGACCAAGCTCGTGCAGGGCGGTGCGCTTCTGGCCGACACCGGCGTGCATACGGGCCGCTCCCCCAAGGACAAGTTCGTGGTGCGCGACGAATCCACGGAGAACACCGTCTGGTGGGACAACAACGGCGCCATCACGCCCGGCCATTTCGACACCCTGCTGGCCGACTTCCTGGCCCATGCCGAGGGCAAGGAGCTGTTCGCGCAGGATCTCTACGGCGGCGCCGATCCGGCCTACCGGGTCAAGGCGCGCGTCTTCACGGAATATGCCTGGCATTCGCTCTTCATCCGCAACCTGCTGATCCGTCCCGACCGGGGCGAGCTCGCCGATTACGTGCCCGGCCTGACCATCATCGACCTGCCGTCCTTCAAGGCTGATCCGGCCCGGCACGGCTGCCGCACGGAGACGGTCATCGCCTGCGACTTCAAGCGCAAGATCGTGCTCATCGGCGGCACGTCCTATGCCGGCGAGATGAAGAAGTCGGTCTTCACCTATCTGAACTACGTGCTGCCCGCCCAGAAGGTCATGCCCATGCATTGCTCGGCCAATGTGGGCGACGAGGGCGACGTGGCCGTGTTCTTCGGCCTCTCCGGCACCGGCAAGACCACGCTCTCGGCCGATCCGAACCGGGTCCTGCTCGGCGACGACGAGCATGGCTGGGGCCCGAACGGCGTGTTCAACTTCGAGGGCGGCTGTTACGCCAAGACGATCCGCCTCTCCCGCGAGGCGGAGCCCGAGATCTTCGCCACCACCGAGCGCTTCGGCACGGTGCTGGAGAACGTGACCATCGATCCGATCACGCGCATTCCCGATTTCGACGATGCGTCGAAGACGGAGAACACGCGCTGCGCCTATCCGCTCGACTTCATTCCCAATGCGAGCTCCACGGGCCGCGCGGGCATTCCGAAGAACATCGTGATGCTCACCTGCGATGCCTTCGGCGTGCTGCCTCCCATCGCCAAGCTGACGCCTGCCGAGGCCATGTACCACTTCCTCTCCGGCTACACGGCGAAGGTCGCGGGCACGGAGAAGGGCGTGAAGGATCCGGAGGCCACGTTCTCGACCTGCTTCGGCGCGCCCTTCATGCCGCGTCATCCGTCCGAATACGGCAACCTGCTGCGCGATCTCATCGCCAAGCACTCGGTGGATTGCTGGCTCGTCAACACGGGCTGGACCGGCGGTAAGTACGGCGTCGGCCGGCGCATGCCGATCCGTGTCACCCGCCGCCTGCTCACGGCGGCTCTCGACGGTTCGCTCTCCCGCGCCGATTTCCGCCGCGACCCGTATTTCGGCTTCGCGGTGCCGACCTCGGTGCCCGGCGTCGAGCCGCACATCCTGTA
>NZ_QDGA01000191.1 GCF_003347665.1 Microvirga calopogonii
GACAAGGAATTTCGCTACCTTAGGACCGTTATAGTTACGGCCGCCGTTTACCGGGGCTTCGATTCAAAGCGTGAACCTCTCCTCTTAACCTTCCGGCACCGGGCAGGCGTCAGACCCTATACGTCGTCTCGCGACTTCGCAGAGTCCTGTGTTTTAGGTAAACAGTCGCCACCCCCTAGTCTGTGCCCCTCCCGCCTGGTTGCCCAAACGGAAGGCCTCCTTATCCCGAAGTTACGGAGGTAAATTGCCGAGTTCCTTCAACATAGTTCTCTCAAGCGCCTTGGTATACTCTACCAGTCCACCTGTGTCGGTTTCGGGTACGGTCTGATGTGAGGGCTATTTCCTGGGACCCGGAAGCCGCCCGAGCAATCCGATAAGCTCGAACGACGATAAGGATCCGTCACCTCTCACTGGCGCACGAATATTAAGCGTGCTTCCCATCGACTACGCCTTTCGGCCTCGCCTTAGGGGCCGGCTAACCCTGCGAAGATTAACTTTACGCAGGAACCCTTGGACTTTCGGCGACAGTGTCTTTCACACTGTTTGTCGTTACTCATGTCAGCATTCGCACTTCCGATATCTCCAGCAGCCCTCACGGGTCCGCCTTCGCAGACTTACGGAACGCTCCGCTACCGCGCATCTTGCGATGCACCCTAAGCTTCGGCTCGTGGCTTGAGCCCCGTTACATTTTCGGCGCAGGAACCCTTGTTTAGACCAGTGAGCTGTTACGCTTTCTTTAAAGGATGGCTGCTTCTAAGCCAACCTCCTGGTTGTTTTGGGATTCCCACATCCTTTCCCACTTAGCCACGAATTGGGGGCCTTAGCTGTAGGTCAGGGTTGTTTCCCTCTCCACGACGGACGTTAGCACCCGCCGTGTGTCTCCCGCGCACTCCTCCCAGGTATTCGGAGTTTGGTTAGGTTTGGTACCGCTGTGGGCGGCCCTAGCCCATCCAGTGCTCTACCCCCTGGGGGATTCACGCGAGGCGCTACCTAAATAGCTTTCGCGGAGAACCAGCTATTTCCGAGTTTGATTGGCCTTTCACCCCTAGCCACAAGTCATCCGAGACTTTTTCAACAGGCACCGGTTCGGTCCTCCAGTGCGTGTTACCGCACCTTCAACCTGCTCATGGCTAGATCACCCGGTTTCGGGTCTAAAGCAACGAACTAAAAAACGCCCTGTTCAGACTCGCTTTCGCTGCGCCTCCACCTATCGGCTTAAGCTTGCTCGTTACTTTAAGTCGCTGACCCATTATACAAAAGGTACGCCGTCACCCAGGACGAACCTTGGGCTCCGACTGTTTGTAAGCATCCGGTTTCAGGAACTGTTTCACTCCCCTCGTCGGGGTGCTTTTCACCTTTCCCTCACGGTACTGGTTCACTATCGGTCGCTGAGGAGTACTTAGGCTTGGAGGGTGGTCCCCCCATGTTCAGACAGGATTGCACGTGTCCCGCCCTACTCATATCCAACCATCACGCTGTTCCGTACGGGGCTATCACCCGTCATGCCCGACTTTCCAGACGGTTCCGGTGACGATCAGGTTGGCATTGGCCTGGTCCGCGTTCGCTCGCCACTACTAACGGAGTCTCGTTTGATGTCCTTTCCTCCGGGTACTTAGATGTTTCAGTTCCCCGGGTTCGCCTTAAACCCCTATGTATTCAGGATCTAATCCCTTCATCTGACCCTCCGTAGTGCAACGCCACCCCCAAGATCGCTCTCTCGGATGCCGTCACAATACAAAGGGTCGAAGGGGGGTTTCCCCATTCGGAGATCCCTGGATCAAAGCTCGTTCGCAGCTCCCCAAGGCTTATCGCAGCGTACCACGTCCTTCATCGCCTCTCAGCGCCAAGGCATCCACCAGATGCTCTTACGACACTTGATTACTCTCATGATCCATGTCCGCCCGGCAAAAGCCGGACACGGATCTCAAGAAAGACCTGACCTCGCATTGCTGCGAAGTCATATTTTGCTTGCCAAGCATCTCCGACGCTCCCGGCTGCGGGCCGGGGCTGGTTCGCGGAACTAGGAAAGTCCGCTGGTCGAAGATGCTGCCTCTTTACGATTTCAAACATCCGCGCTCGCCCGCACAGCAGGGAACACGAATTCCTTTGACATCCGGATACAGTAAAATGGTGGAGCCTGTCGGGATCGAACCGACGACCTGAAGCTTGCAAAGCTACCGCTCTCCCAGCTGAGCTAAGGCCCCGTTTTTTGCTTGGCCTCAGACGCCGGCAGGGACGTTAAGTCCCTTTGGCTATCCGCGCCATCGGGCGCGGCGGCCGGTCGGCCTTCGCAAGAAGTGGTGCAGGATCGACGCGTCAGCGTCGCAAGCCCGACCGGGCGCCCGCGCTGATGCGCGGAGCAGCCAAGGCAACGGACGTTGCCGCCGGCGCTTGAGGCTTCCCAAAATGGTGGGCCTGGGACGACTCGAACGTCCGACCTCACCCTTATCAGGGGTGCGCTCTAACCACCTGAGCTACAGGCCCCAGCCGCAGCACCTGCTGCGACCGATGTATCCGGAATTGAGAAGAGAAGCGAAGACGGCAGCGTCCCGCATAGTGAGCTTCTGACTGAAGCTCTTGTGTTCCAAGTGTTCCGATAGAAGCAGCATGACGCCACTTCGTAAGAGAACATCCTTAGAAAGGAGGTGATCCAGCCGCAGGTTCCCCTACGGCTACCTTGTTACGACTTCACCCCAGTCGCTGACCCTACCGTGGTCGCCTGCCTCCTTGCGGTTGGCGCAGCGCCGTCGGGTAAGACCAACTCCCATGGTGTGACGGGCGGTGTGTACAAGGCCCGGGAACGTATTCACCGTGGCGTTCTGATCCACGATTACTAGCGATTCCGCCTTCATGCACTCGAGTTGCAGAGTGCAATCCGAACTGAGACGGCTTTTGAGGATTAGCTCCCCCTCGCGGGTTCGCTGCCCTTTGTCACCGCCATTGTAGCACGTGTGTAGCCCAGCCCGTAAGGGCCATGAGGACTTGACGTCATCCCCACCTTCCTCGCGGCTTATCACCGGCAGTCCCCCTAGAGTGCCCAACTCAATGATGGCAACTAGGGGCGAGGGTTGCGCTCGTTGCGGGACTTAACCCAACATCTCACGACACGAGCTGACGACAGCCATGCAGCACCTGTGTTCCCGCCAGCCGAACTGAAGAGGGGTGTCTCCACTCCTCATACGGGACATGTCAAAGGCTGGTAAGGTTCTGCGCGTTGCTTCGAATTAAACCACATGCTCCACCGCTTGTGCGGGCCCCCGTCAATTCCTTTGAGTTTTAATCTTGCGACCGTACTCCCCAGGCGGAATGCTTAAAGCGTTAGCTGCGCCACTGACGAGCAAGCTCGCCAACGGCTGGCATTCATCGTTTACGGCGTGGACTACCAGGGTATCTAATCCTGTTTGCTCCCCACGCTTTCGCGCCTCAGCGTCAGATCCGGACCAGTCAGCCGCCTTCGCCACTGGTGTTCTTGCGAATATCTACGAATTTCACCTCTACACTCGCAGTTCCACTAACCTCTTCCGGTCTCAAGCCATGCAGTATCGAAGGCAATTCTGTGGTTGAGCCACAGGCTTTCACCCCCGACTTACAAAGCCGCCTACGCGCCCTTTACGCCCAGTGATTCCGAACAACGCTAGCCCCCTTCGTATTACCGCGGCTGCTGGCACGAAGTTAGCCGGGGCTTCTTCTCACGCTACCGTCATTATCGTCGCGTGCGAAAGAGCTTTACAACCCTAAGGCCGTCATCACTCACGCGGCATGGCTGGATCAGGCTTGCGCCCATTGTCCAATATTCCCCACTGCTGCCTCCCGTAGGAGTTTGGGCCGTGTCTCAGTCCCAATGTGGCTGATCATCCTCTCAGACCAGCTACTGATCGTCGCCTTGGTGGGCCATTACCCCACCAACCAGCTAATCAGACGCGGGCCGATCCTTCAGCGATAAATCTTTCTGCTCTCGCACGTATCCGGTATTAGCCCAAGTTTCCCTGGGTTATCCCGAACTGAAGGGCACGTTCCCACGCGTTACTCACCCGTCTGCCACTGACCCCGAAGGGCCCGTTCGACTTGCATGTGTTAAGCCTGCCGCCAGCGTTCGTTCTGAGCCAGGATCAAACTCTCAAGTTGAAAGTATGATCAAGACTTCACTACGCAAATTGACAGAGCACCTCTCACTCCGGGTCACCCCGGAGCGGTGTACTCACCAAAGCATAGATCCGGTCAATGTCATCCCCGATCCCAAAGGATCGGCGCAAGGACACCGCCGCCTACGCTTCTCTTCCCTCTCAACAATGTCAAAGAGCAAAAACCCAAAAACCCCAACCCGCTCCCGAAGGAGCGCCAGGCCTCGAAGGTCCAAGGCGGCCAGGCCCGAAGAACCCCGCCGCCGATGAGGCTGATGTAGTCGCTGGCCTCGGTCCTGTCAACAACCTTCCCGAAAGTTTTTCGAAGCTTTCGCGAGGATCGCTGGAGATGTTCCGCAGCCTCTCACCAGTAAAGGCCAAGCAAAACCGTTCGCAGAAACGTTGTCGCTTCTGCGCTCCCGTGCCGGAATGCTTGACTGCATCCCAGCCGTTGCTGGAAAGAACACCGCCAGAGGAGCCGAACACCGCGCCCGAAGAACCCTCGAACCGCCGACGCTCATGGCACAGGACCGGGGATACCCGCTCCGCACCCCGGACGAGCCCGCCGCCGGACCGGGCACCGGCCCGGACCTGGGACAAACCCCGCCCTGGTGGAAAACACCCCCGGCCAGACCCCGCTCACGCGACCAGGCCCCCCAGGGGAGGCGCCGATATAAACCCTCCCAAGCCAATTGCAAGAG
>NZ_QDGA01000192.1 GCF_003347665.1 Microvirga calopogonii
CCGGCTATTGACAAACGGGATTGGACTGGACATATCGGCAGCCCCGCCGGACGGCTGGTTCGGGCGGGCTTCAAGCACGAGCGACGCGGGCCGGGGCGGGATCGTTGGATCCGGCCGCTGGGTCGGGTCGGGATTGCGGATCCTGCGGGATCCCGATCGGCGCCACGAGCCGGGGCGGCCAGTATCTGGCCAGGTTCCAGGGCTCCTCTGACGACACTGGGAAGCATTCGGCTGGCATCGGCTGGTCCGGATGATGATCACGCGGAGGCGAATACGCTTCTGCGAGCGATGAAGCTTGTCCGAATACTATGGACGACGGCGGCGGCGCCGGTTTCGAGAGAAAATCTTCGAAACAGGTGTTGACCTTCGGCAGGGGTTCGGGTAGATCCTCTGCATCGGCGGCGGGGTTCTTCGGGCCTGGCCGCCTTGGACCTTCGAGGCCTGGCGCTCCTTCGGGAGCGGGTTGGGGTTTTTGGGTTTTTGCTCTTTGACATTGTTGAGAGGGAAGAGAAGCGTAGGCGGCGGTGTCCTTGCGCCGATCCTTTGGGATCGGGGATGACATTGACCGGATCTATGCTTTGGTGAGTACACCGCTCCGGGGTGACCCGGAGTGAGAGGTGCTCTGTCAATTTGCGTAGTGAAGTCTTGATCATACTTTCAACTTGAGAGTTTGATCCTGGCTCAGAACGAACGCTGGCGGCAGGCTTAACACATGCAAGTCGAACGGGCCCTTCGGGGTCAGTGGCAGACGGGTGAGTAACGCGTGGGAACGTGCCCTTCAGTTCGGGATAACCCAGGGAAACTTGGGCTAATACCGGATACGTGCGAGAGCAGAAAGATTTATCGCTGAAGGATCGGCCCGCGTCTGATTAGCTGGTTGGTGGGGTAATGGCCCACCAAGGCGACGATCAGTAGCTGGTCTGAGAGGATGATCAGCCACATTGGGACTGAGACACGGCCCAAACTCCTACGGGAGGCAGCAGTGGGGAATATTGGACAATGGGCGCAAGCCTGATCCAGCCATGCCGCGTGAGTGATGACGGCCTTAGGGTTGTAAAGCTCTTTCGCACGCGACGATAATGACGGTAGCGTGAGAAGAAGCCCCGGCTAACTTCGTGCCAGCAGCCGCGGTAATACGAAGGGGGCTAGCGTTGTTCGGAATCACTGGGCGTAAAGGGCGCGTAGGCGGCTTTGTAAGTCGGGGGTGAAAGCCTGTGGCTCAACCACAGAATTGCCTTCGATACTGCATGGCTTGAGACCGGAAGAGGTTAGTGGAACTGCGAGTGTAGAGGTGAAATTCGTAGATATTCGCAAGAACACCAGTGGCGAAGGCGGCTGACTGGTCCGGATCTGACGCTGAGGCGCGAAAGCGTGGGGAGCAAACAGGATTAGATACCCTGGTAGTCCACGCCGTAAACGATGAATGCCAGCCGTTGGCGAGCTTGCTCGTCAGTGGCGCAGCTAACGCTTTAAGCATTCCGCCTGGGGAGTACGGTCGCAAGATTAAAACTCAAAGGAATTGACGGGGGCCCGCACAAGCGGTGGAGCATGTGGTTTAATTCGAAGCAACGCGCAGAACCTTACCAGCCTTTGACATGTCCCGTATGAGGAGTGGAGACACCCCTCTTCAGTTCGGCTGGCGGGAACACAGGTGCTGCATGGCTGTCGTCAGCTCGTGTCGTGAGATGTTGGGTTAAGTCCCGCAACGAGCGCAACCCTCGCCCCTAGTTGCCATCATTGAGTTGGGCACTCTAGGGGGACTGCCGGTGATAAGCCGCGAGGAAGGTGGGGATGACGTCAAGTCCTCATGGCCCTTACGGGCTGGGCTACACACGTGCTACAATGGCGGTGACAAAGGGCAGCGAACCCGCGAGGGGGAGCTAATCCTCAAAAGCCGTCTCAGTTCGGATTGCACTCTGCAACTCGAGTGCATGAAGGCGGAATCGCTAGTAATCGTGGATCAGAACGCCACGGTGAATACGTTCCCGGGCCTTGTACACACCGCCCGTCACACCATGGGAGTTGGTCTTACCCGACGGCGCTGCGCCAACCGCAAGGAGGCAGGCGACCACGGTAGGGTCAGCGACTGGGGTGAAGTCGTAACAAGGTAGCCGTAGGGGAACCTGCGGCTGGATCACCTCCTTTCTAAGGATGTTCTCTTACGAAGTGGCGTCATGCTGCTTCTATCGGAACACTTGGAACACAAGAGCTTCAGTCAGAAGCTCACTATGCGGGACGCTGCCGTCTTCGCTTCTCTTCTCAATTCCGGATACATCGGTCGCAGCAGGTGCTGCGGCTGGGGCCTGTAGCTCAGGTGGTTAGAGCGCACCCCTGATAAGGGTGAGGTCGGACGTTCGAGTCGTCCCAGGCCCACCATTTTGGGAAGCCTCAAGCGCCGGCGGCAACGTCCGTTGCCTTGGCTGCTCCGCGCATCAGCGCGGGCGCCCGGTCGGGCTTGCGACGCTGACGCGTCGATCCTGCACCACTTCTTGCGAAGGCCGACCGGCCGCCGCGCCCGATGGCGCGGATAGCCAAAGGGACTTAACGTCCCTGCCGGCGTCTGAGGCCAAGCAAAAAACGGGGCCTTAGCTCAGCTGGGAGAGCGGTAGCTTTGCAAGCTTCAGGTCGTCGGTTCGATCCCGACAGGCTCCACCATTTTACTGTATCCGGATGTCAAAGGAATTCGTGTTCCCTGCTGTGCGGGCGAGCGCGGATGTTTGAAATCGTAAAGAGGCAGCATCTTCGACCAGCGGACTTTCCTAGTTCCGCGAACCAGCCCCGGCCCGCAGCCGGGAGCGTCGGAGATGCTTGGCAAGCAAAATATGACTTCGCAGCAATGCGAGGTCAGGTCTTTCTTGAGATCCGTGTCCGGCTTTTGCCGGGCGGACATGGATCATGAGAGTAATCAAGTGTCGTAAGAGCATCTGGTGGATGCCTTGGCGCTGAGAGGCGATGAAGGACGTGGTACGCTGCGATAAGCCTTGGGGAGCTGCGAACGAGCTTTGATCCAGGGATCTCCGAATGGGGAAACCCCCCTTCGACCCTTTGTATTGTGACGGCATCCGAGAGAGCGATCTTGGGGGTGGCGTTGCACTACGGAGGGTCAGATGAAGGGATTAGATCCTGAATACATAGGGGTTTAAGGCGAACCCGGGGAACTGAAACATCTAAGTACCCGGAGGAAAGGACATCAAACGAGACTCCGTTAGTAGTGGCGAGCGAACGCGGACCAGGCCAATGCCAACCTGATCGTCACCGGAACCGTCTGGAAAGTCGGGCATGACGGGTGATAGCCCCGTACGGAACAGCGTGATGGTTGGATATGAGTAGGGCGGGACACGTGCAATCCTGTCTGAACATGGGGGGACCACCCTCCAAGCCTAAGTACTCCTCAGCGACCGATAGTGAACCAGTACCGTGAGGGAAAGGTGAAAAGCACCCCGACGAGGGGAGTGAAACAGTTCCTGAAACCGGATGCTTACAAACAGTCGGAGCCCAAGGTTCGTCCTGGGTGACGGCGTACCTTTTGTATAATGGGTCAGCGACTTAAAGTAACGAGCAAGCTTAAGCCGATAGGTGGAGGCGCAGCGAAAGCGAGTCTGAACAGGGCGTTTTTTAGTTCGTTGCTTTAGACCCGAAACCGGGTGATCTAGCCATGAGCAGGTTGAAGGTGCGGTAACACGCACTGGAGGACCGAACCGGTGCCTGTTGAAAAAGTCTCGGATGACTTGTGGCTAGGGGTGAAAGGCCAATCAAACTCGGAAATAGCTGGTTCTCCGCGAAAGCTATTTAGGTAGCGCCTCGCGTGAATCCCCCAGGGGGTAGAGCACTGGATGGGCTAGGGCCGCCCACAGCGGTACCAAACCTAACCAAACTCCGAATACCTGGGAGGAGTGCGCGGGAGACACACGGCGGGTGCTAACGTCCGTCGTGGAGAGGGAAACAACCCTGACCTACAGCTAAGGCCCCCAATTCGTGGCTAAGTGGGAAAGGATGTGGGAATCCCAAAACAACCAGGAGGTTGGCTTAGAAGCAGCCATCCTTTAAAGAAAGCGTAACAGCTCACTGGTCTAAACAAGGGTTCCTGCGCCGAAAATGTAACGGGGCTCAAGCCACGAGCCGAAGCTTAGGGTGCATCGCAAGATGCGCGGTAGCGGAGCGTTCCGTAAGTCTGCGAAGGCGGACCCGTGAGGGCTGCTGGAGATATCGGAAGTGCGAATGCTGACATGAGTAACGACAAACAGTGTGAAAGACACTGTCGCCGAAAGTCCAAGGGTTCCTGCGTAAAGTTAATCTTCGCAGGGTTAGCCGGCCCCTAAGGCGAGGCCGAAAGGCGTAGTCGATGGGAAGCACGCTTAATATTCGTGCGCCAGTGAGAGGTGACGGATCCTTATCGTCGTTCGAGCTTATCGGATTGCTCGGGCGGCTTCCGGGTCCCAGGAAATAGCCCTCACATCAGACCGTACCCGAAACCGACACAGGTGGACTGGTAGAGTATACCAAGGCGCTTGAGAGAACTATGTTGAAGGAACTCGGCAATTTACCTCCGTAACTTCGGGATAAGGAGGCCTTCCGTTTGGGCAACCAGGCGGGAGGGGCACAGACTAGGGGGTGGCGACTGTTTACCTAAAACACAGGACTCTGCGAAGTCGCGAGACGACGTATAGGGTCTGACGCCTGCCCGGTGCCGGAAGGTTAAGAGGAGAGGTTCACGCTTTGAATCGAAGCCCCGGTAAACGGCGGCCGTAACTATAACGGTCCTAAGGTAGCGAAATTCCTTGTC
>NZ_QDGA01000193.1 GCF_003347665.1 Microvirga calopogonii
GCGCTCATGGTGCCACCGGAGATCTTGCGCTTGATCACCCAGGCGCGCAGGTCGTTCTCGGAGGCATTGGTGTGCAGCGGGATCTCGGGACGCTCGAGCACCCGCAGCAGTTCGCCCTTGCGCCGTGCCAGACGGGCGAGCAGTTCGTCGAGCTCCTGGTAGCCCGTGCGCAGGCCAAAGATCTTGTCGAACTGCCGCCGGAAGGCCCGCTCCCCACCTGGCGAGGGGCTCTGCTTCCACAGCTTCAGACCGCGATAAAAACACCAGATCGCCTCGCGGACCAGCTCAACGGCATTGGCCTGCTTGGGTGAGGCCGGCATCAGCTTCTGCAGGTGGCGCTCCGCATGGATCCAGCATAGGGCGTGCTGAGCAACCCGGAACTGCCCGGCATCGTCGGAGACCACGACGGTGTTGGCCATCAGCCCGTGATGCCGGAGCGCGCCCCAGGTGGCGGCTTCATCCAGTAGCCGAAGCAGAGGCCGGTCGAAGATGTTGATCGAGCAGCGCAGCAGATGCTGCCACCACTCCATCTGCGAGCTGAACACCTGGTCCTGGAGCTGGCTCAACCGGGCGATCACGGCGGCCTCGACCGGCTGCCGGCGCAGATAGTCCAGCGCGGCCTCGTTGGCGACGTAGTCCTCGCAGCCACCCCGCAGCAGCGTCAGGAAGTTCAGGCGCGATTTCGACCGGCTGGTGCGGAAGACGCAAAAGCGCTCGCCGCCGATCTGGGTGGTCACCGCGGGACGGCGGGCATGGCGCGCCCCGGTATCATCGACGGTGAGGTAAGGCGACGAGACCAGGCCGGCCTGCAGGATCGCACGATCTTCCTGTTCGAACAGCTCCAGATCTGAGGTGAGCAGACGGACGACCTCGCGCTTGGAGATCGCCAGGCCAATACCGTTCAGCAGATCGGTCAGGCGCTCGGTGGTCACCTGGCCTTGCGTGTGCAGGGCGAGGCAGAACCGCCGCACATTGGGTCCGAACCCGCCGGTGATGCCAATCGGCAGCGGCGCGATGAGGGTCTGGCCCTCGGGTGTCACCCACCGTTCCCGTTTGTAGCGCACCACCTCGGCAACCAGCACCAGATCCCGATGCACGACCGTCTTGTAGCCTTTGAAGCGCGAGCCGGGCGGAGCCTCGACCGGGATCGTGACCTCGCGGGTGACCCGATCCCGTTTGGCGCCGCGCCCGGGACGCCGGCCTGGACCAGCAGGGCGCGGCTGGGTGGCTTTCTCCATGCCGGAGGGGTTGAAGGGTGGGCGCGGCGGCAGGTGCTTGAGCCGGGCGATCTCGTCCTTCAGGGCCTGGTTCTCGAGGCGCAAGTTGCTGTTGGCGAGGCGCAGCTGCTCGACCTCGTGCTCCAGTCGATCGATCTTGCCGGCCAGATCCGCAACGAGCCGGCGCAGAGCCGTCGAGGACAGGGGCTGGGCGGAACCACCGGGCGCGCTCATGCCTGGATTGAATCACGAATGCCCGTTTGGCGGAATCCCTGCCCCCGAAAATGCCCCGGTTACCGCGTAACCGGACGTTCCGAAAGCGCAGGGAGGCGCGGCTTCTGGCCCAGTCCGGACGTTGCGACTTCGGCCGCTGCCGAGAGACGCGGCCGACCATCAGGCATGCTCGGCCCTAGCATCCGCCTGATCCATCGCCTCGTTCTGCTTCGGCACCGCACGACTGCTGAGGCGTTGAATTGTCATGGCGAAGTCTTTCAAGCTGGTGACGGTTCAGCCCGAAAGCATCCCCGGCGTGGTGGCCTCGGCCGCCTATGGGGGCGGCCGGCGCGTGGCCGACATCCCCATCGGGGAAGCCGGCGATTGGGCACATAAGCCGGGGCACGTGGTCTGGATCGGCCTGCACGAGCCAGGTCTCGATGTTCTGAGGGCGGTGCAGGCACAGTTCGGCCTGCATGACTTGGCCATCGAGGATGCGCTCAAGGCCCAACAGCGGCCCAAGCTCGAACAATATGGCGAGGCGCTGTTCATCGTCGCGCGAACCGCGCAGATGCTCGACGGGCGCATCGCTTTCGGCGAGACCCACCTGTTCATCGGGAAGGGCTACGTGGTCTCCGTCCGGCATGGGGCCTCGACGACCTATACCCTGGTGCGCGAGCGCTGCGAGGCATCCCCGACGGCGCTGTCGGCTGGCGACGATTTCATCCTCTATGCCATTCTCGACTTCATCGTCGACAACTACATGCCGGTGATCGAGACCATCCAGGCTGAGGTCGAGGCAATCGAGGACAGCATTCTGGCCGCGCCCGCGTCCCAGCACCAGGTCGGCCGGATTTATCAGCTCCGCCGGGACCTGCTGCGCCTGCGCTTTGCCGCCATCCGCTGGTGGACGTCTGCCGGCGCTTGGAGCAGCCGGGTCTACCCGCCATTGATCCCGCGATGTACCCCCTGTTCCGGGATGTCTCGGACCATATCCGGCGGGTGCAGGAGGAGATCGAGTCCTTGCGTGAGGTGCTGGCGTTCACCTTCGAGGCCAGCCTGATGACGGGCCAATCCCAGCAGAACGAGATCACCCGCAAGCTCGCGGCCTGGGCGGCCATCCTGGCGGTGCCTACGGCCGTGGCGGGGATCTATGGCATGAACTTCGACGTCATGCCCGAGCTGCATTGGAAGTACGGCTACGCCGTCGTGCTGGCGGTCATCGCTGCAGCATGCGGCTGGCTCTACGGGCACTTCCGCCGGCGCGGGTGGCTCTAGCCCAGGTCCTCTAGCCGCCCGAGGGCCGCGAGGGGCGCGGCTCGCCCGTGGAGCAATGCCCCGCGGACGGGTTCTGGGCGGGCTGAACCAGCGTGCCCGGCGGTGCTCGGCCCGAGACCTCGCGGACGATCTTGGTCCTGATCGCCTCGACGAACTGGTGCCGCCCGTGCACCGGGATCATGAAGGCGCCGGGACCGCCGATGACGCAATCGCGATAGTACAGGTCCAAGTTCTCGATGTCCCAAGCCCCGCTGGGGTCTTTCAGCAGGATGGGCAGGCCATTGATCGTGATGCCTGCACCGATGGCCTCGTCGCGGGCCTCGGTCACGGAGCGGCCCTGGTTGTTCGGCCCGTCGCCTGAGATGTCGACGACCCGGCGGGCAGGGTCGACACCGCTCTCGCGCAGCAGCCCAATGCTGAAATCAATGGCCCCGGAAATGGATGTATACCCCACCCGGTTGATCGGGCTCCGCGCCAGGCGCTCGGCGAAATCGAGCGCATCCTCGGGCTGCTCGACCACCGTCCAGGGAACAATGATCTGTTGTTCCTCCATCCCGGACCACTCCACATAGGTCACGGCGATGCGCCCGAGCAGACCCTGACGGATCGCGCGCTGGACCTCCGGGGAGCGGAAGGCTTCGACATAGCCTTCCCGCTGCAACTCCTGCTCGTCCGGCTCCATGGATTGGGAGACGTCGACGGCCAGCACGAGCGCGAGATCGACCTCGGTCGCGGCTCGGACGCTCCCCGCTGCTAAGAGCGATAGACCCATCGACAGCAAGACGGCAATGCTGCGCCGGACGCCGATCATCCTTAGCTCCCGTTCAGGCTTACGAGGCTACGCTACTGTTCGATTGGGGCAGCAGGGGGACGGAAGGATTCCCCGCCCAACTGGGAGGCAGGCATGGCGACACGACGGCTCCGGCTGGTGGCATGGCATCACCGCCGCGAATTGGCCAGGCACGCTCACAGGCAGGAGTGCATGGCCCGCCACCTGATCGCTTTGGCGTCCACCATCGCCGAGACCGGCTGGCCGGGAGCCGCGAAGCGGATGCTGGGCCTCGGCCTGCGGTTCCGGGTTCGGGGACTCTGTCTCCTGGCTAGGGCCAGCGCCTTGGATTGGCGCACGGGCGCTCTCGTCTGAGGTCCACCCCAGGCACTTGGAATGGATGAGACATGCAAATCAGCGCCGAAGCAGGGTCAGGTCAGTTGTGGCCCGGATCGGGGCATCGTTGCAGTAACTTGAAAACCGCATAATGGACCCAGTTTCACGGGCCGCTTAGGCAGCAAGACCGAAGAGCTGATTGACCAGACGGATTTCGCCTATCGCTCGCCATCCCCGCTTGTTGTAATGACCGCGGCGGATCATGCGCATGATCTCAAAACCCTTCAGGGTCGCCGCTGCAGTTGTCATCGTCTGAAAGCCGCGAGTCGGACGGATCACTCGCTTAAGTGCACCGTGATCCGCTTCGATGATGTTGTTCAAGTACTTTGACGTCCGATGCTCGACATCTTTCGATAGCAACCCTTCATTCTGCAAGCGCCGGATTGCCTTCGGGTAAGATGCCAGTTTGTCAGTCGTGATCGAGGACGGCCGATAATCGCTCATTGTCTTCAGAGCCTTGCGCAGGAAGCGATAAGCCGCTCCAGTATCACGCCGACCAGCCAGCATGGAGTCGATCAGTCGACCATGTTTATCGACCGCTCGGAACAAATATCGCCAGCGTCCGCCCACTCGTACATCTCATCCACTCGCCACGGACCTGCACGATGTCCTTGGCAGGGCCGCATCCGCTTCTCAATCTCCGGGGCATAGCGTTGGACCCAACGAAAGATCGTGCTCGGATGGACGCTGATACCGCGCTCGCACATCATTTCCGCCACATCGCGGTAGCTGATCCCGTACTTGCAGTACCAGCGCGCGCACAGCAGGATGATCGCGACCGGAAAACGGCGGCGCTTGAA
>NZ_QDGA01000194.1 GCF_003347665.1 Microvirga calopogonii
GCCGTGATCGTCAACGAGTTCGGCGAGATCGGCATCGACAACGAACTCGTCGTCGGCGCCGACGAGGAAGTGTTCGAGATGAACAACGGGTGCATCTGCTGCACCGTGCGCGGCGACCTGATCCGCATTCTCGACGGGTTGATGAAGCGCAAGGGCAAGTTCGACGCCATCATCGTCGAGACCACCGGCCTCGCGGACCCCGCTCCGGTGGCCCAGACCTTCTTCATGGACCAGGATGTGTCCGACACCGCCCGCCTCGACGCCGTGGTGACGGTCGCCGACGCCAAGTGGCTCTCCGACCGGCTGAAGGACGCGCCGGAGGCGAAGAACCAGATCGCCTTCGCGGACGTGATCATCCTCAACAAGATCGATCTCGTGAACGAGGCAGAGCTGAACGAGGTCGAGGCGCGCATCCGCGCCATCAACCCCTACGCCAAGGTCCACCGCACCCAGAACTGCGCCATCCCGATCTCGGAAGTGCTCGACCGCAAGGCCTTCGATCTCGACCGGATCATCGAGATCGAGCCCGACTTCCTGGAGGAAGGGCATCACCATCATCACGATGAGGAGATGCAGTCCGTCTCCCTGAGGACGGACAGGGATCTCGACGCGGGTCGCTTTCTATCTTGGTACTCCGACCTGATCCAGGCTGAAGGCCTCAATATTCTGCGTTCGAAGGGCATTCTATCGTTCAAGGATGATGATCAGCGGTTTGTCCTACAGGGCGTCCACATGATCCTCGATGGAGCGCCTCAACGACCTTGGGAGCCGGGGGAGCGACGCGAGTCCCGCCTGGTCCTGATTGGCCGGTACTTGGATGTCCCCAGCCTGCAAGCCCAATTCCAGGCCTGTGTGGCTGGGTGAGCCCCGAACTCCGTGGCCTTCACGTACCCATAGCAATGTCTTGACGGTCGATCTGAGCCAGGAACTCTCGGATCTTTGCGTACGGTCCTCAAACCCGGGCCTGACGCAAGTGAACGGCGCAGAGTGTCACGGTGGCTGATTGGCTTGGCTTCTACGCGGCCGTCGGCATGGCGTGAAGCTGAGCATGGTATGCGGCTTCGGCCTCGGCGGGCGGAATGTTGCCACCGGGCTCAGGCAGGCGCCGGTTGTTGACCCAGCCGGCCCATTTGGGAGTGGCGAACTCCACGGCTGCGAAGGCGCGCCACGGACCACGTCGATGGATTCCCTCGGTTTTGAAGAGTCCAAGGGCAGGTTCCGCCAAGGCATTGGCGTCGCAGTCACCAACCCTGCCGGCCGACGGCTCGATGCCCTCCAAGGCGAGCCGCTCGTTGTAGTGGATCGAGACGTACTGGACGCCTTTGTCACCCGTCTGTTTGTCAAGCGGCGATGCGTGCCTGGTCGATCTCGTTTTGCCACTGGCAAATTAAGGTGAACACTTCGCGAGCGATGTAGCGTTTGAGACACCGGATCGCCTCAAGCTTAGAATGGCGCCCAGCCATACGCTTGGCCATGTAGGCCTTGGTTCGCGGGTCGGTCCGGTGCTGCGCGATGGCAATGATGTGCAGGGCGCTGTTGGCAGCTCGGATGCCTTCTCGATTGAGGCGGTGGCGGGTCGTCTTGCCGGACGAGGCTGGGACCGGGCTGACATTGCAAAGCGCGGCAAAGCCGGCGTCGAAGTGTAAGCGTTTCGGATTGTCCCCAGCCGTAAGAAGCAGTTGTGCAGCACCTGCCTGAGCAAGCGAGTTCCGGGCCATGAGGCTGGCCGCGAGTTCATCGACGATGGCACCGATCATGGCGTCCAAGGCACCAATCTCAGGCTCCGCCGCAAATCCGGAGCAGGGGCAAGCAAGGAGCAGGTCTCCTGCCATATGCTCATGCGGCGAGAATATCACGCTATTCGGAGAGTAATGGATCCCGATTTGGAGCATACTTCACCTTTCAATTGCGATTCATGTGGATTATTTCGATCCCACCCAAGATCACGCGGGACACTGTCCGCGGACTTGAAGCCGAGCATCGGATGCATGCGGTGTTTGACGGAGCGGTGATCCAGCTCGGTGCGGTTGTTGATGTATTGACCCTGCTGGATCCGGATCGGCTTCACCTCGCACCGAGATCAATCCTGCAGCCGGCCCTCGGCATCACCCGACGGGATTGCTTCGCGATGGGTCTGGCTGCCGACGATGACAATCCTCCCGGGCCGGCCATGCTGCTTGAGAACCTTGCGTAGCAATCACTTGGCGGCGGTCAGATTACGCCGCTCGCTGAACCAGAACTCCACGGTGTCGCCATTGCTTTCGATAGCTCGGTAGAGGTATTTCCATTGACCTCGAACTTTGGTGTAAGTCTCGTCCATATGCCGCTTCCGGCTGACAACTCGCTTGCGAAGATTGAACTGCTCCAGCAACTGCGGTGCGTAATGCACGCTTTAGCGATGGATGGTGGCATCGTCGATAGAGAGGCCGCCCTCGGCCACCGTGTCTTCAAGATTTCTTAGGCTCAGACTAGAGCGCGTTGACATTCACTTGGTCCAAATGAATGCGCTGACGAGGCAAAGGAGTGACAGGAACGCCCGCGGGGTCTGTTCGTAGCGGGTGGCGATGCGCCTGAAGTGCTTGATTTTCAAGAAGAAGCGCTCGACGAGGTTGCGCTCGCAATAAAGGGCGTAGTCGCAGGCGACTTGCGGCGATGTTGCCCTGGGCGGGATAACCGGCACGGCATCCTGGCTTTCGATGGCCTCGCGCAACGGCTTGGCGTCGTAGCCCTTGTCGCCCACGACATGGTCAGCAGGAAGATCAGCGATCAAGGCCTCAGCCTGAGTGATATCGCTCACCTGTCCCGACGTCAGGATGAAGCGGAGCGGATTGCCCAAAGCATCAACGACGGCATGGATCTTGGTGGTCAGCCCACCGCGGGAGCGTCCGATCGCACGAGCCTCAGGCCCCCCTTTTTGCCTGCCGCATGCTGGTGCGCCCGGACAATGGTTGAGTCGATCATGATGTATTCGAAGTCGGGCTCATCGGCCATGGCGGCAAAAAGCCGGTCCCAGACGCCACTCTTGGACCAGCGCGAGAAGCGAACAAAGGCGCTGTTCCAGTTGCCGAAGAAATCCGGCAGATCTCGCCACGGCGACCCGGTTCGGGCCAACCAGAGCACGGCTTCCACGAACAGCCGGCTATCGACCGCCGTTCTGCCAGGATCCATGCGTTTGCCTGGCACATGCGGCTCCATCCGATCCCACTGGTGATCCTTCAACATCAGACGCACTCCGCTCACCCGAGCCTCCGCTCCGAAAAGGAGCTTGAATCAGATTTGCGAGCCCGCGGGAATCCTGAATGTCAACGCGCTCTAGAGGCCAGGTACCACCGGACGCAGAGAAGGATCCCTGAGCAATCGGAATGGCGGCCTCTGAGTATCATGCTCCTCCGGAGCTGACCGGAGATGTAGACTGAACGGAGTTACCTACAGGTTTGCAACGCCGCCATCCCGCTGACCGCAACCGGCAGGCACCACATTCGCCGCAGCCGAAGCCCCACTCATGCCGGGTACGATGGTCGCCGTTGTAGCAGGTTTGGGTTTCCCGCACGATCAGCTCGACGAGCGCATCGCCCCCTAGCGCTTGTGCAAGACCCCAGGTTTCGGCTTTGTCGATCCACATCAAGGGGGTCTCGAGCACCAGCCGCGAGTTCATGCCGAAGTTCAGCGCAGTCTGAAGCGCTTTGATGGTTTCATCGCGGCAGTCAGGATACCCGCTGAAGTCCGTCTCGCAGACGCCCGTCACCACCCGTTCGAGGTCGCGTTGGAAGGCGACGATCGCCGCAAAGGTGAGGAACACCAGGTTGCGCCCGGGCACGAAAGTCGCGGGAAGCCCGTCTGGACGGCTGCCAACCACCGGCAGGTCCGCGGTCAGCGCGCTTATGCTGACCTCACCCAGCACATCGAGCGGGATGACCCGATCCGGTCCAAGGCGGCTAGCCCAGAGCGGTGACAGGCGGGCAAGCGCCTGCCGGATCGGCTCCCGGCAGTCCATCTCAACTGCATGCCGCTGACCGTACGAAAACCCGATCGTCTCAACCCGCTCGTAGCGCGACAGCGCCCAGGCCAGACAGGTGGTTGAATCCTGCCCACCCGAGAAGACCACGAGGGCGGAGGAGTCAGCGGCGGTCCTGGTCGAGCGGCGCGTAGTAGGTGCAGGTTTCGCCGCAGCTGTCGCGGTAGATCGTCACCCGTGCGACTGGCCCGATGTGCTGGACCCGATCGAAGATGAACCGGGTGATGTTCTCCAGTGTCGGTCGCTCCAGCCCCTCGATCCGGTTGAGGAACTTGTGATCGAGGGTGCGGCGCATCTCTGCGAGCTTACCCTCGAGCAGGCCCAGATCGACCAGCATGCCCGTTTGAGGATCGGGCAGTCCGCGCACAGCGACCTCGGCCCGAAAGGAATGGCCATGGATCTCCTCGCTGGCTGGCCCAAGCGTGGTACCGGTGAGCGTATGGGCGGCTTCGAAGTTAAACGACTTGGTGAGTTCCCACATCAGCGAATTCCTAAGTACTTATGTGTTTGGAGGCTCAGGCGCCATTGCGGGTGAGCCAGGCAATACTCGACGGCTCGCGCCGTGTTCGCGACCTGATCCGGTCCATCCATCGGCTGGAGCGAGAACCGCTCGAAGG
>NZ_QDGA01000195.1 GCF_003347665.1 Microvirga calopogonii
CGCGGCATCGGTGCCGCGATTTCAAAAGGCTTGAAGGACGCGGGCTACAAGGTTGCCGCGAATTACGGCGGCAATGACGAAGCCGCCAATCGGTTCAAGACGGAGACCGGCATTCCGGTCTTCAAATTCGACGTTTCCGATGCAGCATCCTGCGAGAGCGGCATCAGGTCCGTCGAAGCCGAACTCGGCCCGGTCGACATCCTGGTCAACAACGCGGGCATCACCCGCGACGGCATGTTCCACAAGATGACCTACGATCAGTGGTCTGCCGTCATCCGCACCAATCTCGATTCCATGTTCACCTGCACGCGCCCCGTGATCGAGGGCATGCGCGAGCGCGGTTTCGGACGCATCATCATCATCTCGTCCATCAACGGCCAGAAGGGCCAGATGGGGCAGGCGAACTATTCCGCTGCGAAGGCAGGCGTGATCGGCTTCGCCAAGGCGCTGGCGCAGGAGAACGCCAACAAGGGCGTCACCGTCAACGTGATCGCGCCGGGCTACATCGCCACGGAAATGGTGAAGGCCGTCCCCGAAGAGGTTCTCAAGTCGAAGATCCTGCCGCTCATTCCGGTCGGCCGCCTCGGCGAGGCCGAGGAGATCGCCCGCAGCGTGCTCTTCCTGGCCGCCGACGAGGCCGGCTTCGTCACCGGCTCGACCCTGTCCATCAACGGCGGCCAATACATGGCCTGACCGGATCCGCCGCGTTGCCTGAAAGGCGCGCCTGATGATCAGCTTGCCCCGACGGGAGCCAGGCCCTGCCCGACAGTAAAAACTCCCGGCTTCATCTCCGGGGATTTCAAGCGGGAGGGCTGCGCATTCCTGTCAATCTGTGCGCGGCATCGATCCTCGGCGCGCTCAAGGAGTCCGGCGTCCCGCCGCGGGCCTTGGTGTTTGAGATCACGGAAACGGCTCTGATCAGCAAGATGGCCGTCGCTGAAGCGCTGGTCCGCAAGCTTCGGGAGATCGAGTGCCAGATCGCATTGAACGATTCTGGCTCAGGCCTGAGCTCGTTCCAGGATCTCCGCAAATCCCCGGTCGGCATCAAAGTCTCTCTTGGTCAGTTCTACAACACCGCACAAAGCAGGCCCTGCTGGCGAGCAGTGGTCCGATCGACGCGGACGGCCAAGTTGATCGTTCGCGATCTTTTAACAAGTCGGCACCGAGCCGAAATGCCGCCGTGAACAAAAGGAGAATAATATCCGTTTCCTGTTGATACCGGCGGTTGACCCAATAGCGACGGGTATCCCGTTAGCATGCGCTCCGTATCCTTGGCCTCAGGTGGTCCGGCGACAGGTCAGGAGGGGCGGTATGAGTGGGCAGGCCGACCTGTTTGTCGGGGTTGACGCCCCGTTTGTGCCGATCGAGACCCAACGCTCTCGGGGACCAGCGCCGGTGCATCGGCAGCCGCGGCATGAGCTTGCGGAAACGAGTTCCTTCAAGCTCAATCCTGCCCATTACGATGCCGCGGCCCAGGCATTACAGGAGACGGGTCGATACCGTGTCCTGCGGGAGCTGATGCCGCGTCCGATCGTATCCGGCCGGACAATGGATGACGGCGAGAAGATCGGCATCATTCTCGACACTGAGACAACCGGCAAGGATGCGACCGACGAGGTGATTGAGCTCGGGATGGTTGCCTTCACGTTCAACGAGGCGGGCCAGATCGGCGATGTCATCGGCGTGTTCAACGCCTTGCGTCAGCCTTCGGTCCCGATCAGCCCGGAGGCCATGAAAGTTCATAAGATCACGCCCGAGATGGTCAAGGGCCATGTGCTGGACCTGGACGAGGTCGAGCGCTTTCTGGAGCCGGCGCATCTGTTGATCGCTCGCAACGCAAGCTTCGATCGCCCGTTTTGCGAGCGTCTGGCCCGAGGCTTCAGCGTCAAGGCCTGGGCCTGCTCCAATGCGGAGATCGCGTGGGCGGACCATGGCTTCGAGGGGACCAAGCTCGCCTATCTGCTAGGGCAATGCGGCTGGTTCCATAATGGACATCGCGCCACCGATGATTGCCACGCGCTGCTTGAGGTCCTGTGTCATCCTCTCCCGGATGAGGCGGGTTCACCCTTCGCCCGTCTGCTGGAAACTGCCCGTAAGCCGCGGTTCCGGATCTGGGCCGAGAGCACGCCTTTTGAGCAGAAGGACGTCTTGAAAAAACGGTCGTACCGCTGGAACGACGGCAGCAATGGGCGGCCCAAGTCGTGGTGGATCGAGGTTGGAGAGGAAGCGCTCGAGGCGGAGGTCACATTCCTGCAAAACGAGATCTACAGGCGGGAGCTCGAACCCTTCGTCCAGAAGATTACGGCGTTCGAGCGCTTCCGCTTCTAGTCCTCTCGGCAGCCTTCGTGGCTTTCTTCGCCTTTTTTGAGCCTTTGGGCTTTTTCGCGGGTGCATCGCGCTCGATCACGATGGGATCGGCCCACTTGAGCATGACGGGCATATGATCGGGAGCCCCCTCGGCCAAGCGGACAAAGTCGGGGCTCCTGGCCGGGAACAGGCGGATATTCAGCCCGGCGAGATCATACTGGTTGAGCTCAGTGCAGAGATTGTCGTGATTTTCCGGCTCGACGTAAATCAGGCAGAAGCCATAGCCCCTTGCCTGTGCTAGCTCGACCTTTTCTATCACCCAATAGGGTGGAGCGATGTTGGAGTCGGCGGCGAGGTCAGGAGAGTTCATGGAATTGTCCTTGGACAGAAAAGCTGGCGCTGAGAGGTGGCGAGCGGACTTTTAACAACGGCCTACGGGAAGTCCCATCCTCCTTCAGGGGAATACGCCATTGAACGGTGCAAAATGATCGCTCATTCGATGAGCTACACATGAGATAACGGTGCAAGGTTTACCTGGCCTGCGTCAGTACGCGGCACTCACCGAGGTAGAGAGTCCAGGGACAAAAGGTCGGCGGCTGGTGGTTCGGGCGCCAGCGATCGCAGAGGCCTAGCTCCATCTCGCGAGCATGCTTGACCGCAGTGGCATAATCCCTGAATAGGCGGCCGTCCGAGAACGAGTCGGGGGTGACGTTCAGGACACCTATGATCAAGGTGCGTGTGCCGAGTTCTTTCAGGATCGCTGTCATGGCTTACTTCAGATCAGGAACGGGACTTCTTCTGTCGCGGTTAGCACCAGAAGTCGAGATCTCATCTACTGGAGGGCTCGGATCCACGGGTCGCCGACCAGCACAACACATTCTCGGCAATCAGCGACTTCAGACAGCGTGTTCTTCAGTCGTTCTGTTTGGATCACTGTACCGGCCCTGACGGGGTTCTTTTATAATGGAATGCATTCTCATTGACATACGCACATGGGTTGTCGTTTATGCCCCGCAGAAGCTGATGGGGTGAGCGCTTAGTGAGACCACGCGTTCATTTCTTCCATTTGCTTTACGTTCATCGGCACGTGAGCCGATCCGGTCGCAGCCTACCCGGTCAAAACAAGGAGCCCCGGTGAAGACCCTCGTCATCTGTTCCGGCGGACTGGCCTCCGTCGTGTTCGCGCGCAAGGTCGCTGCGGAGAGAACCCTCGCACGCACTGTGTTCTTTGACTATGGTCAGCGCCACAGGAAAGAGCTCGGCTCGGCGCGGGCCTGCCCCGCGCGCCTTGGCGTGCCACACGGCATCATCGACAACTCCGCCGCTGGATTCTTCGAAACTGGATCGGTGCCGACCAGGGATGCAGCCTGAATGAGCTACGCGGTCAAAGAGATCTTCCTGACTCTTCAGGGTGAAGGCGCCCAAGCCGGCCGGGCGGCCGTCTTCTGCCGCTTTGCCGGGTGTAATCTCTGGTCCGGACGGGAGCGGGACCGGGCCACAGGCGCTTGCCGGTTCTGTGACACGGACTTCGTGGGCACCGACGGGACGTTCGGCGGACGCTATGCCACCGCCGTCGACCTGTGCCACTGCATTGAGGAGCATTGGGGCCCCGGGACCGATCACCGGCTTGTGGTGCTGACGGGCGGAGAGCCGCTGCTCCAGGTCGATTCCGCTCTCATCGATGAACTGCACCGCCGCTCCTTCACAATCGCAATCGAAACAAACGGCACCATTGCGCCGCCGCCGGGGCTCGACTGGATCTGCGTCAGCCCGAAAGGCAGCACCGACCTCAAGATCCGGGCCGGCCATGAGCTGAAGCTGGTCTTCCCGCAGGAGGATGCCCCGCCCGAGCGGTTTGCCTCGTTAGCCTTCGAGCGGTTCTCGCTCCAGCCGATGGATGGACCGGATCAGGTCGCGAACACGGCGCGAGCCGTCGAGTATTGCCTGGCTCACCCGCAATGGCGCCTGAGCCTCCAAACACATAAGTACTTAGGAATTCGCTGATGTGGGAACTCACCAAGTCGTTTAACTTCGAAGCCGCCCATACGCTCACCGGTACCACGCTTGGGCCAGCCAGCGAGGAGATCCATGGCCATTCCTTTCGGGCCGAGGTCGCTGTGCGCGGACTGCCCGATCCTCAAACGGGCATGCTGGTCGATCTGGGCCTGCTCGAGGGTAAGCTCGCAGAGATGCGCCGCACCCTCGATCACAAGTTCCTCAACCGGATCGAGGGGCTGGAGCGACCGACACTGGAGAACATCACCCGGTTCATCTTCGATCGGGTCCAGCACATCGGGCCAGTCGCACG
>NZ_QDGA01000196.1 GCF_003347665.1 Microvirga calopogonii
GTAAGCGGTAAGCTGGCCGCATCTGGCGCGGCATGATGCGATGGCTGATCTTTACTGACATCAAAGCAAGGAGCTTTCGGTGTCAGTTACTATGTCTGCGCCTATGCCTGATGATAGAAGCTTCCAGGTGCTGGAGGTTGTTCCCAGCCGCCTGGAGGTGAGTCCCGAGCGGCCCCGCCGGCGCTGGTCGACACAGGCCAAGATGGCCCTGGTCGAGGAGACCCTGGAGCCTGGCGCCAATGTCTCGGTTATCGCACGACAGGCCGGGATCTCGCCGGCGCAACTGTTCGGCTGGCGCCGTAAGGCGATGCAGGCTGGTGTCGTCCAAGGCGAGCGGCATGAGCAGCGGCTTGGATTCGTTGAGGTCACGCCGACATCCGCCTCGATGATTGAGATTGTTGTCGCTGACGTGGTGGTTCGCGTTGCCGCTGATATTGATCAGAACCACCTGATCAAAGTCCTCCGGGCGGTTCGACAAGCATGATCCCGGCCGGCGCGAAGGTGTTCCTGGCCAGCCATCCGGTCGACTTCCGCAAGGGACCGGATGGTCTTCTAGCGCTGGTGCGCGAGGCCGGATCCGATCCCTTCTTATGCGTCGTGAGAGATTATGTGGCGGCGGCGGAACCGATGACGGCATTGCGGCGCTTTGCGGCGCTTTGCGGCTCCAGGCCGCCACATAATCTGAACCATTTCTCCAGTGGGCGCCGGACGTCTCGCGCCCGCGGAGAGCGCACATGCTGGAACATTATTTCAAGTACCCGAGGGTTCTGCGCCGCTTGAGAGGCGGTGGCCTGGGCGACGAACTCGATTGCATCGCAACCTATCTTTTCGAGAGCGGCTATCGGTACGCATCGGCGAAGATCTACCTGGGCCGATTGGCACGGTTCGGGGAGGTCGTATCGCCCGCAAAGCCGATCACTCAGAGCCTGATCGATGGCTTCGTTGCCGGTCGCCCGACCAAAGCCTCACGTATCGTGGCGCGCACCACAATCGTCCTCGCCCGAAGGGTCGTGCCTCACCGTTTCGAGGTTCTCCATCGCGAGCCCGATCCACATGAGCCCCTGCTGACGAGCTATGCCGATTACCTGCGTGAGGTCCGCGGTCTGGCCGTGAAGACGCGGGAGGGGCAGGTTCTCGCCGCGCGGCGGGTGCTTGCCTGGTGGGACCGGCATCACACCAGCAAGCCGCTCTCGGCCATGACGGGCGAGCATGTGCTGGCGCTCGTCAATCATCTCATGAGCCTGTCGTCCATGGACAGAACGCGGGCAGCGACCGGGTCCTATGTGCGGCGGTTTCTGAGGTTCCTGCGCTGGGCCGACCTCAATGACCAGGACCTTGCGCGGTTCGTGCCGCGCACGCCTTGCTACCGTCTCGCGCATCTACCGCGTCAACTGGTCTGGGAGGATATCAGGAAGGCGATCGACGCCATTGACCCTGCGACACCCACCGGCAGCCGCGACCGGGCCATCCTCCTGCTGCTGGCCACGACCGGCATCCGCAACAAGGAACTTCGTTCTCTCGTTCTCGAAGATATCCGCTGGCGCGATGCACAGGTTCGGATACGCCGCACCAAGGCGAGACGCGATCGAAGCGTGCCCCTCACGCAGGAGGCGGGCATGGCGCTCGCCGATTATCTCCTGCGGGCCCGGCCCGATTGCGGCAGCCGTCGCGTGTTCCTCGTACACCGCCCCCCAGTGCGTCCGATCGACGGCAGCAGCGTCATCTCCCGCATCGTTCGCTCGGTCCTGCAGCAAGCCGGCATCGCGCTGGACGGTCCCGCCGGTGCCCATCTTATCCGGCATAGCCTGGCGACCCAGCTCGTCAGCCGGCGACGACCGATCAACGAGATCGCCGACTTGCTCGGCCATCGCAGCATCGATACGACCGCCATCTACGTGAAGGTCGCGGTGCCGCAACTCGCCGAAGTCGCTCTTCCTTTTCCGGGAGACGCGTGATGAGCACATTCTCCAGCAGGCTCAGCGAGCATGTCGAGACCTATGTCGCGCTTCGACGCTCGCTCGGCTTCTCGCTTAGCAAGCAGGCCGCGATCCTGCGCGCGCTTGTTACCTACGTCGACGCCGAACAGCACGATGGCCCACTCTGCCGTCGAACGGTGCTCGGCTTCATAGGCTCCTGGGCGGGCACAGCGAACGGACGAGCTGTTCGCTACGGCGTGGTTCGCAGATTCAGCGAGTATCTCGCCATCTTCGATCCGCGCACCGAAGCGCTCGACCCAAAGGCTTTTCCCAGGAACCGAGCTATCCCGCCGCCCCGGATCCTCGCCGACGAGGAGCTTGCACGGCTCATGGCGGCATGCCGCTCGGTGTCGCCCGATTATCCCGAGCGTGCCCGGTTCCTGACGCCGCTCGTGGGCCTGCTCGCCAGTACCGGCATGCGGTCCGGTGAGGCGTTGCGCCTCGATATCAGTGATGCCGATCTCGCTCAGGGGATTCTCCACATCCGAAGGACCAAGTTCCGCAAGGATCGCCTGGTTCCCGTCCATCCCTCGACGCTGGCGGTCCTGCGCGACTATGCAAGGCACCGGGATGGAGCCTTTCCAACGCCGGGCACCCCAGCCTTCTTCGTCAGCTCGCGCGGGACTCGATTGTCGAAGACCGGGTTGAACACGGCCTTCGGCGTGGCGCGCTCCCTCGCGGGCCTCGATCGTGGCAAGCCGGTGCGTCTCCACGACCTGCGTCACCGTTTTGCAGTCAGGCGCCTGGCGATCTGGCACCGGCAACGCGCCGATGTTCAGGCGATGCTGCCGCTGCTCGCGACCTATCTCGGCCATGGCCGCTACAGCGACACCGCCTATTACGTCACCGCGGACGCCGATCTTTTAGCCATGGCTGCCGAGCGGGCTCTGGACTGGGGAGAGGCGTCATGACCGGCTGCTCGTCCTTTCCGTCACTGCTGGAGTCCTTCTTCCGCCATCGCATGGCCAGGCAGCGCAATGCCACGCCGGCCACGATCGCCAGTTACCGGGATGCCCTTCGCATGCTGATCCTGTTTGCTGCCGATAGAACCGGATGTGGGCCGTGCGATCTCACCATCGAAGATCTGGATCGCGACACCATCCTCGCGTTCCTCGATCACCTGGAGGCCACGCGCGGGAACAAGGTCCAGACGCGCAATGCGCGGCTGGCGGCGATACGATCCTTCTTCCAGCACGTCGCTGCCAACGACCCCGCGTCGCTTGGCACTGCCCATAGGATCCTCGCCATCCCGCTGAAGAGGGCGAACACCGAGATCACCCATCACCTCACGCGCGCGGAGCTGGATGCGCTCATCGCGGCGCCCGATCAACGGATCGGGCGGGGCCGCCGCGACCGAACCTTGCTGCTGTTTCTCGGTCGCACCGGCGCTCGGGTATCGGAAGCGACGGGCGTCAATGTCGAGGATGTCCAGCTCGATCGGAGCCCCAGGTGCTTCTGCGTGGCAAGGGGCGCAGGGAGCGTGTTGTGCCCGTCTCCGCCGATCTTGCTCAAGCCCTCCAAGCTCTGATCGCCGAACATGACCTCAACCATGATCCGCCGGGTCCGATATTCCGCGGTGGCCATGGTGAGCGGATGACCCGGTTCGGTGTGACGCATGTCGTCCGGCGTGCGGTGGCCGCGGCAACGGCCACGCAGCCGGGGTTGGCGTGCAAGGTCGTCTCACCCCATGTTCTGCGCCACACCCTCGCCATGGCGCTGCTGCAATCAGGGGTCGACCTGCTCACCATCCAGGCCTGGCTCGGTCATGCGCAGGTCGCAACGACCCATCGCTATGCGGCCGCCGATGTCGAGATGATGCGCCGCGGTCTCGACCACGCTGCTATCTCAGGCAAGCAGCCTGCTCGGTTCAAGGCAAAGGATGCGGTACTCCAACTGCTCGAGAGCCTTTAATTATGTGGCGGCCTGGAGCCGCAAAGCGCCGCAATGCCGTCATCGGTTCCGCCGCCGCCACATAATCTCTCACGACGCATAAGAAGGGATCGGATCCGGCCTCGCGCACCAGCGCTAGAAGACCATCCGGTCCCTTGCGGAAGTCGACCGGATGGCTGGCCAGGAACACCTTCGCGCCGGCCGGGATCATGCTTGTCGAACCGCCCGGAGGACTTTGATCAGGTGGTTCTGATCAATATCAGCGGCAACGCGAACCACCACGTCAGCGACAACAATCTCAATCATCGAGGCGGATGTCGGCGTGACCTCAACGAATCCAAGCCGCTGCTCATGCCGCTCGCCTTGGACGACACCAGCCTGCATCGCCTTACGGCGCCAGCCGAACAGTTGCGCCGGCGAGATCCCGGCCTGTCGTGCGATAACCGAGACATTGGCGCCAGGCTCCAGGGTCTCCTCGACCAGGGCCATCTTGGCCTGTGTCGACCAGCGCCGGCGGGGCCGCTCGGGACTCACCTCCAGGCGGCTGGGAACAACCTCCAGCACCTGGAAGCTTCTATCATCAGGCATAGGCGCAGACATAGTAACTGACACCGAAAGCTCCTTGCTTTGATGTCAGTAAAGATCAGCCATCGCATCATGCCGCGCCAGATGCGGCCAGCTTACCGCTTAC
>NZ_QDGA01000197.1 GCF_003347665.1 Microvirga calopogonii
CGCCATTGAGACGGCATCGGCCACTTGGCCAAGCACTGGAACGAAGCTCAACAAACCCACCGCCGTCGCCGCCCAATCGAGCACTGGCGACACTATCTTGAGCGCGTCCCCGACGGCGTGAATAAAAGCCCCACCGTTTTTCTTCGGTGACTTGGTGTCAGGCTGGTCCGTCCGGCCCGCCAGCATATCCGAAACCGCGTTTTGTTCCGCAGCGGTTTCGGGCACATGGGTCTTTGACTGCTGGACCGTGCGGTTCGCCAGCGACATGCTTTGGTAGAACTGAGCAAAGTCTTCATTGCTGATGTCACCGGAGTCGACCGTGTGGCCACCGCCGAAGTCGAAGAATGAATTATTGGTCTCATAGCCTGTGATCGCATTGTTAAGCTGACTGAACAGCAGAGGATCAGAGAGCAACTGAGAGGCCGCCTCCTGCACTTTCGGGTCGAGGCTTTTGTCCTCCGCCATCCTCGCGAGCTTGTCACGCGTCAGGTCACCGCTTCCAAAGAAGGCGTCCTGATTGCTCTTAATTGTTTCTAACGTCTCAAGCTCGGTACGCGTGAGACTCATCGACGAAGAAGCGACTTGAAGAAAGTCCTCTTTGTGCACCTTGTCTATTCCACCACCATATAACTGCTTCCATTCATCCGAGTGGCTGACGAAGTACTGAGCCGCCGCAATGACCTGGGGTGGACATTTGCCAGATTTTGATTCACCCTCGACGATCTGCTTGAATTCAGCCAGACTCAAGTTTTCGGGCAGGTTTTCAGAGTATCGGTAAAGCTCGCGTAATGCGTCGCTCCGAGTCATGGCGGACGGCTGCGGATCACCCGTGCTGTCGGATGGAATGTAGTTCTGAACGTAGCTTTGTGCCTGCTTATCCTGAAATTCGGCAACTTGGGAGTGATGGCGGGAGAATCCGGACAAGTCCTTCGCCGTGATCTTGCCACCGCAGCGGCCATCGCCCTGCGAGCCGATCGCATAAAACAGCTCTGGATCCTGCTGCAATCCCTTGATCGCCGCTTTCAAATCCGGGGGCGTAGAGGGATCGTTGGCTTTATCTGCCAATGAATCCCAACTGAGTGGAGCTTGGTCCTTGTGGCGGTTCAGCACTGCTACAATCTCCAACTCGGCCTGGGTCAGTGAGCCGCTATTCCACGTGATTCTCTCGCTTTTAACGGGCGCCTGTGCAACAGAAGGGTTGGCGATCTCAGAGGGCTCCGGCCCCCGATCCATCGACTCAATAGCTACCCTCATATTTTGCGGCAGCAGGTCCAATGGGTGCTGGGCCAAGTACTCCAACGACGACTCGGCATCTGACACGGATTCCGAATGCTCCCGGGACAATGCTCCCGCCGTCGAAGCGGATTCCCGCGCCAGCGGGTCACGGAGTTCCGACGGACAGGTCTTGTCCTCTAGCAGGGACATGATCAGCATCGCCTCAAACCGAGATGCGCTTTGCTGAGTCTCGTCGAAAGCCGATACCGGCTCTGACCTTGTCTGAGCGGACTGCGAGAAAAGGATGTTGGCGTTACTGACTGGCATTGTGGCTCCTCAGACATGAAGTTGCATCCGCGACAAGGGCGTCACGATATGTAGTCACCAGCGATAATGGTGATGAGCATTCGCCGGGTTACCAACTCCTCCACAACCGTGCTCTGAGTGCACTGCTTGTTGATCGCCCCACATTCTCTTTCCAGCCCACCTGGCCGACGATCGCTGCGTCCCGAATCTCATCATGACCGGTTCAGCTTTCGACAACCTGACTAACTCCAAAGAATCGATTCAGGATGCGGCCGCGACTGCGGCCTGTGGACATTCAGGGGTCGAGGATTACCGCAGTGGAGAAATTTTGATTCTATTCTGAAAAACTGGAGGTCAGCCTTGAATCGCATGATCCTGAAGGATGAGCAGTGGGAGCGTGTTGCGCCATTACTGCCCGGCAAGGCCGGTGATCCCAGTCTCTCGGGTGCGGATAACCGAGTGGTTCTGGATGCAGTGTTGTGGATCGTTCGCACGGGAGCGCCTTGGCGCAACCTGTCAGAGATGGTCGGGTACTTGAACAGTGTGTTTCGCCGCTTCCACCGGCGGTGTCAGACCAGCGTGCTTCAGCAGGTCTTCCACGCTCTCTCAGGCGATCCCGATTTCGAGTACACGCTCATCGGTGGCCTCATCATCCGAGTCCATCAGCATGGCACGGGCGCCTAATGGGGACTTATGCTCAGGCCATCGGACGTTCGCGCGGCGGCTTGACCACCAAGATCGTGGCCCTGCTGGACAGGCTGGTGGACTTGCACCAATTTCCGGGCCAGCAGCATGATAGTATTGGAGCACAAACCCTGTTGGAGGGCATCGAAATCGGTGCTCTGATTACCGACAAGGGCTTCGACACTGATGCGCTACGCCAAGAACTAGATCCTGTCTGACGGCCCGTGCACCTGCATGAGAGTATGGCTGTTGCTTTGGTGGGGCTCACCATGATCCTCCCTCGCATTGGTGGACACCTTTGCTAAGCTCCTGCGGGAGTTGGAAGGTGTTTGATGACGAAGACGAGACGGGACTTTACCCCCGAGTTCAAACGAGAGACCGTTGCACTTTTGGAGAGCAGCGGTTGACCTCTCATGCAGATCGCAACGGAGCTGGGGATTTCTCCCTCCATGCTGCGCAACTGGCGGGCGGTTGTGCATGGTGGTCCACCTCGATCCAGGGCTGGGAGCAAGACCCCATCGCCCAGCGCCTCTCCCATGGCCTCTCCGGCCGATCAGGCGGCAGAGATCGCGCGGCTCCGGCGTGAGCTCGATCGCACGCGCATGGAGCGCGATGTGTTAAAAAACCGTCGCGGACCGGGTCCGCCTGTGGGGTCAGAAACAGCTTGCTGGTAGTCTGCCCCAGGAGGGGAGCGGCCGTTAGCTTATTGGTGGCGCATGACCCCGTTAAAAAACATGGTCCATGGACTGTTGCGCGCTTGAGAGTGGTGACGCCCCAGGGCGATCCCGGTTAGGAAGTTGACCTTTGGCGCAGTCCAGCCCCTCCCACCCCAAGGAGGAGCCGATGAGACGCAAACGAGAGGCCGGTAAAGATCGCCAGAGCCTGCCGATGGTTCACCCCATGCCGCCGCCATCGATGTCGGGGCCACGATGCACATGGCGGCCGTGGGACCTGACCGGACAGATGAACCCGTGCGCAGCTTCGGGACCTTTACCGCCGACCTGCACCGGTTGGCCGACTGGTTCGAGGTTTGTAGCGTCACCTCCGTCGTCATGGAATCGACCGGGGTTTACTGGATCCCGGTCTTCGAGATCCTGCAGGACCGCGGCTTCGAGGTGCTTCTGGTCAATGCCCGTGACGCCAAGCACGTGCCCGGACGCAAGACGGATGTGAAGGATGCGCAATGGCTCCAGCGGCTGCATGCCTATGGCCTGTTGCGGGCCAGCTTCCAACCCAAAGCCGAGATCGCGGAACTGCGCGCGTATCTGCGCCAGCGTGAGCGGCTGCTCGAGTATGCCGCCTCGCACATCCAGCACATGCAGAAGGCGCTGACCGAGATGAACCTGCAGCTGCATCACGTGGTCAGCGACATTACTGGAGCCACGGGCATGCGCATCATCCGCGCCATTCTGGCCGGAGAACGTGATCCGGCGGTCCTGGCGAGCCTACGGGACATCCGGTGTCACTCCAGCTCCGAGACGATCGAGAAGGCGTTGACGGGTCATTATCGCGCCGAGCATCTGTTCGCGCTCGAACAGGCGCTGGCGCTGTACGACACGTATCAGCACAAGGTGGCGGCGTGCGATCAGAGGATCGAGGCCGTCCTCAAGGCGCTGAGCACCCATGGGCCCGATCCCGCTTCCTTGCCGGCGCCTCGCCGGCGCATGAGCCGCCAGCCCAATGAGCCGAGCTTCGATCTTCGTGGCGCCCTCTATGCGGTTCTGGGCCAGGACCTGACCCGGATCCACGGCCTGGGGCCGTCCTTGGCGCTCAAACTGATCGCGGAGTGCGGCACGGATCTGACGGCTTGGCCCAGCAGCAAGCACTTCACATCGTGGCTCTGCCTCGCGCCCGGCAATAAGATCTCCGGTGGCAAGGTGCTGTCGTCTCGGACGCGCCGGTCGGGCAGTCGGGCGGCGGCCCTTCTGCGGCTGGCGGCCGTGACGATCGGCAAGACGGAGACGGCACTGGGTGCCTTTTACCGGCGGCTGTCGACCCGGATCGGCAAGGCTAAAACTGTGACTGCAACCGCCCGCAAGATTGCAGCGCTGTTCTACAACGCCCTGCGCCATGGCATGGATTACGTTGATCCGGGAGCGTCGTACTATGAGGAACGGTATCGGAAGCGGGTGATCGATAACCTGCACCGCCGCGCCAAGGCGTTCGGGTTTGTGCTGCAGGAGGTCGGTGTCGACGCTTCCAAGGGCGCTGTTTCTTAGGAAGCCATCGGCATCTTCGCGGAGGTGCCGAAATGAGGTTTGGCTTCATCGAGCAGCATGCCCGCAC
>NZ_QDGA01000198.1 GCF_003347665.1 Microvirga calopogonii
CGAAAAAATGGAGAGCCTTTCATGAAGCAGGAGGATCTCCATGCCCCAGACACGCTTTACGAGAGAGTTCCAGGATGAGGCGGTGCGGCTTGCTCTGACCAGCGGCCGCAGCCGGCGTGCGATTGCCGCGGATCTCGGGGTCGGCCTGTCGACCCTGCGCCACTGGATTGATCGCCGGCGCGAGCACCAGATCGATGATCCGCCCGAAGAGCGCCAAGAGGACATGGCGGCCGAGTTGAAGCGACTGCGGCGCGAGAACGAGATCCTGCGCCAGGAGCGGGAGATCCTGAAGAAGGCCACGGCTTTTTTCGCCAAGGAGGGAAGTCGATGAAGTTCCGGTTCATCGATGTGGCGAAAGAGGAGTTCCCCGTCACCCGCCTGTGCCAAGTTCTCGGCGTGAGCCAGAGCGGCTATTTCGCCTGGCGATCGCGTCCGGCGAGTTGCCGTCAGCGGGAGGACCTGGTGCTCTTGGCCCATGTCCGCTCGGCCTTCATCCGCTCGCATGAGACCTACGGCAGTCCCCGCATGACTTGCGAGTTGCAGGATAAGGGCCTGAAGGTCGGTCGCCGTCGGACTGCTCGGCTGATGCGCGAGAACGGGTTGAAAGCCCGGCAGAAGCGGCGGTTCAAGCGCACCACCGACAGCCATCATGGCTTTCCGATCGCGCCCAACCTGCTCGAGCAGGACTTCTCGGCCGAGCGCCCGAACGAGAAGTGGGCGGCCGATATCTCCTATCTGTGGACGAACGAGGGCTGGCTCTATCTGGCCGTCGTCCTCGATCTCTTCGCCCGCCGGGTGGTCGGCTGGGCGGTCAGTGACAGCCTCCACAAGGAACTGGCGCTCGAAGCCCTGCGCAAGGCTCTGGCGATCCGAAGACCTGGTGAGGGGCTGATCCATCATGCGGATCGCGGCAGTCAATATTGTTCGAACGAGTATCAGGCCGCGCTGAAGAAACACGGCATCCAGATCTCAATGTCCGGGAAAGGCAATTGCTTCGACAACGCCGTTGTTGAGACCTTCTTCAAGACCTTGAAATCTGAGCTGGTCTGGCGCACCGTCTTTGAGACCAGAGCCGAGGCCAAGCAGGCGATCGGCCACTACATCGACGGCTTTTACAACCCCGTCCGGCGTCACTCGACACTCGATTATGTCAGTCCGGTTCAGTTCGAAAGGCTGGCCGAATAGCTAGCAAACCGCTCTCCACTTAAGCGAAGCAAATCCATCCAGGCCCCGGCGCCGGCCCGGATCATCGCCAGCGGGATTCCCACCGAGGCGCTACTGGCCCAGATCGCCGTGGCGAAGTACGCCGATGGTCTGCCGCTGTACCGGCAGGAGGCGATCTACGCCCGCGACGGGGTTGTGATCGAGCGCTCGCAGATGGCGCAGTGGATGGGCAAGGTCGGGTTTGAGCTTGAGCCCCTGGCCGCGTATGCCCTGGCGCGGATCAAGCAGGGCGAGCGGATCTTTGCCGATGAGACCACCCTGCCGACCCTGGTGCCCGGAGCCGGCAAGGCCAAGACCGCGTACCTGTGGGCCTATGTGCGCGATGATCGGCCGTTTGGCGGCCGCGATCCGCCGATCGTGGTCTACCGCTTCGAGGACAGCCGGGCCGGTGCGTGCGTGGCGCGCCATCTCGAGGGCTATCGCGGCATCCTGCAGGTTGACGGCTACACGGCCTATCACCGACTGGCCCGGCCTGAGGGAGCCAATGAAGGCGTGCAGCTGGCGGCCTGCTGGTCGCATGTGCGCAGGAGATTCTACGAACTGCACGTCTCGGACGCCTCCGTTGTGGCCAGGCAGACGCTGGAGCAGATGGCTGCGGATACCGGTGAAGCCGGACGCGTATTCCAAGGTGAAGCCGGACACCCATTCCGATTTCATTCCGGACAGCGTTCCGATCTGAAGCCGGACACTCTCCTCGTTTGATCCTGGGTCATGGGAGATGGTGGAGTGGGATTGGCCGGTCGTCAATCGGACGATGATGCAGCGGCCGGGGAGCGCTGCTTGCGCAGGCTCTCGCCGGACAGTTCAATCCTGTAAGCATTGTGGACCAGGCGATCCAGGATCGCATCGGCGATGGTCGGATTGCCGATGATCTCATACCAGCGGTCGACCGGGATCTGGCTCGTCACGATGGTGGAGCGCCGCTCGTACCGGTCCTCGACGATCTCCAGCAGATCCCGCCGCTGATCGTCAGCGAGCTTCTCGGGCCCCCAATCATCAAGGATGAGAAGATCCACGCGGGCCAGCGCCTTGAGCATGCGCGCGTAGCGGCCGTCCCCGCGGGCCAGACCAAGCGCCGCAAACAGCCGCGGGGCACGGTGATAAGCGACCGAGAAGTCCTCCCGGCACGCCTTCTGGCCCAGCGCGCAGGCCAACCAGCTTTTGCCGACCCCGGCTGGTCCGGTCAGCAGGAGCCCGCGTCGTTCACGGATCCAATCGCAGCCGGCCAGCTTGAGAAAGAGCCCGCGGTCGAGACCGCGCGCCGCCCTGAAGTCGACATCCTCGACATGCGCGTCATGGCGCAGGCGGGCCGCCCGCGCCCGGCTCTCAAACCGCTTCTGACAGCGCAGCGTCGCCTCGCGTTCGAGCAGCAGTGCAAGCCAGTCGCCATGCTCGAGAGCCCGAGCCTCGGGCTGGGATTGCAGAGCCTTGAAGGCACTGGCCATGCCGTGAAGACCAAGATCGGCCAGCAGAGCGAGAGTGGGATGGGTCAACATGCAGGATCTCCTTAGTGGAAGTAGCCGGGGCCGCGCAGGTTGGCGTGCTCCAGAATGGCGGTGGGCTCGGGGTCGCGGGCGGGTTGGGCGGCCAGGCGGTTGGCCAGGATCGAGGCGATGCTCTTGGAGGTGAGCGCCCCGATCTGGAGAGCGCGGGCCGACACCGCTTCAGCGCGAGCGGGTTCGAGATCGCGCAACAGGCGCAGAACCCCGAGGCAAGTCCGGAAGCCCTGCTCAGGATGCGGGCGGCGCGCCAGAATAGCCGTGATCAGACCTTCCGTCTGAGGGCCGACGGACGCCGCCCAACGGCGGAAGCGCTCCGGGGTCCAGTCGGCATAGCGCCGATGGGAACTCGGCATGTGGTCCGGGTCGGTGCCGTGCCGGCGCCCACCGTAGCGGCGCTGATGGGTTGCCACGCGCTGGCCGCGGTGGAAGATCTCGATCGTGCGGCTGGTGGCCCGCAGGTCGACCTGCGCGCGGATCAGGCCGTGCGGAACCGAATAGAAGAAGCCGTCGTACTCGACGTGATAGTCCGTGCCGACCCGCACGAAGCGCCATTCGGCGAACTCGTAGTCGTCGCCCGGCAGCGGCGCGAGCGCCGGGCGCTCCATCGTCTCGAAGAGATGCCGGCGGCTGACCCCGAGGCGGCGCACGACATGATCGTTGATGCGCTCGCACGCGCCGGCAATCGCCGCATTGGCTTCGGCCAGCGAGAAGAAAGTCTGGTGCCGCAGCCGTCCGAGAATGCAGGTCTGGGCAAAGCGCACGCCATTCTCCACTTTGGCTTTGTCCTTGGGCTTTCGTGGCCGCGCCGGCAGGATGCCGATGCCGTAATGCGCGGCCATCATGCCGTAGCTGCGGTTGATCTCGGGATCGTAGAACGAGGCCCGGTTGACCCCTGACTTGAGATTGTCCGGCACGATCAGGCGCGGAACGCCGCCGAAGACGCGGAACATGCGCCCATGCGCGCCAATCCAGTCCGGCAGGGACTGGGTCCAGGTCGCCTCAGCGTAGGTGAAGTTGGAGGCGCCGAGCACGGCGACGAAGATCTCGGCCTGGCGGATCTCGCCGGTGTCGGAATCAACGATGGCGATCTTCTTGCCGGAATAGTCGACGAACACTTTGTCGCCGGCAATATGGTCCTGGCGCATGGTCGGCGAGAGCCGGCTCTCAAACGAGCGGAAGAGCTCGCAGAAGCGGCTGTAGCCATAGCCGTTGGAATGGACGGCCCGGTACTCCTCCCAGAGGATTTGCAGGGTGACGCCGGGCTTCTTCAATTCGACGATGGCTTCGGCCCAGTGGGGCTCGGGCCGCCGGCGCTGTCCCTGCTTGACGCCGGCGCGGGCGAAAAGCCTGTTCTCCAGGGCCTCGTCGGTCAGGTCGCCGGGCAAGGGCCAGCTCAAGCCGGCCTGCTCGGCGCGCTTGAGGTTCTCCTGGACGGTGCTGCGCGCGATCCCGAGCCTCTCGGCGATGTCACGCACGCTGATGCCGTCCCGGGCCAGGCGCAGCATCTGTCTCAACTGTCTCATGGTCAGCTTCCTCTTGGCGGGCATTCCATTCTCCTCGATGACGTGAGGAGGGTGATGCCCGAGTTGCTGACCCAGGGGATCATCAGAGTGGGGAAAGTGTCCGGTAATTGATCGGAACGGTGTCCGGCTTCATTCCGGAATGCTGTCCGGCGTCAAATCGGAATCCCCGTCCGGATTGAATCGGAATCCGCA
>NZ_QDGA01000199.1 GCF_003347665.1 Microvirga calopogonii
CCCACCCACAGAGTGCCGGAACAGCGGTTACTTGGCTGCGGTTGCGGTAGGTGCGATCTGATCCCCAAACCAGACCCAGGCCTTGCTGTCCGTTCCCTCCCCCTTGACGTAGACGTACCCTGTTTGCTGCCAGGGCAGAACGGCATCCCTCTTGTTGTCCAGGATGAGATCGCCGCGATCCGTGCGCACCCTCAACACGGCATGCCCGGCGCCCAGTTCATCGATGACAACCGTCATGCGCATTGCTCGTCGCGGCAGCCCCCGTTCAACCAGGAGCTTGCGCTTGAGCAGTTGGATGTCCTCACAGTCGCCAAGCCCGTCGTCCGGATAATCCCAGCGATCCACGACACCCCAGTGATCCTGGTCGGCCACCGCCGCGATCGTTCGGTTGACGTGCGTGTTGACCTCCTGAAGAGAGGCCCAGATGCCGTCGGTCAGCGGGATGGTGTCCGGCTCAGAAGAGTCGATCGAGCACTCTTGTGGCTGCTGATCACAGAACTGCATCCAAGCCAGCGTCGGTCCGGCTTCTCCGGAAGGGCGAAGATGTTCGCTGACGAAAGAAGACACCCAGGCGTGCCCAGCGGATGAAGGTCTGGGCCGCCCGCCACCAGGGTCCCAGCTCTTCCGGAATGGCGCGCCACTTGGCTCCATCCTGATGCCGCCAGAGAATTGCGCTCATCGTGCGGCGCAGATGTGGGCTCGGCACCTTGGCAGGAGGGCGGCAAGCCTCAATCAGCGGCTCGAGCGCCGCCCAATCGCGATCCGTAAGCATTGTCGCTCTCCTCAGCAGGAAAAGCGATCAATATGGAGCCGGTGCCCGGCCCTGACAGACCCTCGACGACGTGCCTAGGAGGGGTCTACATTCGTCTACGTAGTGTCCTGTTGATCAACTTGGAGCCGCATAGTTGGGAGGGAAGCAATGCACAGGTCAACGATCGAAAATGTGCAGCAGGATCGAGCCAACCGGGACGGTATGGCGGCCAGCTCAGAGCACGACGGGGCTGTTGCTCCTGATCTCAACCGCATTCCAGCCCCGAAGGCTGAAGCCGCCCCGCAGGATCTTCCACCGCACGTCAAGCTCATCGAGATGGGTACAGCCTACTGGGTATCAAAGGTGGTCTACACGGCGGCTAAGCTGAACCTTGCGGACCATTTGGATGGGACACCAAAGAGTGCTGCGGAGTTGGCGCCACTCCTTGGCACCCATGCGCCCAGCCTACACCGCTATATGCGCACGCTAGCCGGATTAGGACTGCTCACCGAGGGCGAAGCGCAGCGCTTCTCTCTCACTTCATTGGGCGCGGCGCTGAAGACCGGGGCGCCTGGCTCTGCAAGGTCCAGCATTCTCGCGTTGGGTAGCCCCTGGTTCGCAAGCGCTTTCGACAACATTGAGCATTCCCTTGAAACAGGTCAGGCGGGCTTCGAGAAAGCCTGGGGCATGCCGGTCTTCGACTACCTCGCCCGCCATCCCGAAGATGCATCCCTCTTCAGTGAGACGATGGTCGGCTTCCACGGCCAGGAGCCGCCGGCTGTGGCCGAAGCCTATGACTTCTCCGGCTTAAGGACGGTGGTTGACGTAGGCGGCGCGACGGGGAACCTGTTAGCTGCCATTCTCACACGCCATACCGGACCGCACGGCATCCTGCTCGATCGGCCCTACGTCGTTGCCGACGCGCCTGCCCTATTGCAAAAGCGGGGCGTTGCGGACCGCGTATCCATCCGTTCGGGCGATTTCTTCGAGAGCGTTCCGGGGGGCGGTGATGCCTACGTGCTGTCGCACATTGTCCACGACTGGAACGAGGATCAGTGCATCACCATCCTGGAGAACTGCCGCAAGGCCATGGGCCCGAACAGCCACCTCCTCCTGGTTGAAATGGTTTTGCCGCCGGGGGATGAGCCGCATCCTGGCAAAATGCTGGACATGGTGATGCTGGTGGTGCCTGGAGGCCAGGAACGCACCGAAGCTGAATATCGGGAACTCCTGGGCAAGGCTGGCTTCCGTCTCACGCGGGTCATTCCTACCGCGTCTGCTGTCAGTATCGTAGAAGCTATCCCTGTATAGGATCAGGCGCTAACAGACCCTAACCATAGGTGATATGGTTCGTCTGTGTGCGTATGCGGGAAGAAGCGCGGGAGCGTTAACCACAGGCGACACGTTCGTCTGTGTGCGTGTGGGGGAAGAAGCGCGGGAGTAGGAAATGTGCGGTCCGTCTATGCGCACACCAAACCTACCGCCGAATTTCGCATAAGGTGCCTCACAGGTGTTGTCACGTCAACCCGGACATGAGACGAGCGGTGTAGATGATCCGGCATGAGCAAGCCGATTAGCTACAAACGCCATCGCTTTTCACCCGAGATCATCGCCCATGCGGTTTGGTTGTACTTTCGGTTCCCTCTGAGCCTACGGCTGGTCGAGGAGATGCTGCTCGAGCGCGGCATCGTCGTCTCCTATGAGACGGTCCGCCGCTGGGCGCTGAAGTTTGGACCAGCCTACGCGCGCCGTCTCCGGCGCAAGACCCCAAGCCGCCGCGACGTGTGGCATCTCGATGAGGTCGTGGTCACGATCTCGGGCCAGAAGCATTGGCTCTGGCGGGCGGTTGATCAGGACGGCTATGTGCTCGATGAGATCGTCCAGAGCCGACGCGACACCAAGGCGGCCAAACGCTTGCTGAAGCGTCTCTTGCGCAAGCAGGGCTGCCCGCCCCGGCGCATGATCACCGATAAGCTCGGTTCTTATGCTGCTGCCCGACGTCAGGTCATGCCAGATGTCGAACACCGCTCGCACAAAGGGCTTCTCTATTCGGCCGGGTTCAGTCAAGCGCTTCCGATCTGTTTGGCTCCATGACATCACTGTCCCGCGGGTTCTCGCTTCTCTCCGGAATCAGCGCAACGGCTCTTCCACTATAGGGTCAGACGAATGAAGCGGAACGATCTCAACAGCGTCCTTTGTGCCTGAGGCGCAAGCAACATCCCTTTGTGCGGACTCGCTTCATTCATCGTCCCGCGAGGGACAGCTCTCCGCCTCGGGGCGGAACCTTGTCGTTCTGTCTGGCTCGGACAGTCTTCGTCGGCCAGACGCACCTACATCGCCTGAGCCTCCCGCGTCCACCGGAACTCAGTGCCATCACACCAGATCCGATGCAAAATGGTCGCCAGCCGGCGGGCGAGCGCGATGACCGCCTTTCCCCGCCCGCGTCGCTGGGCCACTTTCATGGCCCAGGCTTTCAGCCAGGACCAGCGGCTGGCTCGGGTCAGGATGATCTGAGCTGCCTCAAACAGCAGCGTTCGCATCATGGCATCGCCGCACAACGAGATCCGGCCGACCCGGTTGCTTTCCCCGGACTGATGCAGGACAGGTGTCAGCCCCAAGGCAGGCCCCACCGCCTTGGAGCGCCGGAAGCGGGCCGGCGTGTCGATCGTGGCCACGAACGCCAGGGACACCACCGGCCCCACTCCCGGAACCGTCATCAGGCGCCGGCATACCTCATCATGGCGGACCAGGGCCAGCAGCTTCCGGTGCAGGGTGGCAAAGTGCTCGCGCAGCTCGCGACGGGCCTGCAGCAGCGGTTGGATGACCTCGATCAAATCGGGCATGCTCTCGATGAGCTCACGGATGCGCGCCTCGAACCGAACCGTTCCGACGGCCCCGACTTTGAGCCCGAAATTGCGCAACAGACCGCGGATGTCGTTCTCGACCGCAAGGGCTTTCTCCTGCAGGAGTTTGCGGGCGGTGAGCAGAGCCCGGCGCTTCTGGCTTGAGAGCGTTTTGACGTGAACCGGTCGGAACAGGTTGACCCGCATCATCTGGGCGATGCCGCGCGCATCATTGCGGTCGCTCTTGTTCACCTGCGCCTTCAGGAAGGCTTTGGCGTGGCGCGTCTCGATGCACACGACAGGAAGTCCGGCTGAGGCGAGCCCCTCGAAGAGCCATTGCGAGAGCGGCCCCGCCTCGAGACCAATCCGCTCGAGGTGCCAGGCGGAGTCTTGCAGAAGCTGCAGCAGGTCATCGGGATGAGAGACGACCTTGATCTCACGGCAGATCTTCCCCGTCTCGTCAACGATGCACACCGACGTCTCTTTGACCGAGACATCCAAACCCGCATAGTGTTTCATGCTGCGCTTCTCCCACTGAGGCCTGAGGCCGCTGCGAACGATCCTCGTTGTACCATTCGCCTGCAGTGCAGCACCTCACCGGGAATCGAGGGCTCCGGCGGCAGGCCGAATACCCCATCTCAACAA
>NZ_QDGA01000002.1 GCF_003347665.1 Microvirga calopogonii
GACGAGGCCGGCTTCGTCACCGGCTCGACCCTGTCCATCAACGGCGGCCAATACATGGCCTGATCCGCCCAGCATCGGTCCCGACCCGGATCTTGAGCCGGGATCCGGACCGATGCGCCGTACCCTGCCTACAACACGGAGAATGTGAGGAATGAACCGCATCGACATGGCGGGCAAAACCGTCGTGATCACGGGAGGGGCTCGCGGCATCGGCTATGCGATCGGCGAGCGCCTCGTGCAATCGGGCGCCCGGGTCGCTATCTGGGATCTCCGCCTCGACGAGTCCCGGACCAGCGCCGCCGCGCTCTCCAAGGACTGCCTCGGCCTGAGCGTCGACGTCGCCGACAGCCTGTCGGTCGAGCACGCCGCGCAGCAGACCCGCGCCGCCTTCGGGCGCATCGACGGCCTGGTGAACGGCGCCGGGATCACGGGACCCGTGAAGCCGCTGGCCGAGTATGCCGTCGAGGAATGGCGCAGCGTCGTCGAAGTCAACCTGACCGGCACCTTCAATTGCTGCCGCTCCATCGTGCCGATCATGCAGGAGAACGATTACGGCCGTATCGTCAACATTTCATCGGTCGCGGGCAAGGAGGGCAACCCGAACCTCGCCGCCTACAGCGCCGCCAAGGCCGGGATCATCGGGCTCACCAAGTCGCTGGGCAAGGAACTGGCCAAGACGGGCATCGCGGTGAACTGCATCACGCCCACCACGGCCAAGACGAAGATCCTCGATTCGCTGACGCCGGAATTCATCGAGTACATGCGCGTCCGCATCCCGCGCGACCGGTTCGCCGAGCTGCACGAGATCGCCGCCATGGTCGTCTGGATGCTCTCCGAGGAGAACTCCTTCACCACGGCCGCCACCTTCGATCTCAGCGGCGGGCGCACGACCTACTAGAATTTCTCGATCGTCCTGTCTCAGCCCTTCGCTTCCCCGGTAAAGACATGGTAGGTGGCGGCCATGACGACTCGCACCGCCACCACCATCGGCCTCATTGCCATCCTGCTCTGGTCCATGCTCGCCCTGTTCACGGCGGCGACGGGCACGATCCCTCCGTTTCAGCTCAATGCCATGACGTTCCTCGTCGGCGGGCTGGTCGGCGTGGGGAGCTGGATCGTGCGGCCTCAGGGTCTCAAGGCCCTGCGTCAGAAGCCCGTCGTCTGGGCCTTGGGCATCGGCGGCCTGTTCGGCTATCACGCGCTCTATTTCGCGGCCCTGCGCTGGGCACCTCCGGCCGAGTCGGGGCTGATCAACTATCTCTGGCCGCTGCTGATCGTGCTGTTCTCTTCACTTCTGCCCGGCGAGCATCTGCGGCGGGCGCATATCGTGGGAGCATTGCTCGGATTTGCCGGCGTCGTCGTGCTGATCGCCGGGCGCGGCGCCTTCGATGCGCGCGCCGAATACATGCCGGGCTATATATGCGCCTTCGTGGCCGCCTTCGTCTGGGCCGGCTATTCGGTGCTCTCCCGTCGTTTCGGCCAGGTGCCGACCGATGCGGTGGCGGGCTTCTGCCTCATGACCTCGCTCCTGAGCCTCGTCTGCCACCTCGCCTTCGAGACCACCGTCTGGCCCGAGACGACGACGCAATGGCTCGCTCTTCTGGCGCTCGGCCTCGGCCCGGTGGGAGCGGCCTTCTATGTGTGGGACATCGGCATGAAGCGCGGCGACATCCGCTTCCTCGGCGTCGCCTCCTATGCGACGCCGGTTCTGTCGACCCTCCTGCTGGTGGTCGCCGGCTACGCGGAGCCGACCCTGACGCTCGTCCTTGCCTGCGGCCTCATCGTGGCCGGGGCGCTCGTTGCTACCCTCACACCGAAGAAGACCGTCCCGGCATGACCCGGTGGGTGTAGCGGTAGGCGGTCTCGAAGCCGAGCGTGCCATAGAGCGCGCGGGCAATCTCGTTTTCCTCGCGCACCTGCAGATAGGCGGTATGCGCTCCCTCCCGGCAGCCCCAGGCCATGAGGCTCGCCACCACGCGGCGGCCCAGGCCGATGCCGCGCAGGTCCGGTGCCACCACGATGTCGTAGAGCCCGATATAGCCGCGCTCCACCACGCCGAGGCCCCAGGCCACCGGCCTCTCGTCGAGGCTGAGCGTGGCATAAGCCGTCTGCTGGCGGATCCGGGAGACGATCCTCATCAGGGTCTCGTCATCGGCCTTGTCGCCGCCATAGGATTCCGCCGCCGCCCGCACCCAGCGTTTCGAAACCTGGGGCTCGAGATTGACCTCCGGGTCCATCTCGCAATCGCCGCTCTTGATCGGAGCCGTGAGGACATGCGTCGGCTCGACATCCTTGAACCCGCGCTCCTTCAGCAGCTCGTCCACCTGAGGCGCTTCCACCCCGTTGAGGCGGAAGGTGGGACGTATATTGGCCTCCACGAAGCGCGCGACCATGTAGTCGAGAAGCTCATCGTCGAGACCGATCTCCGGCCGGAAGGGCGTCGCGGAATTGGCCCGCTTCGAGTAGCCGTTCGCAAGACGGAGAACCCAGCCGTCGTAGAGCTGATAATCGAACGAGGGCCAAGCATTCAGGAGACGGCTCTCGAGTCCGATGATGAGGCTGTGGTCGTTCATAAGTCTGTCGGCTCCTGCAAGGTCATGCCCTCATCAGAACCTGTTCTTCCATTCGCGCAAGGCCTGAAACACCTCCACGGGCGCCGCCCCCTCCTTATGAACGGATTTCGCGAGCGCAGGCTCCCCGGCCCGCAGGAATGGGTTGGTGGCTTTCTCCTGACCGATGGTCGTCGGTACGAGGAAGCGACCCTCCGTCTTGGCTTTCTCCGCTTCCGCCGCCCGCGCCTTCAGGGCTTCGTTGTCCGGATCGGCGGCGAGCGCAAAGCGCGCATTGGACAGCGTGTAGTCATGCCCGCAATAGATCCGCGCCTCGTCCGGCAGGGAAGCGAGACGCTGCAGCGTGGCCCAGAATTCCGCGTAGGTTCCCTCGAACATGCGCCCGCAGCCGAGGGTGAAGAGGGTGTCGCCCGCAAACAGCGCCCGATCGGCTGCGAACCAGTAGGAGACGTGGTCCAGGCAATGGCCCGGCGTTTCCCAGACATGCGCCTGAAGCCCTCCCACATGAACCGTATCGCCCTCCCGCACATAGGCATCGGCGGACGGCACCGCCTCGCGCGCCTTGACCGGAGCCACGACCCGGCAGCCCGTGCGCCGCTTCAGGGGCTCTACGGCCTGAACGTGATCGGCATGGCGGTGCGTGACGATGATGTCCGTGAGTTGCCAGCCGGTCCGGGCGAGAGCCGCCAGGATCGGCCCCTCCTCGGGCGCGTCGACGGCCGCGCAGGCTCCCGTATTGGGATCGTGGATCAGAACACCGATATTATCCTGGAGGCAGAGAAAGGCGTGGATCTGGGCGGACATCGAGGCACCTTGTCTTGATGTGCTCTGAGCTATCATGGAACAGTCGGCCCGTGAAACCAGACCCGGACCCCGCAATCGCTTGCCGGACCGGATCGAGAGGCATCCTGTTGAGGGCATGAGCATCGACATTACCGATCTGCGCGGCTTCTACGCCAGCCCGTTGGGAGCCGTGACGCGCCGATTCGTCGGACGCGCCATCGACCGGTTCTGGGGACCGCTCACGGGCCTGCGCGTGCTCGGCCTCGGCTACGCTCCGCCCTATCTCCTGGCCGTGAAGGATGAAAGCGAGCGGACGCTGGCCTTCATGCCGGCCAACCAGGGCGTGGTGAACTGGCCCAGAACCGGCGCCTCGGCCTCGGCGCTCGTCGATCCGCTCATGATGCCCCTGCCCGATGCCTCCATCGACCGCGTTCTCGTGGTTCATGCCCTGGAGACGGTGGAGAGCCCGAGCGAACTCCTGCACGAGATCTGGCGCATCCTCACACCGGGCGGACGGATCATCCTGGTCGCTCCCAATCGGCGCGGCCTGTGGGCGCGCATGGACACGACGCCTTTCGGCTACGGGCAGCCCTACAGCCGCTCGCAACTCAAAAGCCTCATGCGCCAGACCTGGTTCTCCCCCGAAGGCTGGGCCGAAACCCTTTACGTCCCTCCCTTGCGCAACCGCCTCCTGCTCCAGAGCGCCCAGGCCTGGGAACAGGTCGGCGCCAGGTTCTCGCTGCCGTTCGCGGGCCTTCACATCGTGGAGGCGACGAAGCAGCTCTACCGGCCGGGAGCCGTCCATGCGGTGCGCCGCTCCCGGCGTCTTTCACCGGTTTTCGTCCCGGCTCCAGCGGCTCCCGCCTCGCGAATGGCGCCGCCTTCCTTGATTCCGCCGGGTTTTACAGGAGTAAGACAGGGCTCAACTTGACTTGAGTCCTCCAAAACGCCAGTGTCCGGCCCGCTTCGGCAGGGCTATCCGGTCCACGCCGGCCTTCCATTTTCATAGAGTCTGATGCGCAGTTATCTCGATTTCGAAAAGCCCGTCGCAGAGCTGGAAGCCAAGGTCGAGGAGCTCCGGGCTCTCGGTGAGAACCGGGACGCCGTCTCCATCACCGACGACATCTCCCGCCTGGAGGTCAAGGCCGCCGACGCCCTGAAGGAACTTTATGCCAAGCTCACGCCCTGGCAGAAGACCCTGGTCGCGCGCCATCCCCAGCGTCCGCACTTCGTCGATTACTGCGCCGGTCTCATCACCGAGTTCACTCCGCTCGCTGGCGACCGCAAGTTCGCCGAGGACGAGGCCATCGTCGGCGGCTTCGGCCGCTTCCGCGGTCAGCCCGTCTGCGTGATGGGCCAGGAGAAGGGCCATAACACCGAGACCCGCATCCGGCACAATTTCGGCATGGCCCGTCCCGAGGGCTACCGCAAGGCCGTGCGCCTGATGGAAATGGCCGACCGCTTCAGCCTGCCGGTGATTTCCTTCGTGGACACCGCCGGAGCCTATCCGGGCATCGAAGCGGAGGAGCGCGGACAGGCGGAGGCCATCGCCCGCTCGACCGAGATGCAGCTGTCCCTCGGCGTGCCGAACGTCTCCGTCGTGATCGGCGAAGGCGGATCCGGCGGCGCCATCGCCATCGCCACGGCCAACAAGGTGCTGATGCTGGAGCACGCCATCTACAGCGTGATCTCCCCGGAAGGCGCGGCCTCGATCCTCTGGCGCGATGCGGCCCGAGCCCAGGATGCGGCCACCAACATGAAGATCACGGCCCAGGATCTCCTGCGGCTCGGCATCATCGACGGCATCGTCACGGAACCCGTGGGCGGTGCCCACCGGGATCCGCAGGCGGCCATCCAGGCGACCGGCAACGCCATTGAGGAAGCCCTGCACGACCTCGACAACATGGGCCCGGCCGAGATCCGCGACCACCGCGCCGACAAGTTCCTCAATATCGGCCGCAAGCTCTAATTCGGATTGTCCGATTGTGCGCCCGCCCGGCCTCTCGGGCGGGTTCGCTTGCGGCGCTCCATTACTCCGGAAGAGACATGCGTGTCTCCGATGAGCGGCGCCGAAACCTTTCGCGGCCGGATCTTTTACCTCCGATTCAGCATAACTCCGTTACGGCCCCGCTTGCAGTAAGGACCAGTTAAGGCTAACGATCTAGGGGTTAAAGGGGAACTGACCGGCACAGACGCCGGCAGATCAAAAATTGCGGGGTCCCCCATGATGAAGCGTTTTGCATTGGCCGCGAGCCTGGTGCTCGCGCTTGCTGCCTGTCAGGATGACCAGCTTTCCCGTAGCTCCACACGACACCTCGTGCCGATTCCGCCGGCCACGATGGCGCTGATGTCCACCAAGGGCATGTCCAAGGAAGACCCGATCCTGGTCCGAGCCTATAAGAAGGAATCGGAGCTGGAGATCTGGAAGCGCGGTTCCAACGGGAAGTACGCGCTCCTCAAGACCTATCCCATCTGCCGCTGGTCCGGCCAGCTCGGCCCCAAGACCCGCGAAGGCGACCGTCAGGTGCCGGAAGGCTTCTACACGGTCACCCCGGCCCAGATGAACCCGAACTCGGCCTATTACCTGTCGTTCGATACCGGCTATCCGAACGCCTATGACCGGTCCTTCGGCCGCAACGGCGGCGACATCATGGTTCATGGCGCGTGCTCGTCGCGCGGCTGCTTCGCCATGACGGACCAGAACATCGCCGAGATCTACGCCATCGCCCGCGAGGCCCTTGGCGCGGGTCAGCGGGGCTTCCAGTTCCAGTCCTATCCCTTCCGGATGACGGCCGAGAACCTGGCCAAGCACCGCCTCGACCCGAATATCGGCTTCTGGAAGAACCTGAAGGAAGGCTCCGACACCTTCGACGTGTCGAAGGAGGAGCTGCGCGTGGCGGTCACCAACCACCGCTACGTCTTCAACGCGGACGAAAGCACCATGGCCGCCGTGACGCAGAAGCAGCGGCACGACGAGCAGGAGGTGGCCGAACTGGTCGCCAAGGGCGAAAAGCCGATCAAGCTCGTCTACAACGACGGCGACACGCATGAATCCTTCCGCGCCGCCCTGGCCAGCGCGTCGGGCGTGTCCGACAGCAAGCTCGGTTTCGTGAGCCGCACCGAGGGCATTTCCTCGGGGCCGCAGCAGATCGCGCTCGACGACACCGGCCGCGAGAAGATCGACACGCCGTCGACCGCGCTCGCCTTCGCGTCGATGAAGGAGGTTCCCGCCTCGCAGCCCGAGCCCCGGCAGGCGGCAAGCCGTGTGGCGGTGACGCAGCAGACCGCGCCGGTCGCGACCGCTGCCGCTACGCCTTCCTCGCAGGAGACGCCCTTCTACAAGAAGATGTTCAGCGGCATGACCGACCTGTTCAGCACCTCGGACGCGCAGCCCGTGGCCGAGACGGTCCAGGTCGCTCCGGCTCCCATGAAGGCAGCACCGGCTGTAAAAGCCGTACCCCCGAAGCGGGCGCAGGTTTCCACAGGGGTCAATGTGGCGGCCGCCAACTGAACCTTTTCCCTGTCATAGAAGACGCAAGAGCCCGCCTCACCGGCGGGCTCTTTGTTATGCCATCGGGAGTGCGGAAAGCAAAAAGCCCGGCACCATGGCCGGGCTTCGATTGCATACGCGGGATTGGCCCGTTCAGCCGAACAGGGCGTCGATGGCATCCTGGGAGGTGCGGTTCGGGTCGCCGTCGAGGGCTGGCCCGTTCAGCAGGGCATCGTCCCCTTCCCGTTCCGGCATCTGGAAGGCGTCCACGTCGTTGAAGCTTTCGAGACCGCCCCAGATATGCGCCATCTGGGTCACGCGCTCCTCGATGAACTTCATCGAGTTGACGACCTTGCTGATGCGCTGTCCGGTAATGTCCTGAAAATTGCACGCCTCGAAGATCGTGATCACCTTGTCGGAGATCCGCTGGGCCAATGCGGCGTTATCGCCCGACAGGTGCGAGGAGAGCGTCCCGGAGATCTCGTCGATCTCCTCGGCCGCCGCCAGGATGCTGTTGGTGGCCGCTTCCGTACCGGAGACGACCGCGCCCAATTCATCCGTGACGCTGGTCACCTGCCCGCCTGGCGTATGCGAATGCAGGGTCGCGATCTCCCGCTTCGTGCGCTGGATCGATTCTGTGATGGCGTCGAGCTCTTCCTTGAGCTTGAGCGCCTCGCGCAGATCGGTGCGGATCTGGTCCAGGAGGGCCTTGGAAGCCCCGCTGTTGGGCTCGAGCGCCGCGTGAATGGCCGCCATGCCCCGCATGATCTCCGCATGCCGCCGGGCAGCGATGCTCTCGCGGGACTGAGCCAGGAGGTCCAGGCTCAAAGGGTCGAAGGAAACGGGTGGCGGAAGGCGCATTGCCGCTACTCGCCCAGCACCGCGGCGATCTTCGAGCGCAGGGTCTCTGCGTTGAAGGGCTTCACGATGTAGTTGTTCACACCCGCCTGCTTGGCAGCCACGACGTTCTCGGTCTTGGCCTCGGCGGTGATCATGATGAAGGGAAGCGCGTTCAGCTCCGCGTCGGCGCGAACCTTCTGGAGCAGCTCGAACCCGGTCATCGGCGCCATGTTCCAGTCGGAGATCACGAGCCCGTATTTCTTCTCCTTGAGCTTGCCCAAGGCTTCCGAACCGTCCTTGGCCTCGTCGACATCGGTGAAGCCGATCTGCTTGAGAAGGTTGCGGATGATGCGCAGCATCGTCTGGTAATCGTCGACGATGAGCACCGGGAGGGAGGTATTCAATGCCATGATGTTTCGGCCCGATATGAGAAAGGGTTGCGGATCGGACCCCTCGGCAGGGTCCTGCTCCAAAATGGGTTGTTGTGTCCTTGCCTTATTCACGACGATGCTTGCCTAAAGCTGACGTCCCGACGACGGCAAAAAGCCCGGCACGATGGCCGGGCTTTTCGTTCGTTCTTTCGAGCTGGCTCAGTGGCGCAGGCCAGGAGCCTCCTGGCCGGTGCGCGCCACGTAGTCGGTATAGCCGCCGCCGTATTGGTGAATGCCATCCGGCGTGAGTTCGAGAACCCGGTTGGACAGGGCGGCCAGGAAGTGGCGGTCGTGGGAGACGAAGAGCATGGTGCCTTCGTATTTCGACAGGGCCTCGATCAGCATCTCCTTGGTGGCCATGTCGAGATGGTTCGTCGGCTCGTCGAGAACCAGGAAGTTCGGCGGGTCGTAGAGCATCTTGGCCATGACCAGCCGTGCCTTCTCGCCGCCCGAGAGCACGCGGCATTTCTTCTCCGCGTCGTCGCCGGAAAAGCCGAAGCAGCCGGCCAGCGTGCGCAGGGAGCCCTGCCCGGCCTGGGGGAACGAATCCTCCAGGAACTCGAACACCGTGCGATCGCCTTCGAGGACCTCCATGGCGTGCTGGGCGAAATAGCCCATCTTCACGCTCGCTCCGATCGTGACCGCCCCGTCGTCGGGCGTCGTTGAGCCCGCCACGAGCTTCAGCAGGGTCGACTTGCCGGCCCCGTTGACACCCATGACGCACCAGCGCTCCTTGCGGCGCACGGCGAAATCCAGGCCCTCGTAGATGCTGCGGCTGCCATAGCGCTTATGCACGCCTTTCAGGCTGACCACATCGTCCCCAGAGCGCGGGGCGGGCAGGAACTCGAAGGCCACCGCCTGGCGGCGTTTCGGCGGCTCGACCCGATCGATCTTCTCCAGCTTCTTGACCCGGCTCTGCACCTGGGCCGCATGGGAGGCTCGCGCCTTGAAGCGCTCGATGAACTTGATTTCCTTGGCGAGCATGGCCTGCTGGCGTTCGAACTGGGCCTGCTGCTGCTTCTCGTTGAGCGCCCGCTGCTGCTCGTAGAATTCGTAATCGCCGGAATAGGTCGTGAGCGAGCCGCCGTCGATCTCCATGATCTTGTTCACGATGCGGTTCATGAAGGCGCGGTCGTGCGAGGTCATGAGCAGCGCACCGTCGTAGCCCTTCAGAAACTCCTCCAGCCAGATGATGCTTTCGAGATCGAGGTGGTTGCTCGGCTCGTCGAGGAGCATCACGTCCGGTCGCATCAGGAGGATGCGTCCGAGCGCGACGCGCATCTTCCAGCCACCGGACAGGGCGCCCACGTCGCCGTCCATCATCTCCTGGCTGAAGCCCAGCCCGGCCAACACCTCGCGTGCCCGCCCCTCGAGGGAATAGCCATCCAGCTCCTCGTACCGCGCCTGCACCTCGCCATAACGCTCGATGATGCGGTCGAGATCGTCCGCCTTCTCCGGGTCCACCATGGCGGCTTCCAGCTCCCGCAGCTCGGCCGCCACGGCGCTGACGGGACCTGCGCCCTCCATCACCTCGGCCACGGCGCTGCGTCCGTCCATTTCGCCGACATCCTGGCTGAAATAGCCGATGGTCACGCCGCGATCGACGGAAACCTGTCCCTCGTCGGGCTGCTCCTCCTTGTTGATCATCCGGAAAAGTGTCGTCTTGCCCGCGCCGTTGGGGCCCACGAGACCGACTTTCTCGCCCTTCTGGAGGGTTCCGGAAGCCTCGATGAAGAGGATCCTGTGGCTGTTCTGCTTACTGATGTTCTCGACGCGAATCATGAATCGTCAGGCCTGGCGCATCGTGCGGAGAAAGGGGTCCCGGTCTTCCGCTCCGAACGATGCGCGCTTCAAAGGGGAAAAGAGCATCGAACGGGATCGGGAAGTGAATTCCACTGTCGGGCCCGATGCTCTGGAGGAGTTGCTGCGGCCTTATGGCATGGCTCGCGCCCGGGGGCGAGCACCCAGGCTCGGGCAAAATGTCAGGGGCCCCGGATCGACCCTTCAGCCGAATAGCCGCGTCTAATCCCCTTTTCCAATGGCCTAGTCCGGTGCGCGAAGACATCCTTCGAAGGAGGAGAAAGGTTGCTCGCCATGCGAAGGACCGTCATTGCTGCAGTCACCGTACTGATCGCCAGTGGGCTCGGAGCGCTCGCTCAAGCCAACGACCCGGTCGTCCAGCGCCAGAACCTGATGAAGAACAATCAGGAACAGGTCCGCGCTCTCACCGGCATGGCCCGGGGACAGGCCCCGTTCAATGCGGCTACCGCCCAAGCGGCCTTCCAGCGGATCGCGCAGAACGCACAGCAGATCCCCGGGCTCTTCCCGCCAGACTCGAATCGCGGAAAGACCGCGGCGCTCCCTTCTGTCTGGGAGCGGAAGACGGATTTCGACGCCCGTGCGGCCAAGCTCGAACAGGACGCCAAGGCGGTCCAATCGGGGATCACGGATCAGGCCGGTCTGCAGGCTGCCATCCAGCGGGTCGGCCAGAATTGCGGCGGTTGTCACGAATCCTATCGCCGTAAGGAAAGCTGACGTAACATCCGAAGATTCAAGGGGGCTGGGATCTTCTGAGGGAGATCGCCATGCGGTATCCCAGCGCTTCATGGCTGCTCCCCGTTCTCGTGGCGGGGCTTCTGAGCGTCGCTCCCGCTTGGCAACGGGCTCCCGACGAGGTCGACCTCGCCCTCGTGCTGGCCGTCGACATTTCCCTCTCCATGGACCCGGGCGAGCAGGCCCTGCAGCGGCAGGGCTATGTGGAAGCCTTCCGCTCGGGGATGGTGCACCAGGCCATCCGCAACGGCATGCTGGGGCGCATTGCCGTCACGTATGTGGAATGGGCCGGGGCGCATCCGCCTATCCAGAGCATCGTGGTGCCCTGGACCGTTCTGGACAGTCCAGCGGACGGCCTCGCCTTCGCCGAAAGGCTGGCCGGCGCCCCCATTCGCCGGGGGGCCGGAACATCGATCTCGGAGGCCATCGACTTCAGCCTGGCTCTTTTCTCCTTCGGCCCCTTCCTGCCCGCGCGGCGCGTGATCGACATTTCTGGCGACGGCTTGAACAATCAGGGTCCCTTGGTCACGGAGTCACGCGACAGGGCGGTGGCGCGGGGCGTCACGATCAACGGCCTTCCCATCATGCTCAGTCGGCCCGAGCGGCGGGAGGACACGACATTGGATGTCTATTACCGCGACTGTGTGATCGGCGGCGTGAATGCATTCATGGTGCCGGTGCGAGAGCGCGCGCAATTCCTGACCGAGACGAGAAACAAGATCGTCCGCGAGATTGCCGGCATGTCCGAAACCGGCGGTCTGATTCGGCCCGCAGGAAGCGCACCGAAGACCGATTGCGATACGAGCGAAAGCTTGTGGGACGACATCGCCCCAGCGCCGCATGCCCCAGGCAGCACAGTCGGTCACGAACTATAGCGCGACGGATTACCGGTTCTTACTCGGCCATCGTCTCGCCGGATCCGCCGACTTCGACCGGAAAGTCCTTCATCTTCGGCAGCCCGTCGCGCATGGGCAGCACCGTCTCCGCATAATTGAGGTGGACGGCGGGAACGAAGTCGAGGGTGGGGATGGTCGCGGCGAACACATCGACGAGCCCGATCGTCGGATGGTTGTTCATCAGGTGCCCGCCGCATTTCGAGCAATATTGCCGCTGGCTGAATTCGGTCTTCTGAAAGGTCGCGAGGTGTTCGGCACCGGAGGTGACGCGCACGGCCTCGGGCTTCCACAGGCTGAAGGCATTCACCGGCCCGCCGGACCAGGAGCGGCAGGACCGACAATGGCAATAGCCCATGGCTTCCGGCGACCCGCTGACCTCCACTTGAACGGCACCGCAGAAACAGCTTCCCGCATGAGACATGGTTCTCTCCTTCGTTTCGGAAGCGGCTGTGACCGGCAATCCCGACGAGCATCGTCCGGAGCCGTGGAAGCGTTGGTCCATTCTACCTCTTGCCGCCTGCGAGATCTGCTGGCGCAACGGAGGTAGGAAGGTGGCTCGTAGCCAGGGTCCACCAAAGAAAAAGCCCGCCGATCCGGCGGGCTTTCTCACATCATCTCGGCTCTTTACTTACGCCACGAACTGTCCGTGGCAGTGCTTGAACTTCTTGCCCGAACCGCAGGGACAGGGCTCGTTGCGGCTGACCCGGCCCCAGGTGGAGGGATCATTCGGATCGCGCTGAGCGCCCGTGGCCGGATCGACGGACATTGCCGCGTAGCCAAGAGCTCCGCCCTCGCCGAAGGCCGGGCCCTGGGGCATGTCGAACTCGTTCTCGCCAGTGGCCGGATCGAGATGCTGGGCGAACATGGGCGGAAGGCCCTGCGGCTCCGGCTGCTGGAAGACAACCTGGATGCGCATGAGCTGGCCCGTCACCTGCTCGCGCAGATGGCCGATCAGGCCGTTGAACAGCTCGAAGGCCTCGGACTTGTACTCGTTCAGCGGGTCGCGCTGGGCCAGGCCGCGCCAGCCGATGACCTGACGCAGGTGGTCGAGGGTCACGAGATGCTCGCGCCAGAGGTGATCCAGGCTCTGCAGCAGGACCTGCTTCTCCACGTAGTTCATCACCTCGGACGTGTTGGCCTCGATGCGCTGGGCATAGGCCTCGTCGGCCGCCTTGGTGATGCGCTCGCGGATTTCGTCGTCGGCGATGCCCTCCTCCTTCGCCCACTCCTCGATCGGCAGGTCGAGGTTGAGGAAGTTGAGGGCATTCTGCTTCAGGCCTTCGACGTCCCATTGCTCCGCATAGGCATTCTCCGGGATGGCACGGGAGACGATGTCCTCGATCACGCCGTGACGCATGTCGTCGATGGTGTCGCGAACGCTCTCCTCGGCCATGAACTCCTTGCGCTGCTCGAACACGACCTTGCGCTGGTCGTTCATGACGTTGTCGTATTTCAGGATGTTCTTGCGGATGTCGAAGTTGCGCGCCTCGACCTTCGCCTGCGCCCGCTCGATGGCCTTGTTGATCCACGGGTGGATGATGGCCTCGCCTTCCTTGAGACCGAGCTTCTGCAGCATGCCGTCCATGCGGTCGGAGCCGAAGATGCGCATCAGGTCGTCCTGGAGGGACAGGTAGAACTTGGAGCGGCCCGGGTCGCCCTGGCGGCCGGAGCGCCCGCGCAGCTGGTTGTCGATGCGGCGGGACTCGTGGCGCTCGGTGCCGAGCACGTAGAGGCCGCCGGCGGCGAGCGCGCGCTCCTTGAAGACCACGACCTCGTCGAGGATCTCCTTCTCGCGGCGGGCGCGTTCCTCGCCCTCGACGCCGACAAGCTCGCGCTCGATGCGCATCTTGGCGTTACCGCCGAGCTGGATGTCGGTGCCTCGGCCGGCCATGTTGGTGGCGATCGTGATCGCGCCCGGCACGCCGGCCTGGGCGACGATGAAGGCTTCCTGCTCGTGGAAGCGAGCGTTGAGCACGGCGAAGTGCTTGGTGCCCCGGCCGGCCCGCGCATCGCGGTAGAGGGGTTCGAGCGCCTGCGGGTTCTCGAAGTCGATGAGCTTGTAGCCTTCCTGAATCAGAAGATCGGCCAGATGCTCCGACTTCTCGATGGAGGTGGTGCCGACCAGGATCGGCTGGCCCTTGGCCGAAGCCGCCTCGATATCCCGGATGACCGCCTTGTAGCGCTCCTCCACGGTCCGATAGACCTCGTCGTCGTCGTCGATCCGGGAAACGGGACGATTGGTCGGGATCTCGACCACTTCGAGGTTGTAGATCTCCAGGAACTCGTCGGCCTCGGTGGCGGCCGTGCCGGTCATGCCGCCGAGCTTGTCGTAGAGGCGGAAATAGTTCTGGAACGTGATGGAGGCCAGCGTCTGGTTCTCGGGCTGAACCTGGACTTTCTCCTTGGCCTCGAGCGCCTGGTGCAGGCCTTCCGAATAGCGGCGGCCCTGCATCATGCGGCCGGTGAACTCGTCGATGATCACCACCTCGCCGTTGCGGACGATGTAGTCCTTGTCGCGCTGGAAGAGGGTGTGGGCGCGCAGGGCCTGGTTCATGTGGTGGACCAGGGTGGCGTTCTGGGCGTCGTAGAGGTCGCCTTCCTTCAGCAAGCCGATCTCCCGCAGCAGCGCCTCGATCTTCTCGGTGCCCTCTTCGGTCAACGCTACGGAACGCTGCTTCTCGTCGAGCTCGTAGTCGCTCTTATTCAGGCGCGGGATCACCACGTCGATGGCATTGTAGAGCTCGGAGCGGTCGTCGAGAGGACCCGAGATGATGAGCGGGGTCCGGGCCTCGTCGATGAGGATCGAGTCCACCTCGTCCACGATGGCGAAGTTGTGGCCCCGCTGGACCATCTGCGCCATCTCGTACTTCATGTTGTCGCGAAGGTAGTCGAAGCCGTATTCGTTGTTGGTCCCATAGGTGATGTCGGCCGCATAGGCGGCGGCACGCTCGACGTCGTCGAGGCCGTGGACGATCACCCCGACCGAGAGGCCCAGGAAGCGGTAGATCTGGCCCATCCACTCGGAGTCGCGGCGGGCGAGGTAGTCGTTGACCGTCACCACGTGGACGCCCTTGCCGGCAAGGGCGTTCAGATAGACCGGCAGGGTTGCCACCAGGGTCTTGCCCTCGCCCGTGCGCATTTCGGCGATCGAGCCCTCGTGAAGCACCATGCCGCCGATGAGCTGCACGTCGAAATGCCGCTGGCCGAGGGTGCGCTTGGCCGCCTCGCGGACCGTGGCGAAGGCCGGGACCAGGATGTCGTCCAGGGTCTTGCCGACGGCGAGCTGGGCCTTGAAGTCCTCGGTGCGGGCGCGGAGCTGCTCGTCGGACAGGGCCTCCAGCTCGGCCTCCATCGCGTTGATGGCCGCTACCTTCGGCCGATAGGACTTCAGACGGCGTTCATTGACCGAGCCGAAGATTTTCTTCGCGAGAGAACCGAACATCGAGAGCCTTCGAAATTCCAGAATGCAGGAGAATGGAGCGTTTGCGCCGCCTTATAGACCTAATTACGCCGGAGCGCATCTTAAAGACTATGACTTTAGTAGCGCAGTCTCGAGCGGCCCGGAGGCCCCTAGAAGACCCCGCGAGCGGCGCTGCTGTGACATAAATATGCCATCACTTGCAAACGTAAACACATTCGGCCATCTGATCGTCGCTGTCCGTGGGCGATCACGCTCACCAGAGGAAACCATATGTCTCGCTCACTCACGTTCCGTAAGAGCTTTCTGACCCTCGGCGTCGCCCTGCCGTTCATGGCCGGGGCAGCCCTCGCCCAGACCCCTCCGGCGACCCCTGCCGCGCCTGCGACCTCCCCGGCTGCCGTTCCGGCCGTCGATCCCGCCAAGGTGATCGCCCGCGTCAACGGCGTCGACATCACGGAAGGAGATCTCGCCATCGCGTCCGAGGATCCGGCTCTCCAGATGCCGAACGTGCCCGAGGAGCAGAAGCGCGAACTGCTGACCGGCTACATGATCGACCTGAAGCTCGGCGCGAAGGCCGCCGAGGCGGCCAAGGTCGGCAGCGGTGCCGAATTCGCCCGCAAGCTCGCCTATAACCGGGACAAGACCCTGCTCGACGAATACCTCGACCAGGAATCCAAGAAGGCCGTGACCCCTGAGGCCACCCGCAAGCTCTACGACGAGACGGTCAAGAGCGTCCCGGCCGAGCAGGAGGTCCGCGCCCGCCATATCCTGGTCGAAAACGAGGACGAGGCCAAGAAGATCGCTGCCCGCGTGAAGGGTGGCGAGGACTTCGCCAAGGTGGCCGGAGAGGTTTCGAAGGACCCGGGTTCCAAGACCGATGGCGGCGACCTTGGCTTCTTCACCAAGGACCGCATGGTCGAGCCCTTCGCCGAAGCCGCCTTCAAGCTCGAGCCCGGCCAGATCTCCGATCCGGTGAAGAGCCAGTTCGGCTGGCACGTGATCAAGGTCGAGGAGAAGCGCACCAAGCCCGCTCCGTCCTTCGACGAGACCAAGGACCAGGTCGAGACCTATCTCGCCCGCAAGGCCCAGCAGGACCTGATCATGGGCCTGCGCAAGAACGCCAAGATCGAGCGCCTGGACGACAAAGGCAACCTCGTCGAGCAGAAGCAGCCCTAAGGGTTGGTTCTATGGTTATTCAAAGGGCAGCCTCTAGGCTGCCCTTTTCGTTTCTGGATGATCCCCCGCCACGCCATGGCCGCCTCGTGCCGGTCATGATGTGAGGGAGGTGTGGACCCAAACCAACGTTACTTGTTGTGCCGCCCCATCCGGTTCGGATCGGCTCCGCCCTGGCGGTTCGTCTGGTTTTCCACGTCGCCCTGGAAGGTCGAGCCGCCATCGAGGTCGCGTGGATCCTCGCCGGTCATGTTGGAGCCTTTCGAGCGGCCGATGCCCGGATCGACATCGAGATCGCTGCGTGGGCGCTCCTGGGGTTGAGTCTTGGGGTGTTTGCCCGTCATCAAAGCCTCCGTCGCTTGCAGACCGGGTCAACGAGGACACACTCGCTGCGTTCCGTGTCCGAGGCCGTGACGCCTTTGCAGCTTTGACTTGACAAGAAGCCTTAAAAAACCACAGGTCGCCTTTCCTAAACGGTATTCCATCCGCTCAGCCTGAGACCTTTTGCATGTCCAAGTCCGTGTCTCCCCTCGCGCCCAAATCGTTTCCGGCGCTTCCCGCCATCGACGGCGTCAGGATCGCGACGGCGGAGGCCGGCATCCGATACAAGAACCGGACCGACGTTCTGTATGTGACCCTGCCTAAGGACACGACCGTGGCGGGAGTCTTCACCCGTTCCAAATGCCCTTCGGCGCCTGTCGACTGGTGCCGCAAAAACCTGAGCAAGGGCACGGCCCGGGCGCTTGTGGTCAATTCCGGCAATGCCAATGCCTTCACGGGCAAGAAGGGCGCGGAAGCGGTCAAGCTCACGGCCGACATCGCCGCCGAGGCGGCCGGCTGCCGGGCCTCGCAGGTCTTCATCGCCTCCACGGGCGTGATCGGAGAGCCTCTCGACGCAACGAAGTTCGAGAACGTGCTCACGGCCTGCGAGAAGAAGGCGAAGCCCACGGCCTGGCTCGATGCCGCCAAGGCGATCATGACCACCGACACCTTCCCGAAGGTGGCGACCCGTACGGCTACCATCGGCGGCGTCGAGGTGACGATCAACGGCATCGCCAAGGGTGCCGGCATGATCGCGCCCGATATGGCGACCATGCTTTCCTTCATCTTCACCGATGCGCCCATCGCCGCCCCGGTGCTGCAGGCGCTCCTGAAGAAGGGTGCCGACAAGAGCTTCAACTGCGTGACGGTGGACAGTGATACCTCCACGTCCGACACCCTGCTCTTCTTCGCGACCGGCGCGGCCGCTGCCAAAGGCGCCCCGGCGATTTCCCTGCCGAGTGACCGGCGCCTGAAGGAGTTCCGCGGCGCCCTGGAAAGCCTTCTGGCCGACTTGGCCCAGCAGGTCGCCCGCGATGGTGAAGGCGCACGCAAGTTCGTGACCGTGAAGGTGACCGGCGCCACGGGCGCCACCTCGGCCAAGCGGATCGCCATGGCGATCGCCAATTCACCCCTGGTGAAGACGGCGGTGGCCGGAGAGGATGCCAATTGGGGCCGCGTGGTCATGGCTGTCGGCAAGGCCGGTGAACCCGCCGAGCGTGACAAGCTCGCCATCTGGTTCGGCGACATCCGCGTCGCCGTCAAAGGCGCCCGCGATCCGGAATACGACGAGGCCAAGACCTCCGCCTACATGAAGGGCGACGAGATCACGATCCGCGTCGACCTTGGCCTCGGCCGGGGCGAGGCCACGGCGTGGACCTGCGACCTGACCAAGGCCTATGTGGAGATCAACGGCGATTACAGGAGCTGAGCTCCTGCGCCGGGCGTTCCGTCCCGGCGTACAATCTGTCCGCTAGGGCTGAACCGTGACGATGCGCTTGATCACGATGCGCATGGGGCCACCATATTGGTCCTTGCCGATGAAGGCGTACGAAAACTCGTCGCGCCCCGCATAGCCGGGCTTGGCGATATAGTAGGGCTTCATGTTCTGAACGCCGGCTCGGCCCACTTTCGGCTGCTGGACGATTTGGACGTCTTCCAAAGCGCCGGGAATGCCGTTGATGTTGAATAGGCAGCTCTTTCCGGCATTGACCGTCATGTCTCCCTCCGCCTCGAAGCGTGCCGAATGCAGATAGACGGGCTGAGCCGTGCAAGCGAGGGCGAGATTGGACGAAGCCGAGAAAGCCAGAAGGCCGAAGCCTGCCGCGATGAACTTGCAACTGGACATTGTTAGACGCCTCTTAAGTAACTTAATATAGTTACAACTATGACGTTTCTCTGTCCACCCATGATTGAGTTGCGCGCCCACCTGTGATGAAAGGTTCCTCCTTTCCGGAGACCTGACATGCCTCCCCTCAAGCTCACCCTCGTCGTCGCCGTCGCCCTGATCGACACGGACAACCGGATCCTCCTGGCGCAGCGGCCTGAAGGAAAGCAGCTCGCCGGCCTCTGGGAGTTTCCCGGCGGCAAGGTGGAGCCGGGCGAGCGACCCGAGGAGACGCTGATCCGTGAGCTGCGCGAGGAGCTCGGCATTGCCGTGAAGGAGCCCTGCCTTGCGCCGCTGACCTTCGCGAGCCATCCGTACGAGACCTTCCACCTGCTCATGCCGCTCTACATTTGCCGGCGCTGGGAGGGTTTCGTGCAGCCCCTCGAAGGCCAGGCCCTGAAATGGGTCAAGGCCCAGGAGCTGCGCAGCTATCCGATGCCGCCGGCCGACGAGCCGCTGATCCCGTTCCTGGTCGATCTTCTCGGATCCTGAAGACTGCCCATGTCCTCCCAGGATATCGGAGCGGTCGCCGCGCCATCTGCTCCCACCGCCGCCTTCGTCGCCTCGAACCTGCTGATCTGCTCGTTTCTGTGGGGCAGCTCGTTGGTGCTCGTGAAGCTGAGCGGAAACTTGAACCCCTTCGTACTCGCCGCCACGCGCGGCCTGATCGGGACCGCATCCCTGGCCCTGTGGTTCGTCCTTCAGGGCAAGAGCATCCTGCCCCGGCGCCGCGAATGGCGCATCTGGGCCGTTCTCGGAACGCTGAACGGCTGGCTCCCGAACGTGCTGCTGGCCTATGCCCTGACGCGGATGCCTACCGCGCCTGCCGCCATGATCCAGGCCTCGTCGCCGCTGATCGTCGCCGTTCTGTCCCATCTGCTGTTTGCCGATGAGCGGCTGACGCCGCAGCGCTTCGTCGGCGTTCTGATCGGCTTCCTCGGCATGGGAATCCTGATCGGCCCCGCTGCCTTGCCGAACAGCGGCATCGATGCCATGGGCGTATTCGTCATGGTGGCTGTCGCCTGCAGCTACGCGGCGGCGAACATCTATGTACGCACCGTCAGGCAGGTGGAACCGGCGCGGATGGCGCTCGGCCAGCAGGTCTGCTCCGGTTTTGCCGCGACGATTCTGGCGCTCGTCTTCGTGGGCCCCTCGGCCTTCGCGCCCATACCATCGCATTGGGCTCCGCTGCTCGCACTCGGCGCCCTGTCCACGGCTCTGCCGATCCTGCTCTTCATGCACCTGATCCGCCGCACCGGTCCGACCCGCGCCTCGATGGTGGGCTATCTCTCGCCGGTCTGGACCACCATCATGGCGGTGCTGTTTCTCAACGAGAGCATCGGCCTGCGCGAGCTCACCGGGGGCGCCGTGGTGCTGGCGGGCGTGGCGCTCGTGTCCTTCAGCGGACGGCTCAAAGCAATTCGCTGAGCACGGTCCGTGTCTCGGACGGGATCTCCACGGGACGCTGGGTGGCGCGGTCCACATAGACATGAACGAAATGGCCTTGAGCCGCCGCCTGCTCGGCGCCGCTCCTGAAGATCCCGATGCGATAGCGCACCGAGGAACGGCCGAGATGCGCGACGGCGATGCCCGCCTCCAGCGCCTCGGGAAAGGCGACGCTCTCGAAATAGGTGCAGCCCGATTCCACCACGAGGCCGATGACGGGGCTCTCGGCGATGGCAAGCAGGCCTTTCTCGACGAGCCATCCATTCACGGCGCTGTCGAAATACGAGTAGTAATGCACGTTGTTCACGTGCCCGTAGGCATCGTTGTCCATCCAGCGTGTCGCGACGGGTCGGAAGAGCCTGAAGGCGGAGCGGTCTGGGCGCGTCGGGCGGTCTGACATGCGGATCGTCACCAAGCCGCCTCATAGATGGCGCGCGCATCCTCGAAGGTGAGCGGGCGCGGATTGTTCACGAGAAGCCGCGTCTGCTTCATGGCATCCTCGGCCATCATCGGCACGGCCTCCTGCGGAATCCCCACGTCGCGCAGGCGGGGCTGAAGGCCGACTTTCCCGCACAAGGCGGCGAGCGCTTCCACGAAAGCCGCACCGGTCGCACCATCGTCGAGTTCCGGAAACGCGTAGGGCGCAAGCTCCGCGTAAGATCCCTCGCAGGCGCTCGCGTTGAAGCGCAGCACATGCGGCAGAACGAGGGCATTGGAGAGCCCGTGCGGCACACCGAAATGCCCGCCGATGGGATAGGCAAGCGCGTGAACGGCGGCCACAGGCGAATTGGCGAAGGCCTGCCCGGCAAGCATGGAGCCGAGCAGCATGGCCGAGCGGGCCTCGATGTCGTGGCCGTGATGCACGGCGCGCTCGATGTTGCGGCCGAGCAGGCGCAGGGCCTCCTTCGCCAATGCCTGCGAGATCGGATTGTTGTTGGGGCTCGTCGAGGTATAGGCCTCGATGGCATGAACCATCGCGTCGATGCCGGTGGCCGCCGTCACGTGGGGCGGCAGGTTCACGGTGAGATCCGGATCGAGCAGCGCGATGTCGGGAATGATGATCGGTGAGACCACGCCCTTCTTCTCGTGCGCGCCGGTGGTCACGATGGAGATCGGCGTCACCTCCGATCCCGTTCCGGCCGTCGTGGGAATGGCGAGGAGCGGCAGCCGGGGTCCCTTTGCGATGCCGACGCCGTAGATTTCGGAAAGTCTTTCGTCACTCGCCGCGAGAAGCGCCACGAGCTTCGCCACATCGATGGACGAACCACCGCCGAACCCGATCACGGCTCGCGCCTCGAAATCCCTGGCTCTCGCCACGGCTGCGAAGACGACGTCCTCGGGCGGATCGGCCACCACCGCATCGAAGACATCGACCGCGATCCCCGCCTCCTCCAGCACCTGGAGGGCGGGCGCGATCAGCCCGGCTTTCACGAGCCCCGCATCGGTCACCACGAGCACGCGCGGTCCAAGACGCTGGGCGGCGATTTCGCCCAGGCGCGCGATGCTGCCGGAGCCGACGACGAGGGAGGGCGCAGTGTTGAAGGTAAACGGCGACATGGACTATCCCGCAATGGGCTCGTTTGCACCGGAGATTGCCCCGCGCTTGGCGGGCCAGCAACCCGCCTCCGCTTCAGCCATTAGGAGAAGGGGCTAATCCTGGAATTCCTCGATGGCATCGACCTTTTCTGGATAGAAGGCCAGGTGCTCCTTGATGTCAGCCACGGCGGGAGCAGGCTCCTCGTAGCTCCAGGCCGCATTCTCCCGCACGAGCCCGCCGCCGTTCACGGTGAAATAGGAGGCGTCACCCTTATAGGGGCAATGGGTCCTGTGCTCGGTGGAATCCAGAAGATCCATCCGCACGTCCTCGCGGGGGATGTAGTGCACGGGCGGAAGGGTGGCCTCTCGCAGAGTCAGGCCTTTTGTCGTCTCGGCGATGATGAAGCCGCCGAGCATGACCCGGATGCGGTGCGGGTTCTTCGTGATGGTGATCGGATGATCCGGGCCGGGCTCTTTCATGGGGTCACTGCTTTCCAGAGAGGTCTTCTCAAACACCAAGATAGGGCAACCCGGTTGCAGCCCAAGGCGGGATGAGAATCACTTCTCGCCGAGCCGGCGCGTGGGAGCTCCTTCCTTCACCCCCAGCGCATCGGCCAGACGCGTCTTGGCGGAGCCGGGACGCAGGGGCTTCTGCTGGCTTTCATGCGGGGTCCAGCCGGAGAGCCAGACGATCTCGAAGGTTGCCGGAATGCGGCCATCCGCGTCGCCGAAGCGCTCCGCATAAATTTCGGCCGCCCGCATCAGGGTCGCGCGCCGCATCGGCGTTTTCCGGCGATCATGCAGGGCATTGGTCAACCCCATCCGACGCAGATCCCGCATAAGGGCGAAGGCATTGGCATAGCGCACCCGGACCGTGTCCGTATCAGTGACCGGGAGGGCAAAGCCTGCGCGCTGCAGCAGGCCGCCGATGTCGCGCAGGTCGGCGAAGGGCGCCACGCGGGGGCTCACGCCGCCCTCGACCTCCGCTTCGGCCTGGGTCAGGGACTGGCGCAGCTCCGTCAGGGTCGAGCCGCCCAGAAGCGCCCCGATGAAGAGCCCATCGGCTTTCAGCGCCCGGCGGATCTGAATGAGGGACCCTGGCAGATCGTTGACGCCGTGCAGGGCCAAGAGCGACACCGCGAGGTCGAAGCGTTCACCCGAGAACGGCAGGCGCTCTTCGTCTCCGAGAATGCTGCCCCGCTCCGGCACTGGGGACAGGCGAACGACGGTCTCCACGTGCCCGCTCCGGCGCAGGGCGTCGGCGGCGATGGAGGTCGGCGTGCCGACATCAAGCGCGAGTGCGAAGCTCCGCAGTACCGTGGAAAGCCGCTCCTCCAGATCCTCGACGGCGCGAACCAGAAGAAAATCCGCATAGCCCTGCTCAAGTGCACGGGCGAGGCGGCGGCGGACGAGGGGGCGGTCGAAGACGAGGGGCGTGGTCATGAGGCGCTCGATATGGCGTGTGCGGGGCCAAGAACCAAGGATTTTTTGAGTAGGACGCGTCTTCTCGCCCTCATGCGGAGAGGGATTGAGCGTGGGAGAGTCGGAGCATGGTGCTCGACCAGCTCTTTCAACGCCCTCTCTATCACGTCATCACCGGCCTTGTGCCGGTGATCCCGATTGATTGAGGCGACAGCGCTTTTCCCATCGGGATGGCCGGGACAAGCCCGGCCATGACGGAAGGTCTCATCCCAACAGAGGTCCTTCCCGCGCGATACGGGAAATAAGCACTTCGCCCTTTGGACCGCCTTCCGCTAAGCTTCGCCCATGAGCGAGCCCGCCGAAGTCGAGCTGATCCCATTGAGCGCCCGCTTCCGTTCGGGCGCGAAAAAGGCATGGCTATCGGCCTGCTCTATCCGCCAACCTGCATTGCCTGCCAGGGTGCCACAGGCGAGCCGCATGCCCTGTGCTCGGCCTGCTGGTCGCAGATCCGGTTCATCGAGCGGCCCTTCTGCGAGCGGCTGGGGACGCCCTTTGCCGTCGATCTCGGCCAGCCGCTCCTTTCCCCGGCCGCCATCGCAGACCCGCCGGTCTTTCAGCGCGCTCGGGCGGTGGCCGAGTATGACGGCACGGCAAGCCTGCTCGTGCATCGGCTGAAATACAACGACCGCCTGGAACTCGCCCGAGCCCTTGGCGGCATGATGGCCCGGGCCGGCGCGGAACTCCTCGCGGAAGCCGACCTGATCGTGCCGGTGCCGTTGCATCGCTGGCGGCTGTGGCGGCGTCGGTTCAATCAGGCGATGGTCCTGGCGCGGATCGTCTCGATGGAGAGCGCCGTGGCCTGTGACCCGTTCCTCCTCGCACGCGTCAAGCGGACCCGCCGTCAGGTAGGGCTCACCAAGGCGCAGCGGCAGGAGAACCTCCAGGGCGCCTTCCGGGTGCCCCTGGAAGCCAGGCCCAAGCTCAAAGGCAAGCGGGTGCTGCTGATCGATGACGTGCTGACCACCGGCTCCACGGCCAATGCGGCCTCGCGGGCGCTCCTACGCGGAGGCGCGGCCTCGGTGGATATTCTGGCCTTCGCCCGAGTTGTCCAGGAGTTGTGAAGATAGCTTAAGACTTCTTATATCCTCGCCGAAACAGGAGAATTTCCCGTCATGCCGTCCATTACGATCTATACGAAGAGCTGGTGCCCCTATTGCTCGGCCGCCAAGAAGCTGCTCGCCGAGAAAGGCGTCGCCTTCACCGAGATCGACATCGAGAAGAAGCCCGAAACCCGCGCGGAGATGATCCAGAAAGCAAACGGCCGCTCCACCGTTCCGCAGATTTTCATCGACGAAAAGCATGTCGGCGGCTGCGATGACCTGTATGCTCTTGATGACAGAGGCCAGCTTGAGCCTTTATTGCAGGCCTGACGGAGACCAGACTTCATGACCTCGACCCGCTTCACCGCCGCCTGCGTCCAGATGCGCTCCGGGCGCGACGTGCTCAAGAACCGCGACGATGCGGTCGCGCTCGTGCGCGAGGCCGCCTCCCAGGGTGCCCACTTCGCCCAGACGCCGGAGATGACCTCCCTCGTCTGCCGGGATCGGGCGGAGCTGTTCGACAAGGTGGGACCAGAGGCGCAGGACCCGGTGCTGGCGGCCCTGCGGGAGGTGGCGCGGGAGAAGGGAATCGTCGTTCAGATCGGTTCGATCGCCGTGAAGGAAGGCGACAAGGTCGCCAACCGCGCCTTCCTGATTGACCGGGACGGCGAGGTCACCGCCTCCTACGACAAGGTCCACCTCTATGACGTGGACCTGCCGAACGGCGAGAGCTGGCGCGAATCGGCCACCTACACCGGCGGGTCCTCGGCCGTCGCGGCCGAGATACCCTGGGGCCATCTCGGCATGACGATCTGCTACGACGTGCGCTTCGCCGCCCTTTACAAAGCGCTCGCCGAGAACGGAGCCTCGTTCCTCTCGGCGCCGGCCGCCTTCACCAGGCAGACCGGCGAGGCCCATTGGCACGTGCTGCACCGGGCGCGGGCCATCGAGACCGGCTCCTTCATGATTTCCGCCGCTCAGGGCGGCCTGCATGAGGACGGTCGCGAGACTTATGGGCACTCGCTCATCGTCGATCCCTGGGGCCGGGTGCTGGCGGAAGGCGGCACGGAGCCTGGCGTGTTCCTGGCCGAGATCGACACCGCCCTCGTGGCCGACGTGCGCGGCCGCATCCCGACCCTCAAGAATGCCCGCCCCTTCAAGGTCGAGGTCGTTCCCACCATCGAGACGGATCGGGCGGCGAGCGCCTGATCCCTTCCCTTTCCGAGCCCCAATCCTTAAGTCTCACCGAGACATGATCAAGTATGCCCTGGCCTGCGAGCAGGCCCACGAGTTCGAGAGTTGGTTTCCGTCGAGTGAGGCGTTCGAAACGCAGCACAAACGCGGCTTCGTGACCTGCCCGTTCTGCAACTCGGTCAAGGTCGAGAAGCAGATTATGGCCCCGTCCGTGGCGCGGACGGACAAGGCGCCGAAAACGCCGGCGCAGGAGCCTCAACCCGTCGCCGTCCTGTCGGAGCGTGAGCGGGAGCTGCGCGCCGCATTGCGGGCCCTGCGCGAGCACGTGATGAAGAACGCCGAGGATGTCGGAAAGGGCTTCGTCGAGGAGGCGCGCAAGATGCATTACGGCGAAACGGAAGAACGCTCGATCTACGGCGAGGCGGATCTTGCCGAGGCGAAGGCTCTTCTGGACGAAGGCATCGACGTGCTGCCCTTGCCTGTCATTCCAGATGATCGGAATTAGCCGAATCTATCCTTCCAGATCCGTCTTGAGGCGGTCGAGCATGTCCACGGCCCGGCCCGCATAGGCGCCGATCCATCGGTCGTAGATCTGCTTGATCGGCAGCGGGTTGAGGTGGTTCCAGCGCTCCCGCCCCGCCCGCCGGACGATCACGAGATCCGCCCCCTCCAGGACCTTCAGGTGCTGCATCACGGTGCAGCGGTCGAGCGCCGGGAAGCGGGCGCACAATTCGCCCGTGGTCTGTGGCCTGTCCTTCAACGCATCGAGAATGTCGCGACGGGTCGCGGCCGATAAGGCCTTGAAGACTCGATCACTTTCTTCGTCGCTTGACATGTTATGTTTTTATAACATGATGGCGCAACGTTCAAGGAGAGCGCCATGGATCTAACGTTCAAGGTCTCTGCAAGGATCGCCAAGCCGGTGGCCGAGGTGTTCGAGGCGGTGGCCAATCCGGATGAGCTGTCGCGTTACTTCACGACCGGCGGAGCCAAGGGCCGCCTCGAAACCGGCGCCACCGTCACGTGGGATTTCCACGATTTTCCGGGCGCCTTTCCGGTCTGGGTCCTCGAGGTGGTGCCGGAAAAGCGGATCGTCCTGCAGTGGGAGGCCAACGATGGCGATTCCTCGGCCAGCTACAGAACCACGGTGACGATGACCTTCGAGCCGCTCGACGATGGGCGGACGCTGGTCTCGATCGCCGAGGAAGGCTGGCGCGAAACGGAGACGGGTCTGAAAGCCTCTTACGGCAATTGCCAGGGCTGGATGCAGATGCTCTGCGCGCTCAAGGCCTACAAGGAATACGGCATCAACCTGCGGGAAGGCATGTTCAAGTAGGAGCACTATCGGAACGAGCCTGGGCGTTCGGGCTTATGCCTCATCCGGGACGATGATCGAGACGGGCTTCTCTTGACGGTATTCTTCACCAGCGACACGCATTTCGGCGATCCCCGGGTGTTGCGGATCGACAAGCGCCCGTTCAGGACGATTGCCGAGCACGACGACGCTCTCATCGCTAACTGGAACGAGGTCGTCTCGCCGGAGGACGAGGTCTGGCACCTGGGCGATTTCGCCCTGCATGTGAAGCCAGAGCGGATCGACGAGCTGCTGAGGCTTCTCCATGGCCGCAAGCATCTGATCACCGGCAACAACGACGGGCCGGCGACCCTTGCGGCGCAAGGCTGGGCGAGCGTTCAGGCCTATGCGGAACTCATGCTCGATGGTCATGCCCTGGTGATGTGCCACTATGCGTTCCGCACCTGGAAGAACATGGGCCGCGGCTGGATCGACTTGCACGGCCATTCGCACGCCAAGCTGAGGCCGCAGACGCGGCAATACGACGTGGGGGTGGATGCGTTCGATTACCGCCCCGTCACGCTCGAGACGATTCTGGCCTCCCGGATGAGACGCCGGAAGGCCAGTGCCGACATGGTATCCGACTGATAGGAGCTATCAGGCAGGAGCTTTCACCGGCTTCCAATTCATCGGGCCCTCGGCGCGGTCGAGCCTGCGGCTCCAGAGCGCCAGGAGAAGGCCCGAGGCCGGCAGCAGGGCAGCTACCCACGGGACCGAGCCCAGGCCCAGTCCGTGGTCGATCACGAAGCCCCCGAGCCAAGCGCCCAGTGCATTGCCGAGGTTGAAGGCCGCGATGTTGAGGCTGGACGCCAGGCTCTGGCCGGCGCCGTCGGCCTTCTCCAGAACCCACATCTGCAGCGGCGGCACGGTCGCGAAGGCGGCGGCGCCGAGCAGGCCCACGAACGCGATGGCGGTGGCCTTGTTGTGGATGCCTAAGGTCATCGCGGCAAGGACCAGGGCGAGCACGCCGAGGGATCCGAGCAGGGTCGCCATGAGGCGGCGGTCGGCGAGCTTGCCGCCGAGGAGATTGCCCAGCACCAACCCGCCGCCGAAGACGAGCAGGATCGGCGAGACGGCGGCCTCCGAGAAGCCGGTGATCTCTGTCAGGATCGGCGCGATGTAGGTGAAGACGGCGAACACGCCCGCATAGCCGAGCACCGTGGTGAGAAGCCCGAGCAGGACGGGCCGGCGCGCCAGCACCTTCACCTCGTCGCGAAGGCTTCCGCCCTCGGTACTCTCCTGCCGGTCCTTCGGGACGAAGAGCGCGATCACCGCGAGAGCCGCGAGGCCGACGAAGGTCACGGCCCAGAAGGTCGCGCGCCAGCCATAGGCCTGGCCGAGCCAGGTGCCGAACGGGACGCCGAGGATGTTGGCGACCGTGAGGCCCGTGAACATGACGGCGATGGCCGAGGCCTTCTTGTCGGCGGGCACGAGGCTCGTCGCCACCACGGAGCCGACGCCGAAGAAGGTCCCGTGCGCGAAGGCCGTCAGCACCCGGGCCGCCATGAGCGTCGCATAGTCCGGCGCGACCGCGCAGGCGAGGTTGCCGAGGGTGAAGACGATCATGAGGGCGAGAAGCACGGTCTTGCGCGACCAGCGGCCCGTCAGGGTGGTCAGCAGCGGCGCCCCGACCACGACGCCGAGCGCGTAGCCGGAAATGAGCAGGCCCGCCGCCGAGATCGAGACGCCGAGATCGGCGCTCACCTGGAGCAGCAGGCCCATGATGACGAATTCCGTGACGCCGATGCCGAAGGCACCGGCCGTCAGGGCGTAGAGGGCGAGAGGCATGAGGGACGTCCTTGAGCGTAGCGGCACCCGGCCGCCGGGTTGCCGCAAGATGGACGAAGGTCCGCTTATGAACTAGCCTTCGGGCAGGAACAGAATTTATGAATTGAACTCACAATGGCCAGGATGGACGTCAACCGCTCCGGCGAGATGGAGGTCTTCGTGCGGGCCGTCGATCTGGGCGGTTTTTCCGCCGCTGCGCGCGCCCTGCGGATGACCCCGTCGGCCGTGAGCAAGCTCATTGCGCGGCTGGAGGCGCGCCTGGGCGCCCGCCTCGTCAACCGCTCGACCCGCAAGCTCCAGCTGACGCCGGAGGGTGCGGCCTTCTACGACCGCTCGCTGCGCATCCTGGCCGATCTCGACGAGGCCGAGCGCAGCGCCGCCTCGGGAGCGGCGCCGCGCGGCCGCCTGCGGGTGAACACGAACGTGCCCTTCGGAACGCATTACCTCCTCCCGCTCCTGCCCGGCTTTCTCGACCGTCACCCCGAAGTGACCGTGGAGGTCACGTCGACCGATACGGTGGTCGACCTGCTCGAGGATCGCGCCGACGTCGCCATCCGCGTCGGGCCCTTGAAATCCTCGCAGCTCGTGGCGCGCAAGCTCGGCGAGAGCCGAATGATGCTGGTGGCGGCCCCGTCCTATCTGGAGAGGCGCGGCGCGCCGCGGACTCCGGAGGACCTCGCCCGCCACAACCTTCTCGGCTTCAGCTTCGCCCGCCAGAGCAACGGCTGGCCGTTTCAGGACGGAAACGGCCATGTCAGCGCCGTCGTGCCGACCGGCAACGCGCAGGTGAGCGACGGCGAGTCCATGCGTCTGCTGGTGCTCACCGGCCTCGGCATCAGTCGTCTGTCGCAATTCCACATCGGACCCGATGTGAAGGCCGGTCGCCTCGTTCCCGTGCTGGAGGCCTACAATCCCGGCGACACGGAGAGCATCCATGCGGTCTATGTCGGCGGCGGCCACCTGCCTGCGCGGGTCCGCGCCTTTTTGGACTATCTCGTCGAGAACGTTCGGCTCGATTGAGCAGAGTTGCTCCTGGTTTCGTTATTGGACAGGGTTGTTCTCGACGCTTTAGGCGCAAGCCGTTCACCGTAAGGTTCTCGTCGCAAGGAGTTCTCCATGGATCGGCCGGGAAGCAGCCTGAAGCCTCGACATCGCATCTCGTTGATGCGTCGCTTCTTCGACAGCGAGGCCTCTGGCGGCATGATCCTCATGGGCGTGACGGTGATTGCCCTCGCGGTCGCCAACTCGCCTGTGGCCGGTCTCTATTTCAGTGTCCTGAAAACCTACATCCTGGGCCTGAGCGTCCTGCACTGGATCAACGATGCGCTCATGGCCGTGTTCTTCCTGCTGGTGGGGCTCGAGATCAAGCGCGAGATGCTCGACGGGCAGCTCTCCACCTGGCCGCGCCGGATCCTGCCCGGCATCGCGGCTCTCGGCGGCATGATCGTGCCGGCTCTGATCTATCTCGCCATCACCCGGAACGAGCCGCAGCTTCATCACGGCTGGGCGATCCCAACCGCCACCGACATCGCCTTTGCGCTCGGCGTGCTGGCGATCCTCGGCCCGAGGGTGCCGAAATCCCTCACCATCTTCCTGACGGCGCTGGCCATCCTCGACGATCTCGGGGCGATCATCATCATCGCGCTCTTCTACACGAGCGACCTCTCGCTCCCGATGCTCGGCGCAGCGGCTCTCTGCCTGCTCGTCCTCGTCGCGCTCAACCGCTTGAACGTGACGGCGCTCGCGCCCTATCTCGTCATCGGGGCGGTGCTGTGGTTCTTCGTCCTGAAATCCGGCATCCACGCGACCCTCGCGGGCGTGACGCTGGCACTCACGATCCCGCTCCAGGCCAAGCCGAAGAAGAGCAGGGCCGAGGATGCGCCCCTGCATCGGCTGGAGCATGCCATCCAGCCCTGGGTCGCTTATGCGATCATTCCGATCTTCGGTTTCGCCAATGCGGGCGTCCCGCTCTCAGGTCTGTCGCTCGATGCCATCTCAAGTCCCCTGCCTATGGGCATCGCTTTAGGCCTCTTCATCGGCAAGCAGGTGGGCGTCTATGCCTTCTCCTACGCGGCCGTCCATCTCGGCTTCGCCGACCTGCCCGCGGGCGCCACACGGCTTCAATGCTACGGCGTCGCGCTGCTCTGCGGGATCGGTTTCACCATGAGCCTGTTCATCGGCGCCCTCGCCTTCCCCGGTCAGGAGGACCTCATGAACGCCACCAAGATCGGCGTTCTCATGGGCTCGGCCCTCTCGGCGCTCGCGGGATATTTGGTGCTCAGCGTCGCGCCCCGGGAGCAGCCGCTCAAGCCCTCGCGGCCAGCAGCATATAATTGACGGCCGTATCGCCCGACAGGGACCAGCTGTCCCGCAGCGGGTTGTAGGCCACGCCGGTGAGGTCGTTGACGGAAAAGCCCGCCGCCCGGATGGCGTCGGTCAGCTCGTCGGGGGTGACGAACTTGTCCCATTCGTGGGTGCCCTTGGGCAGCCAGCGGAGGATGTATTCGGCGCCCACGATGGCGGACGCGAAGGAACGCAGGGTCCGGTTGATCGTCGCCATGACGAGGCACCCGCCGGGCTTCACCCCTTCAGCGCAGGCGTTCACGAAGGCCTGCCGGTCCGCCACATGCTCGACCACCTCCATGGCGAGCACCATGTCGAAAGTCTCCCCCCGGGCGACCACGTCCTCCACGGTCTCGTTGCGGTAGTCGACCGGGATTCTGGCCCGCTCCGCATGCAGCCGGGCCACGGAAATATTGGTTGGCGCCGGATCGAGCCCGGTCACCTTGGCGCCCAGGCGTGCGAGCGGCTCCGACAACACGCCGCCGCCGCAGCCCACGTCGAGGATCGTGATTCCGTCCAGGGAGCGGGCCGAACGCGGATCGCGCCCGAACCGGCGGCAGGCCTCGTCCCGGATATAGGCCAGCCGCACCGGGTTGAACTTGTGCAGGACCTTCATGGGCCCCTTCGGGTCCCACCAGGTCTCGGCGATCTTCTCGAAACGGGCGACCTCGGCCGGGTCGATGGTCGTCATGAGATCCTCCGCGGAGATTCCCTCTTCCTTGCGGAAGGGGTTGGGGTGGCTCGACCGGGTGAGACCTTCACGTCATGGCCGGCCTTGTGCCGGCCATCCCGCTTCGAAGAGCCCTGCGCTTCTCACATCGGGATCACCGGCACAAGGCCGGTGATGACGTGCGGGTAAAACTGCGCGTTGACAGGGCGAGGCCCTACCGTCATGTATACGCGCCTTTTCGCGGCGCGAAGGGGCTAAATTTCTCAAATCTCACCACGGCCTTCCTCGCCCATGCCCCGTCTCGTCATGAAGTTCGGCGGAACATCCGTCGCCACCGTAGAGCGCATCCGCAACGTGGCGCGGCACGTCAAACGCGAGGTCGAGGCCGGCTATGGCGTGGCCGTCGTCGTATCCGCCATGGCGGGCAAGACCAACGAGCTCGTCGGCTGGGTGAAAGAGGCCAACGCCCTCTACGATTCGAAGGAATACGACGTAGTCGTCGCCTCGGGCGAGCAGGTCACGTCGGGCCTCCTGGCCATCGCCCTGCAGGAGATGGGCCTGAAGGCCCGCTCGTGGCAGGGCTGGCAGATCCCGATCATGACCTCCGACGCCCATGGCTCGGCGCGAATCGCCGCCATCGACGGCACCGGGATCCTCAAGGGCTTCACCGACAACAAGGAAGTGGCCGTCGTGTCCGGCTTCCAGGGCATGCACCAGCCCACGGGCCGCGTGACGACGCTCGGCCGCGGCGGCTCGGACACCAGCGCCGTGGCGCTCGCAGCCGCCATCCAGGCCGAGCGCTGCGACATCTACACGGACGTGGACGGCGTCTACACCACCGATCCGCGCATCGTGCCCAAGGCCCGACGCCTGGATAAGGTGTCCTACGAGGAAATGCTGGAAATGGCCTCGCTGGGGGCCAAGGTGCTCCAGGTGCGCTCGGTCGAGCTCGCCATGATGCACCGCGTGCCGACCTATGTGCGCTCCAGCTTCGACGATCCCGCCGATCCCAAGCTCGGCACCCTCATCTGCGACGAGGAAGACATCATGGAACAGCAGGTTGTCACGGGCATCGCCTATTCGCGCGACGAAGCCCAGATCACGCTGCGGGACATTGCGGACAAGCCGGGCATCGCCGCCTCGATCTTCGTGCCCCTGGCGGACGCCAACATCAACGTGGACATGATCATCCAGGTCGTGTCCGACAATGCCGCCACCACGGACCTGACCTTTACCGTGCCCACCGCCGATTACGAGCGGGCCTGCGCGATCCTCAACTCCCACCGGGACGAGATCGCCTTCAAGGAACTCCAGGGGGCGACCGACGTGGTGAAGGTCTCGGCCATCGGGGTCGGCATGCGCAGCCATGCGGGCGTCGCGGCGCGCGCCTTCAAGGCCTTGGCCGACAAGGGCATCAACATCCGGGCGATCACCACGTCGGAGATCAAATTCTCGGTCCTGATCGAATCGGCCTATACGGAGCTTGCGGTGCGCACGCTCCACTCGCTATACGGCCTTGATCAAGCCTGATTGACGAAGGAACCGTCGGGCTGCGACATTTATAATAGGTAGCCGCTGGTTCGCTTCGCCGGCTCATGAAGGACGGGAACTTTAGCTCATGCCAAGTGCTCCCGGCGGTCCGCGCCTTCTGCTGCGCCGCCTCCGCGAGATCATGGCGGAGCCGGTCGGGGCGCAGGACCGCCTCGACAAGATCGTCACGCAGATCGCCGCCAACATGGTGGCGGAGGTGTGCTCCGTCTATGTGATGCGCGGCGACGGCGTGCTCGAACTGTTCGCCACCGAAGGCCTGAACCGGGAAGCCGTCCACCTCACCATCATGCGCTCGGGCGAGGGCCTCGTGGGTCTCATCGCCTCGACGGCCGAGCCCCTGGCTTTGTCCGACGCGCAAAGCCACCCGGCCTTCTCCTACAAGCCGGAGACGGGCGAAGAGATCTACCACGCCTTCCTGGGCGTGCCGCTGCTGCGCGCCGGCAACACGCTCGGCGTCCTGGTCGTCCAGAACCGCACCTACCGGGTCTATGCCGAGGAAGAGGTCGAGGCGCTCCAGACCACCGCCATGGTGGTGGCCGAAATGCTCGCCACCGGCGAGCTGCAGGCCCTGGCGCCGGTGGATACCGGCATCGCGCTGCGCCGTCCGGTCTACCAGAAGGGCGTCGCGCTGGCCGACGGCGTGGGCCTGGGCCATGTGGTGCTCCACGAGCCCCGCGTGGTCGTCAAGAACCTCATCGCCGAGAACATCGAGGCGGAGCTCCAGCGGCTCGATTCGGCCATCGCCGAGGTGCGCCTGTCGATCGACGAGCTGATCGAGCGCGGCGACGTGGCCCATCACGGCGAGCACCGGGAGGTCCTGGAGACCTTCCGCATGTTCGCCCACGACCAGGGCTGGCTCCGGCGCATGCGCGAGGCGGTCACGTCGGGTCTGACCGCCGAGGCGGCCGTGGAACGGGTGCAGTCGGACAACCGGGCCCGGATGCTGCGCCAGACCGACCCCTACCTGCGCGAGCGCCTGCACGATCTCGACGACCTCGCCAACCGCCTGCTGCACCGCCTCGTCGGGCGCGACCTGGTGGTCGAGCGGAAGCACCTGCCCGAGAACGCCATCCTGGTGGCCCGGTCCATGGGACCGGCGGCGCTCCTCGACTACGACCGCTCGCGCCTGCGCGGCCTCGTGCTCGAAGAGGGCGGCCCGACGAGCCACATCGCCATCGTGGCCCGCGCCCTCGGGATCCCGGCCGTGGGCGAGGTGTCGAACGCGACCTCCCTGACGGAGCCGGGCGACGCGATCATCGTCGACGGCGCGGCCGGCGAGGTGCAGATCAGGCCCAATCCCGACGTGGAGGCCGCCTATGCCGAGAAGGCGCGCCTGCGCGCCCGCCGGCAGGAGCAGTACCTCAAGCTGCGCGACGTGCCCTCCGTCACCAAGGACGGGGTGGAGGTCACCCTGCAGATCAATGCTGGCCTCGTGGTCGACCTGCCGCATCTGGCGGAGACCGGGGCTGCGGGCGTCGGCCTGTTCCGGACCGAGCTGCAGTTCATGATCGCCGAGCGCATGCCCTCGGCGTCCGAGCAGCAGGCGCTCTACAGCACCGTCTTCGCGGAGGCGGGCGGGCGGCCCGTCACCTTCCGCACCCTCGATATCGGGGGCGACAAGATCCTGCCCTACATGCAGTCCGTCGAGGAGGAGAACCCGGCGCTCGGCTGGCGGGCCATCCGCATCGGCCTCGACCGTCCGGGCCTGCTGCGCGCCCAGGTCCGCGCCCTCCTCAAGGCCGCGGCCGGGCGCCCGCTCAAGATCATGTTCCCGATGGTGGCGACCTGCGACGAGTTCGAGCGCGCCAAGCAGATCGTCGAGCGGGAGAAGGCGCATCTCGCCACTCACGGCCATCCGCTGCCGTCGGACCTGAAGCTCGGCGTCATGCTGGAGGTGCCTTCGCTCCTGTTCCAGCTCAAGGAAATCTGCGAAAGCGCCGATTTCATCTCGCTCGGCACGAACGATCTGATGCAGTTCTTCTTCGCCATCGACCGGGAGAACCGGCGCGTGGCGGACCGCTTCGACCCCTTGAGCGCGCCCATGCTGCGGGCCCTCAGCATGGTGGCCGAGCAGGCCCAGGCCGCCGGCTGCACCGCCACCGTCTGCGGCGAGATCGGCGGGCGTCCCCTCGAGGCCATGGCCCTGATCGGCCTCGGCTTCCGCTCGCTCTCCATGTCCCCGGCGGCCATCGGGCCGGTCAAGGCCATGCTGCTGGAAATGAACGTCGCGGAACTCAGCGCCCTGATCCGCGAGGAGCTGAAGAACGCCGGGGGCGGCGAAACGCTGCGCCCGAAGCTTGCCCATTTTGCGGAAACCCGTGGTATTCCGGTCTGATGTCGATTGCGCCTCCCTCCGATCGCCTGAACGCCATTCTTGCCCGCCATGACATCATCACGGCGACGCTCAATGCAGGTCCCGATCCCGAAACCTTCGTCGCCCTCTCCCGCGAGCTCGCCGAGCTCGACGGCGTCGTGTCCGCCATCCGGGCCTACCGGGCCATGGAGGACAACCTGAACGGCCTTCAGGCCCTCATCGACGATGCCTCGACCGATGCCGAGATGCGCTCTCTCGCCGAGGACGAGCTGCCCCAGGCAAGGGCAGATCTGGAAAGGGCCGCCCAGGACCTGCGCATCATGCTCCTGCCCCGAGACGTGGCGGACGAGAAGAGCGCCATCCTGGAAATCCGCGCCGGCACCGGCGGCGACGAGGCCGCCCTCTTCGCCGGCGACCTGCTGCGCATGTACACCCGCTACGCCGACCTGAAGGGCTGGAAGGTCGAGATCGTGTCCGAGAGCGAGGGCACGGCCGGCGGCTACAAGGAAGTGGTGGCCGAGATCAAGGGACGCGGCGTCTTCGCCCGCCTCAAGTTCGAGAGCGGCGTCCACCGGGTCCAGCGCGTGCCGGACACGGAAACGCAAGGGCGCATCCACACCTCGGCGGCCACCGTGGCCGTGCTGCCGGAGGCCGAGGACGTGGACGTGGTGCTCAACGACGCGGACCTGAAGATCGACACCATGCGGGCGCAGGGCGCCGGTGGCCAGCACGTGAACAAGACCGAATCGGCGATCCGCATCACCCACATCCCGACCGGCACGGTGGTGTTCGTCCAGGACGAGCGCTCCCAGCACAAGAACCGCGCCCGCGCCATGGCCCTGCTACGCGCCCGCCTCTACGACGCCGAGCGGACCGCCAAGGATGCCGCCCGGGCGGCGGACCGCAAGGCCCAGGTGGGCTCCGGCGACCGCTCCGAGCGCATCCGCACCTACAACTTCCCGCAGGGGCGCGTGACCGACCACCGGATCAACCTGACCCTCTACAAGCTGGAAGAGGTGATCGCCGGCAATGCCCTGGACGAGCTGATCGACGCCCTGATCACCGAACACCAGGCCGCCCAGCTCGCCGCCCAGGACCAGGCGGCGTGATCGGGTGACAAGGTCTCGCGTCCTGAAGACCCGTGCCGAGGCCCTGAGAGACCTGCGCCGGACCCTCGCGGAGGCGGGCTTCGAGACCGCGGCCCTGGATGCCCGCCTTCTCCTTCTCACGGCCTCAGGAATCTCGGCGACGGATCTGATCACCCGGCCGGATACTCCCCTGTCGGCCGACGAGGCCGAGACGCTCGCGGCCTTCAGCCGCCGCCGCCTTGCCCATGAGCCGGTCGCCCGGATCGTCGGCACGCGGGAGTTCTGGGGCCTGCCCTTCCGCCTCTCCCCCGAGACCCTGGTGCCCCGTCCCGATACGGAAACCGTCGTCGAGACCGCGCTCGACCTCATCCCCGACCGGCGGGCGCCCCTCAGGATCGTCGATTTCGGTACCGGATCGGGTTGCATCCTGGTGGCGCTCCTCCACGAGCTGCCCCGGGCGACGGGACTTGGAATCGACCTGTCCTTCGGAGCCCTGGTGACGGCCCGCGCCAATGCGGCCGAGAACGGGGTCGGCGACCGCTCCCGCTTCGCCCTGTCCCGCTGGGCCGATGCGGTCTCCGGCCCGTTCGACCTGATCGTCTCGAACCCGCCCTACATCGCCTCCGGGGTCATCCCGGCCCTCGACGAGGAGGTGCGCGAGCACGACCCGCGGCTTGCCCTCGACGGCGGCCCGGATGGCCTCGAGCCCTATCGGATCCTCTTGAGCGAAGCCCGGCGGCTGCTCGTGCCCGGAGGGCTCATCGTGGTCGAGATCGGCTACGATCAGGCCGACGATTTAGTCGGTCTCGCGGGGGCTCATGGCCTTGAAATCCTGCGAATCGCCCACGATCTATCGGGCAACCCCCGCTGCATCGCCATGAAGCGATCGTGATGGACCGGATGCGTCTTTTGTGTCCCAGGGCGGGATAAAGTCGGAATTACCCCTTGTTGGACCGAGCGGAACCCGCTAGATTCGGGTCTAGAGATCGTCCTCGGTCTAAACAAATCGGCCGCCCCTCGGGGGCATGCCGGAAGACCAAACGATATCAATCGCGCAGGCAGGGGCTTTTGAAACAGAAACAGCCTGGCGCGATTATCTGAACCCGACACTGAAGGATGGCCGGAAGCCTCGAAAGGCTATGGCTGAATGTCAGACGGTTGCCACGCGAACGGTGGGCGTTGAGCCCGTTCGGTGAATATTGGCTTGCAAATCGCGTGGGCATGAAGAACCAGCGAGGCTCATAGAGCGAACAATGAGACCAGGACAAAACAGGCGGATGCGCGGTCGTAACAACAACAACCGCAACAATAAGGGGCCCAATCCCCTCACGAAGAGCTATGAGTCGAACGGCCCGGACGTGAAGATCCGCGGCACGGCTCAGCATATCGCCGAGAAATACAGCCAGCTCGCCCGCGACGCGCAGTCGAGCGGCGACCCGGTGGCGGCCGAGAACTATTTCCAGCACGCCGAGCACTATTTCCGCATCATCGCCGCCGCCCAGGAGCAGCTGCGCGAGCAGTACGGCTACCAGCAGCGGTCCTTCGATGAGGAAGGCGGCGAGGACGAAGGCTTCGGCCAGGGCGAGCGCCAGGGCTTCGACCGTTCCGGCGGCCAGGATTTCGGCAATGGCGACGAGCAGGATTTCGGCTCCCAGCCGCAGCCCTACGAGTCCCGCGGCGAGCGCAACGACCGCCCTTCCCGCTACGACCGTCAGGACCGTGGTGACCGCCAGGACCGCGGAGATCGTGGCGACCGGCAGGATCGGAACGACCGCCAGGATCGTGGCGATCGGAACGATCGCGGGGACCGTCGCGAGCGCTTCCAGCGCGACCGGGGTCCGCGTCAGGACTACCAGCGCCAGGATTCGCAGCGACAGGATTCGCAGCGCCAGGACGAGCTACCCTACGAGGGCCGCCAGGACGGCGGCGAGCGCAATGAGCGCCCCGCCCGCTTCGACCGTGCCGAGCGCAACGACCGGGGCGACCGTCCGGAGCGCCAGGAGCGGAGCGACCGCTTCGAGCGTGGCGACCGTCCCGAGCGCCGTGAGCGCTTCCAGCGGGATCGTCGCCGCGAGGAGGCTGATGCACCCGAACAGGGCACCCTGCCGGCTTTCCTGACGAACCCGGTCCGTGCGCCGGCTCCTCCGGCTGCCGTCGAAGAGGCTCCGCCGGCCCCTCCGGTGGTGCAGGAAGCAGCCAATGACGAGGAGGCTCCCCGCCCCCGCCGTCGCCGCCGCACCCGCCAGGAAATGATCGATGCGGCCAATGCCGAGAAAGCCGACTTCGCGCCGGATCCGGCCGAGACCCCGGCAGCCGAATAAGGCTTCATCACAAACAAGACAGAAAGGGAGGGCTGAGCCCTCCCTTTTTTGTTGTCCAGGTGCCTGTCAGAGCTGACCTCCACCACGTCATGGCCGGCCTTGTGCCGGCCATCTAGATACGGTGAGGCTCGGCGCTTCAACTGATCGAGATCACCGGCACAAGGCCGGTGATGACGTCAGAGGGGATGACATCTGCACAGTTTCTCCTCACCAGGCAGGAGACGGAGAGCGCCATGACCGGCGCTCACAGCCCGAGCGTCGTCTGCTCCGCCTCGAGGTCCTCGCCGATCTCGAGCGTTCCCCCGTCCAGCACCTCGGCATAGATGCCGCAATCGAAGTGCCCATAGGCCTGCATGAGGCTCTTCGGGATCTGCAGGTCGCGGATGCCGGTCTGCGGGTCCACGTTTGTCGCCGCGCAGCGCTCGATGCGCTTGGTCACCTTCAGGCGCGTGCCCGAGGACGTGGTCAGCACCTGGCCGACGAGATCGAATTCCGCCCACGGCTCCAGCCCGTCGATGTGAATGTTGCCGCGAAAGCGCAGCGGATCGACCGGGGCGCCGACCGCATTTTCGAGCTCGCGCACGCTCGCGAGATTGATCAGCGAGACATAACCGCGCCGGGAATCCGTGAAGCGGAAGCCTTCAGGCGCACTCAGCACCTTCGGCGCGCCGCGCAGCTCCTTCGGCATGAAGCGGCGGAAGAAGGCCTCGATGGCGAGCCGCCCTTCACGCGTCGAGAGATCGCCCCGCGCCACCTCGCGCCCGCCCTGCTCGATGAAGAGGGTCGTGATCGAGTCGAGATAGCGGGTTTTCAGCCGCGCCAGGCTCTCGTTGCGCATCAGCATCAGGAACTTGATCTTGGGCTGGTGCTGCGGATTGTCCGGGTCGAACCCGGCCGGGCCGTTCTCGATGGCGAACAGCCGGTCGCCGGGAAAGTAATCGCCCTTCGTGAGGGTGACCTGGGTCAGCGGTTCGGGCGACAGGCCCTTGACCGGATAGCGCTGGAGGGAAGCGATGCGGATGCTCATGGCGTAGCGATAATGGGCCCAGAGGTGCGGGGCAAGGGATGTCCGGTGCCATTCCCGGCCTGCAGCCGCAGCGACTGACACTCTCTCACGTCATGGCCGGCCTTGTGCCGGCCATCCCGATCAGAAGAGCTCGTCGCTTCATGGGATCGAGATCACCGGGACAAGCCCGGTGATGACGTGAAGGGGGATGTTAACGGCGCAGGTCGGGGCCGACAAAAAGCCCCGCCGGAACGGCGGGGCTTTCTCACAAGCGCTTACGCAACTCTTACGAAGCGTCGCCCGAGCGGGCCACCTTCGAGCGCTTGAGCTGGGGCGTGAAGCCAGCCTCGCGGCCGCGGGTGGCGTCGACTTCCACCCGGTGAGGATCCTGCTGATGCATGCCATCATGCGAGGTCTGATGCTCGGGAATTTTGGTTTGCGGCCCGGCCTCCTGCTTCATGCGCAGGGCCTTTTCGGCATTGGCCTTCAACTCCTCACGCGCCTTCTCGGCCTGTTCGGCCTTGCGCTTCTTGGGGCTGAGGCGGGAGATCAGGTTCGACAGGACCATGGTGCATCACTCCTTTGCGCGCGACAGGATGTCTTCGTCATCCTCCGGCCGCTCGGTTACAGTTTCATCGGGGTAGACGGGGACACGTCCGCTTCGCGGAATGGATCCCGTGCCCGTCGAATCCCCATCATCTTCTTCGAGAGGCTCCGCACGCCGGGCGGCGGCCTGATCCCGGGCTTCCTTCCGGGCCAATTCGGTGGTGTCGCCGAAGGTTTCTGGCGTGACCGACGGCCGCTCCTCGACCGGGCTTTCGGGAACTGCAAGGCCAAGCTCCGCATTGCGGGCAAGGTCTGCGCGGGCTTTCTCGGCTTCTGAGCGCGGATCGCGTGTCATGAAGGCCTCCTCAAACAGTTGCTGGGTCAATGCCAAGAGGACAGGCCGGTTCCCCTCTTGTTGTTCCCGATCAATGCACCCACCTAAGGTTCGCGGATGCTCCAGAAGGGGGTCCGACATCGCAGGATCGGCCCGTGCCTCCAGAAGGGCGGGCGGATCTGAGGAGGGATGAGAATGAATTTCGAAAAGTATACCGAGCGTGCCCGGGGCTTCGTTCAGGCGGCGCAGAACCTTGCCGTGCGCGAAGGCCACCCACAGCTCGCTCCCGGTCATATCCTGAAGGTTCTGCTCGACGATCCGGAGGGCCTGTGCGCCGGTCTGATCGACCGTGCCGGCGGGCGCTCCCGTGACGCCCATGCGGCCGTCGAGCAATGGCTCGCCAAGCAACCGAAGGTGTCCGGCTCGGCCTCGCAGCCGCAGGCCACGCGCGAACTGATGCGCTTCTTCGACACCGCCGAAAAGGCCGCCGAGAAGGCGGGCGATTCCTTCGTCACCGTCGAGCGGATGCTGCTGGCGCTCGCCGTCGAGAAGGACACGGAAGCAGGCAAGATCCTGGCCCAGGCCGGCGTGACGGCCCAGGGGCTCAACACCGCCATCAACGCCCTGCGCAAGGGCCGCACCGCCGACAACGCGACGGCGGAGAACGCCTATGACGCGCTGAAGAAATACGCGCGCGATCTCACGGAAGCGGCGCGCGACGGCAAGCTCGATCCGGTGATCGGCCGCGACGAGGAAATCCGCCGCACGATCCAGGTCCTGTCGCGCCGTACCAAGAACAATCCTGTGCTCATCGGCGAGCCCGGCGTCGGCAAGACCGCCATCGTCGAAGGCTTGGCGCTGCGCATCGTCAACGGCGACGTTCCCGAATCCTTGAAGGACAAGCAGCTGCTCGCCCTCGACATGGGCGCGTTGATCGCCGGCGCGAAATATCGCGGCGAGTTCGAGGAACGCCTGAAGGCCGTGCTGCAGGAAGTCACGTCGGCCGAAGGCGGCATCATCCTGTTCATCGACGAGATGCACACGCTCGTCGGCGCGGGCAAAGCCGATGGCGCCATGGATGCGTCGAACCTCCTGAAGCCCGCGCTCGCGCGCGGCGAGCTGCACTGCGTCGGCGCGACCACCCTCGACGAGTACCGCAAGCACGTGGAGAAGGACGCGGCGCTCGCCCGTCGTTTCCAGCCGGTCTTTGTGAGCGAGCCCACGGTGGAAGACACCGTGTCGATCCTGCGCGGCCTGAAGGAGAAGTACGAGCAGCATCACGGCGTGCGCATCACCGATAGTGCGCTTGTTGCGGCAGCCACGCTGTCGAACCGCTACATCACCGATCGCTTCCTGCCCGACAAGGCCATCGACCTCGTCGACGAGGCGTCCTCGCGCCTGCGCATGCAGGTGGATTCGAAACCGGAAGAGCTCGACAACATCGACCGCGAGATCGTGCGCCTGAAGATCGAGCAGGAGGCGCTCAAGAAGGAAACGGACAATGCGTCCAAGGACCGCCTCGAGCGCCTCTCGAAGGAGCTTGCGGACCTGGAAGAGCAGTCGGACGCGATCACCACACGCTGGAAGGCCGAGAAGGACAAGCTCGGCACGGCCGCCGACCTCAAGAAGAAGCTCGAAGAGGCGCGCAACCAGCTCGCTGCCGCGCAGCGGGGCGGCGATTGGGCGAAGGCGGGCGAGTTGTCCTACGGGGTCATTCCTGGACTCGAGAAGCAGCTGTCCGAAGTCGAGTCCCGCGCCGATGGCGGCGGCCTGATGGAAGAGGCGGTGACGCCCGACCACGTGGCGCAGGTCGTCTCACGCTGGACCGGCGTTCCCGTCGACAAGATGCTGGAGGGCGAGCGCGAGAAGCTCCTGCACATGGAGCAGGATCTGGCAAAGCGCGTCGTCGGCCAGGCCGAGGCTGTCACGGCCGTGTCGACCGCCGTGCGCCGTGCGCGTGCAGGACTGCAGGATCCGAACCGGCCCATCGGCTCGTTCATGTTCCTCGGCCCCACGGGCGTCGGCAAGACCGAGCTGACGAAGGCGCTGGCGAGCTTCCTGTTCGACGACGAGACCGCGCTCGTGCGCATCGACATGTCGGAATACATGGAGAAGCACTCGGTCGCCCGGCTCATCGGCGCGCCTCCCGGCTATGTGGGCTACGAGGAGGGCGGCGCTCTCACCGAAGCCGTCCGCCGCAGGCCCTATCAGGTCGTGCTGTTCGACGAGATCGAGAAGGCGCATCCGGACGTGTTCAACGTCCTGCTGCAGGTGCTCGACGACGGACGCCTCACGGACGGACAGGGCCGCACCGTGGACTTCCGCAACACGCTCATCATCATGACCTCGAACCTGGGCGCCGAATATCTGGTGAACCAGCCGGAAGGCCAGGACACGGATGCGGTGCGCGACGAAGTCATGAGCGTGGTGCGCTCGCATTTCCGGCCCGAATTCCTCAACCGCGTGGACGAGATCATCCTGTTCCACCGGCTGAAGCGTTCGGAGATGGGGGCGATCGTCGACATCCAGATGCGCCGCCTGCAGAAGCTGCTGGAAGATCGCAAGATCACGCTGCAGCTCGACGAGGACGCGCGAAACTGGCTCGCCGACAAGGGCTACGATCCGGCCTATGGCGCGCGCCCGTTGAAGCGCGTGATCCAGAAGAATGTGCAGGATCCGCTGGCGGAGCTCATCCTCTCCGGCGAGATCCACGACGGCGAGACTGTGCCGGTGCATGCGGGCCCCATGGGCCTGATGATCGGCGACGTCACCGTCGGCGGCACGGAGCGTCCGCCGGAAGGCGCACGGCTGAACTGAGCCGCGTCCTCGATGCGATAAAACAATGGCCGGGCGCGAAGCCCGGCCATTTTCATGTCTATTGCGCCTTGTCTTCGCGCCTGCGGCCGAAATCCGGCTCGGGCGTTTCCTGGCCCGACGAGATGATGCCGCGGCGGATCGCGCGGGTTCGGGTGAAGAGGTCGAAAAGCTTGTCGCCCTCGCCCCAGCGGATGGCGCGGGCGAGCAGCGCGATGTCCTCGTTGAGGCGCCCCAGCATCTCCAGCACGGCTTCCCGGTTGTGCAGGAAGACATCGCGCCACATGGTCGGGTCGGAGGCCGCGATGCGCGTGAAGTCGCGGAAGCCGCCGGCGGAGAACTTGATCACTTCGCCTTGCGTGACCGTCTCCAGATCCGCCGCCGTGCCGACGATGTTGTAGGCGATCAGGTGCGGCACGTGGCTGGTGATGGCGAGCACCAGATCATGGTGCTGCGCGCTCATCACTTCCACGTTGGAGCCCATCGCTTCCCAGAAGGCGCGCACGCGCGCGACGGCCGCTTCGTCCGTGCCGTCCGGCGGCGTGAGAATGCACCAGCGATTGTGAAAGAGCGTCGCAAATCCCGCATCCGGGCCCGAATGCTCCGTGCCGGCCACCGGATGAGCCGGAACGAACGACACGCCTGCGGGCAGATGCGGCAGCACCTGCGCGATGACGGAGGCCTTCACCGAGCCCACATCCGACACGATGCAGCTGGGCTTGAGCCCCGGCCGCATGGCTTCGGCGACCTTTCCGCAGACGCCCACCGGCACGCACAGGATCACGAGATCCGCGTCCCGAACGCCTGCCGCCGCGTCGCTGGTCGCCTCGTCGGCGATCCCGAGTTCACGCACCCGCTCGACCACCGCCTCGCTCGCATCGACGGCCACGATGGTGCGCGCGAGATTGAGATGCCGCGCCGCGCGGGCGATGGACGAACCGATCAGCCCGAGGCCGACGAGGGCCACGCGCTCGAAGAGCGGCGTGTCGCGAGGAGGACCGAGACGCTCAGGCATGGTGCCCCCCGAGAAAATCGCGCAACGCCGCCACCACGAGGCCGTTCGCCTCTTCGTCGCCCACGGTCAGACGCAGGGCGTCGGGAAGGCCGTAGGCATCGATCCGGCGCAGGATGAGCCCGCGGCCGGACAGGAAGGCATCGGCGTCCTGCGCGGTCCGGCCGGCCTCTTTCGGGAAGTGGACCATCAGGAAATTGCCGACGCTCGGCGTGACCTTCAGGCCCAGGGCCTCGATCTCGCGGGTGAGCCAGGCGAGCCAGCGCTCGTTGTGCTCGATGGCCTTCGCCAGATGGGCCTCGTCCTGGATCGCCGCGATACCGGCCGCCATGGCCGGGCCGCTGACGTTGAACGGCCCGCGGATGCGGTTGACCGCGTCGGCGATGTGGGCGGGCGCCACCATCCAGCCGAGGCGCAGGTTGGCGAGGCCGTAGATCTTCGAGAAGGTGCGGGTCATCACCACGTTCTCGGAGGTGGCGACGAGCTCGAGGCCCGACTCGTAATCGTTGCGGCGGACGTATTCCGCATAGGCCGCGTCGAGCACCAGCACCACATGGGGCGGCAGCCCCGCATGCAGCCGCTTCACCTCGTCGAAGGGGATGTAGGTGCCGGTCGGGTTGTTGGGATTGGCCAGGAAGACGATCTTGGTCTTTTCCGTCACGCGGCTCAGGATCGCGTCCACATCGGTGCGCAGGTCCTTTTCCGGCGCCACCACGGGCGTGCCGCCGGCGGCCAGGATCGCGATGCGGTAGACCAGGAAGCCGTGCTCGGTGAAGATCCCCTCGTCGCCCGGGCCCACATAGGCATGGGTGATCAGCGCGAGCAGCTCGTCCGAGCCCGCCCCGCAGATGATGCGGCTTGGATCGAGGCCGTATTTCGCGCCAATCGCCTCGCGCAGCTTCGTCGCCGCGCCGTCAGGATAAAGCTCGAGATGGTCGAAGGCGCGGAACGCTTCCATGGCCTTCGGGGAGGGGCCGAGCGGCGTCTCGTTCGAGGAGAGCTTATGGACCTTGGCAACCCCTGCGGCCTTGCTCTTGCCGGGCACGTAGGCGTCGATCTGCATCACGCCGGGACGGGGTTGGGGACGGGTGGACATCTTCACTTCCTAGCAATCGAATGATGGGAGACGCTCTAGCGCAGGTCGGATTTCATTTCACGTGGAAACGTTCGGCATGGCTGCCGATCTCGGCGAGCTGCGCGAGGCTGGCGCCGGCCTTTGTGAGGGACTGACGCAGCTGCGCGGGCTCGACGGTGCCGGGCACGGCGATGAGCTCGGACAGGCCGTTGGTGTCGGCCGCGCTCGCCACCACTTCCCCGCCGAGCTGCGTCAGGGCCTCATTGGCGCCCTTGTGCCAGCGCTCGAACTGGGCGGCATAAAGCACCACGTCGCGCACGGCGGCATCGGTCAGGGGCTTGGAGATGACGAAGACCGGCGTTCCGGCCGGATGATCGGGCCGCTCGATGAAGGGCAGGCGCGCGATGATCTTCGGGCGGCGCTTGTCGGCGAGCGTGCGCCACCAGGCGCCGCTGGTCGCGCCCTGGTCGAGCCGGAAGATGCCGAGATCGCCCCGGGAGGCCGCCACCGCCTCGATCACGGCCGCCGCGCTCGGATGGGTGATGTAGGGCACCGTGAAGCCGAAATGGAACCGGGCCGAGTCGCGCATCGGCGCATCCCCGCCCGACACGTCCGCATGGACCGAGTAGTTGGACTGGACATAGGTGAAGGTGCCGATGATCACCCGCCAGATGCTCTCCACCGTGTCGAGGGGCAGCAATCCCTCATGGCGCTCGGCCAGCGCCTTCATCATCGAGGCCTCGCGGCCTGGCCGGAAAGCGGAGCTAATGCCCGTCTGGGAGGCCTTCTTGGAGGCGATCAGCCGGTCGATGATGGTGCCGCGCTCCATGAGCAGCCGGTGCATCGCCTCGTCGATCCGATCGATCTCCTGGCGCAGCTCGGCAAGGGACGGGACGGGCTTCTCGGCAGACATATCGCAGGATCCTTCGGTCGGGCGCCTTTCTTTGACGGTTTTGGGGGCCGTTGTCATCACTGATCACACGGCAGATTTGCAGGGCAAGTCTGCCCTAGCGGAAGCAAAAGTCCGTTCGGACGCTGCGCTCATCGAGGGTTGAAGCCTCAGACTTGGCTCCAATTCCACTTATCCATTCTTGAGCCGTGAGGTCCCGAGCCACGTTGCTGTCAAGTTTTGCTAATGTTATACTATACGACAATCGGAGTGCCTGAAATTGACGGATTATAGTTTCACGTCGGATCTTGAGGCCACAGACGATCGCATCCGTCTTCTCGACGGCGACGATTACGTCACGGTGGCCGCCGGAGTGACGCTCAAGGCTTCGGGCATCATCGATAATAATCCGCGTTGGGGGGCGGAAGGGTTTTACTCCTCTGGTTTCTCGGACAGGCTCGACATCCTCGGCTCGGTCGTCAGCGCCAATGGACACGCCCTCTATCTGCGAGGGATGAACGATATTTCCATAGGCGCCGCAGGGTCGGTCAGCGCCTTCTACTATGGAATTGTGATCTATGGCTCTGCCGAGGAGGCGGGTCGGACGACGCTCAACAACCAAGGTACAATCAGCGGCAATGATGGAGCGATCTCCAGCCTTGAAGGTGCCGTTACGATCAATAATTCCGGCACGATCAGAGCGGGTTCTCAAGGTTCAGCAATCGAACTTGGAGGCGCCGACGACAGATTGATCAATACAGGCCTGATTGAAGGCTACATCTTCCTTGGAAATGGGGACGATTTTTACGATGGGCGCGGGGGACGCGTCACAAAGTCCATTATTCTTGGACAGGGAAACAATACGGCCTATGGCGGCGACGGAAGGGAAACCTTTGTTATCGACGAAGGAACGAATGTGATCGATGGCGGAGGCGGGATCAATACGATCGAGATCATGGGCGGGAGTACGGTCGATCTCCGCATCGAGGATCCGCAGCAGACAGGACACGGACTTTATACGCTCCGCAATATCCAGAACATCACTAGCAGTTACGGGATCGATCATTTAACCGGCAATGATCTCGAAAATGGCTTTGCGGGCGGAGGCGCAGATGATGTTCTCGATGGCGGGGGCGCAGATGACTTCCTTAGCGGACAAGGCGGCAACGACATCCTGATTGGCGGGACTGGAAACGACACTCTCGACGGCGGCATCGAACCCAACGACGGCTCTCCTGGCAGCGACACGGCGCGTTACAGCGGAGATGCAGCCGTGACCGTCAGCCTGAAGCTGCAGAACCAGAGGCAGGATACCGGGGGATATGGCCTGGATTTCCTTGTTGGGATCGAAAATCTGGAGGGTGGCAGAGGCAACGATACGCTCATCGGCGATGACAATCGCAACAAGCTGATCGGCAACGATGGCGACGACACGCTCAACGGCGGCAAAGGCCCCGATACGCTCGACGGTGGCGCGGGGACGAACACGGCAGTTTTTGCGGGCAACAGAGCCGATTACGGCTATGTCACGACAGACGGCGTTACGACTGTCACAAGTCAACTCGAAGGCATCGATGAACTGCGCAACATCCGCTTTCTCGAATTCGCCGACGGCAGGATCGCTCTCTACAACACCAGGCCCGACAACATCGCGTTCTCGAAAACCGCCTTCGCCGAAAACCTCCTCGTCAACACTCCCCTCGCCACGCTGTCGGCGCATGATGCCGAAGGCGATGCGATCACCTACACGCTGAGCGACCCCACCGGCACCTTCAGTCTCGACGGCACGGCCCTCGTGCTGCTCAAGCCGCTCGATTATGAGACCAACACCAGCTACAGCGTCACGGTAACGGCCAAGGACCAATATGGGCTTGAGACCACCCAGGAGATCACCCTCAGCGTCAGCGATATCGCTGATACGCCAGGAAATCCGGGCGATCCCGGCACACCCGTGGATTCACCGCTCACGCTGAACGGCACCGCAGGCGACGACACACTCGCCGGAAAGGGCGCTAACGACATCCTCTACGGCTTCGGAGGCAAGGACCAGCTCTACGGCAATGGCGGCAACGACCGGCTCTCCGGCGGGCTGGGCAACGACACGCTCACCGGCGGAGCCGGGCAGGACGTGTTCGTGTTCGACGCCAAGTTGGCCAAGACCAACACGCTGAACAAGCAGCAGAACCTGGACCGGATCCTCGACTTCGTCGTGGCCGACGACACGATCCACCTGGCCAAAAGCGTGTTTTCCAAGATCAGCAAGAAGGGCGTGCTCAAGAAGGGCGAGTTCTTCGTCGGCAGCGCGGCGCATGACCGGGACGATCGGGTGATCTACAACAAGAAGACCGGCGCCCTGTTCTAGGATGCCGATGGCAATGGCGCCAAGGAGGCGATTCAGGTCGCCACCCTGTCCAAGAACCTCAAGCTCACCAACCTCGACTTCTTTGTCATCTGAGACCGTCCTGGCTGGACAGGTTCCACCGTCATGCCCGCGCTTGCCGCAGGCATCCACGTCTTTTGACACTACGGCTCAAAGACGTGGATGGCCGGCACAAGGCCGGCCACGACATGGAGGGAATATCCACCCCACCTCCTACCGAGACGTTATGTTCGTTGACGCGACAGCCGCTCCGCAGTACCGGTTGTTCGAAAGAACGAACATTTCCGCTCAATGATGTCCTTTGCGCCCCTGTCCTCCGAACCGCGAAGCCAGGTCGACGACCCGTCGAGCCTGGTCATGCGCTTTGGCGCGGACGAGCCCCTGATGATGGATTCCGGGGTGGCTCTGGCCCCCTGGCAGATTGCCTACCAGACTTACGGCACCCTGAACGCGGACCGATCCAACGCCGTCCTGATCTGCCATGCCCTGACCGGCGACCAGCATGTGGCGAACGACAATCCGGTGACGGGCAAGCCCGGCTGGTGGCTGACCATGGTGGGCCCCGGCAAGCCGGTGGACACGAACCGTTTCTTCGTGATCTGCGCCAACGTGATCGGCGGCTGCATGGGCACCACGGGCCCGGCCTCCATCAACCCGGTCACGGGCGAGCCCTATGCCCTCGACTTCCCGGTCGTCACCGTCCGGGACATGGTGCGGGCGCAGGCCGCTTTGATCGACAAGCTCGGGATCGAGAGCCTGTTCTGCGTCGTCGGCGGCTCCATGGGCGGCATGCAGGTGCTGCAATGGGCGGTGAGCTATTCGAATCGGGTCTTTTCGGCCCTGCCCATCGCGACGGCCGCCCGCCATTCCGCCCAGAACATCGCCTTCCACGAGGTCGGCCGCCAGGCCGTGATGGCCGATCCGGAGTGGCGCAGTGGGCGCTACCTGACCGAGGGCACGCGCCCCTCCAAGGGCCTCGCCGTCGCCCGCATGGGCGCGCATATCACCTATCTGTCCGAGATGGCCCTGCACCGGAAGTTCGGACGCAACTTCCAGGACCGCAGCGCCCCGACCTTCTCCTTCGACGCCGATTTTCAGATCGAGAGCTACCTGCGCTACCAGGGCATCTCCTTCGTCGAGCGGTTCGACGCCAATTCCTATCTCTACGTCACCCGTGCGATGGATTATTTCGACATCGCGGCGGAGCATGGCGGCTCTCTCGCCAAGGCCTTCAAGGGCTCGGCCACGCGCTTCTGCGTGATCTCGTTCACCTCCGACTGGCTGTTCCCCACCTCCGACTCGCGGGCCATCGTCCACGCGCTCAACGCGGCGGCCGCCTCCGTCGGTTTCGTCGAGGTGGAAAGCGACAAGGGGCACGACGCCTTCCTGCTCGAGGAGCCCGAGATGTTCGCGGCCGCCCGCGGCTTCATCGACGCGGCCGCGCGGGTGCGGGGGATCGCATGAGCCTGCCGGCCACCCTGCCCCTGACCGACAGCGAGACCGGCCACCGCCTCGACTTCCTCCTGGTGGCCGACATGGTCGAGCCGGGCTCCCGCGTGCTCGACATCGGCTGCGGCGACGGTTCCCTGCTCGCCATCCTGCGCGACCGCAGGCAAGTCGACGGGCGCGGCATCGAGATTTCGCGCGAGGGCGTGAATGCGTGCCTCGCCAAGGGCCTGCCGGTCATCCAGGGCGACGCGGACACGGACCTCGCCGATTATCCGGACGATGCCTTCGATTACGTGATCCTCTCGCAGACGATCCAGGCGACGCGCCAGCCCAAGGTCGTGCTGGAGCATCTCCTGCGCATCGGCCGCCGGGCCATCGTGTCCTTCCCGAATTTCGGCCATTGGCGCGTGCGGTTCGACCTCAGCTTCCGCGGCCGGATGCCCATGACCGAGAACCTCCCCTATTCCTGGTACGACACGCCGAACATCCATTTCTGCACCATCCGCGACTTCGTGGAGCTGTGCCGGGAAGTGGGCGCCCAGATGGAAAAGGCGGTCGCGCTCAATGCCGGCGGCCAGCCCATGCGCGTCACCCTGCCCTGGTGGGTGTGGAACCTGCTCGGCGACCAGGGCGTGTTCCTGCTGAAGCGGCGGTAATACTCCACGCGCCGTCATTCCGGGGCCGCGGAGCGGAACCCGGGATCCATAACCGCTGACCGCGCAGAAATACGTGTACCGCTGGGAGCCTCTTCCTGAACCGTGGTGTTTATGGGTTCCGGGCTCGCCTTCGGCGCCCCGGAATGACACTGGGAGAGCCCTACCCCTCCCGCTCCGCCAGCGGGTGCAGGTCGCGCACCATGCTCTTCAGGCGCTCGTCCAGCACATGGGTGTAGATCTGGGTCGTCGAGATGTCGGAATGACCCAGCAGTTCCTGCACGACGCGCAGGTCGGCACCGTTCTGGAGCAGGTGGCTGGCGAAGGCGTGGCGGAGCACGTGGGGGCTGACCTTGTCGGCCCTTAGGCCCGCCGCCCCGGCCACCGCTTTCAGGTCGCGGGCGAACGCCTGGCGGGTGAGATGGCCGCTCTCGCTGTCGGCCGGGAACAGCCAGGGGCCGACGGCCTTCTTCTGCTCCTCCATCAGGGCGAGATAGGCCCGCGCCGCATCCCGGGCCGCCTCGGTGAGGGGAACGAGCCGTTCCTTCGCGCCCTTGCCGCGCACCACGAGAAAGCGGTCGCGGGTCCGGGCGGCGCTGCTCGGCAGGGCGATCAGCTCCGAGACGCGCAGGCCCGTGGCATAGAGCAGCTCCAGCAGGCAGGCCATGCGGGCGGCGCGCAGGCGGTCGGCAGGCGTGGCCTGCGGGTGCCCGACGCCCTCATAGGCCACCCGCAGCAGGCGGTCGACCTCGGCGACGGAGAGAACTTTTGGAAGCGCCCTCCCCCGTTTCGGCGCCGAGACGGCCGCCGTCGGGTCCGCCGGGGCATAGCCTTCCACGTAAAGGAACTTGTGGAACTGGCGCACCGCCGAGAGGCGGCGGGCCGCCGAGGAGGCCTTCAGGCCCCGCTCCTCGAGGCTCGCCATGAAGCCCCGCACAACGGCCGAGGTCGCATTGTCGGGCTGGCCGCCGGCTTCTTTTAGGTAAGCGAGATAATCGTCCAGGTCGCGCCGGTAGGCGTCGAGCGTGTTCTTGGAGGCGCCGCGCTCGGCGGCGAGCATGTCAAGGAAAAGGCTGGCGTGGCGTGCGCCGCTCATGAAGACGAGGGCGTCTTGCTGGTATGCACCGGAACCGAGATCTCGCGCGGATCGGGCTGGACAAAGGTCGCCAGGGCGATCATGGCGGCAAAGCCAAGGCCCGCGAGGACGGCGACGACGAAGAGAAATCGGAACAGGGTGGGCACGTGAGCCTCTTGAAGCGTTGAACCGCTAGAACCATGCCAGGGCCTGGAAGGCAAGTCCTTGACTTCTGTTAAGTTTGACCGGGACGGGAGGATAACACCCTTGTGACAGGGCGCTACGCCCGTGCCGGCCCGGACAATGAGCTCCGGATAGCTCCCAAAAGTGCATTCCACTTTTTGGCCCGATGCTCTACGACATTCACATGAACAATATCAGCCGCTTCAATTCGCTCGATGAAGTCGGCGGGCAAAACCAGGCAAGCCAGCGCGGCCACCCCGTGACCCGCCAGCTCGGCACGCGATCGATTGTGCTCGTCGGGCTCATGGGCGCCGGGAAGAGCACCGTGGGCCGCAGACTCGCGCAGGCGCTCAAGCTGCCTTTCCGTGACGCCGATCACGAGATCGAGGCCGCCGCCGGCATGACCATCCCCGAGATCTTCGCCATCCACGGCGAGGATCATTTCCGCGACGGCGAGCGACGCGTGATCGCCCGTCTCCTGCAGGAAGGGCCGATCGTGCTCGCCACCGGCGGCGGAGCCTTCATGAACGAGGAGACCCGAGGCCGCATCGCCGAGAACGGCGTCTCGCTCTGGCTCAAGGCCGATCTCGACATCCTCATGCGCCGCGTCCGCAAGCGGGCGACCCGCCCGCTGCTGCAGAACCCAGACCCGGAGGGCACCATGCGCCGCCTGATGGAGCAGCGCTATCCGGTCTATGCCACGGCGGACATCACCCTCGATTCCCACGAGGCGCCGCACGACCGGGTGGTCGCCGACGCCATCAAGGCACTGGGCGATTGGTTCGCACGCGAACAACAAGGGAGCGCCGAAGCATGACGCCGCTGGCTGCCCGGACGGAGGGCTCCTCCTTCATCACGGTTCCGGTCCCGCTCGGCGACAGGGCCTACGACATCCTGGTCGGACGCGGCCTGATCGAGACGGCCGGAGCACGGATCGCCGCTCTTGGTGCCCGTGCCGCCGCCATCGTGACGGACGAGCATGTGGGACCGCTTTATGCCGGCGCTCTGGCGGGCGCCCTGGAGGCCCAGGGCCTGCGCGCCTCGGTCGTCACGCTTCCCCCCGGCGAGGCCACCAAGTCCTATGCCAGCCTGGAACGGGTCTGCGACGCGGTGCTGGCCGCGAAGATCGAGCGCGGCGACCTCGTGGTGGCGCTCGGCGGCGGCGTGATCGGGGATCTGGCGGGCTTTGCGGCCGCCGTGGTGCGCCGGGGCGTGCGCTTCGTCCAGGTGCCGACCACCCTGCTCTCGCAGGTCGATTCCTCCGTCGGCGGCAAGACCGGCATCAACTCCCGTCACGGCAAGAACCTCGTCGGCGCCTTCCACCAGCCGAGCCTGGTGCTAGCCGACACGGCCCTCCTCGACACCCTGCCGGTCCGCGAGATGCGCGCCGGTTACGCCGAGGTGGCGAAATACGGCCTCATCGACGACGAGCGCTTCTTCGCCTGGTGCGAGGCCAACTGGCAGGGCGTCTTCGCCGGCGGCCCCGAGCGGGACGAGGCCGTGGCGCAGAGCTGCCGGGCCAAGGCCGACGTAGTGGTGCGAGACGAGCACGAGAACGGCGACAGGGCCCTGCTCAATCTCGGCCATACCTTCGGCCACGCCCTCGAGCGGATCACCCGTTACGATTCCACCCGTCTCGTCCATGGCGAGGGCGTCGCCATCGGGCTGGCCCTCGCCTTCCGCTTCTCCGCCTCGCTCGGGCTGTGCCCGGCAGCGGATGCCGAGCGCGTCGAGGCCCATCTGGCGGCCGCTGGACTTCCCACGCGCCTTTCCCATGTTCCGGGTGGCTGCGGCACGGTCGACGAGCTCCTCGACGCCATGGCCCAGGACAAGAAGGTGAAGGGCGGCGCCCTGACCTTCATCCTGGCCCGGGGCATCGGCCGGAGCTTCATCGCTCCCAGTGTCGAGGCCGACAAGGTCCGCAGCTTCCTGGTCAGCGAACTCGAACCGTCACGCTCATGATCGAAGAATCCTTTGGCGATCTCTGGTTTGCAGCCCTGGTCGTCATCTTCTGTCTTCTGCTCTCGGCCTTCTTCTCGGCCGGCGAGACGGCCTTCACCGGCGCATCGCGCTCCCGCATGCTGGTTCTGGAAAAAGGCGGAGACACGCGCGCCAAGCTGGTGAACCGCCTGCTCGAGATACGCGAGCGCTTCATCGGCACGGTGCTGATCGGCAACAACATCGTCAATATCGGCGTCTCGTCCTTCGCCACCAGCGTGCTCGTGGCGATCTTCGGCCACGAGGGCGCGATCTACGCCACCGTGCTCATGTCGATCCTGGTGATCGTCTTCGCCGAGGTGCTGCCGAAGACCGTCGCGATCTCCTCCCCCGAAACCGTCTCGCTCGCTCTCTCGCGGCCCATGACGTGGGCCGTGGCGCTGATCGGACCGCTTGCCATCGCGATCGAGCGGATCGTGCGGCTCATGCTGCGCCCGTTCGGCATCAAGATCGGGGCGAACACGCCGATCCTTTCCGCCAGCGAGGAAATCCGCGGGCAGGTCGCTTTGCTGCACAAGGAAGGCGGCGTGGCGAAGGTGGAACGCGACATGCTGGGCGGCCTCCTCGACCTCGAAGACCTGACCGTCTCGGAGGTCATGGTCCACCGCACCAAGATGCGCACCATCAACGCGGATCTCTCGTCGGAGGAGATCGTCCGCGAGGTGCTGTCCTCGCCCTATACCCGCATGCCGCTCTGGCGCGAGAGCCAGGAGAACATCGTCGGTGTGCTCCACGCCAAGGACCTCCTGCGCGCCCTCGATGCGGTCGGCGGCGATGCGAGCAGGCTGAGGGTCGAGGCAATCGCGCTCGAAACCTGGTTCGTGCCGGACACCACGTCGCTGCGCGACCAGTTGAAGGCTTTTCTGGCGAAGAAGACGCACTTCGCCCTCGTGGTCGACGAGTACGGCGAGGTGATGGGACTGGTGACGCTCGAGGACATCCTCGAGGAGATCGTCGGCGACATCAAGGACGAGCACGATCTCTCGGTCCAGGGCGTGCGACCGCAGCCGAACGGCTCGGTGAATGTCGACGGCTCCGTGCCGATCCGCGACCTCAACCGCGCCATGGACTGGAACCTGCCCGACGAGGAGGCGACCACCATCGCGGGCCTCGTCATCCACGAGGCGCAGACCATCCCCGATACGGGCCAGATCTTCACCTTCCACGGCTTCCGCTTCCAGGTGCTGCGCAAATCGCGCAACCGGATCATGGCGCTGAGAATCACCCCGCTCGCCCTGGTGCGCCCCCGGGCCGAATAATGGCGGAGATACGCTGTCTGCCCCTCTTACGTCATCCCCGGCCTTGGGCCGGTGATCTCGATCGATAGAGGCGCAGCACTGTCATTCCGGGGCCGCGAAGCGGAACCCGGAACCCATACCCGCCGACGCTGCAGGAAGAGGCGTATTCCGGCCCACTCCTTCTTCACAACGTCGAGTTTATGGGTTCCGGGTTCGCCTGCGGCGTCCCGGAATGACAGGGGCAGCGCGTTACGCCATCGCAATTATCGATACACGGACATGAGAGCGGAGCGTGCCTTCACGGCTTCAAAAACGCGACCATCGCGGCATTCACGGCCTCCGGTTCCTCATGCTGGACCCAGTGGGTCGCGCTCTCGATCCAGCGAGCGCTGCCGGTCTTACACAAGGCAAGGCTCGCCTCCGCCAAGCCCTTCTCCAGAAACCGGTCGCCTGTTCCCCAGATGACGAGCGTCGGCGCACGCACGGTCGGATCCTTCATGTCGGGTTTGAACGGCAGCGCCCGGTACCAGTTCAGCATGGTCGTGACCGCGCCGGGTTGCGACCAGGCCTTCTCGTATTGCGCGATGTCCTCGTCCGAGAACGTTCCGGGGCGGCTCGTGCGCTGGAGCGCGTCCTTGAGACTGCGATAGCCGTTCGCCGAGAGCATGGCATCGGGCAGCCATGGGATCTGGAAGAACCCCACATAGAGGCTTCGCAGCATCTGGCTCGGGTGCGAACGCATATAGGATCCGGCAACGGCCGGATGAGGCGCGTTGAGCACGACGAGTTTCTCGACACGATCCGGATATCGCGAGGCTGTCCACCAGGCGACGAGCCCGCCCCAGTCGTGCCCTACCAGGGAGAACGTGTCGCGTCCGAGTGCATCGGCCAAACCCACGACGTCCTTCGCCAATATGACGAGATCGTAGGCGCGTCGGCCATCGGGCTTGTCGCTGAGGTTGTAGCCGCGCTGATCAGGCACGAGCACACGAAAGCCCGCCTCGGCCAAAGGACCGATCTGATAGCGCCATCCCCACCAGAATTCTGGAAAACCGTGGAGCAGGATCACGAGCGGCCCGTCCTCCGGGCCTGCTTCGATGGCATGAAGAGTCAGGCCGTTGACGTGGTGGCGAACGCCCGTTGTGCGCGGATCGAAGCTTTGCGTCATGCGTGTGCCGACACTCTCACGCGCTTGGGCGGAGGCTCCTCGGCGGCCATGAACTGCGCCCTCGCAAGCTCCGCGAAGCGACCGCCCTTCGCCACGAGGTCGTCGAAGGTTCCGGTCTCGATAACGCGTCCCTGATCGAACACGAGGATGCGGTTGGCGTTGCGGATGGTGGCGAGCCGATGGGCGATGACGAAGGTCGTGCGTCCCTTCATCACCTCGTCCAGAGCGAGCTGAAGCTTGCGCTCGGTCGCGGCGTCGAGCGCGCTCGTCGCCTCGTCGAGGATGAGGATCGGCGGATTCTTCAGGAGCGCGCGGGCGATCGACAGGCGCTGGCGCTCGCCACCCGACAGGGAGCGCCCGCGCTCGCCGATGACCGTGTCGAGACCTTCCGACTGCCGGGAGATGAACTCGATGGCCTGCGCCCGTTCCAGCGCTTCGATCATCTCCGCGTCGGTGGCATCTGGCTTCCCGACCTGAAGGTTCTCGCGGATGGTGCGGGCGAACAGCATCGGCTCCTGGAACACCACGCCGATATTGCGTCGCAGGGACGAGAGCGTCACGTCGCGGATATCGAGATCGTCGATGCGGATGCAGCCCGATTGCGGATCGAAGGCGCGATGAAGGAGGCCCAGGGTGGTCGACTTGCCGGAGCCGGTGGCGCCGACCAGCGCCACGTTCTCGCCCGCCTGCACGGTGAAGGTCACGTCCTGCACGGCAGGACGCTTGCCGTCGTAGGAGAAGCTCACGTTGTCGAAGACCACGTCGCCGCGATAGCGCTCCACGTTCCTGGCATTGGCACGATCGTGAACGGCGGGAGTCGTGTCCAGGATCTCGAAGAATTCCTGCAGTTTCGGCGCCTGCATGAAGAGCTGGTTGATGAAGCTCACCGCCTGCTCCAGCCGGCCGATCAGCATGGTGGCCATGCTCATGAACATGACCACGTCGCCGATGGTGGCAAGACCGCTCAGGTGCAGCCAGGTGCCGAGCAGGAAGATCGCCGTGACCGTGATCGTGGCAGAAGCGCGGGACGCGACGGAGGCCAGCGCCCACCAGGACAGCACCGGGTTCTGCGCCTGGAGCAATTGCTGGATGATGGTGCGCAGCGAGCGGCTCTCGGCCTCGATGCGGGTGAAGGACTGGATCACCGGCACGTTGCCGAGCGCATCGGAGGCGTGTTCGGCGAGGCTCGAATGATAGCGCTCCACGGAACCCTGCAGGGTTTCCGTCTTGCGCAGCACGATGGCGGTGAGAAACGCGAACACCGCGACGAGCGCGACGAGGAGAAGCCCCAGGCGCCAGTTCAGGAACACGGTGAGCGGCAGGAGGACGACGAGCGCGATGAGAGCCGAGAGATGCTCGCGAAAGAAGCCGAGCCAGAGCCAGGACATGGCGCCCGAGCCCTCCAGCATCACCTTCAGCACGCGGCCCGAATGGGTCGAGGTGTGGAAGGCGAGCGGCAGTTCGAGCACATGCTCGAAGTAGTTCGCCACCACGGACAGCCGCCGGCGATGGGCCAGGCGGTCCGCATGAAGCGCCACGAGCGCGCCGGCGCCGATGGAGAACAATCCGAACGCCACCCAGGCGAGGATGAGCGGCATGAGAACGCCGAAGGTCACGGGCGGAGAGTTCGGGATCTGGGCCCGGGTGAGAACGTCGATGATGCGCCCGAACAGGATCGGCTCCGCGAAGGCCGAGATCGCGAGCGCGATATTGGCCAGGGCCAGCAATGCGCCGACCCTCATGTCGGACCCGAGCTGGCCGAGAACACGGATATACAACCTGATCAGCCGCATGGAGCTCTACCTGCGATACGTGACGACCGGTACTTCGCCTCCGATCAAGGGTTACGCAATTCCCTCTGCTTGAAAAGCCGTGACGCTTCGGACCGGTTCCGCTCCATCATGCGCGGCTCCGTGCCGGCTTGAGGCTCCGGCGAAAGCGCCCGATCCATTTCGGCCCGAGTTTCGACGGCTTGTCCCCGTTCTGCCGCGACCGGGGCCGGGCCAGGAGAATGGCGCCTTCCCGGGTCTTGCGGATGTGAAGGGTGCGGGTGTGGAACTCTTCGAGGCCGGGTCGGTGGCCGATCGACAGCACGCTCGCGCCCTTCAATTCATTCTCGAAAAGGCCCAGCATGGAAGCCTGGTTCTCCTCGTCGAGGGCGGAGGTCGCTTCGTCCATGAACACCCATTTCGGCCGGTGCAGCAGCACCCGGGCAAAGGCCACCCGCTGCTGCTGGCCGAGGGACAGGCTCCGGTCCCAGCGCTCATGCTTGTCGAGCATCTCGACGAACTCGCCCAGGCCGCAGCGTTCGAGGGCCTCGCGAATCCGGGCATCGTCGAAGGTTTCGGGCGAGGCCGGATAGCTGACGGCTGCCCGCAAGGTTCCCAAGGGGAGATAGGGCCGCTGCGGCAGGAACATCATCTCCTCGGGCTTCGGGATGCGGATCCGGCCCGATCCCCAGGGCCAGAGGCCGGAAATGGCACGGAACAGCGTGCTCTTGCCGGCTCCCGATTCACCCATGATCAGCACCCGCTCGCCGGGCTGGATCTCGGCCGTCGCATCCTCGATGAGGATGCTGCCGTCGTTGAGCGCGATGGAGACGCCCTCGAAGCTGAGCCAGCCCTTGGGATGAGGGCTAGTCTCGATCTTGCTGCTCTCGGCCGCGACCTCGTCGAGATCGATGGCGGCCTGCCGGAAGGTGGCGACGCGCAGGACCGCGGAGCGCCAATCGGCGATCTTCGGGAAGTTGTCGACGAAGTAGCGCAGGGCCGACTGCACCTGGTTGAAGGCGCCGACCACCATCATCATCTCGCCGAAGGAAAGACGTCCCGCGAAGTAATCAGGCGCGGCGGCCAGGATCGGCACCACGATGGCGAGCCAACCGTAGCCGGAGGTGATCCAGGTCAGGCGGGCGAGGCCGCCGGAGAGGCGGCGGGAGGCCTTGAGAACCGCCTCGACGAATTCATCGAGGTTTCGGCGCTCGTCCGGCTCTCCGTTGTAGAGGGCGACGCTCTCGGCGCTTTCGTTCACGCGCACGAGCGCGAAGCGCAGCTCGGCCTCGCGGGCATAGCGGAGCGTGTTCAGCCGGATCATCGGGCGGCCGACGAGCCAGGTGAGCCCGGAGCCGATCCCGGCGTAACCCACGGCGACCCAGACCATGTAGCCGGAAATCGTGATCTCGCGCCCGCCCAGGGTGAAGCTGACGGGACCGGACAGGGCCCACAGGACGCCGATGAAGCTCACGAGGAGCAGGAAGGCCTGCAGCATGCCGACGCCGAGCTCCGTGGAGAGTTCGGAAAAGAGGCGGCAGTCCTCCTGCATGCGCTGGTCGGGCTGGGCGCCGTTCTCGCCCATGAAGCCCATCTGGTAGGCACGGTTGGGCTTGAGCCAGATGTCGAGCAGCACCTGGGTCAGGCGCTGCCTGAGCCGGATCTTCAGGCGCTCCTGCAGCCAGGTTTGCGCCACCACGAGGGCCAGCAGCACGCCGACGATGACCATGAAGACCAGGAGCTGATGGAAGAACGCGGAGGTGTCGCGCTTCTCGACCGCATCGAAGAACGCGCCGTTCCATTGATTGAGCCGCACCTGGCCGAACATGTTGCCGACCAGGATGACGAGAATGGCCGCCCCGAGACGGAGCATGGGCCAGCCCTTCCCTTTCCGGAGCATGTCGCGAAAGAGCAGGAACAGCTCCCGCACGATGCTCGGAGCCACCTCGGGGGAATGCGGGGCTTCCGGATGGTGAGTGGCGGCTGTGGCGGCTTCCTTGGCCAGCGTGGTGCCTTGGCCGGGTCCGACCTCCTGCTCGCTCCCCAAAGCCGGCGGCGGAGGCAGCTGCTTGCCTAATTTGGGATCGAAATCCGGCATCTGATGAAACGCGTACTCGTTGAGCTTGAGAGTTCCTCAAGCTAAAGCGCGTTCACATACGTTAGGTTCCGGAACAGCCCCGCTTCGGGGCGCGGCATGTGGTCAGCGCCGGTCGGCGGCGACCGCCAGAACCCAATAGACCTTGTACTTGGAATTCGGCGTATAGGCCGTCGCGATCCCGATCCGGGTCGCCTTGGCATCGAGGAGCACCCGGTTGTGCTGCGGGCTCTCGCGCCAGCCGGAGAAGGCTTCGGCCAAGGTGTGGTAGCCGGCCGAGATGTTGGCGGCCGGTGCCGCGAACCCTCTCGAGGCCAGGCGGGCCTTGAAGGTTTCCGCCGAGCTCGGCTTGTCGGCACGGGCCATGGCATCGGCCTCCGCCTGGGCGGCGGCCTGCAGGTCCGGATCGAGGGTCAGGGGACGCAAGCCGTTGTTGCCACGATAGGCGCCGATCATGTCGCGAGCCATGGCGGCATCCACACGGGCATCGGCACTCGCCATCGAGACGTAGAAGCTCGGGGTCTGGCTACGCTGGGCGGGCTTCTCGCTCTGGCAGCCGGCAAGACCGAGGGCGGAGAGGATCAACGGGATAAGACACTTCATGCGGGCGTCTTATCCTTGAGAAGGGTTAAGGTTTCGTCCTCATTTTCGTCCGCCTTCGCGGCCTTGTCCTGCGGCTCCTCGTCCGGTGCGGGAGCAGGCGCCGGCGCGGGGAGGCCGATGCCGGCCTTCCGCAGGCCGCGGAAGATGTCGAAATAGATGTCGCTCGAGACGCGGCCTGCCGAATCGATGTCGTCCACGAAGCAGACGAGATCGAAATCGATGGTGTTTTCCGTCACCTTCTTGAACAGCACCCGGGGCGCAGGCTCGCTCATGATCTCGCGGTGGGCGAGCGCGGCCTTGCGCATGATTTCGGCTACCTGGTCCGGATCCGAGGCACGGGGGACCGGCACCGAGACGAGGACGCGCCCCACGCGATCGTTGCGCACGCGGTTGCGCACGATACCGGAGATCAGGTTCGAGTTCGGCACGATGATGGTCGAGCGGTCGAAGGCCTGGATCTCCGTGGAACGCACGTTGATCCGGCGCACGTAGCCCTCGCCGTCGCCCACGACCACCAGGTCGCCGACGCGGATCGGCCGCTCCCAGAGCAGGATCAGGCCCGAGATGAAGTTGTTGACGATGGATTGCAGGCCGAAACCGATACCGACCGAGAGCGCGCCGGCCACGATGGTCACCCGTTCCAGGCTGAGGCCGAGATAGGTGAAGGCGAGCACGCCCGCGATGATGATGCCCACATAGCCCGCCGCCGTGCTGATCGAGTTGCGCAGGCCCGCATCGAGGTCCGTCGCCGGCAGGAAGGTATTGTTGAGCCAGCGCTGGACCATGCGCGTGACGGCGAAGCCTGCGGCGAACAAAGCGGCCGCGATGAGGATCGACGACAGCGAGATCGTGACGTCGCCGACGCTGAACCCGAAGAACATGGCTCGCAAGGAGCCGGTCACGTCGGAGGATTCGATGCCCCACGGAGCCAGCACCAGCAGGAAGCCGATGACGATGAGGGCGAGCCGGGCAAAGCCGCTGCCGAGAACGCCGATCTGCTCCAGGGAGCGGCGCCGCAGGCCCGTATTGGCCTGGAGCGTGGTGGCAAGCCTCGTCTGCCCGCGCAGCGAACCGCCGATGAATTCATCGGCGAGCGCGATGCAGAGCCCCACCAGGGCGACCACGATGGAGATCCAGGCCGCCTGATCGACCAGGAAGGAGGCCAGCGCCACATAGCCTCCGAGCACGCTGCCGACGATGAGCGCCGTGAGGAACCAGCCGAGGCTGCGCAGGGGGCCGCCGATGTCCACGTCCGGCGCCACGTAAGGCCCGAGACAGGCCTCGTCCTGGTTCTCGCGGGCCGCGAAGCGTCGCAGGAGTTCGGCAAAGACGAGAGCCCATGCCAGGGCGAAGACCGCCCGGGTCATGACGGTGATGGGCAAGGCCGCCGCAATGGCCGTGTTGAAGGATTCGATCACCTTGCCGACGACCATGACGGTGGCCAGGGTGACGGAGAAGCTCATGATCCGCGTGGCGGAGGCATCCCGGACCGGGATCAGCCGCCAGGAGGTATGGTCCGGCGCCAGAATCGCATCGATCAAGGCACGCACGAAGGCGATGAAGGCCAGGCCGCTCAGAATGGCCTTGCCGATCTGCTCGATCCGCGACGGGACGATATCGACGGAGTCGAAGGCCACCCAGACGATCCAGCTGCCCGCGATGGCCGGGCCCGCCCCGAGGATCAGAACGCCGACGGCAGCCAGGAGGCGGCTGCGGCGTGCGGGGTCGGTGATGGCGGGATCGCGCCTGACCAGGCGCGGCGCGATGGAGCGCCGCCCGGCATAAAGGGCGATCGCCACGCCGATGGCCAGCCCCATGAGGAGCAGGACACCGAGCGAGGTGGTGCGTTGGAGCTGCTCCAGGGCATCGCCCATGACGATGCCCAGCGACCGCAACTCCCGCGGGACGGCCTGGACCACATTCATCCAGAGGCTGGGGCTGATGAGCCCATCGCTCTGCTCGAACAGGGCACGGGTGAACCCTGCCCGGCGCAGGTCGCCGATCTGGGTGCTCAGCTGCTCGGCCTGGACCAGCAGGGCACGCCCGAGCCGCTGGGTCTCGTCGAGCTCCGCCACGGCCGCCTCGCGCTCCGCGCGATCCCGGGCGACGTCGGCGCTCTCCTCCGGCTGCCCCTTTTCGGGCTTCGGTCCGAGCTGGCTCAGACGCTGCTTGCTGGCATCGAGCTTCGGAGCCTGCTCCTCGATGACGGTGCGGATCTCGGCGATGATCGGTTCGAGCTGCTGGCGGATGTTCTGCAGATCCGCGTCGGCCATGACACGCCCCTGGACCGCCGCCTCCTTCTGCTCGAGATCGGCCTTGAAGCCGTCGAGCTTGGCGCGGGCGGCCTTCGTCTCGGGAGAAACCGGTGCGGGGGCCGGCGCCGCGGCCGGGGCGGGAGCCGGCGCCGCCTGGGGCTGGGGCTGGGGCTGGGTGTTGGGAGAGGTCTGAGCCTGCTGCGCATAGGATGCGCCGCCCGCTGCCATGCTCAACGCGATCACGGCGGCCCGAAAGAGCCCCTTCATGCCAATACCCGTCATTCAGTCCAACCCCGTCGCATTCTCATAAGTGCATCGTCCCGTGCGAACCGGAGGTCCGCGCAGGCGAAAAGACCGGCACATCTTCGCAGCACGATGCGTCAGCGGGCCGGTTCTTTGCGAATCATTACGGCGAAAAGTCGCCGCCTGACCATGGAAGCGCAACAAAAAAGCCGGGAGAGGCGCTCGTCCTCTCCCGGCTTACGTAAGGAAAATTGCTTATTGCTTCGGCGCTTCGTTGGCCGTGGGCCGCGCGCCGGGGGCCGGATAAGCCGGATTGGCCGGCGAGGTCCGATTGCTGGGGTTGGCGTTGGACGAGCCGGTCGTCGAGCCCGTCACATTGGCACGAGCCGCATCGGTCCCGGGGTCGTCGGGAGACGTGGAGCCCGCCCAGATGAGATAACCGGAAACGGCAACGGCGAGGAGCAGGAGCGAACCGATCAGAACACCCAGAACCGGGCGGCCTGATCCTCCCTGTCGGGCGCGATCATCAGGAATCTGTTGAGCCATCTGTAGCCTCTTCGAGAAACGGGGTGTGTCGGCGAGCAGCGAGGCTCGGCATTATCAGGGCAACGCGAGATGGAAGAGCCGGTTCCTATTCCTGGCTGGTGGATCGAAGCGCCCGGGCCGGCCCGGACCCGGGATCCAATGAAGCCTTTCTCCGTTGTTCGAGACGGGCCACCAACGACGGTCAGAGACGAGGGGGCGATGGGGCGAAAAGGGTTCGGTGACACGCGATGTCGCAGGCGGGACACCTCCCCGCCGCCACTCGCATTCAGTCATGTTTTCGCCGTTTTCGAAACCCTTGGGTAATCTCTGATTCAAGGAGACGTCATGCAGGACAATCGGATCGATCTGGACGGGACTTGGGAATTTTTGCATGTGGCCGACGACCGTCTGTCGGGCCCGGCTGAGGTTCGCCATATCACCGTGCCCAGTCCGTGGCAGGCCCAGTTCGCGGACCTGCGCATGCGTGCCGGCATCGGCATCTATCGCAGGACGATCGAGATCGACGAAGCTTGGCTGCACGACAGTGTCTGGATCCGCTTCGGCGCCGTCTTTCACAACACCAAGGTCTTCATCAACGGCGAGGTGGTCGGCCACAACGAGGGCGGATTCCTGCCCTTCTCGTTCGACGTGACGCCGTATCTCAAACCCGGGGCGAACGAGATCAAGGTCCGCGTCGACAGCCCGACCGACAACCCGGCCGAGTTTCCGGATTCGCCCTTTGCCGAAATCCCGTTCGGCAAGCAGAGCTGGTATGGCCCTCTCTCCGGCATTTGGCAGTCGGTCTATTTCGAGCGTCGCATTCCCGATCACATGAACCGTGTCCGCCTCGTCCCCAACCTGACCACGGGACGGGTGACCTCGGGCGTGTTCTTCGCGCGTCCGCTCACCGACGCAACCCAGATCCGCATCGAAGTCACGGACCCGTCGGGTGATGTCGTGCTCGACGAGATGCATGAAACGCAGGTGGGCGTGACGTCCATGCCGTTCGAGTTCACTCTCGACGACGTGCGCGCCTGGTCGCCCGACCATCCCAACCTCTACCGCATTCGCCTCGAGCTCATCCGCAACGGCGAGGTGAAGGACGAGATCGCGGATAATTTCGGCTTCCGCTCCATCGAGACGCGCAACGGCAAGTTCTATCTCAACGGAGAGCCTCTCTACCTGCGCTCCGCTCTCGACCAGGACTACTATCCGGACACGATCTGCACTGTGCCTTCCGTGGAATTCCTGGAAGATCAGTTCCGCAAGGCCAAGGAACTGGGCCTCAACTGCCTGCGCTGCCACATCAAGGCGGCCGATCCGCGCTATTACGAAGTGGCTGACCGGATGGGCATGCTCATCTGGACGGAACTGCCGAACGGCGGCATGGCCACCGACCGTTCCCGCGGGCGCAAGGAGAAGCTGCTGAAGGGCATCGTCGACCGCGACGGCAACCATCCTTCGATCGTCATCTGGACGATCATCAACGAAAACTGGGGCGTCGATCTCGTCAACGATGCGGATCACCGCGACTGGCTCAAGCGCACCTTCGCCTGGCTGAAGGCTTACGATCCGACGCGCCTCGTGGTCGACAACTCTCCGCTCGCACCGAGCTTCCACGTGGAATCCGACATTGCGGATTATCACTTCTACGCCGCATATCCCGATCACCGCGCGGCCTGGGACCAGTTCGTCGACGAGCTCTCGAGCCGCGCCTCCTGGCTCTACTCGCCTCACGGCGATGCGGTCATTACCGGACGCGAGCCGCTTATGTGCTCGGAATTCGGCAATTGGGGCCTTCCCTATCCGAAGGATCTGCGCGACGCCAAGGGTGAGGAGCCCTGGTGGTTCGAGACCGGGCACGACTGGGGCGAGGGCGTGATGTATGCCCACGGCGTCGAGAACCGGTTCTCGGACTGGAGCCTCGACCGTGTCTTCGGCGATCTGCGCCGCTTCGTCATCGCGGCCCAGTGGCAGCAGTTCCGCGCCTTGAAATACGAAATCGAATCCATGCGCCGGAAGCCGAACCTCGCCGGTTACGTGATCACCGAGCTGCACGACTGCCATTGGGAATCCAACGGCCTGCTGGACATGCGCCGGAACCCGCGCGTGTTCCACGAACTGTTCCACATCGTCAATTCGGACACGGTGATCGTGCCGAAATGGGAGCGCGCATCCTATTGGTCAGGCGAGACCGCTTCCCTCGGCCTGGCGATCGCTCATGGGGCCGGTCCGGTTCTGGAAGATTGCAAGCTGGAGATCTCCCTCTGCGGCGAGAGCCAGGTGATTGATCTGCCGCGCGTCGAGGCGCCGGACGTGCTCGACCTCGGCCGCATCGAGATCCGCCTGCCCGAGATGGACGAACCCTCGCTGCGGCGCATCAGCCTCGACCTGCGCACCGGGGATGGACGCGTCGTCGCGCATAACCACCACGATATCGCCATCCATCCCAAGCGTGCGCGGCCGGTTCATGCGCGCGAACTGGTGTGGTCCCCGGACGAGGACGTCCGCGAGCGCTTCCGGGCCCTGGGCTACACCATCGCCCGCGCGTTCGAGGAATCGACCCTGATCGTGTCGCGCACGCACAACAAGGCGATTGCGGATCACGTGCGGTCGGGCGCCAAGCTTCTGCTCCTGCCGGAAGAGGATATGACCCTCTATCCGTTCTTCCCGCACTGGCAGGCCGTGCGGGTGCAGGCGCGCGCCGGCACCCTCTGGTCAGGCGATTGGGCATCCTCCTTCGGTTGGCTGCGGCGCTCGGGTCATTTCTCCCGCTTCCCGTCGGGACCGCTGCTCGACGAGACGATGGACCGGGTCCTGCCCGACTACGTGATCGCGAACTGCAACCTGCTCGACTTCCAGGCCCGCGTGTTCGCCGGCCTCGTGGTCGGATGGATCCACAAGCCGGTCGCGCTGGGCGTCGAGCGCTCCTACGGCCGCGGCCGCCTCGTGGCCTCGACCCTGCGCCTGTTCCGGGACGAGCCTCTGGCCGACCCGACCGCGACGGTGCTGACGGATGCTCTCGTGGAGCTGGCCGTGGAGTCCCGGGCCGCGCGCCTCGAGGAAGCCGTTCGGGCGGCCGAGGCCGCGGCGTAAGGTTTTCTGCGGCGTCCAACGAAAAGGCGGCCAGATCGTTCTGGCCGCCTTTCCTTTTGTTTCCTGTGCGGAGATTCTACTCGGCGGCCATCTTCATCGCATCGTCGGACCATTCCTCTTCACTGTCGATGAAGAACCGGTCGAGGGCGCTGTCGAGGCGCGGCATGAGGACGCCGCGTTCCGTGAACAGGGCCGTGTTGAGGACCGGGAGATCGCCCGCATCCACCACGAGGCCCGGATCGAAGCCCGCACGTTCCGCCGCCATGGCCCCCAGATCGCGCCAGGACGTTTCACCAATATTGGCCATGTGCCAGATGCCCGTGCCGCCGTCGATCAGGAGATCGAGCGAGGTGTTCACGAGGTCGGGCACATAGGTGGGCGAAACCACATCGAGGCTGGCTTTCACACCCTCGCCCTTGCTGAGAGCGTTCAGGATCGACCAGACGAAATTGTAGCGGTCCCATGGGCCGAAGAAGGCGCTGGTGCGCAAAACGAGAGCCTTTTCGTGCGCGGCCAGAACCCTGCGCTCCGCCTCGGCTTTGCTCTCGCCATAGACGGTCGTGGGATTGACCTCGTCGCTCTCCACGTACGGCCGGCCCAACGTTCCGTCGAACACGAGATCGGACGAGAAGGTGACGAGGGGAACATCGAGATCGGCACAGGCTTTCGCCAACACCTCCGCTCCCGTGGCGTTTTCCCGGAAACAGGCCTGCCTGTCGTTCTCCGCCTCCACCACGCGCACATACCCGGCCGTGTTGATCACGGCCCAAGGCCGATAGCACGCCAGAGCCTCGGCGACGCTCTTCGGATCCGCGATGTCCATGTCCTGACGCGAGAGCAGCACGTGATTGAGCCCGCGGAAATCGCAGAGGCGGGAATAGGCGCGGCCGAGGGTTCCCGTCGCGCCCGTGATCAGGAGCTGTCGCGGCTCATCGGCGAGCCAACAGGATTTCGACTGCCTCGCCGGAGGCTTGTAGAACCGGATGTCACGCTTCCACCAGCCTGCCCGATCAAGCACCGGATGATCGAAGTCTCCGTTCTTGGCGAGCGCCTCTGCCGCATGTGCAAGCGCCGTCCGGCGTGGCTCGGGAGCGCGCACATCAAAGGGGCCCGGCTCGTAGAAGCCGTTGCGGCGGGTCAGCAGGCTGTTCCAATCGACGGCACCATAAAGAGACCAGATGGTCACCGCCCGAATATCCGCGCCCTCATGGCGCAGCGCATTGACGTCGTTCCAGACTTCCATGAGCCAGCGCAGCTGATCGTCCCGGGAGCTGCCGTGATGCGCCTCGGTGACGGCCATGGGTCGCTTGTAGCGTTCCCACACTTCCCGCAGGCGGGCGGCCGGTCCGAGATCGGAGGACGGCAGCGGCATACGGACGGCTTCCGCGTCTGCGTATCGATGCCTGCCGTTGCCGCCCCAATGATGCTCGGGGTAGCGCGCCGTCCGCTCGTCGAGATAGCGCTCGCTCGTCAGGTAATGATTGATGCCGATGATGTCGGGCGCGGCATCCGCCTCCAGAAGAAGTTCGAGATCGGCCTGCGCGACGCCGTTCTCCAGGAAGATGTCCCACCAGGGGTGGTCGCGATCGACCATGCCACAGAGAAGGTCGAATCCGAGGAAGCGACGCTGATTCTCGTGCTCGGCCTGATAGGCGAGCGTCGGGGTCGAGAAGGTCTTTCCCATGTCGTCCGTCTGCACGAGCTGCGCATCCGGTCGAACCTTGCGGATGGCCCGCATGGACAGAACGGTCGCCTTGCACTCGTTGACGAGGATCTTGAGGAAGGACTCGTAACTTGTGCCGTGCGGATACCAATGCCCGTAAAGGCCCGAGAATCGCGCGGTCGTGAGCGGCTCGTTGACAGGCGTATAGAGATCGAGATGCGGATAGCGCTCCGCCACGTTGGCGGCATGGCGCGCCAGAAGCTCGGGCCAGGCCGGATCGAGCATATGGGTGTAGTGCGGGCCGCTGCCATGATGGCACAGGCCGGCGATGGCACGAATGCCGAGCGTCTGAAGACGCGCCAGACGCTCATCGTGCCAGGAAAAGTCCGTACGTTCCGGGCTCTGGGGAGAAATCTTCTCCCAGAGCACCGGGTAACGCAACGTACGGATCCCGAGTTCGGCGATGCGGTCGAGATCCGCGATTCGGTCGTAATGACCGGTCTCCAGGCTTTGATCGCGGTAGTCGTCGCCAACTCTCGCGACCGTACATTCCAGGCCGCCCCAGAGTTCCAGCGGTCGATTCATCATGCACTCCGAGCTATTACTGACAGGAACTCAACAACTATGCTTAGCGCGGATTGTTCGATGCATTTCGACTATGAGATCATGGCGGCTGAATTCGGCACGACTTTCACTGAACTTGTATCCGCGCCGACCGGAAGGGATTCGTTGATGCGTCGGAAGGTGGCGAGAGCCTGACCGACGATCTGGTCCATGTTGTAGTAGCGATAAGTCGCCAGCCGACCGACGAACCATACGTCGGGCGTTGCCATGGCCAGGCGCTCGTATTTCTTGAAGAGCTCCTGGTTCTCCGCCTTCGGGATCGGGTAGTAGGGATCGCCTTCGGCGGACGGATACTCGTATGTGAGCGCCGTCTTGGCATGGTCCTGACCGGTGAGATGCTTGTATTCCGTGACGCGGGTGTAATCGTGCGTCTGCGGGAAGTTCACGACGCCCACGGGCTGGTGCCAGGCCTTGTCTAGGGTGACATGCTCGAAGCGAAGCGAGCGGTATGGCAACTTGCCGAACTGGAAATTGAAGTACTCGTCGATCGGCCCGGTATAGATGACACGGCGATGGGGAACGGCATGCTTGACGTCGTCGTAATCGGTCTGCGTCATCACATGGATGTTCGGATGGCTCACCATCTTCTCGAACATCCGGGTGTAGCCGTGCTTGGGCATGAACTGGAACTCGTCCGTGAAATAGCGGTCGTCCCGGTTCGTGCGCGTCGGCACCCGTGAGGTCACCGACTTGTCGAGTTCCGACGGGTCGAGACCCCATTGCTTGCGCGTATAGCCGCGGAAGAACTTCTCGTAGAGCTCGCGGCCGACGGCGGAGACCACCACGTCCTCCGAGGTCTTGATCTCGCCGTTCTTTTCAGCCCGTTCCGCGAACCAGTCCTGCAACTGCTCGGATGTGAGGTTCAGCCCATAGAGCTTGTTGACCGTATCGAGGTTGATCGGAATCGGCACAAGCATGCCGTCGACTTCCGCCAGCACCCGATGCTCGTAGAAGCGCCATTCTGTGAAGCGGGAGAGATGGTCGAAGATCTGCTTGGAGTTGGTGTGGAAGATATGAGGCCCATACTGGTGGATGAGCAGGCCGTCATCGTCGTATCGATCATAGGCATTGCCGCCGATGTGATTGCGACGATCGATCAGAAGGACGCGCTCGTTGCGCTCCGTGGCAAGGCGTTCCGCCAGAACGCTGCCCGCAAAGCCGGCGCCGACAATCAACCAATCATACATTCCAGATCACTCCGCAGGCGTGGTGGCATAAACGGGAAGGGACGAGGCGGGACGGTCGCTCGCGGAGTCGCCGGTGGCGTCCAGCATCAGCTTGTGCATGGAAGCCCAGGTCTTGTCCCAGGATCCGGCCGCCAGATGACGATCGACCTTCGCGAGCCAGGCCTCCTTCGGTCGAGCGAGAATCGTCTCGACCTTGGCGACCACGTCCTTGGCGCCCTTGGCGATTTCGACGAGACCCTTCTCGCCGTAGGGCCGCACCACATCGGTGATCGGCGTCGAGACGACGGGCACGCCGGCCGCCAGAAATTCCGGGGTCTTCGTCGGGCTGATGAATTTCGTCGCCTCGTTCAAGGCGAAGTTCATGAAGCCTACATCCCAGCCCGACAGGTATTGCGGCAGCTCATTGTAGGATTTTCCACCGAGCCAGTGGATGTTAGACCGCTGCGGCAAGCTGGATGGATCGATCTTCACGACCGGACCGATCATCACGAACTGCCAGTCGGGACGCAGATCCGCGACCTCAGCCAACAGGTCGATGTCCATGCGCTCGTCGACGACGCCGAAGAAGCCGAGGCGGACATGCGGAATCTGCGCCTGGTCGTCGGGATCCTTGTCGATGGAACGCGCCTGGGAGAAATGGTTGAAGTCGATGGATGACGGGAAGCCGTGAACGCTGCGGTGGCGATTGCGCTTGGCCTCGTAAAGGCTCATGCCGCCCGTGAAGACCAGGTCGCAGCGGGCGAAGAGAGCATTCTCCAGGTCGAGCAGTTCCTGCGACGCGCCCCGGAAGAGCGAAAGCTCGTCCATGTTGTCGTAGACGCACAGGTCGCATTCGAGGTCGCTGGTGAAGGCCATGGCCATCGGCGTGTAGTACCAGAACACCCGCGGGCTCATCGACTCACGGCCGATCAGTTCCTCGATCAGATCGTGCTGCTCGGCGAGAATATCTTCATGCGACAGACCTTCAGGGAGAACCGGAACGGCGATGGTCACGCCCTGCGGCCGGTCACTCACATCCATATGGGGCTTCGCACCCGCCTTGAAGACCGGCTCCTCGATGACCAGCACGTCGTAATGCTTGACAGCTCGACTGAGGAGATGCTGCGGCCGCTGCCAAACGAAATCCCAGCGGAGATGGGAGAAACAGACGAGGAGCGGTTTTTCTGAAGCGGACTTGGCAGGCGAACGAAGGGCATAGGAGTGCGTCGTCAAACGCTCATGCATAGCGCCATCCTCAAATACAGGTGTGTTGTCGCGATCGGACGGAAGAACACGGCCCGTGGTGAATAAATGCGATGTCTAAAGTGAAGCGCACCAGCGTAGGGTCGTGGTCGCAATCGATTGTAGAACGCAGATGGAGCCTTTCGGTTCCCTGTGCGTTCATCTTTGTGAACGGCTATTCATGAGAATTGTGGTAATCATTTCTTCTCAAGCAGCAGAGTGCCTTGCTTTTGGATGAAAGTCTTGGCCTTCTCTGCGACCATTGCCAGAATCCATGGCAATTGCACTTCGACACGTACCTGATCCTGCATCACTTCCAGATGGCCGCTCACATTCTGGCCCATGGCTCCGACGCGGAAATCCATGCGATTGCCGTCCCAACTTTCGTCGATGGACGCGACCTTGTCGCCGAACTGGGACTTCAGGCCCGACATGCCGCCGTGAAGCCGCCGCATCGCTTCGGCTTGGCCGAGATTGTGGGGGATCGAAACAACAAGGGGCTTGGCCATGGGAATGCTCCACTTTTCAACGACAAGCGAAGCAGTGCGGGTCGGGTTCCCTGGCTACAGCATTTCAACTCTGATCGCCCGCATCACGATGGTCTCCTGCTCGAAGCGCCGTTCCAAGTCCGCGCGGTAGCGCTCCCACCAGGCGTGATCGAGTTCGCGAGCCATCACCTCGAACACGACGATGTCGTCGTGAGACGTATGGCCGCCCTCCTTCCAGACGCCTTCGGCGGGCGCGCGCGTGAAGCTCGTGATCCCGCCGAATCGCTCCGACAGCTCCTTGCGAACCCGCGCATAGACCGCCCCGTCGAGACGGCGGCCCTTGTTGTCGGCAAGAGGCAGCAGAATCTGAACCAGATGCATCGGCATCCCCTGAGAAGCGCCATCGGTGCGGTGGCGCAGGAAAATAGTTCAGGGGATGGAAAAGGCGAGACCTTCAGCCTCGCTCAGGCCTGCAGGGCCGCAAAGACTTCGCGATCCGACTCGGTCCATTCCTCGGCGAGCCGATAGCGGCCCGAGGGCTTCGACACGCGCCACGGGCACGCCGTGGACGCATGAAACGCCTCGGAGGGCCGCAGGCGACGCGCGCTGCCGTCCGCCTGGATTTCATCGATCACGACGAAGCCGAAGATGGTGAGCCGCGTTGCCATGACCTTAGTGGCGCGATCGCCTGCCGCGATCGGCAGAGAGCCTGCGGCATAAACCGCATCCATCAGGCTCCGCTGATCACGATGGGGATTGGCCGACGAGCGTGCGCCCGGAAAGCGTATGACGTTCGTCGACTGAGACGATCTCGATTCCATGTAAGCAACCCTTGGTCCCGAATCGGGGCAAGAATCGCCGGAAGGAATTAAGAAGCGCCTAATCGAGACGATGGAGCGACACGTAAGCCGTGCCCTCGGAGGTCAGGCCGAGCGCCTGTGCGGGGCCTTTCGCGAGGTCGATGATCCGTCGATGAGTGAAGGGACCGCGATCGTTCACCCGGACGACGACCGAGCGGCCATTGGATTCATTCACGACCTTGAGCCTCGTGCCGAACGGCAGGAATCGGTGGGCGGCGGTCATGTCGGAGGAATCGAAGCGCTCTCCGCTGGCGGTCTTGCGGCCGTGGAATCCTGGGCCGTACCAGGAGGCGGTGCCGCGCTGAATGGCCGGGCCGGCCTCGATATTGGCTTGTGAGATGGATCCTGTGGTGAGCGGGTCGTTTGAGGCGGTTGTATTGCAGGCTGCTACGAGAAGAATAGGCACAATTGCAGATGCCCGGGTGAGGATGTTCTTCAAAGACAGTCTCCCCTTCCGTTTCGATTGGAAGTGAAACTGAGCCTTAAAAAGGCAAGAATAAGGCGCTTCGGATTTTTATACGTTCACTCACTCTTCAGAGATGTGAAACTATACCGAGATATAGCCTGGACAAACTGCCGTTCCTCCCTAGATAGTCTCACATAACGTTACTTTATTTCAAGGCAGTTTTTCACCTTGTCGTGATTTTGCATCGTTGCCTCTGGTCGGGAGCTGCTACCGGTCTAGTTCAGATGACCGATGTTCCACGCCAGTCAGGGCTCCCGGCTCATGCGCGAATCCGCCCGATCACCTCAGATCGCCATCGTGGGGGCCGGGCCCGGTGGCTTGGCCTCCGCCATGCTGCTGGCGCGCGAGGGTGTACCCGTCACCGTGTTCGAACGGGAGCCTGCCGTCGGCGGCCGCACCCGGACCATCCATGCGCCCGGCGGCTACAGGTTCGATATCGGCCCGACCTTCTTCCTCTATCCCCGCGTTCTGAGGGACATCTTTGAGGCCTGCGGCGAACGGCTGGAAGATCATGTCGAACTCAAGCGCCTGGACCCGCAATATCACGTCGTCTTCGAGGGTGGCGGCTCCATTCGCGCCACTTACGACCTTGACCGCCTCGAACAGGAAATCGCTCGTCTCGCTCCCGCCGATGCGCGCAACGTGCGCAGGTTTCTCGACGACAACCGCGACAAGCTCGAAGCCTTCCGGCCAGTGCTGGAACAGGCCTTTTCGAGCCCCGCCGACCTCTTCTCGCCGGCGATGCTGGCAGCCTTGCCGAAGCTGAGACCCTTCTCCAGCGTCGACAGCGATCTCAGGCGCTACTTCGCCGATCCGCGCGTGCGTCTCGCCTTTTCGTTCCAGACGAAATATCTCGGGATGTCACCGTTCCAGTGCCCGAGCCTGTTCACCATTCTGTCGTTCCTCGAATACGAGCACGGCGTGTTTCATCCCATGGGCGGCTGCGGCGCTGTCTCGGAAGCCATGGCGAAGGTCGCGCGCAAGATGGGCGTCGACATTCGCCTCAACACGCCGGTCGAGCGCATCGTTTACGAAGATGGCGAGGCCGTAGGCCTCGAGGCGGGCGGCGAGCGCTTCGCTGCGGGTTCCGTGGTGATCAACGGCGATTTCGGCCATGCCATGCGCCGCCTCGTACCGGAGGCCATGCGCCCGCGCTGGACGGACAGGAAGCTCGATCGCGCGAAGATCTCCTGCTCCACCTTCATGCTCTATCTCGGCATCGAAGGCGATGTCGGCGATCTCGCCCATCACACGATCCTGCTGTCGCGGGACTACGAGCGCAACATTCACGAGATCACCAACGGCATCCTCCCCGAAGAACCATCCGTTTACGTCCAACACGCGGGCGCGACCGATGCATCGCTGGCCCCGAAGGGCCACACGAGCCTCTACGTGCTCGTGCCCGTGCCGAACCTGCGTTGCGGGATCGACTGGACGCGCGAGGCGCCGCGTTATCGCAAGCTCGCGCTCGAGCGGCTCAAGGTGCTCGGATTGGGCGACATCGAGAGCCGTATCCGTTTCGAACGCGTGGTGACGCCGCGCGGCTGGCAGGATGAGTTCTCCGTGTTCGAGGGCGCTACCTTCAACCTTGCGCACAACCTGACGCAGATGCTGTATTTCCGCCCGCACAACCGCTTCGGCCGCAACGTCTATCTGGTCGGCGGCGGCACGCATCCGGGCAGCGGTCTCCCGGTGATCTATGAAGGAGCGCGCATCACGACGCGGCTGCTGCTGGAGGATCGCGAGCGCCAAAGGGCGGGCGACCATGAAGCGCAGCCTTCCGTCGCACCGCTCGGCGAAGCGGCTCTATAGAGGAACGCCCGATGAGACGCATGGGATTGGCAGCCGTTCTTCTCCTTTCCGTTTCATCCGCTCATGCCGCAACACTGACGATCCGCGCACAAGGCGTTCAGCCTGACGGCAACATGGTCTATGCCGGGATCTGCGACACCAGCTTCGAAGAGTCCACCTGCCCGTACAAGGATCGCGGCCAGGCCACGGCGGGAACCGTAGAGCTGCGCATCAGGAACGTGAAGCCGGGCACCTATGCCATCGCGGTCTTTCATGACGTGAACGGCAACGGCAAGCTCGACCGCAGCTTCATCGGCCTGCCCAGCGAGCCCTACGGCTTCTCGAACGATGTGGGCCGCCGCGGACCTCCGAATTTCGATGCCGCCCGGATCGTCGTCCGGGAGCCTGCGACGACGGTCGTGATCCCGATCCGATAGGTGTCTCATGCTGTGGCGCGCTTATGCTCTTCTGTCCCACGGGGGAGACCGCATAGGCCTCGGCTCCATCGGCCTGCCGTCCTGGCACGGTCCGGCTGCCCCGTCGTTCCAGCGAACGGGCGACGTGCTGAAGGTGCTCGAAGACGCCGACACGGCCATCTGGGCGGCCAGTGCCCTCTCGGCCTGCGCCGAGACAGGTCTTCTCGCCCATCTCGCCAAACCGGCGACCGTCGACACATTGGCGGAAGCCGTCTCGCTGTCGCCGGCGCTCGTCCGGACACTGATCGACATCCTCGCAAGCCACAGGTTCGTCGTGTGGGATCACGATCGAGTTCAGGCGGCTCCCGCCCTCATGCCGTTCACGACGTCCGAGGGAGTGGAGACGTTCCGTGCAGCCCTTCGGGCTCCTCTTCTTCAGGCCGACAACTTCCGGCATAGGGTTGCCGACCGCACCCTGACCCTCGATGGCTGGACACATACGGATGAGGCCATCATCGAATCCCAAGGGACCCTGACCCGTCTCTGGACCACCCGGGCTGTGCCCAAACTGAAATTCCTGCCGGGCCTCGTCCCGCGTCTCGAGACGCCCGGCGCGGCCCTTCTCGATGTGGGCGCGGGAGCCGCAGGCCTTTCGATTGCGCTCTGCAGACATTTTCCCCATCTGACGGCAGTCGCACTTGAGCCCGCACCTCATCCGGCCTTGATCGGCGAGCGGCATGTGCGGGAGGCCGGGCTCGGTGAGCGCATCGTCATTCGCCGGCAACGCGCCGAGGATCTGGAGGACGAGCGAGCCTTCGACCTCGCCTTCCTGCCCCAGATGTTCCTGCCGGATGCGATCCTCCAGGAGGCCATCGGGCGGATCTTCCGTTCGTTGCGGCCCGGTGGATGGCTTCTCGTCGCCGCCCTGGCCCAGGAGGGGAACGGGACGATTTCCGCCGTCAACCGGCTGAAGAACCTGCTCTGGGGTGGGAATACGCGCGACGTGAACCACGTACGGCCACGCCTGGCCGCCGCAGGCTTCGATCCGGTGATCCGTGCCCCAGGTCGGCACTCGCTTCGCATGATCTGCGCCCGTCGCCCAAACGTTCGTGATCCGTCTTGAACTGGCCCCTGCGCTTCCTAGAACCATCACGATTGGACATGGGCGGATGACGGACCGGCTCGTGCCGCGCGGGAGGAATGCGTGAACGCTCAACGGAGTTCGGTTGCGGTCATCGGCGGAGGATTGGGCGGATTGGCGGCGGCCTGCGTCGCGGCGGCCCGCGGGCACAAGGTCACCCTCTACGACAAGAATCCCTGGATCGGCGGCAAGGCGGCGGTTCTTCACGAGGCCGGTTTCCGCTTCGATATGGGCCCGACGATCCTGACCGTGCCGCGGGTTCTGGAGCGAATCTTCGCGGAGGCGGGCCGCAATCTCTCCGACTATCTCGATCTCGTGCGGCTCGATCCGCAATGGCGCTGCTTCTTCGACGACGGCACCCGGATCGACCTGCAGGAGAACATCGACGCCATGGCCGAGACCATGGACCGCTTCGCGCCCGGAAAGAACGCAGGAGACGGATACAAGCGCTTCCAGGAAATCTCCGCGCATCTTCACGACATCTCGAACCGGTTCTTCTTCTGGAAGCCGGTGGAGGATCTCTTCGACACCATCAACATCCGCGCCAACATGAATCCCACGACCCTGCGGGATGTCTTGTCTCTGCGCATGGGTTCGTCCGTCGCCGGCACCATCCGGTCCAAGGTGAAGGACGAACGCCTGGCGCAGATGCTCGATCACTTCACGCAATATGTCGGCTCATCGCCCTACGGCTCGCCGGCTGTGCTCTGCGCCATCGCCCACATGCAGGCGGCCGACGGCGTGTGGTATCCCATGGGCGGCACCCGCGCGGTCGCCGAGGCCCTGGCGAAACTGGCCACCGAACTCGGCGCCACGTTCAGGACCGACAGCGACGTGGCTTCGCTCAGGATCGAGAACGGCGCGGTCACGGGCCTTGTTCTCGCGAGCGGCGAAGTCGTGCCTTACGACAACGTCATCTCCAACATGGATTCGATCCGCACCTATCGCGAACTCGTCGGCGGCGAAGTAGGCGAGCATTACGCGCGCAAGGACTTCGAGCCCGCCTGCTCGGGCGTGGTGCTCTATCTCGGCCTGAACAAGCGTTATGACCATATCCTCCATCACGATTTCGTGTTCTCCCGCGATCCGGAGGAAGAGTTCGACTTCATCTACCGACGCGGCGAACCCGCGCCCGACCCCACCTGCTATCTCGCGGCGCCGTCAGCAACCGATCCAAGCGTCGCGCCGGAGGGTGGCGAGGCGCTGTATGTGCTCGTCCATACGCCTTATCTTCGTCCCCATCACGACTGGTCGCAGATGTTCCCCGCCTACCGGCAGGTGATCATCGACAAGCTGAAACGCACGGCCGGCATGAGCGATATCGAGGATCGCATCGTCGTCGAACGCCACCTGACGCCTCAGGATATCCACGACCGCTACAAGGTGCTCAACGGGGCCATCTACGGTCTGGCGAGCCATGGCAAGTTCATGGGCGCGTTCAAGCCGGGCAACCGCAGCCGTCAGGTTCGCGGCCTTTATCTGGCCGGCGGCGCGGCCCATCCGGGCCCGGGCATGCCGATGGTCATGATGTCGGGCTGGATCGCCGCCGACGCCCTCGATGCGGATGGCAAGGTCGAGAAACTACGGAACGTGTCTTGAGGCGGGAAACGGGCAAGTCAGGGACGGAGCGCTCTTCATCGGGTCGCGTTGGAGCTTCTCCCGTCGCGCGCCGCTCCACCATGCTCCATCGCTTCATGGTCTCGACCTTCCGGCGCTACTTCACGCGCCACATGAACGCCCTGCGGATCGCCCCATGGGGCATGCCGAATGTGCCGCAGCAGGGTCCGGTCATCGTCTATTCCAATCACCCGGCCTGGTGGGACGCGGCCGTCTACATCCTGGCAGCCGACCGCTTCTTTCCGGCCTATGAAAGCTATGCGCCCATCGATGCCGCAATGCTGAAGCAATACGGCATCTTCGGCCGCATCGGCGCCTTCGGCGTCGATCTCGACAGCCCACGCGGCGCGGCGGATTTTCTCAAGGCGGGAGCGGAGATTCTCTCAGGTGCCGACCGTGCCCTCTGGATCACCGCGCAGGGACGCTTCGGCGATGTGCGCGACAGGCCTCTCGGCCTCAAGCCCGGCGTGGCGCACCTCGTCGAGCGTGCCCCCGGCTGCACTGTCCTGCCGCTCGCCATCGAGTATAGTTTCTGGCTGGAACGCGGAGCGGAAGCCTTCATCGCCTTCGGCCAACCGATGCGCGGACAGGATCTCCTGAACCTCACGCGTCCTGACCGCCTGAAGCGGCTCGAAAGTGAGCTGACCACGACGCTCACTCACTTGAGCGCCGACGTGCAGAGCCGCGACCCGGCCCGCTTCCGGGCGGTGCTCGAAGGTCGCGCCGGGATCGGCGGGCTTTACGACGGATGGCGGCGGGTGGTGGCGGCCCTGCGTGGGCGCGCTTTCGATCCGTCGCACGAGGGGCGCCCCTCATGACGGCGCTTGCTCTCGTCCTGCTCGCATTGGCCGCCATCCCGTTCGTGCTTGCGCTCATGAACCTGGGTATTTTGCGCGCGACACCTCGCCATGCTCCACAAGGAGACGTCCTCGTCTCGATTCTCATTCCGGCCCGCAATGAAGCAAAGAACATCGGCCCCGCTCTCGATGCGGCTCTCGGCAGCATGGGCGTGGCGGTGGAAGTTCTGGTCGCGGACGACGGATCGACGGATGCGACGGCCGGCATCGTTCGCGCCTATGCGGCCCGCGATGCCCGCGTGCGCCTCCTCACCGCTCCGCCTCTGGATGAGGGCTGGACCGGCAAGGTCCATGCCTGCCACCATCTCTCCGAGGCCGCGCGGGGCACGCATTTCCTGTTCGTGGATGCGGATGTGCGTCTGGCCCCCCAGGCGGCGGCTTGGCTCGCGGGCCATGCGCAGGCCAGCGATGCCGATCTCGTCAGCGCCGTGCCGCGCCAGATCATGATCACGCTCGGCGAATTGCTGACGGTGCCGACGATCAACCTGCTGCTGCTCGGCTATCTTCCCATGGGCTTCATGCGCCTCTCCCGCGATCCGGGACTGGGGGCGGCCTGCGGCCAGCTCATGCTCGTCGAACGCGAAGCCTACCGGGCGAGCGGCGGACACGCGGCGATCCGCGCGTGCATCCACGACGGCATCCAGCTGGCACGGCTCTTCCGCCGCAAGGGCTATATGACGGATCTCGTGCCGGGCGAACGCCTCGCCACCTGCCGCATGTATACACGGTTCGACGAGGCCTGGACCGGTTTTGCCAAGAACGCTCACGAAGGCATGGCCACGCCCGTGGCACTGCCGATCTGGACCGTGCTTCTGCTCGGCGGCCACGTTCTGCCGTTCCTACTCCTGCCGTTTGCGTCGAGTGTCCTGCTTGCCTGCGCGGCTCTTCTTTCCCTCGGCGCACGAACGCTCGTGACCTTCGCGACGAGAGAGAACCCCTGGTCGATCCCTCTCCATCCCTTCACCATCCTGGTCGGTCTAGCGATCCAGTGGAGCGTGCTCCTGCGGATCGGGCAGGCGCGTCGCGCAGGGTGGAAAGGCAGGCTTTATCCTCTGGAGGAAAAGCCGTGAGCCTGGACCTCCCAAGAGCGACGAAGCGCTCGCATGACGAGAACTTCCCGGTCGCGTCCCTCGTGCTCTCGCGTGAGCACCGGGATGCCGTGCTCGCCTTCTACGCCTTCGCCCGCACGGCCGATGACATCGCCGACGCGCCCGATCTCGAGGCCGCCGAAAAACTGGCGCGCCTGGACGTGCTCGAACAGGCGCTCGTATCCGGCGATCCGGCCATCCCTCAGGCCGCCCGCCTTCATGCAATCGACAGGCAGCACAAGGCAGGACTGGTCCAAGCCCGCGAGCTGCTGCGCGCGTTCCGTCAGGATGTGGTCAAGGCCCGCTACAACGATTGGGCGGAACTGGTCGATTACTGCCGCTTTTCCGCCAACCCGGTTGGCCGCTTCCTGCTGATCCTTCATGGCGAGCGCAGTTCGGCCCACGGGCCGGCCGATGCCCTTTGCACGGCGCTGCAGATCCTCAACCACCTGCAGGATTGCGGCAAGGATCGTGAGCGGATGGGACGCATCTACATCCCGATCCGGTGGATGCTGGCGGCGGGCTCCGAGACGGCATTCTTCGATCCGTCGCGGACGACGCTCCGCCGCGACGTCTTCGACGCCATGCTCGACCGGGTCGACACGCTGATCGATCAGGCGCAGTGCCTGCCCGAGCGTCTGCGGAACCCGCGTCTGCGGGCGCAGAGCATCGCGACCATCGCTCTTGCCCGACGCCTGAGCCAACGCCTAAGACAAGCCGACCCCGTTCTGGAGCGCGTTCAGGTGACAAAGGCCGATGCATGCATCGCCTTTCTGCGCGGCCTTCGCGGAACAATTCAGAGGCCTTCTTCTCGTGACCGCCGCGTGACGGCGGCGGCGGTGCGGCGCTCGGGCTCGTCCTTCCGTCTCGGCATGCAGAGTCTCTCAGCCGAACGCCGCCGCGCCATTCACGCGGTCTATGCCTTCTGCCGCACGGTGGACGATATCGCCGACAGCGCAGCGCCTGCTTCCGAGAAGCGTGTCTTCCTGCGCGAGTGGCGGCGCGAGATCGACCGGCTGCACCGCGCACCGGAAACACCGATAGGGCGCGAGCTCGCCCGCGCCTCGACCCTCTTCAAGCTCCCTTTGGAGGAGTGCCATGCCCTGCTCGACGGCATGGAGACCGACAGCGCCGACCGGGTGCGGTTGGCCAACGACTATGAACTCGGCCTCTATGGCCGCCGTGTCGCGGGCTCCGTCGGCGCGCTCTCGATCCGCATATTCGGCGCTCCGTCCGCTCACGACTTCGCACTCAATCTCGGACGCACCCTGCAGCTCGTGAACATCCTGCGCGATGTGGACGAGGACGCTGCCCGCGAACGGGTCTACGTTCCCCTCTCGCGGCTTGCGCGGCTCGGATTGAGCGATGCTCCCGCGGCCATGCTCGTAGCCGATCCGCGCTTCGCGCGCGTCTGCGAAAACCTTGCCGAAGAGGCCAGTACCGGATTTGCGACAGCGGATGCCGCCCTCATGCGTCTCGATCGCCGGGCACTGAAACCGGCGATCCTGATGATGGAGAATTACCGCCGCGTGCTCGACCGGCTGCAGGCGCGCGGCTGGGGCCTGCGCCAGGGCAGGCTGCGCCTGAGCACCGCCGATCGGCTGCATCTCATCACCCGCGCCATGAGGCCCGCATGACGGCAAAGCGCACTCACATCGTCGGGGCTGGAATCGCGGGCTTGAGCGCCGCGCTCACCGTCACGGCCGATGGCGGCGAAGCCGTCGTCTACGAGGCCGCGCCGCAGCCGGGCGGACGCTGCCGGACCCTCCAGCCCGCCGACGGCTTCATTCATGACAACGGCACCCATGTGCTGTTCACGGCCAATGGACATGCGCTCGATCTCCTCAGGACCATCGGCGCCCGCGACTGCTGGTTCGAGCCGGAACCCAAAGGGCTTCCGCTCTATGACGGACGAACGGGAGAGATGCGGCGGGTGGGCCTCTCGCCCTGGTCGTGGCTTCTCCCCTCGCGCCGTCCGCAGGGCCTGACACTGCCCGATCTGGCGCGGATCCTGCGCCTTGTCTTCACGGCGAAGGATTGCCCGGTCGCGTCCATCATCGGGGATCGTCCGATCATGGACAGCCTGATCGAGCCTCTGACGGTGGCTGTGCTCAACACGCCGCCCGCGCAGGCCTCCTCGCAGCGTCTCGCATCCGCCCTGCGTCAGCTCATCCGGCCGGGTGCCGGGCGCCTCCTGGTGGCGCGAAACGGCTTGAGCGAAGACCTGATCGAGCCGGCCATCGCCACGCTCGCGGCGAGAGGTGCAGCCGTTCTCACGGGGCAGCGCCTGCGCACGCTGCTGACGAGCCGGCACCGCGTCATCGGATTGGCCTTGACGGATCGCACCGTGATGCTCGGCCCCGACGACCGCGTAATCCTCGCGCTGCCGCCCTACGAGGTGGAGCGGCTTCTTCCCACGCTCCCCGTGCCGACCTCCTTCGAACCCATCCTCAACGTTCATTACCGGATGAAGGGTTTGGCGGACCCGCGTTTCATCGGCTTCACCGGTGCGCTGGCGCAATGGGCGCTGGTCCGTCCCACTCACGTGAGCGTCACGGTCTCGGCGGCCGATGCGGTGGTGGATCACAATGCCGCCGACCTGGCGACGAGGATCTGGCGCGACATCGCGCCGGCGCTGCGCCGCGTCGGGCTCGATGCGGCGAGCGACCGTCAGCCCGAAAGCCGGGTGGTGAAGGAGAAGCGCGCGACCATCCGCCAGGCGGCGGAGGAACTCCCGCAGCCTCCCCTGCGGCCTCTCACGAACCTCGCTCTGGCGGGAGACTGGCTCGGCTCCCTTCCCGCCACCATCGAGAGCGCCGTCATGGCAGGCGAGCACGCCGCCTCCCTGTTGCGGCATGCCCGATGCACCCGCCCGACCGCTCCGCGCGACCGCCCCTTGAAGACGGAGGATGCGGCATGATCCAGGACCATCCCTCGCTGACCGTGCTGCTCGCGGCACCACGGAGTTTCTGTGCCGGTGTCGAGCGTGCCATCAGGGCCGTCGAGGACGCCCTTGAACGGACGGGCAGGCCCGTCTATGTGCGCCACGAGATCGTGCACAACGGCCGCGTTGTGGAGGAGTTGAAGCGCAAGGGTGCGATCTTCGTCGAAGATCTGGCCGAGATCCCCGACGGGGCCGTCGCCATCTTCAGCGCCCACGGCGTCTCCCGCGCGGTGGAGCGGGAAGCGGCGGGCCGAGGTCTTTCCGTGCTCGATGCCACCTGCCCGCTCGTGCGTCGCGTCCATCTTGAAGGACAGCGCCATGCGAAGGCCGGACGCGAGGTCATCGTCATCGGCCATCGCGGGCATGTGGAGATCGAAGGCACCACCGGACAGATCGACGGCACGGTCCATGTGATCGAGACCGTCGCGGAAGCGCTGACCGTTACGGTCCTCAATCCGGAGCGTATTGCCTACATCACCCAGACGACGCTCTCCGTCGACGATACGCGCGAGATCATCGCAGCCTTGAAGAAGCGCTTTCCCGCCATTCAGGGGCCGGACGTCAAGACAATCTGCTACGCCACGCAGAACCGTCAGATGGCCGTGCGCGTGATCGCCAGGCGCGCGGAGCGGATCATCGTTTGCGGCGCGCGCAATTCATCGAACACGAACCGCCTGTGCGAGGTTGCTGTCCATGAAGGGCGCCAGGCGCTGCTCATGCAGGATCCGAAGGACCTGACGCTCTCCTTCATCGACGGTGCCGCCGTGATCGGACTGACCGCGGGCGCGTCCGCTCCGGAAGACCTGGTGCAGGAGGCGCTGGCCCAGCTCGCGCAGTGGCGGCGGCTCACGGTCGAGGAGGTGCGCGTGACCCAGGAGGACGCGCAGTTCGCGCCCGTCGACCTGTCCCGTCTTATCGGTCAGCTGGCGAACGCCTCCTGAACGTCCCGCGGCGTCGCCGTGACCAGACCCAGCCGGTCGCGGCGCAACCAGCGCCACAGCATCAGGCAGGCCACCACGGCGAGCCCGCTGGCAAGCCCGATCCAGATGCCGACGCCCCGCAGCGACGTGCCGAAGGCCAGGGTTGCGCCGAGCGGCAGGCCCACGCCCCAATAGCCGAGCGCCGCGTACATCATCGGCACGCGGGTATCCTGCAGCCCGCGCAGCATTCCGGCGCCGACCGCCTGTGCGCCGTCCACCAGCTGGAAGATGGCGGCCACCACCAGGAAGGTGCGCGCCAGATCGATGACGAGCGCGTTCCTGGGATCGTTCACGTCAAGGAAGACCCCGAGCAGCAGGTGCGGGGCAAACAGCATGAGCGATGCCGTCACAATCATGAAGCCGGTGCCCAGCGCGAAGGACGTCCAGCCGGCACGGGTGACGCCTGCCGCGTCCTGCGCGCCGTAAGCCCGGCCCACGCGCACCGTCACGGCCTGTCCGATGCCGAGCGGGACGGAGAAGCAGAAGGACGCGATCTGCAGGGCAATCGCATGAGCCGCCAGCTCGCTCTCGCCGATCCGGCCCATCAGCATGGCGGCCGCATTGAAGATCGTCACCTCGAACATCAGCGTCAGGCCGATGGGCAGGCCGATCTGCCAGAGGGTGCGATAGCGCGGCCAGTCGGCCCGCCAGAAGCGCCCAAAGATATGATAGCGCTTGAGCCTGGGATGCAGGACGATCACCAGGGCGAGCGCCGCGAACATGAAGATGCTCGAGATCACCGTGCCGAGCCCTGCCCCGATCAAGCCAAAGGCCGGTAAGCCGAGGGCGCCGAACATCAGGACATAGGCCGCACCGAAATTGACCGGGATGGCGAGCAGGCCGATGAACAGGGCCCAGCCGGGACGTTCCAGGGCCGCCAGAAACGAACGCAGCACCAGGAAGAGCAGGAACGGCAGCAGGCTCCATTGCAGCGCCCGGATATACTGGCCGGCATGGTGGGCGAGCTCGGGCGCCTGACCGATGGCGAGCAGGATCGTCTCTCCGTTCCAGGCGACGATCCAGATCGGAACGGCGACCGTGACCGACGCCCAGAGCCCCTGGCGCACCGTGCGGCGCACCTCACGGACGGAATGGCGCTTGCGGCCCAGCTCCTCGGCGATCATGGGCGAGGTCGCATTGACGAGGCCGATCCCGAAGATCAGGAAGGCGAAGTAGAGGTTGGTGCCGAGCGCACCCGCTGCCAGCACCTCCGATCCCATCCAGCCCATCAGAATGACGTCGGACGTGATCAGGGCGTTCTGGGCAATGGTTGCAAGAACCAGAGGCCAGCCGAGGGCTAAAGTTGCGCGCAGCTCCGTCACCCAGGCAGCGCGCTGGAAGGTCGATTCTCTCAAGATCATGATGGCGCGCTTGTAGCCAACCCGAAGCCGGAAAGCCACACCTGCGGAGATGCGGGGAAGTGCTCACAGCGCATCGTGCGGGCCCGGAAGGCCACGTCCGTGAAGAGTGGACCCGGTTTTCCGCAATGACGATGCGCTCTTCAAGGAATGGTGCAAGGAACCTGAGCGGAAGCGCGCCCGTTCATCCCATTGCTCACGTTTCCGTGTTGTCTTTCGGAGTTCTCGATGGCGCAGCCGGCGCTTTCAACCGAGATCGATTTTTCGCTGCCTCCTGCCCTCCTCAACGAGGAGGGGCAGATGCGCACGGTCGGGATCGAGATCGAGTTCGTGGGCCCGTCCGCCGAAAGGACCGTGCAGGCCCTGCAGGAAGCACTCGGCGGCCGGCTCATCGAAATGGATCCGCATGCCTTCGCCCTGAAGGAATCGGCCATCGGCGACCTCGCGGTGGAGCTCGACAGCCGGATCCTGCACCCGGGCAAGCAGGCGGGAACGCAGAAGGGCGTCCTGCCCAAGATCGCCGCGCTGTTCGGCTTCGCGGCCCGTTATCTCGTTCCCTGCGAACTGGTCACCGCACCGATTCCGGTCGACCGGCTGCAGGAACTCAACCGAATCCTGACGATCCTGCGCGGAGTCGGCGCCAAGGGCACGCAGGACGGGCCGTTCTATGCCTTTGGGCTGCACTTCAACCCGGAGATTCCACGCCGCGATGCAGCCACGCTCACGGCCTTCATGAAGAGCTTCGCCCTGCTCAATCCGTGGCTCCGGCGCGAGGCCTCGCCGGACGCGACCCGCAACCTTCTGGGCTTTGCCGATCCGTTTCCGGCCGAGTATGTCCGCAGGATCGCCGGTTCCGATTACTGGCCGGACATTCCCGCCTTCATCGACGATTATCTCAAGCACAATGCGACCCGGAACCGGGATCTCGATCTCCTTCCTCTCCTGCATCATTTCGATGCCGCGCGGGTGCGCGCCGTCCTGCCGAACGAGAAGATCAACGGTCGCCCGACCTTCCATTACCGCCTGCCCGATGCCCGGGTGAGCGACCCCGGCTGGAGCATCGCGCCGGACTGGAACCGCTGGGTCTGCGTCGAGCGACTGGCGGGGGACCGGGAAAAACTGGATGCGGTCGGCGCCGCCTATCTGTCGTTCGAAGGGGAGGACAAGAGCTGGGCCAACGTGGTGGAGCAGATCGTACGGTCATGACGAGCCCCCTGATCGGCGTCACCACGTCAAGGCATGGCGGGTGGCGCAGCTACCTCATGCATCGGCTGGCGCTTTACCGCGCGGGCGCCCGCTCCGTCCGCCTGATGCCCGGCCAACCGTTGCCGGCGGAGCCGCTGCAGGGGCTGGTGATCGGCGGTGGCGACGACATCGGCGCGGAGATCTACGGCGGGCAGGTCCTGCCGGACGTGCGCATCGATCCCGAACGCGACAAGCTGGAGCTCAGTCTTCTCAAGGCGGCGCTCCCGGCGGGACTTCCGATCCTCGGCATCTGCCGCGGATCGCAGATGATCAACGTGGCGCTCGGAGGCACCCTGCACACGGACATCTATGAGGTTTATGTCCAGGCGCCGAAGATGCGCACCGTGCTGCCGCGCAAGACCGTGACCATCGAGCACGGCTCTCGGCTGGACCGGATCCTGAACTGCAATCCCTGTCAGGTGAACGCGCTGCACCACCAGTCGGTCGACCGTCTCGGGCAGGGGTTGAAGATCGCCGCCCGCGACGAGAGCGGCATCGTGCAGGCCATCGAGAGCGAAAGCGCCCCGTTCCTGCTCGGCGTTCAATGGCATCCGGAGCTTCTGGTCTGGAAGAAGCCGCACCAGCGATTGTTCGCGGCTTTGACCGAAGCGGCGCGCGAAGCGTCAGCTCCACTCTCCGCAACGGCGCTTGCCGAATGATTCAGCGCGCCCGCCTCGAGGTGCGCGGGAACAGCGGAATGACCTTGTTGTCGCTGTGCACATTCAGGTGCCGCTGGATCGCCACATGCAGGTCCCGGCTGACGATGGGCTTCTGGAGCAGCGGAAATTCGCTGTCCCCGCCTGCGACGTCGGGATTGCCGGTGATCAGCAGCACGGGTAGGCTCGGATAGATCTGCCGCACTTCACGTGCCAGCATGACGCCGTTCATCGTTCCGGGCATGGCCACATCGGCGAGCACGAGGGCGGGCCTGCGCACGCTCAAGGATTTCACGGCCTGCGCCGCATCGGTGGCGATGCTGGTGACGTAGCCGAATTCCTCCAGTGTCGATTGCAGCGCGAGCGCGACCTCGAGTTCGTCGTCCACGACGAGAATCTCCGTGTGGCCCTGCACGCTCTCATCCGTTGCGTCGTCCTCGCTCAAGGAACCCGACGGCAGCAGGGTCGCCGCATCGGTCCGCGGGATATAGAGAATGATGGAGGTTTCCCCCCCGTCCCGCCGCACTTCCGATGCGCCACCGAGATCCTGCAGGAAGTGCAGGCTCTGGCGCAGGGCCAGCCAGGAGGACAGGTCGAGATCCCGCACGGAAAAGGATTGCTCCAGATCGGTCTCCGAAGAATGGCGCACCTCTTCGGGGCCGGCGCTGCGGATCGCGAGCTGCACGAAGTCGCCCTCGCGTGTCAGATCCGGCAACGAGCCCTTTTCGACCTGCACGTTCCGGGCTTCGAGCGTGATGGTGCCTCCCTGGGGCAGGGCATCCCGGACATGGGCGCTCAAGGTCACGATGGCGGTCTGGATGTCGTCCGGGTTGGCTTCGATGGACCAGAGATCATCCGCAAGGGAGACCCGCAGCTCGACCGTGTCGCGCAGCAGGGAATGGCTCATGAGATCGGCCACCGAACTCACCTGCTCGGCAATGTTCACATATTGCACCTTGGCCTCGCCCTGTCGGGCGAAGGCGGTCGATTGGGCGATGAGCTTGGCGGCCTGGTCGGAGGCCACGAGAGCGGAGAGCAGCTTGCGCTGCAGGATCGGCTGATCCTTCAACTGGCGGGCCGCCGCATCGATATTGGCGCTGATCACCATGAGCCGATTGTTGAGATCGTGAGCGATGCCGTCCCGCAACCGGTCGACGGCCTGCGCCTTCTGCATGCGGCGCAGCGCGTCGTCTTCGTCGGCAGCGGGCGTCTCCTCGAAGACGGAGAATTCTGCGAAGGACATGCTGGTCTCGGCGGGCGGCTCGAAGGGAGCGGCCGTCACGTCCTCGAATACGGTGAACTCGTCGGACGCACCGTCATCTCCGTGGCGGAGGGCCTGCTTGATCTGCCGTCCGATCAGCAGAGGCGCCCCGGCAGCGAGCAGCAGGAAAAGCCCCGCGGCTGCGGCGACGAGGGCCGAACTCCTGACATAGGCCGCAGCCGCCAGCGCGAAGCCCGACATGATCAGGGCACCGGACAGGCTCAGCAGAGACAGCTTCAACGAGACTGGCAGCAGATGCATAAGGCTTCTCTAAAATATGATTTGACCTCTAAAATATGATTTGACCTGACGGCCCCCAGACGCCACTTGCAGACCTATCTTATGTAACACGAGCAGGCGGCAAGCGGGGGTGACCTCGCGATTAAGTGTTATTGTTCCATAAAGGAGTTAATTGTGCGGCTTTCTGATGTCCCTGGCTTGACGCAACTGGCGCTTGCATTGACCCTCACGGTCTCGTTTCTCCCAACGGCAGGCGCCCAGGAATCCCAAGAGCAGGCCATCGAGCGCCGCGTGAACGAGCTTCTCGGGCAGATGACCCTGGAAGAGAAGGTCGGCCAGCTGAATCTTGTCTCCCATGGCCCGCCGCTGCGCTGGGAGGACATCTCCGAAGGGAAGGCGGGGGCCGTCCTGAACTTCAACAGCGCCCAGGATGTGGCGCGTGCTCAGGCGCTGGTCCGGCAAAGCCGCCTCAAGATCCCGCTGCTTTTCGGGCTCGACGTCCTGCACGGATTCCGCACCCAGTTTCCGTTACCGCTTGGTGAGGCGGCCGCCTTCAGCCCTCGCATCTCCCGCTTCGCCTCCGAATGGGCCGCCAGGGAAGCGTCCTATGTCGGCGTGAACTGGACCTTCGCGCCCATGGCCGACCTGTCGCGCGACAGCCGCTGGGGCCGCATCGTCGAAGGCTTCGGCGAGGATCCGACGCTCGGCGCCGCCCTCACGGCGGCCCGCGTGGAAGGCTTCCGCAAGGGCGGTCTCGCTGCGGCCGCCAAGCATTTCGCCGGTTACGGCGCTCCGCAGGGCGGGCGCGACTACGACACCACCTATATCCCGCGCACGGAGATGTACGACACTTATCTGCCGCCGTTCCGCGCGGCAGTGGAAGCGGGCACGGCGAGCTTCATGGCCGCCTTCAACGCCCTGAACGGTGAGCCCTCGACGGCCAATCCGTGGCTGCTGACGGACGTGCTGCGCACCCAATGGGGTTTCGACGGCTTCGTGACCTCCGATTGGGTCGGCATCGGCGAACTCATCAACCACGGTATCGCGGCCGATGGAGCGGAGGCCGCCCGCAAGGCAATCCTCGCCGGCGTCGACATGGACATGATGGGGCAGCTCTACATCAAGCATCTTCCCGACGAGGTGCGCGCCGGCCGTGTGCCGGAGAGCGTGATCGACGAATCCGTGCGGCGCGTGCTGCGCACCAAGTTCCGGCTGGGCCTGTTCGATCATCCCGATATCGATCCCTCTCGCCTGGATTCGGAATTCCCATCGCGGGAATCCCGGCAGGCCGCCCGCGAGGTTGCCCGCGAAACCTTCGTGCTGCTGCAGAACCGCGACGATGTGCTGCCGATCCCGCCGAAGGTCCGTTCCATCGCGGTCGTCGGACCGCTCGCCGATGCGCCTCAGGACCAGATGGGCCCTCACGCGGCGCGAGGCCACAAGGAGGACAGCGTCACGATCCTCGAAGGCATCCGCCGTCGCGCGCAGAGCGCGGGGATCGATGTGCGGCATGCTCCGGCCTGCGACCTGTTCTGCCGCACCACGGACGATCTGCCCGCAGCGCTCGACGCCGCCAGGCAGTCGGATTTCGTGATCGCCGTTTTCGGCGAGCCGCAGGAACTGTCGGGCGAGGCGGCCTCCCGGGCTCATCTGGAGCTCAACGGAAAGCAGATCGAGGTGCTGGAGGAGCTCGCCAAGACCGGCAAGCCCGTCGCCCTCGTCATCATGGGCGGACGTCCGCAGGTGCTGGGCCCGGTGGCGGAACGCATCCCGTCGATCCTGATGGTCTGGTATCCGGGGACGGAAGCGGGCCCCGCCGTGGCCGACGTGCTGTTCGGCAATGTGAGCCCGAGCGGCAAGCTGCCGCTCACATGGCCGCGTGCCACGGGGCAGCTTCCATTCTATTACAACCGCCTCCCCAGCAGCCGTCCTACCCTGCCGAACAATCGTTTCACCCTGAATTACATCGACGAGCCGATCACGCCGCTCTATCCCTTCGGCTGGGGCCTCAGCTACACGCACTTCGCCTATTCCGATGCGCAGATTGCGAACGAGCAGCTCGACGAAGGCCAGGTTCTGGAGGTCTCCGTCAACGTGAAGAACACGGGCGCGCGGGACGGCCAGGAGGTCGTGCAGCTCTATACCCGCGATCCAGTGGCAAGCCGCAGCAGGCCCCTGCGCGAGCTGAAGGCCTTCGAGAAGATCGCCCTCAAGCCCGGCGAAACGAAGCAGGTGACCCTGCGCGTGCCTGTCGAGTCACTCGGCTTCCACCTCGATGACGGCACCTATCTCGTCGAGTCAGGCACCATCCAGGTCTTCGTCGGCGGCTCTTCGCTTGCGGATTCCGTGGGCGAGGCCGAGATCCTCAAGACCTTCCGCATTCCGCCCATGGAGCGGCGTGCCTCGGCCTCGACCGGCATTGCGCAGTAATGGACGAAAGACCATCCATCCATTGACAGCTCAGCGCGTCGCGACGAAAGCCGGGTCCATTTTTCCGCACGATGCGCTAAGCTGGCTGCCATGAGCGCCCAGTCGACAAAGCCGGAAACGCGCGACTTCACCATCCGGGCGGTGAAGACCATCGCGGCTTTCGAGCGGACGAACGTGACGGATACGCTGCTGGGGATGTCCCTCACCTTCGTGGCCGGGGCGATCAATGCCGGCGGGTTCCTCGCCGTCGGACAGTACACGTCGCACATGTCCGGCATCTTCTCGTCCATGGCCGACAATCTCGCCCTAGGCTCGCTCGGGCTGGCGAGCCTGGGCCTCCTGGGCTTCGTGCCCTTCGTCATGGGAGCGGCCTGTTCGGCCATGCTGATCAACTGGGGCCGGCGGCATCACCTGGGCAGCCGCTACGCCATGCCGCTGATGGTCGAATCCTTCCTGCTCCTCGGCTTCGGGATCCTGGGCTGGCTTGCACCTCCATCGCCGGGTTTCGTCGCGGTTGCAATCCCCCTGCTCTGCTTCATCATGGGCCTGCAGAACGCCACGGTGACGAAGATCTCGGGCGCGCGCATGCGCACCACCCACGTGACGGGCATCGTCACCGATATCGGGATCGAGCTCGGCAAGCTTCTCTACTGGAACCGGAATGCGCACAATCCGGATCGGATCGTGGCGGACCGCGAGAAGCTGCGCCTGCTCATCCTGCTGCTCGCCTCGTTCTTCATCGGGGGCGTCGTCGGCGCTATCGGGTTCAGCCATATCGGCTTCCTGTTCGCGCTTCCCTTCGCTCTCCTGCTGCTCCTGCTAGCCGGGCCGCCCCTCGCGGAAGATGCCACGACTCTTGCCCGCCGAATGGCGAAGCGCTGAAGCGCCATTGGCTTGCGGCCAAAGCGGCCTACATTCCCCCTATGCAAGAGAAAGCCGCGGCTCCATTTTCCCAGCCGTTCGACGGCGACGCTCCCGATGCCCGCGCCCGGCGGGCCACGCGCTTCATCGGCGCGGCGGCGCTCATCGGGCTCGCTCTCTGGATGATCGGCTCCTATCTCACCGCCATCGGCTGGGCGGCGATTATCGCCATCAGCGTCTGGCCTCTCTACCGCAGGTTCCAGGCCCGCCTGGGAGGCTCGCGCCTCGCCGCTCCCCTGTTGATGACGATCGGCCTCGCCGTTCTCCTCCTCGTGCCGATCGCCCTCGTGCTGACCGAGGTCGGCCGCGAAAGCCAGTTCGTCATGGAATGGCTCGCGCGGCTGCAGCAGAACGGCATGCCGGTGCCGGACTGGATCCATCGCCTGCCGCTCTTCGGGCAGCATTTGGACACCTGGTGGCAGGCCCATCTAGGACATCCTGAATCCGCCGGGCAGCTCCTGAGCGGCATCGACAGCGAAACTCTGACCGAGTGGTCGAAAACCCTCGGCGGCGCGCTGCTGACGCGTCTTCTGCATACCTTCCTGACATTCCTGGTCCTGTTCATGCTTCTGCGTCACGGCCGGGAGATCGGCCAGCACGTGCTCGCCGCCATCGATCGCTGGTTCGGTGCGCCGGGCGAGCGGCTGGCGGAAACCATGGCGTCGGCCGTGCGCGGGACGGTGAACGGGACGATCCTCGTCGCCGTGGGCGAAGCCGCCCTGATCGGCATCGGCTTCGTGGTCGCGGGCGTGCCGCATGCCGTCCTGTTCGCGTTTCTGACCGCCGCCTTCGCCATGCTGCCGATGGGTGCGTGGTTTGCCTTCGTGACCGCCGCAATCGTGCTGGTTCTCGGCGGCGGATCCGTTCTCGCTGCCGCGGGCGTCGTGGGATGGGGCGCGGTCGTCATGCTGATCGGAGACAATCTCATCCAACCGGCCCTGATCGGCGGGGCAGCGCACATTCCCTTCTTATGGACCCTGTTCGGCATTCTCGGCGGGCTCGAAACCTTCGGCCTGATCGGCCTCTTCCTCGGCCCGGTCCTCATGGCCGCCCTCCTGACGATCTGGCGCCAGCAGAGCAGGCCCGTACCGGATGATCCGGCTTAAGGAACATCTATGAAGGCTTGGCGGTTCATTCCCAACACAGTGGAGCCGCCCGTCATGCCCAGGATCAGTCCCAACCCCGTCGAGGCCCTGGCCCGTTTCGGCTATGGAGCGCGAGGGGTGGTCTATGGTCTCGTCGGGGGCCTGGCTCTCCTTGCCGCCATCGGTTCGGGCGGTCAGACGGGAGGCAGCCGCAGCGCCCTGCAGGCGCTGCTCACGCAACCGTTCGGCAAGCTCTGGCTGATCCTGATCGCCCTGGGCCTCTTCGGTTTCTGCGCCTGGCGGGTGCTGGAGGCGCTCACCGATGCCGACCATCGCGGCTCCGATGCGAAAGGCTGGGGCATCAGGGGAGCCCATCTGATCAGCGGGATCATCTATGCGGGACTAGCCGTCTCGGCCCTGAATCTCGCCCTCGGACGGGGCTCGGGAGGCGGCGAAGACAAGGCGGCCCAGGACTGGACGGCCTGGCTCATGAGCCAGCCCTTCGGCCAATGGCTGGTCGGCCTGGTCGGCCTTTCGGTGGCGGGGGCAGGCCTCGCCTTCATCTGGAAAGCCTGGCGGGGGAAAGTGGCGGAGCGCCTCTCGCTGCCTAGCGACAAGCGTGACTGGTTCGTCACTCTCGGCCGCATGGGCTTTGCCGCCCGCGGCGTCGTGTTCCTGATGATCGGCGGCTTCCTGATCCTGGCGGCCCTCCACGCCTCGTCCTCGGACGTGCACGGCCTCGGCGGCGCGCTCCAGGCCCTGCAACGGCAGCCCTACGGCTGGGTGCTCCTGGCACTCACGGCCCTGGGCCTCTTCGCCTTCGGTCTCTTCGGCCTCGTCCAGGCCCGCTACCGCCACATCGACGCCCCCGATTTCGACGACGCCAAAGCGGCCTTTGCGCGGGTGGCGCGATGAAGGACGGCATGGGCTGACGAACCGGCGATCCGGATTCCACAATTCGCCCGATCGGCTGGCGCCGCTCATGCTGCACGAGTCCGGCGAACGTATTTCTATAACGATCAGCTCGGTGACGCGGGCAGCACGGAATTCAAGAATGCACCCATTGAGGGAGCAGATCGTGCGGGAAAGCCCCTCCGCATGTCCGCACCCGCTTCGAAGGTCGGTTCGTAGCACTCATTGTGCGTCCCACCAATCCTTCCATCCGATCGGCGAATCCCGTATCAACTCGCGACGATGAAAATCGCGATGCATCCATGACAGAAGCGCAGGAAAGACACCCGTTCCTGCTGTCGACCGCAATCCCCAACCGCCGGCAGCGGCGACTGGCCGTGGGGATTGTGGCGGCCCTGATCGCCGCGATGCTTCTCGTCGCTCCCTTTGCCCATGTCGGCCTCCCAGGAACCGAGATCCTGATCCCGGGCTACGCAGCCGCGGCTTTTCTCATCGAGCTGCTCACGGCGGCCTTTCTCTTTGCGCTGTTCTCGGTCGACCGCTCACGGGCCGTGCTTCTCTTGGGCACCGGCTATCTGTTCTCCGGCCTGCTCGTCATCCCGTGGGCTCTCACCTTTCCCGGAGTGTTCACCCCTCTTGGGTTGGGCGCGGACATGCAGGTCACGGCCGTGATCGCCGCCGGCCGGCGTCTCGGCTTCGCCGTCTGTATCCTCGCCTATGCCCTCACGAAGGACCGGAAGCCTCGGGATCGTATCCGCGGCTCACTCGGCAGGGTCATCATGGGCCGGGCCGCCCTGGTCGCCGGCGTGGCGCTGACCCTGGTCCTCGCCGTGGCTCTCCGTGCGGAGGACCTTCCGGCTTTCATGCTCGATGCGAGGCAGGTTGCCCCGTTCTGGCACTACATCCCGGTCGCGTCAGCGGTCCTCTATCTGGCCAGCCTCGCTGCACTCTGGGCCCGGCTTCGTTCAACGCTCGACCTCTGGCTGATGGTGGTGCTTGGTACGCTGCTGATCGAGATCATCCTGATCTCGTATCTGGGCGGCGGCACACGTCTGAGCACTGGTTGGTGGGCCGGACGGGTCTTCGGCCTTGCATCCGCCAGCCTGGTTCTGTTCGTTCTCCTGTCCGAGACGACGACCTTGCAGATCCGGCTCGCCCGCTCGGTCCGGTCCGAGCGCCTCGCGAGGGAAAGTCGGCTGACGGCCATGGAAGCCCTGTCGGCGTCGATCGCCCATGAGATCAATCAGCCGCTGGCCAGCATGATCACCAATGCCAGTGCCGGCCTGAGATGGCTCGACAACGACATCCCGCGCGTCGGAGAGGCGCGATCCGCTCTCGAGCGCGTGGTACGTGACGGTCACCGTGCCCGCGATGTGGTCGACGGCATCAGGAACCTCTTCAAGAAGGACTCTCGCGAGCGCGTGCCAGTCGACATGAACCGCCTCATCGTGAGGGTCCTGCGCCGGATCGAGGAGGAGACACACCTGGGGCGGGTTTCGATCGAGGCGGACCTGGAGGTGGGAGCACTTCCGGTCACCGCCAATCCGATGCAGATGGAACAGGTCGTCTCGAACCTGGTCGCGAACGCCGTCGATGCCTTGAGTACCGTCACCGACCGCTCCCGGATCGTCCGAGTCACGTCGCGCTCGCTGGAAGGAGAGGTCCTGGTGACGGTCGAGGACACGGGCCCGGGCATCGATTCCATCGTCCGTCACCGGATTTTCGATCCGTTCTTCAGCACGAAGCCGGAAGGAATGGGAATGGGGCTGATGTTCAGCCGATCGATCATCGAGGATCATGGCGGCCGATTGTGGATGAGCGACAACGTCCCGTACGGCGCTGTCTTCCACCTCACCTTGCCCAGCAACCCGCCCCTTTCAGGATCGGATCGATGAGCAGAGACGGATCGGTGGTCTTCGTCGTCGATGACGACTTCTATGTCCGCGAGGCAATCGAGGACTTGCTTCGTTCGGTCGGTCACGAGGTGCGCTCCTACGACTCTGTCGCGGCCTTCCTCGACGGTCCCCTGATCGATCTCCCCGCCTGCCTTGTGCTCGACGTAAGACTTCCCGGCACCAGCGGGCTCGAGTTCCAGCGATTGCAGGCCTCGACCGGCAGTCGGCTCCCGATCGTGTTCATCACCGGACATGGCGACATTCCGATGTCGGTGGCTGCCATGAAGGCAGGGGCAATCGAATTTCTCACCAAGCCGTTCCGGGACCAGGATCTCCTCGATGCGGTCCATGCCGGCATCGCGCTCGACCGCCGCCGCCGGGCCGGCGAGGCGGAACGCACGGCTCTGTTCGAGAGATACGCCTCGCTGACGCCGCGGGAGCAGGAGACGATGGCTCTCGTCGTCTCGGGCCTCATGAACAAGCAGATCGCGGCTGCATTGGGATTGAGCGAGATGACCGTGAAGGTCCATCGGGCTCAGGTGATGCGCAAGATGAATGCCGCCTCCCTGCCCGAACTCGTCAGGATCGCCGATAGCCTGGCTGCGGTTACCACAAAGGCGTAGACACCCGCCACCACAGGTCAATTGAACCCGCTTACCTTCCGTTGCGATAGTCACGACGGCGTTGGAACTGCCGCGCCGCCATCCCGGCTCAAGGTCGTCGGGATTTCGGAAGGTTTCCGAATGACGGACGACTTGCTGATCGCGATCGTGGATGACGACGAATCCGCCCGCGAGGCTATCGTCGATCTGGTGAAGGCATTGGGGTTTGCGGCTACGGGGTTCGCTTCAGCGGCGGCGCTCCTGAATTCGGAGAATCTGCACAAGATGGATTGCCTGATTGCAGACGTGCGGATGCCAGCAATGGGCGGGTTTGAACTTCATCGCGAACTCGTCGGGTTGGGTTTTCCGATCCCGACCATCCTCATGACGGCCTATCCCGACGACCGCGTCCGCGCACAGGCTCTGGGGGCAGGCGTCAAGATCTACCTCGCGAAGCCTTTGGAGGCGGAAGAGCTCCTCTCGTGCATCCAGTCGGCCATCGGTCATTCCGGAGAGCCCGGGAAACGCAGCCCCCGAAGACATTAAACCGTAACCCCAGTCGGGCAAGAACAAACATCGTATCGGGCGACCCGCGTATCCGTCGGCACGGCGTAAGAGTGCTCGGCGCCCGAAGAATCGTCCCAGCGCATCCCGTGATGCCGCAGGCCCTGCTCAACCTAGGAGAAGACCATGACCACCAAGGCCACGCCCACCCCCGGGGTCCAGCTCGTCACGCCGAAGGACCACACCCTCATCATGATCGACTTCCAGTCGCAGATGTCGTTCGCCACCAAGTCGATCGACGCTGTCATGTTGCGCAACAACGCTGCCCTCGTGGCCCATGCGGCGTCAGGTTTCGGTGTCTCGACCATCCTGACGACGGTGGCCGAGAAGAGCTTCTCGGGGCCGATGTTCTCCGAGATCACCGATGCCTTCCCGGGCCAGGCGCTTCTTGACCGCACGTCGATGAACACGTGGGAAGATGCGGCCGTGATCGAGCGCATCAATGAGATCGGCAAAAACCGTATCGTGCTGTCGGGTTTGTGGACCTCGGTCTGCATCGTCGGCCCGGCCCTTTCAGCGCTCGATCAGGGCTTCGAGGTCTACGTGATTGCCGATGCCTGCGGCGATGTCTCGGAGGAGGCTCATGAGCGGGCCATGGAGCGGATGGTCCAGGCCGGCGTCAGGCCCATGACGTCCTTGCAGTACCTGCTCGAACTTCAGCGCGACTGGGCCCGCGCCGAGACCTACGACATGACTACGGGCATCGCCAAGAAGTACGGCGGCGCCTACGGGCTCGGCATCATCTACGCCAAGACGATGTTCGGCGCGAGCGAAGGTGACCACAAGGCATCTGCCGCAGTCGCTGCCGAATAGCGTGGGTCAGGGCAGGCACCGCAATCCTGCCCGACCTGGAACCGCCCTGCACACAAGGTGGTGGCGCGTCGTCATCGATGCGCCGCCCCTCCTGATGCATTCGCCAGGGAGGCTTTGATGAAAGTCTATCTCATGTCGCTCGGAGCCGGTCTCCTGGTCGGCATCATCTACAGCATGCTGAACGTGCGCTCGCCGGCACCGCCCGTGGTTGCCCTGGTCGGGCTGTTCGGCATCCTGGCCGGCGAGCAGATCCCGCCGCTGCTCAAAAGCATCTGGCAGAAAGAAACTCCGACACAGTCCTGGCTGTATCAGGTGCGTCCGCACGTCTTCGGTCACCTGCCGCAAGGCGCACGGCGCTCCGAGCAGACGGCCGAGGCACGCGATAAAGCGTCATGACCACGCGCCGCATCTTTCTCGGCGCCGCAGCGGGCTTCGCCCTTCACGGGTCACACATGCCGGCCGATGCGACAGACACAACCCGATCCTCGATGGGAGCCCCATCCATGAAAGCCGACCTGATCCTGTTCAACGGCAAGATCACCACGCTCGACCGACAGAAGCCGGAAGCGACGGCTGCCGCCATCCGCGACGGCCGCTTCATGGCCGTCGGAAGCGAGCAGGACGTGATGCCTCTGGCCGGACCGTCCGCCCGGCGAATCGACCTCAAGGGCCGGCGCGTCATCCCGGGCCTGATCGACAGCCACATGCACATCATCCGCGGCGGGCTCAACTACAACATGGAGCTGCGCTGGGACGGCGTTCGCTCCCTGGCCGACGCCATGCGCATGCTCAAGGAACAGGTGGACCGCACGCCGGCCCCGCAATGGGTCCGCGTGGTCGGCGGCTTCACCGAGCACCAGTTCGCCGAGAAGCGCCTGCCCACCCTCGACGAGATCAACGCGGTGTCGCCGGATACTCCTGTCTTCATCCTGCATCTTTATGATCGCGCGCTTCTGAATGCGGCAGCTCTGCGCGCTGTCGGCTACACCAAGGACACGCCGAACCCACCCGGTGGCGAGATCCAGCGCGACGCCCAGGGCAATCCCACCGGCGCGCTCATCGCCAAACCCAATGCGACGATCCTCTACGCGACATTGGCCAAGGGACCGAAGCTTCCGCCGGAATACCAGAAGAACTCGACGCGCCACTTCATGCGTGAGGTGAACCGCCTCGGCGTCACCGGCGTCATCGATGCGGGCGGCGGATTCCAGAATTACCCGGACGATTACGCCATCATCGAGGACCTGCACCGGGAGGGTCAGCTCACGGTGCGTCTCGCCTACAACCTCTTCACCCAGAAGCCGAAGGAAGAGCTGAAGGACTTCGACACGTGGGCGTCACAGGTGAAGCCCGGTCAGGGCGACGACCTCTACCGCCACAACGGCGCCGGCGAGATGCTGGTCTACACGGCGGCGGATTTCGAAGACTTCAAGGTCGAGCGCCCCGACATGCCGCCCTCCATGGAAGCGGACCTCGAGCCGGTCGTGAGGCTGCTCGCCGAGAATCGCTGGCCGTGGCGGCTGCATGCCACCTACAACGAGACCATCACGCGCGCCCTCGACGTCTTCGAGAAGGTGAACCGCGATGTGCCCCTGCAAGGGCTGAACTGGTTCATCGACCATGCGGAGACCATCGACGATCGCAACATCGACCGCATCGCGGCACTCGGCGGCGGCATCGCGGTCCAGCACCGCATGGCATTCCAGGGCGAGGACTTCGTCGCGCGCTACGGCAGCAAGGCCGCCCAACGCACGCCGCCGATCCGGCGCATGATGGAAGCAGGCGTTCCGGTGGGAGCCGGAACCGACGCGACCCGCGTCGCCTCCTACAACCCCTGGGTCTCGCTATCCTGGCTCGTGACCGGAAAGACCCTGGGAGGCCTCACCCTCTATCCGGCCGCAAACCGGCTCGACCGCGAGACCGCCCTGCGGCTGTGGACCGAGGCCAACACCTGGTTCTCGACGGAGATCGGCAAGAAAGGCCAGATCAAGGAGGGGCAGCTCGCCGACCTGGCAGTCCTGTCGGACGACTACTTCTCCGTGCCGGAGGATGGTATCCAGGACATCACCTCGGTGCTGACGCTGCTCGGCGGCAAGCCTGTCCATGGAGACGCCGAGTTCAAGGATCTGGCGCCGCCCCTGCCGCCACCCATGCCGGACTGGTCGCCCGTGGGGCGCTTCGGCGGCTACCAGCAGAGGGCTGAGAATGCCGAGATGAAGTACGCCTTCGCGGCGGCAGCCTGCGGCTGCGCGAGCAGCTGCGGCGTTCACGGCCACGCCCATGCCGGAGCCTGGGCCAGCAATGTCCCGGCCTCCGACTCCCGTTCATTCTGGGGCGCTCTCGGCTGCTCCTGCTGGGCCTTTTGAGGAAGATGCACCATGCATGACATCGCCGTGCCACGCCCGATCGCCCGCATCCTTGCAGTCCCGGCACTGGATTACATCGCCCGGGTGGCGCTGGCCTCGCCGTTCCTGATCAGCGGAATCGTGAAGCTCCTGGATTTCGGCGGCGCGACCAACGAGGTCGCGGGTCTAGGGCTGCAACCTGCCCCTCTCGTTGCCGCAGCCGTCATCGTGACGCAACTTGGTGGTTCCATCCTATTCCTGACCCGCCGCTTCTGCTGGTTGGGCGCCGGCGTTCTGGCCGTGTTCACGGCCATCGCCACGCTCCTGGCACATCCGTTCTGGGTCTTCGATGGACCGGATCGCGGACGTCAGACCGCGACCTTCTTCGAGCACGTCGCCATCGTCGGCGGATTGGCCGTCGGAGCGCTGTTCGTCAATAACGCGAGGCCGCACCGATGACCGAGGCCCACACCAGCATGGCAAAGGGCGCCGCCCCGCCCAGCACCTTCGCGCCGCTGCATCATCGCCTGTTCGCGGTCATCTGGGCGGCCACCGTGCTCGGCAATATCGGCACCTTCATGCGCGATGTGTCGTCATCCTGGCTCGTCACGGACCTCTCGGCCTCGCCTGCGGCGGTGGCGATGATCCAGGCCGCCGGGACCCTTCCGGTCTTTCTCTTCGCGATCCCGGCCGGCGTCCTGTCCGACATCCTCGACCGCCGCCGCTTCCTGATCATGATCCAGATCGGCCTCGGGCTCGTCAGCTCCTCCCTTGCCTTCCTGGCCTGGACGGGCAACGTGACGGTGGAGGGCCTGATCCTGCTCACGTTCCTGGGGGGAACGGGAGCTGCGCTGGCGACCCCGGCCTGGCAGGCGATCACACCTGAGCTCGTGCCCAAGGCCGACATCAAGGGCGCGGTGGCGCTCAACTCTCTCGGTATCAACATCGCCCGTTCCATCGGTCCGGCTCTCGGCGGTTTCATCCTGGCGGGCCTCGGCGCGGCCGCGGTCTATGGAATCGATGTCCTGACCTACGTGATCGTCAGCGCTGCCCTCCTGTGGTGGAAGCGCGACGCCGGCGCCGAGGATGGCTTGCGGGAGCATTTCGGGGGAGCCCTGCGGGCCGGTATCCGCTACGCCCGCGCCAGTCGCAGCCTTCATCGCATCCTCTGGCGCACGGTCCTGTTCTTCGGCTCCGCCAGCGCGGTCTGGGCCCTCCTGCCTCTCGTGGCTCGCCAGGAAATCGGCGGCGGTCCGGGCTTCTACGGTCTCATGCTCGGCAGCGTCGGGGCCGGTGCGATCTGCGGCGCTCTGGTCATGCCTCGCGCCCGTGTCCGTCTCGGTCAGGATGGTCTGGTGCTGGCCGCGACCCTGATCACCGCTGGAGCGACCATCCTTCTCGCGCTGACGGATTTCGAAGCCGTGGGCCTGATCGCGACATTCGTGCTCGGGATCGCGTGGATCACGATGCTGACCACCCTCAACGGGACGATGCAGGCCATCCTGCCGAACTGGATCCGGGGCCGGGGACTGGCGATCTATCTCACTGTCTTCAACGGCGCCATGGCGGCTGGAAGCCTGGGCTGGGGCTTCGTGGCCCAGGAGATCGGCACCGACACCACTCTTCTCGTCGCCGGAGCCGTTCTGGTCCTGAGTGGGATCCTGGCCCATCGGGCGCCGCTGCCCTCCGGGGAAGGAGACCTCACACCCTCACTGCACTGGCCCGAGCCTGCCATGGCCGAGCCCGTGGCACACGACCGTGGGCCCGTTCTGATCATGATCACCTATCGGGTCCGGCAAGACGACCGCCCCGCCTTTCTCACGGCCTTGCACCGGCTCTCGGAGGAACGGCGCCGGGATGGGGCCTATGCCTGGGGCATCTCGGAGAACGCGGCCGATCCGGAGCACATCGTCGAATGGTTCTTCGTCGAGTCCTGGGCCGAGCACATGCGCCAGCACAGGCGCGTCTCCAAGTCCGACGCCGACATTCAGGCCGAGGCCCGTCGATTCCACCAGGGGCCGGATGCACCGCTGGTCCAACACTTCCTCGCGGTCGACAGGCCTGGTGGAAAGCCGACCGCAGCCTGAAAGGAGAAATCGCGATGCCTGCGTCACCCGCTTCTCCCGTCTCCCTGACCCGCCGCGACACCCTGGCGGCGGCGGCGGCCCTCACGGCCTCCCTTGCTCTTCCGGATTCCCCGGAAGCGGCGACACCTCCCACCCAAGCGAAAGGAACGACTGCCATGGCGACGATCACCACCAAGGACGGCACCGAGATCTTCTACAAGGACTGGGGCCCGAAGAATGCCCAGCCAATCATGTTCCACCACGGCTGGCCCCTCTCCGCCGATGACTGGGACGCGCAGATGCTGTTCTTCCTGCAGCACGGGTACCGCGTCGTGGCCCACGACCGGCGCGGACACGGACGCTCGGCGCAGGTCTCCGAAGGCCACGACATGGACCACTACGCCGCCGACGCCTTCGCGGTGGTCGAAGCGCTCGACCTGAAGAACGCCGTCCATATCGGCCACTCGACCGGCGGCGGCGAGGTCGCCCGCTATGTGGCAAAGCACGGCGAGCCGGCGGGCCGCGTCGCCAAGGCGGTGCTGGTGAGCGCGGTTCCGCCGCTCATGCTCAAGACCGAGAACAACCCGGAAGGCCTACCGATCGAGGTGTTCGACGGTTTCCGCAAAGGGGTCGCCGATAACCGGGCACAGCTCTACCTCGATGTGGCATCAGGCCCGTTCTACGGCTTCAACCGCGATGGAGCCAAGGTCTCTCCCGGCGTGATCCAGAACTGGTGGCGCCAGGGCATGATCGGCTCGGCCAAGGCGCATTACGAAGGCATCAAGGCCTTCTCCGAGACGGACCAGACGGAAGATCTCAAAGCGATCTCGGTGCCGACGCTCGTCATGCACGGCGACGACGATCAGATCGTGCCGATTGCAGACGCCGCGTTGAAGTCGATCAAGCTGCTGAAGAACGGCACGCTCAAGGTCTACAAGGGCTACCCGCATGGGATGCTTACGACCCATGCCGAAGTCATCAATCCGGACCTGCTCGCCTTCGTGAAAGCCTGAGCCCGGCGCAACGTCGGGCGCGGCTCTCCGGGCCCGACGATCTGCCCTTCAAGGATGAAACCATGGACATCAAGAGAGCTGGTTCTCAAGCCTCCGGCAAAGGACCGGCGGAGTACTTTACGGGAACGGTTCGCATCGACCCGCTGTTCAGCCCGCCTGACCCGGCCCGCGTGGTCGGAACCCTCGTGACCTTCGAGCCCGGCGCCCGCACGGCGTGGCACACGCACCCTCTCGGTCAAACCCTGATCGTGATGACGGGCCTCGGCCTCGTCCAGCGCGAGGGCGGCCCGATCGAGGAGATCCGGCCCGGCGACGTGGTCTGGTTCGAACCTGGCGAGAAGCACTGGCACGGCGCATCGCCGACCACGGCCATGAGCCACATCGCCATCCAGGAGAAGCTCAACGGCTCGCCCGTCGACTGGCTGGAGCACGTCACCGACGAACAGTACCGCGGTTGATCTGGTGCTTCGAAAAGGTTGGCGATCCCGGGAAGACTCGAACTTCCGACCTTCGGTTTAGGAAACCGCTGCTCTGTCCTGCTGAGCTACGGGACCGCGTAAGGACGGGGATTTAGCATGGTCGGCAGGGTCATTCCAGGGGGATGTGGCCCTTCATTCGCAACGAGCATCGAGGAAATTTCGGCGAACCGGGGCCGTCGTGTCGCCGGTCAGGGGCACGGCGGCCCGGGCGAGGGGCTACCGGGTCACGGGTTCCGGCGCCCGAACCGGGAGCATCAGGTGCTCGTAGGGCGTATCCGGCCACATCACGTAGGGCTGCGTGGTGTCGGGCTTCGGGGTGCGGGGATAGCCCGCCATCATGCCCTTGGCCCCGACCACCATCACGTGAGGCCCGGTCTCGATCCAGTTGTTGTTGGGATCGGGCTTCTGGGCATAGGGATCGGTGTTGCTGGCATCCGTGCCGCCGGAGAGCATGTACAGGAAGCCGACCTTGTCGTGCGGCGGCTCCTTCTTCTCGAGCCAGGCCTGAGCCCATTCCATGGCGTTCTGGTCGCCGCACATGGGATCAGGCCCAGGCGTGTTCGGATTGTCCGCCAGACAGGTGAAGCCGTTCGTTCCCTTGCGGACGACCCGGGCTGTTCCGTCCGGCGAAACATCCACGATGGTCGCGTCCTTGGCGACTGCGGGCGGTGCCGCCGCCATGGCGCTCTTGATGATGTCCTCGTCGCTCATGGAGCCCGCCATGCCCTGATGCTGGGCGGATACCGGGGCGATGAAGCCGAATGTCGAGATGACGCTGCACGCGAACCAGGCGAGAGTGCGATGCCCATTCATGGCTCACCTCCTGTTGCTGCGCGACCGGCATCATCATTCTACGCCTGCAAGCCCCGTCAGGGGAGAGCTCATCGCGACCACGTCCGTGAGGCCCCAAGGAACCGAGCTTGGCCCGACCCGGTTGAGAAGGAACCGGAGGCATATCATGGCGCAGACGCTTCGAGATTTCCTGAAACAGGTCGAGAATCTCCCCCCCGACACCCTCCTCTGTGTCGCCGAGGTGGATGAGGCCTTTGCGGCTCACGTGGCCGAAATCGAAATCATCGAGGATGCGAAGTCGCAGAACCGCAAGGCGGAAGGCACGGAGGCGGTGGAGCTCGGCAACGGACGCCAGAGGGTCGTGGTCATCCGGTGGTAGAACAAGCGTAGCCGTTTCGCTCTGAATGGGTATGATCCCGTCCCATGACGGGATCAGCCCTGCGGACATCGCTGACCATCGGCCTCGGGGCCGGCCTCGCGTTCGCCTCTCTCGGCGGACTGGCGCGGTCTGCGCCGGGCGAGGGGGCGGGCGCGGTCTGCTCGGCCGAGGCTCGGCCGGACCGCCTGCAAGATCTTTCCCCGGAAGGCGATCTCGTTCTGGCATCCCTTGGTCCGGCCCTGCTTGCCGGAGTCCGGCTTCCGGATGCGCCGCCTTATCGCGATCAGGCCCTGGCTTGGCTCCGGGAGCGCGCGGGCGAGCCCAACCTCGTCCAAGCCGGGGAACGCTCCGACCGCTGGGGCCGGAAATCCGTCCGGATCCGATCCGGCGGTGCGATGCCCTCCCTCGATTGGAGCCACAGCCTGGTGGAAGCGGGCCTTGCGATCACGGATGCCGGCCTGGACGATACCTTCTGCCAACCTGAATTGCTCGCCCTCGAGGCCACCGCCCGCGAACGACGCCTTGGTCTTTGGGCCGATGACCGTTATAAGCCGATGGACGTCAATCAACCCGAGCGTCTGCGGGACCGAATCGGCAGCTTCATCCTGGTCGAGGGTCGCGTCAGAAGCATCGGCGAGCGCAAGCAGCGGACCTATTTGAACTTCGGGGGGCAATGGGCAGAAGACTTCACGATCATCATTCCTAGGAAAACCTGGAGACAGATGTCCGACCGCGGCATGGGCGCCGAGGCGCTCAAGGGTCGATGGATCAGGGCCCGAGGCGTTTTGCAGCCTTGGCAAGGGACATCGTTCTCCATTCTCATCCCGGACATGATCGAACGCCTTGAAGGCGGCCGCCTGCCACGATGAACGAGCATGAGCACAACACGTCGAAAAGGTAGCCTTCCGATCCTCGGCAGCGTGATGCTTGCAGTCCTTCTTGCCGGCTGCTCGGGCTTCGGCAGCGACGTCTCGCTGCCGGCCAATGCGCCACGCGTCATCGGCCCGGACCGCGACCGGGACCATCTCCGGCTCGTGAGGGCGTTCGGCGGCGAAGGCAGGGCTCCGCAGCTCCAGCAGATGCTGACCGACGTGACGAACCGTCTCGTGATGGCTACCGACAGGCCCGACGAGGCCTTCCAGGTGACGATCCTCAATTCGCCCGTGGTCAATGCCTTCGCCCTGCCGAACGGACGCCTTTACGTCACGCGCGGACTTCTGGCTCTCGCCAATGATACCTCCGAGGTCGCGGCCGTGCTCTCGCACGAGATCGCGCACGTCACCCTGCGCCACGCGTCCCAGCGCAGCGAGCTGCAGGCCCGGTCGGACCTGATCGAACGCGTGGCCGAGAACGTGCTGAACGATGCCGAAGAGGCTGCCATGGCTCAGAACCAGGCCCGTTCGGCCCTTGCCAGCTTCTCGCGCGCACAGGAGCTCGAAGCGGACCAGACGGGCGTCAAGGTCCTGGCCCGGGCCGGCTTCGATCCTTATGGGGCTTCGCGCTTCCTGACGGCTCTCGGGCGCTCGAGCGCCAGTTCGGATTCCTCCACGGCCGAGCGAAACGCCTCCCACCCGCGCACGGACGACCGGGTGGCGCGCTCGCTCCAGGCGGCGCGCCGCACGGGCATGCAGGGAACGGGCGAAACGGGGCGCCTCGCCTATCTGACGGCTCTCGACGGCCTCTCCTATGGGGACGATCCGGCCGACGGCGTCGTGAAGGGCCGCCGGTTCATCCATTCGAGGCTCGGCGTCGCCTTCGAGGCTCCGGAGGGCTTCACGCTGGAGAATACCTCCCAGGCAGTGCTGGGCTCCTCGGGTGACGGAGAACGCCGCCTCCTGTTCGATGCCGCCGATACGCCCATCGGACAGAGCCTGGAGGATGTGCTGCGCTCCACCTGGACGGATACGATCGAGCCCGGCACCCTGACGACCGGCATGGTGAACGGCCTGCCCATCGTCACGGCCGTGTCCAACGGCAAGGAATGGACCTTCCGCCTTTCGGCTATCCGGATCGGCAACACCACCTTCCGGCTCATCATGGCGACCCGCGGCAACCGGGGAGACCTGGAAGGCATCTTCCAGCAGACCCTCAACAGCGTCCGGCAGGTTCAGCCCGACGAAGCCCGTCGGATCAGGCCTCTGAAGCTGCAGGTCGTCACCGCCCAGCGGGGCGACACGGTCCAGACCCTTGCAGCCCGGATGCCCGTCGACCGGGCGCTCGACAAGTTCCTGTTGCTCAACGGGCTCAACAGGAGCGATGCCCTCAAGGTGGGCGAGCGTTACAAGATCGTCGTCGAGTAATCCTGCGTACGTTGCAAAAAAGAAATCGGCGAAGCGGTTGCTCGCTTCGCCGATGGGGATGCTCGACCTGTCAGGCGCCTAAACGAAAGCGCCCGAGGCCTGGGGATATTTTTCCACCAGGGCGCGCTTGAGCTTTTCGAGCGCCCGGTTCTCGATCTGGCGCACGCGCTCCTTCGAGATTCCGAGCCTGTCTCCCAGGAATTCCAAGGTCACCTGCTCGTCGTCGAGGCGGCGGGCGCGCAGGATCCGCAATTCGCGCTCGTTGAGCACTTCCAGGGCCTGCTGCAGCCAGCGCACGCGGCGTTCGGTGTCGATCACGTCGGTGACGCTCTCATCCGGCAACGGGCTGTTGTCGACCAGGAATTCGACGCGTTCCGCGGAATTGCCCGCATCGGCATCCAGGACGGGCGCATTGAGGGATGTGTCGGGCGCGGAGAGCCGGGCGTCCATGAGAGCGACGTCGGCCTTGGACACACCGATCGCCTCGGCGATCTTCGCATGCACGTCGGAAGAAATGCGCTCCTCGCCACCGCGCGTCAGGCGGGCCCGCAGGCGGCGCAGGTTGAAGAAAAGTGCTTTTTGGGCGGAACTCGTTCCGCCGCGAACGATTGACCAATTGCGAAGGATGTAATCTTGCACGGACGCGCGGATCCACCAGGTCGCATAGGTCGAAAAGCGGACTTCGCGCTCGGGCTCGAAACGCGCGGCGGCTTCGAGAAGACCGACATGGCCCTCCTGAACGAGATCGGCCATCGGAAGGCCGTAGTGGCGGAAACGGGCTGCCAGCGCGATCACGAGGCGCATGTGGGCAGCGGTCAGTTGATGAAGCGCCGCTTCATCACGGTTCTCCTTCCAGCGCACGGCAAGAAGATGCTCCTCTTCCCGTTCGAGAAAAGGTGCATTCATGGCAGCGCGGACGAACCGGCGGCGAACCCCTGAGATTTCTCCCATTGTGTGCTCTCCCTTGGCAGAGACACAACGAGCGAGGCCGCGAAAAGTTCACTTCTCACAGCCAAGTTTTGCAAAATAGATTCCAAACCTTGGAAAACAAGGCTTCAGCCAAGAAAAAAGCCCGGCTTGGCGCCGGGCTTTTTGCAGGATGAAAAGGCGCCTTCGAATCAGGCGGCTTCTTCCTGAAGGTCGTCACCCTCGGCTTCGGCCTCGGCGCCCTTCACGCGGCGCGGGGACTTGGCAAGGCTCTGCTCGATGAGCTTGAGGGCTTCGGTGTCCGTGATCTTGTTGACGGCGGCGATTTCGCGAACCACCCGGTCAAGGGCGGATTCATAGAGCTGACGCTCGCTGTAGGACTGCTCGGGCTGAGCCTCGGAGCGGTAAAGGTCACGCACGACTTCCGTAACGGAGATCAGGTCGCCTGAATTGATCTTCGCCTCGTATTCCTGGGCGCGGCGCGACCACATGGTGCGCTTCACGCGGGCACGACCCGTCAGCACGTCCAGAGCCTTCTGCACCAGGGCCGGTTCGGCAAGCTTGCGCATGCCCACGCTGGAAGCCTTACCGGTCGGAACGCGAAGGACCATCTTGTCCTTGTCGAAGGAGACCACGTAGAGCTCCAGCTTGAAGCCTGCAATTTCCTGCTCTTCGATGGCCGTGATGCGGCCGACACCGTGAGCGGGATACACAATCGCTTCACCGGACTTGAACCCAAGGCGCTGGGCGGACTTCTTGGCGGTTGTCATGCGAGAGAGGCCTCCTTGCATGGTCCTCGCTTGGCAGCGAGGGGCTTTGGTTCCACTGGGCAGGGACCCAGGGGAACGAGGATCGAGATTGAGCGTCACGGAACTTGACTATTCCGCTCGTCTCCCTGATTTAAGCCAGCGGCTAAATACGCTCATACCCTTGACCAAGGCAGCAGCGCTCCCTTAAGTCAAAGGACGCGAATCTTTGCTTCAATGATGTGAACCGCCGGTCTGCAAGGACGGTGCACGGCTTGAGCGCAAGCGACGGCATTTGCGGACCCTATCACAGTCCGGCCGAAAAAGCAAAAATATTTCAAAGGACAGCGTTAAGCAGGCCCGTTTATGGCCGCGCTTTGGAAGCTAACGCATCGTGAGGGAACTAGTTCCCGTTTCCGCTGCAGGCAGGGCCGTGACCGTGAAGGAAGATGGGCAGCAAGCGGCCCGGCAGGCGGGCCTCCGCCTCGTCCGGCTTCAGTCGCCCTCGCCCGGATTGGTCGAGAAATACGTCTCGAACTTGCCCGCGACGCCGTCGAATTCCTTGGCGTCGGCCGGCGGATCCTTCTTGATGGTGATGTTGGGCCAGCTCTTCGCCATGTCGGCATTGAGCTTCAGCCATTGCTCGAGCCCCGGCTCCGCATCCGGCTTGATCGCCTCGGCGGGGCATTCCGGCTCGCAGACGCCGCAATCGATGCACTCGTCGGGATGGATGACGAGCATGTTCTCGCCCTCGTAGAAACAATCGACCGGGCACACCTCGACGCAGTCCATGTATTTGCACTTGATGCAATTTTCAGTGACGACGTAGGTCATGAACGGTCCTTCGAGGGTCTGTTCGCAAACAAAAGGTAGCCAACGCCGCCGCTCTAGCCGTTGTCGCCGTCGCTGACAAGCGCCGCGTTGTCATGGCTGAGATCTATGTAGAGCTGCCTTGCTTCCGGCGCAGGGCCGCGCCGCTCGCCGAGGCTTTCGACCCGCACCACCAGCGTGGTCTGGGCAAGCGCAAGGGTGATCACGTCGCCGACGGCCACCGCCTTGGCGGCATTGTCGGTGCGCTGGCCGTTGAGCCGGACGAAGCCGCCGGTGACCAGCTTGGCCGCCAGCGTCCGCGTCTTCGCAAAGCGTGCGAACCACAGCCACTTGTCGAGCCGCTGCCGGTCCTCACGCATGCGCGTCACATCCTCACTTCTTGTTGTCCTCGAGCTGCGCCTTGAGGGCCATCAGCTTAGCGAAGGGCGAGTTCGGGTCCGGCTGCTTCTCGCGGCGCTCATGGCCGCCCTCGCGCCGGTTGTCGGGACGCTTGTCAGGACGAGGACCGCGAAGGTCCTCTCCACGACCCGGACCGCGCGGCGGACGGTTCTGCGGACGCCCGCCCTCCCCTTGCGCCTCGCGACGCTCCGGACGCGGACGGCGCTCACCGGGTTCGCCCTGGGCTTCGCCGCCCTGACGCTGGCGACGCTCGCCGCGTTCCTGGTGACGCCCGCCCCGGGCCTCGCGGCCGTGCCTGGCCTGTCCGCCCTCGTGATGGCGGCGGCCCTGGCGCCAGACCTCGATCATCTCGGGTTCGGCCGGGGTTTCAGCCGCGGCAGCCTCGGTCGGAGCCTCTGCGGGAGCCAGAAGCTGCCCCTCGGGCGAAGCCACGGCCTCGGCGGCGCTCGTCGCCAACTCCTGCTCGGAGACGCTCGCCTCGGGCTCGGCCACAGCGACCGCACCGATCTCTTCCGTACCGACAGCGGTTTCGGCTGCCTCGGTCGGGGCCTGAGCGGCAACATCGCCCTCGGCTGCCGCGGACGGGGCTGCGACAGCCTGGGGCTCGACGGCCTTCGGAGCCTCGACCAGCGGCACGGTGATGGCGGGGCCGGGACGGCGCTCCATCACGTAGCCGAGGGACTTGAGGATCGTGGCGAAATCCTCGCCCGCGCAGCCCACGAGCGAGGTCATGGACACGGTCGGGACGAAGCTCTCCCCATCGGCCGCACCGGCCGGCGGCTCCCCGGGGGTGATGCCGGGACGGTAGGCGATGGCGGGGCGGATCAGGTCGGCGAGACGCTCCAGGATGTCGACGCGCACGGCCCGGCCACCGAGCACGCGGAAGCCGGCCGCGCGATAGAGCCCATGGCCGATCTCCGGATCGACCGGGATCGAGGTCCGGCCGGACTGGGCGAGATGGGCGATCTCGTCGATGCCCTTCTGCTCGAGGCCGCCGTTCTGCAGAGCCCAGAGCTGCGTCGCCAGAACGCGGGGCGCCGGCTTCAGGAGAGCGGGAAGATAAAGATGATAGGCGCCGAACCGGACGCCGGCCTTGCGCAGGGCGCCGCGGGCATCCTGGTCGAGGCTGCGCACATCGTTGAGAACCTTCGCGCGCTCCAGGACGCCCAGGGCCTCGCCGATCTGGAACCCGATGCCGCGGGCAAGGCCCGACAGCTCGGCGCTGTCCTCGAGCTGCAGCAGGGGCCCGAGCAGGCGCACGACATAGGCCTTCAGCCAGGCGCGCAGGCGAGTGTCCACCTTCTCCCGGGCCGGGCCCGTGAGATGCTCGTCCGAGAGGATGCGCACACGGGGCTCGAACAGCTTGTCGCCGGCTTCCAGCTTGGCGACCGGGTCGCCCATCCAGCGGATCGTGCCGTCGTTCGACAGCACCAGCATGGCATCGGGAGCCTCGGCGAACCGGTCCGCCCGCGCCTCGATCTCCCCGGCCAGCGCCTTGCTGGCCGCATTGCGCAGGGTCTTGGCCTCCGTCGTGTCGGCCTGGGGATCAGGCACGAAATGAAAGCCGTGCAGGTGACCGATGTGCTGACCCTCGACGGTGACGTCGCCGGTGGTCGTAATTTCCGCTTCGAGCATCGTTTTCTCTCTCAAGCGCCGCATGAGAACGCTCGTCCGCCGGTCGATGAATCGTTGGGCGAGGCGTTCATGGAGCGCATCCGATAGCTTGTCCTCTACCTGACGCGCAACATCCTGCCAATGCTCTGGATCCTTCAACCAGTCGGGACGGTTAGCGACGAAGGACCAGGTGCGGACCTGGGCGATGCGGTTGGAGAGGGTGTCGATATCCCCGTCCGTCCGGTCCATGGCGGACAGATGGCGTGCAAACCAGTCGGCCGGGATGGCCCCATCCTTCATAAGGAAACGATAGAGCTGGCCGACAAGATCCGCGTGGGTTTGCGGGGAAACTTTCCGGTAATCCGGCACCTGGCAGATCTGCCAGAGCCGCTCCACGGCATATTGGGAGCGGGTCATCGCCCGGATGTCGTCCTCCCGCGCCAGGACCTCGAGGGCCGTCACGTCCTCGCCCGTGGGCGCCCGCACGAGGCCATGCTCCCTCGGCTGCATCCCGAGGGAATCGCGCAGGCGGGCGAGCGAGGAGAAATCCAGGTCGGGGTTGCGCCACTGCAGGATGCGCACCGGGTCGAAGGTGTGGTTCTCGAGCGCCTCGACGGTTTCCGCATCGAAAGGCGGGCAGCGGCCCGTGGAGCCGAAGGTGCCGTCGCGCATGTAACGGCCGGCCCGGCCGGCGATCTGGGCGAGTTCCGGATTGTTGAGCTTGCGGAACTGGAACCCGTCGAATTTCTTGTCGGACGCGAACGCCACATGGTCCACGTCGAGATTGAGGCCCATGCCGATGGCATCGGTGGCGATGAGGTAATCCACGTCCCCGTTCTGGTAGAGCTCGACCTGGGCGTTGCGGGTCCGGGGCGACAGGGCTCCCAGCACCACGGCCGCACCGCCGCTCTGACGACGGATCAGCTCGGCGATGCCGTAGACCTCCTCGGCCGAGAAGGCCACGATGGCCGAACGGCGGGGCAGGCGCGACACCTTCTTCTCGCCCGCGAAGGACAGCTTCGACAGGCGCGGCCGCGTGACCACGTGCACGCCGGGGATCAGCGCCTCGATCAGGGGCCGCATGGTGGCCGAGCCGATGAGGAGCGTCTCCTCGCGCCCGCGCTGGTTCAGCAGGCGGTCCGTAAACACGTGGCCCCGGTCCAGGTCGCTGGCGAGCTGGATCTCGTCTACGGCCACGAAGGCGAGATCGAGGTCCCGCGGCATGGCCTCGACGGTGGAGATCCAGTAGCGCGGCCGGTCCGGCTTGATCTTTTCCTCACCCGTCACCAGGGCGACGTTGTGGTGCCCCGCCTTCTCCACCACGCGGTTATAGACCTCGCGCGCGAGCAGGCGCAGGGGCAGGCCGATCATGCCGCTGTCGTGGCCGAGCATGCGCTCGATGGCCAGGTGGGTCTTACCGGTATTGGTTGGGCCGAGCACGGCGGTCACGCCGCGCGCACGCACTTGCGGAGGGAGGGAGCGACGGGACATGCCTGGATGACGGGTGATGCTGAAAAGGTCCCGGAGTGAGAGCCGAGAGGCTTTAGAGCCGGAGACCGGCGCCAGGAGCCTTCCCTACGGAGCAGCCTCGAGCGCGCACGGCAGGCTGCGGTTAGCCCCTTATATGGTGCTGCGGAGCGCTTTCGCTACCTGAAACAGCATGAATCGCGTGGGATTTTCAGGACTTACTGAACCGCCTCGGCCTTGATGGTCTCATCGGCCTTCATGGCCTTGCGCGCCGGCGCAGACGATTTGCCGTCCTCCAGGGACCAGAGGGAGGCCTGCATCTCGCCCATGCCGATCATGGTGCGCACGGAGACCTTGACCGGAAAGAGCACGCGCGGTCCCTCGACGGGCGCCAGCCAGACGGACATGTCCTTGTTGTCCTGCATGAACTTGGTGCCCGGGCGTTCGCTCCGATGACCGGAGATCGGCACGTAGCGGGCATTGCACACGAGGACAGGTCCGGAATAGCCCGGCACCTCGACCTTCTTCGTCTCCGCATAGGAGAGGACCACGTTCATGCGTGAGGCGCCGTCGAAGACCGGAAGGGTGCGGTCGCAATTGGCCGGGTCGGTCAGGCTCTTCGACGGCATGGCGGGCATGAGCAGGGCGCTCATGGGATCAACCACGCCGTTCTTGTCGGCCGCCTTGACGGGAACACGGTCGGGCTTCGGCTCCAGGGGCGGGTCGATCTCGACCTGGGCCACCCGGCCGCTCTTGATCCCCATGCGGACGACACGCTGATTGTCGGAGGTCTTCGACACCACGGAGAAGTTGTTCGAACGGGGCGGTGCGTCGCCGTCCAGGGTGCCGGACGCGTTGGCTTCGCCCCGGCCGCCGGTCAGGATCATGGCGAGCCCGGTCAGCTTTGCCCGTCCCTCCATCTCGTACTTCGCCCCCTTGAAGGACGACGAGAGGTCCGCCTTGCCCAGGGGCAGGCCGGCCAGGGTGATGTCGTAAGTCACCTTCAGGGTCTGGGCCGGCGCGGTCTGGACTTGCGCGAGCAAGCCCGATCCGGCGAAGGCCAGGGTCACGAGAGCTGAGGCGATGGGGCGCATGAAGGCTATCCTGATAGTCTATTCCGTTGCATCGCACGTGATTCGGTATAAATCATGACCATGGTGTTTCAAAAAAACGAGATGGAGCATCGCAGTCTTTCTTGACGTCCTCCCCTTTTTTGGCCTATAGGCTCCTACCTTCCAAGGACTTCTGGTGTCCGGCCGCGCGGGATCTGCGATCAGCAAACCCGCGAAATCGTGGTCGCGACCCTTCATAGACGAATAGGATTGAACCCATGTCGCGCCGTTGCGAACTGACCGGCAAGGCCGTGCTGAGTGGCCACCTGGTGAGCCACTCGAACCGCAAGACGAAGCGGAAGTTCCTGCCGAACCTCTGCAACGTCACGCTCCAGTCTGACACCCTGCAGCGCTCCGTGCGCCTGCGCATTTCCGCCAATGCGCTCCGCTCGGTCGAGCATCGCGGCGGCCTCGACGCCTTCCTGGCCAAGGCCAAGGCTGGAGAGCTCTCCACGACCGCCCTCGCCGTGAAGCGCGAGATCGAGAAGAAGCTCGCCGCTGCGAGCTGATCTGGAAGCGCCAATGAATCGGCTTTGCGGGCGGCCTCGGTGCCGCCCGTTTTGCATTGTGTTAAGCCTTAGCTGTTGGCTCACGAGAGGCCGCTCATGACCCAGATCGACCGCCGCGACTTTCTCATTGCCCTCGCGGCGATGACACTGATCGTCCTCTCGTCGAACATCCTGGTCCAGTATCCCTTCCAGCACTTGGGCCTGGACAACTACCTGACCTGGGGCGCCTTCAGCTATCCGTTCTCGTTCCTGGTCACCGACCTGTCCAACCGGCGCTTCGGCCCCAAAGGCGCTCGGCGCGTGGTTTATGCCGGCTTCGCGCTGGCGGTTGTGCTCTCGGTCATCCTCGCGTCGCCCCGCATTGCGATCGCCTCGGGGGCGGCCTTCCTGGTGGCCCAGCTTCTCGATATCCAGATCTTCTTCCGCCTGCGCGGCCATGCCTGGTGGATGCCGCCCTTCGTGTCCTCCGTGATCTCGTCGGGCCTCGATACGGCGATCTTCTTCTCCTTCTCCTTCTATTGCGGCGTGGTCCCCGGCCTTGGCCTCACCATCAGCGACGCGCTCGGTCAGGTGGGCATCGCGGATCAGTGCATCGCCCTGCCCTGGACCAATCTGGCCGTGGCCGACTACCTGGTGAAGCTCGCGCTCGCGGCGATCGCGATTGCCCCCTATGGGGCGGTCCTGAAGCTCATGCGCTACGAGGCGAAGCATCACCACCAGACCGCTTGAGCCGTCGTCGTTCGAATAAAGTCGGCTGCCTGGCAGATGATCTCCGGTCAGAGGACCTCTTCCGCATAGGGCGGGTGAGGAATGGCCTGATGGGCCGCGCGCAGCGCGGCGGACCAGCGCTCGCGCAGGTCCCGGAAATACGGCTCGTCCTCCTGGATCCGATAGGTCACCTGCGCCTTCAGCGCATCGCGCTTGGCGACGACGATGTCGATGGGAAGGCCGACACCCAGATTGGACTTCAGGGTCGAATCCATGGAGATGAGACCGAGCTTCAAGGCCTCCACGAGACTCGTGCCGTGGGAGATGGCCCGGTCGAGGATCGGCTTGCCGTATTTCGGCTCCCCGATCTGAAGGAAGGGCGTATCGACAGTGGCCTCGATGGCATTGCCGGCCGCGTAGACCTGATAGAGCCGCATGGGGCTTGTCCCGATCTGCCCGCCGAGCAGCATGGTGACATCGAAGGTCATCTGGCGCTTTTCGATCTCGACCCCGTCCACCTCGTAGACCTGACGGATGGCACGGCCGACGAGCTGGGCCGCCTTGAACATGGTGGGCACCGTCAGGAGCGTCTCGACCACGCCGGTTTCGGGGTTTTCAAGCCCCTCGGTCAAAAGGGACATGACGGACTGGCTGGCCGACAGGTTGCCGGCAGTCGCCAGCGTGATGATGCGCTCGCCGGGCTTCTCGAACAGGTGCAGCTTGCGGAAGGTCGCGATGTTGTCGACACCCGCATTGGTGCGCGTGTCCGCGATCATGACGAGGCCATCCCGCACCAGGATGCCGACACAATACGTCATGGGTGTTCCTCCTGGGGCCTTCTGGTCGAGTTGCTCTGTTGTCGAGGCCATTCTCACGCCTGTGATTGACGGGCGCTTTCTATCCTCAATCGAACATCGAGCGCTTCACGGGTGATACCGTAATAGCTTCCTCGAACCGGGGCCGCATCAAGATAATCGAGCCCGATGGCCAATCGGACGTAATGTTCCGTTGCGGAAACAGCATTGGCCGGGTCGAAACTCACCCAGCCGAGGTCCGGAAGATAGGCCTCCGCCCAGGCGTGACCCGCCTCCTGCTCGGCCTCGCCGGGCTTGTGCAGATAGCCCGAGACGTAGCGGGCCGGGATCTTCAGAGCGCGCGCCGCGCTCAGGAAAACATGGGTGAAGTCCTGGCACACCCCATGGCCCGCCGCGAAAGCGTCGGCTCCCGTCGTCGTGGCGCTGGTGGCTTGCGTGTCGAAGCGCAGGCGCTCGGGGATGGCGCTCAGGAGAGCATGGGCCTGATCGAGCGGATTGGTGAAGCGGCCCGCCGTGAGCTCCGCGAATTCGCGAATGGCGGCATCGGCCCGGGTCAGCGGCGTATCCCGCAGGTAGAAGATCGGCGGAAAGCGCTCCACCCCTCCCTTGATGATTCCGGCCGTATCAGTGGTCTCGACTTCTCCGGCCACATGCAGGGTGATCTGGCTCACGGGGCCAGAGACGGAGAGGCTGTGGACGATATTGCCGTACCAGTCCTCCCGGCGCATCAGCCGGGCATCGCCCTCCATGTCGATGTTCCAGGACAGGACCGTCTGGCTGTCGCAGCCGCGCGGGGTCAGACGGAGGAGCTGGATCGCCGACTTGGCGGGCTCGCTGTAGTGATAGACCGTCTCGTGGGTGATGCGGATGCGCATGGGTCAGCCGAGATACTGGTTCGTGATGGCCTGCCCGAGCCTGTTGTTCTCGGCAAGAAAGTCCTGCAGGAACTCGTGCAGGCCGTGCTGAAAGATATCCTCGATGTTCTGGTTCGCGAGGCGCGCATGGGTCGCCCTCGCCTGACGCTGCGCCGCGCCTGACGTTCCGTAACGGTGGGAGATGTCGTCGAGGTGACGCGACAGGAACGCGTAGCAGGCAGCGAGCGAGCGCGGCATCTCCTCGCGCAGGATGAGCAGGTCCGCAACGAGCCAGGGCCGCAGGTTCTGGTGATAGACCCATTGATAGCTCACCAGCGCCGAGACCGAGCGCAGGATGGCGGCCCATTGGTAATAATCGATGCCACCGCCCACCGCCGCGTCCTGCGGCAGGAGCACGTGATACTTCACGTCCAGAACGCGCGCGGTGTTGTCGGCGCGCTCGATATAGACGCCGAGCCGCGAGAACCAATAGGCGTCGTTGCGCAGCATGGTGCGCATGGCGGAGCCGTCGTAGCGCAGCGAGGCTTCCTTCACGAGGTTCAGGAAACGGGGAAGATCCTCGACATTGATCTTCTTCGACCGGTAGCGGCGCAGATCCAGCCAGGCGGAGTTGATCGCCTCCCACATCTCGGAGGTCAGCGCGGACCGCACGGAGCGGGCATTCTGCCGCGCCGTATCGAAGCTGCTCTGAATGCTCGACGGATTGGCCTCCGAGAAGGCCAGGAACTCGATCACGTTCTCGGGCGTCGCATCCCCGTGGACGGCACGGAACTGATCGATGCCGCCAGCCGTGATGAGGGCCGATTCCCATTCGTTGGTCTCGACGCCGTTATACGAGATCGGCATCGACGCCATGCGATAGGCGACATCGAGAATGCGCGCCGTGTTCTCGGCCCGCTCCACGTAGCGGGAGAGCCAATAGAGGCTGTCGGCATCACGACTCAGCACGCGAAACGCTCCCGCTCATTCACTCAGCACCCAGGTGTCCTTGGTCCCGCCGCCCTGGCTCGAATTGACCACGAGCGAGCCCTCCGTCAGCGCCACGCGGGTGAGCCCGCCAGGCACGAGCCTGACGCCGTCGCGACCCGTCAGGACGAAGGGACGAAGATCCACGTGGCGGGGCGCCAGCCCCTTCTCGGTGAAGATCGGGCTCGTCGAGAGAGCGAGGGTCGGCTGGGCGATGTAATTGTCGGGATTGGCGAGAATCCGGGCCTTGAAATGCTCGCGCGCCTGCGCGCTCGCATGCGGCCCCACCAGCATGCCGTAGCCGCCCGAGCCGTTGACCTCCTTCACGACGAGTTCGTGGAGGTTGTCGAGCACGTAGGACAGCGCCTCCTGCTCGCGGCAGCGCCAGGTCGGCACGTTCTTCAGGATCGGCTCCTCGCCCATGTAGAAACGCACGATGTCGGGCACGTAGGAGTACATGGCCTTGTCGTCGGCAACGCCCGTTCCGGGCGCATTGGCGATGGCGACGTTCCCCGCGCGATAAGCCGCGATTAGGCCCGGCACGCCCAGGGCGGAATCGGGACGGAACACCAGCGGGTCGAGAAAGTCGTCGTCGATGCGGCTGTAGATCACGTCGACGCGCTTCGGCCCCTCGGTGGTGCGCATGTAGACCATGTCGTCGCGCACGAAGAGATCGCGCCCCTCGACCAGTTCCACGCCCATGCGGTCGGCCAGGAAGCTGTGCTCGTAATAGGCGGAATTCAGCGAACCGGGGGTGAGGAGAACGACGGTTGGGTCCCATGGACTCGACGCCGGAGCGACGGATTTGAGAGTGCCCAGAAGTTCGTCGACATAGTTCTCGATCGGTCGGATGCGCTGCATGCCCACGAGCTCGGGAAAGAGGCGCATCATCACCTCCCGGTTCTCCAGCATGTAGGAGACGCCGGAGGGCGTGCGCAGATTGTCCTCGAGCACGTAGAAATCCTGGTCGTCGACCCGGACGATGTCGATCCCCGCCACCTGCACGTAGATGTCGCTGTTCAGGGACAGCCCGTGCATCTGCGGGCGGTAATAGGGATTGAGATAGACGAGCTCCGGCGGAACGATCCCGGCGCGCAGGATCTCCCGCGGCCCGTAGATGTCCTTCAGGAAGAGGTTGAGCGCCTTCACACGCTGTTCGAGGCCCTGCGAGAGCCGCTTCCATTCCTTGCCGGACAGGATGCGCGGGATGATGTCGAAGGGGATCAGCCGCTCTTCGGCTTCCGTGTTGCCGTAGACCGCGAAGGTGATGCCGACCCTGCGGAAGAAGAGCTCCGCCTCTTCACGGCGATATTCCAGCAATTGCGGAGGGGCGGATTTCAGCCAGTCCTGAAGAATGCGGTAGGCATCCCGGCTTTCACCGTCATGGCCGCTCATTTCATCGAAGATCGCCCGTGCCGCCACTGCGTCTCCTTGGCCTCTCAAGGCGGACACCCGGCGCAAAGATTGGCATCGGGCCCGCATGAAGGAAGCTTAGTTGCCTAAAACCTAGGGCTTCAAGCGAGACGAAGGGATAGAGGCAGGCAAAGAATGATGAGAAAAAAGGCGAATGCCTATGCGTAAGGCAGCGTCAGCCGAGAAGGGAGAATTCGAGCAGCACGGTTTTTTGCAGAGAGCTGAAGTTGTCGTCGGAGATCAGGGACAGAACGGTGTCACGGCCTTCCCTATGGATCGCCAACCCCTCCATATTGTCGACCTGATGCGAGGCTTCGCTCTCGTAGAGAACGTCGCCGTCGACACGGGCTCCTGCCTTCAGCGCGCCCGCCTCGATGCGGCGGAGGCGGCAGCCGAAAAAGCCGAAGAGCGAGAAGCGGCGCTCCAGGATCAGGGCATCGCCGTCGGGCAGGAAAGCGAGATCCGTCACCGAATAGCCGCCGGAGAGAGCGACCTCGAAGGCGCCCTGCCGCGGGCCCGTCAGGATGAAGCCGCTGCCGCCTTCCGCGATTCCCACGAGCGCTCCGTTCAACGGCGAATGCCGGGGAGCGACGCCAAGGGCCTCCAGGCCGCCGTTGCTCGGCAGATCCTTCACCGCCTGCGGGACGGGAATGGGAGCGCCCCGGATGATGCTGCCGGTTTCCGTGCGCTCGAACTTGATCACTGCATGGTTGCGCTCGACGCCGACATAGGCGGCGTTGCCTGCGAGCGCGAAGCTCTCCGTGTCGTAGTAGCGCGAACGCCGCAACGGAACCCCGTTGCTCAGGATCAGCGGAGACAAAACCGGGTTCGACAGGCCCGAGAGCCGTCCGTCCGATGTCTCGACCCGGGCTTTCAGCACCTGGGCGTTGTCGGCAAGCGCAATGAGGTCCTGTCCCTCGGGCGAGCGCCAGAGGCCGGAGAAGCCGCCGAAGGCCGGGACCCGCGAGCGCAGCTCGACCCCGGAGCGGAACATCAGGGCGCCGAAGCGGGAGCGATCGGGATCGGTCGTGGAGAGGCGGCTGATCGGGCGCGCCTCCACGTCGATGGAGGTCGCGCCCCTGAGGGCCTGCGGCCGCTGCGCCAGAGCGACGCCCGTACAGGCCAGGGTCGCGGCGGCCGCACCGCCGCCGATCAGGAAGTTGCGCCGTGTCAGCCTCAAGCGACGGCCCTGCGGCGGGGTGCGCCGCGGGACGGGGGCGCGGCATTCTCCTCGAACAGCTCCGCCAGTTTTTCGGTCATGACGCCGCCGAGTTCCTCCGCATCGACGATGGTCACCGCACGGCGGTAATAGCGCGTCACGTCGTGGCCGATGCCGATGGCGATGAGCTCCACGGGAGAGCGGGTTTCGATCTCCTCGATGATGAAGCGCAGATGCCGCTCGAGATAGTTGCCGGGATTGACCGACAGGGTCGAGTCGTCCACCGGTGCACCGTCCGAGATCACCATCAGGATGCGCCGCTGCTCGGGACGGCCGAGCAGGCGCTTGTGCGCCCAGTCGAGTGCCTCGCCGTCGATGTTCTCCTTGAGCAGGCCCTCGCGCATCATCAGGCCCAGGTTCTTGCGCGCGCGGCGCCAGGGCGCATCCGCCGACTTGTAGATGATGTGGCGCAGATCGTTGAGGCGGCCGGGATTGGCAGGCTTGCCGTTCTGCAGCCACATCTCGCGGGACTGCCCGCCCTTCCAGGCGCGCGTGGTGAAGCCGAGAATCTCGACCTTCACGCCGCAGCGCTCGAGCGTGCGGGCGAGAATGTCCGCGCAGGTGGCAGCAACCGTGATCGGGCGCCCGCGCATGGAGCCGGAATTGTCGAGGAGCAGCGTCACCACCGTGTCGCGGAAGTTCGTGTCCTGCTCCTGCTTGAAGCTGAGGGGCTGGAACGGATCCATGATGATGCGCGGCAGGCGCACGGGATCGAGGGTACCCTCTTCGAGGTCGAATTCCCAGGATCGGTTCTGCTGCGCCATCAGGCGGCGCTGAAGACGGTTCGCCAGACGTCCGACCACGCCCTGCAGATGAGCGAGCTGCTTGTCGAGATAGGCGCGAAGGCGCGTCAGCTCGTCCGCATCGCAGAGATCCTCCGCGTGGATCACCTCGTCGAACTTGTTGGTATAAGCCTTGTAGTCGGGTCCCCGAGCCTCGTTGGAGCGCGAGGGCGGACGCCAGGATTCGCCTGCATCCTCCGAGTCCGCTTCCTCGGATTCCTCGGGCATCTCGCCGGAAGGACAATCGGCCTCTTCCGTCGCGCCGTCCTCCATCTCGTCGCTCGAATCCTCGCTGGTTTCCACCTCGGCCCGGTCGCCCTGGCTCTCCTGCTCGGATTCGCCCTCGCCCTGCTGCTCCTGCTCCTCGGATTCGTTCTCGTCCTCGTCCTCCTCGTCCTCGGAATCGAGGGCCGCCTCGTCGGCCATGTCAAGGGAGGAGAGCATGTCGCGGATGTTGCGGGCGAAGCTGCGCTGGTTCTCGATGTTCTTGAGCAGACCGTCGAGATCGTGCCCGGCGCGATCTTCGATGAAATCGCGCCAGAGATCGACGATCTTGGCGGCCGATGCGGGAGGCTTCGCGCCGGTCAGGCGCTCGCGCACCATGAGGGCGAGCGCATCCTCGAGCGGCGCATCGGCCCGATCGGTGATCTCCTCGTATTTTCCGCCGCGATGGTAGCGGTCCTCCAGCATGGCAGAGATGTTGGACGAGATGCCGGCCATGCGCCGCGAGCCGATGGATTCCACGCGCGCCTGCTCGACCGCGTCGAACACCGCACGGGCGGCCTGGCCCTCGGGGGCGAGCTTCCGGTGGAGGGTTGTGTCGTGGCAGGCCAGCCGCAGCGCCATGGCGTCGGCATTGCCGCGCAGGATCGCCACGTCCTGGGAGGTCAGCCGCCGGGGCGGCTCCGGCAGGCGCGCCTTGTCCTGCCCCATGAGGACCGGACGGTCGGACGCATAGGCGACCTCGAGGTCGGGCTTGCGGGCGATCGCCTTCATGGTGCCGGCGATGGAGCGCTTCAGCGGCTCCGCCGGCGCTTCCTTCTTCTCACCCGGCTTGCGGTTCGAGATGGACATTTTTGCTTGTCGCTTCCGATAAGCCCTCATCCTGAGGAGGCCATAGGCCGTCTCGAAGGACGAGGGCGTTTCCAGAGAACTCTGGACCCGGCATCCTCGTCCTTCGAGACGCTACGCTCCTCAGGATGAGGATGCCTGATCGTTAATTAGCTCAGCACCATATTCACGGCGCTCTCCGGCAGCTCCTTGCCGAAGGAGCGCTGATAGAACTCGGCCACGAGGGTGCGCTCGAGCTCGTCGCACTTGTTGAGGAACGTCACGCGGAAGGCGAAGCCGGTATCGCCGAAGATCTCGGCGTTCTCGGCCCAGGTGATCACCGTGCGCGGGCTCATGACGGTCGAGAGATCGCCGTTCATGAAGGCCGAGCGGGTGAGGTCGGCCACGCGCACCATCTTGTTGACGATGTCCCGGCCGGACGCGTCCTCCTGGTAGTGCTTCGCCTTGGAGAGGACGATGTCCACCTCCTTGTCGTGCGGCAGGTAGTTGAGCGTCGTGACGATGGACCAGCGGTCCATCTGGCCCTGGTTGATCTGCTGCGTGCCGTGATAGAGGCCCGAGGTGTCACCCAGACCCACCGTGTTGGCGGTGGCGAAGAGGCGGAAGGCCGGATGAGGACGGATCACGCGCTTCTGGTCCAGCAGGGTGAGCTTGCCCGACTGCTCCAGCACGCGCTGGATCACGAACATCACGTCCGGGCGGCCGGCATCGTATTCGTCGAACACGAGGGCCACGTTGTTCTGCAGGGCCCAGGGGAGAATTCCGTCCTGGAAGGCGGTGACCTGCTTGCCTTCCTGGAGCACGATGGCGTCCTTGCCGACGAGGTCGATACGCGACACGTGGCTGTCCAGGTTCACGCGCACGCAGGGCCAGTTGAGGCGGGCCGCCACCTGCTCGATATGGGTCGACTTGCCGGTGCCGTGATAGCCCGTGATCATGACGCGGCGGTTGCGCGCGAAGCCGGCCAGGATGGCAAGCGTCGTATCCCGGTCGAAGAGGTAATCGGGATCAAGATCGGGCACGTGCTGCTCGGCCTGGGAAAAGGCCGGAACTTCCAGATCCGAGTCGATCCCGAAGACCTGTCGCACGGACACCTTCATGTCAGGCAGAAGGGTCGCTGTCTCGGATTGTGCCGTCATAGGGGCCTCTCGGTCTTTGAAGTTTGTCTCGAAAACGTCATGGGCTTCTTAACCTCCATGACGGAATGGCGCAATTTCCTAATGCGCTTGGCTGCCTTGCCTAAAAGGATACCGCTTTCAGCACAGGCCGGCGCTCTTGAGGGCATCGTGCGCCTTGATGATGTCGCGCAGGCGCTCCTCGAAGGATCGATCTCCCCCGTTGGCATCCGGATGGAAGCGCTTCACCAGGGACTTGTACTGGGCCTTGATGGCGGGCCCGTCGGCGGTCTCGTCGAGCCCGAGGATGTCGAGCGCCCGACGCACTGCACCGCTGTAGCGCGGACGCTTGGGCTCGGGCCGGGCCCGGCTGGTGCGGGCCTGGGTGAAATCCTCGCCCTTGAGAATCCCGAGGGGATCGAAATAGCCCCAGTCGCGCGGCTCGGCCTTGGCCTCGCGCTCCTCGCCCTGGCCGGACGCATTCATGCCCATGGTCCAGGTCGGGCGGTGGCCGATGATGGAATCCTTCTGGAAGGCCGCGACGGCCGAATCCGACATGCCGGCGAAATAATTGTACGAGGCGTTGTACTCGCGCACGTGCTGGAGGCAGAAGCGCCAATACTGGCCCTCCCGGTCCCGCCCCTTGGGCGCGCGGAATTCTCCTGCCGCCTTGCAGGACGGATGTTCGCAGACGGGTCCCTTGGCCTCCTGCGGCTCTTCGCAGGAAGGCTTGATCCGGATGCGGTCGAAAAGAGGCGAGTTGAGATCCATGATTCAGTGATTATGAGTGGCTTGGGGCCTTGAGCCAAGGCCTGAACGCTTTTCGCCGCAGACCCGTTCAAAAAGGTTTTACAAATCAGCATGACCCTTCAGCACTGGATCACACAGACTTTGCAGGAAAACCTGCAGCCGACCGACCTGACCGTCATCGACGAATCAGAAAAGCATCACGGCCATGCCGGGTGGCGGGAAGGCGGGGAAACTCATTTCCAGGTTTATATCGTGTCGGAAGCCTTCTCCGGCAAGAGCCGGGTCGAGCGTCACAGGCTCGTGAACGAAGTTCTGAAAGGCGCCTTCGACAGGGGTCTGCACGCCCTGGCGATTCAGGCCAAGGCGCCGGGGGAATAGGCGAAAACCGCCGGATCCGTCATGGCCGGGCTCGTCCCGGCCATCCCGATACGGTGAAGCGCTGTGCCTTTCCGATCGGGATCACCGGCACGAGGCCGGTGATGACGTGGAGGGTGTTAAAAACCGATCGACGACTCGGCACCGAGACGGCGAAGCCGTACGGCATCGTCACTTGATCCGCTCGAGCACGCTCACGTAATTCGCCACGGCCGCGCTGCCCATATTGAAGATGCCGCCGAGGGTCGGGTTCTTCACCTGGATGCCGCCCGCCTCCTCGCAGAGCTGCATGGCGGAGAGCGCGTGCATGGACACGCCGGTCGCCCCGATGGGGTGGCCCTTGGCCTTCAGGCCGCCGGAAGGGTTCACCGGCAGCTTGCCGTCCCGGTTCGTCCAGCCTTCCTTGACGGCAATCGCGCCCTGTCCGGGCGCCGTCAGGCCCATGGCCTCGTACTCGATCAGTTCCGCGATGGTGAAGCAGTCATGGGTCTCGACAAAGGAGAGATCGGTGATCTGAATACCGGCCTGCGACAGGGCCCGCCGCCAGGCTTCCGCGCAGCCCTCAAACTGGACGATGTCGCGCTTCGACATGGGCAGGAAATCCTGCGCATGGGCCGTCGCCCGGAAGGCCACCGCGCGCTTCATCCGCAGCGCCGTCTCGGTGTCGGCGAGGACCAGGGCGGCGGCGCCGTCGGAGACGAGCGAGCAATCGGTGCGCTTCAAGGGACCGGCGACGTATGGGTTCTTCTCGCTCTCCGCGCGGCAGAACTCGAAGCCGAGATCCTTGCGCATCTGCGCATAGGGATTGTCGACGCCGTTCCTGTGGTTCTTGGCGGCAATCAGGGCAAGCGCATCGGACTGGTCGCCGTAGCGCTGGAAATAGGCTCCTGCGATCTTGCCGAACACGCCGGCGAACCCGCCCGGCGTGCCGCCGTCCTCCGGCAGGTAGGAGGCCTTGAGCAGGATATTGCCGATCTCCGGCCCCGGCGTCTTCGTCATCTGTTCCACGCCGACCACGAGCACAGTCTTGGCCCGCTTGGCCTCGATGGTCTTGATCGCCTGATGCACGGCGGCGGAACCGGTCGCGCAGGCATTCTCGACCCGGGTCGCCGGCTTGAAGCGGAACCGGTCGCTGGCCTGGAACACCAGGGAGGCGGTGAAATCCTGGGCCGAGAAGCCGCCGTTGAAATGGCCGAGCACCACCTCGTCCACATCCTCGGGCCCAAGGCCCGCATGGTCCAGCGCCTCGTTGGCGACGCGGACGATCAGGCTTTCGACCGACTCGGTGTCGAGCTTGCCGAAGGGGGTATGGGCCCAGCCGACGATGCAGGCAGTCATGGATGTCTCCTCGGGGATCGTGTTGTTGAAGACAAGGTGGCCCTCTTTGGAGCCTTCCACAAGTCGCACATTCGACGCTCGGGTCCGCATCAGGGCCTTGAGCCCGTCCCGTTCCTGTCGTTCATCGATGGATGACGCGAATCAAGAAGGGAAACTCCATGCGCCTGTGTGTCTTCTGCGGATCCAGCAGCGGCCAGGATCCGGTTTATCTCGCAGCGGCGCAGTCGCTCGGCGAGACCTTGGCAGTCCAGGGAATCGAGCTGGTCTATGGCGGCGCCTCGGTGGGTCTCATGGGCGCGGTCGCCGATGCGGCGCTCGAAAAGGGCGGCCATGTGATCGGCGTGATGCCGCAGGCGCTGGTGGACAAGGAGATCGCCCATCGCTCTTTAAGCGATCTACGGGTGGTGGGCTCCATGCACGAGCGCAAGGCCCTGATGGCGGAGCTCTCCGACGGCTTCATCGCCCTGCCCGGGGGCTTAGGCACCTTCGAGGAATTGTTCGAGGTCTGGACCTGGGCGCAGCTTGGCTACCACCGCAAGCCCTGCGCGCTCCTGAATGCGGGCGGCTTCTACGACAAGCTGACCGATTTTCTGGACGACGTGGTCGAGCGCGGTTTCGTGAAGCCGATCCACCGGGCGATGCTGATCGTCGAGCGGGAGCCTGCCGCCCTCATCGCGGCGGTCCGCGCCTACGAACCGCCGAAGGTCGACAAGTGGATCAAGGCGGGCGAGCGCTGATCCGCATTCAAGCTCTGTAGGCGCTCACGCCCTCGCCGAGACGGGCGTTGTTGGCCTCCCGGATCTTGGCCGCCTCATCGTCATAGAGAAAGGGCAGGAAGGCGAAGCGGCGTCCTTTGGTCACGCGCGACACGGCATGGAGCAGCGGGCACGAGAACACCACGGCACCGCCCGGGGGAGCCTTGTAGCTGCGCGACCCGTATTCCGGGAAGCTGACTTCGCCGCCCTCGAAATCGCCGTTGAGGTTGATCGAGACCGCGAAGCGGCGATGGGCCGTGCCGCTCGTCGTGTTGTCGCGATGCGCGCGGAAGTGCCCGCCGTCCTCCGCCGCGTAGCAGGACACGATGTAGCGCTCCATCCTGGTCGGCTTGAAGAAGTGCACCCGCTCGATCTCCGGATTGATGCGACGGACGATGCGGTGCTGCACCTGCCGCATCAGGTTCTCATCCTCGATCGTGTAGTCCTTGCGCCGTTTGTGGCTTGCGTCATGGATGGCGATGGTCTTGCCGTCGACCTCGCGCATGAAGCCCGATTCCTCGCCGCCATGCCGTTCGTAGAGGCCGATCAGGTGCTTGCAGAACTCGGGCTCGAATACGTCCGGAATGACGAGCACGGGGGCCGGGATCTCGAACCCGGCAAACTGGTCTACCGGCGGCAGCGCGCGCAGGTAAGCCATGACCTTCTCTCGGTCGCTGCCGTCCTGTTCGAACGGGAAGACGGCGCGCACGCGTAAGGTCGGATTGAGCACCATCCAGAAGCGGCGGATCGGGATGCCCGACTGCCCCGGCGCCGTGTTGCGCGGAAGAGCCCCGTAGAGGCGCCCGACAGCACCGTCGAAGTCCCAGAAATGACGAATGCCGGGGATGATCTGCTTGGCCCGCGCCTCCGTGTCGTCCGACGGATCGACGCTCACGCCGAAGATCGCGACCTTGTCGTCGTCGAACAGGTCCCGGTGCTCTTCCTGGAACGAGGCCAGAGTCGCTTGGCCGGCTTCGTCCGAACCCGTCCCGTAGAAACACAGGACGATGTAGCGTCCGGCGACCGTATCGAAGCTGAACTGCGGATTGCTGGACGAGTTCTGCTTGAACCAGGGCGCCGGATCTCCGACCTGGAGGATGCGATAGGCCGGTTGAACGTTCTCGGATACAGCGGCATCGGTCATGGGAGACAGGTCCGAACAAAGTTTCAAGTTATGTAATTTTGTTCGTTAACATGCCGGTGCCGCAGCGACAAGCTAACGTTGCGCAAGGAGCAGCAAACCCACGCCCGCGAGGATCAGCAGCATTCCGGCCAGCTCCCGCCGGGTCGTCGCCTGCGCCAGGAAGCGATGGGACACGGCCTGCGCCATCAGGACTTCGACGAGAGCGAGCGTCCGCACATTGGCGGCGGTCGTGAGCGCGAAGCCGATGAACCAGAACTGGGAGGCCAGCGCTCCCAGGAACCCCGCTCCCAGGGAGGGACGCCAGGCGGCAAAGCTCGCCATGAGGGCCTTGCGGTCGAAGATCCCGAGCCAGATCAGGAGGATGGCCGTCTGCAGGCCCAGACCCCAGACAAGAGTCGTGGAGGCCCGGATCAGCGGGGAGCCCTGGTCGAGCGACAGGATGGCGCCGCGAAAGCCAATGGCTGCCAGGGCGAAGAAGGCCCCGGACGCGAGGCCGAAGAGAACGGGCTTCGCGCCCGAGGACGTGAGGCTCGTGCCCGGCTTCACGGACATGAGCACAACACCCGAGGTTGCGACCACGATGGCCAGCCCCATGGCCGGCGTCAGATGATCCCCCAGGAGAACCAGCCCGAACAGGGCCACCTGGACCGGCTCGGTCTTGGTGTAGGCCGTGACGACCGAGAAGGCGCGCTCGCGCATGGCGGCCAGCATGAGGGCGGTGGCGAGGATCTGGGTCGTGGCACCGGCGAGGGCGTAAGCCAGGAAGTTCGCATTGGGCCCTGGAACAACCTCTCCGGTCACGAGGTTCACAACGACCAGCGCCAAGAGGGCGAATGGAAATCCGTAGAGGAAGCGAACCTGGGTCGCGCCCACGGTTCCGATGGTCTCGGTCAGGCGCCGCTGCGTCGCATTGCGCCCGGTCTGCGCCGCCGCAGCCGCCAAGGTCACCGGTATCCAGAGAAGGGATGTATTCATATCGATCTTCAAACCGCGCTGCTCTTGCCACTCTCTTGACACGAATTTTGTTAAGAAGGGCGGTATAAACCGTCAAAAAACCGGCCAACCTAGCCAAGGTTGAGGTTTGGCCCTACAAATGGCCCAGCTGACAGGCGGGGCCTCATCGAGATCCTCTCCTATCGTTGGACGAAGCCAAGGAGTCGTTCCGCATGAACGTTAGCCGTGCCCTCCGCGCGACAGCCTTTGCCCTTGCCGCCCTGCTCAGCGGCTCGGCGCTGGCGGCCGGCGGCCCTGCTCTTGTCGTTGAACTCGAATCGGGCCGCGTCCTGCACGCGGAGCGGGCGACCGACCCCTGGTTTCCGGCGTCGATCACCAAGCTGATGACGGCCTATGTCGCCCTCGACAAGGTGCGCTCCGGCCAGATGAGCATGGAGACGCTGCTCACCGTCACCGACGGCGCCGCCGCCCTGCCTCCGTCCAAGATGGGCTTCAAGCCCGGCACCCAGATCCGCCTCGACAACGCCCTCAAGATCATGATGGTGAAGTCCGCGAACGACATCGCCGCGACCATCGCGGAGAATATCGGCGGCTCGATCGACGGCTTTGCGGATCTGATGAACGCCCACGCCCAGCGCCTCGGCATGGTCAGCAGTCATTTCGTCAATCCGCACGGCCTGCCCGACGATCGCAATCAGACCTCGGCCCGCGACATGGCGGTTCTGGCCCGGGCGCTGCTGCTCGAATTTCCGCAGGACAGGGAGCTGTTCGACATCGGGGCGGTGCAGTTCGGCCGGCGCATCATGCGCAACACGAACGGTCTCATCGGCCGCTATCCCGGCGCAGACGGCATGAAGACCGGCTTCATCTGCTCGGCCGGCTTCAACGTGGTGGCGAGCGCCACGCGCAACGGCCGCCATCTCATCACGGTGGTGCTCGGCGCCCAATCGGCCAACGAGCGCACGATCAAGGCGGCAGAGCTGTTCGACCGCGGCTTTAGCAGCAAGGTGAACTTCACCAATCCGGAGCTCGCGGCCCTCCCGGTTTCCAGCAATACCACCCCTCCGGACATGCGCCCCGTCATCTGCGACCGCCGTGGGCCGATGCCGCAGGAAGAGGACGCTCCGGCCGTCGCCGACACGGACAGCAACATCCCGAACCTGTTCTCCTCCGAGGTCATGGCTTTCGCAGGCGACACGCCCGAGAAGCCGACACGCACCGTGCTCGGCCCTCGCGCGGCGGTTCAGCCGGAACGCGTCTGGATCGGTCTCAATCCTCCGTCCGAGGCCGAGCTCGCCGCCCAGGCCGCCGCGGAAGACGCCGCCGAGCAGGCCCGCAAGGCAAAGACCAAGAAGGTTACCGCTTCCAAGAAGGCTACCGACAAGGAACCCGTGAAGGCTACGGCAAAGGGCAAGGACCAATCGCGGACCAGTGTCTCGGTCAAGCCCGTCACCGGCAACGGCAAGTCCGATTCGAAACCCGCCGCGAAGGCTCCCCAGAAAGCCGATGCCGGGGCGAAGTCTAAAGCCGTCGCGAACTGATCCGCGAGACGACCATCCCTCTGCAACGCCCGGTCATCGACCGGGCGTTTTGCTTGGTCCCTTGCTTTCGCGACCGATCCGCGCGAACGGTGCGGTGTCCTGAATAGTCCGCGTGCCTGATGACCCGCTCCTCCTCCCCCGCCGACGGTCTCCTCTTCGCCCTCGCCTCGGCCAGCCTCTACGGCTTCAACATCGTCTATGCCCGTATGGCGTCCTTTGCCGGAGCCAGCGGCTCGGCGATCGTGGTCTATCGGGTTCTCCTGATGCTGGTGCTGGTGGGCATAGTGGCGGCTGTCGCAAGAAGCTCGCTCGCCATGGCGCGGGAGGAGCGGGGAAAGCTGCTCCTCCTCGGCATTTCCAGCGCCTTGCAGGGCATCGGCTATCTGTCCTCCGTCGCCTTCATTCCAGTGACGGTCGCGGCGGTCGTCTTCTACACCTATCCGATCATCATCGTCCTCGCGAGCCCCCTCGTGGAGAGGACGCCGCTGACGCCGTCCCTGGTCGGGATCGTCGCCGTCGCGACCCTCGGCGTCTGTCTGGTGGTGGGACCTGCCTTCTCCGATCTCGACTGGCGCGGCTTGGCCCTCGCCTTCGGCGCCAGCATCGCCACGGCCATCCAGTTCTTCGCCGCAGCGCGCTGCACGAGGACGAGCGTGGTGGCGAAGGTGTTCTGGATTCAGCTGATCATCCTGCCCACCGCAATCCTCATCAGCCTCACCGTCGGACAATTGGCGCCGCCATCGATCCTGGCACTGGCTCCCTTCGCGGTCACGATGACGATCGTCGGCTACATCGGTGGGTTCGTCCTGCAGTTCCTGGCGCTCGGCCGCGTCACGGCGGTGGCGGCCGGGATCGTCTTCTGCGCCGAGCCGGTGATAGCGGCCCTGTCCTCGGCCCTTATCCTTAACGAAAGCCTGTCACCGCTGCAAATCGCCGGCGGGGCCCTTGTGTTGGCCGCCATCATGGCCAACGTTCTCTTGGAGCAACGACGCCTGAAGGGCGCTCCGGCGCGTCGAACGCAAAAATGGAAACCGGTCTTACGTGAAAAGATGCGGGAAACAGAAACTTGAACAGCGGACGTGAATGCGAATTCACGCCCGATGCTTTAGTGCCGATTGCGGATTGATACGATGACGACCATGACCCCTCCCCCGCCGATCCCGCTCACCATTCTCACCGGCTTCCTGGGCTCCGGGAAAACGACGCTGCTCAACCGGCTCCTGAAGGATGCAGCCCTGCGCGACACCGTGGTCATCATGAACGAGTTCGGCGAGATCGGTCTCGATCACCTGCTGGTGGAGACCGTCGACGAAGGCATGGTGCTGCTCTCCGCCGGATGCCTCTGCTGCACGGTGCGCGGCGACCTCATCGCGACGCTCGAGGATCTCCTGCGCAAGCGCGACAATAACCGCATCCTGCCGTTCAAGCGCGTGATCATCGAGACAACGGGCCTCGCCGACCCCGCGCCGATCCTTCATGCGGTGCTTTACCACCCTTATCTCTCGATGCGCTACGCGGTGGAGGGCGTGGTGACGGTGGTCGATGCGCTCAACGGAGCCGCTACCCTGGACGCCCATCGGGAAGCCGTGAAGCAGGCTGCCGTTGCCGAGCGGATCGTCATCACGAAGACCGATCTCGTCGAAGATAAGGGGAGCCTCGACCGGCTGCGCGAGCGGCTGCACCGGCTCAATCCCGGCGCCGCTCTCCTGGAAGCGGATGCGCCGGCCGAGGCGGTCATCTCGGGCGGCCTCTTCGGCCTCGACGGCAAGATCGCCGACGTGGCCCAATGGCTGAAGACGGAGGCCGTGGAGGAGGCGGAGCGCAAGAGCCACGCCCATCAGCACGGCCATCACGACCATCACGGCCACGATCATCACCATCATCACGACGTGAACCGGCACGACGAGAAGATCCGCGCCTTCTGCCTCACGAGCGATGAGCCGATCCGACAGGGCACGCTCGACATGTTCCTGGACCTGTTGCGCTCGTCCCAAGGCGCGAAGCTGCTGCGCGTGAAAGGGCTCGTGGCCCTGGCCGAGGACCCCGAGCACCCGGTCGTCATCCACGGCGTGCAGCATGTGGTCCATGTGCCTGCCGTGCTGCCGCGCTGGCCGAGCGATGATCGCCGCAGCCGCATCGTCTTCATCGTGGACGACCTGGAGCGCGACACGGTGGAAAAGCTCTGGAACGCCTTTCTCGGCCGGCCGGCCGTCGACGAGCCCGACGCGGCGGCGCTCTCCGACAATCCTTTGTCTCTCAGGCGCTGACGAACCTGCCGCAGACTCCGCCGGACAGATAGGTTATACCGGATCCATTCTGGTGATTCTGTAAGGCTTGTTTGCGATGCGGGTTTCGAAATTCCTCCGAGCCGTTCTTCTGTGCGGCACCGCCGTGGCCGTTCCGGCTCATGCAAAGCAGCCGCCGGGACCGCGCATCCTGAAGATCGACGTACGCGTCGAGGGCTCGGAAGGATGGCAGACCAAGGTCAGTTCCGAGAAGGGAACGATCTCGGAGCGCTTCTTCCTGGCGACCGTCCTGGAACCGAGCGACAGCCTCGATGCCATGAATCCCCTCGATCCGGATTCCATGCGCAAGGCGCAGGACAGCAGCGCCCGGCACATCGCCAACATGCAGAAGATTCAGGAGCGGAACAGGGCTCTGGCACCCACCGCGCCTCCGAACGCCGCCATGCAGCAGCAGGTCAACCAGGCGATCATGCAGGCCTATGCCAAGTGCAAGGGCGACGAAGCCTGCATCAAGGCCGCCGTGATGCAATCAAATCCCGGCCTGATGTCCCCGCCTCCCGGCGCTACCATGAGGCCCGGCGTGCCGGATGTTTCTGGGCCCCAGGAAGAGGAGAAGGCGGTCTATCGGCAATGGTTCGGCCTCGAAGGCTGTCCTGGCAAATTCAGGGCCACCCGCAACGACATCAGCCAAGGCTCCGTGTCGGACGTGGGCGCATCGAAGCCGTGGAACCATGAGATCAAGTTCGACATCGCACAGTCCAAGCCGTCGCTCTGCCTGTCCTACCCGATGTCGGTCGTGAACGAGGAAGCCGGGACGCTCTTCCTCCCGGGCTTCCTGTTTCCGGAGGCCGCCGCCATGCAGAAGAACGCTGGTAGCGTCAGCGCGACCGTTCCTGGCGAAATCGGCGCCTGGGTGGGCAAAGCTCTGAACGGGGCACCGATTGCCGGAACGAAGAGCGAGACGATTAACCTGACCCGACCGATCGTCGTTCTCCCGCTGGCGAACGCCTCCTACAAGGGCAGCGTCAAGATCACCCTGACCTGGAGCCTCACCGAAGCGCACAAGGCCGGTACGGCCCTGCCGGATAAATGAGAGCGGAAACGATCCGATCTCAAGCCGCCATCTGCGAGCGTTGCGCCCAGCCGGTCATGGAGCGTTCCACGTAAGCGGTGATCGCGTACATGACGACGCCGAGCACCGCGAGCACCACGAGGGCAGCCCAGACGAGCGGCACCTCGAAGGCTGCGGATGCGCGGGTGAGCAGGTTGCCGATGCCCACATTGGAAGCATTCTGCTCGCCGATGACGGAGCCCACATAGGCGAGCGTGATCGCGACCTTCAGCGAGCCGAAGAAATACGGCATGGCGCGGGGCACGCCGACCTTGAGCACGATGTCCCGCTTCGAGGCGCCGAGCGCGCGCAGCACGTCCTCCATTTCCGGCTCCACCGTGGAGATCCCGGTCGCCACGTTCACCACGATGGGAAAGAACGAGATCAGGAAGGCCGTCAGCACCGGCGGCACCCAGCCGACCCCGAACCAGAACACGAGGATCGGCACCACGGCCACCTTCGGGATCGAGTTGAAGCCCACGAGCAGCGGATAGGACCCCGCATTGATGAGCCGCGAGGAGCCGAGCACCATGCCGAGCAGCAGGCCGAAGCCGACCGCGAGGCCGAAGCCGGCCAGCGTCATCCAAAGGGTGTGCATGGCGTGGTAGGCGAGCTGGGTCCGATACTCCCACACGGCGAGAAGAATCGTGGAGGGCGCCGGCAGGATGAAGCTCGATACCTTCAGGACGCGGCAGACGATCTCCCACAGCAGGAAGAACCCGATGGTGAAGACCCAGGGAGCGAGGGCGAGCTGGTTCTTGGTTTTCATGAGCCTCAAGCCGCCTTGCGCGCCTGCGCGATATGCCCGCGCAATTCATGGACCAGAGCGGAGAATACCGGCGTGTAGGTGATCTCGAGATCGCGCGGCCGCGGGAACTCGACCTCCCGCTCGGCGACGATCCGGCCCGGCCGCGCGCTCATGCAGAAGATCCGGTCCGACGGGAACGCGGCCTCGCGCAGATCGTGGGTGACGAGAATGATCGTGACCTTCTGGGCCGCGTGGAGGTCGCGCATCACGCACCACAATTCCTCGCGGGTGAAGCTGTCGAGCGCGCCGAAGGGCTCGTCGAGCATCAGGAGCTTCGGCTCGTGGATCAGCGCGCGGCAGAGAGAAGCGCGCTGCTGCATTCCGCCGGAAAGCTGCCAGGGAAATTTATGTCCCTGCCCCTTGAGCCCGACCTGTTCCAGCAGGCTCTCGGCCCTGGCCACGTACTTCGTCTTGTGGCGGCGCAGCCGCGAGCGGTGCGGCTCCACGATCTCGAGCGGCAGGAGAATGTTGTCGAGGGTGGTGCGCCAGGGCAGCATGGTCGGGTTCTGGAAGGCCATGCCAGCCAGCTTGACAGGAGCTCCCACTTGCCTGCCATCGACGATGACGGTTCCCTCGCGTGGAAACTGCAGGCCGGTCGCGAGCTTCATGAGCGTGGACTTGCCGCAGCCCGAAGGGCCGACGATGGCAGCGAACTCGCCCTCGTTCACATTGAGATTGAGGTTCCTGACCGCGGGCAGGCCGTCCTCGGCCCTCGCATAGACATGGGTGACGTCGTGAATGTCGACAAAGGCCGGCAAAAGGCGCTCCGTGATGACATCCTGCCCTTGAGGGGGAGGATCGGCTCGAAGAGACGAGGTAGGATGGCAGCGCGACATTGGTTGATGTTTGCGCTTCTCACCTCACCCCGCTCGCTATGCTCGCGACCCTCCCCCTCAAGGGCAGGGCAAGAGAAGTCTCAGTTCACCTTGCGCTGGTCAGCCGCAGGCAGGAATTCCTCCGTGAATACGGCGCCGACTTCGGGCTTGGTCTTGTAGGTGAAGGTCAGGCCGATCTGGTCGAGGGCCCTGGCGAAGCGGTCCTTGTCGATGCCGCCGAAGCCTTTCTCCTTGACCCAAGGCGTGATCATGTTCTGCTCCAGCACCATCTTGAGGCGCTCGAGTTCCACGTCCTTCTTGGCCACGTCGTTGCGCTTGATCACCGAGTCCACCGCGCTCGACGGATCCTTCACCGTGTCCTGCACGCCCTTCATGATCGCGCGCAGCAGGCCCTTCACGGCCTCCGGCTTCTCCTGGGCGAATTTCTGCGAGACGATGATGGTGTTGCCGTACAGATCGACACCGTAATCGCTCATGAGCATCACGACGATGTCGTCCGCCGGCACGCCGCGGGACTTCAGGTTGATGTAGGACGACATGGAGAAGCCGAACACCGCATCGACCTCGCCCTGCGCCAGCATGGGCTCGCGGACCGGAAAGCCCACGTTCTCGAACTTCATGGTGGAATCGTCGATCTTGTTGACCGCCTTGAAGATAGGCCATTGCGCGTAGGCGCCGTCGGCCGCCGGAGCGCCGAACTTCTTACCCTGCAGGCTCGACACTTCCTTGGTGACGCCGCGGCTCTTGCGCCCGATGACGGCGAAGGGCGGACGGTCGTAGATCACCATCACGGCCTTGATGTCCGTGCCGGGATTCTCGTCGCGGAAGCGCACGAGAGAGTTCACGTCGCCGAAGCCCGCATCGTAGGTGCCGGAAGCCACGCGCGAGATCGGCTCGCGGGAGCCTGCCGCCGGGTCGATGGTCACGTCGAGCCCCTCGGCCTTGAAGTAGCCCTTGTCGATCGCAACGGCGAAGGGGGCGGCCGGCCCCTCCCAGCGCCAGTCCAGGGAGAACCGCACCGGGGTCTGAGCCTGGGCCGCGGCGGAGCCGAGGAGCACGGCCGCTCCGGCCAGCATCCCCCTGATCCACGTCGCCTTCGTCGCACGATCCGCAAACATTACCGTCACCTCTGCTTTTTTATGGTCGGGACCCTCGTGGCGCTCTTCCTGGACGCCTGCCCGGTTCTCGACCATGCAACCAGATCGCCCCCCGGGGTCAAGTCTCTTGCCCGGGCATCAATGCCCTTGGGGCAGGCATCTGACGGAAAATTGAGCAGTCGAGCCGGGGGCCCAGGGGTGTCGGGCGTGAATGTCTGTTCGTGAGCATCTTTTCACCCAAAACCGGTTCCCACTTTTGGGTCCGATGCTTTGAGACCCTTGACGGTCGCGGGCGGGCTTCCCACGTGACACCCATCGGCGACCGGGCCCCTCTGGCAGGACGTGCGCACACGACTGTGATGTCGGAGCCGATGCTTGTACGAAAAAGCAATCATAGGTCCGGTTATGCCAGAATTCCTTCTCGTGGAATGGCTGGGAAAGCCCGTCTGGATGTGGACGGCTTTCTTGAGCCTTGTCGTGTTTCTTCTCGCCTTCGATCTCGGTGTCCTGAACAGGAAGGACCGGGAACTCGGCGTGAAGGAGAGCCTTCTCCTGTCCGCCTTCTATATCGGCATCGCGGCGCTCTTCGGCGCCTATATCTGGTGGTCGTTCGAGACCGGCCTCCTGGTGACCCAGGACGGCAGCCATGCGGGTGTCGCCTACTTCACGGGCTTCTTCATCGAGAAGTCCCTGTCCATCGACAACGTCTTCGTGATCTCGCTGATCTTCAGCTATTTCGCGATCCCCCGGAAATACCAGTACCGGGCCCTGGTGTGGGGCATCATCGGCGTCATCGTCCTGCGCGGCATCATGATCGCCGTGGGTGCGGCCCTCGTGCAGGAATACGCCTGGATGCTCTATCTCTTCGGCGCGTTCCTCATCGTGACCGGGGTCAAGATGCTGCTCGTGCCCGAGAGCGAGCCGAACATCGACGACAACGCCATGGTGCGGTTCCTGCGCCGGCACATGCGGGTATCGGACCGGCTTCACGGACAGCACTTCTTCGTGCGGGAGCCTGATCCGAAGACGGGCCGGATCGTCACCTGGGCGACGCCGCTCTTCCTCGCCCTCGTGGTGATCAACGTGGCCGACCTGATCTTCGCGGTCGATTCGGTGCCGGCGATCTTCGCCATCACGACGGACACCTTCGTGGTCTACACCGCGAACATCATGGCGATCCTCGGCCTGCGGGCGCTCTACTTCGCCCTCGCAGCCATGGTGCACCGGTTCCACTACCTGAAATACGCTCTCGCCTTGGTGCTCGTCTTCATCGGCGGCAAGATCTTCTGGAACCAGCTCGTCGGCAAGCTCGACCCGACGATCTCGCTCGGCGTCACCTTCGCCCTGATCGCAGGCGGCGTCGTCTTCTCCCTCTGGAAGACGAAGAACGAGCCGGAGGCGATTTCCGAGTAAGGCAACTCCATCGTCGCCGACCTCGTATCGGCAACGATCCCCACCACGTCATGGCCGGGCTAGTCCCGGCCATCCCGATTTTATGAGGCTCAGCGCTTTTCCGATCGAGATCACCGGCACAAGGCCGGTGATGACATAAGAGAACGCGGCAAATCACACCGGCAGCATCCCGTCGCTCTTCACCTCCTCCATCACCGCATAGGTGCGCGTCTCCTTCACGCCCGGAAGCGCCAGGAGGATTTCGCCGAGGAAATGGCGATAGGCGGCCATGTCGGCGACGCGGGTCTTGACCAGATAATCGAAGCCGCCCGCCACCATGTGGCATTCGAGAACCTCGGGTGCCCGCTTCACGGCGGCGGCGAATTTCTCGAAAACGTCGGGCGTCGTCTTGTCGAGGGAGACCTCCACGAAGACCAGCAGTTCGAGCCCGAGCCGGTGCGGATCGAGTCTCGCGCCGTAGCCGGCGATGACGCCTTCGCGCTGCAGGCGCTTCACGCGTTCCCCCGTGGAGGTCGGCGACAGCCCCACCTTCTCGGCCAGCTCCACGGTGGCGATGCGGCCGTCCGCCTGGAGGGCCTTGAGGATCTTGCGATCGATCCGGTCCAAATCCGTCATTCTCACGGCTCTTTGAGTTTTCCGGCGTTGTTTCTAAGGCAATTCTGCCAATTTCGCCATCGAAACACGGCTCTCGGCCTCATATATTCCGGAAAACATCCAGAGGATTGTCCATGAGCCCTGCCCCCAGCGCCCCCCTGCCCTTCAACCCGCCCTTCGCAGAAGACGACAAGGCCCTCGCGACCCGCTTTCTTGCGAGCTCCCGCCTCTCGGCTGAGCGGGAGAAGCGCGTGGACGCACAGGCCACCCGCCTGATCGAGGCGATCCGTGCCAAGGGCGGCGGCCTCGGTGGCGTCGAGGAGATGCTGCGGGAATATGCGCTGTCCACCAAGGAGGGCCTCGCCCTCATGGTGCTCGCCGAGGCTCTGCTGCGGGTGCCGGATGCCGCCACCTCCGACCGGCTGATCGAGGACAAGCTGGGCCAAGCCGATTTCGCTGGCCACGAGGCGAAGTCCGATGCGTTTCTTGTCTCGGCCTCGGCCTGGGCGCTCGGCATCACGGCGCGGATCATCCAACCCGGCGAGACGCCGGAGAGCATCCTGGGCCAGCTCACCAAGCGCCTCGGCCTGCCGGCCGTGCGCACCGCCACCCGCCAGGCCATGCGGGTCATGGGCAACCATTTCGTGCTCGGCCAGACCATCGAGGAGGCGCTCAAGCGCGCCACTTCGTCCAAAGGCCGGATCTACCGCTATTCCTTCGACATGCTGGGCGAAGGCGCCCGCACGGCCGAGGATGCGCGCCGGTATTTCGAGTCCTACGCCTCCGCCATCGACGCCATCGGCCGCTCCGCCGGCAACGAGCCGCTGCCCAACCGCCCGGGCATCTCGGTGAAGCTCTCGGCCCTCCATCCGCGCTACGAGGCCACGAGCCGCGAACGGGTGATGCGCGAGCTGGTGCCGCTCGTGATCGAGCTGGCGCAAAAGGCCAAGTCCTACGATCTCAACTTCACCGTCGACGCGGAAGAGGCCGACCGGCTCGAACTCTCGCTCGAGGTGATCGAGGCCGTGCTGGCCGATCCGTCGCTGGCCGACTGGAAAGGTTTCGGCCTTGCCATCCAGGCCTATCAGAAGCGCGCCGGTTCGGTGGTCGATGCCATCGCGGCCATGGCCGAGAAGTACGACCGCCAGATGATGGTGCGCCTCGTGAAGGGCGCCTATTGGGACACGGAGGTGAAGCGGGCCCAGGAGCGCGGGCTCGACGATTACCCGGTCTTCACCCGCAAGGCGATGACGGACCTGCACTACATCGCCTGCGCCGAGAAGATGCTCGCCTTACGCCCGCACATCTATCCGCAATTCGCCACGCACAACGCGCTCACCGTCGCATCCATCATCGAGCGAGCCGGCGGCACGGAGGGCTACGAGTTCCAGCGCCTGCACGGCATGGGCGAGGCGCTCTATGCGCGCCTGCTCGAGGACAATCCGGGCCTGGCCTGCCGCGCCTACGCGCCGGTGGGCGGCCATCGCGACCTGCTGGCCTATCTCGTGCGGCGTCTGCTGGAGAACGGCGCGAATTCATCCTTCGTGTCGGTGGCGGCCGATCCGAACGTGCCGGTCGAGGCGCTGCTGAAGCGCCCCGCCGACATCATCGTGTCTGCCGACAAGCCGCGTCATCCCAAACTGCCCCTGCCGCGCGATCTCTATGGCCCTGAGCGTGCGAATTCGAGGGGCGTCGAGTTCGGCCATCGCGCCTCTCTCGATGCGTTCCTCGCCGAGATCGGGATGGGTCGGCAGCAGAACTTCAAGGCCGAGCCGCTGATCGACGGCAAGGCGGCGTCGGGCGCAACGCGTCCGGTCGTGAGCCCCATCGACGGCAGCACCGTGGTCGGCCAAGTGACGGAAGCCTCGCCGGAGGTGGCCGACCGTGCCATGGCGGCCGCGCAGGCCGGTTTCGCAGCCTGGAGCCGCACCGATGCGAAGACCCGCGGCAGGGCTCTCCAGCGCGCGGCCGATCTCCTGGAGGAGCGCCGCGGCGCCCTGGTTCACCTCCTGCAGGTGGAAGCGGGCAAGACCCTCGACGATGCCCTCTCCGAGGTGCGCGAGGCCGTGGATTTCCTGCGCTATTACGCCGTGCAGGGCCGCACGTTGTTCGGTGCGGGCGAGGCAATGCCCGGGCCGACGGGCGAGAGCAACGTGCTGCGCCTGCGCGGTCGCGGCGTGTTCGTGGCGATCTCTCCCTGGAACTTCCCGCTTGCCATCTTCCTCGGCCAGGTGAGCGCCGCCCTGATGGCGGGCAATGCCGTGGTGGCGAAGCCCGCCGAGCAGACGCCGCTGATCGCCGATTTCGCCGTGCGCATCCTGCATGAGGCGGGTGTGCCGAAGACGGCTCTTCATCTCATGCCCGGCGACGGACGCGTGGGTGCGCGTCTCGTGGAACACAGGGATGTCGCAGGCGTCGTCTTCACCGGCTCGACGGAGGTCGCCCGCACCATCAACCGCACGCTTGCGAGCAAGGACGCGGCCATCGTGCCGCTGATCGCCGAAACGGGCGGTATCAACGCGATGATCGTCGACGCCACCGCTCTGCCCGAGCAGGTCGCCGACGACGTGGTGATGTCCGCCTTCCGGTCGGCCGGCCAGCGCTGCTCGGCCCTTCGCCTGCTCTGCGTGCAGGACGACGTGGCCGACCGCATGATCGAGATGATTGCCGGCAACGCCCGCGAGCTGAAGATCGCGGACCCGCGCGAGGTCTCGACCCATGTGGGTCCGGTGATCGACCGCGAGGCGAAGGACAAGCTCGACGCGCATATCGAGGCGATGAAGCGCTCCGCGAAAGTGCACTATGCCGGTGAGGCTCCCGCGACCGGCACCTATGTGGCGCCACACATCTTCGAGCTGAATAAACCGCACGATCTCGCCCAGGAGGTGTTCGGTCCCGTGCTCCACGTGGTGCGTTACAAGGCGGAACGTCTGGAGGAGGTGCTGCGCGCCATCGAGGGCACCGGCTATGGCCTGACGCTGGGCGTCCATTCCCGCATCGATGCGACGGTCGAGCGGGTCGTGCAGGCCCTGGCGGTCGGCAACGTCTACGTGAACCGCAACATGATCGGCGCTGTGGTCGGCGTGCAGCCCTTCGGCGGACATGGACTATCGGGCACGGGTCCGAAAGCCGGTGGTCCGCATTACCTCCTGCGCTTCGCGACCGAGCAGACGGTGACGATCAACACGGCAGCCGCCGGCGGCAACGCCAACCTGATCGCCATGGGAGAGTGAGGCACGGACGGACTCCCGCTCGCGCGGGATAAGGTCGAGTCATACGTTGGCGTCCCCGCGACGTCATGGCCGGCCTTGTGCCGGCCATCTCGATACGGTGAGGCTCAGCGCTTCAGTCAATCGAGATCACCGGCACAAGGCCGGTGATGACGTGCGGTGTCATGGCCACACGAAGCCAAAGCTCCGCACCTTCTCCCACGGCCCGCCGCGATACCACCACAGCTTCAGCCCCACAGCTTCGACCTGAAAAGGCCGGAAGTCGTCGCGCAGCTCCTCCAGAAGTGCTCGTGCGGCGGATGGATGGACCTTGTTCTGCACCGTCACATGCGGCTGATGGTTCTGGCGGTCCTGCGGCTTGAGCCAGTCGTTCCAAGTCACCGCCAATTCGCGGCGCAGATGCGTCAGCTCGTTGGATGCGAGCGCGTAGGCGACGCCACGCCCCAGGGGACGCAGGCCCGTGACGTCGAGACTGAAAGGTCGGTGGTGCGATGAGAGGGTCTCGATGTCCTGCTCGATCCGCGACAGGTGTTCGCCCAGGAGGGCGTGGAACAGCGTCAGGTGGGCCGGAATGAAATTGCGCTCGGATGGAAAGTAGCGGCGTCTCTGCGCATCGAAGAAGGCGAAGGAGCGTTCGTCGAACTGGAGCGTGAGAATGAGCGGTGCGGGCTGGTCCATCAAAGAAAAACCCGGCTCGTGGCCGGGTTGTTTCAGGTTCAGAAGTTGAGTGCCGCCTTGGCTTCACGCAGTTGCGCGATGGCCGCTTCGGCCACGTGCTTGGCGGCCGGTTCGTTGGTGGCATCGTAGTGCATTTCGGCGGTCAGGATTTCCTGGTCGAGGATGTCCTGCGTGATCTCTTCCTCGGGGAGCGCGCGCTCGGCGAGGACCGTGAGGCTGTTCTGGTTCACGTCGGCGAAGCCGCCGCGGACGAGAACCCGCCGTCCGTTGCCCGGCGTGCTGGTGACGACGAGGAACCCGGTCTTCAGGGTCGTCATCAGGGGCGAATGGCCGGCCAGAACCGTCATGTCGCCTTCGGTCGCCGGCAGCACCACGGCATCGACCTCGCCGGAGAACAGCACGCGCTCGGGAGAGACGAGTTCGAAAGTGAAGGTAGCCATCTGAGCTCCTCGTCATCCCATCGCCGGTGATCGGCCGGGAATCGTTTGGGAGATACGCTTCGAAAAGTACTTTTGGACAAGAACATCCCGGAGCGTGCGTGCACAGCGCCGGGATGTCGCTTGATGACGATTAAGCCGCTTCGGCAGCGAGGCGCTGGGCCTTCTCGACGGCTTCGTCGATGGTGCCGACCATGTAGAAGGCCGCCTCCGGAAGGTGGTCGTACTGACCGTCGACCAGACCCTTGAAGCCCTTGATGGTGTCTTCGAGCGCGACGAGCTTGCCAGGCGAGCCGGTGAACACTTCGGCGACGTGGAACGGCTGCGAGAGGAAGCGCTCGATCTTGCGGGCGCGGGCGACGGTGAGCTTGTCCTCTTCAGACAGCTCGTCCATGCCCAGGATCGCGATGATGTCCTGGAGCGCCTTGTAGCGCTGCAGCACCTGCTGGACCTGACGGGCGACGTTGTAGTGCTCCTCGCCGACGATGGCGGCCGAGAGCATGCGCGAGGTCGAGTCGAGCGGGTCCACGGCCGGGTAGATGCCCTTCTCGGCGATCGAGCGCGACAGAACGGTCGTAGCGTCGAGGTGGGCGAAGGAGGTCGCCGGGGCCGGGTCGGTCAGGTCGTCAGCGGGCACGTAGATGGCCTGCACCGAGGTGATCGAGCCCTTGGTGGTGGTGGTGATGCGCTCCTGCAGGGCGCCCATGTCGGTGGACAGGGTCGGCTGGTAGCCCACGGCCGAAGGAATACGGCCGAGAAGCGCCGACACCTCGGAGCCCGCCTGGGTGAAGCGGAAGATGTTGTCCACGAAGAACAGCACGTCCTGGCCCTGGTCGCGGAAGTTCTCGGCGACGGTCAGGCCGGTGAGCGCGACGCGGGCGCGGGCGCCCGGGGGCTCGTTCATCTGGCCGTAGACGAGAGCGCACTTGGAGCCGGCGGCCGAGCCTGCCTCGCGCGGATCCACGTTCACCTTGGACTCGATCATCTCGTGATAGAGGTCGTTCCCCTCGCGGGTGCGCTCGCCGACGCCGGCGAACACGGAGTAGCCGCCGTGTGCCTTCGCGACGTTGTTGATGAGCTCCATGATCAGCACGGTCTTGCCGACGCCCGCACCGCCGAAGAGGCCGATCTTGCCGCCCTTGGCGTAGGGAGCGAGCAGATCGACGACCTTGATGCCCGTCACGAGGATCTGGCCCTCGGTGGATTGCTCGGCATAGGAGGGAGCCGGCTGGTGGATGGCGCGGGTGCCTTCGCCGACGATCGGGCCGGCTTCGTCAACCGGCTCGCCGATGACGTTCATGATGCGGCCGAGCGTGGCGGCGCCGACGGGCACCGAGATCGGCGCGCCGGTGTCGGTGACTTCCTGGCCGCGCACGAGACCCTCGGAGGTGTCCATGGCGATGCAGCGGACGGTGCTCTCACCGAGCTGCTGCGCCACCTCGAGCACGAGGCGGGAGCCGCCGTTCGTGGTCTCGAGAGCGTTGAGGATCTCCGGCAGGTGGCCTTCGAACTGCACGTCGACGACGGCGCCGATGACCTGCGTGATGTGACCGGTCGCTTTACCGGCGGTGGTAGCGGTGTTTGCCATGTGAGGCTCCTCTCGGATTCGTCAGAGCGCCTCGGCGCCCGAAATGATTTCGATCAGTTCCTTGGTGATCATCGCCTGACGGGACCGGTTGTAGGTCATCGTCTGCTTCTTGATCATCTCGCCCGCGTTGCGGGTCGCATTGTCCATGGCGCTCATGCGGGCGCCCTGTTCGGAAGCGGCGTTCTCGAGCAGCGCTCGGAAGATCTGCACGGTGAGGTTCCGCGGCAGGAGCGTCGTCAGGATCTCGCCTTCCTCGGGCTCGTACTCGTAGACAGCGTCGGTGGAACCACCGGCGCTGGCCTCGATCTGGGCCGGGATGATCTGCTGCGCGGTCGGGATCTGGGCGATCACGGAGCGGAAGCGCGAGTAGAACAGGGTCGCCACGTCGAACTCGCCGGCCTCGAAGCGGGCGAGCACCTTCTGGGCGATCATGTCCGCCTGCTCGAAGCCGATCTGGCGCACGGCGCGCAGATCCACGAACTCGATGATCTGCTCGGCGAACTGGCGACGAAGGATGTCGTAGCCCTTCTTGCCGACGCACACGATCTTGACCGTCTTGCCCTCGGCGAGCAGCCGGTTGGCATGGTCGCGGGCGAGGCGGGCGATCGAGGAGTTGAAGGCACCGCAGAGACCACGCTCTGCGGTGCAGACGATCAGCAGGTGAACGCGATCTGAGCCGGTGCCGGCCAGCAGACGCGGCGTTTCCGGCCCGACGGTGATGCCGGACGCGATGTTGCCGAGCACCACCGCCATGCGCTCCGCATAGGGACGCGCGGCTTCCGCCGCGGTCTGCGCGCGGCGCAGCTTCGCGGCGGCCACCATCTGCATGGCCTTGGTGATCTTCTGCGTCGCCTTGACCGAGGCGATGCGGTTACGAAGGTCTTTCAAGCTCGGCATCGAGCAGCCCTACCTCTCCGGTGTCCCGGTTCGATCTTACGTGAACCCAAGTCTTTACGAGAAAGACTTGGCGTAGTTCTGGACGACGTCCTTGAGCTTCGCTTCCGAGTCGCTGGACAGGTCCTTGGAAGCGCGGATGGCTTCCAGGATATCGGCGTGCTTGCCGCGCAGGAGCGAGAGCAGACCGTCCTCGAACGCGCGCACCCGGTTGAGCGGCAGGTTGTCGAGGTAGCCGTTCACGCCGGCGTAGATCACGGCGACCTGCTCTTCCATCTTCAGCGGCGAGAACTGCGGCTGCTTCAGAAGCTCGGTCAGGCGCGAACCGCGGTTCAGCAGGCGCTGCGTGGTGGCGTCGAGGTCGGAGCCGAACTGCGCGAAGGCCGCCATCTCGCGGTACTGCGCCAGCTCGCCCTTGATCTTGCCTGCGACCTTCTTCATCGCCTTCGTCTGGGCCGAGGAGCCCACGCGCGACACCGAGAGGCCGACGTTCACGGCCGGGCGGATGCCCTGGTAGAACAGGTCCGTCTCAAGGAAGATCTGGCCGTCGGTGATCGAGATCACGTTGGTCGGGATGTAGGCCGACACGTCGTTGGCCTGCGTCTCGATGACCGGCAGAGCGGTGAGCGAGCCCGCGCCCTGGCTGTCGTTGAGCTTTGCAGCGCGCTCGAGCAGGCGGGAGTGCAGGTAGAACACGTCGCCCGGATAAGCCTCGCGGCCCGGCGGACGGCGCAGCAGGAGCGACATCTGACGATAGGCGACGGCCTGCTTGGACAGGTCGTCATACACGATCACGGCATGCATGCCGTTGTCGCGGAAGAACTCGCCCATGGCGCAGCCGGCGAAGGGCGCCAGGAACTGCATCGGGGCCGGATCGGAAGCGGTCGCGGCGACCACGATGGAGTATTCCAGCGCGCCGTTCTCTTCGAGCACCTTCACGAACTGGGCGACCGTGGAGCGCTTCTGGCCGACGGCCACGTAGACGCAGTACAGCTTCTGCGACTCGTCGTTGCCCTGGTTCAGCGGCTTCTGGTTCAGGATCGTGTCGAGTGCGACGGCGGTCTTGCCGGTCTGGCGGTCGCCGATGATCAGCTCGCGCTGGCCGCGGCCGACCGGGATCAGGGCGTCGATGGCCTTGAGGCCCGTCGCCATCGGCTCGTGCACGGACTTGCGCGGAATGATGCCGGGGGCCTTCACGTCCACGCGGCGGCGCTCGGTGGCCTGGATCGGGCCTTTGCCGTCGATGGGGTTGCCGAGCGCGTCGACGACGCGGCCGAGCAGGTCCTTGCCGACCGGCACGTCCACGATGGCGCCGGTGCGCTTCACGGTCTGGCCTTCGGCGATCTCACGGTCGGAGCCGAACACCACGACGCCGACGTTGTCGGTCTCGAGGTTGAGGGCCATGCCGCGCACGCCGCTCTCGAATTCGACCATCTCGCCGGCCTGGACCTTGTCGAGGCCGTAGCAACGAGCAATGCCGTCACCGACGGACAGGACCTGTCCGACTTCGGTGACTTCAGCCTCGGTACCGAAGTTCTTGATCTGCTCTTTGAGGATCGCGGAGATCTCAGCGGCTCGAATGTCCATCAGCGGACCTCTTTCATCGCTAGACGAATGGAATTGAGTTTGGTGCGCACCGAGGCATCCACCATGCGGGACCCCATCTTCACGATGAGACCGCCGATGAGGCTCGGGTCGATTTTGACGTCGACGGAGACGTCAGCCTTGGCGACGTCGCGCAGCGCCGCCTTGATTTCGTTGAGAACGGTGTCGGACGGCGCCTCCGCCAGGATGACCTGCGCCCGAACGATGCCCTTCGCGTCGGACACGAGGTTCTGGAAGGCGCGGATCATGTCGGGAAGCGCGAAGAGCCGGCGCTTGGACGCGACGAGGCGGATGAAATTGCCTGCGAGACCCGAAATGCCGGCCTTGTCGAGAATGGCTCCGATCGCGCCCGACTGCTCTTCTGCCGTGAAGATGGGGTTCTGGATCAGGCGCTGCAAGTCGTCGCTGCCGCGGATCAGCTGGTCGAAGCGGGCGAGGTCGCCGGCGACGGCATCCACGGCATTCGCTTCCCGGGCGAGTTCGAACAGCGCCGAAGCATAGCGCAATGCTACGCCCGACAGGAGGGGTCCTTCTTGCGAACCGCTTTGCGCCACGTAACCGTCTCTCTCGTATCGTAACGGGTCTCAGACCGGGACGGCCTTTAGAACGAGGCCCTCGGGAAACCCGTCAGGTGTGGAAATGAGCCCGGAGCGGAAGCCGTATCCACCTGCCGGGCGAGGGTGCACTAGCATGGGTTTTTCTAAGGCGCAAGGCGAGCTAGGCCCTGTCTTGCCTGGAAAAAACCGGGCGTCCGGTTAAGGTAAAGGTCAGGAGCCGCCTCCTATCGGGCGAAAGCTGCTCCCCGTCCCTCTTGGGCTTTTGGCATCGCCCCGCGTTGAGAGCCTCAAAGCTCCAGGGTGGCAACCTCGCAATTGGCGAGGAACCGGCCGGTGAGCCTGCTGAAGAAGGTGCCGTGTCCCACCACGGCGATCATCGTCTCCGGCCGCTCCGCGAGCCAGCCCCGGAACCGCTCGACCCGCTCCTCGAACACATGGGCAGGCTCGGTGACGAAACCCCTCTCGTTGATCTCGCCCTCATTGTGCCACCACACCTCGTCCAGGTGCCCGAAGGACAGGTGGGGAAATTCCCGCGACAGGTCGGAGACGGCGCTGCCGACGTCGCAGCTGCTCTCCAGGTGCTCGCGGTGGAGGCATTCCACCAGGATCGTCGGCCGGGCCGGATGATCGCCGAACAGGCCCAGGGTGGTCTGGATGGCCCGGGTGAGCGGCGAGGTCACGATAAGTTCATAAGGGTTCGGGCGCAGTTCGGGCGCCCGCTCGGCCACCTGGCGCAGGCCGAGCTCGGTCAGGCGGGCATCGAAATGCCCGGGATCCTCGCCATGTTCGGCGTAATGGGCGTTGAAGGTGGATTGGCCGTGGCGGATGCAGTGGACGATCTTGGTCATGGGGCCTTGTCTTAGTGATGAAGCTTTCTCTTGATCACAAAAAGCTCTGCGGATCCACGTCGATGGATACGCGGGTGTTGCCGCGGATCTTCGGGCAGCGGGCCATCCAGCCGCGCAGGTAGGCCTGGAGATCCACCTCCCGCTCGGTCTTCACCAGGAGCCGGAAGCGGTAACGGCCACGGATCAGGGCGAGCGGCGCCTCGGCAGGGCCGAGCACCGTCACCCCGGGCGGGGGCTCGGCGACGAGGGCCATGGCGCGGGCATGGGCCTCGGCCGCCTCCCGTTCCTCCGCCGAAACGATCAGGGAGGCAAGCCGTCCGAAGGGAGGCAGGCCTGCCATCTCCCGGACGCGGGTCTCCTCCTCGTAGAACCGCTCGGCATCGCCGGAGATGAGAGCCGCGATCACCGGATGGTCCGGCTGCCAGGTCTGGACCAGGGCTCGTCCGGGTTTCTCGCCGCGGCCGGCGCGGCCCGTGACCTGCTGGAGCATCTGGAAGGTGCGCTCGGCGGCGCGGGGATCGCCCGAGGTGAGACCGATATCGGCATCGAGCACGCCTACCAGGGTCATGAGCGGGAAATTGTGCCCCTTGGCGACGAGCTGGGTGCCGATCACGATGTCGAACTCGCCCGCCGCGATGGCCGCCAGCTCCGCCCGAAGGCGCTCCGTGCCGCCCGGGAAGTCGCTGGACAGGACGATGCAGCGCTTATCCGGGAACAGCTCGGTCGCCTCCTCGGCGATCCGCTCCACGCCGGGCCCGCAGGGCACCAGCGAATCGACGCTGCCGCATTCCACGCAGGCATGAGGGGTCCGTTCCACATGGCCGCAATGGTGGCAGACCAGGGAACGCCGGAAGCGGTGCTCCACCAGCCAGGACGAGCAGTTGGGGCATTCGTAGCGATGGGCGCAGGCCCGGCAGAGGGTGAGCGGCGCATAGCCCCGCCGGTTGAGGAAGAGCAACGCCTGCTCGCCCTTTGCGACCGTGTCTTCCACGGCCGACACAAGGGTCGGCGAGAGCCAGCGGCCTTTCGGAATGGCCTCCTTGCGCAGGTCCACGGCCCTGATCTGCGGCATGGAGCGCCCGCCGAATCGCTCCGGTAGCTTCACGTGGCGGTAGCGCCCGCGCTCCACATTGACCCGGCTCTCGATGGAGGGCGTCGCGGAGGCCAGCACCACGGGGGCGTTCTCGATCTTGCCGCGCACCACCGCCATGTCGCGGGCATGGTAGTGGACGCCATCGTCCTGCTTGTAGGCGGTCTCGTGCTCCTCGTCGACGATGATGAGGCCGAGATCCGCATATGGCAGGAAGAGGGCCGAGCGGGCTCCGGCCACCACTTTCACCTCATTGGCCGCGATGGCCGCATAGAGGCGCTCTCGCTTGCGGCCCGTGACGCCGGAATGCCAGGTGGCCGGCTTCACGCCGAAGCGGGCGGCGAACCGGTCGAGGAACTGGGCCGTCAGCGCGATTTCCGGCATGAGGATCAGCGCCTGCCGGCCGCTCCGCACGGCCTCGGCCACCGCCTCGAAATAGACCTCCGTCTTGCCGGAACCCGTGACGCCTTCGAGCAGGATCACGGGGGCATGCTCCTCGCCCATGGCGGCGACGAGCTCATCGGCCGCCTCGCGCTGGCCGTCGGAGAGAGCGGTGTGGCCGAAGGCCGGATCGGGCGTCTCGGCGACCGGCTCGGCCAGAAGCGCCACAGTCTCCAGGGCGCCCTCGTCGATGAGACCGTTGACCACGCCCGCACTGACCCCGGCCGCATGGGCCAGTTCGCTTTTCAGCCGCACGGTTCCATCCTGGGCGACCTCCATGACCTTCTGCCGCGCGGGCGTCATACGCTTCGGCAGGGATCCGGCGAGCTTCACGCCGACGCGGACGACCTCCTGCCGGTCCGGATCCGGGATCTTCAGCCCCATGGCGAGGGCCGAGCCCTTGGGCGCCAGGGTGTACCAGGCGATCCAGTCCAGGAACTTGCGCATCCGGGGCGACAGGTTCGGCGCCTCGATGACGCCTGTCACCTTCTTGAGATTGCCCCCCTGCCCGTCCCGCATTGCCCAGACCACCCCGGCCACCTCGCGGTTGGCGAGCGGCACCTGCACGACATCGCCTTCCTCGACAGGGAGGCCATCCGGCACGGCATAGGAATAGGCCGTGTCCAGCGCCAGCGGGATGAGGACATCGGCGATGCGGCTTGTCATCGATAAGGAGTTAACCTGTGAGTGCTACGGTTCTGCCCTTGCATAAATGGGACTCATGTCAAGCAGCGCCACACAAAATGTTCTCGATCTGGTCCTTCCCGGCGCGGATGACACCCGCCGCGAGGCCATGGCCTGGCTCGCTTCCCTGGCCAAGGAGCGGCGGCTCTCGGCGAAGACCGTCGAGGCCTATGCGCGGGATCTGCGCCAGTTCCTCGCCTTTCTCACCAACCATCTCGGCGAGCCGCCGAGCGTCAAGGGCATCTTGAGCCTGAAGCCGATGGACATTCGCTCCTTCCTGGCGGCACGGCGGATGGATTCGGTCGGAAGCCGCTCGCTCATGCGCCAGCTCGCGGCCCTGCGCTCCTTCGCCCGGCACCTGGAGCGGGAGGGCCACGGCACGGCCTCGGCTTTTGCCGCGATTCGCACCCCGAAGGTGGACAAGAACCTGCCGCGTCCCCTCTCCGCCTCCTCGGCCGTCGCGTTGACGAACGCCGACACGCGGGCGTCCGAGGACCGAAAACCCTGGATCCTGGCCCGCGATGCCGCCGTGCTCTCATTGCTTTACGGGGCGGGCCTGCGCATTTCGGAGGCGCTCGGCCTCCAGCGGCGCGATGCGCCGGTGGACGGCACCGACACGGTCACGGTCACCGGCAAGGGCGGCAAGATGCGCAGCGTGCCGGTGATTCCGCCGATCCGGCGTGCCGTCGAGGAATACCTGCAGCTCTGCCCTTATGCGATTCCGCCCGAGGGCCCGCTCTTCGTCGGGGCGCGGGGAGGTCCTCTCTCGCCGCGCATCATCCAGCTCGCCGTCGAGGAGCTGCGTGGAGCGCTCGGCCTGCCGGACAGCGCCACGCCCCATGCCCTGCGCCATTCCTTCGCGACGCATCTTCTCGCCAGGGGCGGCGACCTGCGCGGCATCCAGGAACTCCTCGGCCACGCCTCGCTCTCGACCACGCAGCTCTACACGAAGGTGGATGCGGCACGATTGATGGATGCCTTCAACGGGGCGCATCCGCGGGCACGGGTGAAGTGAGCGTCAGGCGCCATTCGGGATGCGCGGCCGCTCCGCCGGCATGTACCGGATAGGGACTGGGTTGCCCTCGCTCCTTGTGGGGGAGAGGGTTGGTCTTGCTTCGCCCTACGGCCGAACCCGGTGCGTCAAATGCTCCGCCCAACCGACACCCTCGCCGTCATCACAGGGCTTGTCCCGGTGATCTCGATGGATTGAAGCGCAGCGCCATTCGGATCGAGAGGGCCGCCACAGGGCCGGCCATGACGGCTCGCGTAACGATCCCGGTGTCATTCCCGCGCAGGCGGGAACCCATAACCGCGACGTCTCAAGACAGGACGAGCCGCGTTGCGTCTCGTTTTGCACCGTCGGCGGCTCTGGGTCCCGGGTTCCGCTGCGCGACCTCGGGATGACGGCGGGTGTGTCTGATATCAAAGAGCCAGCACCTGTGGGCCCGCAGCTTGCGCTGCGAGCCTGCAGGGCTCGAGGGAGGTGCGAGAGGCCGCCGGCTCGATGCTAGGGTTGAGTGGAAGAGCCGGACGGCGCCTCGCACGCGGGATTTTTAGGCGTTTCGACTTGGCAGCCCACAGGCACCAAGGGCCTCCTGTCCGCCGGCTGCGTGACCGGCGGGCAGGCCCGCTCCCTGCCCCGACACTCGTGACGCCTCGCGAAGCGCGCCCCTCGGCGGGCGGGGATGGGCAATGATATAGCCGAGCTTGAGCCCGCTGTCAAGAACAAAGTGGGAACATTGCGTCCAGCCAACCACCGTCTCGACGTCATCACCTCCCCGGACTTGATCCGGGGACCCGTGCCGGTGATCCCGATCGGAAGAGTGCGCCTTTCCAATCGGGATGGCCGGCACAAGGCCGGCCATGACGGGGGAGAGGATGGAAAGGGAGCGCTCCTCTCAGCCCCCTCTCCAACGCTCATCCTGAGAGGCTGGCTCGTCAAGCGGCGCGGGTGCTTCCCTCCCCCTTGTGGGGAGGGGTGGCTGCGCAAGCAGCCGGGGTGGGGGTGTCGGCGCCAGACCTTCATAGGCTATCGCTCACACCCCCACCTCCTCCCCACAAGGGGGAGGAGAGCAGGACGGTGCTTCACACAAGCGGGATGGCCGGCACAAGGCCGGCCATGACGCGCGGGGGTCTCAGTCCCGCACTTCGTACACGGGATCACACTGTCGCGTCGTAACACCCTCTCGTCGGCTACTCCGCCGCGATCGGATGCGCGAGCAGCTGGCGCGCGGCGGGGCCGATATCGCCTTGCGTCCAGTGGGGACGGCAGACGGACACGTAGCGGCCCTCGCCGCCGATCTCCACCACTTCGCCCGAGCGCACGGCCTCGCCGTTGCGGTCGTATTTCAGGATCATCGTGGCCTTGCGGCCGCAATGGCAGAGCTGCTTGATCTCCTGAAAATCCTCGGCCAGCGCCATGATGGTCGCGATGGCGTCGCTGAACAGCGTGCCGTACACGTTGTTCTTCAGCCCATAGGCCATGACGGGAATTTTGAGCTCGTCGACGATCCAGGCCAGCTGACGGACCTGATCGGCCGTCATGAACTGGACCTCGTCGATCAGAACGACCGTCACCTTCTTCCTGGCATGCTCCGCCGCGACGATGGCCGCGATATCCTCGTCCTTGCGCAGCGGGATCGCATCGGCCTCGAGGCCGATGCGGGACTTCACCTTGCCGACACCGAAACGGTCGTCGATTAGGCTCGTGAACAGCAGCACGTGGCCGCCGTTCTCGATGTAGTTGTAACGAACCTGCAGGAGATGGGTCGTCTTGCCTGCATTCATCACCGAATGGATGAAGTGAAGCTTTGCCATGAATCCATATTACATATGGATGGCGCGCTTCTCCACCGCCAAAGCGGCTTCCTTCACAGCTTCCGCAAGCGTCGGATGCGCGTGGCAGGTGCGGGCCATGTCTTCCGACGAACCGCCGAACTCCATGGTGATCGCTGCCTCGTGGATGAGGTTGCCGGCTTCCGGGCCGATGATGTGGACGCCGAGCACCTTGTCGGTGCTCGCATCGGCCAGGATCTTCACGAAACCGTCCGTGGTGCGGTTCACCTTGGCACGGCCGTTGGCCGTGAAGGGGAACTTGCCGACGTTGTAGGCGACGCCCGCGGCCTTCAGTTCCTCCTCCGTCTTGCCGATGGAGGCGACCTCGGGGAACGTGTAGACCACGCTCGGGATCACGTCGTAGTTCACGTGGCCCGCCTTGCCGGCGATGATTTCGGCCACGGCAACGCCCTCGTCCTCCGCCTTGTGGGCGAGCATGGGGCCGGCGATCACGTCGCCGATGGCGTAGATGCCGGTCACGTTGGTGGAGAAATGCGAATCCGTCTGGATGCGGCCGCGATTGTCGAGCTGGACGCCCACGTGATCGAGGCCGAGGCCCTGCGTGTAGGGCACGCGGCCGATGGCGACGAGCACCACGTCGGCCTCGATGGTCTCAGCCGCACCGCCGGCGGCCGGCTCGAAGGTGAGCGTCGCGCCGGTGGCGGTCTTTTCCACCTTGGTGACCTTGGAGCCGAGCTTGAACTGGAAGCCCTGCTTGGCGAGGATGCGCTGGAAGTTCTTGGCGACCTCACCGTCCATGCCGGGCAGGATGCGGTCGAGATATTCCACCACCGTCACCTCGGAACCGAGGCGGCGCCACACGGAACCGAGCTCCAGGCCGATCACGCCGGCGCCGATGACCACGAGGCGCTTCGGCACGCTCTCGAGTTCGAGCGCGCCCGTGGACGAGACCACGATCTTTTCGTCGATCTCGATGCCGGGCAGGCGGGTCACGTCCGAACCCGTGGCGATGATGATGTTCTTGGTCTCGAGAATCTGGTTCGAACCGTCCTCGCCCGTCACTTCCACCTGGCCGGGAGCCGCGATGCGCGCGGTGCCGATGAAGGCATCGATCTTGTTCTTCTTGAGCAGGAACTCGACGCCCTTGGTGTTGCCGTCGACGCCTTCCTGCTTGAAGGCCTGCATGGTGTTGAGGTCGAGGGTCGGCGCCGACACGCCGATGCCGAGGCCGGCGAAATGATCGCGCGCTTCCTCGAACATGTGCGAGGCGTGCAGCAGGGCCTTCGAGGGAATGCAGCCCACATTGAGGCAGGTGCCGCCATGGGTCTTGCGCTTCTCGACGACGGCGGTCTTCAGGCCGAGCTGCGCGGCCCGGATGGCGGCCACGTAGCCGCCGGGGCCGGTGCCGATGACGATAACATCGTAGGACATTGATTTACCCCTCACTTCGTCATCACGGGCCTTGTGCCGGTGATCCCGATACGGTGAAGCACGGAGCCCCTCCGATCGAGATGGCCGGGACAAGCCCGGCCATGACAGACATGGTGAAAAACTTACAGATCCAGAACGAGGCGGGCCGGATCCTCCAGCGCGTCCTTGACGCGCACGAGGAAGGTCACGGCTTCCTTGCCGTCGACGATGCGGTGATCGTAGGAGAGCGCGAGATACATCATCGGGCGCACGACGATCTGGCCGTTGCGGACCACCGGACGCTCCTCGATGCGGTGCATGCCGAGAATACCCGATTGCGGCGCGTTGAGGATCGGCGTCGACATCAGCGAGCCGTAGATGCCGCCGTTGGTGATCGTGAAGGTGCCGCCCTGCATCTCGTCGATGGAGAGCTTGCCGTCACGGGCGCGGCGGCCGAAATCGGCGATCTTCTTCTCGATGTCGGCGATCGAGAGATTGTCCGCATCGCGCACCACCGGAACCACGAGGCCCTTCTCGGTGCCGACCGCGATGCCGATATGGTAGTAGTTCTTGTAGACGAGATCCTGGCCGTCGATCTCGGCATTCACCGCCGGGACGTCCTTGAGTGCCTGGATCACCGCCTTGGTGAAGAAGCCCATGAAACCGAGCTTGGTGCCGTGCTTCTTCTCAAACACGTCCTTGTACTGGCTGCGCAGGTTCATGACCGCGCTCATGTCCACGTCGTTGAACGTGGTGAGCATGGCGGCGGTGTTCTGCGCGTCCTTCAGGCGGCGCGCGATGGTCTGACGAAGCTTCGTCATCTTCACGCGCTCTTCACGCTCCGCATCGACCGGAGCCGAGGGAGCACGCACCTGAACGGGAGCAGCCGGCGCGGCAGCCGAAGCGCCGCCCGTTGCGATGGCGGCGAGCATGTCGCCCTTGGTCACGCGGCCGTCCTTGCCGGAGCCGGCGACGCCCGCCGGGCTCACGCCACTCTCGGCCGCGAGACGGGCGACGGCCGGGCCGTGGTCCTTGGCGGCGCCGGGGGCAGCGGCAGCCGGGGCAGGAGCGGGAGCAGCAGCGACGGGGGCAGGAGCAGCCTTGGGCGCTTCTGCCTTGGATGCGGCGGGAGCCGCCGCAGCACCGCCTTCGACGATGGAGCCGAGCACCGCGCCGGGGCTCACCGTCTCACCGTCCTTGGCCACGATGTCGCCGAGGGTGCCGCTCGCGGGAGCGTTGACCTCGAGCGTCACCTTGTCGGTCTCGAGCTCGAGCACGGGCTCGTCGGCCTTCACGGGGTCGCCGGGCTTCTTGAACCAGCGGCCGATGGTGGCCTCTGACACGGATTCGCCAAGGGTGGGTACGCGGATTTCGGTTGCCATGGTCGTCTTTGGGTCTTGCGGGGCTTGAGGTTAAGCCCCTCGGAATGGGGAGAGGACTTTCGCGGTTTTTAAGCCGCGAAAGCCTCGTCGAGGAAGGCTTGCAGTTGAGCCGTATGCTTGGACATGAGGCCGGTCGCGGTCGCCGCGGAGGCGGGGCGTCCCACATAGCGCGGGCGGTCCACCTTGGAGCCCGCCGTCTTGAGCACCCATTCGAGATAGGGCTCGACGAACATCCAGGAGCCCATGTTCTTGGGCTCTTCCTGGCACCACACCACGTCGGCCTTCTTGAAGCGGGACAACTCGGCCGCCACGGACTTGGCCGGGAACGGATAGAGCTGCTCGACGCGAAGCAGGTAGACGTCGTCGATGCCCCGCTTCTCGCGCTCCTCGAGCAGGTCGTAATAGACCTTGCCCGTGCAGATCACCACGCGCCGGATCTTGTCGTCCTTCACCAGCTTGATGCCCTCGGATGCGCCCTGGGCGCTGTCCTGCAGCACACGGTGGAAATAGGTTCCCTCCGCGATGTCGGCGAGGCTGGACGTGCAGCGCTTGTGGCGCAGCAAGGATTTCGGCGTCATCAGGATCAGCGGCTTGCGGAAGTCGCGCTTCAGCTGGCGGCGCAGGATGTGGAAGTAGTTGGCGGGCGTCGAGCAGTAGCCCACCTGCATGTTGTCCTCGGCGCACATCTGGAGGAAGCGCTCGAGGCGGGCGGAGGAATGCTCCGGACCCTGGCCCTCGTAGCCGTGCGGCAGCAGGCAGACGAGACCCGACATGCGCAGCCACTTGCGTTCGCCCGAGGAGATGAACTGGTCGAACACCACCTGGGCGCCGTTGGCGAAGTCGCCGAACTGCGCTTCCCACAAGGTCAGCGCATTGGGCTCCGACAGGGTGTAGCCGTACTCGAAGCCGAGCACCGCCTCTTCCGACAGCATCGAGTTGATGACCTCGTAGCGGGCCTGGTTCTCGGTGATGTGGTTGAGGTTGGTGTAGCGCTCCTCGTTCTCCTGGTCGGTGAGAACCGAGTGGCGCTGCGAGAAGGTGCCGCGCTCCACGTCCTGGCCGGAGAGGCGCACGCGGTGGCCTTCGATCAGGAGCGAGCCGAAGGCGAGGGCCTCGGCCATCGCCCAGTCGAGTCCTTCGCCGGTCTCCAGCATCTTCTTGCGGTTGTCGAGGAAGCGCTGGATCGTGCGGTGGACGTGGAAGCCCTCCGGGATCGTGGTGAGCGCCTTGCCGATCTGCTGCAGGGTCTCGGTCGACACGCCGGTCTGGCCGCGACGCGGATCGTCCTGGTCCTCGCGGACCGCCTTGAGCCCGGACCAGCGGCCGTCGAGCCAATCGGCCTTGTTGGGCTTGTAGTTGGCCGCGATGTCGAACTCGGCGTCGAGCTTCGAACGCCAGCTCGACTTCATCTCCTCGACCTCGGCCTCGGTGACGACGCCTTCGTCGACGAGCTTCTTGGAGTAGAGCTCGACGATCGCCGGGTGCGACCGGATCTTGCGGTACATGAGCGGCTGGGTGAAGGCCGGCTCGTCGCCCTCGTTGTGGCCGAAGCGGCGGTAGCAGAACATGTCGATGACGACGGGCTTCTGGAAGCGCTGGCGGTACTCGGCCGCCACCTTGGCGGCGAACACGACGGCCTCCGGGTCATCGCCGTTCACGTGGAAGATCGGCGCCTCGACCATCTTCGCCACGTCCGACGGATAAGGCGAGGAGCGCGAAAACCGTGGATCGGTGGTGAAGCCGATCTGGTTGTTGATGATGAAGTGAATCGAGCCGCCGGTGCGATGACCGCGCAGGCCGGACAATCCGAAGCATTCCGCCACCACGCCCTGACCGGCGAAAGCGGCGTCGCCGTGGATGAGCAGCGGCATCACGGCCGTGCGGTTGTCGGGCGTGCAGCCGTGCTGGTCCTGCTTGGCGCGGACCTTGCCGAGCACGACGGGATCGACGATCTCGAGGTGCGAGGGATTGGCGGTCAGCGACAGGTGGACGTTGTTGCCGTCGAAGGTGCGGTCCGAAGAAGCACCGAGGTGGTACTTCACGTCGCCCGAGCCTTCCACGTCGTCGGGCGCGAAGGAGCCGCCCTTGAACTCGTGGAACAAGGCCCGGTGCGGCTTGCCCATCACCTGGGTGAGAACGTTGAGACGGCCGCGATGGGCCATACCGAACACGATCTCCTTCACCCCGAGATTGCCGCCGCGCTTGATGATCTGCTCGAGCGCCGGGATGAGCGACTCGCCGCCGTCGAGGCCGAAGCGCTTGGTGCCGGTGTAGCGGACGTCCAGGAACTTCTCGAAGCCTTCCGCTTCGACGAGCTTGTTGAGGATGGCGCGCTTGCCTTCCATCGTGAAGGTGATTTCCTTATCGGGACCTTCGATGCGCTCCTGAATCCAGGCCTTCTCGACCGGGTCGGAGATGTGCATGAACTCGACGCCGAGCGTCTGGCAATAGGTGCGCTCCAGGATCGCGACGATCTCGCGGATCGTGCCGAACTCAAGGCCGAGCACGTTGTCGAGGAAGATCTTGCGGTCCCAGTCGGCTTCCGTGAAGCCGTAATGGGACGGGTGCAGTTCCTGGTCGTTTGGACGCGGGTTGATATCGAGCGGATCGAGCTTCGCATGCAGGTGGCCGCGCACCCGATAGGCGCGGATCAGCATGATGGCGCGAATGGAGTCGCGGGTCGCCTGCTGCACGTCGATCTGGCTGATCTCGACGCCCTTGGCTTCCGCCTTCGCCTTGATCTTGTCGCCGACCGCCTTCTCGACCTGGGCCCAGTTGCCGTCGAGGGCGGAGATCAGCTCGCCATTGGCAGGGATCGGCCAGTTCTGCTTTTCCCAGGAGGGGCCGTTGGCCGCCTTCTCGACAGCCTGCTTGTCGTCCCTCAAGGCGCCGAAGAAGGCCTGCCATTCGGCGTCGACCGAGCCGGGATCCTTCTCGTAGCGGGCCTGGAGTTCCTCGATGTAGGACGCGTTCGCCCCATAGAGGAAAGCGGTGTTCAGGAAGTTTTCGTTGGCGTCTTGGCGTGCCATGGCAACCTACAATCCAAAAGCTGTTTGGCCGCCCCATCGTCGGGGCGGCCTGTTCGTTATCGACCCTTGAGAACCTCGACCAGGGTCTTGCCGAGTCGTGCCGGCGACGGGGACACGCGGATGCCCGCGGCCTCCATGGCGGCGATCTTGTCTTCCGCGCCGCCCTTGCCGCCGGAGATGATGGCGCCGGCATGGCCCATGCGGCGTCCGGGAGGAGCCGTGCGGCCGGCGATGAAGCCGACCATCGGCTTCTTGCGGCCCTTCTTGGCCTCGCGGGCGATGAACTCGGCCGCCTCTTCCTCGGCCGAGCCACCGATCTCGCCGATCATGACGATCGACTCGGTCTTGGGATCGGAGAGGAACATGTCGAGCATCTCGATGAACTCGGTGCCCTTCACCGGGTCGCCCCCGATGCCGACCGCGGTGGTCTGGCCGAGGCCTTCATTGGTGGTCTGGAACACGGCCTCGTAGGTGAGCGTGCCGGAGCGCGACACGATGCCGACGGAGCCGGGCTTGAAGATGTTGGCCGGCATGATGCCGATCTTCGACTCGCCCGCGGTCACGATGCCCGGGCAGTTCGGGCCGATGAGGCGCGACTTGGAGCCTTCGAGCGCCCGCTTCACGCGCACCATGTCGAGCACCGGGATGCCTTCGGTGATGCAGACGATGAGCGGGATCTCGGCCTGGATCGCCTCGCAGATGGCATCAGCCGCGCCCGGCGGCGGAACGTAGACCACCGAAGCGTCGGCGCCGGTCGCTTCGCGCGCTTCCATGACCGTGTCGAACACGGGCAGGTTCAGGTGCGTCGAGCCGCCTTTGCCGGGCGAGGTGCCGCCGACCATCTTGGTGCCGTAGGCGATGGCCTGCTCGGAGTGGAAGGTCCCGTTCTTGCCGGTGAAGCCCTGGCAGATGACCTTGGTGTCTTTGTTGATGAGGATGGACATCAGCTCGAAACCTTACTTTCCGCCGCGCACGGCGTTCACGATCTTCTGGGCGGCGTCGTCGAGATCGTCAGCCGGGATCACGTTGAGGCCGGATTCGCGGATGATCTGCTTGCCCTCTTCCACATTCGTGCCCTCGAGGCGGACCACCAGCGGAACCTGCAGGCCGACAGCCTTCACGGCGGCGATCACGCCGCGGGCGATGACGTCGCACTTCATGATGCCGCCGAAGATGTTGACGAGGATTCCCTTCACGTTCGGATCGGCCGTGATGATCTTGAACGCCGCCGTCACCTTCTCCTCTGACGCGCCGCCGCCGACATCGAGGAAGTTCGCCGGCTCCTCGCCGTAGAGCTTGATGATGTCGAGGGTCGCCATGGCGAGGCCCGCGCCGTTGACCATGCAGCCGATGGTGCCGTCGAGCGCGATATAGGCGAGGTCGTACTTGGAGGCCTCGATTTCCTTCTCGTCCTCTTCCGTGATGTCGCGCAGCGCGACGATGTCGGGATGACGATAGAGGGCGTTGCCGTCGAAGGAGATCTTCGCGTCCAGGCACTTGAGGTGCTGGTCCTTGGTGACGATCAGGGGGTTGATCTCCAGCATCTCCATGTCCTTCGCGATGAAGGCCGTGTAGAGCTTGGTCACCAGATCCTCGGCTTCCTTGGCGAGCGCGCCCTTCAGGCCCAGCGCCTTGGCGACCGTGCGGCCGTGGTGGGGCATCACGCCGGTGGCCGGATCGACCGAGAAGGTCAGGATCTTCTCAGGAGTGTCGTGGGCGACCTGCTCGATATCCATGCCGCCTTCCGTCGAGACGACGAAAGCGACCCGGCCCGTGGCGCGGTCCACCAGCATGGAGAGGTAGAGTTCGGTCTCGATGTCCGAGCCGTCTTCGATATAGAGGCGGTTGACCTGCTTGCCGGCCTCGCCGGTCTGGATCGTCACCAGGGTGTTGCCGAGCATCTGCTTGGCGAATTCCTTCACCTCTTCGACGGACTTGGCGAGGCGCACGCCGCCCTTCTCGCCGGCAGCGGCTTCCTTGAACTTGCCCTTGCCGCGACCGCCCGCGTGGATCTGGGACTTCACGACCCAGAGCGGACCGCCGAGTTCCTTAGCGGCGGCCTCGGCCTCGTCGGCGGAGAAGATGGCCTTGCCGCGGGAGACGGGCAGACCGAATTCCTTCAGAACCGCTTTGCCTTGATATTCATGGATGTTCATTCGTTTCTCTCCGCGTCAGCGGTTGAAGGCGTGCGGACCGGGCTGAACGCCCGGCCCCGACGTCTTGAGGAATTTTAGGCCAGAGCCGAGTTGATCTGCTTGCAGGCGTCGACGAGGCCCTGCACCGAGGCGACGGACTTCTCGAACATGGCCTTCTCGTCGGCCGAGAACTCGACCTCGACGATGCGCTCGACGCCGTTCTCGCCGATCACGATCGGAACGCCCACGAACATGTCCTTCACGCCGTACTGGCCGTTGAGATAGGCCGCGCAGGGCAGGACGCGCTTCTTGTCCTTGAGGTAGCTCTCGGCCATGGCGATGGCGGACGCGGCCGGCGCGTAGAAGGCGGAGCCGGTCTTGAGAAGGTTGACGATCTCGCCGCCGCCCTTGCGGGTGCGCTCGACCATGGCGTCGAGCTTCTCCTGGGAGGTCCAGCCCATCTTCACGAGATCGGGCAGCGGAACGCCGGCGACCGTCGAGTAGCGCACGAGCGGCACCATGTCGTCGCCATGGCCGCCGAGCACGAAGGCGGTCACGTCCTCGACCGACACGTTGAACTCCTCGGCCAGGAAGTGACGGAAGCGGGCCGAATCCAGCACGCCGGCCATGCCGACGATCTTCTCAGGAGCCAGGCCGGAGAACTTCTGGAGCGCCCACACCATGGCGTCGAGCGGATTGGTGATGCAGATGACGAAGGCGTTCGGGGCATATTGCTTGATGCCGTTGCCGACCGCTTCCATGACCTTCAGGTTGATGCCGATGAGGTCGTCACGGCTCATGCCGGGCTTGCGCGGCACGCCGGCGGTCACGATGATCACGTCGGCGCCTTCGATGGCCGAGTAGTCGTTCGCACCCTTGTACTTGGCGTCGAAACCGTCGACCGGCGCGGATTCAGCGATGTCGAGACCTTTGCCCTGGGGGATGCCTTCCGCGATGTCGAAGAGAACGACGTCGCCGAGTTCCTTCAAGCCGACGAGATGGGCGAGGGTTCCGCCGATCTGGCCTGCACCGATGAGCGCGATCTTTTTCCGGGCCATGGTCTGTCCTTGGGTTTTGGCAAGGGCCTTATTTGAGGCACCGCCTTTTTGAGGTGGCGCTGTTTGCCATGAGAGATGGGCGGTCATCAAGCGACCAAAAGGTTAACAGGCAAGGCATTCCGGCCCTGGGAAAGTCTCGGCAAGCCTAACGGTTCTAAAATACTTCGCGTTTACAGCGGCTTGAGCCTGTCGAAGGTCGTTGAATTTTTCTGTTACAAATTACAGATTTTGTAACTCATGTTACACGCTACCGTTCGCCAGCGCCCGCAGGACGACCCGGATCATGGTCGCGAGGCGCTGGTCGAGGATGTCCTGGGGCACCTCGGCGTCCAGCCGCACGGTCAGGGGATTGATGAAACGATAGACGGAATCCGTGATGAAACCGTGAGCTTTCTCTCGGTCCCGGGGGTCGAACTTGGCCGTCGCGATCCCCTCGTCAAGCACCCGGTCGATCAGCAGGCGCATCCGGGACCGGTGTTTGCGGATGAGGGGGCGGGAGGTCTCGGTGGCCGAGCAATAGACGTCGAACAGATGCCGGTCTTCCTTCAGGAGATCCCGGTGGATGCGCGCCCAGGCCTGGATCAGGCGCTCCAGCTTGTCGTCGGCGGGATCGGGGGAATCCGCGACGTCCGCGATGGTCGCCTCCATCCTCCGCAGCCATTGCCCGGCGACCGCGTCGATGAGGGCCGCCTTGTTGGCGAAGTAGCGGTAGACATTGGCATGGGTCATGCCGGACGCGTCTGCGATACCGACCACGGTGACGTGCTTGGAGCCGTGGCGACGCAGCTGATCGGCGGCGATGTTGAGGAGCCGTGTCTCCACAGGCATCGTATGGCGCACGTTCTTCATGACATCCGGTCCGGGGCGGCCGCTTGCGTGAAGCGGGATCGATCGGGGCCTCGTTAGCACGAAGTGAGGATGCCGGGCCAGAATGGTTCCACTTGACGGACCTGTGTCCCATCGCGCCTACTGTCCGGACCCTTGAGTGATCAGCACCCAGGCTCCTTTGTGACGTAACCCGTGCCGAAACATCGCCGATCCCTCTTCAACCTGCTGGGTCCTGGCCTGATCACAGGGGCGGCGGATGACGACCCGAGCGGGATCGCCACCTATTCCCAGGCCGGCGCCCAGACGGGTTTCGGCCTGCTGTGGACGGTGTTCCTCACCACGCCCTTCATGACCACCATTCAGATCGTCAGCGCCCGCATCGGCGCGGTCACGGGACGCGGGATCGCGGCCAATGCCCGGGCCGTCTATCCGCGCCCTCTCGTGTTCGGGCTGATCGCCCTGCTCTGCGGCGCGAACATCATCAATATCGCAGCCGATCTGGCGGCCATGGGCGAGGCCTTGCGAATGCTGACGGGCGGCCCTCCTCACGTGTATGCCGCCGCCTTCGGACTCTTCTGCCTGATCTGCGAAGTCTTCATCTCGTACAGGCGCTATGCACCCTATCTGAAAGGCCTGACACTCGCACTCTTCGCCTATGTGGCGGCGGCCTTCAGCATCCATGTGCCGTGGAGCGAGGTGTTCACGGCGACGTTCGTCCCGCGCCTCTCCTTCAGCTCGGATTACTGGTTTCTCGTCGTCGCGATCCTCGGCACCACCATCAGCCCGTACCTCTTCTTCTGGCAGGCGGCGGAGGAAGTGGAGGAGGACAGGCTGAAGCACAGCAACAGCTTCAGGCGCTCGCCCCAGCGGGCACAGGCGCGGCTAAAGGGGATCACCATCGACACCTGGATCGGAATGATCTTTTCCAACCTCGTCGCCTTCTTCATCATCGTCACGACGGCCGCGACCCTGCACGAAGGCGGCGTCACCGATATTCAAACGGCGTCCCAGGCCGCCGAAGCCCTTCGCCCCATCGCGGGACCCTTCACCTTCTTCGTGTTCGCCGCGGGCATCATCGGGACGGGGTTGCTGGCCGTGCCGGTTCTCGCGGGCTCGGCCGCCTATGCGGCGGCCGACGCTTTCGGGTGGCGCAGCAGCCTGGAATCCACCGTGATGAAGGCGCGCGGCTTCTACCTGATCCTCGGCGCCGCCACATGCCTTGGGATTCTTCTCGCGTTCTCGCGCATTGATCCCATCAAGCTGCTTCTGTGGAGCGCCGTCATCAACGGCATCGCGGCCGCCCCGATCATGGCCATGATGATGGGCATCGTCACCAACAGGCGGGTGTTGGGGGACTATACCGTGGAGAGCTGGCTCGCCTGGCTCGGATGGGGCGCGACGGCGCTCATGGGGCTGACCATCTTCGCCCTCATCGCCAGCCTGTTCCTGAGTTGAGCCGCTAGAACATCGAACGCAAAAGTGGGAACCGGTTTTGCGTGCAAAGATGCGATAAAACAAAAACTTAGAACATCGGACATAACCGTGTTCCGCCCCTGCCCTGAGAGCCTCACCCTGAGAGGCTGGCTCATCAAGTGGCGCAGCCGGGGTGGGGGTGTCGGCGCTGAACTGGACCAGCGTGGCGCCGACACCCCCACCCTAACCCTCCCCACAAGGGGGAGGAGAGGTCCCGGTGCTTTACGAGTCAGACTCTCAGGATGTGGGCGGTGGGTTTTGCATGGTCCTTTAAGTTTCGGCCAGTCCCTCGGAGCTGCCGGACTTTTCCCGACCATGCGGAAGGGACAGGTATTCCTCGGACCGCATCTCGATCAGGCGCGACACCGTGCGGTCGAACTCGAACGCTTCCCGGCCGCTGTCGGCGTGGTAGAGCTCATGGACCTCGGCCTCGGCAGAGGCGAGAAGCTTCACATGGGCGTCGTAGAGGGCGTCGATGAGCAGGATGAAGCGCTTCGCCTCGTTGCGCCGCTCGAAGGACATGGCGGGGATGTTTTCGAGCACGACCGTGTGAAACTCCTCGGCCACGGCGAGGTAATCGGAGGCGCCAAGTGGTTTGGAGCAGAGATCCGCGAAGGAGAAGCGCGCCACGCCGCTTGCGGCCTGGGGCACTTCGACGGGATGTCCCTTGACGGTCAGGGTCACGGGCTTGCCGCTGTCGCGGCCCGTCAGGCTCTTGAAGGCGCGGGTGAGCGCAAGGTGCGCGTGGTGGTCGGCCGGCGCATAGAAGACGGGGCTGCCCGCGAGCTTCTCGAGCCGAAAATCCGTGCGGGACTCGAGCTTCACCACGGCCATCCGCTCCTGCAGAAGCCCGATGAAGGGCAGGAAGAGCGAACGGTTGAGGCCGCCCTCGTAGAGCCGGTCCGGCTCCACGTTGGAGGTGGCGACGACCACGACCCCATGGGCGAAAAGCGCCGTGAACAGGCGCCCCAGGATCATGGCGTCGGCGATGTCGGTGACGGTGAACTCGTCGAAGCAGAGCACCCAGGCCTCCTGGGCCAAACTCTCCGCCACGGGCGCGATGGGATCGTCGCCCGTGACCGTCCCGTTTTTCAGCTTCTGCCTGTACTCGTGAATGCGCCCGTGCACGTCGGCCATGAAGGCGTGGAAATGCACCCGGCGCTTGCGCCGCACGGGCAGCGCCTCGAAGAACAGGTCCATCAGCATGGTCTTGCCGCGCCCGACCGAGCCCCAGACGTAAAGCCCCCTGGGCGTCTCCGCGCTCTTCTTGCCGAACAGCCAGCCGAGCGCGCTGGGCTTGCGGGCGAGGCGATGGTTGGCGAGGCTCTCGGCTAGCGTCTCCAGCCGCTTGAGCAGGGCCACCTGCGCCGGGTCGCGCTCGATGGCGCCCGACGTGACCAGGGCGTTGTAACGGGCCGTGATGGAATGGGGCGAGGAAAAGGAGGTGTCGTTCACGGGATGACCGATACCCCTCCCCGCCTTGCAGCGCAAACGTCTTGAGGGTGATTACGTTGAAAAACGGCCAGTTCTCAAAGCTTAGTCGACCACTTACCCACTATGTCATCACCGGCCTTGTGCCGGTGATCTCGATCGGAAAGGCGCGGCGTTTCACTTCATCGGGATGGCCGGCACAAGCCCGGCCATGACGTGGAGGCTCGTTCACGAAAGGCGGACGAGTTTTTCGCCGGTCATCACCGCGTCAGGCTGAGCGGCGCGCCGGACTTGGCGAGAACGCCGCTGAGCGACGAGGAGGATCCGCGCAGGCGCGCCGTCACCGAACCGCCGGTCTGGTAGAGATAGACCTCGCCGTCGCGATAATCCCAGGCATTGACCTTGGACAGGTCCTGGTTGGAGCAGCCGGATGCGGAAGCGCGGTAGAGATCGAGGGCCGGCGTGCTCGAGAGCTGGACCCGGCACGAACCACCGGAGGTCTGGACGCTCCAGTTGCCCACCATGGCGGTGCGGTTCGTCGGAGCCGGGGCGGGAGCCGCCGCAGGGGCCGGCCCGCCGATGGTCGGCGGCGGAGGCGCGGGCGGCAGGCCGGCGATTTCCGTTCCGCCGGCCGGGGGAGTGGTCATGCCGGGAGCGATCGGCGCGCCGGCAATCGGCGGCAGCGGGGAAGCCTCGACGGGTCCCGACGGGACGGCCTCGACCGGCGGAGCCTCCGTGATCGGTGCCGCCGCTGCGCCACGGACCGGCGGACCGCTGAGGCGGGTTGAGGAGCACGCGCCGAGCGCCAGGGCGGAGCAGATTACAGCAGTGGTCAGCCACAGCGGCTTCGTCATCTTGGTCCTCGCATGCGTGGGCGTCCGTTCGGACGGGTTCTCTCGCAGCCCAGGCTACAAAGAGGAATATGAACCCAGGCCAACATTGTTCCGGCTTCGACATATGGGATAGCGCGCGACAAAAAAAGGCGCCCGAGGCGCCTTTTCGTGAAGTTGTTGCAAGGAAGCGTCACCGACGCAACGTCACACGACTCGCGCGACCATCATCTTCTTGACCTCGGCGATGGCCTTTGCCGGGTTCAGGCCCTTGGGGCAGGTGTTGGCGCAGTTCATGATCGTGTGGCAGCGATAGAGCCGGAACGGATCATGCAGGTTGTTGAGGCGCTCGCCGGTGTTCTCGTCGCGGGAATCGATCAGCCAGCGATAGGCCTGGAGCAGGGCTGCCGGGCCCAAGAAACGGTCGCCGTTCCACCAGTAGCTCGGGCACGAGGTGGTGCAGCAGGCGCAGAGAATGCACTCGTAGAGGCCGTCGAGCTTGGAGCGCTCCTCCGGCGTCTGGCGCCACTCGGTCTCGGGCGCGGGCGTCTCCGTCTGGAGCCAGGGCTCGACGGAGGCGTGCTGGGCGAAGAAGCTCGTCAGGTCCGGCACAAGATCCTTCAGCACCGGCATGTGCGGCAGCGGATAGATCTTGATGGAATCCGACGCGCAATCGTCGATGCCGAGCGTACAGGCGAGCGTGTTGCCGCCCATGATGTTCATGGCGCAGGAACCGCAGATGCCCTCGCGGCAGGAGCGGCGGAAGACCAGCGTCGAGTCGACGTTGTTCTTGATCCACAACAGCGCGTCGAGAACCATCGGGCCGCAATCGTCCCGGTCGACGTAATAGGTGTCGATGCGCGGGTTCTGCCCGTCGTCCGGGTTCCAGCGGTAGATGCGGAATTCCTGGACGTTCGTGGCGCCTTCCGGCTTCGGCCAGGACTTGCCTTCGGTGTACTTGGAGTTTTTCGGGAGGGTGAACTGGGCCATTAGGTCTTACCTTGCCTCTACTTCGTCATGCCCGGCCTCGTGCCGGGTATCCACGCCTTTGCTCCGTGTCGGCGTGAGAAGACGTGGATGGCCGGGACAAGCCCGGCCATGACGGGTGTTGGTTAGTACACGCGAGCCTTGGGCTCGATGTACTGGATGTCGTTCGACATGGTGTAGGTGTGCACCGGGCGGTAATCGAGCGTCACCTTGTGGGAGGTGTCGTCGAGCCACGCGAGCGTGTGCTTCATCCAGTTCTTGTCGTCGCGCTCGGTGAAGTCCTCGCGGGCATGGGCGCCGCGGGATTCCTGACGGTTCGCCGCGCCTTCCATGGTGACGACGGCCTGTCCGATCAGGTTGTCGAACTCCAGCGTCTCGAGAAGGTCGGTGTTCCAGATCAGCGAGCGGTCCGTGACCTTGATGTCGGCGGAGGCGCTCCACACGTCGTGGATGAGCTTCCGGCCCTCTTCCAGAACCTCGCCGGTGCGGAACACCGCGCAGTTGTTCTGCATGGTCTTCTGCATCTGGAGGCGCAGCTCCGCAGTCGGGGTCGAGCCGTTGGCGTAGCGGAACTTGTCGAGACGCGAGAGCGCGAGCTCGTCGGCGTTCTTCGGCAGGTCCGCATGACGGGCGTTCGGCTCCAGGATCTCGGCGCAGCGCAGGCCGGCCGCGCGGCCGAACACCACGAGGTCGATGAGCGAGTTCGAGCCGAGGCGGTTCGCGCCGTGCACGGACACGCAGGCCGCTTCGCCGAGCGCCATCAGGCCCGGCACCACCGTGTCCGGGTTGCCGTTCTTCAGGGTCAGCACTTCGCCGTGATAGTTCGTCGGGATGCCGCCCATGTTGTAGTGCACGGTCGGTAGGACCGGGATCGGCTCCTTCGTCACGTCGACGCCCGCGAAGATCTTGGCGCTTTCCGAGATACCGGGCAGGCGCTCGTGCAGAATCTTTGGGTCGAGGTGGTCGAGGTGGAGATAGATGTGGTCCTTGTTCTTGCCGACGCCGCGTCCGGCGCGGATTTCCATGGTCATGGCGCGCGAGACCACGTCACGGGAGGCAAGGTCCTTGGCGGACGGCGCATAGCGCTCCATGAAGCGCTCGCCTTCCGAGTTGGTGAGGTAACCGCCCTCGCCGCGCGCGCCCTCGGTGATGAGGCAGCCCGAACCATAGATGCCGGTCGGGTGGAACTGCACGAACTCCATGTCCTGCAGCGGCAGGCCTGCGCGCAGCACCATGGCGTTGCCGTCGCCCGTGCAGGTATGGGCCGAAGTCGCCGAGAAATAGGCGCGTCCGTAGCCGCCGGTGGCGAGGATCGTCATATGGGCGCGGAAGCGGTGGATCTCGCCGGTGGACTGGTTGAGGGCCACGACGCCGACGCAGCGGCCGTCGGAATCCATCATCAGGTCGAGGGCGAAATACTCGATGAAGAAGTTGGTCTGGTTCTTCACCGCCTGGCCGTAGAGGGTGTGCAGGATCGCGTGGCCCGTGCGGTCGGCGGCCGCGCAGGTGCGCTGCGCGGTGCCCTTGCCGAAATCGGTCGTCATGCCGCCGAAGGGACGCTGGTAGATCTTGCCCTCGGCCGTGCGGGAGAAGGGAACGCCCCAGTGCTCCAGCTCGTAGACGGCGGCGGGCGCGTTGCGCACGAGATACTCGATGGCGTCCTGGTCGCCGAGCCAGTCCGAACCCTTCACGGTGTCGTACATGTGCCAGCGCCAATCGTCCGGCCCCATGTTGCCCAGCGACGCGGAGATGCCGCCCTGCGCCGCCACCGTGTGCGAGCGGGTCGGGAACACCTTGGTGATGCAGGCGGTGCGCAGGCCGGCCTGCGAGCAGCCGACGGTGGCGCGAAGACCCGCGCCGCCCGCGCCCACGATCACGACGTCGAAGGTGTGGTCGATGATGGTATAGGCCTTGCCGTTGACGGCGGCGCCGTTCGTTGCTTGAGCCATGTGTGAATTCCTTAAAGCAAGATGCGGCCGAGGCTGACCTTGAGAATGGCATAGAGGCAGGCCACCCCGACGATCACGGCGTAGAAATTGTTCGCGATCACGGCCGCGATCTTCGGGCCCTTGTCGTGGACGTAATCCTCGATGACGATCTGCATGCCGAGCCGCATGTGGTTCACGACCGAGATCACCGCGAGGATCAGGATGATCGCCACCAGCGGGTGCGAGATGACCGCGATGGCCTCCTGGTAGGACGGGGAATGCGCCAGCGCCGCGACGATGATCACGAAGGAGATGATGAGGGGCACGTTCGACACCGCCGTGACGCGGTGGAGCCACCAATGCTCGACCCCGTGCCCGGAGGCGCCGAGGCCCTTCACGCGGGCGAGCGGGGTGCGCATGGAAACGCGGGTATCAGCCCTGTTGTCGGCCATGGATCCTGCTCCTTAGAAGGCGATGAAGGCGACGACCCAGATCGCGAGCGTGAGCGCGACCGAGCCGACGAGGGTGAAGCGGGCCATGTTGATGCGCTGCTCCGGCTCCATGCCGTAGCCGAAATCCCACACCAGGTGGCGCACGCCGCCGAGCATGTGGTGCATCAGGATCCAGGTGTAGACGAACAGGATCAGGTAGCCGAGCGGCGAGCCGAAGAACCATTGAACGGCGTTAAAAGCCGACGGCCCGGAGGCCAGGGCCACGAGCCAGATGGCGAACAGGGCGATGCCGCCATAGAGCGCGATGCCCGTGATGCGGTGGGCGACGGACATCGCCATCGTCCAGCTCCACCGGTAAATCTGAAGATGCGGGGACAGGGGCCGCGGGGCCACTTTCGCCTCAGCCATGGTGTTCACTCCTGATCAGCGGTATCGGCCGCCCGTAGTTTGGAATGGTTCGTAACGGAAGCGCGGCAACACCGCAATGCGCCTTCCGCCGGACACGCGGCAGGAGGCACACTTCGTCAGCCGCGAAGTTTGCTACAGGGTCGCTTATCGCACAATTTTTAATTATTCTTATCTCCCTTCGCGGTTGACGAAGGAAACCTATGCAATTCGATCTGACGGACCTGAGCCTCTTCCGCCATGTGGTCGAGGCGGGCAGCATTACCCACGGGGCCGAGCGGGCCCATCTGGCGCTGGCGGCGGCGAGCACCCGCATCCGCAACATGGAAAAGTCCCTCGGTGCCCCCCTTCTCCTGCGAACCCGCGCGGGGGTGACCCCGACGCCTGCCGGACGGACCCTGCTCCAGCATGCTCGCGCCCTTCTCGCCCAGGCCGAGCGCCTGCGCGAGGACCTGGGCACCTATACGGGCGGGCTGACGGGCCAGATCCGGATCCTCTCCAACACCAACGCGCTCACGGAGTTCCTGCCGGAGGCGCTCGGCACCTTCCTGGCCGAGCATCCGCATGTCTCCATCGACTTGGAAGAGCGACTGAGCGACGAGATCGTCGGCCTGATCGCGGAAGGGGTCGGCGATCTCGGCATCGTGGCCGGCACGGTCGATACGGGCCGGTTGGAAACCTACCCGTTCCGGAGCGACCGCTTCGTGCTCGTGGTGCCGAAGGGCCATCCCCTCGCTTCCCGCGCCAGCATCCCGTTCGCCGAGGTGCTGGAGCACGATTTCGTCGGCCTCGATCGGGCGAGCGCCCTCCAGCGTTTCCTCGCCAGCAAGGCGACCCGGATCGGCAAGCCGATCCGGCTCAGGGTGCAGCTGCGCAGCTTCGACGCCGTCTGCCGCATGGTGGAAGCAGGCGTCGGACTCGGCATCGTGCCTGAAACCACCGCCCGCCGCGCCGCCCGCACCACGGCCATCGTGCCGGTCGAGCTGGAGGATTCGTGGGCCGCCCGCGACCTCACCCTCTGCATCCGCTCCCTGAAGGATCTCCCGCCCTCCGCGCGGCAACTGGTGGAGCATCTGCGCAAGGAGGCCTGACCGGCGTCCCATCCGCAATGGTCCTCCCCTGCCCTCAAAACGCCGTGAGCAGGGAATGATTCTCCTGTCAGGATTGTCTCTGGAACCGTCCGTCTCGAACAAGGGCGGTCCTCAATCCACCACGGAGGAAAAACGATGCACACCATGAATGGCGGTTGGCTCATCGCCGCAATCGGGCTGTTTGCCCTCGCTCCCACGGGTGCCGCTCAGGCACAGAGCGCCCAGGACACCACGTTCTTCGTCACCAGCGTGGGTTCCGGCAAGGGCGCGGATCTGGGCGGGCTCGAAGGAGCGGACCGGCATTGCCAGTCCCTGGCCGAAGCCGCCGGCATTCGCGGGAAGATCTGGCGGGCCTATCTGTCGACGCAAAGCTCGGGCGGCGGCACGGTCGTCAACGCGAGGGATCGGATCGGGCGCGGCCCCTGGCAGAACGCCAAGGGCGTCGTAATCGCCAAGGATGTGGCGGACTTGCATGGCGCCAGCAACAATCTCACCAAGCAGACGGCCCTGACCGAGAAGGGCGAGCCTGTGAAGGGACGCGGCGACCAGCCGAACGAGCACGACATGCTGACCGGCTCGCAGCCCGACGGCACGGCCTTTTCCGGCAACCAGGACATGACCTGCGGCAACTGGACGAAGAGCGGCACGGAAGGAGCCGCGATGCTCGGGCACCACGACCGCACGGGCCTTGACGAGTCGCCGCCGGCGAAGTCCTGGAATTCGTCCCATGCCTCACGGGGCGGCTGCAGCCAGGACGCCCTGAAGAGCACCGGCGGGGCTGGGCTCTTTTACTGCTTCGCGGCGAACTGAACGGACGGATAGGCTTTCGCTCCCGAAAGCGGACCCGCTTTCGGGAGCAATTTGTTAGAGCATCGGACGTGGAATCGAACTCACATCCGATGCTCTAAGTCTTTGTTCTCGCATCTTTACAGGCAGAACCGGTTCCCACTTCTGCGTCCGATGCTCAGTGCCGGAAATGCCGGTAGCCGGTGAACACCATGGCGAGGCCGGCCTCGTCGGCGGCCTTGATCACCTCGTCGTCGCGCATGGAACCGCCGGGCTGGATCACCGCGGTGGCGCCCGCTTCAGCCGCAGCGAGGAGGCCGTCCGCGAAGGGAAAGAAGGCGTCGGAGGCGACGACCGAGCCCTTGGCGAGGGTCTCAGGGAGACCTGCGGCCTTTGCCGCCTCGGCGGCCTTCCAGGCGGCGATGCGCGAGGAATCGACACGGCTCATCTGGCCGGCGCCGACGCCGACCGTCGCGAGGTCCTTGGCGTAGACGATGGCGTTCGACTTCACGTGCTTGGCGACCCGGAAGGCGAAGCGCAGGTCTTCCAGCTCCCGGTCGGTAGGCGCACGCTTCGTCACCACCTTCAGGTCCATGGCCTCGACCACCGCATTGTCCCGGTTCTGGGCTAGGAAGCCGCCCGCCACCGTGCGGAGCGTCAGGCCTTCGGCGCGGGGATCGGGCAGGCTGCCGGCCAGCAGCAGGCGCAGGTTCTTCTTGGCGGCCACGATCGCAATCGCCTCCTCGGTCGCGTCGGGCGCGATGATCACCTCGGTGAAGATCTCGGTGATGGCCTTCGCCGCCTCCGCATCGAGCGGCCGGTTCATGGCCACGATGCCGCCGAAGGCCGAGACCGGATCGCAGCGAAGCGCCTTCTCATAGGCTTCGCGCAGGGTCGTGCCCTCGGCGACGCCGCAAGGGTTGGCGTGCTTGACGATCACGATGGCGGCAGAGCGCTCAGGAAGGAACTCGGCCACGGCCTCATAGGCCGCATCGGTGTCGTTGATGTTGTTGTAGGAGAGCTGCTTGCCCTGCACCTGGCGGGCAGTGGCGACGCCGGGGCGCTGTTCGGGTGTGCGGTAGAAGGCGGCGCTCTGGTGCGGGTTCTCGCCGTAGCGCAGGACCTCCGCGATGGAGCCGCCGAGCGCCCGGAAGGGCGGGGTCTCGTCGCCGAGCTCCGTGGCGAACCAGTTGGAGATCGCCGCATCGTAGGCGGCCGTGCGGGCATAGGCCTTCTGGGCGAGGCGGCGGCGCAGGGTGTACGTGACCGAGCCCTCATGCTGGGCGAGATCGTCGAGGACGGAGGCGTAATCGGCGCCGTCCACCACCACGGCCACGTCGCCGTGGTTCTTGGCCGCCGCACGGATCATGGCCGGCCCGCCGATGTCGATGTTCTCGATGCAGTCGTCATAGGGCTTGCCGGCCGCGACCGTGGCCTCGAACGGATAGAGGTTCACCACCAAAAGGTCGATGGGCTGGATGCCGTGGGCGAGCATGGCCGCCTGGTGCTCGGGGTTCTCACGGATGCCGAGCAGGCCGCCATGGACCGACGGGTGCAGGGTCTTCACGCGCCCGTCCATCATCTCGGGAAAGCCCGTGAGCTCGCTCACGTCCTTCACGGGCAGGCCCGCCTCGCTCAGGGCCTTATGCGTGCCGCCGGTGGACACCAGCTCGATGCCGCGCTCGGAGAGCGCGCGGGCGAAGTCCACGAGACCCGTCTTGTCGGATACGGAAAGCAGAGCACGGGACACGCGCTTGAGGTCGCTCGGCATGGCGGCCGCTCCATTCAAGGAAAAAGATGCGGGCGCGATACCACGGCTGCCTAAGGATGGGAACCTGCGGCACCCGCATGGCCGCCTTACCGCCGATGCCACGCCTCCGGCACGGTGCCGCGACAGGCCAGGGCCACGGCCGCGAAGGATCGTGGGCCATCCGGCTCACCCGCCTCGTAGGCGGCGCGCAGCGCACGCTCGAAAGCCGTGCGTTTGTCGTCGTCGAGGCCGGTCACGTATTTTCCGAGCGGCGACTCGCCAGCCGCGATGGGATGCCAGAAATCCTCGAAGTTCTGAAAGTCCATGCGGATCATGAGCGGGATCTCGGCCACGTCGACGAGGCCGATCTTGGTCCAGAGTTCTTTCATCTGGCCGGGCCTCGTCAGCGGCTTGAAATAGTTCTCGCTGCGGATCGCCGCCGCGGAAGGATCCACGGCGGCCGCGGTGTCCCAGAACATGCGTTGAACCGGCATGCCGCCGTAGCTGTCCCAGACGGTGGCGGCCACGACCCCGCCGGGCCGCGTCACCCGGCTCATCTCGCGCAGGGCCTGTTCCGATTCCGGGACGAAATGGAGAACCAGGAGAGCGAGCGTCCGGTCGAACACGCCGTCCTCGAAGGCAAGGTCGCAGACATCCCCCTGGGCGATGCCGATCCGTGGGTCGGTGTTCCGCGCCCGCGCGGCTGCCACATAGACGTCGGAATAATCGACCGCATCGATACGGGCCACATCCGCGACCTGCGGCAGGGTGAAGGTCAGGCTGCCCGTGCCGCACCCGACATCGAGCACCCGCTCGCCCGATTCCAATCCGGCGAAATCAAGGAACGGCTTGGCTAGCTTCCGGCTCCAGCGGCCCATGAGCTGTTCGTAAGAATCGGCACTCTTCGCATGGAACTTGGAGGACATGGTCGGCGCCCATCGCAACGAGGGATCGGAACGCAACGCTGCCGGATCATATCAGATCGGGGCACCGTGGGATCAGCGCTCTTTCGAAGGTGTTCCGACGCCGGGTTGATCTTACCCCGGATGACCATTTGCGCGCGGAAAGGCGGTCCGGTCATGTTGCCGGGCAATGGCCGTCATGCGCAGACAGAGGACAACGATGAGCGATCTCGAGAAGGGCATCACGCGGGCAGGCGAAGGATATCAGGGCAAGTCCTGGAACATCCTGGGCCAGCTCTATTTCCCGAAGGCCTCCTGCGGTTCGAGCTTCGCGTTCGAGACCAACAGCGATCCGGGGCAATATGTGCCGGTCCACATCCATCCGACGCAGGACGAGTTCATTCTGGTGCTCGAAGGCGAGCTCGATCTGAAGCTCGACGGCGTCTGGAGCAAGGCGCGGGTGGGCGATCTCGTGCGCATGCCGCGGGGCGTTCCGCACGGTTATTTCAACAAATCGGACAAACCGGCTCGTGCGCTGTTCTGGGTTTCGCCCGCGGGCAGGCTTGAGTCCCTGTTCGACGCCTTGCACGACCTGAACGACATCCCGCGCGTGCTGCAGCTCTCCGCCGAGCACGAGGTCGACTTCCTGCCGCCCGAGGCGAACGAGTGAAGGATCAGATCAGCTCCGGCCCGGGCTCGGCCGACTGCTCTGCGCTGTAGCTGCGGGCCAGGCGCTCGAAGCGCCAGCGCACGGAGGGCATTTCGCCGGGGCGGACGGTGAGCACGATCTGCTCCGTGCGGCGCATGCCCTCGGCGGTGGCGAGGAACACGCTGTCCTCCAGTTCCGCCTCGACCGGCGCGGCCGAGAACTGCCAGGCCTCGCGGTTGGGCAGCACCAGCATCACCACGCGGCCGTTCTGCGCGCGGCTCGCCCTGATGCCGGGCGCCAGATGGAAGCGGATCACGGCCTGCGCAGTCCCGGCGCTGCCGCCTTCGCTCCAGAAATTATCCTCGCCCTCCAGCACGTTGCCCTTGGGCGCGAGCTGCCAGCGCCGCTCGTGGGTGATGCCGAAGCGCGCCTTGTAGCCGTCGTGGCTGGCGCCGAGGATCTGGACGTGCTCGCGCTCAGCGCGCTCCGCATTCACCCGCTCGGGCCCGTTGAGGACCACGGGGCCGATGCGGCGCAGGATCCAGGCGGACATCCGGCGCTGCAGCCAGTTGCCCTTCTTGTCGACGATCTGGCACGACGAGATGTCGTCGATGGAGGCGGTGGAATGCGCCACCGTCGAACGCGAAGCCTGGATGATCGGATCGCCCGCGATGTAAGGCGTCCCGCAATTGACCACGATGCGCTGCGCGGCGCTCGAGAACTCGAAGGACAGGCAGCCGGCGCCCGCATCCTGCGAAAGAGCGCGCGGCGGCGGGGCACCCACGTCGGCGACGACCAGGGTGCGCCCGGCCTCCAGCCGCTCGTAGCCCGAATGCGGCGCGTGATGGATCGGCTGGCTGCGCATGTCGTCATAGGTGAGAAGCGTCGCCAGATGGTCGGCGGCCGTCACGCCCATGCCGTTGAAGTGGGAGAGCGTGCCGTCCCCGTGCCGGAACAGGCGCACCATCGGGAGCATCCGGTCGACGGCGTGGAGCAGGGCGTCGGGCGTATCGACCTCGCGGCTGGCGAACATCTGGCGCAAGGGGAGAAGATCGAACAGGAGATCGACCATGATGCGCGGGTTGCGGCTCACATGCCCGCCATCGGCCAGGATCTGCCGTTCGAGTTCGCGGGCGAGCAGGCGGCTTGCGCGGCGCAGATTCCGGTCGAGGCCCTCGCAGCACAGGCCCGCGTAGCAGAGTGCGACGGCCGCCATGAGCTGCGGAAACGGCAGCGCGCCCGCGCGGACCTGTCGCTCCAGGGTGCGGACATGCTGGCCGATCAGCTTCAGGAAGCGCTGGTAGAAGGCGTGGTCGGCACCCTCCAGGATCAGCGGCGACTGGCTGATGAAGGACATGAGCCGGCGCGCCGTGATCTCCGTGCTGCAGGCAATGCGCTTGTCCCCGAGCTTGGAGGTGACGAACTCGTCCACCAGGGAGCGGGCATTGGCCTGGGCGAGCGCCGTGCCGGCCGCCCGCAGGTGGCGCAGCCAGCCGAAGCCGTAGAGCGCCTGAGCCCAAGCGCGGCTCGGCGGCGCGAACGCGAAGGGCGAGCGCCCGCTGGTGGTGATGGCGCGGCCGGAAAAGGCGAAGAAACCGGAATAGATGTCGGTCGCGATCGTGGGATCGGCCGTGCGCAGGTCCTGCGGGGCGAAGAGCAGGCGCGTGGGCACGGGCGCGCTGGAGAGCCTCGACAGGCCCCAGACCGCGCTTTCACGCACGGCACGGCCTGCCTCGCGAAGGCTAAGCCTGTACAATCGCCAGCCATCCGGCCCGAAATCCACCCGTGGCGCTCCCCTTGTTCGCTCAAATCTCAGCCAACTTAGGTGAGGAGTTCCTGCTGACCGGTTAACAACAGGTAAGGGATCGTTCACCTTGTTGACGATCCCTTGTGCACAAACCGTGCGACAAAGAAGCCGTCGAGGCCGCTGCGATCATGCTCCGGCAGCACCAGATGGCTCGGCAGGGTACGAAGGTCGCCCTGCGGCGTGATGCACTCCGCCAGTCCGCCGATCTCGTCGGGCGCAATCGGCTTGCGGGTGAATTCGGGATGGCGGGCGAGGAAGGCTTCCGCCTGCCGCTCGCCTTCCTCGGCTTCCAGCGAGCAGGTGCAATAGACCAGCCGTCCGCCGGGTTTGAGCAGGTTCGCCGCCTTGTCGAGCAGGCGGGCCTGAAGTCCCGAGAGCTTGCGGATATCCTCCTCGCTCTTGGTCCAGGCGACATCCGGATGGCGGCGGATCGTGCCGGTGGCCGAGCACGGGGCATCGAGCAGGATGGCGTCGAAGGGCTCCGCATCGAGCTTTTCCGCATCGAGCGCGCGCGTCTCCGCCTTGAGGTGCAGGCGGGCCAGATTCTCCTCCAGGCGCTGCAGCCGCTTGGCCGAGCGGTCGACGGCGAGCACCTCGGCGCCGGCGGCGGCCAGTTGGGCGGTCTTGCCCCCGGGCGCGGCGCAGAGATCGGCGATGCGCTCGCCGGGCTGCGCCTGGAGCAGGCGGGCCGGGAGGGCGGCGGCGGCATCCTGCACCCACCATTCGCCTTCCTCGAAGCCGGGCAACTCGCGGATGGCAGTGCGTTCCATCAGGCGGATGCTGCCGGTGGGGAGGAGAACGCCGCCGAGACGTTCGGCCCAGGCTTCCGGCTCGCCCTTCACCGTCAGGTCCACGGAGGCCAGCGACCGGTGCGCTTCGGCGATTTTCGTCGCCAGCGGCTCGCCGTATTGCGCGATCCAGCGCTCCTCGAGCCAGGTCGGCGTGTCGAGCCAGGGGTCGTTCTCATCGAGGATCTGCTCGCGCTCGCGGGCGACGCGGCGCAGGACGGCATTGATGAAGCCGCCGGCGTGATGGAGCTTGGGATCGGCCTGGGCGAGTTCGACGGCGCTGTCGACGGCCGCATGGTCCGGCACGTCGAGGAACAGGATCTGCGCCGCCCCGATGGCGAGGAGATGCATCAGGCGCTCGTCCTTGGGCGGCTTGTTGAGCCGCTCGCTTAAGGCACGCCCGAGGGTGCCGAGGCGCCGGAAGGTCACGATGGCGATGGCGCGGGCGAGCGCCTCGTCGCGGCCGGAGAGGTTTTCCGCCCGCGACAACTCCTCCATGACGTCGTCGAGCGGCACGCGCCGCTTCAGGGTCTCCGTCACGGCCATCCAGGCCAGGCGGCGGGGTCCGAGCCCCGCCTGTTCGTCCGCTTGATTCAAAACACTATCCCCAAGGCCCGCGGCGTCTGCCGGCCGGGCCGCCGCCAGGCCCCCTGACGGAACCCCACGGACTCGATGAACTCTGCGCGAAGAAGCCGGGCGGCTCTGCCGACGCGCCCATCTCCTGCGCCAAAGCGCGCAGGGCCGCAATCCGGTTTTCCGTCGCGGGATGGGTCGAGAACAGGTTGTCCACCCCCTGGCCCGAAAGCGGGTTGATGATGAAGAGCGAGGCGGTGGCGGGACGGCGCTCCGCGTCGGGGTTGGGGATATGCGCCACGCCGCCCGCGATGCGGGCCAGCGCCGATGCGAGCGACAGCGGCTGACCTGAGATCTCGGCGCCCATCCGGTCCGCATCGTATTCCCGCGAGCGGCTGATCGCCATCTGGATGATCATGGCGGCCAGCGGTGCGAGCAGCGCGGTGCCGATCATCACGATCGGGTTCGGCCGGTTCTCGCCCCGGCCGCCGAAGAGGAAGCCGAATTGCGCCAGGGTCGCGATGGCGCCGGCGATGGTCGCGCTCACGGTCATGATGAGCGTGTCGCGGTTCTTGATATGGGCAAGCTCGTGCGCCATCACGCCCGCAACCTCGTCATGGGACAGCATGTCGAGGAGGCCCGTGGTGGCGGCGACCGCCGCGTTCTCCGGGTTGCGCCCGGTGGCGAAGGCGTTGGGCTGCGGGTTGTCGATGAGGTAGACCCGCGGCATGGGCAGGCCGGCGCGCTGGCTGAGATCACGTACCATATGGACGAGTTCCGGCGCCGTGCGCTCGTCGACCTCGACGGCGTGATGGGCCGCGAGCGCCAGCCGGTCCGAGTTCCAATAGGCGAAGAGGTTGGTCGCCAAGCCGAAACCCAGCGCGATCATCATACCGGTGCCGCCGCCCAGGAAATAGCCGACGACGCCGAACAGGGCCATCAGGCCCGCCAGCAGCATTCCGGTCTTGACGGTGTTCATCGCGGTCTCCACCTCGTGGTCAACGCATATCGATCCTTTGACCCTATGTGGGAACGGTCCAGCTCCCTCCCAAGAGGAAGATCTGGCATAAGGCCTCTCATGAGCACGAACGACAATACCCCTCCCGCCGGCCCCATCGAGGGCGCCGCCCCCGGCAAACCCCTGTCGCCCGCCGCCCAGCGGGCCCTGGAGGAAGCCGCCCAGCGCCGTCTCGAAATCGACGCCCGCGCGGCCGAGATCGCCCGGCAGAAGGAGCTTCAGGGCCGCGGCGGCCTCGAACCCGTCCGCTACGAGGACTGGGAAGTGAAGGGCATCGCGAGCGACTTCTAAACCGTTGGCTTTACGCCAGCTATATATGCGCATAACGTATGTGCATATATTGTCCGGAGGCCTTAATATGCCCAAGCGCGCTGCAGCCGCGCGAGACCGGCGCCCAACCAATGTCACGCTTCCGGTCGAACTCGTGGCCGAGGCGAAAGCCTTGAACATCAATGTGTCCCAGGCCTGCGAGAGCGGTTTGGCCCAATCGGTGTCGGAGGCTCGAAAGGCCCGCTGGCTGGAGGACAACAAGGACGCCATCGACTCCTACAACGGGATGATCGAAAGGGACGGATTGCCCCTGGACGAGTTCCGGCAGTTCTGATGGGGCAATTCGATGTTTACGCCGGTGTCGGCCGCTCGAACCGAATCGTGGTCGATCTGCAATCTGGTATCCTGGCGCCCATCGCCACCCGCATCGTCGCACCGCTCTTCCCAAAGGGCGAGGCGCCGGTTCTCACCGAACTGACCCCGCTGGTGCGCCTCGATGGACGTGATCTCGTCGTGATGATCCCGCTCATGGCCTCTATCCCGGTCCGTGAGCTGCAGCACCCGGTCGGCTCCCTCGCGGCCGATCAGGACGCCATCAAGCGGGCGCTCGATGTCCTGTTCCTCGGCTTTTAGAAGTGCTCAGAGGGCTGTCAGCCTCACTCCGGTTCCAAACAGCTGAAAAAGTTTCAGCTCCATGTCACATTCGGCATCGCCGCCTCGTCATAGCGTCGTGAGCAACACGAGATACGAGGACCAAGACGATGAAAGCCCGGTTGATTCCCTTCGAAGTCGCCCCCGGCTCCCTGAAGCCGATGGTGGAGCTGGAAAAGACCCTGAAGAACAGCGGGCTGGAGCACAGCCTGATCGAGCTGGTGAAGACCCGCGCCTCGCAGATCAACGGCTGCGCGTACTGCATCCACATGCACACCAAGGATGCCCGCGCCAATGGCGAGACGGAGGAACGGCTCTATCTCCTCAACGCCTGGCGGGAATCGCCGCTCTATAATGAGCGGGAACGGGCGGCGCTCGCCTGGACGGAGGCCCTGACCCTGGTGGCCGAGACCCATGCTCCCGATGAGGATTATGAGGAACTCAGTAAGCGCTTCACCCCCGCCGAGCAGGTCAACCTGACCCTGCTGATCGGCGCCATCAATGCCTGGAACCGCCTGGCCATCGGCTTCCGGTCCATCCACCCGGTCGAGGCGAGCCGTGCTGCCGCCTGACGGCGACGCGGCGGACCGGTTCCAGCCCCTCAGGCCGGGGCTGGTCCGCCTGGCCTACCGCATGCTCGGCTCCATCGCGGAGGCCGAGGACGTGGTGCAGGAGGCCTATATCCGATGGCACCAGACGGACCGGTCCACGATCCGCGAGCCGGGCGCCTTCCTGTCCAGGACAGTCACGCGCCTGTGCCTCGACATCCTCAAATCGGCGCGGGTCAGGCGCGAGACCTATATCGGGCCCTGGCTGCCCGAGCCGGTCCTGGAGACGGCAGGGGACGAGGACATGAGCGAGGACCTGTCCCTGACCCTGATGATGGCCCTGGAGCGGCTCTCGCCGCTGGAACGCGCGGCCTTCCTTCTGCACGACGTCTTCGGCCTCGGCTTCGACGAGGTCGCCGCGACCCTGGATCGGGATCCGGCGGCCTGCCGCCAGTTGGCGGCGCGAGCGCGCAAGAACGTGCGTGCAGACCGGCCGCGTTATCCTATCGACCGGGAAGAAGGCGAGCGGATGACCGATGCCTTCTTCGCCGCCTCGCGCAGCGGCGACCTGGCGGCGTTGCAACATCTCCTGGCGGAGAACGTCGTGGCCTATACGGATGGCGGCGGCATCCGGAACGCGGCCCTCAACCCGCTTTTCGGCTTCCGCAGGGTGTCGGGCCTCTTCATGGGCGTGGCGCGCAAGGACGAAGGCCGGTTGCCCCCGGTTGTCTACAAGGGCCTGATCAACGGATTGCCCGGCTTCGTCACGCTCGAGAAGGACGGCATCGTGCAGACTACGACCATCGATATCGAGGATGGCCGCATCGTCGGGGTCTATATCGTCCGGAACCCTGAGAAACTCAGGCACCTGTCCGACCTCGCGCATTAAGCGTTGAAGGAGCATCGATAGGCGAAAGCACCGGTTGTTCCGACGCCGGCCTCCCGCTACCTTGCCTCAAAAGGGAGGGCTCATGGCTGGGGCGAGCGAGACCGCACGACTGGAAATGTTCCGGGATTTGCTGGGCGATGCGCATCGCGCGCTCGATCTCCAGTTCGGCTTCGAGCTGTGGGACGGCTCGACGATCCCGGCGGATCTGCCGTCCTATGCCATGCGGCTCGTCATCCGGCGCGAGAGCGTGATCGCCGCTCTCCTGCGCCGCCCGAACCTCGACACGGCGCTCAACGCCTATGTTGCGGGCCTGCTTGATCTGAAGAACGGCACCATCTTCGATCTCGCCGCCCAGCGCCCGCAGAAGGCTGGCCGGCGCCTGAAGACCTTGAGCAAGCTCAAGGCACTCAAAACCGCCTACCACTTCCTGCGCGCGCCCGCCGACATGCCGCGCCCCCTCGCCCGCGTCGAGGACAAGCCGGAGGCCCGGGACGGGAAGCCCCAGACCAACAAGCAGAACGTCGCCTACCATTACGACGTGTCGAACGCGTTCTACGAACTCTTCCTCGATCCGGAGATGGTCTATACCTGCGCGTATTTCCAGCCGGACTGGCACGATGATCTCGCCCGCGCGCAGCGGGACAAGCTCGACATGATCTGCCGCAAGCTGCGGCTGAAACCCGGCGAGCGCCTGCTCGACATCGGCTGCGGCTGGGGAGCGCTCATCTGCCATGCGGCGCAGCATTACGGCGTGAAGGCGACCGGCGTGACGCTCGCCGAGGAGCAGGCCGCCCTGGCGCGGGCGAAGGTGCAGCGCTTAGGCCTGCAGGACCGGGTCGAGGTGCTGGTGAAGGACTTCACCCAGATGGACGGCGAGTTCGACAAGATCTCCTCCATCGGCATGTTCGAGCATGTGGGGATCAAGAACCATCCGGCCTATTTCAGTGCCGTGCATCGCCTGCTCAGGCCGCGCGGGCTCTATCTGCATCACACCATCGCCAGACGGGCGAAGAAGAGCGACAAGGCGTTCCGGAAGCTCAAGCCCGAATACAAGGCGCTCACCCGCTACATCTTCCCCGGCGGCGAGCTCGATCACCTGGGCATGTCGGTCGCCAATCTCGAACGCCACGGCTTCGAGGTGCACGACGTGGAGGCCTGGCGCGAGCATTACCGGCGCACGACGCGTCTGTGGTGGGAAAACCTCAACGCCCGCCGCGCCGAGGCCGAGGCGCTCGTGGGGCCGGAAAAAACCCGCATGTGGCTGCTCTACCTCGCCGGCTGCTCCCTCGCCTTCGAGCGCGCGGCCGTGGGCGTGAACCAGACGCTCGTGTCCAAGCGCACCCGCGGCCCGTCGGGCCTGCCGCCGTCGCGGGTGGATTTGTATCGGGCATAGCGGGCACCAAACCCTGCCCTCGTCCTGACAACGCGCTGCCTGCCCCTCTCACGTCATCACCGGCCTTGTGCCGGTGATCCCGATGGATTGAACCGTTGTGCTTTTCGGATCGGGATGGCCGGGACAAGCCCGGCCATGACGCTAGCAAGCCCGCCGCAGAACTGAACGCCCGAAGGCGCCTCGCTCAAGAACTGGCGAAATCCACCGCCGGCATCGCGAGCCCCCGCCGAAGGCAGGCGGCCTCGAGGGTGTTGCGCAACAGGCAGGCGATGGTCATGGGGCCGACGCCGCCCGGCACCGGCGTAATGGCGGACGCGACATTGGACGCCTCCGCATAAGCCACGTCGCCGACCACCTTGGTCCTGCCCTCGCCGGCGGTCGGGTTCGGCACCCGGTTGATGCCCACGTCGATCACGATGGCGCCGGGCTTGATCCAGTCGCCGCGCACCATTTCGGGACGGCCGACGGCGGCCACGAGGAGATCGGCGTTGCGGCAGACCTGCGGGAGATCGCGGGTCTTCGAATGCGCCACCGTGACCGTGCAGCTCTGGGCGATGAGGAGCTGCGCCATCGGCTTGCCGACGATGTTGGAGCGCCCGAGCACCACCGCGTTGAGGCCGGACAGGTCGCGCCGCACCGATTGCGCGAGCAGCAGGCAGCCGAGCGGCGTGCAGGAGACGAGGCCCGGCACGCCGGTCATCAGGCGCCCGGCATTGATGGGATGGAAGCCGTCCACGTCCTTGGCCGGATCGATGGCCTCGAGCACCTTCTGCGCATCGATCTGCTTCGGCAGAGGCAGCTGCACAAGGATGCCGTCCACCGCCGGATCGGCATTGAGCCGGGCGACGAGGTCGAGCAATTCCGCCTCGCTGGTGGAGGCCGGCAGCTTGTGCTCGAAGGAGCGCATGCCGACCTCGACGGTCTGGCGCGCCTTGTTCTTCACGTAGAGTTGGCTCGCCGGATCCTCGCCGACGATGACCACCGCGAGGCCGGGCGTGACGCCCTGCCCGGCCAGGGCTCCGACCGCCCCGGCAATGCGGGACCGCAATCCCTCCGCATAGGCTTTTCCGTCGATGATGGTGGCGCTCATGAATCGGTCCGTCCTGTCAGTGCGGCAAGGGCGGCGGCCAGCGCCTCCCCCTCGCCCGAGATCGAAAACGTTTTCAGCCGCGCGGTGGCTCCCGCCTCGAGGCTCACCGCCGAGGCCGGAACCTTCAGGGCCTTGGCCAGCAGGCGCCGGACACCCTCGTTGGCGGCCCCATCCTCCGGCACGGCCCTGACCCGGACCTTCAGCACCGGCCTACCGTCCGACAGGATCTCGACCCCGTCGATGGCATCCCGCCCGCCCCGGGGCGTCACGCGCACCCGGATGTCGAGGCCATCGGGGCGGATGCTCCAGGCCAAGCTCGGCTCCTTTTTAGAAGGCGATCGGCATCAGGTAGTCGACGATCAGGTTCTGGATGAAAATGATCAACAGGATCAGGATGATGGGCGAAATATCGACGCCCCCGAGATTGGGCAGGATGTTCCGGATCGGCCTCAGGGCCGGCTCGGTCACGGCATCGAGGAAATTCCAGATCGAACGGACCACATCGTTGCGGGTGTTGACCACATTGAAGGCCACCAGCCAGCTCAGGATCGCCGAGGCAACGATGAGATAGGTATAGAGCTGCAGGGCCAGCAGAATGACGTTGAGGAGCGCGCGCATGGGAAACCTGTCGGGGGATCGGCTTCGTTCATGTAACGTTTGAAGCGGAGCTGAACAACCCATAACCGCTTAGGCCGGTTGCGGCCCCGTCGGAAGCCCGTCTCCCGCCCCCGCACGGGCCGATTGACAGACCGAAGCCCAGGGGCCTAAAACGTCCGGCACTTGGCTCGATTCAATCGACCGGGGCTGTAGCTCAGATGGGAGAGCGCTGCAATCGCACTGCAGAGGTCAGGGGTTCGAATCCCCTCAGCTCCACCAAGTCCCTCAGCTTGGCGATCGATGATGTTTCCTGTCCGATCCAAGCTTTCCCGACTGCCGAGAATACAAATTCCTCACTGCTGGATGGGAATGGCCTGTTCGCGTGACCATCCCTCAAGATGATTCAAGACGCGGCTGCTCTTTCGGTCCAACTCCCGCAAGCGCCAGTAAGCCGATATGGAAGACTTCAGGGCGCTATCATGGCGGCAGCCACGATGGTTGCCGCATAGGTCGATACGGTGATGAACGGGACCAGCACCGTCGCAACCATGACGAGGCCCAGAGACGTCTTGAGGATTTGCATAACGAGGCTCCTTTGGGATTCGGACTCAAGACTGACCCCAGAAGCCTAATCTGCGGTTAACCTTGAGATTGGAATCAGGCGACCTCGTCGCTGGGATGTCGGCGCCGCTTCTGAACAAAGCGATCAGCCGCCTCACGCTCCCCGGCTCTCCAGATAGACCTTTGCGGCCTTGATGGCGGCGTCGCATTGGGTCGAAGTGCCGCCGAGGATCTGTTCGGGCGCGGTGCGGCCAGTCCAGACGTCGAACGTGGTCGTGACGACCCAGAGCGGGTCGGCGAGCGCCCGGTCGGCCAGCTTCGGCAGGGAAGCCTCGGCGCAGGTTCGCACATCGGCGATGACCGCCTGAGGCGCGCGGATCCGAGCCAGACGTTCGTTCATCTCCGCCTGGAGCGGATCGACGATCAGCACGCTGACGACGGAAGACAGGAGTTCTTGAAGCATTCTCAACCTCTGAGCCGGCGGTCGGATCGGAAGAGATCCGACATCACGCAAGGGCCGGCACGGCTCGCGTCAGAGGGGCCCGGATCGGGGTCGTCTCAGGATTTAAGCATGGCGGGTCACGGTTCAAGGCTGCGCCGGCCGGGCCCGTGCCTGCCGGAACCGATGCATCGAAGCCGTCGCGTCTCGATAATCCTTCCAGAAGACAAAATTCCCCTGCGACCAAAGGTACTTACCCGTTCGGGCGACGGAGCCTCAAAGTTGCCTGGATTGGCCTTGTATGACCCGAATACGTCTAAAACGATTTGCGGATCGGATCATCAGCCTCATGAGCAGCCCGCCTCAGCGTCGAAGTGATTTCACCTTCCCCTGGTCCGTCGATCACCAACCGCAAAACCGCCTCATCGAAAAACTCGAGCAGTTCCAGACGCTGAGCCTTCTGCGCTGGCGCTTCCTCGAAGCGTGCCGGCAGGCGGCGCGCCCGAGGCTCGTCCAGGCCCGCGCCGTGCTCGACCAGACCGTTCTCGCCACGGCTCTGATCGTCGTGCCCAAGGTTTTGGCCGGGTGGGATGCGCTGCGACCCAGGCTGGTCTCCCACTCACAGGCGCTTCTGCCTTTCCTGCCGATCCCCAGCGAAGCCGAGGAGGCGTTGGCGGCCGATCCGGCCTGGGAGCTTCTCGCCGAGTTCCAGGCGCTCGCCTCCGACCAGCAGGACAAGGCGGCCCGCAACCTCGCGCTCCTCTGGGATCACTTCGAACACCTGTTCGGCGGCTTGAGCGGCTTTCTGGCGGAGCCGGCCGTCGAGCGATCCGTTTACCTCGACAAGCTCATGACGGCCTCGCGGCGGATGAAGCTGGCCCGCGGGTCCGAGGTTGCCTTCCACTATGTCACGGTCGAGCTGATGCGGCTCTACGTCTCCTACCTGCAGGAAGGACGGTCGGACCGGGCCGCGCTGACGCTGGCTTCCAACGTCGTGGCCCTGATCAGCCGAGGGCGCATGGTGACGCCGTCGATCACATCCGAGGTGGAGTTGGACCGGACGGCGCGCGCGGAGGCGGCCTAGCTCCGGCATCGGATGACGCAAAAAGTCCGGGAGGCTTGACCCTTCCCGGACCTTCAAGGAAGCAATTGCTGGACTTAGCGGCAGCGGCGAATGCGGCGGGTGACGGTATCGCCGTCGTCGTTTTCCTCGCGAATCACCACGGTCCGGCAACGGTCGATGCTGCCGGTCGAGAGGTCGTCGCGGTCATAGACGCGGCGGCGCTCGATATAGCGGCGCTCGTAGCGGTCGCGGTCCGGTCCGACGCGGACGTTCGGGCCGTCGGGGCCGATGCCGAACTGTACTTGAGCCATGGAAGGCGTCGAGACGACGGCACTCGAACCGATCAAAGCAGCCGCCAGGAGCCAAGCTGACTTCTTCATCATTCCATCTCCACGTTACTATCGTGGAGGACAAACGCGTTACTTCGATTTACGTTTCATGAAATGGATTCGTCGAGGCCTCATCCTAATTGGACATGGCAAAACCAAGGCACCTCGAAAAACAACTACGATCAACGATCATCATCACGGACGAATACGCGTGTCCACCGCGGCGGCCAGGCAAGCCTTCCGGTTTGCCTGACCTCAAATCGGCCCCCTCGGGATGTCGTGCCAGTAGTCCCGCAATTCCTGCTCGCGCCTGCGGTCGGGCCAGACCTGATCGTCGCCATAGAAGGCGGGGGCGCCCTGGACCTGGGCCTCGGTCACATCGGTGCGGTAGCCTTCGAGTTCCTTGTCGTAGGCCAGCTTGTCCCACGGAATCGTGTGGTGATGCACGCCGATGCCCAGGAAGCCCCCGAAGGTCATGTCGACATAGAGGACCTTTCCGCTCACCTTCTCGATCAGCAGCCGCTTGATCGTGCCGATCTGCGTACCCTGCGGGTCGTAGACCGCCGTGCCTTCCACGCGGTCGCTCTCGATCACCGGGTGCCAGGCTGCCGTCCTGTTGATCGGTCCCCAGAGATAGAAGCCGTTCTCGATGATCCCGGCGGCCACGACCGCCCGGCTCACGTCGAGCGTCCATTCATCGTCGGGGCCGATCTGCCGGTCGAGCACCCAGGGGCCCTGGTCGGCGGGCAAGGTCTCGCCTGCCTCGTTGTCCGCGAAGCCGCGCAGCTCGGGCGTCGTTCTGGACTGGAACACGTAATACGTTCTCATGGGTGCCTCCCATCGGACAGGTTTCGCTACGCATCCCTTCCCTCATGGCGCGTGGTCGCACACGAGGCGATTTCAGGTTCAACCTCAAGGTCTTGAGCCCAGTTCCTCGCACCTGCAAAAATCCCGGCCGAGTGCACCCCTTTTGCCGCGCGCTTTACGGCGTTGGAGGGCTGGTCTTTCGGTGGTAGGCTCGTGTTTCCAAGCAAGACGCGCTTCGGAGTTCAGGGAAAGAACCAGCGGTGGCAGACTTGGCAATGTCTTTGCTCGTCGTTCTGGCCGGCGCCGTCGGGATGCTCCTGCTGCTGCTCACATGGTTTGGCGGCAGAACCATCACGCCGGAGATCGAGGACGATCTCGACCCCATTCTGGGCGCGCGGGATCCCGTGGCGATCTACGAGTCCCATGGCCCCTTCATCCCCATGCCGGCCCATCTGAAAACCAATGATCAGATGGTGGAATGGATGACCAAGGAGCTCCCCCGGCTTACGGCGGAAATCGCGAATCCGCGCGCGTGACGTCGTGCATGCGTCCGTGTCCGGGAATCCGGAAAATCGTCAGTCGCAGCGGCGAACCCGCCGTGTGACGGAGCGGCCCCAATCGTCCTCTTCGCGAATGATGATGTTGCGGCAGCGGCGCTCATAACCATCGTAACGGCGCTCGTCACGCAGCGCATCGCGGCGTCCCTCCTCATAGGCGCGCGCGCGTTCCTGCTCTCGACGCTCGCGCCAGCGCTCGCGACGTTCGTAACGCTCCTGCTCGGGATCGCGCACGCCGATCTGCGGACGACCGTCAGGCCCGATGCCGAACTGGAACTGAGGCTGGGCCGAGGAGGGCAAAGCACCGAAAAGGCTTGGGCCCATTGCAGCAAGGGCCAACACGATAATTTTGCGCATCAGACAAAATCCTATTCAACAATCGCATTCCAACGCCCGCTTATAAACGCGGTTCCAAGCGGGAAACTGTATGTCTGACGGCAATTGCTTGATGAAAACGGAAGAAGCGACAGAATTTCAGGGGAACATCAAAGCTGAAGCCAGCACGCTGACAGCATAGGCCAGCGCGATCAGAAGCGGAGCGAGCATTGCGGCGGACGCGAGCAGAAATACTGACAGGCTGAGGCTGCGCATGAGGAGGCTCCTTCAATCATGACGCTTGCAGCCTAACCGGAACCTGGGCCGCAACATGGCACAACCTTGGCCAAACATAAGAAGCTTTGCATTGATGAAGCTCTTATATAGCCTTGCAGTTCAAAGAAATTCTATGGAAGCCGTCGCGAGAACCTATCGATCAGGAGCATCCGTCAACAGGACGTCCGCGCTGTCACGCGGCGTCGGCCGTGTCGCGATGTAAAGGGCGACGCTGCCCATGATGGCTGCGAGAACAACCGGCAGGATGCGACCTTCCGCCAGCCACAGGATCAACGCATAGGACAGGGCAAGGGTCGCGAGGGCATAGATCTTGGCGTGGCGCGGAATCGCCCTTTGATCGCGCCATGTGGTCAGAAGCGGGCCGAAGCGAGGATGGTTGTAAAGCTTGTCGGCCAAAGCGGGATTCGAGCGGGCGAAGCACCAGACCGCCAGGAGAACGAACGGCGTCGTCGGCAAGAGCGGCAGAAAGATGCCCAGGATGCCGAGCGCCAGACTTGCATAGCCGAGACCAAGGAAGAAGGGACGCATCATCGTGTCTCTCGCCGGACGGATCGGAACGGGCATAACGCGCCGTGCTCCCGTTTCGTGCCCCCTCACGATCCTTGCGCCAGCAGCGTTTCGATGCTCGCGGCAATCTCCAGAAGCCGCCGGTCGTGACCACGACGCGCCACCAGCATGAGACCGACGGGCCGCTCCGTACCGGGGATCGGCAGGGAAATGCCGGTGAGATCGAACTGGTTGCCGAACATGGTGTTGCGCAGGATCAGCCAGTCGGTCTTATTGTAGAGCTTGTCGTCGGATTCCAGCGGGGCGATCAGCGGCGCCGAAATGGCGGTGGTCGGCAGCACCAGCACGTCGAGAGGAGACAACCGCTCGTCCATCGCAGCGACGAGGGCATGCCTGCGGCGCAGCATGCGGATGTAGATCGGCGCCGGCACGGTGCTGCTGCGCGCGATCCACCAATGGACGCGCGGGTCGATCTCGGCGACCTTGGATTCGAGCCAATCCGCATGCACTTCAGAGGCTTCGATGGACGCAATGGACGCCGTGACGGTGGTGTCCGCCATGGCTTCGAGCAGATCCTCGATGCCGTGATCCACGATCCGCGCACCGGCCCCGGACAGACGCTTCAACGACGTCTCGAAGGCCTGCTCCACCAAGGATTCCGTCTGCGCGAACAGGCGCCCGCGCGGCACGCCGATCCGCAGGCCAGCCAGGGCACGCTCTTTCAACGGGCGCGGCTCCTCGCCCGCCATGACGGCATCTGCGTATGCGCAGTCCTGCACGTTGCGTGCCAGCGGCCCGATGGAATCGAGGCTGGGCGCAAGCGGAAACGCGCCGTCGAGCGGGACGCGGTGCGCGGTCGGCTTGAAGCCGACGACGCCGTTGAGGGCCGCCGGAATACGCACGGAGCCGCCGGTGTCGCTGCCGATGGAAATCTCGCTCGTGCCCTCCGCCACCGACACGCCCGCTCCCGAGGATGAGCCGCCCGGAATGCGCAAGGGATCCGTCGCGTTGCCGGGCGTGCCGTAATGCGGGTTGAGGCCCAGGCCCGAGAAGGCGAACTCGACCATGTTGGTTTTGCCCAGGATGACGGCACCCGCCTGGCGCAGACGGCGCACGATCGCGGCATCCTTGTCGGCGGGGGCTGCATCGCGCAGGGCAATCGAACCCGCAAGCGTCGTCTCGCCCGCCACGTCGAACAGATCCTTGATCGACACGATGGTACCATCGAGCGGGCCGAGCGTGAGACCCGCGCGACGACGCGCATCGGCGGCATCGGCGGCAATGCGCGCGGCATCGTCGTAGACGCGCAGAAACACCCGCTCGTCGGCCTTGCGTCCGGCAAAGCGCGCCAGAATGGTTTCGAGCTTGTCTCGGGTCGTCGTCATGAGGGCACCGGATGAGAGGACTTTGAGAGTGTCATCCGAAATGACACTTTAGCGCTCCGCTGTCATCCCCGGCGGTCCGCAGGACCGGGAAGGGGATCCACGATCAAGCGAGCCGCTATGGATTCCCTTCCCCTCCGCTGACGCTCCGGCCGGGAATGACACTCACCACGTCACGATGCATAGCGCTGCTGGGTCTCGGCAGCGCCGCTCTGATCCGATGCCATGGTCGAGATCGGGAAGGTGATGACGCAGCGGACGCCTGCGGGCGCGAAATCGAGCTTGATCTCGCCTCCCAGCTGCTGCGCGAGACCGCGCTGGATCAGCTTGGAGCCGAAGCCCTGGCGCTCGGGCTTGTTGACCGGCGGGCCGCCGCTTTCGACCCATTCCACGAGAAGCGCGGGCTGACCGCTCCCCGACGTGACGGCCCACATCACGTGCACCTTGCCCTCCGCAGCCGAGAGAGAGCCGTATTTGACGGCGTTCGTCGCCAGTTCGTGAACGGCAAGTCCCAGGGCGAGAACGGCTCCGGGCTGCAGATTGATGCGCGGGCCGCGCAGGCGAATGCGCTGCCGTATGCCGTCCTGATAAGGCTCCAGCTCGTTCTTCAGCACGTCTTCCAGAAGCGCGCCCTGCCATTGGGTGGCCGTGAGGAGATCGTGGGTCTTGGCCATCCCGTGCAGCCGATCCATGAAGGCGTTCCATGCGGCGGGATCGGTGTTGTCGCCCGATCGTCTGGTCAGGGATGCGATCGACTGAACGGTCGCCAGCGTATTCTTGACGCGGTGATTGAGCTCGTGCAGCAGAAGCGCCTGCCGGTCTTCGGCGAGCCGGCGCTCGGTGATGTCCTGCGACACGCCGACCATGGACGGATGCCCGTCGGGACCGCTTCTCATCCGGCCGCTCACGCGGATCCAATGTTCGCTGCCGTCGGGCCAGATCACGCGATATTCCGCCTGAAGATCGGTACGGCCCGCCAACGCCAGCGCGACGGACTCCTTCTGCAAGGCGCGGTCGTCGGGATGGATCTGGGCGATGAGATCCGCATAGGTGACCGGCTCGTCTGCTCCACGCCCGAAATGGGCGCGGCACGTGGGTGTTGTCGTCAGAGCGCCCGTGGCGGGTGTGTATTCCCAGGAACCGAGATGGCCCGCATTGAGCGCCAGGCGCAGGCGCGCCTCGCTCTCGGCCATGTGGGCGAGAACCTCCTCCCGCTCCCGCTCATGGTGGCGGATGCCGGCGGCCGCCTCGACGAGCGCCCTCTTGATCGTGTCGAATTCCAGAACACGCGTGCTGGCCCGGTCAGAAACCTCACCTCCGCGGCCGAGGGTCTGGGCCGCAGCCACGAGCTGGTCGACCGGCTTGGAGATGGCGCGCGACAGCAGAACTGCCAGAAGGATGCCGCCGAGGATGACCGCTCCGAGGACCGTGAGCCAGAAGAGAGACCGCTGGGCTGATTTCGCCAGCTCCGTTTCCGGGATGCTGATGACGAAGGACCAGCCATAGGTCGGCGACTGGCTGAAATAGGTGCGCACGGGAATGCCATCGAGCGTCACGCTCTGGAGAAGCCCTTCCTGCGCGCTCGCGAGAGCCTCCTGGACGTTGGGGCTTGCAAGCTGCCCGACGAAGCGCTCCGGCGACCGGGAGCGCGCCACGAGCCTCCGGCTTCGGTCGAGCACCGCGGCGTTCCAGCCGTCGGCAATTCTTTGGTCGCGAATGATCCCTTGAAAAACGTCCGGCGTGATCGCGAGCGACAGGATGTAGGCGACTCGTTCGTCGATGATGACGGGAGCATCGATGGTGATCAGGCGCTGGCCCGTCAGCGAGCCCACATAGAGGTCGGACACATAAGGCTTGCGGGTTTCCTGCACACGCTGCAGCGCATCCATGCGATTGCTGTTTGGCAGCTTCACGCCGTAAGGCACACGGGTGTTGAAGATCACGCGGCCGCTGGGTTCGAACAGAGCGATCCAGGAAGGCTCCTCGAGCCCACTGGTTTTAGCACGGTCGTAAAACTCCTCGAAATCTCCCCGGGCGAGGCTGGACGAATGTGCCAGGACCTGCAGCGCCAAGACCGATTTCTCGATTTCGCGATCGAGCAACAGACTCAAGGCGCGGGCGGTCTCCTGCATGCGCAGATCGGTGGCCTGCTGCTCGGCGCGATAGCCTGAATAGAGACCCGCCGCCGCCACGAGAATGGTCGGCAGGGCGAGAACCAGGACCAGTCCCCACAGCACCTGCCGCAACGAGGTCCGGGCGCCCTGGGACAGGCTTCTGATCGCTCGCACGGAGTATGATCTTCGCCCGATCATCTAGCCGCCATCCCGAACCGGTATGGCGACACGCACCAGGATGGCGGGATCGTCGAGCGGCCATTCCACATTCGCGTTGAGCTGGCGGGCGAGGGCTTTGAGAATGGTCCCGGACGCGCTCTCCTTCGCGTGCTGCTTCTCCTCCGGGCTGAAGGCATCGTCGGCGATCTGGAAGACCAGCGCGCCGTCCTCGATCCGCAACCGGAGCTTCAGCTTGCCCTGCCGCTCCTTGTAGGCATGGGTGAGCGCATTGACGACGATCTCGTTGAACAGGAGCGCCATGGCGGCGGCCTTGGCGGCTTCGACCTCCACGGTCTCGATCTCGAATTCCGGCGTGATCCTCACGCCCGGAATCGACGAGGTCAGTTCCTCGCAGAGTCCTTTCGCAAAACGCGACGCATCGAACCGGGTCGATCCCTGTCCGTCGTAGAGATCGCGGTGCGCGGCGGCCAGGGCCTGCATGCGCTCCTTCATGCGCCCGAGCACCTGACGCGCGGGCCCGTCCTCGGCCTGACGGTACTCGATGCCGATCAGGGAGAGCAGCAGCTGGAGATTGTTCTTCACCCGATGATCGAGTTCGTGCAGGAGCGCGGTGCGCTCGTCGAGCATCTGCCGCAGGGCATCCTGCGCCCGCTCCTTCTCGCCGCGTTCGCGGGCCTCGGCCAGGGCCCGCAGCACGGTGGCGGGCAGCCTTTCGAGCTTGTCCTTCAGCACGTAATCCGTCGCCCCGCGCTTCAGGGCCTCGACGGCCACCTCTTCGCCGAGGGCGCCGGAGACGAAGACGAAAGGCGTGGCGCGGGACATCTCCCGGGCGATCTCGAGTGCGTGCAGGCCATCGAAGGCAGGCAGAAGGTAATCGGCGAGGATGAGATCCCAGGTCTCATCGCGGACCGCCCTCGTGAACTCGTCCGCCGACACCACCCGCTCGACCGATATAGGCAGCCGTGCATCGGTCAGGGTCTCTCTCACCAGCTCGGCATCGAGCGCGCTGTCCTCCAGAAGGAGGATGCGCAGCACCCGGTCGGATGAGATGACGGAAGCCCGGTCCATCGGCAGCCTTAAGCGCCGTTGCGCCGCGGCGGCGGCTCGTTGAGGATCGCCCAGAACACGCCGAGGTCCTGGATCGCGTCGAAGAATTCGCGGAAGCCCACGGGCTTCACCACGAAGGCGTTCACGCCAAGCTCGTAGCTGCGTACGAGATCGCTCTCCTCCCGCGACGAGGTCAGCATGACGACCGGCGTCTGGCGCAGATGCGGATCGGCCTTGACCTTCTCCAGCACCTCGAGCCCGTCGATCTTCGGCAGCTTGAGGTCGAGCAGGACCACGGCCGGGTCGCTGGTGTTGCGGCTTTCATGCGCGCCGCGGCGATAGAGAAAGTCGAGCGCCTCCTCGCCGTCGCGCACCACGACGACCTCGTTTGCGAGCTGGCTCTGCTCCAGGGCCGCCAGCGTCAGTTCGAGATCCTTCGGGTTGTCCTCAACCAGAAGGATCGGTTTCAGCTCCGCCATTCACGCGGCTCCTTCACTCTGATCCGGCAGGGCGATGGAGAAGGTCGCTCCCTTGTCGAGCGCTCCCTCGGCCCAGGCCCGGCCTCCATGTCTTTCGACGATCCGGCGGACATTGGCCAGCCCGATCCCCGTCCCCTCGAATTCTTCCATCCTGTGCAGGCGCTGGAACACGCCGAACAGCTTGTCGATGTACTTCATATCGAACCCGACGCCGTTGTCGCGCACGAAATAGATCGTCTCCCCATCCTTGCGCGCGGAGCCGATTTCGATGCGCGCTTTCTCCCGGGTGCGGGTGTACTTTACCGCATTGTCGAGCAGATTTTCAAAGACCAGCCTGATCAGCACCGGATCGGCATTCACCGGCGGAAGGTCCCCGACGACCCACTGGATCCGACGCTCGCCCTGCTCCGCCGTGAGCTTCTGCCGGATCTCGTCGACGAGGCGGGCCACGTCCACCAGCCGGGGCTTCAGGGCCGTGCGGCCCATATGGGAGAAGCGCAGCAGGTTGTCGACCAGGGTTCCGGCCGTATAGGCAGCCTCGATGATCGTGTCGACGTAGCGCTTGCCCTTCTCGGACATGTCGGCCGCTTCCTGCTTCTTCAACAGCTCGGAATAGCCGACGATGTGGCGGAACGGGGCCCGCAGGTCGTGGGAGACCGAATAGGAGAAGGCCTCGAGCTCCTTGTTGCTGCGGCGCAGCTCCTCCGTGAGCGCCGCCATTTCCTCGGCCCGGCGCAGCACGATGCCCACGATGGCATTGCGCAGCTCCTTGACCGCCTCGACCTCGCTTCGGTCCCAGGGCAGCGAACGGTCCCGCACCGTCTCCTTCCAGATCTCGAAGGAGCGTCGGGGATGGAGCCTTAAAGTGCCCGCCTCCTCCTGGACGGGCTTCTGCGGATTGCCGCCCCATTTCACGGTCTGCACGACCTCGGGGCGGAACCAGAGCACGTAGCTCGAATGCGCCTTCGAAACCGAGATGGAGAGAAGGCCGCTCGCCCGGTCGGCAAAGGCTTTCGCCGCCGGATAGACTGCTGAAAGATCGTCGGTGGCGAAAACATCCTCCTGGTGGTGTTCGGACAACCAGTCGAAGAGCGCCCGGACCTGGTCCCTGTCGGGGGCTCGGCCGAGGCACCAGCAATGGTCCTGCGTCAGGACGGCGGCGCCCTGCGCACCAGCGAGCATCATCAGGTCGTCCGGGTGGTTCACGAGACCGGCGATGAAATGCTCCTCGGCCGCCATGTGGGCGAGGAGTCGAGTCTGCACGGCGCCGAGACGCACGCGGTCCTCGGCAAGCGTCGTGTTCTCCCGTGCCTCCAGCTGGAGCGAGAAGATCTGCGTGAGGAAGTCGCAGGCATTGCGCACCTGGAGCGAGACCCGCTTCGGATCCCTGTTGTGGCAGGAGATCAGGCCCCACAGCTCACCGTCGCGCAGGATCGAGATCGACATGGAGGCAAGCGTCCCCATGTTGCGCATGTATTCGAGATGCACGGGCGAGACGCTGCGCAGCACCGAGTCGCTCAGGTCCAAAGGCGCGGGATCGTGCGACTGGATGGGAACGGGCGTGTAACCGGCATCGGGAATGATGCGCAGGCGGTTGCGCCGGTAGAGCTCCCGCGCCTGGGCCGGGATGTCGGAGGCCGGGAAGCGCAGGTCGAGATAGGACGGCAGCACATCGTTGCGGTCCTCGGCGATGACGGTGCCGTTCCACTGCTCGTCGAAGCGGTAGATCAGCACCCGGTCGAAGTCGGTCATGCGGCGGATGTCCTGCGCGGCCAGACCGCACAGGACCTCGATGCTCGACGCGCCCTGCAGCTGCTCCACGAACCGGCGCAGGGTGGGATAGAGCGCATCGATGCTGGAGACCGAACCGACGGGAGGCTCCTCCAGCTCGAGAATCGCGCAATCGCCCGAGCGGGAAATCACCGCCTCGAAAAACCGCTCCTCGTGAGTCGTCCTGACCCGGATGGTCCGGACGAAGCGGGAGTTTCCCGCCGTCGGCGGATCATCCAGCTGCGCCTCGAATTCCGCATTCAGGGCCGGCAGCACCTGGGCGAAGGGCCGGTCGAGCACATCGGCCGCCTGGAAGCCGAAAACCTCCGCGAGGTTGGCGCTCGCATAGGCGACCGTCCTATCGGACAGCCTGATCGCGAGAAGGATGCCGTGCGGCTGGACGCTGCCCGGAATGTGGATCGGCTCCCGCTCGCAGGCGGTCGGATCGATATCTTGCATTTGCAGGGTCATGGGGTCTCGCACAGCCAGTCATGCATCACGGTGAAGGTATCCTGTGCGGCCCCGACGATCAGATCGTCGGCCTCCGGCGACGAGGCTTCGAGCAGCACCGTGCCGAACGACTTCCACATGGCAGCAACATTTCGTCCATAGCTGCGGAAATAGGCACAGCCCGTTTCCGCCGTCAGTCCAAGCCGGTTCTCCACCTCGCGCGCAATGATGGCGCCGCCGAGCGTGGAGCCCTCGACCACATACATGCTCCCCAGCACCGCTTCCGGGGCCGGCAGAGGCATGAGAGGACGGCATTGTGGCAAACCCATGATGTCGTCAGATTTTAGTCCTAGAGCCTTGAGATCTCCGGCGAGGAGCCGGGTCTTGCAGCGGCTTTGAAAGAAGGCCCGGTCGGGCGCCCGATCAGTAGCCTCGTCCTCCCAGGCCTTGTGGAAGCCGTAGAAGCGGATCAGCAGGTCCCTGTAAGTCTCGCGCGATGCGATCCGGCGGTCGAGATCCATCGCGGCCTCGATCCGATCATGCGCATCACGGGTTTCGATCTTCAACCGTTCGAGAAGCGTCATGTCACCTCATCCGCAGGGCGGCCCAGCTTTGCGGCGACGAGTCGCTCGATCATTCCCAATCCGTCGTGGATCAGAACCGCGAGCAGCGCAACCACCAATCCGCCCTGCAACACGAAAGCGACGTTGTTGGATTGAAGGCCCGCGATGATGACCTCGCCCAACCCCTTGGCCGCCACCGTCGAGCCGATGGTGGCTGTCCCTAAGCTGATGATCACCGAAAGGCGGATCCCCGCCAGGATCACCGGAAGCGCGAGCGGCAGCTCCACCTGGAACAGGCGCTGGCGCGGGTTCATGCCCATGCCCTTGGCGGCCTCGAGCGTCTGCGGCGATACTTCCATCAGGCCGGTGAGCGTGTTCTCGAAGATCGGCAGGAGCCCGTAGAGAAACAGCGCGATGAAGGTCGGTTTCTCGCCGAAGCCGACGAGCGGCACCGCGATCGCCAGAACCGCGACGGGCGGGAAGGTCTGCCCGATATTCACCAGGCTGCGCGACAGCGGCAGGAACTCGCGTCCCGAAGGCCGTGTGACGAAGACGCCGAGCCCCAGGGCCAGGATCGTGCTCGCAAGCGTCGCCAGGAACACGATGCGCAGATGCGAAAGGGTCAGGGAGAGCAGGCTGCCCTGATTGTAGATCGCCGGCGCGCCATTCGCGGTCAGCGGCCGGAACACGGGGGCGAAAAGCTGCGGCGCGGCGATGAAGAGCACCAGCAGAATCAGCGCCGCCCCGCGCCAGATCAGCGAACGCCCGCTCATGGAACGGACCGCCCATGCGCCACGATGCCCGTCACGCTGACGCGACCGACGACAGCACCGGATGCGTCAGCAACGGGCAATGCCTCACGTCCCGCCCAGATCAGCCGCGAGAGAGCATCCCGTAGGGAATCCGTGACGAGGATGGGTTCTCCCTCGGCGTCTCCGGCTTCCAGAGCCTCCCGCACCTTCAGCAGGGACAGAAGACGGAACGGCCGCTCAGCCGTGCCCACGAGCTGCTCGACGAATGCCTCCGCCGGACGCGTCAGCAGTTCGGCGGGCGTTGCGTATTGCAGGAGTCGCGCCTGATCCATCACGGCGATCCTGTCGCCCAGCTGGAACGCCTCGTTCATGTCGTGCGTGACGAGGACCACCGTCGTGCCGAGACGGCGCTGGATGGCGACGAGATCGTCCTGCGCCTTGCTGCGGATGACCGGATCGAGCGCGCCGAACGGCTCGTCCATCAACAGCACCGCGGGCTTTGCCGCCAAGGCGCGCGCAACGCCGACGCGCTGCTGCTGCCCGCCTGACAATTCGTGCGGAAATTTTTTCGCGAATTCCGCCGGGTCGAGCTGGAAGAGGTCGAGCAGCTCCTCGACGCGAGCCGCGATCCGCCGTTTGTCCCAGCCGAGAAGGCGCGGCACGGTGGCGATGTTCTCGGCGACATTGCGGTGAGGGAACAACCCGTAGCCCTGGATCACGTAGCCGATCCGGTGCCGCAGCTGATCCTCCGGGATCGCCATGGTGTCCTGGCCGTCGATGAGCACGCGGCCCTGGCTCGGCTCCACGAGCCGGTTGATCATGCGCAGCAGGGTCGACTTGCCCGCGCCCGACGTGCCGACAACGACGGTGATCGTTCCCTCGTCGACCCGGAGCGACACGTCGTCGACCACGATTGTGGCGCCGTAGCGTTTGGTGAGGTGCTCGATCTCGATCATGGAGAACCCCGTCTGGTCAGATCGATGATCGCATCGAGGATGATGGCGGCGGCAAACGACAGGGCGACCGTGGGAATCGCGCCCAGGAGCACGAGGTCGATGGCCGTCTGGCCGATGCCCTGGAACACGAAAGTGCCGAAGCCCCCTCCCCCGATCAGCGCCGCCACGGTGGCCAATCCGAGGTTCTGCACCATCACGATGCGGATGCCGGCCAGGATGACGGGCAGCGCCAGGGGCAGTTCCACCTGCCACAGGCGCTGGCGCGCGGACAATCCCATGCCGCGCGCCGCATCGGTCACGGCCGCCGGGACCTGCTTCAATCCGGTCACCGTGTTGGCGACGACCGGCAGCAGGGAATAGAGAAAGAGCGCGATGAAGGCGGGCGCGGCCCCGATGCCGCGAACGCCCAGAGCCGCCGCCAGGGGCACATGCGCGGCAAGATAACCGAGCGGTGCGATCAGGATGCCGAAGAGCGCGATGCTCGGAACCGTCTGGACGATGTTGAGCACCTGGAGGATCGCGTTTCGCAACCGCTGGACGCGATGCCCCAGAATGCCCAGCGGCAGACCGACGAGGCAGGCGGCGACCATCGATCCGAACGCCAGCCACAGATGCTCGCGCGCCTCGCGCCAGAAGGTGTCCGCCCGGCTGGCATATTCCTTGAGGAGCGAGAGGTCGTCCCAGGCGCCCGAGACGAGCAGCAGTGCAATCGCGCCCGCCGCCACCGCGAGGGCGGCGAGCCTCACCCAGGGAGAGAGGCGCAGCCGCGTCAACGCATCGGCCGCGAGCAGCGCGAAGGCCAGGGCCAGGAGCCAGAAGCCCAGGGACGGCGAGACGCGCGCAAACGAGTTGCCGGGCGGCGTGACGAATCCGGCCGACCATCCGACCGCTGGGAAGATCGTACACAGGCCGAGGGACGCGGCCGCGAGGCGGATCAACGGCGTGCGGACCAAGGCCGCGCACAACGCCACGCCGAGCGCCACGACCATCACACCGACCGCGCCCGACGACGGCAGCGCATCGGCCAGCATCCGCCCCTCGGCGGCCACGATGCGGTTGGCCCGGTACACGACGAAGGGCGAGGCGAAGAGCGCAACGCCGATCAGGATGGCGATCACGCTCCCGAGCCGATCCAGGGACAGGGAGGAACGCGAGGAAGACATGCCGGGAGCGGTCGCTCGGGAAGAGATCGTATTCACAAAGTTTCCGGCTCTTATCGCGCAGTCTGGGTCCTGAGAGTACGGCTCATCCGTCTGTTTGCCGAGTCCTCATCCTGAGAGTCTGGTTCATAAGCAGGCTCTTCCCTGAGCCCTCATCCTGAGGAGGTCACTTCAGTGACCGTCTCGAGATCCCGGACGATGTCCGGGCACGAGGGCGCCTCCCGTGCTCTCTGGATGATCCTTCGAGATGGTGCTTCGCACCTCCTCAGGATGAGGTCGGAGGTTGATGAGCCACCTCCGAAACCAGAGCCTCAGATCGTTTCAGGAAACCCATCATTTCAGGAACCCCTTGGACTTCAGGTAATCCGTCGCCACCGCCTTGGCGGGCTCGCCGCCCACCTGGACGCGGGCGTTCAGCCCCTGGAGCGTGGTGAGATCGAGGGATGCGAAGACGGGCTTCAGGATTTCGGCGATCTTCGGGTTCTCCTTCAGGACGGATTCGCGGATGATCGGCGCCGGGGCATAAACCGGCTGCACGTTCTTGTCGTCCGCCAGCACCGTGAGACCCGACGGAGCGATGCCGCCATCGGTGCCGTAGACCATGGCCGCGTTGGCGCCGTTGGTTTGCTCGGCCGCCGCCTTGATGGTGGCTGCCGTGTCGCCGCCGGAAAGCACGATGAGCTGTTCCGGCTTCATCTTGAAGTCATAGGTCTTCTGGAAGGCCGGCAGGGCCGCGTCCGAATTCACGAATTCGGCGGAGGCTGCCAGCACCACCTTGCCGCCCTTCGTCACCCACTGGCCGAACTCGGACAGGGTCTTCAGCTTGTTGGAATCGGCCACGTCCTTACGCAGCGCGATGGCCCAGGTGTTGTTGGCCGGCGACGGATCGAGCCAGACGATCTTGTTGGCGTCGTAATCGAGCTTCTTGGCCATCTCGAAGCCCTTGGCCGCGTCCTTCCAGACCGGATCGTCCGCCTTGTTGAAGAAGAAGCCCGCGTTGCCGGTATATTCGGGATAGATGTCGATCTCGCCCGCCGTGATCGCCTTGCGCACCACTGGGGTGGCCCCGAGTTGGATCCGGTCCTGGGTCTTGATGCCGTTGGCCTCGAGGGTCAGCAGGATGATGTTGCCCAGAACCGAGCCTTCCGTGTCGATCTTCGAAGAGACGACCACGTCGGCCCTGGCGGCACCCGCCCCAGCGAGCGCCAGTGCGGCGGCAAAGGTGAGCGATGTGAGGACGGTCTTCATGCGAAACCCCTTGAGAAACCTTGCCCGGCTGTTTTTAGGACAGTCGGGCCGTTTAGGCAGGGGGGAGGCTCATGAAGAATGTGGGCGGAGGTTAAAAACTTCGTGTGGCGGCAAAAGATCCCCGCCGGAGGAACGCTCGTCCTCCGGCGGGGCTGACCGTGAGCGTCTGCTATGGCCTCTTCAGGCGCTCAGGGTCGACGGAGGCTCCTGGGCGATGGTGAAGCGGACCTGCGCCTGGGGGCGGTGATCCTCGGACAGGGTGCGCCAGGTGCGCTCGGCCTCGGTGCGGCTCTCGAAGGGGCCGACGACCCGCTCGGTGCCCTGGACGATGGTCTCGCAGTCGCAGGAGGTGTACTCGCCGCCGACCACCCAGAAACGTGACTTCATCATGACGATCTCCATTGGTGCAAAGGGTTTGAAAGGCTGGATTATTCGGCCGCCTGGAGCTTGGCCGAGGTCTGGAACTGCGCAGTCTCGGTGGATTCCGCCATCGCCGTGGTGGAGGACTTGCCGCCGGTGATGACCACGGAGACCTGGTCGAAATAGCCGGTGCCGACTTCGCGCTGATGGCGGGTGGCCGTGTAGCCTTCGGTCTCGGCGGCGAATTCACGAACCTGGAGCTCGGAATAGGCGCCCATGCCGCGCTCGCGGTAGCCGCTCGCCAGATCGAACATGCCGTAATTGAGCTGGTGGAAGCCGGCGAGCGTCACGAACTGGAACTTGTAGCCCATGGCGCCGAGCTCGCGCTGGAACTTCGCGATGGTGGCGTCGTCGAGCTTCTTCTTCCAGTTGAAGGAGGGCGAGCAGTTATAGGCCAGGAGCTTGCCCGGATAGCGCTTGTGGACGGCTTCCGCGAACTTGCGCGCATCGTCGAGATCGGGATGCGAGGTCTCCCACCACAGAAGGTCGGCGAGCTCCGCATAAGCCAGGCCGCGGGCGATGCAATGATCGAGGCCGGTGCCGTCCTTCAGGCGGTAGAAGCCTTCCGGGGTGCGACTGTCGGGCTCGATGAAGGGCCGGTCGCGCTCGTCCACGTCGGACGTGATGAGCTTGGCCGATTCCGCGTCCGTCCGGGCCATGATCAGGGTCGAGGTGCCCATCACGTCGGCGGCGAGGCGTGCGGCAACGAGGTTGCGCTCATGGGCAGAGGTCGGGATCAGCACCTTGCCGCCGAGATGGCCGCACTTCTTCTCCGAGGCGAGTTGGTCCTCGAAATGCACGCCCGCGGCGCCGGCCTCGATATAGGCCTTCATGATCTCGAAGGTGTTGAGCGGTCCGCCGAAGCCGGCCTCCGCGTCCGCCACGATGGGCAGGAACCAGTCGCGCTTGGCGCCACCCTCCGCATGCTCGATCTGATCGGCGCGCTGGAAGGTGCGGTTGATGCGCCGGCACAGTTCGGGACCGGAATTGGCCGGGTAGAGCGACTGGTCGGGATACATGGCGCCGGCCACGTTCGAATCCGCCGCCACCTGCCAACCGGAGAGATAGATCGCCTCGAGGCCGGCGCGGGCCATCTGCATGGCTTGGTTGCCGGTCATGGCACCCAGCGAATGGACGTAAGGGCGCTCGTGCAGGAGCTGCCACAGGCGCTGGGCCCCGCGCTCGGCCAGCGTGTAGGCGATAGGGAAGGACCCGCGCAGCCGGGCAACGTCCTCGGCCGAATAGGGCCTGCGGATACCGTCGAAACGCCCCTTGAGAGCGGCGGGGATCAGGTCCTGCAGGGAACCCGGGGTCGGCTGGCTGGTCATGGCGATCCTTTCTTTTACATTTCTTGACAAAACTTTCCCGCAGGCCAGAATTATTGCAGAGCAGCAGGACGTCTTGCTTTCATAATCCGCGAAGAAGCGTTTGTTTCAACGATGGATTTCAAAAGAAAAGTCGCCCTGTAAAGCTTTGACACGGCTGGTCGTGTAAACTTGTAAAAAGATTTACAATATGGATGAGAGCAGAAAGCTTTTCGTGGGCCCCCGTCTGAAGCGGCTGCGGCGCGAGCTCAACATGAGCCAGTCCCGCATGGCCGAGGAGCTCGGGCTCTCTCCGAGCTACCTGAACCTGATGGAGCGCAACCAACGCCCGATCACCGCCCAGGTGCTGATCCGCCTCGCCCATGCCTATCAGCTCGACCCGCGCGAATTCGCCAACGACGATCACGAACGCACCGTCTCGGAACTGGAGGAGGTCTTCGCCGATCCTCTGTTCCGCTCCACCCCGGTGGCCCGCCTCGAACTGCGCGAAACCGTGGAGAGCGCTCCCTCGCTGATCGATGCCATCAACCGCCTCTACCGGGCCTATCAGGCCATGCGCGGCGCCCGGGAGGCCGTGACCCCGAGCCTCAGCGACCGGGACCGGGCGGAGGATGCGCCCCAGGTCAACCCGGTCGACCGGGTGCGGGAACTGATCCACGAGGCCAAGAACCATTTCGCCGAGCTGGACGAGGCCGCCGAGGCCCTGGCGTCGGACCTCGCCCTGACCGGCCACGAGCCATTCTTCGCCATCGCCGAGCGCCTGCACGCCCGTCACGGGATCCGCGTGCGCGTCATGCCCATCGACGTGATGCCGGATTCCCTACGCCGCTACGACCATCACCGGCGCCAGCTCCTGATTTCCGAATTGGTCGATCCTTCCGGAAGGACCTTCCAGGCCGCCTACCAATTGGCCTTCGCCGAGATGCGCGAGACCATCGATGCCCTCGCCACCCGCCTCGAGCCCGCGGATGGTCCTGCGCGGCGGCTGCTGCGCGTCTCCTTCGGCAATTACTTCGCCGGCGCCCTCATGATGCCCTACGGCAAGTTCCATGCGGCAGCCGAAGCGCTCGGCTACGACGTGGAGGTGCTGGGCGCCCGTTTCGGCGCGAGCTTCGAGCAGGTGGCGCACCGGCTCACGACGCTGGCCCGCCCCGGAGCCAGGGGCATCCCGTTCTTCCTGGTGCGGGTGGATTCCGCCGGCAACGTCTCGAAGCGCTTTTCCTCCGGCCGCTTCCCGTTCTCGCAATTCGGCGGCACCTGCCCGCTCTGGAACCTGCATTCGACCTTCCGGACGCCCGGACAAGTGGCCACGCAGGTGATCGAGCTGCCGGATTCCTCGCGCTGGTTCTCCATCGCCCGCACGGTCAGGCGCGCCTTCAACCCCTGGGGGGCGCCCGATCCGCAGTTCGTCGTGGGCCTCGGTTGCGAGCTGAAATACGCCCACCGCCTCGTCTATGCACGTGGCCTCGACCTCTCATCGGCCGATGCGACGCCCATCGGCATCAATTGCCGCCTGTGCGAACGCGTCGCCTGCCCGCAGCGCGCCGCCCCTCCCCTGATGCATGCGCTGATCGTCGATGAGATGAAGCGCGGTATCTCGCCCTTCGAATTCGACGCGACGTGATCCCTAGCGCATCGTGCGGACCCAGCGGGCCGCGTCAGCGACCCGTAGGGCCACGTTAGTGAAAAGTGGACCCGGTTTCCCGCCATAGACGATGCGCCAGATCAGGGTCCGATGCTCTACGCACGCAGACGCTTCGGCATGGGGTCATCGAGCCAATGGTCGAGGAACCGGTCGAGCCAACGGGAGACGTGGGGGTCGTGCTGGAAGCGCCCGGCGAGCTGGCGAACCCGGTCCTGTGCGCCGGGCATTTTCAGCCGCTCCTCGGCGTGAACCGTCCAGCGGCACAGCATCGCGTGGGTGACCTCCGGGTGAAACTGGAGGCCGAAGGCCTTCTCGCCGACCCGGATCGCCTGGGTCGGGAAATCGTCGCCCGTCGCCAGTGTCTCGGCACCGGCAGGGCAGTCGAAGCCTTCCCGGTGCCAGTGATAGACATGACTCGGCCAAGTCACGCCCCAATCCTGGCTCAGAGCCTCGCCCGCCGCCGTCGGCAGCAAGGGATAATAGCCGATTTCGGCCCGGCCCTCGGGATGGGCCCAGACGCGGGCGCCGAGCTGCTTCGCCATCATCTGCGCGCCCAGGCAAAGGCCGAGATAGGGCTTGCCCTCCTTGAGCGGCACCTCGATCCAGTCGATCTCCGCCTTGACGAAATCGTCCGGATCGTTGGCGCTCATCGGACCGCCGAAGATCACGGCTCCCGTGTGCTCGGCGAGCGTACCAGGCAGCGGATCGCCGAAGCGGGGACGGCGGATGTCGAGACGATAGCCGCGCTCCATGAGCAGGCGCCCGACCCGGCCGGGCGTGGAATGCTCCTGGTGCAGGACGATGAGAACCGGTGCTTTGGGTCGCCGCCTAGGCATGGTTTCGATCCGATGCGAAGGCGATTATGACGATACGGTAGCAGTCACGCGAGAACATAAGCCGATTATTCGGGATAAGATGCCTTCTCCGCAAGGGGCATTGCTGGCCCGCGTCGTCGCATTCGTCAGGCTGCAAGACGGGCGAGCGAGGCCTAGGCAAAGGCGAGCTGCCGCCCTAAGATCCTCTCATAACGATATCATAGGTCGTTTCGGCCGCGCGCGGTTTTTGCATGGATACGCAAAAGTGATAGAAGCTCCTGATTCCAGGCTTGAAGTCCGGACGATCCAGCGCATCTTGTTCCGTGCTTTGCTGAGCGATCTGCCAGCATCCCAGCATAAAAGAAAGTGACCCCGTGACCGACAGCGTAACGAGCAACGGCGATCTCAATGGCCTGCGTATTCTCGTCGTCGAGGATGAAGCCGCGATCTCCCTGCTCCTGGAAGACATGCTTCTCGATTTCGGCTGCGAGGTGATCGGCCCGGCAGCCCGATTGTCGGCGGCCCTCGATGCTGTGGCGCGCGAACAGGTCGACCTGGCCATCCTCGACGTGAACGTCGCCGGCGAGCCGATCTACCCGGTGGCCGAAGCCCTGGCCCAGCGTTCGATCCCCTTCGTCTTCTCGACCGGCTACGGCAGCGCGGGCATCCGCGATGCTTTCCGGGACCGTCCCGTCCTGCAGAAGCCCTTCGCCCAGCACGATCTGAAGCAGAAACTCCTGATCGCCTGCGGCAAGGCCGCTTGAACCCCGGCCTTTTCCGCGATTTGAGGTCATTATCTGTGGCGTGAATGCCGCAATCGTTCACCCTGTGCTGTAAAACACATCATCCATGATGTGAATCGGCTTTGTTCCCAGGGACTTCCTGCTAAGTTCCAGTAACGTTAGAGCAGGTAACCCTTCGATCGAGCCGGTCTTCCATGTCTTTCCGATCCGTCAGGCTTCTGGCCGCCACAAGCGTCCTGGCGCTTTCCTTTGCCGCTGCGCAGGCGCAGGTTCCCGTTCCGCGCCAGGCCCCCGCCGCAGGTGCCATCGTGGCGGCCAAGGGAGGCGAGGAGATGCGCTTCGTGCGCGAGGATCTCTGGCGCGCCGCCCAGCTGCAGCAGAGCCTCGTCGGCGGCGATACCCTGCGCACCAACGCCATCGGCAATCTGGCGATCCTGTTCAACGACCAGACCCAGATCCGCGTCGGGCGCAATTCGACCTTGACCGTCAACGACGTGGCGAGCGGCCCGGCCGACGCGACCCAGCTCAGCCTCCAGGGCGGCAATATCTGGGCGCGCGCCGCCCGTGGCGGCTCGGGCGTCGACGTCAAGACGCCGGCCGCGGTCGCGGCCATTCGCGGCACCGACTGGTCTCTATCGGTGGACGGCGCCGGCAAGACATCGCTCGTCGTGCTCGAAGGCGTCGTCGAGCTCAAGAACCCGCAAGGTGCGGTGACGGTGCGTCAGGGCGAAGGCGCCGTGGCGGCCGTCGGTCAGGCGCCGACGAAGTTCGTTCTCGTCAGCCCAAACGATCGCGAGCAGATGCTCTTCTACATGTCGATGCGCGAGGTGTTCATCAACCTGCCGACGACAACCTCGGGAAGCAAGCAATTCGAGGCTGAAAGATCCAGGATCGAGGCCCTGCCGCTCGGATCCCGCACGACGGAAGATTGGCTTGTCCTCGCCGAGAGCCTCATGAACGCCGGCAACAGGCGCGCGGCGGCTGCTCCTCTTGCGGAAGCCCGAAACCGCCCGATGACCAGGGCACAGCGCGCCCGCGCCGATTATATCGAAGCCCTCATGGCCGGCGCGGACCGCCGCTGGCAGGATGCGATCAAGCTGTTCGAACGCGCGAAGCCGGGCCTCGATCCCCGGCGACGCGGCTGGGCCGAGTACGGCCGCTATGCAGCCGCATCCCTGGCGGATCCGAAGCGGGTGCAGCCGGCTCCGAAGGTTCCGGTCAGGGATCCCAGGACGGCGGAAATCAACGCCTATCTCACCGGGTTCCGACAGGACCTCAAGGCTGCAGCCGCCGAGGCTGCAGCCTCCGAGAAGCTGTTCCCGAACGATGCCGGACTGGCCATTCTCTCGGCGTCCCTCGCGCAGGATCTCGACCATCGCGAGGACATGTATGCGGCCTATGAACGTGCCAAGGCCCTCGATCCGGCGGATCCGGACGTGGTGGCCTTCGGGGCGACGATCAAGGCGGATTCGACATCGATGGGGCGCTGGCCGATCTCTACAGGGTCGTGAAGACCGATCCGAACTTCTCGCTCCTCAACCAGATCGGCCTGCTCGAACAGGGCCGGGGCGCCTTCATCGAGGCCGAAGCCGCCTTCCGGCGCGCCATCGAGATGGAACCGCAGAATCCGATTCCCTACGTCAACCTGGCCATCCTCCTCCTGGATCAGAGCCGGGTGGAAGAGGCGGGCGTTCTCATCGACAAGGCGCTGGCCCTCGACCCGCCCACGGCCTACTCGGCCCGCGGACGCTATCTTCTGCAGAAGGGCAAGATGGCTCAGGCCATCGAGTCCCTGCTGGCCGGATCCGCCGTCAATCCGGCCCGTTCCAACGATCAGCTCATCCTGGCCGACGCCTATTTCCAGAACGGCGATTACGAGCTCGCCTGGCAGACCCTCGACAATGCCGACCGGCTCGATCCCAGGGCTCCGATCGTGCCCGTCCTGCGCACGGCCTTCGCGCTCGATCTCTACATGGCCGACGAGGCGATCCTCGCCGCGCGCGAAGCCCTGCGACGCTACCGGGACCGTGGCGGGGACTATGCGGGCCTTTCGGTCACCAAGCAGACCGGCTCCTATCCGGTGGAGGCCTACCGCTTCATCAACCTGCATGACTGGGCGCGCTTCTATGCCGACCGGACCTTCGATCCGTTCGAGGCGCAAGGCTATTTCGACCAGGCGATCGCCAGCAGGCCGGGCCTGTTTACGACCGAGCCGACCCTCGATGCTGCCGAAGGCACGGACCTCAACAGCGCGGCCCTGAACCTCTCCATTCAGGGATTGCTCCTCGACCCGCTGGCCGTTTCCGGCCGCATCGGACGCTTCGATCCCATCCGTCGGCCGTTCCTCGACACCCAGATCGAAGGCGGGCCCATCGTGCGCGGCGGCAAGGTCGGCTGGGAAGCGGGCGTGCTGGTCAACGGCTTCTCCAACAACCCTGTGCCGACGAGCTTCAGCCTGTCCGCCAACGCCGGCGAGAGCAAAGGCAACCTGACGGCCGATAACGAGAGAGCAAAAGGCATCACGTTCAGCATCGGCTCGGCTCCGAACGCCGCCGACCGGTTCATGTTCATGGGTTGGGCGAACGAGGGCAGGCCGGGACTGACGGATGTCGACCGTTTGGACCGCACCGAGCATATCGAGCGGGACGAGACGACACTCTTCGGCGTGGCCGGCTGGAGCCACACCTTCGGCTACCGGAACGTTCTCTCGACCGCCATCTTCGCGACGCGGAACGATACGCTCGACCGCGGGGATCAGTGGGACTACAGCACCTTCCCGACCATTCACACCCTTTGGCAGGAGAAGCAACGCGTCGATGGCGTCGTCGGAGCGGTGAGCCACGCCATCGGGATCGGCGACTTCAACCTGCGCTACGGCCTGGAGGCTCAGGCAGGTCAGGTGCGATACGACGGCGTCAGCAGGAGTTACCAATATTGGTTCTCGGGACCGGAGGACTATCTCCAGGATGCTACGGCCTTCGATAGCCCCTTCCGCGGAGGCCGCGCCTATGCGGATCTTTCGTGGCGCCCCAATGATCGGTTCGAGGCTCAGGCCGGCATCCATCGCACTTTCCTCGATATGAAGAATGCCGATCCCGATGTCTGGGTGTCGCCCCGCTTCGGCATCGGCGTGTCGCCGCTTGAGGGGCAATGGCTGCGTGCGGCCTATATCGAGAATGCGGACACTTATCTGAGCTACTCGCTCGCACCCGCGACCACGGTCGGGCTGATCCCGAACGATACGCCCGCAAGCGGTCCGACGAAGAGCCTTATTCTGCGCTGGGATGCCGAGTGGACCCCGCATGTCTTCACGGCCCTGGAATATCAGCGGCAAACGCTGAACGACCTCAATGTTCCGCGAATCAACACGCTGACGAGCTTCGAAGATATCGAGAAGGCGCGCGCCGAGTGGCTCGCCGCCACGATCAATGTCTGGCTGGGTCATGGCATCGGCGTGTTCGGCACGGTCGGCGGCGCGACTTCGAAAATCCTGGCGACGGCGGAAGCCCGGGACGGTCAGGGTGTGGGAGAGCCCGTCCCCTATGTTCCGGAACGCTTCGCGCGCTTCGGGGTGACCTTCGTCCATCCGAGCCGCCTGCGGTTCACCCTGACCCAGAATTTCATCGGCGAGCGGTCCGGCTCCTATGACAACGACCGGCTTGAATCCTACTGGACGACCGATGCCGCGATCACCTGGGAGACGCCGGACCGGCGCTTCCAGTTCGGCCTGACGGCGCTCAACCTGTTCGACCAGCGTTACGATTTCGGCTTCGACATTCCGGCTCCCGGCCGTACGGTCGCGGCCTCCGTCAAGGCTCGGTTCTAGGGTGAGCGGCCAAGGGTCAACATCGGACGATCACGGGAGAGGGCCGCTCTGGCGCCATTTCGCCATGGCCGGGCTCATCGCGGCCCTGCTGATGCCGGTCCTCTATTTCCCGCCCTTCCATCTCATCGAGGCGCGGCTCTACGACATCCTCTCGGTCGTCTCGCCACCCGTGCCTGCGCGGCCGGGCGCCGTGATCGTGGCCATCGACGAGCCGTCGATCGGCGAGATCGGCCAGCGCTGGCCCTGGTCCCGGGAGCTTCACGCCAAACTGGTCGAGAGCCTGCGTGCCGCTGGCGCGAAGGTGATCGCCTTCGACGTCATCTTCGCCGACCCCACCACGGAAGAAGCCGACGCGACTTTCGCGAAGGCGCTCGGTCCGGACGTGGTGCTAGCCGCCGACGACGTGACCACGCTCCTGCCGCAAGGCGTTCAGGTGACCCGCGTCAGCCCGCTCGAACCGTTTCTCGATGCCGGCGCGGCAACGGGTGTGGCCTCCGTGGATATCGACGGGGATGCCTATCTGCGCCGCATGCCTCAGGCGCCGGACAGTCTCGCGGCCGAAGCGCTGCGCCTGAAGGGCGAACCGCAGGCGGTCGCTTCCGACGGTGCGCTGATCCAATATTTCGGCCCGGCTCGCTCCTACCCGACCGCTTCCTATTATCAGGCTCTCGATCCGACGAATTTTCTTCCGCCCGGATTCTTCAAGGATCAGGTCGTTCTGGTGGGGTTGAGCCTGAAGCAGGCAACCTCCGCCGATATCGGCGCGCCCGATACGTTCCCGACACCCTATACGTTGACCGAAGGAACCCTCACGGCGGGCGTGGAGGTGCAGGCCACGATCCTCGACAACCTTCGTCATAACCTCTACGTGCTGCCCGTGTCTCGGCTCGTCATGGCGCTTCTGGTGATCGCCGGGGCACTTCTGGCGGCAGCCTTCTCCATGCAGGGCGTCTCCTGGCGAACCGGGCTCGCGGCGGCCTTCCTGCTCGCCTTTTTCATCGTCGGATCCTGGGCCGTGCTCCGCTTCGGCCGGGTCTGGATGCCGCCGGCCATGCCGGCGGCGGCGGCGCTGGCGGTGTTCGGCGCACGTTTCGGGCTCGATTACGCCCGCGAGCGTCACCTGCGCCGCACCGTGTCGGAAGCCTTCTCGCGCTATCTCTCGCCGGATCTCGTGGCGCAGCTCGCGCGCGATCCGGGCGCCCTGAAGCTCGGAGGCGAGCGCCGCAATCTTTCGATCCTGTTCTGTGACGTGCGCGGCTTCACGACCTTGTCGGAGAAGCTGAAGGATGAGCCGGAGCGCCTGACCACACTCATCAACCGCCTGCTCGATCCGCTTTCCGCCGCCGTGCTCGCGGAAGGCGGCACCATCGACAAATATATCGGCGACTGCGTAATGGCGTTCTGGAACGCCCCGCTGCCGAGCCCGGACCATCCGCTGCGCGCCGCACGCGCCGCCATGGGCATGCTGGACGCGGTCAAAGCCCTGAATGCCGAGCTGCGGCGCGAACAAGGCGAGGATGCGCCCTCCTTCGCCATCGGCGTCGGCATCAATACCGGCGATTGCGTGGTCGGCAATGTGGGCTCGCGCTGGCGCTACGATTACTCGGTCCTCGGCGATACGGTGAACCTCGCATCGCGTCTGGAGAGCTTGTCGAAGGAATACGGCGTTTCCATCGTTCTCGGCCCCGCGACCGCGAAGGCGCTGCAGGAGCATTTCGTGCTGATCGAGCTCGACCGGATCGCCGTGAAAGGGCGCGCCGAGAAGACCGCCATCTTCACCATCATTGCTCCCGCCTCGCAGCGTCAGGATCCGGCGCTGGCGGAGCTGATGGAGGTGCATCCCACGCTGCTCGACAGCATCGGTGCCGGACGCCGTGTGGAAGCCCTCGAACTCGTCCGGCGCTGCCAGACGCTCGCCCCGACCTTATCGAACTACTACGGGAAGGTTCTGCGCAAGGCGACGGCCATCCCGGAATGAGCCGCCCTTTTGCGGCTCTCCGTTCATTGCCTGGGCTCAGGCTCGGCTTGCACGGGAAACGCTTTTCCGCCGACATGATTTTGCGAACGAATTGCAAGTAAAAACAAGGTCTTGCGCGTTGAAAAACACGGTCTATAAGGGCGCCTCGTTTCCCGCAGCACTCTTGATTACGCATCGCGCCATGGACAAGATTCAGAAACTTGCCCTGGGCAGCATATTCATCGGAACCGTTGTTTTCGCTCTGAAATATGCCGCCTATTACATCACAGGCAGTATTGCGCTCTATTCGGATGCGCTGGAGAGCGTCATCAACGTGGTGACGGCCATTGCGGCGTTCATGGCCGTGCGCCTGAGTGCAGCGCCCGCGGATGCGAACCACCCTTACGGACATCATAAGGTGGAGTATTTCTCCGCCGTTCTCGAGGGTGTGCTGATCATCGTCGCGGCACTCGCCATCCTGCGGGAGTCCTACTACGGATTCCTGTCGCCGAAGATGATCGATGCGCCCATGGAGGGCCTTGCGATCAACGCCATCGCCAGCGTCATCAATGCCTTCTGGTCCTGGCTGCTGATCAACCGTGGACGGCGCATGCGCTCGCCCGCCCTCGTGGCCGACGGACGCCATCTCTTCACGGACGTCATGACCTCGGCGGGCGTACTGATCGGCCTCCTGCTCGTTCCCTTCACCGGATGGCATTGGCTCGATTCCGTCCTCGCCGCCCTGGTGGCCGTCAACATTCTCTGGTCAGGCTGGGGCCTGATGAAGGAAAGCATCGGCGGCCTCATGGACGAGGCCCTCCCCGAGGCGACCCTGAGCCGCGTTCGCGAGATCATCGCCATCAATGCCCAAGGCGCCATCGAAGCGCACGACCTTCGCACGCGCCATGCGGGCCGGATGACCTTCATCGACTTCCATCTCGTGGTGCCGGGCCACATGAGCGTGACCGACGCCCACGACATCTGCGACCGTCTGGAACGCGCCCTCAAGGATGACGTGAAGGACGCGCTCATCACGATCCATGTGGAGCCCGACAACAAGGCCAAGCACGCCGGCATCGTGGTCCTTTGATACGGAACGCTTGCGCGAGCGCCAGACAGTCCTGAACCCTCCTCGGCGATACGCTGGACGTGCGGTGGACCGGAAGAGGCGCATGCCCCGTTGCATGAAGTCTAATTCCATTGAGATCGCTCGTTGTCGAGCAATCCGGGCGTGGTCTGGATTGGTGACTTCAGGGCGCAATGACTTTGCTCTCTGTCCATATGGGTTCGCGGCCCGGTCTTCAGTTTCGACAACACCTTGCCGCCTCGGAAGCTGAGCCAGCCAATCCGTAGGTCAAATCTGTTTCCACCTGCGTGGAAGCATTTCTCTCTGCGGCAGGTCAGCGTTTTCGACGACAACCCGGATCCACTTCCCCGGAGTGTCTTTCAGGCCAAGACAGAATCGACAATGATTAACGAGAAGTTAAAATAAATAAATACTTAATAAATGATCCAAGACCACGCTTATTTAATTGCTTAGTATGCGCCTCATAAGTAATTTCCCGTAATGTTATGAACGACGCAAAGCGATTATAAGCCTAATACCTGTTACAAGTGCGCTATGGGGGCGTGCGCCTCCCGCGGGGATGCGGGCAGGTTGTCGAGGGGCCATGCGTTTTCTGAATAATCTGAAATTGATCGTCAAACTGGCGATTCCGGCAGCAATCTTTGTCGCTATCACGATCGGTTTGATTGCCATCGCGAAGAACGGATTGGATACCCTCAGTGCCGACACCAAGAAACTGACGGATGTCGAAACTGCACGCCTGATCACCATTCTGAATATCAACGCCGAAGTGAACGAGGCCAGCATCCAGGAAAAGAACCTGATCCTGTTGTCCTCAACGGAGCAGGACCGGCTCAAGAGCGCGGAAGCCGTCTTTCAGCAATACAAGAAACTGGCGCTGCAGAACGCCGATAAGCTGATCGCTCTTGCCGATTCTGCGGAGCGTCGCGCTGCGAGCGAGACCGTCAAGGCGACTCTTGGCAACTACTTCGCTCTCATGGACAAGAGCGTCGCTCACAGCATGCAGGACGACGATTTTTCGGCCCTTCAAATCTCCAACGGCGAAGGACGCAATCTTCGCATGAAGGTCCGTGACCTCCTGACGGAGCGCATCGCCGTCAATCAGAAGGCGGTCGACCGCGCAGCGGACGATGCGGAAGCCCTCGCATCCAGCACCTCCACGACGCTCATCGTGTCATCGGTCATCGGTTTGAGCATTGCGATCGCCCTGCTCGGCTCCATCGTCGTGATCGCCATTACGCGTCCGTTGAACCGCGTTACCGGTTCGATGAACCAGCTCGCGAACGGCGACCTGTCGGTCGATGTGACCGGCACGGAGCGCAAGGACGAGGTCGGCGCGCTCGCCCGTTCGCTGCAGGTGTTCAAGGACAACGCCGTCGAGGCCCGCCATCTCGCCGCCGCGCAGGAGGCCGAGAACCAGGCCAAGATGCGCCGGGCGGAAGTACTCGACCAGCTGACGAAGCGTTTCGAGATGAACGTCTCGGCCCTGACGCAGGGGCTGTCCTCGGCCGCCACCGAGATGGAAGCCACCGCCCAGTCGATGACCCACGTGGCGGGCCAGACCACCCAGCAGTCGGTCACCGTTTCCTCGGCTGCCCAGCAGACTTCGGCCAACGTGCAGACGGTGGCGGCCGCCACCGAGGAGCTGTCGATCTCGATCCGCGAGATCGCCGCCCAGGTCGCGCAATCCTCGCAGATCGCCGACAAGGCCGTGCACGGAGCCCGCCGCACCGATGCGGCGGTGCAGGATCTGGCCGCGACCGCAGCCAAGATCGGCGACGTGGTGCAGCTCATCAACACGATTGCCGGTCAGACCAATCTGCTGGCACTGAACGCCACCATCGAGGCGGCCCGTGCGGGCGAGGCCGGCAAGGGTTTCGCTGTCGTGGCCACCGAGGTCAAGGAGCTGGCGAGCCAGACCGCCCGGGCGACCGAGGACATCTCGAGCCAGATCGCCTCAGTGCAGCAGGCCACCCAGCAGACGGTCGCGGCCATCCAGGAGATCGCCCGCACGATCACCGAAATGAGCCAGATCTCGACCTCGATCGCGGCTGCCATGGAAGAACAGGGCGCCGCCACGGCCGAGATCGCCCGCAACGTGCAGGAGGCCGCGCGCGGCACCGAGGCTGTCACGGGCAGCATCGAGGACGTGCAGCACGGAGCCGGCGAGACCGGGGCAGCGGCAAGCCAGGTGCTCGGCGCTGCGCAGGAACTGTCGCGCCACTCGCACGATCTCGGCCGCGAGGTCGCGACCTTCCTCCAGGGCGTCAAGGCCGCCTGAATTTCGGTTCACGGCAAGGCAGGGAGATGGGGCCGCTGCAACCAGCGGCCCTTTTGCTGCGCACCCATGCCGTATCCACCTTCCGGCGAAATGCTGTTTCTCGAAACTCAGCTTGGCACAAGCTACAGGAGCTAATTCCTGGGAGCCTGAAATTCCTGCGCGTCGCAGGACCCGTGCACCGTCTGCTGAGACGCGGACAGGATAGCGAGACGACAATGAGAGCGCTCAACAATCGCAAGCTGATTACGAAACTGACCATTCCGGTGGCATTGTTCATCGCCGTGACGATCGGACTGATCGTCTTCGCCAAATCGAGCCTCGACACGCTCGCAGGTGCGACCCAGCAGATCGTCGATGTGCAGGCTGCGCGGCGCAGCACGGCGCTCAGCGCCAAGGCGAACGTCAACGAAGCGGCGATTCATGAAAAGAACCTGATCATCGAGACGCGCGTTGAGCAGATCCTGGTCTATGACGAACTCTTCAAGAAGGCCAAGGATGCGGCTCTCAAGGACTTCGACAACCTCGTCGCCCTCTCCGATACGCCCGAGATCCGCAGCTCCAACGAGGCACTGAAGCAGACCATCGAGGAATACTTCGCCGTCATGGGTCGCAGCATTGCCCACACGCAGCTCAACGAAAGCGAAGAAGCTTTCAAGCTGTCGACAGGCGAAGGACAAGCCTTGCGCAACAAGGCGATGCAGATGCTCGACCAGAGGATCGATGCTAACGTCCAGGCGCTCAACCAGGGGAAAATCCATGCTGCCGATCTCGCCTCGTTCACATCGACCCAACTGATCGCCGCTTCCGTCATCGGCTTGACGCTCGCCACCTCTCTGCTGGCGGCAATCATGGTCTATGGCGTTGCCCGTCCGCTGAACGGCGTTGCCGGTTCGATGAACCAGCTCGCGAACGGCGACCTGTCGGTCGATGTGACCGGCACGGAGCGCAAGGACGAGGTCGGCGCGCTCGCCCGTTCGCTGCAGGTGTTCAAGGACAACGCCGTCGAGGCCCGCCATCTCGCCGCCGCGCAGGAGGCCGAGAACCAGGCCAAGATGCGCCGGGCGGAAGTACTCGACCAGCTGACGAAGCGTTTCGAGATGAACGTCTCGGCCCTGACGCAGGGGCTGTCCTCGGCCGCCACCGAGATGGAAGCCACCGCCCAGTCCATGACCCACGTGGCGGGCCAGACCACCAACCAGTCCGTTGCGGTGGCCTCCGTGGCCCAGCAGACTTCGGCCAACGTGCAGACGGTGGCGGCCGCCACCGAGGAACTGTCGATCTCGATCCGCGAGATCGCCGCCCAGGTCGCGCAATCCTCGCAGATCGCCGAGCGGGCGGTCGAAGGCGCTCAGCGCACCAACGGCACCGTTCAGGAACTGGCCTCCATGGCGGACAAGATCGGCGACGTGGTGCAGCTCATCAACACGATTGCCGGTCAGACCAATCTGCTGGCACTGAACGCCACCATCGAGGCGGCCCGTGCGGGCGAGGCCGGCAAGGGTTTCGCTGTCGTGGCCACCGAGGTCAAGGAGCTGGCGAGCCAGACCGCCCGGGCGACCGAGGACATCTCGAGCCAAATCGCCTCGGTGCAGCAGGCGACGCAGCAGACGGTCGCGGCCATCCAGGAGATCGCCCGTACGATCACCGAGATGTCGCAGATTTCCGTGTCCATTGCGGCCGCCATGGAAGAACAGGGTGCGGCCACGGCTGAGATCGCTCGCAACGTGCAGGAAGCGGCACGCGGTACGGAAACAGTCACCGGCAACATCGTCGATGTGCAGCACGGGGCCGGAGAGACCGGTTCGGCCGCCTCTCAGGTGCTCGGCGCTGCGCAGGAACTGTCGCGCCATTCCCACGATCTCGGCCGCGAGGTCGCGACCTTCCTCCAGGACGTCAAGGCCGCATAGGCGAAACCTCTCCGCTCCTTTCGAGCCTGAACCTCCAGAGCCCGGTCCTCGCGATCCGGGCTTTTTTTCTTTTCCGCTACGCTGAAACAAGCAGGGTGCGAGATCTTTTTACTCCACGACGGGACGTGATCTCACTCCTGGAGAAGGGCCCGTCGCAGAGAGCGGAACGGCATGCTTGTTCGAGCGGGTTCCCGACCGAAGCCTGTTCCGCAACATCGATGAACCGGGCACCCGCCCCGGCCTGAACGGATGGAGGCTCGCATCGCGATATCGCCTGGGCTGAAGACCCCCTCCGCGCCGAAACGTTGAGCGTTGGAGGCACCCTTCAGCTTGACAATCTGTATTCCCTGACCGGCTGAGCCGGATGAACGTCAATGACGTGTGACTTCGAGTCACCGCGGGCCCGTTTCACCATGGAATGGGCCCGTTTGATTGGCTCTGTCCGAAAACGCGAAAGGCGCCCTCGGGGCGCCTTGTCGATGAAGTCCTGCAGTGGGAGAGAATGGAGCGGGCGAAGGGATTCGAACCCTCGACCCCAACCTTGGCAAGGTTGTGCTCTACCCCTGAGCTACACCCGCACGCTCCGTCAACTCGTCAGACTTGCACCTCGTCAGATTTGGTGGAGCCAGGCGGGATCGAACCGCCGACCTCTTGCATGCCATGCAAGCGCTCTCCCAGCTGAGCTATGGCCCCTAACCTGACAGGGCAGCACCTTTATATTCGAGCTGCCCCGGTGTTCCCGAACACATAATTGCAACCTGCCGCTAGGGCAACCCACTTCTAAGTCCTTGTCGATCAAGGAAGAAGATGGTGCCGCAAGAGGGATTCGAACCCCCGACCCCCTCATTACGAATGCTAAGGTTTGAGTTTCTTTGTGTTTCCCCGAGTTGCCGCGCGGCCGCTTACACCTTGCCAATAAATGCTTTTTATCCTTACTTCATTTCCGCAAAATGGCCGGTGTTTCCCAAATGGTGCTTCCCCGGTGCTTCCCCGGAGAGAAGAATGGCGGATCAGCGGCTCACGAAGAAGGTTGTCGACGGCATAAAACCGAACGGTGCCGAGTTTACGGTTTGGGATAGCGATCTGACGGGATTCGGGGTTCGGGTTCGGTCTAACGGCGCAATGTCCTATGTCGTTGTTTACCGAGTCGGGAATGGTCGAAAGGCCCCAGTTAAGAAGCTGACTATAGGCACCGTCGGGAAGCTCACGCCCGACGAAGCTCGGGGGATTGCTAAGAAAGCGATTGGTTCAGTTGCGCATGGACTCGACCCGGCCGCTGAGAAGGCTGAGGCCCGTAAATGCTTGACCGTTTCCGAATTGGCCGACGCATTTCTCACCGACCACGTGCGCACCAAGCGGAAGGGTACAACTGCCGAGGGGTATGAGCACGCCCTCAAAGCCCATGTCGTACCTGAGCTTGGCTCTACAAAGGCCGACAAGCTTACACGGCCGGCCGTCGCGAAACTGCATCTGAAACTTCAAGACAGGCCTGCAATGGCAAATTATGTGCTCGCCGTAATCGGGAGCATGTATGGATTCGCCCAAAGGCGCGGCTTCGTTCCCGAGGGTTTCAATCCGGCAAGCCGGATCGAGAAATACCCCGAGCAAGGCCGTGAGCGCTTCCTGACTAGCGACGAGCTTGCGCGCTTGGGTGATGCGATCCGCGAGGCGGAGACGATTGGCATCGCTTGGGAAGTTGACGAGAGCAAGCCAACAGCCAAGCACGCTCCGAAGGCGGAGAACCGTCGGACGGTCTTCGGCCCCTACCCTGTCGCGGCACTGCGCTTGCTACTCCTGACCGGATGTAGGCTCCGCGAAGTTTTACACCTGAAATGGGAATACGTTGATTTCGAGCGCGGCATGATCTTCCTGCCGGACTCGAAAACCGGTCGGAAGCCCGTTGTGCTCAATGCGCCAGCTTTGGCGGTCCTTGCCTCTCTGCCCCGCGCCGGGGCTTACGTCGTACTCGGCGACGATCCCGAGAGACCTCGGCACGACCTCAAGAAGATTTGGGCTGCAGTCTCGCGACATGCCGGGCTCGCTGGCGTTCGCATCCACGACTTGCGCCATACTTTTGCGAGCATAGGTGCTGGCGGAGGCCTCGGCCTTCCGATCGTTGGCAAGTTGCTCGGGCACACACAGGCCGCGACAACGGCCCGTTATGCTCATTTAGACGCTGACCCCCTCCGCCGCGCTTCGGATCGCATTGCGGGTACTATTGCTGCTGCGCTTGAGGGCAGGCCAGAAGCCGAAGTTGTGCCGCTCAAGACGAGGCAAAGCTAGGTGAGACTTTCTTCCGGGAAATGCTGCCCACGATCATTGTCGGAAAATTTTTTCTCCGTTTTCTTTCAACCTGTATTCAAACGCTTCCGACTTAATCGGACGCCGAATACATTAGTATATCCTCTGTATATGCAAATTGTTTGCTTATTTACTTTACATGTATACTCCGATTTAATCGGACTAATATAGTTACATACTTAACACAGCTTGATTAGTACTAAATTTCCAGTAATTTCCTCCTATTGCCGCGACAGAGCGGCCGATTTGGAGGAGGTTATGAACTCACCCACGCCCCGCGACTTGTTGGATGTGAAGACTGCTGCAAAGCGGCTCGGCCTGAGCAAGTCGACCTTGGATAAACTGCGCGTCTATGGCGGCGGCCCGCGCTTCTCGAAGCTCGGCCGATCCGTACGCTACTCGGCGACCGACTTAGATAATTGGGTCCACGAGAACCGACGCACTTCGACTTCAGCGGCGGCCTAACGGGCGCCGCTACTATCCCAAACTAACCTTCCCAAAAACCTGCAACGACCTCGACGCCCGCCCGGCGATCGGTGGCGCTTGCTCAATTTCAAGCCGTGGGGGCTGACATGACTGTTATCTCGACTACTACCGTCTATTCTGCCGAGCGCGCTCTCGTCGCTCTCGAAACCGCCTATTTCGACATCGAAGCCGAAAGGTCAGTTCGGCTCTTGCGCTCGATTTCGTCGCCCGGAGACGACACCTTGAGCGACCTTTCGCATTCTTTGCAAGCTCGCCTCGTCGAGGGTTTCGCGGCGCTTGCCTCGCAGCCGACAGACCCATGGACACGCTTTCAGCAACTGATGCGCGCGGCCGATCTCTTCGGGCACGACGCGCCGATTGTCGGCTTGATCGCGGGCGCGCTTTCCGGGGATCAAGCCCGACTTGCATCAGCCGAGGCCGCGTAAAACCCAACAGAGGAGAAGACCTGTGAAGATTTCGGACCTTAGCCGTATCAATAAGCTTCATGAGAAGCGAAAGGAGTTAATGAATATCTCGAAAATGTTGCCCCACATGAAGGTTTCAGTGGCGGGGTATGAGATTACACAAGAATTCCTTGACCTAGTCAGGCCGAAACTTGAGGGCCTCCTTGCAGAGAATTATGAGAGGCGACTAGCTCAGATAGACGCCGAACTTGCGGCGCTCGGCGTCGAGGTCTCGTAACCGAGCCGCATATCGAATCTACCTCGTACGGGCATTGAAGGGCGGGCAAGGTTGCATCCGGTCAAAGCCGGGCATCACGCCCGCTCTTCTGTGAACGAGGTCTTCGATGCAAGCCGGGAACGAGCAAGATCAATTGTGGTCGGATGAAGCAACGGCGCGCTTTATCGGCAAATCCACAGAGACTTTGAAACGCTGGCGGCGAGAGGGTGAAGGCCCGGCCTTTGTCCGCATCGGTCGGACCCCGCAATACCGCGTCCAAGACGTGATGGTTTGGATGCTCCGAAACCGCGTTGCGCCGGCTGGTGAGAACCCCGTCGCAAATTCTGAAGCCTTGGCCTGAAGCGAAGAACCCGGAGCTCGTCACGCCGGGCCTTAGGCTTTTTGCTTCGATTTAGGGAATCGAGCGTGTCGCACAATGCAATTTTTCGGGCACCGGATCAACATAGACCGGTCGCCTTGTCGCCCTTCGCGTCGGCCGGGCTGAAGCTCGTCGAGCGCGGCTTTTCGGCTATTCCGATCATGCCCGGCGACAAGATTCCCGGCCTTCTGATCGGCGACGAGTGGCGCTTTCATAAGGGATGGAATCGGTTTTGCGATCAGTTGCCCGGTAGCTTCCAAGTTGCTCAATGGACCAAATGGGAGCGCGCCGGCCTCGGCGTCGCGTGCGGGCGCGGCCTGCTCGCCGTCGACATTGATCGCGAAGAGCTTGTCGCGGCGATTCTCGCCGTTCTGCCCCCGGTCGTGGTCGCGAAGAAGGGTCGCAAGGGTCTAACGATCTTCTATCGCGGCGACACCGATCGGCTTCGCTCGCGCGGCTTTAAGATTGACGGTCACGGCGTCTTAGACTTCCTGTCGCATGGCAAGCAAACCGTTCTCCCCCCGAGCCTTCACCCGGCCGGCGTCTTCTATGAATGGACAACCGAGGCGACGCTTCTCGACGTGAAGCTCGACGGGCTTCCCGAGTTCACCGCCGATCACTTCGAGGCATTGGTCGGCGTGCTGAAGGCGCACGGCTGGAATCCCGAGACTGCCTTAGAGGGCTCGGGCGAGATCGTCGAGAGCGGCGATGACCAGGCGCGAGACTTCTTCCGTAAGCTGAACGAAGACGCACTCGCGAACCTTGGCGCTTGGGTTCCGAAGCTTGGTCTCTATATGCCTCGGCGCGAACCCGACGGTTCATGGCGTGCAATCGCTGAATGGCGCCCGTCGAGCAGCGGAAAACCGCTTCACAAACGCGGCCGGAACCTGAGCTTCGATCGAAAGGGAATCGTCGACTTCGGCGACGGCGAAAAGACATACACGCCGCTAAACGTCGTGATTGCCGCGCATGATGCGACCCTTAACCAAGCAGCGGTGTGGCTCGGAGAAGCCCTCGGGTATGACTTCCAGCCGAAAATCGTGCTTGTTCAGGGTAAGAGCAAGCCTGTTGTTACTGAAGGCGTTATCGAGGGCTCTCAGGCTATGGCCGACGGCGGCGAGAGCGAAGCCGAGCCCGACACCGCCGATCCCGACGACGCCGAGCCTGACGCTCTTATGCCGGATGCTCCGCTATCGGCTCTCACTCGGCCTCCCGGCCTTGTCGGCGAAATTGTTGATTGGATCGAGGGTTCAGCCGAGTACCCGTCGCGCGAGCTTGCCCTAGGCGCCGCGCTTGGATGGGTGGCAGCCCTCGCCGGGCGAGGCTTCGAGACGCCTTCTCGGGCTCGGACAAACCTCTATCTCGTCGGCCTAGCACCTTCGGGCTTCGGCAAGGATCACGCCGGGGCTTGCATCATGAGCTTGGCTCAGCAAACCGGGCTCGATCGGTTTCTCGGGCCGGCGCGCTTCATGTCGGCGTCAGGGCTTCGCGAGAGCCTTATGGAGCAGCCCTCGATTCTCTGCATCCAAGACGAGTTCGGCGGGATTATCCGGCAGATCGACGGCCCGAAGGTCGGCTTGCATAACGAGATGATCCGCTACGACATTCTCGGCATGTTCTCGCGCGCCAAAGATTTCTATGGCGGCTCTGCTTATGCTCAGACGCGGGCCGTCAAGCTCTATAACCCGAACCTCTGCCTCTATGGATTGTCGACGCCCGACGACTTTTGGTCGGCGCTTAGCACGGCTCGAAGTGCCGACGGGTTCTTGCCGCGCTTCCTGCTGTTCAACGTCGAGGGACCAAAGCCAGCCCGCGTCACTCCGAGGCTCAACGGCGGCAACCCGCCGAGCAGCCTTGTTGAGGGCAGTCGCGCGGTTTATGAGGCGGTCTACAGGCGCGGCAATCTTTCCGAGCAGGCACATGGTGCGCGCCCATTCAAGGCAACCGTCGTCGACCTTACCCCGGAAGCCGAGGCCCTTGCCGAGAGTTTCGGCGACCGGATCGGGCAGGCTCTTTTGGCCTTCGACGCTAAGGCGCATCCCGTTCTGAACCGGGCTCGCGAGCACGCCTTGAAGCTCGCCCTTACGGTCGCCGTGGGCGCGAACCCGACAGAGCCGTTGATCACCAGCAACGTCATGAAGTGGGCTATCGACCTCGCATGGTATTCGACCTGCACCCTCGCTCGGGAAATCGAGTTCAAGGTTGCCGACAACGACCGTCAGCGGGCATTCAACCGAATCCTCGAAATCGTGCGCAAAGCCGGGCCGTCTGGCATCGCGAAGGGCAAGATCGTTCACAAGCTCAATGGCACGCTCAAAAAGAACGAGCGTGAAGAGCTGATCGAGGAAGCCGAGATGACAGGGCGGATTATCTCGCGTCTTCACAAGCCTGCCACAGGGCGCCCCGGATACCGCTATTTCGCGGCCTGAGTTTCGTTCGGAGTTTCGTTCGATTGGGTAGTTTCGTTCTGCTCAAAACCCGCCTCAAAGGCCGAGTTTCGTTCTTTCGTCCCGAGTTTCGTTCGGGGCAGACAGAACGAAACTCCTAAGCCTGAAACCCTTATAGAGTAATGAAAAGAGAGAGTAAAATTGAGTTTCGTTCTTTCGTTCGGTGATCGATTTCGAGACCCATTTCGGGGGGTGTCTATAAGCGATGGCAGAACGAAAGAACGAAACTCCCCGGCGGGGGCGAAGGGCGCAATCCTGACGAACCCGGCCGATATCATGGCGGCATACTCGGAATACGCCCAGACGCGCGATCAAGCGAATGCAATCGGAAATCTGACGATGGGTGGAACGTTTATGGAATACTATATTATATTATAGACGTTCCACCCATCGTCGCGTGCCTACAAGCCTGCCGGGCGTCGGCCGCTTGCGAAAGCCTTCGTACTTCCGAATGGGCCGCAAGAACCGGAAGCTCTGAAGCTCTGGCTTGAGCGAAGGGTCGGGCCGATCGAGCGGGTATTGAGCGAGGGGAAAGAGGAGGGCGAAGCCTGAGAAACAGAACGGCCTGAGGCTCGGGGCGAAGGCATGCGTCGAAGGCTGGGGACGAGCGCTCTTATGAGGAAAGAGTGGATCAGTTCAGATCCTTGGCCAACGCCTTGATGGCCTTCGCGAACGGTGACGCGAAGTACCGTGTAAGACCTCCGCCGAGCATTGCTTCGTCAATGCCAAGCAATAGACCTCGTCCTGCAAGCAAGGAAGCTGAGGCCGACAAGTCCAGCTTTGAAGAATAGACATCTGGCACGAGAGCGATTTCAACGTATTCCTGAATATTCCTTGTCTCTTTTCCTTCAGCGTGCGGCTCGGTTTGTTCAATATATTCCGCAAGGAGGCTCAACTCGCGCTCGGGAAGGCCTGACAGAGCATTTGCGGTGAAAGCGAAGTTGCTGGCATCCAGAGCATCACTCTGAAGTTGGCCGGCAAGAATTCGAGCGAATATTCTAAGCGTCCTAACCGCCTCACCCTCTTCTGCAGCTCTGAAGAATCGATAGGCGATTGGTATTAGCTCCTCGGCTTCTGCATCTTTGAGGTCAATTTTTCCTGCCCTTAGTTCGGCTAGGAGGACCTCTTCAGCAGCATCGATGCGCTTTTGCTTGAATGCTTTGATCAACTCGGCAGCAGCGTTCGTCGGAAGCCCGCCTGCCGAAGCAACAGAAGCAACATCGGCGGCCACGCCCAGGCAGATATCAAAGATTTTGCCACTCCCCTTCCGAGGGGCTGGGAGTTTGGAATTGTCGGTCATACCTCACCATAAGCGCTTTATAATCTTGTTACTATAGATTGGGTCCCTCTGGCACCCCCTGGGCGGAGGGTAGCGCACGACCCTCGCCTAAGGGCAGATCGCATGCAAATTTGCATAATTTCTGTTTCAGAAGCCGCTCAAAGCTTGCGTTTTGGCAAGATAAACTGACAATTCGAAAACCCGAAAACATAAAAAATTGGGCCGACTTTCTGTTTGCCTCAGTCGCTGATTTACGGAAGGTAACTGATGTCTGAAAGCGCCACTTCGACGCTCATTTCTGCTGCCTCAAGTGCAAGTTCAAGTGCGTAGGCGACTTTTCCTTGGTCTCGTTGAGGGCCAACAATTATCCGCTTAATTGGAAGCTGTGGCGCGTCCACGAACAGTTCAATGTACGGGATTGGCAAACCATTTCTGAAGCGCATGAGGATCGGCCTGCGCTTCCTAGTAGGAAATTCTGCTGCGGCGGCTGGGCGCATACAAGGCGCCACAATCCGTACCTCGCGCTCCTCGCGAAACGCTGCGCTTTTCAGTCTCGGCGCTGTGAGAGAAATAGCACCGTAAAGATGGCGCATTCCGTCCGCGAAGGATTTGTCTTCCTCGATTGGATCATTAATCAGCCTTTGAAGAGTAGCGCGGGCTAGACCTTCAACATTGACCTCTTGCTCCTCAAAAACCTTCGCATAGTTGTCGTACTGGACGTCACAAAGAGAAACGTGACTAAAGGCATAATCTTGCTTCTCAACAGCAATCAGCTTTTCTATTCCTTCCTCATCAAATTCGAGCGCACAGCCACCATAGGTTCCATAGCCGCGCCATTGAGAAAGCAGTCCGTGCTCCCACTGCTCAGATTCCGCCTCGTGACGACAAAAAGAGGCAATGAATATTGGCGTGGTCTTGTCAGTAATTTCGATGGCAACATTGAGCAATCTATTGCCTTCATCAGTAAAAACTCGTTCGCCATACTCCTTTAAGAAATCAGATTTGAGCTTGCCTTGATGTATTAGCTCAGAAGCCTCGTCTCTAAAATCTCTCGCGAAAATTGGGACAAGAATTTCTCTTACAAGTTCTATTTCCTGCAAGTCGTTCAGGTACTTATAGTTGGTGGCAAAAATCCTTCGTGATTTGATAATTCCGAACGCGCCTTCGTTGGACGAGTAGTGAAAGATGCTCGACACTGAGTTTCATACCTTCGCGGATGCAACGGATCGCGACTAAACCATTCTCCTTGGCTAACTTCAACCGCGACAATCTCGCGGCATGACTTACACGCGCCGCAATCCCGAAATTAAGAAGCCCCGCCGCATGCGAGTGACGGTTCCTGAGCATGCCGGGCCGCACGTTCGGTTGGTGTTCGCCGAGATGGCACGGCAGGGGGTCAACTACTGGGAGTTAGAGGGGCGGAGTGGGATTCAGAAAGCCACGATCAAGGCATGGCGATATAAGAACGTGCCCTCCTTGACTAGCCTTGAAAGCTGCCTGAATGCCCTCGGCTGGGACCTAATCCCGCTCCCAAAAGACCGCGTAATCGACGCCAGCATTCTCGAAGAGCTTCAGCCGATCGCCGATCGCCTCGGCCTGACTCTTGGCGATGCGGTTCAATTTGCAACGGAAATCGCCGTCGGTCTTCATTCAAAACCAAATATGCCTACCTGAGTCCGCTCGGTTTCTCGGGTCTTACGCAAAAGGCCGGGTGCTCCACAGTTGCACCCGGCCTTTTCTGGTTTGGGGCTACCGGATCAGACCTCTAGGGCACGCTTAACTGCGCTTAACTGCCGTCATCAGCAGTTAAGCGGAGAACGGAAATGCCTATGATGACGGTTGCCGAGGCAGCCGAAATGCTTGGGGCGGCACCCGACGCGATGATGACGCGTGAAGAGGTCGCCGAATTTTTGAAGGTGGCGCCTCGGACGCTTGCCGATTGGGAAAAAGAAGGTCGCGGGCCGCCTGCGGCGCGCATTGGCCCTCGCAAGGTGGTCTACTCAAAGAACGCCGTAACATCCTACCTCGCTTCGCTCACGGCCGCTTCGCAGACAGCCAAAGCGCCTCGCCCTCTCACGAAGGCCGAGCGGGAAGCTCACGAGCAGGCCCTTCATGCCGAGCGCCGCCGTTGCATTGCGATCATGAACCGGGCGCCCAAGGGCTACCAAAAGGCCGTCATGAAGGCGATCGCCGATAATACCTCGATTGAGGATTTCGACGCCTCCCTTCCTGGCGAGCTACGGGCCGTGATGCCTCCGCTTCATAGGTTCCTCGCCGACCTCGACCGACCCAAGGATTACGCCGCTGAGGCCACGGCTCAGGCGATCCTTGCTTCCCATTCCCTCGCCTCGAAGTGAGTTTCCAAATGACGGATTTCATCTCTGCGCACAACGCGCGCCTTTCCCGCCTCGAAGCAACCCGCAAAGGCCGGGCTCGGGCACATCACCTTGCCACGTCTGCAAGCGGCTATCTCCATAGCATCGCGCTTGCCAGTACGACCCAAGACGAGGCTTTCGCGAAGCTTCAGGAAGCCCCGCTCGGGCAACAGTCGGTCGCGACCGTGATCGAGTTCCTGCCGTCGATCAAGGCGGCCGTCGCCGAGCTTGAAGCTCTTCTTCCGCAAATCCAGGCCGATTGGTCGGCTGAGTAAGGGGGGCTCGATATGAATCTTCTCGACAAGCTGCTCGGCCGCAAGAAGCGCAACTCCGAGACCATTTCCAATGAACTAGCGGCTCAGGGCGCCCAACTGACCAACGCTCGGAATCGCGTCGAAGAAGCGAAGAGGGCTCGCGAAGCCGCGCTCGATCAACTCGACAAGGCCGGCATGAAGGCGGCCGACGAGGCTCGGGTCGACGCCGAGAACGACGTCGCTCTCGCTGAGCGCGCAATCGCGGCTCTTCAAACGGCTTTGGCCGAGCAAACCGCTCTCGAAGAGCGCGAAGACTTCCGGCGCGAGGTCGAGGAAATCGAGGCAGCGGCGACCGAACTGCGGTCCCGAATCCTTCGCGAGTACCCGGAGGCTGCTCGCGTGCTCGCCGCGATCGCTGAAGACTTGCGGGCCTATTACAGCCAGCGTGACGGGCTTCAGGAACGCGGGAGGAAGCTCGGTGAGGCCGTAACACTGTCGAGCCCTGAAGATTTCCGTTCTTCGCCTGTGCGTTGGTCGGTCATTTACCCGAACCCGGATGGCGCCGGGGTAATCAGTACCGGCGCCGATCAAGCACCGCGCGGCTTGATCCGTTGGGAGAATGGCGTTCCGGTTCCTGCTCGCGAGGGCGTCAGGGTCGAATCTCGGGGCGCTATACACCCGGATTCACTCTTGACGGCGATCGGGACCCTACCCGGCCTGCTCTATGACGATCCCGCCCTTTACGTGAAGCCGAAGCCCGAGCAGCCGATCTTCACCCCGGCCGAGTGGGGGCTTCGATAATGGTCCCTCTCAGCGACCGCGTTCGCATTCCACTCATGTTCCCCGTCGTGATCGACGGGGCGCATTACACCGAGTTTTGGGTTCGACCGGCTGAGCCGGAAGACCTTGCCGGGCTCCGATGGGGGGACAGCCTTGAAGCCCGGCTTGAACGAGGAATGACCCTCGTCGCGCGTATGTGCGACGTGCCTGAAGCCGTCCTTTATGCCCTCGATCCTTCCGACGCCGGGCGCCTCGGGACAGCGGTCGAGGGACTCATTTCGGGGGTTGTATGATGGCGAAGGCATTCAGCGTCTCGGTCAATATCGGTGGAAAGCTCAACCCAAGCCTAGGGGCAGCGGTTCGGGCGGCTGAGACCCAAATCAACGGCTTGGGTCGCCACGTCTCGGCGATCAATACCCGCACTCAATCCGCGATTAGCGACTTCGGCCGGGGCATTGCCTCGGCCGGCAGGAAGATTCAGGACACCGGCCGGAACGTTACGGCTGGGCTCTCTGCCCCAACGGGCCTGCTCGCCTTTGGCGCCGGCAAGATGGCTTTCGAGTTTGAGAAGGCCGGCAACTTCCTCGAAGCTCTCGGCGATGCTTCCGAAGAGCAGCGGAAGAAATTTGAAGGGCTCGCGGGCGAGTTAAACAAGAAATACCCCCAGACGCTCGCTCAGATTATCAGCACCGGAAACGAGATGCTGAAGGGCGGCTTCACGTTCGACCAAATGACCGGCGCGATTGATCAGACGCTCGCGACGGCAATCCTTGGCGAAATGTCGCCGGCTGAGGTCGGCAACATGATGGCGCGAACGATCAACTCGTTCCAAATGCCTATGAAAACCTACGAAGACGCTATGAAATCTTCGACTCAGGTTTCCGACCGTATGACTTATGCGGCCGTGAAGACGACGGCTTCGCTCAAAGATATGGGCGAAATGTTCCGTTACGTTGGCGGGGCCATGTCAGCGACGGGCGGCTCTCTCGACGAAGCGACGGCATTCGGCATGCTCTTCGCGAAGAACGGCACCGTCGGCAGCGAGGCCGGCGTCGCGTTGCGGTCGGCGATCGTGCGTATGGTCAAAATGCCGGCGAAGGGCGAAGCCGCTCTGAACCGGATCGGGATGAACCTGAACAAGTATGTCGGCGGGAAGAGCGCTCTCACGTCTGATCGCATTCTCGCCGGCCTGCAATCGGGCGGTATCGACGCGACCGGGATCAAGGGGCAAATCGACCGGCTTCTAAAGGATAAGAAGCTCGCCGGCTCGACCGCAAGACTTCAAAGCGCGATCACGAAGGCCGTTCAGTCTCACATCGGCTCGAATGGCGCCTTGGACGCGGCAACCATCGCCGAGAACGTGAACGATTCGATTACGATGGCGGGCTCTCAGATCAACCTTGTCGGGTTCTTCCGAGACCTGAAGAGCAAGATCGAGAGCGGGCAGGCGACAATGGGCGACGTCGCGACCATCCTCGAAGGGCGTCACTTCTCGCGCTATGTGCCGCTTCTGCAAGGCAATATCGACGAGACGATCGCTCAGATTCAGGGCGAGTCGAACGGCTATACGCAAAGCCGTTACGGGACGGTCCTGAAGGGGCCGGTCGGGGCAATCTATGAACTCGACGCGGCGCTCGAAAAGCTCTCGGTCACTCTCGGCCGGGTCGCCTTCCCTGACCTCGCGAAAGGTTTCTCGGCCGTCGCCGACGGGCTTCAGCGGCTCAGCGAGGCGAACCCGACGCTTCTAAAGTTCGGCGCTTATACCGGGCTTGCGACAATCGCTCTCGGGCCGTTCCTATTTGCGGCAGGGGCAACCTTGCGCGTCGTGGCGCCTCTGGCGACCGCGCTTCTTACGCTCGGCCGTGCGGCAACCCTCGGGCTTGCGGCTCAGTTGACCGGGCTCGCGTCGAGCCTGACGACGCTCGCCGTCGCGGCCTCTGCCGGGCTCGTGGCGCGGATTCGTGCGCTCGGGGCGGGGTTGATCGTCCTAAACTCTGTCGGGGGCTCTACGGCCGTTCTAGCGGCTCTCGGGGGCTCTCTCGCGAGCGCGGGGCGTGCCGTGCTCATGTTCCCGGTTACTGCCCTTCGAGCGATCGGCTCGGCTCTTATGCTGCTCGTCGCGAACCCGGTCGGTATTGCCATTACGGCGATCGTGACCGCGCTCGCCGCGCTCGGCGTATGGGTTTACAACAATTGGAGCGGGATTACTTCGTTCTTCTCGGGCTTCGCCGAGGGGCTTAAGGCCGGCTTGAACCCGACGCTCGTCGGCTATATCGACTCTCTCGCTTCGGGCTTCGGCAAGCTCTTTAGTTGGGTCTCGCAACTGCTCGGGCCGCTCAACTCCTCCAAAGAGGCTTGGGCGGCTTGGGGCGCGACGGTCGGCGGCACGGTCGCGACGGCGATCAACGCCGTTGCCGACGGTATCTCTCGCGTGATCGGGTTCTTTGGCTCAGCGATCGACAAAGCGATCGCCTTCAAAGACGCGATTGCCAATATCCGAATGCCTTGGTCGAGCGCGCCCCCTTCAGCCCCGGCCGTTGCCGGCGCTCGTGCGGCAGGCGGGCCGGTCGTCGGCGGCCGAACCTATCTCGTCGGCGAGCGCGGGCCGGAATTGTTCACGGCGCCGACCTCGGGCGAAATCGTGCCGAACGATCGGCTTCGCTCGCTCGCCTCGAAGAGCGTCGCGCACGCTTCGGGCGGCCGGGCTCCTGCAAGCCAGGGCGATGTACATATGACGAACCATTTCACGATCAACGGAGCCCAGGACCCGCAGGCCGTCGCTCGTGAGGTCGAGCGGTTCATGTGGCGAATGGAGTCGGAGCAGCGGGCGCTTTTGAGCGATTAGGACATGATCGGGGTTAGCACCCCGATCTAAACCTTCGCAGGCCAAGTCTCAGGTCTATAGCGGCGTGCCATCCTTCCGAAAGGGGTGGTAACCAAACCTGACGTGTTTGTGCCATCGCTCTTTCGGAAGCTCGACGATACGGAAGTCGAGGCCTTCAGCTTCGACTACATGCTTCGATGCAATTAGGACGATCATGTGCTCGTAAACCGTAACGATGCTCTCTTCTGCTTGGGTAAGGAAGGCTCCAAGATCAATCTGAGGCTCAGGGCTGCTAGGATGAATGACCTCAATCGTCGGCAAATGGACCTGTCCGTCAGAGCGAAGCTCAAAATCTGTTACAACAATGCGCTGAGTTTCCTTCTCGTGCTCGATGCAGTGCCGCATATTCCGAACGAACCGAAGGAACGGTTCGGCTTGCGTCATAAACCCTGCAAATGCGTCGCCCGCCCCGTAGCGTTGCTCGACGTCATTCTTCACCCCCGTCCAAAGGTCTTTGGGCATGCCGTAGAACTGAACGTATAAGTCGAATAGGCGTTGGCTCGCGTTCGCAGCCTTGGAGATAAAGGTTTTGACCCGCTCGCCTAACCTTTCGTAGTGAGGAAGCTCGAAAGATCCAGCTTTCAGCCGCTGATCGAAGCTGTCGGCTAATTTTTGTATGGTTGAAGAATAGTCGAGACGAAAATCTCGCATTTCTGCAATCACCGTAACGCCCTCGAAGATCTTCTTAAGAGCCGCCTCCTTATCGACCCCCTCCCTTACCGGCCCCTTAACTAGTAAGCTTAGAGCCGTTAGCAAAATTCGCCCGATGAACTCATCGTCGGAGCCATAGTTTAGAACGAGTTGCTGAACATTTGGGATATTCTCGTTTTCTCGTTTAGGATCGATACTATCTGCCATCTGAACGGCGTGGATGCTTTTACTCGAAACAGCATAAAGCCGCCCGCCAAGCCCGAACATGGGGCCGAGTTCAGCGCCGGGAGGAATAGCGATTTCCATCTGGAATGCCGATTCCCGTTTGATGTCGATCGGTCGCTTCACTATCGCACCTTCCAACTGGGTCCCGTCGCCTAGAACAAGACTTGAACAGAGCCGAGATTTTCATGTGCCAAACGTGTGACACGGAATCCGCGACAACGATCGGGAACGGTCGCCGGAACCGCTCGGAATCCTTTGTAAGCCTTGGTTCTGGCGCGCGAAAAGGCGCGAGGCTCGAAAAAGTCTCGAAATCGCACCTAAGCTGTTGAAATTCAAAAGGAAAGCGGCATTTGCGGGCGTTGTCTTGCCAGCTTGGGAAGCTGACGTCGGGATCGATTAAATGCCAGTTCTCCTATCTAGGCAACTCTCTCGCCTTCCCGGCGCTCGCACCTGCCCTCCGGTCAACTTCGACCGCTACCTCTGACCAGAAGCGAAAGCCCTGCTCACTTCCCCTCGCCCGACAATAGAAAGCCTGCTGACGCGCTCGGGCATACGCCGCTCTGCCTTCGTAGCTGATAAGGCAGACCGCTTCGTACTCGATTGCTGTAAGGCCAGTGCCATAGGCTTTACGCCGGAGTAGGGCATCAACAGAGGCACGGAAACGTTTGAGGAAGTACCGCATCACGGGAAGTATGAATATGCCGCTTGGTAGGTCAACCAGCGTGGGCGACAATGCGGCCTCGCTTTACCGTCAGCTTGCTCAGGAACCAAAAGCAGTCGACCTCGCCCTTTGGGCGGGCGCAAACAAGATCGCCGAGCATCGCCTTACCTTCGACGAAGATCTCGGCGCCGGTCTTAATGGGCCGGCAGTCGGGGTACCGCTGAATAATGAACTTGTTGAACGCCTGCTCGTCACCCGAGCTTATGAGCATGACGACCTTTTTGAAGTCGGCTTGGTCCCGGCAGCCCATGAATTCCTCTCGGACCTTTCCGCGCTCTCCCGAGAGCGGGAAGTCGCCTGCATGAGTGGGAGTGGCGAGAAAGCCTGCGATCATTGTGAAAACCGCGCGACGCAACATTTGCCCCGAATCCTTCGACCAACGGCAGAGTAATCTTGTTTCAAATGACGTCGCCTTCGGGTAGGTTACTCACAGATTGGTCAAGTTCGTGCCACAAGCGTCAAATCTCCTGCGCCTGCGGCCGTAAATGCACACTCAAGAGCGAGTCGCTGATTGAGGAGGATCGTTCATGACTACTGAAGCTGAGGATACGTGGCCCGCTCTGCGCGAGCGCAAACCTTTGGGAAATCGCCCTCTTGCGGAAGTCACGATCAAAGGCCCGACGGACGTTGTTGCGCGTTTCAAAGCCTTTGCCGAGGCAATTGACGAGCCATATTGGCGCGCGCTCGATGCCATGTTGGAGACATTCTGTAACATGGACCTTGGAGTACCGGATTCAGCTGAGAGCTACCTTGCGTACAAAGAACAGAAGCAAGCAGATCCAGCATATAGGCCAGCACAAGCAACAAGTAAGAGCGCCTAGTCTTAGCGCTAGACGTTCAGCCTCCGCGAGAAGCCTTCAGTTTTATTGATAGTTCTGGCTCCTCGCGGGGAAGCTATGAAGCGACCCGACACGCCTTAGGCCTATAGACACATGTTTAGCGCTGAGATTGGGAAGAGAGCGGCGCAGTAATTATCTTAGTCATCCTATAGCGTGTTCAATAATTCAGAGGCTACTTTGCGCTCTATCGAGTAAATCTAGAGCCTAGCTCGAATCTGCAGCACCAGCGCTTCAGTCTCTCAACTTTCTCTTGACTCGACCGCAATCCGCAATTGTCGCTCTTTGACTCACTTTTCCAACGCGATTCGCATCGGACCTTAAACAATCATTAGGGCCGGACTCCACACGCAACAGAGAATCAGCCATCCCTTGAATGTTACGAGGGACATGGAGTTCACAGTTTTCCGGAATCTTGGAGTGCTGACTGTTTCAATGCTTCCGCAGGCCTATCGCAAGATGGCGCTTCCGGAAGATCGACCTGTTTGCAGCCAAGTCATTGAAATCAGCCTCTATAACGAGGCTTTTCAACCGGCCGAACCGTACCCCAACCTCTCGCAACACTCTTCGATTAGGAGAAGCAAACTCTTGAACTAAGCCAGGCAAAGCAAAAGGCCCACGAAGCTGGAAACTTCGAGGGCCTTTGGAGACCCACCGAGGGGTGGGCAAAGGGAAACTTAAGCACCTTCCTTATGCCACCCCGACAATCCGCGTGTCAATAGCATCGGCTTCGGTGAACGCTCCCGCTTTGCCCTCACATTGGAGGGACGCGATGCAACTCGCATCGTCAGGAGGCCGGCGGCTGAGACATGCTGCTTTGGCTGCAAGAAAACTTGTGCTCGATTCTGGGCAGATTGTAAGTCGGAAAGAACTCTCCGCCTCTGCACGCGAGGCCGAGAAGGCATTGAAGCTGAGTTCAACTCAGCGATTAGTTCTCGGTCAGCTTGTGGCTTGCTGGGGTGAGCAGAAGTCCGACCGGTTGCTCGTGTGGCCGTCTAATGCTCGGCTCGTGGCAACGACAGGTCTATCGGAGCGGGCTATTCGCAATGCTGTCAAAGCCATGATCGAGCTTCGGCTCGTTATCCCGAAGGACTCCCCAAATGGAAAGCGCTATGCTGTTCGGGATGAAGCCGGCGCGGTCGTTGATGCATTCGGGTTCGACCTCACGCCTGTTCATGCCCGGCGCAGCGAATGGTCTGCGGCGGTTGCTGAGCAAAAGAGGCTCAAGGAGTCGCTAAAGCGAGCATTCGACGAGATAACGATTTGTCGCCGAGCAATTGAAGAGGCTTTGAGCGCGCTCGCACAGCACTTTCCCGACGTTGATCGTTTAGCATTGGAGCGCAGCCTTGAAGCCCTTAAGGCTCGGACCCCTAGACGCTCCGGCACTCCATTACCCGAGGGCCTGCTCGAAGCATGGACGGAGGCTAGAAATTTCGCCGAGGAAACCTTCTACAAGGCAGGCTGTGACGGCACGAAATGCCGGCACATTGAAGCAGAGAATGGACTTACTAATGAGCCTTGCAACAAGGAGACCGGCACTTCTCCGCCCGACCTCCCTAAGGAGGCATTCTCGCCTGTCCTCATAGCAGAGGCCTGCCCTGTAGCAGCCGGCTTTGGGCATCAAATCAGAAGTGCTGCCGATATTGTTTCGGCTGGCATGTTCTTGCGAGCATCCTTAGGGGCTCACCCGAGCGCTTGGGATGAAGCTGTAAGAGCAATTGGGGCGCTCTCAGCAGCAACAGCCGTAATTTTTGTCTTACAGCTCTACGAAGATGACGTTTCCAGCGGCAGGAGCCGAATTCAAAATGCTGGTGGCCTTTTTCGATCAATCGTCCGTAGGATCACGAGAGGAGAGATTGACCTTCAGTCCGAACTTATGGCTCTGCGGAGGCGGAAAATGGCGTGAGCCTTCCCTGCGCATCGTCGTCAGGCGACCTCGCGACCATCCTCTTCCACCTCGTAAGATCCGCTTCCCGCTCTGGCTCGGTTCAGCTCGAGAAGCCGTGAGAGCGCGTCTTCGGTCGAGATGTCCTCAGGCCACCCGTAAGCGGCGGCAACGGCTCGGTCTAGCTCGGCATGAGCGTTCGCGAGCCAAGTTGGACGCTCGTTGTATAGGTTCGTCAGTGTAAGTGCTTTAAGTACGGCGGCAGCACTGGCATTTTTTGGCAGAACACGGTCTGGAAAATCTGCAACCACTTCAGGCTCGATATAAACTAGATCGGCCGGATTGAGCCAATTGCGGCGAAGTTCATCTAGACGCTTGGCTGCTGCCGCAATACGCATCGCTCTTGGGTCGTTTCGGTAATTAGATGAAGGTAAGTCAGGCGTTAGTCCAATTGGAAACGGGAAGGTCTCAAAGGTTGTCGTTGGCGTGTAGCGAGGACGATCTTCTAGGCTTGTCCCTAAGCGAAGTGACCATGCCTCATGGAAACGCGAATGCAATATCCCGAACGTACAGTCATCATCTCGCGCTATGGATACCACTTGGCAGTCAGGCGTCGTTGTTGGGTTAAGCCACACAAATATGCGGTGTTTCGCTACCCGAGCAGTTGCTATGAAGCGACTTAGCGGCCTAATAGCCAGTTTGACGCCAGGCGCGGGTTCGCCATGTTGCCACCAGTTGAGCCGCCTCCGCTCACGGCGAACTCCATCCCGTGTTGGCTTCACGACCTGACGAACATACTCGAAAGGCATCTCGTATAGGGCTGCTTCATTTTCGTGCATGTCATTGAAGTCGACGATCCAGGTATCTGACGGACGACGTGTTATATCCATCCCGTTTACCCATGGGCGTACGACGTCAGCGTTGCTACGACCATTAGGATTCAGGTGCCGCAAGAGCCAAACCCGAGCGATCTCACCCATTACCTCGAACTTCCCATTCTTCTGCGTCCCGATGAATGCGACCTGCCGATTCTCCAATAGGCGTACAGCTGTTGTTAGGTCTACGGCTCCAGCACTTAGATCCGTATTGATTTTACTCACGGGCTGGCCGTTCAAATTGGGCTGGGAAACACTTCCGAATCTTGAAAAGCAAACGATTGAAACACGAACCGCCGCGCCATCAAGCACCCACGGCTCATCAGCCCAGACATCGGTAAATGTAGCGGTTCGTCCGATACGGTCTAAAACTACTCTGCTACCTCCTCCCCGGATTGAATTGGTAGCTACAAAGCCAACCCGGTCAGCTTCCTCGCTCTGAACCTTCGCGCGAGCTTTCTCGAACCAAAACATTACTAGGTCCGCCATGCCCGGCACACGATCGCCGTATGCCTTTCGAAGAGCCACTATGTAAGAGTTACCCAACGCAGCTAGCATTGGTGATGGCCCAAGAAAGGGCGGATTTCCTATGATAGCATCTGCATCTGGCCACACCGCCTCCGACCCGTCCGAATTCATGAGTGCATCGCGGCACTCGATCGTCTGGAGCGGTTTCAGAATTGGGTTTTTCGAGACATCAAAGCCGTTACGACGCATCCATTGAATTTCGCCGATCCAGACGGTTACGCGTGCGAGCTCAGCCGCATAAGGATTGATTTCTAATCCTTTAACCGAAGCCGGTCCAATCGCTGGAAACTCCCGCTGAAGCCCCAATGCCTCAGCCTCGATCATCACCCGGTTTTCGAGGTCCTTCAGAGCGAGGAGTGCCAAATAAAGGAAATTGCCTGAACCGCAGGCTGGGTCGAGCACAGTGAAAGACCGCAAGCGGTCGAGAAAAGTCCTGTAGAGGCTCAGGGCGCCGTTCTCGGCCTTTGTGCGCGCACTTGCCGCTTTCAGCGTCTTCGCCCGCTTGAGGGCCTCAGAAACAGATTTTTTCGCGACCTCCCACTCCGCAACCAGCGGCCGCACGATTACCGGCTCGATAATCATCATGATTTTATCGCGGTCGGTATAATGAGCGCCGAGTTGCGATCGCTTGTCAGGGTCGAGGCCCCGCTCAAATAGTGTGCCGAAGATTGTCGGGTCAATTTCGGCCCAGTCGAGCGCCGCGACACGCAACGCAAGCTCGATCTCTTCCTTATCAAGCCCAAGAGCCGTGTCGTCGTCGAACAAGCCGCCGTTGAACCACTCGACGGCCTCGAAACCGACCATACCGCCTGAGCGCATCGCCCCGAATAGTGCCTTCGCCATCGCAGCGAAGTCATTTGGCCTAGTCTTCGCATGGTCGAGCATACGGGCGAACATCTTGTTCGGGAGAAGCCCAATGTCCTCAGCGAACATGCAAAAAACGAGACGGTTGATGAAGTGGGCAACCGTCTCAGGCGTATGCCCCCGATCACGAAGCCGCTGAGCGAGCCGTGCGAAATCGGCAGCGGCCTTCTCAGTTAGAGCTTTTCGTGTCTGGCCGGGGCGCAGTTGTTCAGGATTCGATAGAACCGCCTTCAGCTTTTTTCGCGCGGCAGGCTCTCGAATATCGTCCAAGGCGATTTCATGGACGGCGCTGACCGTGTTGTTCCAATTCGTATGAATCCGAAACCGATCAAGGTCGCATACGACTAAGAGCGGCGGGTTTTCGAGAGCAATTGCGTACTGCTGAAGCTGAGAAAAGGCGGCATTAAGGTCCTTTCCTCGGCCCTTATATTCCCAACCGAAGTGACCGCGTTTCCAGACGTCAGCCCATCCCTTGCCCCCAGTGGTTTTCGTGGCGCCGCGCTCGAAACAGTACCACTCTCCTTTTGGGTCGACCTCGGCCGGCGTCGGCTCACCGAGCATGTGGCAAAGGTCAATAAAATGCTCTTGGGCGGCCGAGCGCTCTTTCAAGTCGGCGGCTTTCCACTTGGAGATAAAGGCTTCAGGGGTCATGGCTCGGCTTAAACGTTCTCTACGTCGAGCTTGAGCAGATAATTCCTAACGGAGGGTGAGGATCGCCGGGACCATTAAGCAGAAAGATCAAAAGTCTCCAAGATTGATCCAGCCTATAAAGTTGAACGCTTTTGAGCGAATGGCTGTTTTTGACGGCTAGCCACATAATGGACACAACACTTTCTTTGCCCCCAACTGGTTGTTATTACTTTGAAATTTGGCTTATGAATGCGCGCCACGAAATTTGTGATCATCCCTACATTATATGGCAGTCCATACATTCCGCTGGAAAACTGCGGCACAGGAATTCAGACAAATCAATTTTGGGGTACCATTGTAGCGAGCACACGATTTGCCTTCTGCTTTAGAAAAGAAGCATTGGCCGGGTGCCTAGCTGAGATATCCTTCAAGACATCTACGAGCACTGCTATTAGCAATACGCAGCCTTTCGCAAACCGATTGATGTCTTTGCGCTCAGGGGCGTCCTGTAATGTGAGAGGATCGGCCAGCATTCCTCGAAACAAAGTATCTATTTCACCCCAGTGTTTGCCTTTTCCATGTGGATACCAAGCGCCATACTCGTGTCTGTAATTTATGTCGTTGCGTACAGTAGAAAGCCAATTTGCTCGCTTGGCAGTATTGGTGGTTAGTATGTCTCGAATAATCTGCAATAGGGCCACAACCTGCTGCTTGTCTGAGGTTATTCCTGTTGGGGATTGTAGTATCCTATTCTGTATATCTGCCAGCATTTTCTCAAAATGCTTCCAAGTTTCAACGTGTGGGCCATCCTTGGACAGTCGCTCCCCAATGAGAATCTGACTATCTGGATCAAACCTGAATTTGTACAAGATATCTGATATCGTACTTACACCGTCAACAATACCACTCGAAGTGGCGGCGGCTTGCAGAGCTTGAACTTGCTTTATATCAATGCGAGATACGCTTTCTCCAAAAATTCTCCCAATCGCATGAGCGGCATAGAATGCAGCGTAATAGCACCTAATCAATGACCATGCGTAAGAGCCTGGAAGCTCGCTCACATTGACAATTCCGATGACTGTTTCCAGTACAGCAGATGAAAATCTGTCAATGTCATGTGCGAACGATCTAGATACTGCTGCTGGATCGCCAGTAAATATCTCTATTCTGCCAGATCCAGGGTCTATTGTTTGCACCACGTACTGCTGAGCTGAAAGCCAACCTTTGAGAGATTGCGCGGTCGGAGATGAGATTTCGTTTATGCCCTTTAGCCAATATGGGCGCAGGACGTCCTGTGTCTTCGACATTCGCGTGACTATTTAAAGAGAAAAGCTCTTTGAGAGCGCTTTCGATAGAGCTTCATGAATCGGCTTGTGTGAGCCCTTAGCAGATGAGAGTTGCTGCTTTGTCACATTGCGGAAAACATCATTTAGTACATCCGCAAAGTTATCTGAGGTATATTCACTCCGAAAGCGGTCTTTGACCCGCGACGCAACTTCTGGGAAGAAGGCCATTATTCCCTTAAAGCCGAGGGGTGTAATGAGGAGTTCTCTGTATCTTAGATCTTCGAGCCCTGCTGCGAATGCAGTTACATAGCCGTTCAAGATCGAGAATAGCTCTTCAGCATCGCGACCTGCTAGCAGGGGCAAAATCGGTTTAATGCCTGCATTGAATGAGACGCGAGAGAGCTTTCCCCGCGCCTTCTCATTTGGAGACAAAAGCCCGCGGAGGACGCTCTCCGGTTCGGCATTGAACATGTCGAACACATCTCGAAGAATCGTCTCCTCACTCGTTTCAATGTCAGCGAGATGTTTGATATCTAAAAGCAACTCGTTGGGAACCGGCCGTTGCTTAGTATTGATATCGATAAAGAGTCTGGTCTCTTCGCGGCGTGTCAGGCCATTAAATATAATGACTGGAACGCGCAGATGCGACTTAGCGAGACTGAACCCGTATACCCTGTGTTGTCCGTCCAGTATCAAAAACGCTTTTGGGTGCTGCCTGAACGTTAATGCTCTACCTCCAGGCTTGATCGTAAGTTCTGCCTCAGGTTGGGCGGATAGAACAATGGCGCTGGGAATCGATGCTTCGCCATTATCTATATAACTTGCGATTTGCTCAGCTCGACTTTTATCAAGGACTCTCTGAAAACCTTCTCTTGGGTCTTCGTTGCGCGTCGAGACAAAGCATGTCCGCGCGAGAATGTCGGAGAACATCGTCAGGCTATAAAATCGGTATTTACCTTGTGTGACGAGGCTGAAGGTGAAAGATCCTGTTTTGTAGTCTTCTGTCTCTTTGATCATCGTTCTTCCAGAATATTCCTGCTTCGCGCCTGTCAAAATCTACAAGCATCGCTGATGAGCTTCTATAATAGAGCTTCAAATTTTGGTATTGGCCTATAGAAGGAGTGCATTTTTTGGGTGGTAGGATCAGTAAATCATACTCGACTTCGTCCATAGACCAGCTGAAGGGCTCCGATCTTTATTTTGAGGTGACGTAAGCATTTGCGGTCGGCGTGGGCGTATGTGTCATGAGGAATTCGTAGGGACGTCGCTTAAGCGCCGACGAGCAAGATCAACATAACCCTCTGAGACGTCGATACCGATGGCGCTTCGTCCTAGTGCCTTCGCTACAGCAAGAGTCGTACCGGTTCCGCAGAATGGGTCTAAAACCACTCCATCCTTTGGGCAGGTTGCGAGAATTGGAATCCTGCAAAGATCGGCGGGGTACGGCGCAAAGTGAACATCATTACGGCGCGTCCGCTCAGGGAGGATATCCCAAACATCAGACGGCTTGCTCCCGTTCGGATGATACTTTAGGAAGCAAAAGCCTTTATCCCGAATTTCTCTAGCGCGGCCCGATACCTTAGCGCTGTTAGAATGTGTCGTACGCTGCTGACCTCGGATTATCATTCTGAAATCTGCGATTCGCTTCGCCCTAACCTCTTCGAGCATAAGATTGAGGGCCTTCAAGGCCTCGACCTTCTCGGCTGGAGTGAGAGCCGTAGAAAGCTCGATTTGACGCTTGTATCGGATACCAGAAACTCCGGTCGCTGATACGACAGAGCCATTGATTACATTGCTCTCCTTTGGGTTTGCTCTGATCGCATCGACATCGTAGTAGTACGATTTTTGCTTTACGAAGTGAAAAACATGCTCATGGACAGTCCTTAGCTTGTCGCGAGCAGTATCAGGTGAGCCCTTTACTTTGTTCCAGATCACATCATTGCGTAAAATCCAATTACCTTCATCAGTCAATTTGATTGCTACGCGCCATGGCAGACCCAGCAAGTGTTTATCCACATAGGTATCACCCAAATTCAACCAGAGCGAACCTTCGGGTTTAAGGACGCGTTTCACCTCAGCCATTACACGTAGAAGATTTATAACATAACCTTCGTACGAAGCCTCGTGCCCTATGCCGGGAGAGTCATATTCCCTGTGCCCCCAATAAGGAGGCGACGTCATGCACATATCGACACTTGCTGTTGGCAACGACGCCAAAACGGTAGCAGCGTCTCCTCGAATAACTTGGTGGGTTAATGCAATGTCGCGGGGCGCTCCAGCACTGTTATTATAAAGCTTTACCATGGCCTGTTTGATGTTGCAGTATTAGCTTCCTGGGACTGTAACGCTCATCCCTCACGAACGTCGATTTCCGGCCAGGCTTATCCCCAACAAAGCTACGCTATGGACGAGTGTGTTCGCTCGTCAGCTCCTCCAGCTGCGCGTAAATGGCTGAAAACAAAAAAGCCGCCCGAAGGCGGCCTTTTGAAATTGGAGCGGGCGAAGGGATTCGAACCCTCGACCCCAACCTTGGCAAGGTTGTGCTCTACCCCTGAGCTACACCCGCACGCTCCGTCAACTCGTCAGACTTGCACCTCGTCAGATTTGGTGGAGCCAGGCGGGATCGAACCGCCGACCTCTTGCATGCCATGCAAGCGCTCTCCCAGCTGAGCTATGGCCCCGATCTGACAGGGCAGCACGATTCTGTTGTGCTTCCCCGGTGTTTCCCCAACCCCATAACTACAACTTGCCGCTAGGGCAACCCACTTCCAAGCCCTTGTTATTCAAGGAAGAAAATGGTGCCGCAAGAGGGATTCGAACCCCCGACCCCCTCATTACGAATGAGGTGCTCTACCAGCTGAGCTATTGCGGCATCGCAACTCTGCGATCCGAGAGGTCGCCCTCTTACCCCCTCCCCCGCCGCTTGGCAAGGGAGGGAAAGGCCGGAATGACCTACCAGACAGAAAAAACGCTGCGGCGTGCGGACGCCTGCTCCTTGGGCTTGGGCACATCGGGCGGCGTGGCCGGGAAAACCACAGGTTCGGGCTGAGGAACGGGGGTTTCCTCCTTGGCCTCTTCCTTGACCGGCCCGGCGACGACGGCCTCGGCCCCGGTCGCTGCCGGCACGGGCTCGGAGGCGGGAGCGGGCTCGCTCACAGGGGCCGGAGCGGGTTCTTCCGCGGGCACGATGGGCAACACCTTGACCTCGTCGTCGAGATCCGCCGTCACGTCGTCGTGCAGGGTGAGTTCGGGCGCGATCAGCACATCCGGAGGCGCCTGCCAGACGAAGGCGTCGAGACGGCCCGTGACCGGCGAAATCGGCGCCCAGTGGTCGGACACGATCCCATCGGCGATCCAGGCCGGGTCGCGCGGCGCACGGGTCGCGCGGGCGAGCCATTCGCGTCCCCTGCCGGTGGAGCCGTGCTCGGCCTGCTCCAGGTCGGACATGAGCAGGCACACCCGCATGCTCGGCCGGTCCTGCAGCAGGGGCTCCAGGGCGTCGCGGGCCCGGTCGAACTCCCGGGCCTCGAGGGCGGAACGCGCCACGGCGAGCCGGCCCTCGGGCGCCCCGCCGGAGAGGCGGGAAAGGGTTTCGGCGCGCTTGAGACGGTCGAGGCCCGAATCGCCCGGACGCAGGTTCAGGTAGACATCCGCCAGATCCGGATGCGGCAGGCTGCGCCAGGCTGTCTCCACCACCTTGGCGGCCCTGCGAAGATCCCCCTTGCGCGAGAGCAGGCGGCCGGCCAGCGCGGCAGCGGGCACGAGATCGGGCGCGAGCTTCACCGCATCCTGGGCGCTTCGCAGCGCGCCGTCGGGATCGCGATCCACCCGCTCCAGAGCGTCGGCCGTGAGCAGGACGGCCCGGTGGCGCCTGGCGGTCTTCTTGTCGAGAAGACCGAGCGACGTCCGCCGCTCCACGGTTTCCAGGGCCCCACGCCAATCCCCATCGGCGCAGCGGGCTTCGAGGACCGCGTCGCTCGCCCAGGCGGCCGCCGGCGCCAGGCGCACGGCCTCGGAGGCATATTGATGTGCGGAGGCCGCATCGCCCCGGCGGCGGGCTTCGACGAAGAGGCCGCGCAGGCCGAGAACCCGGGTCTCATCCTCGTCCATCATCTGCAGGAAGGCGGCTTCGGCCACCTCCCTGTTGCCGGACACCTGGGCGGCCTGCGCCTTGAGCAGAAGCGTCAGAGGCTCCTTGCCCAGAAGGCGCTCCGCCTCGTTGGCGTAGCGGCGGGCCGCGATGGTGTCGCCGGCGCCGACCGCCACCATGCCCCTGGAGACGGCCTGATAGCCGCGCGAGCGGCGGCGCGCCCGCGAGGCGAAGGTCAGACGGGAGGGAAGCTGGATGAGGCCGGTCACCAGGGACCACAGAAGGGCCAGGGCCAAGGCGAGACCCGCCAGGGCGATGGCCGCCACCGCCACCGACATCTGGATCTCGTAACCGCCGAAAGTGATCAGGACCGTCCCCGGCCTGTCGGCCAGCCAGACCGCACCGAAGGCCGCGACGCAGAGAAGACCGATGAAAACAAGAGCGCGCCACATGCGGGGCAGATCCTTTTATTGCGTCGTACGGTTGAGGGTGGCGAGGGCGTCCGAGCTGATCGCCTGCGCGGCGCGATGCGCCTCGGCGACCGCCTTGACCTGCCGGCCCCAGTCCTCGGAGAGCCGCCGCGACGGCTCGGGCAGGGCGTCCCAGGCGGCGGCGGCTTCCACCACGTCGCCGCGCTCCAGGGCCTGCCGGATGCGGACGACGAGAGCCGAAACGCCGGTGGTGCCCTGTTCGTTCACCGGCTTGACCGTCACCACCCGGTCGGCCATGCGCAGAAGCCGGTCGGACCAGCTGTTTGTCGGGCCGCGGCTTTCGCGCAGGATCGCCGTTTCCACCGGGTCGAAGCTGCGGGCGAGCGCCGCCGCCGTCGGAGCGCCCTGCTGGGCAAAGGGCTCCAGGGGAGCGATGCGGCCCGCGTCGGCCCCGGCCTTCTTCACGCCATCGAGCACGTCGGCATAGGGCGTTCCGCTGTTCAGGGCGTCATTCAGGCGTCCGGCGAGAACCACCTTGGTCCCGGTCTGGCTTGCGGCCTCGGCATTCCGTGTGTTCTCCGCCGCCTGCTGCGACAGGGTTGCCAGGCGTTGCTCCTGCTCGGAAAACCGGCGGTCGGCATCCGCGAAACGGCGCTCGGTCTCGGAAAAGCGCCTCTCCGCCTCGCCGAACCGGCGGTCCTGGTCGGCGAGACGCCGGTCGAGATCCGCGATGCGGCCATCGAGTTGCTGCGCCGCATTGGCGGCATTCGTTGCGCTCTGGGCGTTCGTCCGGACCTGCTCCTCCAGGCCCGACAGGCGGCCGGACAGGCCATTGGACAGCTCGTTCAGCCGGTTGGACAGGTCGGTGAGCGCGGCATCGTTCTGGGGTGGGGGCTGCGGCGCTTCGGGCGCGGGACGGTTCAGGGCCTCCTGGGCCTGGCTCGCCGCCTGCCGGGCCGTGTCCTGGATCGCCTGGAGCCGCTGGTCCAGATCGCCTCGGGCCGCTTCGAGCGCCTGGAGACGCTCGGCCAGGGCTTGGACATTCCCCTGCGGCTGCCCGGAGGGCGCCGGCTGCTGCCGCAAGGCGTTCACGCGCTGCTCCAGTTGTGCGATCCGTGGATCCTCCTGAGTCGGCGAGCCCTGCCAGGACTGCAATCCATAGAGTAGCCCCGCGCCGATGAGGCCGCCGAGCAGGCCGGAACCGATCAGGGCGCCGGCGGAGCCGCGCCGCTCGGGAACCGGACGCGGCGGTACGGCCTCTTCGCGCGCCTGCGATGTGGGAGGCTCCTGATAGGAGCTGCCAGATGAAATGGCATCCTGCCTTCCAGGCTCGTCGACGAAGGCTCCGGACGGAAGCGTATCGGTGCCCACCCCCGAATCGAGCGTGGCTTCCGGCGAGGCCACCAGGTCCTCGGCCGGGGGCTCGCTGCCGGCCGGAATGGTCTCGTCTGGCTTCGCCTCCGGGGCCTCGGTCGCGACAGTGTCCGGTCCAAGGGTCTCCGGTCCGAGGGTTGCGTGACCCAGGGTGTCCTGGCCCAGCGTGTCCGGCCCAAAGGTCTCCTGACCTAATGTGTCCTGGGCCTCGGCGCCCGGGCTGGTGGCCGGGGCGGCGCCTTCGTCGATCACGGTCGCTTTCAGGTCGATGGTCGCCGGCTCGCGCGAGGGCTTCTTGCGGGACGATTTCGGGCGTCGGGGATCAGATGAATGGGTCACGGGTCACTCTTGCTCGGGTCGCTTCAGGCGCGAGATCTTCAAAAGGTCAGTGTGAAATGCAATTGAGGCAAGCTTGGGCGCAGCGTTTCGTTCCCTCCTGCGGCAAATCCTGAACAAATGAACGGCCCATCGGACCACGATCCTCCCCGTATGGCAAAGCTTCCTACCGCCCGTCCGTGCCGGAATCGTAAACGACGTGGCGGCGGGCCTCATCGCAGCGAATCGAGGCACTTGAGAAGCGCATCCTCGGAAGGGTCTTCCGCCGCGCGGACCTCTGCGCCGGCCGCGTTCAGGGGCACAGCCACATCGGCCGACAGGCAGAGATGCGGAAATGCCCGGAGGGTCGAGGCCAGTCCCGCCTCCCTGACCAGCCGGACGACGAGATCCGCGCTCCGCCGTGAATAATGGAGCGCGGCGCCGATTTGGCCAGTGCGCAGGGCCTCGACAGCGGCGTCGGGCAGCGCCCCGACGGCCTTCGCCTCATAGGCCTCCCATTGCAGCACGGTGAACCCTGCCCCGCGCAGGGACGCCGCCGGCTCCTCCTTGTGATGCCGGGCGGTCACGTGGAGAAGAGCAAGGCCCGGCGGCAGGTTCGCGCGAATCAGCCGCGACAGGGACACCGCGTCGCCGTCCGCCACTGTCACCCGGGCGAACCCTTTGGCGCGCACCATTTCGGCCGTGCGCTCGCCCACGGCGAAGACAGGCTTTTGCCGGTCCAGGGCCGTGAGGGCATCCGCCGCGTGGGCGCTGGTCACGATGAGGGCATCGTAGGGCGCGTCCGGCGCGGGATCGCTCGTCGGGACGATCCGGGTGACGGGCGCTTGGCACGCTTCGAACCCAAGCGCCGCCAGCCGCTCGGCGGTGCGCTCCGCGTCCGGGGCCGAGCGGGTGACGAGGATCCGCATCACGCTTTCAGGAAGTCGGGCGGCATGCGGGAGCGCAGCTCCGATCCGGCTTCGCGCCCGAGCGCCGCCGCGTCGTCCGGCGAGCCGCGACGGATCACCTCCAGGCACTCGGAGCCGTCGGGACGCAGCACGAGGCCGCGGATTTCGAGGTCGTGGCCGATCAGCCGCGCATGGCCCGCGATGGGCGTGCGGCAGGAGCCGTCGAGAATGGTGAGGAAGGCCCGCTCGGCCGCGAGCGCATGGCCGGTCGGCGCGTCGAGGATGGGCGCGAGCGCCTCGCGCACCCGCTCGTCCCCGGCGCGGATCGCGACCGCGATGGCGCCCTGCCCCACGGCCGGGAGGAAATCGTCCGTTTCGAGAACGGTGGTCACGTGATCGGTGAGCCCGAGACGGCGCAACCCCGCCATGGCGAGCAGCGTGGCGTCGACCTCGCCGCGTTCGAGCTTGGCGAGCCGGGTCTGCACGTTGCCGCGCAGAAGCGTTACCTGGAGGTCCGGCCGCAGGCGGCGAACTTGAGCTTGGCGCCTCAAGGAAGCGGAGCCGACGACGGCGCCTTGCGGCAGGTCGTTCAAACTCCTGTAGCGGTGGCTGATGAAGGCGTCGCGCACGTCCTCGCGTGGCAGGAAACCCGCGATGACGATCCCTTCCGGCAGGGCCGTCGGCAGGTCCTTGGCGGAATGGACCGCGAGGTCGATGGAACCGTCGAGGAGCGCGATGTCGAGCTCCTTGGTGAAGAGCCCCTTGCCGCCGGCCTCCGACAGGGGCCGGTCCTGAATGGCGTCGCCCGTGGTCTTGATGATCGACAGGGGCAGATGCTCCACGGTCCAGCCATGGGCGGCGACCAGCCTGTCTTGCGTCTCGTGGGCCTGAGCGAGAGCCAGCGGGCTTCCTCGCGTACCGATGACCAGGGTGGGTGATGAGGCCATTCTGCCTGAGGTCTCCTGTTCAATATGTCCGATGCTCACCCTTAAGCCTCATCCTGAGGAGCGAAGCGTCTCGAAGGGCGAGGCGCCTCCAGAGAGCACTGGATCCTCCTTCGAGACGGTCGCTGCGCGACCTCCTCAGGATGAGGTTGGTATTTCCTCAGACAATCCAAAAACAACATCCGCGTTTGATCACGTTTGATCTTGTGCGGCGCGGCGGACTATAGGGGGAGGAGCGCCGGGCCGGAAGCCCGGACAACACCTTAATCGAGCGGCCCACGATCATGCGCATTCTAGGCATCGAGACCACCTGCGACGAGACCGCGGCCGCCGTGGTCGGCGTCGGCTTCGACGGACGCGGCGAGATCCTCTCCAACGAGGTGCTGAGCCAGATCGCCGAACACGCCCGCTATGGCGGCGTCGTGCCGGAGATCGCCGCACGCGCCCATGTGGAGGTGATCGACCGGCTCGTGGCGCGCGCGCTCAAGAGCGCGAATTGTTCGATGAAGGACCTCGACGGCATCGCCGTGGCGGCGGGTCCCGGCCTCATCGGCGGCGTGCTGGTGGGGCTGACCACCGCCAAGGCCATCTCGCTCGTGACCCGCAAGCCCCTGATGGCCGTCAATCACCTCGAAGCCCATGCGCTCACCGCGCGGCTGACCGACGGCATCGGCTTCCCCTACCTGCTGCTCCTCGCCTCCGGCGGCCACACCCAGCTCGTGGCCGTGCGCGGCGTCGGCGATTACGTGCGGCTCGGCACCACCATCGACGACGCCATCGGCGAGGCCTTCGACAAGGTCGCCAAGATGCTCGGCCTCCCCTATCCGGGCGGCCCGCATGTGGAGCAGGAGGCCGCGAAGGGCAACCCGGAGCGCTTCGCCTTCCCGCGCCCGATGCAGGGACGGGCGGAGCCGAATTTCTCACTCTCCGGCCTCAAGACCGCGGTGCGGATCGAGGCGGAGAAGATCGCGCCGCTGACCGCCAGCGACATCGCCGATCTCTGCGCCAGCTTCCAGGCCGCCATCGTCGACGTGGTGGTGGACCGCACCCGCGTCGGTCTTCGCGCCTTCCGCGAGATCGCCGGCCATCCGACTGCGCTCGTGGTGGCGGGCGGCGTCGCGGCCAACCAGGGCATGCGCCAGGGACTGCAGCGCCTCGCGGTCGAAGCCGGCCTCAAGCTCGTGGCGCCGCCGCTCGCGCTGTGCGGCGACAACGGCGCCATGATCGCCTGGGCGGGCCTGGAGCGCATGCGTCTCGGCCTCATCGACGACATCACCGCCCCCGCCCGCGCCCGCTGGCCCTTGGACACGAGTCGCGACGAGGCTGGGGCGAAGGCGTGACATGGGCAATTGGAGTGCTCATCCCCTCTCTCAATCGGGCGGCTCCCTCTGCCGTCATGGCCGGCCTTGTGCCGGCCATCCCGATCAGGTGAAGCGCAGCGCTCAACAGTATCGGGATCACCGGCACAAGGCCGGTGATGACGTGGAGGGGGTGGAATCGGAGAGCTCATCACTTCGCTCTTTGGGAGAAGTGAACCGGAGCATGACATGACCACGCATGCCCAAACCATCGGCATCGCCGGAGCCGGCGCCTGGGGAACGGCGCTCGCTAATGCCGCAGCCATCGCAGGCAACGACGTGGTGCTCTGGATGCGCTCGCCCGAGCATGCGGCGGCCCTGGCGGCGGCGCGCGCCAACGAGCGGTTCCTGCCCGGCGTGAAACTTCATGACCGCATCCGGCCGACCGCCGATCTCGCCGATCTCGCGTCCGCTCGCGCCGTGCTGCTCGTCACGCCCGCGCAGACCACGCGCGAGATGAGCGCGGCTTTGGCGTCCGTGTTGCCGCCTGCAACGCCCCTGGTGCTCTGCGCCAAGGGGATCGAGCGGGAGAGCAGGGCTTTTCTCTGCGACGTCGTGGAGGCCGTGCGCCCCGGCGCGCCCGTCGGGGTGCTCTCGGGTCCCAGCTTCGCCGACGACGTGGCGCGCGGCCTGCCCACCGCCGTGACGCTGGCCTGCCGGAATGCGGCCCTCGCCGAGGAGCTTGCGACCGCGCTGTCAGGCCCGACCCTTCGCGTCTATCACCGCACCGATCTGCGCGGCGTCGAGATCGGCGGGGCGGCCAAGAACGTGCTCGCCATCGCCTGCGGGGCCGTGGCCGGAAAAGGTCTCGGCGAGAGCGCCAAGGCGGCTCTCATCGCCCGCGGCTTCGCGGAGCTCCTGCGCTTCGCCCGCGCCTATGGGGCTAAGGCCGAGACCCTGATGGGGCTCTCAGGCCTCGGCGACCTGGTGCTCACCTGCTCGTCGGCCCATTCCCGCAACTTCGCCTTCGGCCAGCGCCTCGGCCAGGGCATGAGCGTCGAGGAAGCCGCCGGCGGCAAGCTGGTGGAAGGCGCCGCCACCGCGAGCGCTCTCGTGGCGCTGGCGCGGGCGAAAAACGTCGACATGCCGATCGCGGAAGCGGTCGAGCAGGTCCTGTCCGGCGCGTGGAGCCTCGATCAGGCGGTCGACGCGCTGATGAACCGGCCGATCAAATCCGAGCATTGAAGCGAAACCCGTAGAAGATTTCGCGCTGCAACCGAAGGGGTAAGCAAATCATGGCCCACTGGCTCTATAAGTCCGAACCCTCCGTCTGGTCCTGGGACCAGCAGGTTGCAGAGGGCGCGAAAGGCACCCACTGGAACGGCGTGCGCAACCATGTCGCCAAGCAGAACCTGATGGCGATGAAAAAGGGCGAGCAGGGCTTCTTCTATCACTCGAACGAAGGCAAGGCCGTCGTCGGCATCGTCGAGGTGATCCGGGAATATTACCCCGACCACACGGACGAGACGGGCAAGTTCGGCATGGTGGACATCAAGGCCGTGAAGCCGTTCAAGCGCCCGATGACTCTCGATGAGATCAAGAAGGAGCCGGGCCTCGAAAAGATGATCCTGGTCAACAATTCCCGCCTCTCGGTGCAGCTGGTGACGGACGAGGAATGGGCCATCGTGTGCCGGATGGGCGGATTGTAGCGCCTCCACTCCCGCATCGGAGTGTCCGGAACCGGAAGCGCGGTCAGCCTGAAGACGCCATCATGAACTCGCGAGACGCCGGCGGATCCAGTTCTGGGCCATGTCCAGATCGGCGAAAGTCGGCGGTGCGACTCCCTGGACGGGGCCGAAGCCCGCCTCCAGGTACCATTGTCCGGGAGCGACCTCGTTTTTGTCCGAGAGATGAACCAGGACGGCCACCAGCCGCCGTTTCTCATCGAGAACCAGAGCGCCTTCTTCGTCGAATTCTGTCGCAACACGCAACGGCTGAAGGATGAGGGTCATGCGGCAGCCTGATCATTGTCCAGGTGAAGATAGGTCGGATCGAACTCACCCACTTCCTTCAACCTGCTCCAGTCGGGAACGTTCAGCCGGTCGCCCTTCAGGTCGATCAGGTTGTCAGCCCGCATCTGCTGGAGAATCCGGTTGACGTGGACCGTGGTGAAGCCGAGCGCATCGGCGAACTCGCTCTGGGTGATCGGCAGGTCGCAGGCATGATCATCGACCAGTCCCACCGCCTTCAGGCGCACGATCAGCTCGCACAGGACGTGAGCCATGCGGCTCACGCCTTCGCGCCGGCCGACATTCATCACCCATTCGCGAAAGATGGCCGCGTCGATGAGGGTCTCACGCCAGAAGGCGGACGTGATGCGGGGATAGCGGGAGCAAAGGTCGTGCAGGTCCTCATGGGTGATGAACCCCACGCGGCACGGGCTCAGCGTGGCCACGCTGTTGTCGAGCACTTTCAGGTGGAGGCTCTGGAGATCGGGAATGTCGCCGGCGATGGTGAACGAGACGATCTGGCGCTTGCCTTGCGCGGTCATCTTGTAGACGCAGGCAAAGCCGCTCAGGATCAGGCAGCTCCGGGAGGGACGATCCCCCTCGCGCACGATGTCCTGGTCGGCCCTGATCACCGCCACCTGCATGGGCAAGTCTTGCAGGGCCTGCCGCTCATCGTCCGAGAGATCGAAGACGCTCTCCATCTTGCGGATCATCGGATTGTAGTCAGGGTGAAAGGGTGAGTGCATGACGCCGCTCCCTCATTTGCAGGCGGGAGCACATCGCATCTCTCAGTCACCAGCGCCCATAATCATTGGCTGATAATAGAATTACAGTTCCACACAAATGGGAGACTGTCGCAAACCTATGTTACTTTTCGGGAATTACTTTGCGCGTCGCCCCCCCCCGCCTTCGCCCGGCTGCTTTGCCGCAACCGGGACCAACCTGTGTTATCGGCCCCGCCACACCTGATTGAATGACCGTCCGGGCCGGATGAGCGATAAAGACGGCCTTGTTTTCCCGGGTGTAGGCCATTTCGCAGCTGACCTTCGCCCCGATATGGACGAAGAAGGTTTTGCTCCTCGACATCTCATTCGCACCCATGCGGGTGCTCATCGACGGTCACGATACCGATGGCATGCTCGTCCTCGCGGATCGTCAGCTCGCTGCCGTGTTCGTGCGCCTCGACGGGACGTATCACGACCCTGAGCAGAAGGGCTGGTGGCACCTGGAAGCCGGATTCGGCAAGTGCAATGTCCGGGACGCGCCCCTGTTCAGAACGCCGGAAGACGCCGGAGCCTGGGTCGGACGGATCCTGAGCGCCAAGGCCGCGTAAACCACGGACGATCAGATCCCGAAGGTTTTTCGGGCCGCGGCGGGATTGCGCTATGTCGTAGCGCAATGGGAGACTATAGAAAGGTTCAGCCGCCGTGGTTCGCCCGGCAGGCTTTGGCGTGAAGCCACCCAGCCCTGAGCGCCCCAGCACTCCTGTCTGAGTGCGGATGGAGAGACAGGGTTGACCATGAACACCCATCGAGACGGCCCGCAGCCGGCGGTCGTCCTCCTGGTCGAGGACGAGACTCTCGTTCGCATGTTGGCCGCGGATGTGCTTCGGGACGAGGGCCGCTTCAAGGTCGTCGAGGCGGTCGATGCCGATGAGGCCCTGATCGTGCTCGAGGCGACAGCCGACGTTCGAGCCCTCGTGACCGACGTGGAAATGCCCGGTTCGCTGGATGGCTTCACGCTGGCCCGGGTGGTGAGGCAGGCGTGGCCCGATATCGGGATCGTGGTGACCTCGGGCCGGCTGAGCCCCGGGCCGGGCGAGCTTCCCCCGGGCGTGCTGTTCATCCCCAAGCCGTACAGGCCGGCGGATCTCGTGGCCGCCGTGCGGTCGGTGCTGCCGCCGGACCAACTCGAGATCCCCGCTGAAGCCCCGATCCCGGTGCTGCCCTCCGCGATCGAAATCAGCCCGCCCCACACCGGCACCGGCACCGCGGGAGGTCTCGCACAGCCGCTTCCCGAGCCCGAGGATTAGGATCGGGGGGAAAGCGAATCGCCGATCGGCGGAGCGGGACGACGAATGGGCCGTCGTGTGCCGGATGGGCGGGGTTTAAGAAGTCGCTGCTGAGCGGTTCTGTTTGCGCTGCAGCCACGCGCACCAAACGCCGATGGCGGCACCAAACGTGCCTAGGATCAGCATGAGATAAAATCCGAAATAGGCGGCCCCGAGGGCAACAGCCACACCGTCGACCTTCCTGAATCTGACGTACTCAAGCCAACCAAGGAATCCGCCAGCAGCACCGATTAGGCCGCCACTGACGATACCCATCAAAGAGTAAACGGCAAATCGCATGCCCCACCTGATCTTGATAATAAAGGTTAGGGCGCCATCCGGGTTATTGCAACATAGTTTCGAAAACATTACCTTTGGCGCCGCTCTCATTCCCCAAAGAAGCAGCGACCAAAGTCCGACCATCGTTCGGCTTGCCCGTCCCCTCTCTTCTTCCGTAAACCTAGCTCTAAATCCATCATGGGAGCATCTGGGAGAAGCGCCATGGACGAGAAGATCTACGACGTGCCGGCGGAGTGGCGGCATCGGGCCTATCTGGACGATGCGGGCTACCGGGCGAAGTACGAGGCCTCGGTCAGGGACCCGGAGGCGTTCTGGGCGGAGGAAGCCCGGCGCATCGACTGGTTCAAGCAGCCGACCCGGATCAAGAACACCAATTTCGGCCCCGACAACGTGGCGATCCGCTGGTTCGAGGACGGCGTCACCAACGTGGCCTATAACTGCATCGACCGGCATCTCCACACCCGGGGCGATCAGGTCGCCATCATCTGGGAAGGCGACGATCCGTCCGAGTCGAAGAAGATCACCTACCGCGAGCTGCACGACGAAGTCTGCCGCATGGCCAACATCATGCGCAACCGCGGCGTCGCCAAGGGCGACCGGGTGACGATCTACATGCCGATGATCCCGGAAGCGGCCTATGCCATGCTGGCTTGCGCGCGGCTCGGCGCCATCCACTCGGTGGTGTTCGGCGGCTTCTCGCCGGATTCGCTCGCCAGCCGCATCCAGGACGCCAAATCCGCCTTCATCGTCACGGCCGACGAGGGCCTGCGCGGCGGCCGCAAGGTGCCGCTGAAGGTGAACGTCGACGCGGCGCTCGAGACCGTCGGGCCGGGCGTGGTCGACCACGTGCTCGTCGTGCGCCGCACGGGTTCTCCCGTCAACATGGTGCCGGGCCGGGACGTCTATTACCACGAGGCCGCCGAGATCGTCTCCGACGAGTGCCCCGTTGAGGAGATGAACGCCGAGGACCCGCTCTTCATCCTCTACACCTCGGGGAGCACCGGCACCCCGAAGGGCGTGCTGCACACCACGGGCGGCTATCTCGTCTACACGGCGATGACGCACCAATACGTGTTCGATTACCACGACGGCGACGTCTATTGGTGCACCGCCGACGTGGGTTGGGTGACGGGCCATTCCTACATCGTCTACGGGCCGCTGGCGAACGGCGCCACGACCCTGATGTTCGAGGGCGTGCCGACCTATCCGACGATCTCCCGCTTCTGGGACGTGATCGACAAGCACCAGGTCAACATCTTCTACACCGCGCCGACGGCGATCCGCTCGCTCATGCAGGCGGGCGAGGAACCGGTGAAGAAGACCTCGCGCAAGTCGCTGCGTCTCTTAGGCAGCGTCGGCGAGCCGATCAATCCTGAAGCCTGGGAATGGTACCATCGCGTGGTCGGCGACGACCGCTGCCCGATCGTCGACACCTGGTGGCAGACGGAAACCGGCGGCATCCTGATCACGCCGCTGCCCGGCGCCACGAAGCTCAAGCCCGGCTCCGCCACGCGGCCGTTCTTCGGCGTGAAGCCGCAGATCGTGGACGCGGACGGCAAGGTGCTGGAGGGCGCGACCGAAGGCAACCTCGTGATCGCCGATTCCTGGCCGGGCCAGATGCGCACGGTCTATGGCGACCATGAGCGCTTCGTGCAGACCTACTTCTCGACCTATCCCGGAAAATACTTCACCGGCGACGGCTGCCGGCGCGATGCGGACGGCTATTACTGGATCACCGGTCGCGTGGACGACGTGATCAACGTGTCCGGCCACCGCATGGGCACGGCGGAGGTGGAATCCGCACTCGTGGCGCATCCGAAGGTCTCGGAGGCCGCCGTGGTGGGCTACCCGCACGACATCAAGGGCCAGGGCATCTACGCCTATGTGACGCTGATGGCCGGCGAGGAACCGTCCGAGGAGCTGCGCAAGGAGCTGGTGGCCTGGGTGCGCAAGGAGATCGGCCCGATCGCCTCGCCGGACCTGATCCAGTTCGCCCCCGGCCTGCCGAAGACCCGCTCGGGCAAGATCATGCGCCGCATCCTGCGCAAGATCGCCGAGGACGAGTTCGGCTCGCTCGGCGACACCTCGACGCTCGCCGATCCCGGCGTCGTCGACGACCTGATCGACAACCGGCAGAACAAGCGCACGCGCGCGGCGTGAGCCGCCGGCCTCCCCGTCATGGCCGGCCTTGTGCCGGCCATCCCGATACGGTGAGACGCCACGCTGTCATCCCCGGCGCACGAAGTGCGGGAAGGGGATCCATAGCGTTGCGCGTGATCGTGGATCCCCTTCCCTCGTCTGCGGCTCGCCGGGGATGACATTGGTGCATCCCTCCCGCGGAACCGTAGCCTTATCTTTCGCGTCTCACCCTCGTGCATCACTCGCAGGAGGGTTCGGGACATGGGTGCGCGCGCCGCATTCGCCATCGTGGCCATCGTCGGGACCGTTTTCACCGCAACGGTCGCGTCCGCCCGCGAGATCGTGCCTTTCGAGGGGCGCGTGTCGCCCGGCACCATCGTGATCAAGACCGGCGAGCGGCGGCTCTATTACGTGCGCGGTGACGGAACCGCGTTGCGCTACCGGGTGGCAGTCGGCAAGCCCGGCAAGCAGTGGTTCGGCGAGGCGCGGATCGACGGCAAATATGTCCGCCCCGCCTGGGCCCCGCCCGCCGAGGTCAAGCGCGACAACCCGCGCCTGCCCGACGTGATCCCCGGCGGCGCCCCGAACAACCCCATGGGCGCACGGGCGCTGACCCTCGATCTCGACGAATACGCCATCCACGGTACCAACCGCCCGAGCTCCATCGGAACTTATGCGTCCTACGGCTGCATCCGCATGCTCAACGAGGACATCGTCGACCTTTACGAGCAGGTGAGCGTGGGGACCAGGGTGGTGGTTGAGCGCTAGCGCATCGAACGCAAAAGTGGGAACCGGTTTTGCGTGAAAGATGCGCAAGACCAAGAACTGAGAGCAAGCTGCGGGCCGCAAAAGCCTGGTTTGTTGAGAAAGCCGGTTCGATCTACGCTCGCTCCGTGGTACGAAACTCCTCGACGCCACGGCCATCACCAACGAGAGAGCGGCATGAACCGACTGTTCGCCAACCTGCCCACCACCGTTTTCGAAGTCATGTCGAGCCTTGCCCGGGAGACCGGGGCGATCAATCTCGGCCAGGGCTTTCCGGACGATCCCGGCCCCGAGGACGTGCGGCGGGCGGCGGCGGATGCGGTGCTCAACGGCTACAACCAGTATCCGTCGATGATGGGCATCCCGGAACTGCGCTCCGCCATCGCGACCCATTACAAGCATTGGCAGGGCGTCGATCTCGACGCGAACACCGAAGTGATGGTGACATCGGGCGCGACGGAAGCCCTCGCCGGCGCGATCCTCGGCATCGTGGAGCCGGGCGACGAGGTGGTGCTGTTCGAGCCCATGTACGACGCCTATCTGCCGCTCGTGCGGCTGGCCGGCGGCGTGCCGAAATTCGTCACCCTGCAGCCGCCGCATTTCCGCCTGACCGAAGAAGCGCTCGCCAAGGCCTTCTCGCCCAAGACCAAGGCAGTGGTGTTCAACAACCCGCTCAACCCGACCGCGACCGTGTTCTCGAACGAGGATTTGAACCTGCTTGCGGAATTCTGCCGGAAGTTCGACGCCATCGCGATTTCCGACGAGGTCTGGGAGCACGTGGTCTTCGACGGCCGCAAGCACCAGCCGGTCCTGGGGCTGGAGGGCATGCGCGACCGCTCGGTGAAGATCGGCTCGGCCGGCAAGATCTTCAGCCTCACGGGCTGGAAGGTCGGCTTCGTGGCTGCGGCGCCCCACATCCTGAAGGTGCTGGCGAAGTCGCACCAGTTCCTCGCCTTCACGACGGCGCCGAACCTGCAGCATGCCGTGGCCTACGGCTTGGCCAAGGACGACGCCTATTTCGAGGGCATGCGCAAAAATTTCGCCCGCAGCCGCGACCGCTTCACCGATGGATTGCGGACCCTGGGCTTCGACGTGATCCCGAGCCAGGGCACCTATTTCGTCAATATCGACATTGCATCCCTGGGCGAGACAGACGACGTCGCCTTCTGCCGACGCCTCGTGCTGGAGCATGGGGTCGCGGCGATCCCGGTCTCGGCCTTCTATGCGGAGGGCGCGGTCAAGAACGTGGTGCGCTTCTGCTTCGCCAAGAAGGATGCGACCCTCGATGCCGGGCTGGAGCGGCTGGCCAAGGCGATCAGGAGAGCCGCCTGAAATCCGTCCGGCCTGCCAACAACTTGGACATTGTTTCTTTCTCGAGAATTTCCTAGCCTGCCACCGTTCGCACTCTGACCCCAAGGAGCCCCACCCCTGATGTTCCGTCTTCTCGCTTCGGTTGCTCTGACCCTCGGTCTTGTCACCGCCGCTGCCGCCGCCCAGGAGCGCGCGGTCAACGTCTACAACTGGTCCGATTACGTGGATCCGAAGGCGCTGGACGAGTTCACGAAACAGACCGGCATCAAGGTGGTCTACGACACCTACGACAACAACGAGATCGTCGAGACCAAGCTGCTGGCCGGCAAGTCCGGCTACGACATCGTGGTGCCCTCGGGCCCGTTCCTGCAGCGCCTGATCGGCGCCAAGGTGTTCCAGAAGCTCGACAAGGCGCAGCTGCCGAACCTCTCGAACCAATGGCCGGAGGTGACGCAGCGTCTCGGCGTGTTCGACCCGGGCAACCAATATGCCGTCAACTACATGTGGGGCACCACCGGCATCGGCCTCAACGTGAAGAAGGTGAAGGAGATTCTCGGGGCCGACATGCCGCTCAACACCTGGGACCTGGTGATGAAGCCGGAGATCGCCTCCAAGCTGAAGGCCTGCGGCATCTACATGCTCGACAGCCCCGAGGACCTCTTCCCCGGCGTGCTGGCCTATCTCGGCCTCAACCCGGATTCCAAGCGCGCCGAGGACCTGAACAAGGCGGGCGACGCCCTGTTCCGCATCCGCGGCAACATCCAGAAGTTCCACTCGTCCGAATACATCAACGCGCTCGCCAACGGCGACATCTGCGTGGCGGTCGGCTATTCGGGCGACATGATCCAGGCCAAGAACCGCGCCGCGGAAGCCAAGAACGGCGTCGAGGTCGGCTACGTCATCCCGCGCGAGGGCGCGCTGATGTGGTTCGACAGCTTCGCGATTCCGGCCGATGCCAAGAACGTGGCCGAGGCGCACGAGTTCATCAATTTCATGATGAAGCCCGAAATCGCCGCCATGAACTCGAACTTCGTGTCCTATGCGTCCGGCAACCTCGCGGCCAAGCAGCATATCGACAAGGCGATCCTCGACAATCCCGGCATCTATCCGGACGAGGCCACCATGAAGCGCCTCTTCACCAACACGGCCTATGACGAGCGCTCGCAGCGCACCGTCACCCGCCTCTGGACCAAGGTGAAGACCGGCCGTTAATCCGCCGCTCAGGTTCGGTCGTGAATCATTATCACCATTCGCTGCTCCGCCATCAGGGCGGAGCAGTCGTTTCGGAAGGACGATTCGACCATGCGCCTGCCCCTCCTCGCCGCCTTGAGCCTCTGTCTTGCCGTTCCGGCCTTCGCTCAGGCCCCTGCTCCCGCGCAGCGCGAGCCGACGATCAGCGTCATGGGAACCGGTGAGGCGGAGCTGAAGCCGGACTTCGCCCGCATCCATGTGACGGTGGCGACGCAGGCCGACACCGTGGCGCAGGCAACTGCCGCCAACAACACGGCGACCGAGCGGGTTCTCGCCCGCATCCAGGGGCTCGGCATCAAGCGGGAGGACATCCGGACCGCGAACTTCCAGGTCTTCCAGACGCCGCCGCAGGTCGGCCCGGACGGCAAGGAGATCAAGACGCCGAAATTCTCGGCCAACCATCAGCTGAGGATCACCACCCGCGATCTCGACGGCGTCGGGCGTCTGGCCGGCGAGATCCTGGCCAGTGGCGACATGACCTTCCAGTCGGTGACCTTCGGCCTCGACAGGCAGGAAGAAGGCGGCGACAAGGCCCGCGAGGCCGCCGTGCGCGACGCCCGCCGCCAGGCGGAAGTCTATGCCGCCGCAGCCGGTGTTTCCCTGGGCCGCCTGCTTGAAATCCGGGACGGCTCGGCACAGCCCTTCGAGCCGCAGCCCGACATGCGCATGTCCATGGCGATGGCCAAGGGGGCGGAATCGGTCCCGATCGTGCCCCCGGCGACGATCCGCTACACGGCGAATGTGCAGCTCGTCTGGGAGATGGCCGGGAAGCCTTGAGGGCCCGCCTTATCAAGCTCTTCCTCATCCTGAGGAGCAGCGCAGCTGCGTCTCGAAGGATCGTCCAGAGAGCACGGGAGACGCCCTCGTCCTTCGAGACGGCCTGACGGCCTCCTCAGGATGAGGGCTCTGGTCAGTGTCCCTTCATGAACCGGACTTTGGGGGAGCCCGGCCGTCCATGGTGGGCTTCAAGCCGCCCTCACGCTCTGTAGGAACTGGCCGATTTCGGCGCCGAGGCGCTGGGCCTGGCTTTCCAGCAGGACCGAGAGATCAGCCACGCCCCTGGCCGCTTCGAGCGACTGGGAGGCGACGCCCTGCGTCGTCTCGATGGCGGAGGTGCCGGCCTGGGCTTCCGTGGATACCTGGGCCACGGACCGGGCGATCTCGGACACGGCCGCCGTCTGCTGGCTTACCGTTCCGGCCACGGTGGACACGACGCCTGCCAGATCCTCGACGGAGGCCTGCACGGTGCCGAGCGCCACCAGGGTCTCGCGCGATGCAGCCTGCACGGCCTCGATCTGCCGGGCGATCTCCTCGGTCGCCTTGGCGGTCTGGCCGGCGAGGTCCTTCACTTCCGACGCTACCACGGCAAAGCCCTTGCCGGCCTCTCCCGCGCGGGCCGCCTCGATGGTGGCGTTGAGCGCGAGCAGATTGGTCTGCGCCGCGATGGAGCGGATGAGGTTCGCCACTTCGCCGATCTGGGACGTGGCCGTCGAGAGGGTCGACATGCTGTTGGAAGCGCCGCGCGCCTCCGCCACCGCCCGCTCGGACGCCTGAGCGGAGGCGTTGGTCTGGGCCGCCACCTCGGCCAGCGACGCATCGAGCTCGTCCGCGGCGCTCGCCACTGCCGACATGTTGTGCGCCGTGCGGGTGGAGGCGGCGCCGGCGATCTGCGCCTGCTGGGTGACGTGATTGGCCGATCCCTCCAGCTGCCCGGACGCCTTGGCGAGATCGCCCGTGACCTGCCGGACCTCCGCGAGGATCTGCTCGACCGACGTGTCGAAGGCCATGATCGCGTCGGAAATCCTGTGAGCCCGTTCGGCGTCGACGGCCGCCATGCCCTCGCGTTCCTGCGTCAGCCGCTCGCGCTCGCGGGCATTGTCGCGGAAGACCAGGACCGTGCGGGCCATGGCGCCGATTTCGTCGGTGGCGTCGGTGGAGGGGATCTCGCTCGCCGCGTCGCCGTCCGCCAACCGCCGCATGGCCTGCTGGAGGCGGGTCAGGGGCAGGGAAATCGAGCGGCCGACGAGGACGTTGAGAACCAGGCCGAACAGGAGCGTGGCGCCCATGGCCCAGAGGATCAGGGTGAAGGTGCGGTTCTGCGAGGCGGTGAGCTGCTCTTCCGTCTTGTGCGCCTCGGCCCGCACCTTGGTCAGGAGCTGATCGAGAACCGGGACGAGCAGATCGAACTGGCCCATCAGCTTCTCGCCCTGGCCGGAAACCTGCTGCTCCAGCTCGCTCCAGGCGTGAAAGGCCTCCTGGAACGAGACGCTTGCGGATTCGATCGCCGCCTTGTCCTTCGGGTCGCCGGAGAACTGGGCCAGGGCACGGGTGAACCGCCCCTGCTCGACCTCGAAGGCGCCCAGGATGCTTTCTTCGAGCAGGATGCGGGCGCGGGCCTCCTGGTTGAACATGCCGAGCATGGCGGCCCAGAGGCGCCAGACGATGGTCTCGCCGCTGCCCGTCAGCGGACGCACCAGCTTTTCCAGATTCGATTCAGCGCGGAGAAGGCGACCCTGGGCCCCCTCGTCCGGCTTGGAGCCGACAGCCGCATAGAGCTTGTCGAGGGCGGTGCCCTGGCCGATCAGGGTCGCCGAATGCTGCTTCAGCGCCTCGATCTCGGGCTCGATCAAACCGGCCCCGGGGGCCGCGCTCATCTCGTCGAGCTGCCCGGCAAGAACCTTGTGCTGATCCATAAAGGCCTGACCATGATGGCCGAGGCGGCTTGCCGTCCATTCTCCGGCCGTGACCTTCAGGGCATCGGCCCTGCCCCGGAACTGGTTGGCCTTCTCGGCCAGGGCCGAATAAGTCTGCTGCGCCGACAGCGCCTGATCGACCTCATGGCGGCCTGCCTGGAACACGGCACCGATGACCGCGAAGCCGAGCACCATGACGCCACTCAACGTGGCGACACGCACCCGCACCGACGGCCGCCTCAAACGAGCAAGAGACGACATTCCCCCGAATCCCTCTTTAGCGCATCGTGCGGAAAAGTGGTCCCGGTTTTCCGCTTGAACGATGCGCTGCTCAAAGGGATAGAGCATCGGATCGATCCCAAAAGTGCAGATCCACTTTTGAGTCCGATGCTCGAGGACTTTGCGGCAGGATTGCGGCGGAGGCGTTAAAGAGAGATTTACGTTAGGTCAAAAATCCGCACACGATTCGACTCAGGCGGCCTTCGGCAGCTCCGTCATGATGGCGTAAAGCGCCGTGGCGTCCCGCGTGGCCCGCACCCGTTCGATCAATCCGGGCTCGCGCAGGACGCGAGCGACCCGCGCCAGAGCCTTCAGGTGGTCGGCTCCGGCCCCTTCGGGCGCCAGAAGCAGGAAGAGCACGTCGACGGGTTGACCGTCGAGGGCTTCGAAATCGACGGGTTTCTCAAGCCTCGCCACAAGGCCGAAGATGCGGGTCAGGCCCGGCAGCTTGCCGTGAGGAATGGCAATGCCCTCGCCGATCCCGGTCGAGCCGAGGCGCTCGCGCTGCAGGAGAGCCTCGTAGATGGCGTCGTCGGTAAGACCCGTAAGGAGGGCCGCCTGGGAGGCCAGTTCCTGAAGGGCCTGCTTTTTGCCGTTGACGCGCAAGGCGGGCAGAACGGCCCGAGGGTCTAGAAAATCCAGCAAAGGCATCGATCACGCTGCATTATGATGTGAAGCCTGGAAGGCCTCTCACCGTTCCACGCAAGAACCGGGCCAAGAAGAGGTAGTTCCCCTCAAGGCTGTGCTAGCGGCGGATCGACCCAACCGATCGCTCCGTCGCCGCGGCGGTATACGACGTTCGTGCGGCCGGTGCTAGCGTGGATGAACACGAGAGCGGCCGCTCCTGTGAGATCGAGCTGCATCACGGCGTCGCTGACGGAGAGCCTGTGAAGGGGCTTCGTGGTCTCGGCGATCACCATCGGGTGATAGGCTTCCTCGTCGCCCCAATCATCCCCGGGAGCTTCCAGGACGGAATAAGCCATCTCGATACTGTCGCCCGCCCGGCCATTCGAAGGACCGGACCGCCCCTTGAGCCGCTGCTTGTAGCGGCGCAGGCGGTTCTCGATCCGGCCTGCCGTCTGATCGAAGCTGGCATAGGCGTCCTGGGCAGCCCCCGAGGCCTCCAGGGTCATGCCCGAGGTCAGGTGGAGCACGCAGTCTGTCCGATAGCCGGTGCCGTCGCGGGTGACGGTCACATGGCCGGAATAGCCTCCGTCGAAATATTTCGAGAGCGCACCGGCCACCCGGTCCTGAACCTGAGATCGAAGGGCCTCGCCGATATCGAGATTCTTCCCCGACACCCTCAACGTCATCGCGTTCTCCTCCTCTTGCGCCGTCGCTTCGCTGCGATCCTTCTGGGCGCATGGAGCCGATGATGATCCGAATGGGGCCCAATGCAAGCCTTGAAATGGCGGGAACCCGACAGTTCAGGCTTCGATCCTATGCTTTCGGCGTCGATCCGCCGAAGAGGGAATGCGAAGGGCCTCCCGGTATTTCGCGACCGTGCGCCGGGCGACCTGGATCCCGTCCGATCTCAATTTCTGGGCAATTGCCTCATCGGAGAGCACGTTGCCGGGGCCTTCCGCCGCAATCAGCTGGCTGATTCGATGCCGGACCGCTTTGGCCGAATGCTCGCCTTCACCGGTGGCGGCGCCGAAGAAGAACTTCATCGGATGAGTGCCGCGCTCGGTTCCGATCGCCTTGTTCGCCACCACCCGCGAGATGGTGGATTCATGCATGCCGATGGCCTCCGCCACGCTCCTGAGCGTCATGGGGCGCAGGGCCGACACACCCTGGCGGAAGAACTCCTCCTGCTGGCGGACGATCTCGGCGGCGACCTTCAGGATCGTCCTGGCGCGCTGGTCCAGGCTGCGGGTCAGCCAGCTCGCGGTCTGCATGCAGTCGGAGAGGAAGCTCTTGTCCTCGTCCTTGCGCACCACTTTCGCGACTTCCGCGTAATAGGAGCGGTTGAGCAGGATGCGAGGTAGGGTATCCGGGTTCAATTCGACATGGAGACTGCCGTCCGGGGCAGTGCGAACCAGGACTTCGGGCACGAGCACGTCGATGGCTGTGGGCGTGAAGGCCAGCCCCGGCTTGGGCTCCAGGCGGCGAATTTCGGCCAGCATGTCGGCGAGATCCTCCTGATCGACGCCGCAGACCCTTCTCAACGCCGCGAAATCCTGGCGGGCGACGAGGTGGAGGTGGGTCAGGAGCGCCTGCATGGCCGGGTCGAGACGGTCGCGCTCGCGCAGCTGAATGGCGAGGCATTCGGCGAGATTGCGGGCGCCGACGCCGGCCGGCTCAAAGGTCTGGATCAGCCTCAAGGCCCCCTCGGCCTCCTCGGGGGTGACCCGGAGCCGGCCGGCCAGCTCGGCCAGATCCTCGGTCAGGTACCCGGCCTCGTCGAGCGTGTGGATCAGGTGCTCGCCGAGCAGGCGCAGTTTGGGATCGGCCGTGGCGAGATCGAGCTGGGCCTCCAGATGCTCGCTCAGGCTGGCAGTACGGGCAAGCCTGTCGCCCATTTCGGGCTTGAGTTCACTATGGCTCGCGCCCGCCGCTTGGCCGGTCGATGCCGACCCGGCCTCCGCCCGGGACGGTGGCGGACCGGGGACGATCCGAGGCCCGGCGGCTTCCGCCTTCTGCTTGGCGCGCAGGAAATCGGCAAGGCTCGGGACCGGCGCATCGGCCGGTGCCTCCCCTTCCTGCAGGAGGGGATTACGCTCGAGCTCCGCTTCCACATAGGCCGCGAGCTCCGCATGGGAGAGCTGCAGCAGCTTGATGGATTGAACGAGCTGGGGGGTCATGGTCAGGGACTGGCCCTGGCGAAGCTCCAGCCGTTGCATCGTACTCATGAACGCCCCGGGAAACGTCAGGCATGCTTCTTGCATGCATCGACATTTTTACTGCGTGCGTTGCCCTCAGGTCAAAAGCGAATCGTCCGGGAGCAGCGGATCCGACCCCAGGAGTGCAAATCCACTTTTGCGTTCGATGCCGTTGGTTTTTTCCTTCGCATCTTTTCACGCAAAACCGGTGCCCACTTTTGCGTTCGATGCTCTAGAGCCGGAAATCCTCGCCCAGATAGAGGCGGCGCACCTCTTCGTTCGCCACGATGGCGTCGGGGGTGCCCTCCGTCAGAACACGGCCGGAATGGATGATGTAGGCGCGGTCGATGAGGCCGAGGGTCTCGCGGACGTTGTGGTCCGTGATGAGCACGCCGATGCCGCGGCGGGTCAGGTGCCGCACGAGGTTCTGGATGTCGCCGACCGCGATGGGATCGATGCCGGCGAAGGGCTCGTCGAGGAGCATGAAGGTCGGCTCGCCCGCGAGCGCCCGGGCGATCTCGCAGCGCCGCCGCTCGCCGCCGGACAGGGCGATGGAGGGTGATTTGCGCAGGCGCGTGATGTTGAACTCGTCAAGGAGCGCATCGAGCTTGCGTTCGCGCTCCTTGCGGCTCGGCTCCACGATCTCGAGCACCGCCCGGATGTTGTCCTCCACGTTGAGGCCGCGAAAGATCGAGGCCTCCTGCGGGAGATAGCCGATGCCGAGACGGGCGCGGCGATACATGGGCAGGCCGGTCACTTCATGCCCGTCCAGGCTGATGACGCCGCGATCGGCGGCGACGAGCCCGGTGATCATGTAGAAGATGGTGGTCTTGCCGGCGCCGTTGGGGCCGAGCAGTCCGACCGCCTCGCCCGCGCGCACGTTCAGGCCCGCATCCTGCACCACGGTGCGGCCGCGATAGCTCTTCTGGAGTCCCTTGACGGCAAGGATTCCAGGGCCGCCGAACACGGCCTCGCTCTCCGTGCGGTGAAAGACATGCGGGCTCCCCCCCACGGAACGGGGTTCCAGGAGGCTCACATCGGAAGGATCGGATTGAGAACGGTTGAAAAGCGGTTTCACAGGCTCATCGTCGATCATGAAAAAGGGAAAAAGCGGGAGAGGTCCCCGCCCTAGTTCGTCGCCGGCCTCTGCTGGGGCTTCGGCTTGCCCCCGCCTGCGGCCGGCGCCCCGCCGGCGCCGGTCGGGGCAGGCCCGCCCTGGCCGGGTACGAAGAGCGCCCTCACGCGGCCGCCGGGTGTCGTCTCGATATTCGCCACGCCGGTATTGATGTCGTAGAGCACCCGCTCGCCCTTGGTGACGTTCGGGCCGTCGCTCAGGGTCGCGTTGCCGGTCAGCATGATCTTGTTGGAGCCCCGGTCGAAGGTGGCGTTCTCGCCCGTCGCGACCTGCGTGCGCGACACGATGGTGACCGGCCCCTTGCAGTCGATCTTCTTGATGGCGCTGTCGTCGGTCGCCTGCGGGGCCGCCGCCTGCCCGCCGTTCTGGTCCCGCTGGTCGTAGAACACGGTCATGATCGTGCACTTCATGGTGCTCTCGCCCTGGACCGCCACAACGTCGCCGGTGAAGACCGCCCGGCCCTCCTTGTCGAAGACGTCGAGCTTGTTGGCGTCGATCTTGATCGGCTCCTTGCTGGAACCGAAATTGCCGAAGCCGACGGCCCGCTCCTTGCTGGCCTGGGCGAAGGCCACGTCGATGGGAGCCGGTGAGAGAAGCGCGAGGGCCAGGGCGGCGCGGGTGAAACTCATCATGGACGGATACTTGTTGGTTGGGGTGCAGGCGCCGTGGAGCCCGTGCCGGCAGCTTCGGGGGTGGATGGGGTGGAGCCCGAGGGCTGGATGACGGTGCGGACGCGGCCGGTGAAGCTCATGACCTTGCCGTTATCCGCCACGTCCAGCCCCTCCGCGTCGATGGTGCCGCTGCCAAAGGACACGCTGACGGGGTCGGTGGACACCACGGAACCGGCCTTGAACTTCACGAAGGCCGTGCGGAGCTTGACCTCGTAGCCGGAATCCGTGGTGACCACGATGTTCTGGCGCAGCCTCATCTGCTCTCGCTTGGTGTCGAGGACCCCGGAATCGGCCTGGAGCCTCGCGACACCGCCACGCTCGTCGGTGACGATCCGTGCCCTGAGATCCTTGAGCTGCACGAGATCGGGCTTGCGCACATCCTGCGTGGCGGCGCTGGCCGTCACCTCGTAGGGACGGTTGTCGTTCTTGAAGCCGGTCAGCTTCGGGCTCTCCATGGTGACGTTGGTGCCGCTCACCCCGATGGAGCCGAAGCTCAGGTTCTCGATCTGCTTGAAGGGATTGTAATAGGCCACGAGGCCGACGCCGGCCATACCGATCAGGGAGCCGAGGGGAATGGCCACCTTGGCGAAGCTGACCCACCGGGAATGGCGACGGGCCTTGTTGAAGGCGCGCGACCGTACAGCCGACCTCAAGGCCGGGCCATCACGCATCGTGGTGCCCTGAATTCCCGTCACGTTCGTCAACCCCTTCCGCCACTCTTTCGGCATGGCGCCATGCCGTGAGGACATGGCGATGTTATGACGGATATGGGTTTTATGCGGGAAAGTTTAAGCCTGCGTCAAGAATGGGCGAAAATATCCGTCTCCGGCCAACCCAAGAGGTCGAGTTGGGCGCGGGTCGGCAGGAAGCTGAAGCATTGATGGGCAATGCCCAGCCTGTTCTCCCGCTCCAGCAGGCGGTCGAGCTTGTCCTTCAGGGCATGGAGGTGCAGCACGTCGGAAGCGGCGTAATCGAGCTGGGCCGTGGTCAGGGTATCGGCGCCCCAATCGGAGGATTGCTGCTGCTTCGACAGCTCCACCCCGAGCTGCTCGCGCACCAGCTCCTTGAGCCCGTGGCGGTCGGTATAGGTGCGCACGAGCCGCGAGGCGACCTTGGTGCAGTAGACCGGACGCGGCATGATGCCGAAGGTATGGAAGATGACCGCGAGATCGAAGCGGGCATAGTGGAAGATCTTGAGGACGCTCTCGTCGGAGAGCACGCGGATCAGGTTCTCCGGCGGCGGCCCGTCCTTGAGGATCTGCACCACATCCGCCGTGCCGTCCCCGGTCGAGATCTGCACCACGCACAGGCGGTCCCGATGGGGATTGAGACCGAGCGTCTCGGTGTCGATGGCGATCGCCGGGCCGGGCTTGTAATCGGCGGGCAGGTCGCCGCGATGTAAGCGTACTGTCATGGCACATCCAAAAAGTCGGAAACTGGCTCTAAAGCATCGGACCCAAAAGGGGAATGCACTTTTGGGATCCACCCGATGCGCTTGCCCTTCTAGGCGCTGGCTCCAACGTCAGAGAAAAGCCCCGCGGCGAGCGGGGCTTTCGAGGGACCGCCAGAGCTGCTTCCACTTGCGTGGAGTAAGCCCTCTTCTTTGCTTGGCCGCATTTTTGGCGGTGAAACGGATCCACTTCACCGAAAGTGCCCTAGAGGGAAATATCGATAGCAAGTCCGGACCGGGCGCACGACGCGACGTCGACAAGGACGAGGCTCGCAGCTGCCAAGGTTTTGAACGAAACGCTCATGACACCCTCCAGACACTGGAACTTTCGGGTCAACGGAGGGCGAAGCCTGGGTGTTCCGCTTTTGTCTTCGGTGGGCTGCCCGAAGCCGGGATTCACTTATTCGCGAACTGGATCGGAGCCGGAGGCGTTTCGCCACCGTCGCGACCGGCATCCCTCAAGCTGTCGAGGACGCTCAGAAGGGTTTCCCGGCTGACGGGTTTTTCGAGCCAGGGAACGTTCCGCAGCTCCGGCGGGCCGTCGGCCTTCGGCGGGAGACCGGAATAGACCGTGAAGGGAATACCCCGGTTCCTCAGGGCACGGGCGATCTCCAGGGAGGTGCCGTCCTTGATCATGAGATCAAGAATGGCCACGTCCGGCGCGTTGCTCTCCAGCCATTGCAGAGCCTGGACATTGCTCATGAAGACGCCGGCCACCGCGAAGCCGGCATCCTCGAGGAACGCCTCCAGGGACATTCCGATCAATGCTTGGTCTTCCACGATCATGCAGCGAGTTTGAGTCATCATATCCGTATGTGACCTGGGTTTGCTGAAATCGGAGTGGGAACGGAAAGACTGCCATTCGAGAATGCGCCCACTCTACAGGGGAAATTAGCCCGTTTCGCGGGCGAATTCATTGATCCATGTGAATTTACCGCTACGAAGCAAGGCTTCCGATCATCGATCCGTCTTGGTTCCGGATCGCTTCGAATGACGGCAATCCTCCATATGCGGACACTTCTGCCTTCGCGCATCCGATCAGGACGTGCCCGACTTTTCGCCAACGCGACACTTCAAATCGGCACCATGCGCTGGTTTCTCACGATTTGTTCATCGACGCTCCTGCCGCCCCCATGAAAGATCGGGCTAGGCTTCGCATAGGTTAATGCAACGGATTGCCCGTTGGGGTCTGGTGGATCGCTCGATCCAGAGGAGTTGTGCAGATTGTCAGTCGAAAACTCCCTGAAACAGCAGATGCTCAATGCCGTCCCTCATCTGCGGGCTTTCGCTATTTCTCTTGCCGGGAGTGTCGACAAGGCGGATGACCTGGTTCAGAGCGCGCTGCTCAAGGGCCTGAGCAATCTCGACAAGTTCCAGCCCGGCACCAGCATGCAGGCATGGCTCTTCACCATCCTGCGCAACGATTTTCTCACCCAGACCCGGCGGAGAAAACGCGAGGTCGAGGATCCGGAAGGCTCCTGGGCCGAGAAAGTGGCGGTGATGCCCGACCAGGGCGCACGGCTCGATTTCACCGATATGCTCAAGGCCCTGAGCAAGCTCCCAGTCGATCAGCGCGAGGCCCTGCTGCTCGTCGGTGCGGAAGGCTTGTCCTACGAGGATGCGGCGCGGATCTGCGGCACCAATATCGGAACCATCAAAAGCCGGATCAACCGTGCCCGCAATCGCCTGACGGAAATCCTGAAACTCGATGCGGACGGCGATCTCGGCCCGGACAATCTGGTCAAAGCCGCCCTTTTCATGCACGCCTCGCCTTGAACGGCGCAGGGTCGACATCGATGACATGAAGGCGCCCGGACGGGCCGGGCGCCTCCCGATCGGAATCAGTGCTTGGTCTCTTCGCCGGCGCGGTTGATCGCGATGCGCTTCACCTGCGGACGGCTCTCGGCCGATTTCGGCAGGGTGACGGTGAGAACGCCGTTTGTGAAGCTCGCCTCGATCTTATCCTCGTCGACATCCCAGGCCATCGGGATCCGGCGCTCGAAGCGGCCGTAATAACGCTCGCTGAAGGCACGCTCCTTGTCCTCGATCTCGGACTTGCGCTCGCCGCGGATGGTCAGAACGCCGTCCTGCATCAGGACCTCGACGTCCTTGTCCTCGAGCCCGGGCAGCTCCGCCGAGACGCGCACCTCCTTGTCGTTCTCGACGACCTCCACCTGCGGCCAGCCGGCAGGCCTGCCGACGCCGCCGAGCGGCGCCATGTCGAAGCCACGCAGCACGTCGTCGAAAAGCCGGTTCATCTCGCGATGGAGGGTCATGAAAGGATCGCTCTCCTCGCGGTAGCGGCTCGGGGCCATCTGCTGGCTGCGAGCCCAGGGAATCAGATCACGCATGTTCATGGTATCTTCCTCCTTCACTCATCGCCAATGGGTACGGCGCCGGCCCGTGTCGGCGCCCTTCGTCGTCTCGACAGGGCCTATGCGGCCTTGCCGTGCTCGATCTGCTGCGGATGCCGCCCCGGCTGCGTCGTTCCGGTGCCGGTCGCGATCTCGATCCGGCGCGGCTTGAGCGCTTCGGGCACTTCGCGCTTGAGATCGACCGTCAGGAGGCCGTTCTCCAGGCTCGCGCCGGTGACCTTCACGTGATCGGCGAGGTTGAACGTCTGTTTGAAGGCGCGGGTGGCGATGCCGCGGTGCAGGTATTGCCTGCCCTCCTCGGAGCCCTTCTTCTGGCCTGACACGAGAAGCTGGCTCTCCTTCTGCGTGAGTTCGATCTCATCAGGAGAGAAGCCCGCGATGGCCATCGTGATGACATACTGGTCTTCGCCCACCTTCTCGATGTTGTAGGGCGGCCAGTTGGTCATGGGCTCGATCTGAGCGGACTGGTCGAGCATGTCGAACAGCCGGTCGAAACCGACCGTCGAGCGGTACAGAGGGGAAAAGTCGAAAGCTGATCTCATCACCATATCCTCCATTGAGCAACATGGACGTGAGAGCGCCGGACACCCGCCGGCGCCCGCGATTGCCAAGCCTCTGAAAGGCCTCGGCAATATTGATGTTGGGGAGCGGTTTTCAGAATTTCAAGAGGTGCCAGGAACCCGGACGACATTCATTTCGAACAGGCTGGCCATCGCATCGAACGCTCATTAGCATGGGACCGCTTCGACCAAGGAAAGACAGATCATGCTTCGCATCCTCTCCCTTGCCGTCCTGACAGCCTTCGCCGTTCCGTCCCACGCGACGGATGCCTCTCCAGACAAGACGATCGTCGCCCAGCAGCAACAGCCGCCGCAGCAGACCCCGAAGCGGGATTGCGAGAGAAAACGCGATGAAGGCGTGAGCTCCTGAATCTGGGACACGGATCCTGGCTCTCCATTCGCCTGACGGGGAGCCGCGTCCGGCGCCATAGCCGACTGGACGCCTTTCCCAAACGGCAGCAGAATGAGGCCGAGACGATGCCCTGAGGATGGAATGAATCCGCAGAAGCAAAGGGTCGAGCGGCGTTTGGCGGCCATCCTGGCGGCCGATGTCGCGGGCTATTCGCGTCTCATGGAGGCCGACGAGGTCGGAACCCTTCGAATCCTGACGGCTCATCGAGCGATCATGGACGGGCTTATCGCAGACAATGGCGGGCGTATCGCCAATACGGCCGGCGACAGCATCCTGGCCGAGTTTCCGAGCGCGGTCGATGCCGTCCAGTGCGCTGTCGAAATCCAGGAACGGCTCGGCCTGGAGCCCGGGAGTCAAACCCTGCGGTTCCGCATCGGCGTGCATGTGGGCGATGTCATGGTACGGGACGGCGATCTCCTCGGAGAGGGGGTCAATGTGGCGGCGCGGCTGCAGGAACTGGCGCATCCGGGATCGATCTGCGCGTCGGAAACGGCCTATCATTACGTGCGCAAGCTCCTGCCGCTGGCTTTCAGCGATCTCGGTCCCCAACGGGTGAAGAACATGGACGAGCCGGTCAGGGCCTATTCCCTGAAGACAAGCCCGATCGCTTCGACGGATTCGGACCATGCCAAGCCCCTGCCTCTTCCCGACAAGCCATCGATCGCCGTGCTCCCCTTCACCAACCTGAGCGAAGACCCGCAGCAGGAATACTTCGCCGATGGCTTGGTGGAGGACATCATCACGGGACTGAGTCGGGTGAGGTCCTTTTTCGTGATCGCCCGGAACTCCTCCTTCACCTACAAGGGCCGGGCCGTCGATGTCAGGCAGGTCTCCCGCGAACTCGGCGTGCAATACGTTCTGGAGGGCAGCATCCGGAAGGCGGGAACGCGGGTCCGCATCGCCGGCCAGTTGATCGACGGCATGACCGGGCACCATGTCTGGGCCGATCGCTTCGACGGAGACATGAGCGACATCTTCGAATTGCAGGATCGGGTCACGGAGAGCGTCGTCGGGGCGGTCGAGCCGAGCATACGGCTCGAGGAGATCCGGCAGGCCCACAACAAGCCGACCACCTCCGTTACGGCCTATGACCTGTATCTGCGCGCCCTGCCCTGCTTCTACAAGATGACCCGGGAGGGCTTTGCCGATGTCCGCAGGCTCACGAACGAGGCCCTGAGCATCGACCCCGGCTTTACGCTGGCAAAAGCGCTCGGCGCCTACATCCGCAGCATCTCGGTGAGCCAGTGCTGGCACGAACCGGACGATATCCGCGTCGCAATCCGCATGGCGCGCGAGGTGATGTCGGAAGCACGCGACGACCCGACGAGCCTGCGCTTCGCGGCCCAGGTCCTCGCCTACAGCGCGAAGGATTACGAGGCGGCCCTCAACGCCATCGAACGCTCCCTGTCGCTCAATCCGAACTCGGCTCAGAGCTATACGAGCAGCGGGTGGGTCAACACCCATGCCAGCCGGCCTCTCGTGGCGATCGACCATTTTCACAAGGCGATGCGCCTGAGCCCGCTGGACCCGGAGAAAGGCATCGCCCTTTCAGGAATCGGGATGTGCTACCTCATGCTCGAGCAGTTCGAGGAAGCCTTGAAATGGGGAGAAACGGCCCTTCGTGAGATGCCGGGCTACGGCTCGTCCTACAGGGTCGTCATCGGGGCCCTCGTCGGGCTCGGGCGACTGGATGAGGCCAAGATTGCGGCGGAACGCCTGATGGAAGCCTTCCCGACCTACACGCTGACCCTGCAGCGGCAGATCAATCCCTGGCGCGACCAGACCTTCGCCCAGCGCTATCTCGATGCACTCCAGATCGCGGGCATCCCCGAGTGAACCCAAGGGTCAGGCGATCCTGCTCCGGGCTTCGTTCGCCAGGCGGATGAGCATGGGGCGCACCTCGTGCGGTCCCGACAGAGCCTTCGGGAAGGACAGGCGCAGGATGTCGTCGCCCAGGGCCATCTGAATGCCTTCGGGATCGATGCCGATGAGACGCCAGGCGCCTTCGCGGGCCCCGCAGAGCTGGGTGGCGTAGAGTGCGACCGCGTCGCTATGCTCGGTATTCATGTGCTCGATGGCACCGGCTTCGAACTCGTAGAAATCGAAGAACTCGGACATGTCGGCGAGCAGGTCCCCGGCCGCCATGCGATAGGCCCGGCCGAAACCGCCATTGAGGCTGCCGGACGACACCTTGAGGCGCCAGAAGCTGAAATCCGGGAAGTCGACATAGAGTTCGGCCTTGGGATGCTGCAGCAGGTAACGACGGCGGATATTCCTCGCTTCGTCCGTCTCGCGGTCGAGGCGCTCCGCCGTCGCCTGCAGGGTCAGGCGCGGATGGGCCAGCGGATCGCCTTTGCCGATGGAGGACAGGAGCAGGGAGCAGCGCGGATCGGCTTCCATCAGTCTCGTATGCACCGAAAGCTGCGAGGTGAGGATGACGGGGGATCCGTCGATATCCGTTCCGACCTGAACGAGGCTCGCGAACGGCATCCCGCTCTCTTGGTCGTTGGTGGCGAGCGCACCGGAGCGGGCCGTGCGCATCAGCCTCTTGGCCAAAGCGCGAGCGTCATCGTCAACAGGCAGGGTCGGGTCTTTCGCCATCTCGCGTCCTCCGGATCCCGGTGCGGGGATTATACACCCGAACAGCGGACCCTATAGCAGGGGTCATCTCGACCGACGCATGAGCCTTGATCCGTCCGTTCCGTCAAGCACCGGACGCTGCAGCCGGGCCCTCCCCAGCGGCAGTGGATCAAGCGCCGGTCGGCAAGTCTCTTACCCGGCCTTAGACCAAGGGTTAAGATTGTGAAGATTGACTTCCCAAAACGTTTTGGAAATCTATTTGGGACCACAAGGAGAGCAGAAACCCTGTGTCGAACCTGAGGCTTCTCGCGCAATCGCTCGGCCTGTCGATCACTACGGTGTCGCGGGCCCTCGACGGCTATTCCGACGTGGCCCCTGCCACGCGCGAGCGCGTTCAAGCGGCGGCGCAGGCGATGAATTATCGCCCCAACCCGGCGGCCCGCAGCCTGCGGCGTCGCAAGGCCGAAGCGGTGGCCGTGACCCTGCCGACGGAGCCGGGCCGGTTCGGCCCTCCCATCTTCCTGAACATGCTGGCGGCCTGCGGGCAGCGATTGGCCGAGGAAGGCCTCGACCTGATGCTGCTGCCCATCGCCGGGCGCGCCGGCGAGATGGACACCTACCGGCGGCTCCTGGACGGCCGCCGGGCCGATGCGGTGATCGTGGTGCGCACGAGGCTGGATGATGAGCGCGTCGCCTTCCTGAAGGAACGTGGCATTCCCTTCGTCACCCATGGCCGCACCGCCCGGTCGGACGAGCACGCCTTCATCGACGGCGACGGTGAGGCCGGCTTCAGGGAGGCCGCGCGAATGCTCGCGTCCCTGGGCCACCGGCGCATCGCCCATATCGCCGCCCCTCAGGATCTCACCTTCGCTCACTTTCGCCGCATGGGCTGGCTCGCGGCGCTCGAAGACATCGGCTCCCCGGAGCCGCTCGAATATACGGCACAGCCGACGGAAGCGGGCGGCTATGAGGCCGCGCAATGGCTGCTCCAGCAGAGCGCACCTCCCACGGCCTTGCTGTGCGCGACCGACAGCATGGCGATCGGCGCGCTTAGCGCTCTCAAGGAGCAGGGCCTCACCGCCGGGCGCGACGTCGCGGTGATCGGCCACGACAATCTGCCCTCCTCGGCTTTCACGGATCCGCCTCTGTCGAGCATGGAGATCGCGGCTCCTGATGTGGGCCGGCAACTGGCCGAGATGCTGATCGCCCGACTCGGGGGGCGCGGGCCTTCCGAGCTGCAAACCATTCTGCCGGTTCGGCAGGTTCCGAGGATGACCCACGGACCGGCGAACTGAGTTTGATGCCCTCGATCTTTCGGCCCCGGATCGAGCGGCACCGAGATGGGACCGATGGAGGAAGGAAATGACGCATCCCGTATCGCTTCGCGCCATTGCCGCCGCGGCAGCTCTTTTCGGAGGACTGACGGTTGCTCAGGCGCAGGAAACGATCTTCTACTCGACGCAGCTTCGTCCCATCGAGGAAGCGACGAAAGTCCGTGAAGTCCTGCTGAAGGGCATCCCGGGCAAGGTCACGTATGTGGTCGACGAACCGCCCGCGTTCGCTGTCCGCATGAAGGCGGAGACGCAGGCGGGCAAGCGCACGGCGAGCGTGGTCGGCGCGCTGCACGGCGAATTGCAGCCGCACGTTCCGGCCGATCTCCAGCCCGTCGACGATGTCGCGGCGAAACTGACCGATCGCGGCATTCCGGCGAGCCTGATGGATCTCGGCAAGCTCGGCACGGGCCAGCAGCAATACATCCCGTGGATGCAGGCCACCTACGTGATGGTCGCCAACAAGCAGGCCCTGCAATACCTGCCGGCCGGCGCGGACGTGAACAGCCTCACCTATGCGCAGCTTCAGCAATGGGGCAAGAACATCGTCGACAAGACCGGCCAGCGCCGCCTCGGCTTCCCGGCCGGTCCGACGGGCCTCCTGCCGCGATTCTTCCAGGGTTACTTCTACCCGTCCTTCACCGGCGGCGTGGTCACGACCTTCAAGTCGCCCGATGCGGAAGCCGGATGGAATGCGCTGAAGGATCTGTGGGCGGTGTCGAACCCCAATTCCACCAACTACAACTTCATGCAGGAGCCGCTGCTATCGGGCGAGGTGTGGATCGCGTGGGATCACATCGCCCGCGTGAAGGAAGCGCTCACCCTGCAGCCCGATCAGTTCGTCGCCTTCCCGGCTCCGGCCGGCCCGAAGGGACGCGGCTACATGCCGGTGATCGCCGGCCTCGCCATCCCGAAGGATGCGCCGAACCGCGCCGGGGCCGTGGCAGTGATCGAGCACCTGACGAAGCCTGAAACGCAGCTGGCGACGGCCGCCGAAGTCGGTTTCTTCCCGGTCGTGAAGGCGGAGCTGCCGGCGGATCTCGCACCCGGCATCAAGGCTCTCGCGGGCGCAGTGGCGGCAACGCAGAACGCCAAGGACGCGCTCGTGTCGCTCCTGCCCGTGGGCCTCGGCGCCAAGGGCGGCGAGTTCAACAAGGTCTACATGGACTCGTTCCAGCGCATCGTGCTGCGCAACGAACCCGTCAAGGACGTGCTCGAAGCCCAGGCGAAGGTTCTCGACACGCTCATGAAGGAAACCGGCGCCCCCTGCTGGGCTCCCGACAAGCCGAGCCAGGGCGCCTGCCCGGTTCAGTAACCTGACATGTGAAGCCCGGCGGATTCCTTATCCGCCGGGTCCTTTCCTCGCGAGTGGAGCGGCCTGATGCCTGCGCGCACATCCTGGATTCCCTATGCGCTGATCGCGCCATCGGTCGTTTTCTTAGGCGCGCTCTTTCTCGTGCCGCTCGTGCAGACGATCTGGCTGTCGTTTGCCGGAGGCGAAGGCTTGTCGCTGGAGAACTACCAGCGCATGGCCGGCGACCTGAACTTCGCGCTCGCCGTCAAAAACACGTTCCTGCTCACCCTCGTGGTGGTGCCGCTCCAGGTCGTGCTGGCGCTCGGCATGGCCACCATGGTGACGAAGCTCGACAAGGGCCGCGACCTGGTCCTGTGGGTGCTCACCATTCCCCTCGGCATCTCGGATCTCGCGGCCGGTCTCGCCTGGCTCGCGCTGCTGCAGAACACCGGCTACCTGAACTCAGCGCTCTATGCCCTCGGCCTCATCCAGGGCCCGACGGGATGGCTCTCGCAGGAAACGCCCGTCGCCCTGTTCTTCGCCATCGTTCTCGCGGAACTCTGGCGCGCCACCGCCATCGTGCTGGTGATCCTGATCGCGGGCCTGCAGCTGATCCCCAAGGAGTTCGCGGAAGCGGCCGAAATCTTCGGCGCCAAGCCGTGGACGCGCTTCACCCGGATCACCCTGCCGCTTCTGAAGCCCAGCCTGCAATCGGCCCTGATCCTGCGCACGGTTCTCGCCTTCGAGGTCTTCGCCGTCGTCTATGCGCTCGGCGGACGCAACTTCCCCGTTCTCGCCGGCGAGGCCTATGTCTGGCAGAACGACAACCAGAATTACGGCGTCGCGGCCGCTTACGCGGTGCTCATCATGGCGATCTCGCTCGCCGCGACGGCCCTTTACCTGCGCGTGCTGAGAACGCGCCCGGAGCAGCTCCCATGACGACCAGCGCTGCCGAATTGAAAACCTCTTCGACGAACCGCGGCATGGCCCTTCCCTCGGCACGGCGCCTGCTTCTCTGGACAGGCCTTGCGGTGCTGATCACCTGGGTGCTGGTGCCGATCTATCTCGTCGCGCTCGGCGCCTTCGGCGGCAGGCTCGGCGTGTTCCGCTGGCCGAAATCGATCTGGCCGACGGACCTGTCCTTTGCGGCCATGAGCCAGTTCCTTGCCATCGAGGGCGTGTTCAATGCCCTCGTCAATTCGCTGATCGCCGCCGGACTGACGGTTGTCTTCTCCATCGCCCTCGGTGCTCCGGCAGGCTATGCCCTGGCGCGCTACACCTTCCGCGGGCAGAACGCCTATCGGCTCCTCGTTCTCCTCACCCGCGCCTTCCCGCTCGCCATCCTGGCGCTGCCGCTCACCGTGTCGTTCATCCGCCTCGGCCTCTATGACACGCCCTTCGGCGTTTCGCTCATCCACACGGTGCTGGCATTGCCCTTCGCGGCGCTCGTCACGCAGAGCCTGTTCATGGGTATTCCGCGCGAATACGAGGAGGCTGCCTGGGTCTTCGGCTGCACGCGCTTCCAGGCTTTCATGAAGGTCGTCCTGCCGCTCGCCCTGCCGGGCCTGGCTGCCACCGCGATCTTCGCCTTCGTGATTTCCTGGAACGAGGTATTCGCCGCCTCGATCCTCACCGTGCGCGAGCGGACGCTCACCGCCTATCTGCTCCGGATTCTGGCCGAGAGCCCGCTGCATTACCGCTTCGCCGGCGGCTTCATCCTCATCATCCCCTCCGTGCTCTTCATCTTCGCCGTGAGACGATATCTCTTCGCGGTGTGGGGCATCGCCAGCAAGTAACGGATCACCTCATGGCTGACATCGTCATCGATCGCGTCGTCAAGGAGTTCGGCTCCTTCCGCGCCCTGCAGGAAGTCTCGCTCACCGTGAAGGACGGCGAGTTCGTGGCCCTGCTCGGCCCTTCGGGCTGCGGCAAGACCACGTTGCTGCGCATCATCGCCGGCCTCGAGACGCAAAGCTCCGGCCGGGTCGTCATCGGCGGTCAGGATGTGAGCGACCTCAGCCCCCGCAAGCGCGGGCTGGCGATGGTGTTCCAGAACTACGCCGTCTTCCCGCACATGACCGTGTTCGAGAATGTCGCCTTCGGGCTGCGGATGCAGAAGGCCGCGCAGGCGGAGGTCAAGCGCAAGGTCGAGCGCGCGGCGGCGCTGCTTCACATCGAGAGTTATCTCGACCGCTATCCGGCGAAACTCTCAGGGGGGCAGCGCCAGCGCGTGGCGGTGGCCCGCGCGCTCGCCGTCGAGCCGGCCGTGCTCCTCATGGACGAGCCGCTCTCCAATCTCGATGCGCTCCTGCGCCTCGAGATGCGCACGGAGCTGAAGGCGGTTCTGCGCGAAGCCGGGACGACGACGATCTACGTGACGCACGACCAGACGGAGGCCATGGGCCTCGCCGACCGCATCGCCGTGATGTATGGCGGCAAGATCGAGCAGATCGGCTCGCCGCTCGACATCTACGCGACGCCCGCCACCCGCTTCGTCGGTGGCTTCATCGGCTCGCCACCCATGAATTTCATCAAGGTCCAGTCGAGCCACGGCACCGCGCGGATCGGCGACGCGGCCCTGCCCTGCCCTGCGACGGCCGAGAGCCTGGAGCTCGGTCTGCGCGGCGAGGATGCGAGCCTCAGTGCAAACGGCTCGGGCATCCCCTTCGACGTGCGCGTCGTCGAGCCGATGGGCTCGCACCTGCTCCTCACCGGCGCCATCGACGGCCAGCTCGCCCGCATCGTGGCGCCACCGACGGCGAAGGTGAATGCCGGCGAGCGCGTGGGACTGACCGTCGATCCCGCGCGCGTGACATGGATCGACAGCACCACCGGACGTGCCCTCGCCCGGGCCTGAATTTTCGAATCGAAGGACATTTGAGATGACCATGCTTCCGAAGGAAGAGGCCGCGCGCGCCATTCTCGCGCGCAACGATCGCGGCGGTTACACGGTGCCCACCGACCGGCTCTATCCGTTCCAGTGGAACTGGGATTCCGCCTTCGTGGCCATGGGCTTTGCGATCTTCGACGTGGACCGCGCCTATCGGGAACTGGAGCGGCTGATCGAAGGCCAATGGGATGACGGCATGATCCCGCACATCGTGTTCCATGCGCCGAGCGATACCTATTTTCCCGGCCCGGACGTGTGGGGCACGCGCCATCGGGTTCCGACTTCGGGCATCACGCAGCCGGCAGTCTTCGGCATGGCCCTGCGCCATGTCCATGAGGCGGCTCTCGCAAGCGGCACGACCGGTGCAACGGAGCGGACGAAGCCGCTGTACCAGGCCGCCTTGCGCTCGCATCGCTGGTGGCTGACCGCGCGCGATCCGGAAGGGCTCGGCCTCGTGTCGATCCTTCACCCCTGGGAGAGCGGAAGCGACAACTCGCCGGCGTGGGACGAGGCACTGGCCCGCGTACCGACCACCACGACGACCGCGATCCGCCGCAAGGACACGGGCCACGTAGACGCTTCCATGCGTCCGCGCGACGAGGATTACCAGCGCTTCATCCATCTGGTCGACACCTACCGGGAGTGCGGCTGGGACCCCAGGCGGCAATGGGCGGCAGCCCCCTTCAAGGTGGCCGACGTGCAGATGACGGCCATTCTGGCGCGCGCGACGGCCGACCTCATGCACCTGGCCGAGACCGTGGGAACGGACGAGGAGAAGGCCGAGCTCTCGCGCATGCACGAGAGGCTGCTCGCCGGTCTCGCCCGCCGCTGGCGGCCCGAACTCTCGCGCTTCGTCAATCTCGACCTCGTCTCTGGAAAGGACATCGAAACGCCGACGCAGGCGGGTTTCATTCCACTCGTTGCGTTGACGCTCGACGACCGGCAGCGGACAGCCGTCGTGGCGGAGGTCGAGCGCTGGCTCTCCGGCATGGTCGTCGGCGTTCCCTCGGCACCGTCCTTCTCGCCCGCCTTCGAGCCGAAGCGCTATTGGCGCGGGCCGGTCTGGGCCGTCGTCAACTGGCTCATCTGCGACGGCCTGCGCCTGAACGGATCCGAGGATCTCGCCCGCCGGATCGAGCGGACGACCGTCCAGGCCATCGAGGGCGCCGGCTTCTGCGAGTACTTCGACCCGACCACGGGCGAGGGCCTGGGCGGCGACACCTTCTCCTGGACCGCCGCCGCCTACATGGTGCTCGGCCGGCGGATCTGACCGTCCGCTTGTGCGCACAGCCCTGCGGCTCAAACTGTCAAGGGCTGTCCCGTTTCATCAAGCGACGGCGTTCGTCCGCACTATGATGATCAACGGAGTGCAGGAAAGCGATGAAGCCAGTTCTTCTGTCGATTGTCATGGCCGGCTTCGTGACGGGTGCGACAGCCCAGACGGGAGCCACAACCCTGACCATGACCTGTGCCGCGGCCAGGGGGATCGTTGCCTCGCGAGGCGCCGTCGTGCTCCGCACCGGACCGACGACCTACGACCGCTATGTCAGGGATTCGAGTTTCTGCGCTCTTCCGGAAACGGCACAGCCGGCCTGGGTGAGAACGGCCGACGTCGCCCAATGCCATATTGGAGGAGTTTGCCGTTCCCTCGAGATCGATAACGGCCGGTGAGGGCCTGGAGCATCGCGCGGACGAGAGGACTACGCCAATGAAACGTGGACCCGGTTTTCCGCGAAGAACGATGCACCAGATATAGAGACTGAGCAGCGGAGCCGCCCGATAGGGAACGTTCCAGGGTCACTCCGCCATGCGACCGCAACGAGGCAGGAGGCCGCCCATGAAGCGAGCCGTGATTGTGTTGATGTCGTCCGCCTTCCTGACCGGCGCGCAGGCCCAGCCGCGTCCGTCGACGCTGGCTGCTCCCTGCGGTGCCAGCCAGCAATTGGTGTTTGCGCGAGGAGCTATCGTCCTGGGAACCGGCGGCCAGACTTACGACCGGTTCGTGCGCGACGAAACGTTCTGCGCGATCGGCGAATACGCCCAGCAGGCCTTCGTCCCGAGCCGCGACACGCCGTGGTGTTTCGTCGGATACCGCTGCAAGCAAGGCCCGAGGGATTTGTGGGACGACTGAGAGCCGTCTTCAACCGAGGACAGCCTCTTTCAGGTCCAATGATGCCTGCCCCGCGCGGCTAGGAGCGCCGTGCGGGCCCGGAGCGCCGCGTCAGTGAGAACCGGGTCTCCTTTTCGCCCGACGGGCGAACAGCATGGTTCATTCGGCCGTCTTGAGCTGCCGGATGTCGGGTTTCGAGGAATCTCCGGCGCGGGAGTGCTTGGCGCGCCAAGCCGACGGCGTCTGCCCGGCCCAACGCCGAAAAGCACGGGTGAAGGCGCTGAGTTCGGAATACCTCAGGACCGCGGCAATCTGGTTCACCGCCATGTCGGTGTTCTCCAGGAGCTCGCACGCGATCTCGAAGCGCACCTCATTGGCCACTTGGCGGAAGGCGAGGCCCTCCGTGCGCAGGTGCCGGCTCATGGTGCGACGGTGCATCGAGAACAGGCGGGCGACGGCAGCGGCGGAACAACTGTCCCTGAGCAGCTCGGTGCGGAGCACCCGCCGCAGATCGTCGGTAAGGGGGCCGGAGCCGTGGCCCGGCGGTGTCTCGTCTGTCCTGCGGGTGGATGACATCTCCATGATCCCCTCCGCCTCTCCGGCAGCCCTGCCGCCGCCGAATAGCGCCATCATGGCCGCTCCCGAATCGGCCTGCTTGACCGCTTGTGACTTCCTCTTGACACTTGGGACCACACGCGCGCTGCCGTCCGGGTCCGCACGATGCGCTATTCAAGGAGCGGCGCATCGGCTTGGATCCCCATAAGCGGGGCGACTTTTGGGGCCGATGCTCTAACCGCCCTCTTCCGGCTTGCCCTTGACGAGCGTGAGCATCTGCCGGGCGGCGGCCGGCTCGACATCTCCTCGGCCCGCCACCTGGACGGTCGGAAATGCGAACTCGATGCCATTCTCGTCGAAAGCCTTCTTGAGCATCCCAAAGGCCTTGCGCCGGATCACGAACTGCTCGCCCGGACGGGTCATCATCTTCATGCGCAGCTGGATGGCGAAGTCGCCGAACTGCTCCACGCCCTGCATCTTCAACGGCTCGATGATGTTGGGGGCGCATTCCGGATCCGCCGCCAGTTCCTTGCCCACCTGCTTGATGATCTTCTTCGCCTTGTCGAGGTCGGTATCGTAGGTGACACTGATGGTCATCTTGTCGATGACCCAGTCGCGGCTCATGTTCTCCACCGCCCCGAGCTGACCGTAAGGGACCGTGAAGATAGGCCCGCGATGGTGCCGCAGCTTCACGGAGCGGAATCCCAGCTTCTCCACGGTGCCCTTGTAGGAGCCGCTCTGGATGTACTCGCCGACCCGGAAAGCGTCGTCGAGCAGGTAGAAGATGCCGCTGATGATGTCTTTCACCAGGGTCTGCGACCCGAACCCCACGGCAACGCCGAAGATGCCTGCGCCCGCGACGAGCGGACCGATCTCCACCCCCAGCGCCGAGAGCGCCATGAGCACGGCAACGGTCGCCAGAACGATGAACGCGGCCATTCGGAGCATCGGCAGAAGCGTTCGAACCCGTGCCTGGCGCAAGGCTTCTTCGCTCCCAGGAGCTGCCCCGTTCTGCAGGCGCGCCAGCTTGCGGTCGATCTGCGTCTTCACGACCTGCCAGAGGAGGTCGGCCACCAGCAGGATCACGATGCTGCTGAGCGCCCCCCGGATGAGACGCGTGACGACGGTGTCGCGGCTGGTCATCTCGCCCGGATCGATCCCCCATGCCCATGTGAGGAACAACGCCGCCCCGACGATCAGAAGGACCCGTATGCCCCGATCGAGATAGACGGCCCAGAGTTCGTGGCTGTGGACGGTCTCAGGACCTTCCGGTGACCGCAGCAGGTGGCGGGCGGCGTCTCTGGTGATCTTTATCGCCTGTGTCAGGAGGGCGGCCACCGCCAACAGCCAGAACAGACCCATCAGGCCGGCGACCCATAATCCCCACAGCAGAACGAGGTAGAGCGACAGCAACCACGTCCCGATCGTGTGATGCCGTGCTGGGTGCCTCGATGCCTCCGGCACGACCACAGGAGGAGACGGCCATCGCCAGACGGCCTCGACCGCCAGGACCAGAAGACCGATTCCCAAGGCATACGCGACCACCCTGCGGCCGTCGGGCGAGAACCCGAGTGTGCTCACCGATTCCACAGTGGCCCAGCCGAACGCGAACCAGCCGACGAACAGCACGATGCGGCGGTGCCAGAAGCGGGCCGCCTCGTCGGTCATGGGAACGACCCGAAGGACTTCGGGATCGTAAGGGCCGATCGCCCGGGGCGAGAGCAGCACCCGGCTGATCAGCAAGGCAATCCGCAGCAGGAGTGCCGCGACAAGATAGGCGAGCACGATGCGCCTGAGCAGGGGCGGCCAGTCGAAGACAAGGAACGCCCCGATGCTCCCCAACCCGAAGATCGCCACATGAGCCAGACCGAACCCCAGACGCCAGCCGATCATCCTCAGCCGGTCGTTGGCCGTTCGCACCGGCTGTGAAACGATCCGCTCGCCGGCCGATGCCGTGATCCTTCTGAAGATCCATTCGGCCCCGGCACCGAGGATCAGGAAGCCGAGGACGAGGAGGACGACGTCGACGGCGGACCGGCTCTGAAGCTCCTGCGACAGCAGATCCGCCGCCTGCCTGGCCTCGTGGGGAAGACGGGGCACCGCCGCCGCCAGGGAGGCGAGATGCGTCCGCAGCGCCTCGACGCGCCTCGCCATCAGCTCTGAATTCATGTCCTGCGGCTGTTGTGCCGCCTCCGCGGCCGGGGGCGGCGGCGGTCGTGCCTGCCGGTCGATCCACGCCCGTGTGGTTGGGTCTTCCAGAAGTCGTAGAAGTTCCTGAACCTGCGGTGGCGCAGGCGGGGCTGGATCGGCCTGGGCCCGGGCCGGGCCAAGGCCCGCCTGAACGAGGATCAGAACCGTCAAGCCCCATAGAGCAGCGAGCAGGGTCCGGGGTGGTCTCGCGCTCATGGTCCGCTCCGATCAGAACTGGTTACGGGCACCGGTAGACGATCTGGCCGTAGGCGTTCACGACCTGCTGGCAGCCGGGAGCGGCGTAATAGTAGGTCCCTGCCGCCGCCGCGCCGGCCGCCGCCCCGTAGGCAACGGATCTGCGGGTGGTCCGGCGAGCCACGCCGGCATAGCTCATCGGCGTCGCCGGGCGTCCGATCCTGGCTTCAGCCTGGCTGATGAACGAGCCTGATGAAACGGATGCATCGCCGCTCCAGAGCAGGCCTGCTCCACCGGCCGCAAGGGCGAGCGCCGCAAGGCTCACTTGCTTGAGGATGCTCATTTCGTACCTCCGGGAACGACGCCGGCCGGGATTTCATCGATGTCCTTGAGGACGGTAATGGCAACTCCGCTGGAACCTTCCGGCGGCTTGAACGCGAATGCATCCGGGGCGGGAGTGACGCCGGTCTTCCAGTCCCTGAGCCGCAGCGTGTACTGCGGTGCGGCCCCGACCGCCTTGCTGGTGATGACGTATTTGCGCGGCACCGGCTTGTCGCCGACCTCGACCCAGATCTGCCAGTCGGTGTCGAGATTGCGGAAGGCGAGATGCTCGCACTCGACCCCCTCGACGACGCCACGGCCGATGTGCTTGGCCTCCAACACCCCCGCCATCAGCTCGTCGTAGGGCTTCGCCAGCAGGAGATCGGCGCCCGGAAGTTCGAGCGACGCCTCGCTGCGGAGCCTGTCGACGGCCTCGTCGAAGGAGGTGGATCCGGCCACCTGGGCGAACCGGTTGCCGCCGCGATCATAGATTGTCACGTTGGTGCCGTCCGAGATGAGCTCGACATCGGCATAACCGCCGGTGCGGCTGATGCGGAACCTGTTCGGCCGGCTCAGGGCAACGTCGCCCGAGGCGCTGAACTGGATCTTCTCGACCGCCGGGGTCACCACCTCGATATCCGCATCGTACTTCAGGGACAGGTTCTCCTGTCGACTGACGTAATCCGCCATGGCCTTGAGAATGCCCTGGGCGTCACCGTCCTCCGCCCACGCGGCCGGAGCAGGAGCCCCTGCAAGGGCCATGGCGGTGAGAAGGCTCAATGCGGACTTTCTGAGCGCGGCGTCCGAACAAGAGAACATCCTTCGCATCATGGTATGCTCCTCCCTGGCCTTGCCGCAATGAAGCAGCAGGATCACCCATGCTCGCTCCATGAGATCAGCAGCCCGCGTGGATCACTGTAGGCTCCCGGGCGCTCCATGCTTGACCCGTGAGGACAATCCGTTGACAGTTTGGGCCGCAGGGTCGACGCGGCCGTCGGCCCGCCAGGCCTTGGGCGTCCGGCCCGACCAGCGCCGGAAGGCCCGGGTGAAGGCGCTGGCTTCCGAATAGCCCAGCGCCGCCGCGATCTGCCCGAGGGGCACCTCGGTGTCCTGCAGCAATTGCCGGGCGATCTCGAACCGGATCTCGTTGGCGATCGCCCGATAACCCATGCCGCTGTCCTTCAATCTGCGGCTCAGCGTCCGACGATGCATGGCCAGCGTCTCGGCGATGTCCTCGGCCGAGCAGCGGGCGCTCGTCAGCCGCGTCCGCAGCAGCCGCCGGATATCGTCCGAAAACTCGCGGCCCTGGGCGAGCTTCATCTGCCGGATTCGCTCCTCCAGCACCTCCCGCACCATCGGATCGGCGCCGTCGATCCGATGGTCAAGATCATGCGCCGGGAAAACCAGGGTGGCGCTCTCCTGATTGAACCGGACAGGGGACCGGAAATGGCGCCGGTACGGTTCCTGGTCCGCAGGGGCGGCACGGGGCAGCAGCACCTCGGCCGGGTTCCAGTCCGCTCCGCGCAAGGTGCGCAAGGCGTTGACCGCCACAGCAAGGGATCCGTCCGAGATCTGATCCGCGCTCTCGGCCTCGGGCTGGTAGATCGAGAAGGTGAGCAGTGCCATGCCGTCGCTGACCGTGAGCGAGGGCACGGCGCCCCGGTTCTGGATGCACAGGTTCGACACGAGCGCCCGCAAGGCATCCCCGACGGTCTCGGAATGCTGCATCAGGCGGCCGACCAGTCCCAATGACAGGATCGTGGCGTGCCGGCCGGCCAGAAACCCGAAATGCGGGCAATGAGTACGAGCGACGCTTAAGGTGAGAAGCCGGCCCAGAGCCGCGTGAGGAATGATGTTCGCACCGTCGTCAAAGAGGGCCGGATCGAGTCCCGCTTCACGGATGACGGGAGCCGGATCGATGCCGAAACCGCGCAGGGTCGGGGCGATTTCCTTAGCAACACCCAGATGAATGTAGCCGGGCGGAAGCATGCGACCCAATCCCGCCGGAACCGTGGACGAGAGCGATATGGGCCGTTCCTGACCGTTGCTCTTACCCTTGAGCGCAGGCCCGATGTTGTTGGTCATCGCAATGGCCTTCTCGCAGAGTTCTGATACGTGCCTCAGGACCGCACAGTCGATCCTTCCAAACACCGACGCTTTGACCAAGATCAATTTAACATAAACTAGCCGGTGATTGCGGCTCAATCGCGGACGTGACTTGTCCCATGCGGGCCGATGCTCCGCTCCTTGGAGCGCATTCGCGTCAAGATTGATCTGCCATGGGAAGTCCCATAGGAGTGTTTCTCATAGGAGGGCTTCGGCACGAACGGCCGCCTGCCTTTTCCCTTGCCGAACCGACACACGGCATTTGCATAGGACCGCCTCATGAAGAAGATCGGCTTTCTCTCGTTCGGGCATTGGTCACCCTCGCCGCAGTCGCAGACGCGCTCGGCCCGCGACACCCTTCTCCAATCCATCGACCTTGCCGTCGCGGCCGAGGAGCTCGGCGCGGACGGCGCCTATTTCCGCGTCCATCATTTCGCGCGCCAGCTCGCCTCGCCCTTCCCGCTGCTCGCGGCGGTCGGCGCGAGGACGAGCCGCATCGAGATCGGCACCGCCGTCATCGACATGCGCTACGAGAACCCGCTCTACATGGCCGAGGACGCGGGCTCGGCCGACCTGATCAGCGGCGGGCGTCTCCAGCTCGGCATCAGCCGCGGCTCGCCCGAACAGGTGATCGATGGCTGGCGCTACTTCGGCTATAGGCCCGAAGAAGGCCAAAGCGATGCCGACATGGCCCGCCAGCATACGGAAGTGCTTCTGAACGTCCTCAAGGGCGAGGGCTTCGCCGAGCCGAATCCGCGCCCGATGTTCCCCAACCCGCCCGGCCTGCTGCGCCTCGAGCCGCATTCGGAAGGCCTGCGAGAGCGCATCTGGTGGGGATCCGCGTCCAACGGAACGGCGGTATGGGCCGCACAGCAGGGCATGAACCTCCAGAGCTCGACCCTGAAGGAGGACGAAACGGGCGAACCCTTCCACGTCCAGCAGGCCAAGCAGATCCGCCGCTACCGGGAAGCCTGGAAGGAGGCGGGACATGCCCGCGAGCCCCGCGTCTCGGTCTCGCGGTCGATCTTCGCGCTCGTGAACGACCTCGACCGCGCCTATTTCGGGCACGGCAAGGACGGCGACCAGATCGGCCTCATCGATAACATGCGGGCGATCTTCGGCCGCTCCTACGCGGCGGAGCCGGACAGGCTCGTCGAGGAACTCAAGGCTGACGAGGCGATTGCCGAGGCCGATACGCTGCTCCTGACCGTGCCGAACCAGCTCGGCGTCGCGTACAACGCCCATGTCATCGAGGCCATCCTGAAACACGTGGCCCCGGCCCTGGGCTGGCGTTGAGGATCGGGCTCGAAGGCAAAGTCTCCTGTCGGGCCGGCACGATGCTCCAAGTGTTTAGTTTATGGCATCTTTTCACGCAAAACCCGTTCCCACTTTTGCGTTCGATGCTTCAATGCCGCTCGTGCCGGCACTGCCCGTGGTCGGCAAGCACCTCGATGATGCGGCATTCGGAGATCCTCCGGTGGTCGCATGCGACCATGGCCTCGAGCTCATCGCGCAGGGCCGTGAGGCGGGCGATCTTGTCGTTGACCTCGTCGAGATGAGCCTTGGTGATCTCGTGCACCTCGCCGCAGGCGCGGTCGGGTGCGCTCGTGAGATCAAGAAACTGTCGGATGGCCTCAACCTCGAACCCGAGCTCGCGGGCATGGCGGATGAAGTTGAGCCTGCGGACATCGCCCGTGCCATAGCGCCGCTGCTGGCCTTCCGTCCGGCTCGGCTCGGCCAGCAGGCCGATCTGCTCGTAATATCGGATGGTTGGCACCTTCACCCGAGTCTGCCGCGACAGCTCGCCGATCGTCAGGGACATGAAAGAAACCTCTTGAACCTCTAGCCGCTAGAGGATGTAGGCTCCGCCCGAATCGAAGTGAAGAGGTTTGTCATGCCTGAGGCATCCAATCTGCCCGGCGGCCATGGGGGCGAAGCCGGGTCCGCGCCGACGGGGCAGCGCACCCGCTACCGCGTCTCGGGCATGGATTGCGCCTCCTGCGCGGCCAAGATCGACACGGCCCTGCGGCGCAACCCCGGCGTGGCCGATGTGAACGTGTCGGTTCCGGCCGGAACCGTGATCGTTGCCCATGACGATACGGTCGTCCCGGCCGCTCTTGCAAAGCAGATCACGACGCTGGGCTACAGGGTCACCGGGCAAGGTCCTGCGGACGCCAAGGCCTCTGCGAAGGCCGACCATGGCCATGGACACGTGCATGGTCCCGGCTGCGATCACGGTCATGAGGGCCACGATCACCATCATGATCATGGTCACAAGCACGGTCACGATCACGAAGCTTCCGCCGGCCTGCACGGTCACCTGCACGATCATGGTCCCAGCGACGGTCCATGGTGGAGGAGCCCGCGCGGCCTGCTGACCCTCGCCTGCGGCCTGGCGCTCGTGGCCGCCTACCTCGTCGGCCGGCTCCTGCCGCAGACCGGGCATTGGGCCTTCGTCCTTGCCATGGCGGTCGGCCTCGTGCCGATCGCCCGGCGCGCGCTCGTGGCGGCCCGCTTCGGCACTCCGTTCTCCATCGAGATGCTCATGACCATCGCGGCCGTCGGCGCGGTGATCATCGGAGCCACCGAGGAGGCGGCCATGGTGGTGTTCCTGTTCCTGGTCGGCGAGCTGCTGGAAGGAGTCGCCGCGGGCCGGGCCCGGGCCAGCATCCAGAACCTGACCAAGCTGGTGCCCAAGACGGCCTTGATCGAACGCAACGGCACGACCGAAGAGATCCCGGCCGAAAGTCTGACGGTCGGCTCCGTCATCCTCGTCCGCCCAGGCGACCGGGTGCCCGCCGATGGCGAGATCGTGTCTGGCGAAAGCGCCGTCGACGAGGCGCCGGTCACCGGCGAGAGCGTGCCCAAACGCAAGGGCGAGGGCGAGACTGTCTTCGCCGGGACGATCAACGGCGACGGCGCCCTGCGCGTGCGCGTGACGGCCACAGCCCAGGACAACACCATCGCGCGTATCGTGCGCCTCGTGGAGGAGGCGCAGGAGAGCAAGGCCCCGACCGAGCGCTTCATCGACCGCTTCTCGCGCTACTACACGCCTGCCGTCCTCGTGGTCGGCGCGCTCGTCGCCGTCATGCCACCGCTGCTCCTTGGCGCCTCCTGGGGCGAGTGGATCTACAAGGGCCTGGCGATCCTGCTGATCGGCTGCCCCTGCGCTCTCGTGATTTCGACGCCCGCAGCCATCGCGGCCGGCCTTGCGGCCGGCGCCCGCCGCGGCCTGCTCATGAAGGGCGGGGCCGTGCTGGAGACGCTGGGCACGATCACCGTGGCGGCGCTGGACAAGACCGGTACCCTGACCGAGGGCAAGCCCAAGGTGACGGACGTAATCCCTATCGGGCGCTCGGAGCGCGAGGTCTTGTCGCTGGCTGCTGCCCTGGAGACTGGATCGAGCCATCCGCTCGCCACGGCGATCCTGGCGAAGGCCGCGGAGTCCGGCGTTCCGGTGCCGCCTGCGGCCAATGCGGGTGCCGTCGGCGGCAAGGGCGTGACGGGCAGCGTCGGGGGCATCGCGCTTTTCCTCGGCTCGCCCAAGGCCGCCGGCGAGCAGGTTGCGCTCACGTCGGCACAGACGGCGCTGATCACCGGGCTGAACGACGAGGGCAAGTCCGTCTCGGTGCTGCTCGCGGGCGATCAGGTCGCCGGGGTGATCGCCATGCGCGACGAGCCCCGCCCCGATGCGAAGGAAGGGCTCGAAGCCCTGAAGCGGGCGGGAGTCGACACCCTCATGGTCACCGGCGACAACCGGCGCACGGCGACGGCCATCGCGGCCGGGCTCGGCATCGAGCCCCGGGCGGACCTGCTGCCGCAGGACAAGCAGGCCATCGTCCGGGAGCTACAGGCCAATGGCCATGTGGTGGCCAAGATCGGCGACGGCATCAACGATGCACCGGGACTGGCGGCGGCGGATGTGGGCATCGCCATGGGCGGCGGCACGGACGTGGCTCTGGAAACCGCCGATGCGGCGGTGCTGCACGGGCGCGTGCTCGACATCGCCCGCATGGTGCGCCTGTCGCGGGACACCATGGCCAACATACGCCAGAACATCACCATCGCGCTCGGGCTCAAGGCGGTGTTCCTGGTGACCACCATCCTGGGCATCACCGGTCTGTGGCCGGCCATTCTCGCCGACACCGGCGCGACGGTGCTGGTCACGGCCAATGCCATGCGCCTGCTCGCCGCTGGAGGACGGACCTGACGGAGCCGAACGCGCTCACTCGGTTCCGGCTGAAGCCGCCGCTTCGGGGGCCCGGCTGGAGCCGCTGATGAGACGCCCCATGATGACGAGGGCCGTGGCGAAATAGACCCCTCCCATGGGGATCCACATGATTAGCCCGGCGAGCCTCTGGTCATCGATGGGCAGCAGGCCCCAAGCGGCGCTGCGGAGCGCCATCAGCGGGTACCAGACCTGCGGCGAGACGGCGAGGAGCAGGCCGAGAACGGCGGTGTGCAGGAACGTGAAGAAAAGAAGCGCGGCGGCCAGTCCGGAACCCGGACCCGGAACCCGGTAGGTCTCCAGGATCACGTGCCAGAAGAGCAGGCTCACCGCCAGCAGCACTGCAACCATGAGCACATGGAGGCCGGCATTCAGCAGGGCACCCTGATAGAGCGCGGGGACATGCCAGAACCAGATATTCGCGCCGTAGAGAACGAAGCCGGCGAGGAGAGAGGCATAGGGCTGCGATGCCGGCCCGTCCGTCCGCATGGCCTCGATCCACACGCGAAGACGGACCGGCAAGGCTGCGAGCAGAACACGGCCGGGGCAGCTCAAGGCCAGGAGCAGCGGAGCCCCGGCGACGAGCAGGACGTGCTGGACCATGTGGGCCCAGGCGAGGGTCGCGGCCATCCGGCACAGCGGCGAGACCAGCGCGACCACCAGGCACGCGATACCGGCGGCAAACAGGACGCGCTGGGTCAGGGAGGGCCGGGCATTTTCGTCCAGGATGCGCAACCCGCGACCATAGAGCGCTGCGGCTAGGGCCAGCGGCAGCACGATCACGGGCGAGAGGCTCCAGGATGACCAGACCTGCTCCGGCCTGGTCTCGGGCAGCGTCGCAAGGCACAGGGTCAGCAGTCCCAACGGGAGTTCGGGTTCAGCAGCCGCTGCGGAGCCCGCCGAGAGGACGACGGCTCCGGCGCCGTAAAGGCCAATTCGCATCGATGCCTTGACCCAGAATCCGGACATATGCCCCTCCCGAACAAGCTCCGCAGTGACAACTGCGGTCGGGCGGCTTTGTTCTCTCGGAAGGTCTGCCCCGCGCCGGAGATGGATCGAGGAAAGCGTGTCGCGCTTACTGGTTCGCCGTCATGGTCGGCGAGACCTGACCGCCGAGCGAGGCCCAGGCCATGCTCTGGTCGCCCTCGCGCTTGATGTAGGTGTAGCCCGTCCTGTGCCAGGGCAGGACGGCATTGCGCTTGTTGTCGAGAATGAAGTCGCCGCGGTTGGTACGCACCATCATGACCGCATGGCCAGCACCTTCCTCGTCGATCACCACGGTCATGCGCAGTGCGCGGCGGGGAAAGCCGGCCTCGACCAGGCGCTTGCGCTTGACGAGCTGGTAGTCCTCGCAGTCGCCGTAACCGTCCTCGGCGAAGTCCCAGCGGTCCTCGACGCCCCAATGGTCCATGTCGGTCTTGGGCTTGATGGCCGCATTGACCTGCTGGTTGACGCGCACGATCGTCTGCCATTCCTTGGCGCCCAGCTGAATGGTTGCCGGCTCGGACGGGTCGACCCGGCATTCCTCGGGGTACTGCTCGCAGAAACGAATCCAGCCCATGATCGGCTTTGCCATGCCGACCTGCGCGACGGGCTGCGAGGAGCCCGGCAGGATGCTCCCTGTCTGGGTCTGAGCCTGTGCGACCGCGGCACCGCATGCGATGGCGAGGGAAACAGCAGCGAGACGGAACGTGCTCTTGAAAAAAGGCCGGACGTTCAGAAGCCCGAAGAGAGGTTGCCGCATTGCCCCCACCGCTGTGCCGTTAAGGATTTGTTCATCTTTATTGGCACGGCGGGAATGGCGAATTCAAGGCAAGAGTTAAACAAGGGTTAACAGGCCGCAGCCGGTTTGGTTCCGCGCTCCGACGGGCTCGCGAAATGCATCGGATCTCGCAGGGCGTTCATGGGAATGTTATCGCAGGTCTGGGGCAGGGAACACGATGGCAGACCGGCCACCGGCCGGGCCTCAGCGCGGGTGGCCTCGACAGGGTCTGATGGGCCGCACAGATCAGGCGCGTCGTCCGGAACTAAAAGGCCGAGCCCAGCGAACAGTTTACCAGGTTTTCCGCTCGAACAATGCGCTCTTCAGGGATTGGAGCATCGGCCCACATTTGGGCCGATGCTTTAGCCGATCTGCTCGAGAATGATGGCCCGGATTTCTTCACGGGTGAGTGTGGTCTGCTGTGGCTGCCAAGTGGAGAGGGACTTGTGCGGCTGCTTCTTCGGCAAGGGCTGAGACAGCGTCTTGGCGGGCTTCGTATGAGATTTCGTGTACATAGGGTCCTTGAGCGGCTTCAGCTTCATGCCGTGCCGCTGTTGTTGATGTTGATGGGATCGAATGCGGAGCAAAACGACGGATCCGCCGCGTGAGCTGCACGCGGCGATCAAACTTCAAAGGTGCGGAAAGCGGGCTCGGCGCTCAATCATGAGCTTCAGAGAGCAGGCCGAACATATCGGTTGGATAGGACCAATATGGACTATTTTCCAGTCAATTGCAAGATAGAATAGAAATAATGATGAAAATGCCAGATGAGAACCGCCGAAGAAGCACTGCTCGACCGCTCCCGACTTTCACCAAAACCTGCCTGAATCCTTAGATTCCGGGGTATAGACAGAGCTAATCTGGACAACGACTTTGTCGATGCGCCTTGTATTCGCCGCAAGTGGTGCTTAGATAGAGAGCATCGACATTTGGCCGGACAATCGGGCCGTTCCGCCTTGGCCTTCCAGGCGCACGTTCAGACCCTCTTCCCAAACATCGACGAACCCGAGTGTGCGGGCGTGCGGCTGCACGCCCCTGGCTCACGTGCATAACAAGCCTATCCAAGGACATTCCCATGATTTCGGGCACCGTGAAATTCTACAACGATCAAAAAGGCTTCGGCTTCATCCAGCCGGACGATGGCAGCAAGGACGTGTTCGTCCACGCCACCGCGCTCGAGCGCGCCGGCATCCGCGGTCTGCGCGAAGGCCAGAAGGTCTCCTTCGACACCGCCGAAGACCGCCGCTCCGGCAAGGTCGCCGTCAACAACATTCAGGCGGACTGAGCATGATACGGCGCACGACATGAGTGCTGCCCACGAAGCCGCTCCCCGGCGGAGCGGCTTTTTCTTTCCCACGCCATGATCCAATGGCCAAACTGGGTGCTGAAGCGATGTATACGTTTCGAAAAACTCCCGCCAAATCGGTGATGTTCGTCGTCGATTACGATGATGCGCGCCGCGCCTATCTCTGGATCGATGATCTGGAAAAGGCTGCCAATGCACGCTCCGTCGAATTGACGGCACGCGCCCGCCAGGAACAGGGAACCCTCCCTGAAGGCACCATCACCAGCATTCGGCGTGTCCGATAGGGATTTCGGACGAGTTGGACGGATTTGATAAGATTGACAGGTGACATGAAGCAAAAAGATTTCGGCGAGCGACTCCAGGTTTCGCAAAGCGCGAAGCAGGCCATGCTGGCGAAGTTCCACCAGCGGCCCGGTCCGGACGACCCGGCAGTTTCAGAACGGCGTGCCGCGCGTGCTGCCGTGACCGCGGCACGCGACGCTCGCGTCGCCGAACGGGAAGCCAACCGTCTGGCCGAGGAGACCCGTCTCGCCATGGCGCGTGAAGCTCAGGCGGCCGATCAAGCCGTGCAGGAACGACGCGCCGCAGCCGAAAAGGAAGCGAGCGATGCTCGACACGAGGCGGAGCGCAAGGCTGCCCGCGATGCTCGCTACGCCGCCCGCAAGGCGCGAAAGTAACGACGTCTCACCCCGACCATCACCGCTGCGAGGAGACTGATCGATGGCTCATAAGTTCAAGGTTCGACAGATGGTTCGCCTGGCCCAACCGGGCTTTTCTGATTCCCGGGCCGGTGCGGCCAGCATCTACGAGGTTACGCGGCTCATGCCGGCTGACCAGACCGGAGAAGTTTCGTACCGGATCAAGTCAGGAGCGATCGAGAGAGCCGTCCGCGAGAGCGAGATCCGCGGCACCTAACGTTTCAGGATCGCTTCTTCGTCGACCCACCACGCCACGCGGTGGCGGAATGCAACCCACGAATCGAGAATGGACATCCTTTGCAAGTTCTAGTACGCGACAACAATGTCGATCAGGCTCTAAGGGTTCTCAAAAAGAAGATGCAGCGCGAAGGCATCTTTCGCGAGATGAAGGCGCGCAAGTCTTACGAGAAGCCGTCTGAACGCAAGACCCGTGAGAAAGCCGAAGCCGTCCGCCGAAGCCGCAAGCTGGCCCGCAAGCAGGCGATCCGGGAAGGATTGATTGCAGCGCCCAAGCCGAAGCCCCGCTTCGCCGGACCGCGCAAACCCGTTGCGGCTGTCAATACGAGCCCCCGCGCCGAGACGGCGGAGACGAAGGTCTAGCGGAAGCAGAAACGAAGACCTGCTTGCTGCTAGCAGGCGGCGCCTTATCAACCTGGCGCTCCTGTATTCGCCATGATCGAGGCGACCCGGCAATCTTCGTCCGGGAGCCTACAGAGATAGTCCCTAAGAACCCGTCCGCCGCTCGGCTCGCATATCAGGGTGCGGCTGCCGACGACTTGTCCTTTGCGGCAAAGGACGGTTGATAGGGCCGGACGGAGAACGTCTGAAGCCGCACGAGAGCGGCACTCAGGCGCGCAGCCTCCTCGTAGCGGGTCTCGTCATGCGGCGGCTGGTCCGTGCGGCCGCTGGCAAGCACCTCCGCCGTTGCCACAAGCCGACGAAGCGGTTTGGCGAGCCATGCGGAGAACAGGTACAGCAGGATGAGACCGACCAGCGCGCCGGCGCCGAGCATCATCCAGAAGGCCTGCGAAATGGCGCGCGTGGGATCGAGAACCGTGTTCAAATCCGCGCGTACGATGAGGCTCCAGCCGAAACTGGGCATGTCTTTGAACCGGATCGAGGGAATGACGGCCGTCATGTAGTCCTTGCCGTCCTGCCATCTTTCACGAAGCGAGATCGATGTGCCCTGGCTGGCGGCAATGGCCGATCCTTCGGACAAGGTGGTTTCCTTGAGCTCCTGCGGTCCCGAGAGAACAGTGCGATCGCGGGAGACGAGGAGGGCATCGACTCCCTGTCCCCTCACGGCCTGGATGATGTCCCGGACCATGTTCCAGTCAAAATGCGCTCCGATGACGCCGATCACGGCGCCTTGTTCATTCCTGACCGGGGCAGAGAAATCCACGAAGCGACGCGGCTCCGGCGTGGCGGGGAGAAGTTTCGCCAGAAGAACCGCCTCGTGAACGTCGACGGCGGCCGGGCCGCCGAGACCCCGACGGAACCACGGCCTCTCGGCGACGCTCGCCCCCTCCAGCATGCCCTTCGAGGCGGCGATGACCTTTCCCTGCACATCGGCTACGCCGATCCAGGTATAACGCCGATCCACCTGGCTCAGCAGGGTGAACTGCCGGCGGACTTCCTCGGGGTTGTCCAGACGCATGGCACGCGCCATTCCGTCCACGTCCTGCCAAAGCTCGTGCATGCGCCGCCCGAGCTGGTCGGCAACGATCTCGCCGAGAACCCGCAGGCGCGCGCTGTTGGCGACCTCGGCCCGGCGCTGCATCGCATTCGTGAACATCGAACCGGCCACGATGGCCGGCACGAGCATCAGCAAGGCGCCGACGACGAAGACGAGTGTTCTGATTCCAATGCGCATTCGTGCGCTCCCCTGTCTTGTGCCTAGAGCTGCTTCCCTTGCGTGAAACGGCTCTCTTCTTTGCCTTGCCGCATCTTTTCAAGTAAAACTGGTTTCCGCTTTTGCGTTCGATGCTCTAGCGCGACGCCAGGCCACGCATCCAGCCTCTGATCATCTCGGGAAGGTCGCCCCGTCCGACTCCTGGCCGCGCATCCGCCGTGTGCAGTTTGCGCAGGATACCGTCGCGCTGTTCCGGGGTCGGACGCAGGGACAGGCGATAGCCGTCGTTCGTTTCGCTCGTTACGCGGATGGCGACATCGCCCACATCCGCCAGCGCAATCGTCCCCAGCGCGCCCACCGATAGACCGGCCAAACCGCGGACACGGGCATGATCGATCCCGAGCTCGAGCACCCAGGAGGGAAGTCTTTGCGACCCGACGGCCATCGTGGCCAGTTCCACGGACTCGCGCTGCGGCCGGTTGACGCGAGGCCGCTCGACGCAGACCAGCATCGTGATGGCGAGCACGATCAGGTTGTAGATCGTCCAGAACAGAATGATCCTGATCCCATCTCCGGCCTTGAACACGTGGCTGAAGTGATCCGGGAAGATCAAGGGCATGAGAATTCCCAGAACGGTGAGGCCGAAGAGGATCGCGAACGGCTTCATCATCGGCCATTGTACGATGGTCTTCGTCCGGTCGCCGCCCTTTGCCGTGACGCGGAACTTATGCGGCCCCTTGGTCAGCAGGCCCATTGCCGCGGCGCGTGTGATGGGCCATGCGGCAATGAGCTGGGATACGTCATTGAGCACAGGCCAGATCATGCCATTCGAGATCCAGTTGAGCGTGATCAGAACGGCCGCGTAGTACGGAAGATAGTACGAGACGACATCCGTCAGCGAGGCGTTCACGACGATGATGCCGAAGTACCAGTAGAGCAACGGGCCGATGAGGGCGATGAGGCGGAATGGAAACGTCGTCATCCAGAACATCGCCGAGTCGACGAGGCTCAGGCGCTGCATGAAGCGCAGTCCGTTGGTGCCGAAGGGATTGTAGACGTTGCGCACGATCTCCATCATGCCCAGGCACCAACGTCCGCGCTGCACGACGTATTCATGCAGCCCTTCCGGGGCGAGGCCTTCGGTCAGCGCTTCGTTCAGGTAGACCGTCCTGTAGCCGTGGCTGTCGAGGCGGATGGTCAGGAGAAAGTCTTCCGTGACGCTCTGCGTCGGCAGGCCGCCGATCTCGCGCAGCGCCGAGACGCGCACCATCGAGGACGTTCCGCAGCATACCGCGATGCCCCACGCATCGCGGGCAGGCTCCAGATGTTCGAAGAAGAAGCGCTGCTCATCCGGATAGGCAGAGGCGATGTAGAGGTTGTGCTGGATCGGATCGGGATTGAAGAAGTGCTGCGGCGTCTGGACAAGGCCGACCTTCGGATCGTGGAACAGGGCGACGACCCGGCGTACGAAATTGCGGTGCGGCACGAAATCCGCGTCGAGGACGGCGACGAAATCGGGGGCGTCCTCGTCCTTCAGGCGCTGCGTCAGCGTGTAGTTGATGTTGCCTGCCTTCGCGTGCTCGTTGGTGGGCCGCGTCCTGTGCTCGGCGCCATAGCGGCGGCAGACCTCGGTCAGCCATTCCCGGCGCCCGTCGTCGAGCACGAAGATGCGCAGGTTCGGATAGTCGCTCGCCTGCGCGCCGGCGAGCGTGCGTTCGAGAACCTCCAGTTCCTCGTTGTAGGTGGCAATGTAGAGGTCGACGCGCGGCGCAGTGCTCCCCCACCAGGCGATGTTCCGGTCCGCCTCCTCATGCCGGTCCTTCCGCCGGGTCAGGAACAGATAGGCGGTGGTCGAGGACAGGAGAGCCAGGGCTTCGATCGCCACGAACGCCCATCCGACGATGACGTCGATGGTGAGCCCATCGACCGCCGGCGGAACCGTCTCGGTGATCCGCCAGATCATGTAGCGCCAGCCCAACACGGTCGTCAGGCCGAGCAGCAGGACGCGGATCCAGGTGCTTTTCTGCGTGGCCAGCGGCAGCAGCAGGGCAAGGCCGATCACGATGGCCAGACCAGCGAGGCTCGACAGGGATTGGTCGAGGACGAGCATCTAGAGGCCGAGATCCGTCAGCCTCTGCCGGATGCCGGCGAGCGGCCCGTCGATGAACACCACCCGGCCCGTGCGGCCGACGGCGCACGAGAGGTCCGGATCGCCGGCAAGCTCGGGAATGCTCAAGGCCACGTCGAAACGGGTCAGGTGTTCAGGGCTCGGACCGATGGCGAGCGTACTGTAGAGGCCGGCGGCCCCCGATCCGCCGAGGCGCGTGATGGTTCCCTGCATGACCCGGTCGTCGCCGATCAATCGGAACTGGGCCGGCGTGCCGACGCGGAGCGTGGAATAGACCCGCTCGCTCACGCTGGCCGTGACCATGACGGCGGAGCAGTCCACGAAGCGGACGAGATCCTGCCCCTGGTTGACGTGCTCGCCGCTGCTGGCAAGGAAGTTCCAGACGATGCCCGGGTTCTGCACCGAGAGCTCCGCCGAGGTCAGGCGGTTGACCCGGACGCGCTCGGCCGCGATCTGCGTCGAGACCAGATTCAGGCGGCTGCTGACATTGTCGGCCTCCGCCTTGAGCTCGGCCAGCCGGAGGTCGAACTCCCGGATGCGTTGAATCGAGAACGGCGCATCGTTGTACGAGTCTCCAATGAAGACCCCGTTCTGGGCCGAGGAGAGTTCCGCATTGAGATAGGTGATGCGCTCCCGGGCGCTGGCGATATCCTGTTTCGCAACGTCGTACTGAGCCTGGGCACGATCCAGTGTGATGGCGGTCTGGACGCCGCGGGAATTCAGGTCCTTGGTCCGGTCCAGGGCGCTGTCCGCCTCGCGGAAGCGCGCCTCTGCGGAATTCACGGCAGTCTGCGCCTCGGCGATGCGGGATCGGATCTGACGGACCCGCCCTTCCTGATAGCTCTTGGCTTGGGCGTCCAGGACCTTGCGGGCCTCGTCTACCGCCGAGGTCTGGGCCCGGAGCCGGGTGAGATCCGCCTCGAGGGTGGAACGGGTTCGCTCCAGGTCGATCAGGCGGGCATCGTCGAACTGATTGTCGGTGATGCGCACCACCGCCTCTTCGGGCGAAACCCGGGCGCCGATGCTGCGCACGGTGAATTCGGCCAGTCCCTGGATGGGCGCCCGGAGCACGGTCGTGCGGGCATTGATCGTAGCATCGGCGCTGGTTCCCGAAAGGTACTCACCGACGACGACATAAAGCCCCCCGAGGAGCAGGAGTAACCCCAAGAGGATACGAACGAATTTCATAGGTTAGAGCTCGATCGGGACCTGAGACGGAAGAGGCGACACTGACCATTGCCCCTAGCTCCGACCAAGACGCAACCCGTTATCAGACTAGGAAGCAGGCAAAGACATAAGTCTTAACCTGGCAGTTGGTTTCCATTGGATTACCTCGAAAGAGATGTTTGAGAAAGCCTCTATATTTGATCCCTTCATTTTATTGCGCAGTCTTTTTTCTTGAAGCGGGGACGTACCATACGCCATGCTCTCACGGCAGCGTCACCACGACTGAGCCGGTCCGTCTCACGCGGCTGGGATGATCAAGCATCACCAGTTGGTCGTTGACCGCGTATTTGCTTTCCATTGGGAAAGGTTGATCGCACGAACTCCCATGCCGCGACGAGATGGCGACGCAGCGCCTCCTCGGCGCTGTCCGGATCGCGCGCCGCAATGGCATCGAAGATGGCTTCGTGCCCTGCATAGTTCATCTGGTCGATATCGGCTCCGCGCTTCATGGAACGCCAGTGCTGGACGAGCCATTCCACATAGGCCTTGTGCACGGCCGGATAGATCGGGTTTCCTGGAATACGATAGAGGACGGCATGGAAGGCAGCGTCGGTTTCGTCGAACTGAGACGAGTTGCCGATCGCCTGCCGATTGGCTTCCAGTGCGGCTCGAAGCTCTTCGATATCGTCACGCCGCGCATGGCTGGCCGCCCAGCGTGCCAGCGCCGATTCGAAGAAGATGCGGCTCTCGAACAGGTTCCAGACCCCGTTGCGGTCCACCACGAGGTGCCCGACGAGATTGCCGACCTTGTCGAGTGCTATCCCGTAATCTGGCTTGCTCACGATGGGACGATGTCCCAAGCGGGTCACGACAAGCCCATTATTGGCCAGCGACACGATGGCTTCCCTGACCGCCGACCGGCTCACGCCATAACGCTGCATCAGCTCCCGTTCGGCCGGCAGACGATCGCCCTCCTGAAGATCGCCGGATTGAATCATCCGCATGAGGTCCTGCGCGACCGCGTCCGATCGACGTCCCGCGGGATCCTTGCCGAGCAGCTCCATCCCATTGCTCATGACTATTCCCCTCATCGGATCACGCATGTCGCCAAGCCCTGCGAACGAGAAGGCCCTTCTCCGAACCGGCTAACATATGGTCGGACCAAATGCCAGTCCGCGGCACGACAAAAGGGAGCTCACTGGGATCAGCCGGTAACTGGGGCACAATACTACTCGCTTGACAGCCAGTATTACCCTGTTCATCCTGGCTTCGGTCATACCAAACAGATCGGAAACCGACGACTGGTTTGACGTTGCTCAGCCTGAGCAAGCTCGGAGGAAACACGAGTGACGCCATTTGCAGGCATGAACGAGCCAGGCTCTCCCGCTCCCCTTCAGGGAGCCTTTTTTGACGGGAGCCTGCGATGACAGCTCCAACCCTGACGCGTCACGCGGACAGCGTGACTCACTACCAGATGTATATCGATGGAGGCTGGACCGATGGTCAGGCCCCTGGCCGTCTTGAGGTGGAAAATCCAGCCAACGAATCGGTTTTCGCGACCGTTCCCGTCGGCTGCGTGAACGACGTGACGGCGGCCCTTGAGGCAGCCAAGCGTGCCCAGCCCGCCTGGGCGGCGCTCCCGCCCATCGTGCGCGCGGGCTACGTTTCCGACCTCGCGGCAGCGGTGAAACGGGAGAAGGCGCATCTTGCCCGCATCGTGGTGCTCGAACAGGGAAAGCCTCTGAACCAAGCCGAGGGTGAGATCGACGCCGTCGTGACGTTTCTCACCTATGCGGCAGAGAACGCGCGGCGCATCGAAGGCGATCTTCTGCCGTCCGACCATCCGAACGAGGATGTCTGGATCCGCCGCGTGCCCTTCGGTGTGGTCGTCGGCCTGACGGCCTGGAACTACCCGGCGGCTCTCGCGGCACGCAAGATCGGCCCTGCCCTTGTCGCGGGTAACACCATCGTCGTGAAGGGCCATGAATCCACCCCCCTGTCGGCCATCGAGATCGCCCGTCTTGCCCACGAGGTCGGCCTGCCGAAAGGCGTGCTCAACGTGGTCACCGGCGACGGGCGCACCGTCGGCGATGCCCTCGTACGGTCGCCCCTGAGCGACCTCATCACCATGACGGGGAGCGTCCGTGCGGGACGGGAGATCTATGCGGCAGGCGCGCATGACCTGAAGGTCGTCCGGCTGGAATTGGGCGGCAAGGCGCCCTTCATCGTCCTGGAGGATGCCGATGTCGACGCGGCCGTCGAGGCCGCGATCATCTCGCGCTTCACGAATTGCGGGCAGATCTGCACCTGCAACGAGCGCATGTATCTGCACAGGGCCATTGCCGAGCCCTTTCTCGACAAGTTCGTTGCGCGGGTGAAGGCTCTGAGGCTCGCCGATCCCATGACGAACCCCGACATGGGACCGAAGGTGAACCGGCCCGAGGTCGACAAGGTCGAGGAGATCGTCAACGAGGCAATGGCGGCGGGCGCCGAGGTGCTCGCCGGCGGACACCGACTGACGGAAGGCGAGTTCGCCCGCGGGCACTGGTTCGAACCGACCGTCCTTCGGGTCCACAGCAACCGCGCGCCGGTGATGCAGCGGGAGATTTTCGGCCCTGTGGCGCCTGTGATGACGGTCGACAGCTTCGAGCAGGCGCTGAGCTTCGCCAACGACACGAGCTACGGCCTGTCGGCCTATGTCTACACCAACGATCTGCGCCGGGTCATGCGCCTGTCCCGCGGGCTTTCGTTCGGTGAGCTCTACGTCAACCGCCCCTGCGGGGAACTCGTCCAAGGCTTTCACACGGGCTGGAAGCACTCGGGCCTGGGCGGCGAGGACGGCAAATACGGTTTCGACGGCTACCTGCGCAAGCAGACTACGTATGTCCGTTGGTGACGTCCCGCAGGCCTGAAGGGCTGCGGCAATACGCGAAAGAACCCCGACAGAGGGGCAAGAATCATCATGGAGGAAAACGATGCTGAGAAGAACTTTCCTTGCACTCGCCACCGGTGTGGCCGCCCTTGGTCTCGGACTCGGCGGCGTGTCGGCGCAGGAGTTGCCGAAACTAAAGCAGAAGGACAAGTACAAGGTCGGCTTCGCGCAGACCGAGTCGAACAACCCCTGGCGCATCGCCCAGACCGAGAGCATGAAGGCCGAGGCCGCGAAGCTCGGACACCAGCTCGTCTATACGGATGCTGCCGGCTCGGCGGCCAAGCAGGTCGCAGACGTCAACTCGATGATCGCCCAGGGCGTCGACCTGATCTTCCTGGCTCCGCGCGAGGAGAAGCCGCTCATTCCTGCCGTCATGGCAGCCAAGAAGGCGGGCATTCCGGTGATCCTGCTCGACCGCAACGTGGACCAGAGCCTCGCCAAGGCGGGTCGTGACTACGTCACCTTCATCGGCTCCGACTTCGTTGACGAAGGCAAGCGCGCGGCCGAGGCCCTGACCAAAGCCGTGGACGGTAAGGCCACGATCATTCAGCTCGAGGGCACCACGGGTTCATCGCCGGCCAACGACCGTCGCAAGGGCTTCGAGGATTACATCAAGTCCCATCCCGGCATGAAGATCGTGGCGTCCCAGTCCGGCGACTTCGCCCGCGACAAGGGCCGTCAGGTCGCCGAGACGCTGCTGCAGGCCCATCCCGACGCGACGGCCATCTATGCGCACAACGACGAGATGGCCATTGGTGCGATCGCGGCTCTCGAGGCCGCCGGCAAGAAGCCGGGCAAGGACGTGATCGTGGTTTCCGTCGACGGCACGCGCGACGCCCTGCAGGCCATCGTCGACGGCAAGATGCTGGCGACCGTCGAGTGCAATCCCAAGTTCGGTCCGAAGGCCTTCGAGACGCTGGCACGCTATGCCAAGGGCGAGCAGATCCAGCCCTGGGTGGTGAACACCGACCGCTTCTTCGACAAGTCGAACGCGGCCCAGCTCATCGGCGACGCATACTAAACGCCAAGGCGCTGCCTGCCGATGCGGGCAGCGCCTTTTCGCTTGGCTGAACAGATCATCGGAACATTCATGGCGCCGCTCCTCACCATGCACGGCATCGACAAGCGCTTCGCCGGCATTCCAGCCCTGCGCGCAGCCGAGCTCCTGGTCGAGAAGGGCGAGATACACGCGCTGATCGGCCAGAATGGCGCCGGCAAGTCGACCATGATCAAGATCCTGACCGGCTATTACAAGAAGGATGCCGGCGAAATCCTGTTCGACGGAAGCCCCGTCGAGTTCTCCTCCCCGCAGGAAGCACAGAAGGCCGGCATCAGCACGATCTACCAGGAAATCAATCTGGTGCCCTATCGGTCCGTGACCGAAAACATCTGCCTCGGTCGTGAGAAGCGCCGCTTCGGCCTTCTCGACTGGCCCGCCATACATGCGGAGGCGCGCGCCCTGCTTGCACGCTTCAACATCGACATCGACGTGCATCGCCCGATCATGGTCTATCCGACCGCCGTGCAGCAGATGGTCGCCATCGCCCGTGCAATCGGGTTCGAAGCCAAACTCGTCATCATGGACGAGCCCACATCGTCCCTCGACGAGCGCGAGGTCGAGGTCCTGTTCGGTGTCATCCGCCAGCTCAAGGCAGCCGGCGTCTCGGTGGTCTTCGTCAGCCACAAGCTCGACGAGCTCTACGCCGTCTGCGACCGCGTCACCATCATGCGTGACGGCCGCACCGTGCAGGTTGCTCCGATGGACCAGCTGTCACGCCTCGATCTCGTCACCTCCATGCTAGGGCGCGAACTCACCCAGGTCCTGCAGGAACCGCACGACGCGGACACATCCGAACTCGATAGTCGCGAGCCGGTTCTGGCGGTTCGGAACCTCGCCGTCGGACGCAAGGTCCGTGACGTCAGATTCGAGGTTCGCTCAGGTGAGATCGTCGGTCTCGCCGGACTGCTCGGTGCGGGCCGGACGGAATCGGTCCGGGCCGTCTACGGAGCCGACAGGCCGGATTCCGGTACGATCGCCTTCGCCGGAAGGGAGAACGCCATCGCCGCTCCCTCCGACGCTATCAAGGCCGGCATGGGCTTCTGCTCGGAAGACCGCAAGCTCGAAGGCATCATTCCCGACATGTCGGTGCGCGAGAACCTCACACTCGCGCTCATGCCGCAACTGGCGCGGCGCGGCATCGTGGACGAGACCCGCAGCCGTGAGATCGTCGACCGTTTCATCAAGCGGTTGGGCATCCGCTGTTCCGGCCCGGAGCAGCGGATCCGTGAACTCTCGGGCGGCAATCAGCAGAAGGTGCTGCTGGCGCGCTGGCTCTGCATGAATCCAAAACTTCTCATTCTCGACGAGCCGACCCGCGGCATCGATGTGGGCGCCAAGGCCGAGATCCTCAGCCTGATCCGGGAATTGGCCGGCCAGGGTCTCGGCGTTCTCATGATTTCCTCGGAACTCGAGGAGGTAGTGGAGGCGGCAAGCCGCATCTTCGTTCTCCGCGACGGCCACACGGCCGCGGAACTGAAGGGCGAGGCCGTGACCGAGCAGAGCGTCATGGCCGCCATGGCTCATGGGCATGAGATTGCCCAGGAGGCCGCCCATGGCTGAAACCGCCACAACCCTGCCGCCGGCGCAAAGGGCCTCCCGCGTCGATGTCAGAACCCTGCTGACGCGGCATGGGGCCTGGGTCGCCCTTGCGCTCCTGATCCTGGTCAACCTTGCCGTCACGCCCAATTTCGCCACCTGGCAGACGCTCAACGTCAACCTCACCCAGGTCTGCACCATCGTGATCGTCGGTGTCGGCATGACCCTCGTGATCGCCACCGGCGGAATCGATTTATCGGTTGGCGCCCTCATGGCGATTGCGGGAGCGCTGGCGCCACTGATCTTTCTCGGCAAGCTCTTTCCCCTGCCCCACCCGGCTGTCGGCATCGCACTTGCCTTTGTCCTGCCGGTTCTGGTGACGGGGGCGCTCGGCTGGTTCAACGGGTGGCTGGTGACGCGCCTGCGGATCCAGCCGATTATCGCGACCCTCGTGCTCTTCATTGCCGGGCGCGGCATTGCCCAGGTGTTCACCAACGGCAATCTTCAGGTCTTCAACCTGCCGAGTTTTCAGTTCATCGGCCTGGGACGCATCTTCGGCATCCCGTTTCAGGCCATCCTGATGATCTTTATCGTGGCGGTCGCGGCCTGGATGCTCCGGCGGACGGTCTTCGGCAGGCAGATCCTGGCCATCGGCGGCAACGAACGCGCGGCCCGGCTCGCCGGCATTCCCGTCACCTCCGTAAAGCAGCGGGTCTACCTGATCAGCGGACTCCTGTCCGGCATCGCCGGGCTGATCGTGATCGCCCGCAACTCCGCCGCCGACGCCAATCTCGTCGGTCTCGGCATGGAGCTCGATGCCATCGCGGCGGTGGCCGTGGGGGGGACATTGCTCACCGGCGGACGGGCCACGGTGATTGGCACCCTCGTCGGCGCCCTCATCATCCAGCTTGTCCGCTACACGCTTCTCGCCAACGGCGTTCCGGATGCGGCAGCCCTTGTGGCGAAAGCCGTCATCATCGTTCTGGCCGTCTGGCTGCAGCGTCAGAACCATCGCTGAGGTCGCCGGATGAACTCCTCCTCGCTCAAGCTGTTCCAGGGCATCGGCCGCTACGGGGTGCTCCTCGCGCTTCTGGCTCTCATCGTGTTCGGATGGGTTCGGTACGAAAACTTCCTCGGCGCCTTCAACGTGCTGTCGGTCCTGCGCTACAACAGCATGTTCGCGCTGGTCGCCCTCGGCATGTGCTTCGTCATCATTACGGGCGGCATCGACCTCTCGGTCGGTTCCACGGCGGCTCTCGGCAGCGTCGTCTCCGCCCTGCTCTCTCCGTATGGCGTCCTGCCCGGACTGCTCGGCGGACTGGCCGCAGGGCTTGCGGTCGGCGCCTGCAACGCCCTCATCATTACCCGACTCAACATTCTGCCCTTCATCGCGACGTTGGCGACGATGCTGGCGGCGAGCGGTTGCGCGCTGCTTCTCGCGGAAAACCAGTCCGTCTCGGTGTCCTACGAGTCAGGCTTCACCGAACTCGGCCAGGGCGACTTCCTAGGCTTTCCCATCCCGGCCTGGATCGCGCTGATGGCCTATCTCGTCGGCTCTCTCGTCCTCAACCTCACCTCCTTCGGGCGCACGGTTCTCGCCATCGGTGGCAACGAGGATGCGGCACGGCTCATGGGATTGCCTGCGAACCGGGTGAAGGCGCTCGTATATCTGGCAAGTGGCGGCCTCGCGGGCCTTGCGGGCGTCATCCTCGCGGCGCAGTTCGGCGCGGGCCAGCCCATCGAGGGCGTCGGCTGGGAGCTCTTCGCCATCGCGGCCGTGGTCGTGGGCGGCACGCTCCTGACCGGCGGCGTCGGCTCCGTCGGCTCGACTCTCGCCGGCGTGCTCCTTCTGGGGCTCATCTTCAACATTCTCAACTTCGAGAACGGCCTCGGCTGGATCAGCCTCTCCGCCTATTGGCAATCGGTGATCCGGGGCGCGTTCCTGCTGCTCGTCGTCGCCATTCAGGCGCGGCTGAGCATGCGCACCGAAGAGCCCGCGTGAGAATCGGTACTGTATTCGACACCTGAGCGAACGAAGGACGACCATGCCCCGGATCACCTCCATCGAACCCGGCTTCTACCGCATCCCGCTTCCGAGTGTTCTCACCGATTCCATGCATGGCGAGATGCGCGCCTTCGAACTCAACACCGTACGCATCCGCGATGCCGACGGAGCGGAGGGTGTCGGCTACACCTTCACGGTCGGTCGCAATGGAGCCGCCATCGACACGATCCTCGCCCGCGAGCTGCCCGAGATCATGGACGGCGAGGAGGCCGACGAGATCGAGCGCCTCTGGCACAAGGCCTGGTGGGCGCTTCACTACGGGGGTCGCGGCGGCCCGACGGTTTTGGCGCTTTCGGCCTTCGACATGGCTCTCTGGGACCTCAAGGCGAAGCGCGCCAACCTCCCGCTCTGGAAGGCCCTCGGCGGGTTCGATCCTCGCGTGCCCTGCTACGCGGGCGGCATCGATCTTTATCTGCCGCTCGACAAGCTCCTGCGCCAGACGGACGACAATCTCGGCAAGGGTTTCCGCGCCATCAAGATGAAGGTGGGCCGCGCCAATCTCTTCGAGGACGTGGAGCGCGTGCGGGCGATGCGCGGGCATCTGGGCGAAGGCTTCCCGCTGATGGCCGACGCCAACATGAAATGGAGCGTCGATGGCGCCATCCGGGCCGCGCGGGCGCTCCAACCCTTCGATCTGACTTGGCTTGAGGAGCCGACCATTCCCGACGATCCGACGGGTCACGCCCGCATCGTGCGTGAGGGCGGCCTGCCGATTGCGGCGGGCGAGAATCTTCGCACGCTCTGGGAGTTCAAGCTCTACGTAGCCGGCGGAGGCGTCACCTATCCGGAGCCTGACGTCACCAATTGCGGCGGCGTCACGCCGTTCATGAAAATCGCCCATCTGGCGGAGGCCTTCAACCTGCCGGTCACCAGCCATGGCGCGCATGACGTGACCGTGCATCTTCTCGCCGCCTGTCCGAACCGTTCCTACCTCGAAGCTCATGGTTTCGGGCTCGAACGCTACATCGCGGAGCCTCTGACAATCCAGGAAGGATTCGCCTTGGCGCCTGACCGGCCCGGCCATGGCATCGCCTTCGACTGGAAGGGGCTTGAGACGATCAAGGCGTGATGCGCGGCTCAAACGGACCTTGTGCCATCGCAAGCACCGGCCGACAGGCAAGCAGGTGAAACCATGACAGAGCGTTTTGACTACATCATCGTCGGCGGCGGCTCTTCGGGATCCGTGGCCGCCGCGCGGCTGGTGAACGAAGGAAGGCGCGTGCTGCTGCTGGAGGGCGGATACTCCCACCGGCATCCACTCCTGGACATGCCGCCGGGCATCTTCAAGATGATCAACGGCAGCAAGTACATGCGGTATCACCACACGGTCCCGCAGGAGCATCTGGACGGGCGCGTCCACGACATCCCGCAGGCTAACGTTCTCGGCGGCGGCTCCTCGGTCAATGCGCAGGTCTATATGCGTGGGCGGCCGTCCGACTACGACGAGTGGCACGACATTCTGCACGGGGAGAACGATTATCCCGGCTGGAGCTGGGCCGACGTTCTACCTCACTTTCGCACCATGGAAGGCAACAACAGGCTTTACAACGAGCTGCATGGCGCCGACGGGCCCCTTCTCGTCTCCGATCCAGGCCACATCAACGATATGTCCCGCTGGTTCGTCCAGGCCGTCCAGGCTTTGGGCGAGCCGTTCAATCCGGACTTCAACGGCCCGACGCAGCGCGGCGTTGGATTCTATCAGTTCATGAATCGGCGCGGCAGGCGCAGCAGCGCGGCCTATGCCTTCCTGGCGCCGCTCGCGGACAACCCGAACCTCGTCATCCGACTACAATCGCGGGTGCGCCGGATCGAGATCGAGAATGGCCGCGCCGTGGGCGTCACCTATCGCGATGCCACAGGTGCGGACCACAAAGTTTTTGCGGATGGTGAGATCATCCTTGCGTCCGGCGCGCTCGTCACGCCGCAGCTCCTGATGCTGTCCGGCATCGGCCCTGCCGGTCAGCTGCGGCAGCATGGGATTGCCTGCATCGCCGACCTGCCGGGCGTCGGCGAGAATCTGATCGATCACCCGGAGGCGCCGCTCATTGCCAAGGCGAACGGGCCCTATGGCTACTACAAGCAGGGTGTGGGTTGGCGAATGCTCCTCAACGGCATTCATTTCCGGCTCTTCGGATCAGGTCCGATCCTTTCGGCAGGCGTCGAGGCAGGCGCCTTCGTCAATCCGGCAGATCCGAATGCGGAACCCACGATCCAGGCCTTCTGCGTGCCGATCATCTATCTCGACCGCGACACGCTCGGCCTTGTGGACGACACTTATGGACTGACGATCACGACGGTGGTGGTGAAGCCGAAATCGCGCGGCTATGTCCGCCTGCGCTCCGCAAACCCGGACGACATGCCGCTCGTCTCGCCCGATCTGCTCAAACATCCCGACGACGCGCGGGCGATGATCGACGGTCAGCGCTTCTTCATTCGTGCCTTCCAGACAACGCCCTTGAAGGAGCGGATCGAGCGAATCTCGATTCCCGATCCAAACGACCTCAGCGACGAGGCCATCATGAAGCATTGCCGCCGCTTCGTGAAAACGAACTACCACCCCAGCGGCACCTGCCGGATGGGGACAGCCAGCGATCCGATGGCCGTCCTCGATTCCAGGCTTCGGGTGCGCGGCATCGAAAACCTGCGCGTCTGCGACCTCTCGGCCATGCCAAACATCAACGCGGGCAACACGAATGCCCCCGCCATGATGATGGGAAGCCGCTGCGCCGAACTCATCACGGGCCACGCCACGACCAGCACGTCCCAGTTCGGCCCGCGCTTGTCCGAACAGGGCGACATGAGCGTCGCCACTTTGAACTGAATGTCTTTCGAGCGTCCTCAAGCTCCGATAGCGTCCGGTCGGGTCCCCAAGAATCGAGCCTTACAACCAGAATCGGACGATGGGCAGCTTGGTCACGCCCCCGCGACCGATCGGCTTCAGGCTTGGCAGGCTCCAGCAGTAAGAGCGGCCCATTCGTCGCCCAGAGAGGATGGGGAGCAAGAGATTTGGCCGTGCCGCACCAGCACCGGTTTGTTAGACGCTCCAAGTTGCCTCCGTGCCTCATTTCCCACGTATCGACAGAGCATCATCGGAGCTGGGAGGAAGCAGCCATGTTTGGTGACTTGCCTACATCCGGCTGGCGGTACTGGGCCGTTTGGATTCTGGTTATCTTGATGGGGGTGCTCGGCCTGCTGTTCTACGAGACCTTACGGTACAAGTAGGTCGCCGCTTCCGGAGGCTAAGAGCGCCTGGCAAGGACTTACCAGGAGTACATCGAGAGGCGATCATCCGCCACGAGAGAAGGCAGCCATGCGCATTGGCCATTGAGCACGGCCAAGCTGGCCCACTTGGGTCGTACGGACCACGATTGGCGCGATAGGCTTGGTCGGACTGTTCCTCCTCGTGATCTTGCTGTTCTTGGCAGAGGACCATTTGCTCCATAGGGTTGTGACGACGAGGGTGAGACCTGCAAGGTCATTGCGGGTTGAGACGCGTCGTCAATTCCTCAGACGATGGACGAGATACTTGAGCAGGCTGCGGCGGCGATGGGCTGGGTGGTGGTGGAGGTATCCGGTTCCGCGATCCGCCCCTTTCGGTATAGGCCGGACTGCTTTTCAGAGGAGCCGGAGGCCCGGAGACCAAGCGTTGCAGAGTTTCCAAGCGAACTCGGGTATACTCGTGCGCAGAGGATGGCCCATCTTTGGGAGGTCTGCATGATGACGATGCCTGCGATCATGGCGGACGTGCTCGGAAGACATATTGCGAGCGACTTCCGCCGCCTGTTCGGTTCCGCGCACCAGGACAAGGCCGAGCGCCTCGACGGTGCCGCGCGCATGGCCCTGGAATGCCTCGGCAGGAGCGACGCCCTCTATCACAATGTCGAACACACCTTTCTCGTCACCCTCGTCGGGCGAGACATCCTCCATGGCCGGATGCTGACGGAGCGCCTGGAGCCGGATGACTACTCGCATCTGATCGTCGCCTGCCTGCTGCATGACATCGGATATGTCCGGGGCATTCTGAAGGGTGACGCGACTGATCGGTTCGTGGTCGACGCGAGCGGGACGACGGTGATCCTGCCGCGCGGAGCCTCCGATGCGGCGCTTGCCCCCTATCATGTCGACCGCTCCAAGCTCTTCGTTATGGATCGTCTGACCGGCTCGCCCCTGCTCGACGCGGAACGGGTGGCTCGGGCGATCGAACTCACGCGTTTTCCGACACAGGGAACCACCGCGAACGAGGAGGATCGGGAAGGACGGCTTGTGCAGGCCGCAGACCTGATCGGGCAGCTCGGCGATCCCCTCTACCTGAAGAAGGCCAATGCCCTGTTCCAGGAATTTGAGGAGATCGGAGCTAATCGCAAACTCGGCTACGCTTCGCCGGCGGACTTGGTCGAGCGCTTCCCTGATTTCTACTGGAGCAGCATCTCACCGCAGCTGGGGGATGCGATCTCCTACCTGAATGTAACAGCAGCAGGCCGGCAGTGGATTGCCAATCTGCATAGCCACGTGTTCTGCGCACAGCACGCCTTTGCTCTCATGGGGCCGCAGCGATGAGCTCGCGTTTCAGGCTAAGGATCAAACCAGCCCCCTGACCTGAAGGACGGTTCCGTTAGGCGATAGCTGTCTCAAAATGCCAAGCCATCGTCACGTTCGGTCAAGCGACAGTGGAGAAATTTCGTATGCTGGCTAGCAATCGGTAGCCGCAGCGAACCGGGGATGATGCACCCTTCATTCCCGTGCCTTCGAATTTGCGGACTTACGATTCTGCCATCCCAGGACGCGGTGCGTGACATGAAGCGTCAAGAGGTTCGAAAGAACGAGAGAGCCGACGTCGACGCGGCGGTTGCCCCTGATATCCGAGAGAGGATGAAGCGGAAGAAGTTCGAGAGCGAGCTGAGGAAGCTTCAGGTCGAACTCGTACGCCTACAAACCTGGGCCAAGGCAACGGGTGCCCGGATCATCGTGATCTTCGAAGGCCGTGACACCGCCGGCAAGGGCGGGGTGATCAGCCGGATCACCCAACGCGTGAGCCCGCGGGTGTTTCGGCACGTCGCCCTGCCGGCACCGACCGAGCGCGAGAAGAGCCAGCTATACATTCAGCGGTACGTGGCTCAATTCCCCGCCGCGGGCGAGATCGTGCTGTTCGACCGCTCCTGGTACAACCGGGCCGGGGTCGAGCGCGTGATGGGCTTCTGTACGGATGACGAGTACGAGCGCTTCATGCGTCTCGTGCCATCCTTCGAGAAGGAGATCGTCGATAACGGCATCATCCTGCTCAAGTACTTTCTCGACGTGAGCCGGGACGAGCAGCGACGGCGTTTCGCCGACCGGATCGAGGATCCGATGAAGCATTGGAAGCTCAGCCCGATGGACACCGAGTCGGTGCGCCGCTGGTGGGACTATACGCTGGCCTATCAGGACATGCTGCGCGCCACGGACACTCCGGCCAATCCCTGGTTCATCGTGCCATCGGACGACAAGCGCCGGGCACGGCTGAACCTGATCACCCATATGCTGAGCCAGATCCCTTACAAGAAGGTCAAGGTCGAACTGCCGAAGGTGCCGAAGGCTGAGCCGAGGCCCAAGGGGGCAGAGGACGGACTGCCGGCCTCGCACATCGTGCCAGCCCGGTACTGAAGGCCATGACGGCATAATCCGGAGCGCGGCCATGGCCGGCATGCAACCAGCGGATCCGCTTTCCCCCAGCCGGATGGGAGTTGCGACATCGCCGCATGCGGATGGGGGCCATGCGGCAAGCGGGCATGAGGCTTACAGCCCAGGCAATCAGGTTGAGGTGCCGACTGCTCGTGGAGGCAACCGCGGGATCCAATGGTCTCGCTGGACGCCTGGGCTCAGGACCTTCCTCCGGTACGAGGCGACATGGCTGGGCCATGATGTCGTGGCTGGTCTGGTGCTCGCAACCATGCTTGTCCCTGTCGGGATCGCCTATGCCGTGGCATCCGGCCTGCCGGGCATCTGCGGCCTCTACGCTACCATCATCCCGTTGCTGGTCTACGCCGTCTTCGGACCAAGCCGCATCCTCGTCCTCGGCCCGGACTCCGCCTTGGCGGCCGTCATCCTCGGCGTCGTGCTTCCGTTGTCCGGCGGGGATCCGCAGCGCGCCATCGCCCTGGGCGGCATGATGGCGCTTGTGTCGGGGATGGTCCTGGTCCTGGCCGGACTGGCTCGCCTGGGCTTCGTGACCGAACTCCTGTCCAAGCCGATCCGTTACGGCTACATGAACGGCATTGCCCTGACGGTCCTGATCAGCCAGCTTCCCAAGCTCTTCGGCTTCTCGGTCGAGAGCACGGGACCGTTGCGGGATCTGTGGGCGATTGGCGGGGCTGTTCTGGCAGGCAGGACCAACTGGGCGGCTCTTGCGGTCGGCTTGGGAACGCTGGCGACCATCCTGCTGTTGCGGGGAAGCCGGCGCGTGCCCGGCATCCTGATTGCCGTCATCGGCGCCACAATCGCTGTCGGTCTGTTCGACCTCGCGGAACGCCACGACGTCTCGATCCTCGGCTCGCTCCCCCAGGGCCTGCCTCGCTTCGCGATCCCTTTGATCGGGGTCGGCGACATCGTTCCCGTGCTGATCGGCGGGTGCGCCGTCGCCATGGTATCGTTCGCCGACACCAGTGTGCTCTCCCGTGCCTACGCCGCACGGACCCGCACCACGGTCGACCCCAACCAGGAGATGGTAGGGCTCGGAGCCGCCAATCTCGCTGCTGGGTTCTTCCAGGGCTTTCCGATCAGCAGCAGCAGCTCGCGGACGCCTGTGGCGGAGGCGGCGGGGGCCCGCACGCAACTGACCGGCATCGTCGGTGCCCTCGCCATCGCCCTGCTCTTGCTTGTCGCCCCCGACCTCCTGCGGAACCTGCCGACCTCCGCCCTGGCTGCGGTCGTCATTGCGTCGGCCATCGGGTTGTTTGAAGTGGCCGACCTCAGGCGGATCCATCGGATCCAGCGCTGGGAATTCTGGCTGTCGATCGCCTGTTTCGCCGGAGTGGCCGTGTTCGGCGCCATCCCGGGGATCGGCTTGGCCATCGTGATCGCAGTGATCGAGTTTCTGTGGGATGGCTGGCGTCCGTACTCCGCCGTCCTGGGGCGTCCGAATGGTGTTGAGGGATACCATGATGTCACGCGTTATCCGCAGGCTCACCGGATTTCCGGTCTTGTCCTGTTCCGTTGGGATGCGCCGCTGTTCTTCGCCAACGCGGAACTGTTCCGCGAGCGCGTTCTCGCTGCCGTGGCTGAATCGCCGACGCCGGTGCAGTGCGTTGTGGTCGCGGCCGCTCCCGTCACGAGCGTTGATGTGACAGCGGCCGATGCCCTGGCAGAGCTTGACGACGCCTTGCTGGTGCAAGGCATCGAGCTGCGGTTCGCTGAACTGAAGGATCCGGTCAAGGACAAGCTGCGGCGGTTCGGGCTGTTCGACCGGTTCGGCGAGACGCGGTTCTCTCCCACGCTCGACGCGGCCGTATCGCGGTACCAAGGCCCGACATGAAGGGCTCGAGCATTCCAGTCGCGATCGAGCGCGAGTTCCTGATCACGGCGGAAGGCAGGGCTGGCGATGGTCTCCTTCCGGCACGGTCCGATGCTTTAAGGACCAGCAGGCCTGAACCGAAGCGGCAGGCTCGACCGCCGCTCAGACGTGACGGCCGTTTATGCGCCAAGCAGTCGGCGTCTCGCCCGACCAGCGCCGGAAGGCACGCGTGAAGGCGCTTGCCTCCGAGTATCCGAGCGCCGCCGCGATCTCGCCGAGCGGCACCTCCGTGTCCACCAGCAGTTGCCGGGCGATCTCGAAACGGATCTCGTTGTTGATTGCCCTGTAGCCCATGCCGCTGCCTTTCAGGCGGCGGTTCAGGGTCCGGCGGTGCATCATCAGCTGCTCGGCGATGTCCTCGGCCGAGCAGCGCTGGCGCGTCATCCGCGTCCGCAGCAGCCGCCGGATGTCGTCTGAAAATGCGGAATCCGAGGCGCCCTTCATCTGTTGGATCCGCTCCTCCAGCATAGCCCGCAATATGGGGTCAGCACCGGCGACAGGACGATCCAGATCACGGGTCGGAAAAACGATGACGGCCGTCTCATGATTGAACCGGACGGGAGCCCGGAAGTGGCGCCGTAAGGGTTCCAGATCCTTTGGGGCCGCCCGTGGGAGGAGCACCTCGATCGGGTTCCAGTCAGACCCGCACAGGGTCCTCAGAGCATTGACTGTCACGGCGAGGAATCCGTCCGAGATCTGATCTGCGCTCTCGGTCTGGGGTTGATAGACCGAGAACGAGAACAGCGCCACGTCATCGCTGATCGTAAGTGATGGGACGGCGCCACGATCCTGAATGCTCAGGTAAGAGACGAGGGCCCGCATGGCATCACCGACCGTGTCCGAGTGCTGCATGAGGCGCCCCACCATACCAAGCGACAGGATCGTGGCGCGCTGGCCGACCAACAGCCCAAAATGCGGACAGTGGGTGCGAGCGACACTCAGGGCGAGCAGACGCCCCAACGCTGTGTGCGGAATCACGTTCGCGCCGTCCTCGAAGAGAAGAGGATCAAGGCCTGCTGCGCGGATAATCGGGTCCGGATCGCGACCGAATTCCCGCAGGATCGGCACGATTTCTTTGGCAACCCCCAAGTGGATATAGCCGGGTGGCAGCGTCCGCCTGGGAGTCGGCCCTGTTTGGGAAAGACGTGCGTTATGGCTCGCTGACGGAAGCACGATGTCCTTCATCGTCCTGTCCCTGCAGTTTTTTGCCGCCCCGCCGGAATACGAATTGTTATCTTTTAACTAAACAGGGTTCTTAGGATCGCGGATGAGACCTCGACCCTTATCAAATTAACATATGTGAATAACAGGTCTGTGACAATGCAGACGGTCTGACGGCAACGTGCCGCGTTTTCCCCTTTGTTCGGCTGGGATGTCTCGATCAGGTGACTGCAACCAGCGTTGTCGCTCGGGGATAATGTGGCGTCACTGGCAAAAACGCCCGGGAAGCTGGGGAACCCACCCCTCGAATGCCGCGGAGAATGGGAGGCTGAAGACCAGCTCCTCAGCGGCATTCGTGACTTCGATCGTGTAATCGCCCGGGTGCTGGCCGTGGGTCGCGAACGCGGCCCGGATATCGTGGGCCGCGCAGAAAGTTACACAGTAAGCGGTCTCCACGTCAGGGAAGTCGAGCCCGAGCTCGTCGCGGCTCAGCTCTTGGTGATGACCCCTCACATGAAAGAAGAAGCGAGGCATGATCCCTCACCTTCCAACAGTATGTCGGACAAGCCTTACTATGTCTTGTTCTCGAACCACCCGCTTGTCCGCTTAGGACAGTTGCTTGGCATTTCGGGCCCACATTCTCCCAGCCGCTGCGTCACGCAACGGCTATCGCTTCGGGCCTGTCTCAAAGTGTCAATATAGAGTCCCAAGCCATCAAGCATGTCTCGATCCATCCCGTAATCTGACGGCTGCAGGAACCAGCAGGAGACCAGGATGCGAAATGGGATGATCGGCGTCGTGACGGCCCTGTTCATGGTGGGCGCGCCCACAGCATATGCACAGCAAGCCATGTCCAGCCCGGCAGGTCCACACGAAAGCGGTCAGCTGAGTCAAGCCGATTTCAAGATGCTGACCGACATTCGGGTCGGAGTGATCAAGGCCGCGCTGCAGCTCACCCCGGAACAGGAGAAATTGTGGCCGGCCGTGGACGAAGCGATCCGCGCCAGGGCCGAGACTCGCTATCGCCGACTGGCTGCATTGAGAGAGCGCCTGAATCAGCCGCAGGACATCGATCCGGTCCAGCTCTTCCGCCAGCGTGCCGACGTTCTGGCGGACCGTGCAGCGGGCCTGAGAAAGCTGGCTGATGCCTGGGAACCGCTTTACCAGAGCCTCACGCCCGACCAGAAGACGCGGCTGCGCCTCGTGACGGTGCACGCAATTGAGGGATTTCGGACTGCAATGGAGAACCGCCGCATGGAGGCCGATGTCGAGGACGACACCGATTTTTGGGACCTCCCTCACTAGGCTGAACCAGAACAGCCTGCGCCTGATGGCGGGCGTAGGGACCACAAGGATGGAGAATGGTCATGCTGCCCATGAAACCTCTGCACTGTCACGGATTGGCCCTGGCCGCGTTCATCATCCTCTCCATGCTGGTTCCGGAGCCCGCAAACGCAGTCGTCTATTGCAAGACGGTTGGCGTGCCGAAAGGCTGCGTCGCGCGTCCGGTCGCGCCTGTGGCCCGCCGCGCGGCGGTGACGCCTGGCGTCGGTGCCGCGGGCGTCGGCATACGACCCGGCACCCCGATGAACCGCGGCGGTCCTGTCAATCGTGTCGGTCGGCGCTGACATGCACGTCGCGGGTGCGCCAGTGCGTATCCGCTGAAGCGGTTTTCGGCAAAGTTGGTCCGGTCCGCCATTCAAGAGTGCGGACCGCCGAAGAAGAGACGTGATTTGACTCAAATGGAAACAGCTCCAGCTGATCAAGGAGATCTCATGCGAACGATCATCGCCGCGCTTGCGGCAAGCGTCTTTCTGGCAGGCTGCGTCTCAAGCTCCGGTTCGAGCCCGACGCCGCCGAACTACGTCTCGTCCCAGGCCTACCAAGCTCCTGGATTCCGCAATGACTCCTTTGGCGGAGCCGCAATGCCGATGCGAGGCTTGCCTCGCTAGCGACTCGTCCTCTGCTCTGCATTGATCAATTCGAGCCGTCGCAAGTAACCGCTGACTGGTTGAGTCGGTTGGCCCGTCACTTCGGCCGGTCGACACTCCGTCCTCTGGCGGATGCCTGGACAAGCCATGCTCGGAAGGCACGGATGACGGCGTGCCTCTTCACACTGCGCTTGTGGCTGCATCGTTCAAGGGCTACGGCGATCAGAGTGTGATTTCGTTCGCCAGCGGTCGGCCCGCTGCGAAATCCGAAACGCTTGCAAGCGTCGTCTCCAGGATCGTTCCCAAGGCCTCGCGCGTGAAGAACGCCTGATGGCCCGTAACGATCACGTTCGGGAACGAGACCAGGCGCTGAATGACGTCGTCCGGGATCACCGTGCTGGAAAGATCCTTGAAGAAGAGACCCGCTTCCTGCTCGTAAACGTCGATGGCCATCCCGCCGAGCTGGCCGGACTTGAGCGCTTCGATCGCCGCCTCGGTATCGACGAGACCACCGCGGCTCGTGTTGATCAACAGAGCACCCTTCTTCATACGGCCGAGCGTGCGAGCGCTGACGATGTGGTAGGTTTCGGGCGTCAACGGACAATGGAGCGAAACGATGTCCGCCTCCTCGATTCCATCGGCATCGACATAGCGGCCGCCGATATGCTGGAATTCGGGCGAACGGTGCACGTCGAACCCGATGACCGAGCAACCAAATCCGGCCATGATCCGGGCAAAGATGGTGCCGATTTTCCCGGTGCCTATGACGGCCACGGTACGACCGACGAGATCGAAGCCCATGAGGCCGTCGAGTTCGAAATTTCCCTCGCGCGTGCGATTATAGGCCCGGTGAATTTTGCGATTGAGCACAAGGATCAGTCCGACGGCGAACTCGGCAACGGAGTTCGGCGAGTAGTTGGTGACCCGCACGACCGCGACGCCAAGCTCCTTGGCCGTCTTCAGATCGATATGATTGAAGCCAGTCGAGCGGGTTGCAACCAGCTTCGTGCCGCCGGCGGCGATCTGTCTGAGAACGTTGCCATCGACGCCATCGTTGACAAACACGCTGATGGCCGGGAACCCCGCCGCGAGAGATGCCGTATCGGGTCCGAGGAGGGTGTCAAAATAGACGAGGTCGTGATGGTGACTTGCGTTCAGCTCATCGAGCAGCGTGCGTTCGTAGTTCTTCGCGCTAAATATTCCGATCCGCATTGGCACGTTCCCATTCTGAAATCCTGCGGGCGCAACGGCGGCGGCTGGATGGACATCTGAAACGCCGTCCTGGCTCAGCGCAGGATACTCCAGTCCGCTCACCGCACTCTCGTGCATCAAGCCGACATGTGCGCAACACAATGTGCCGGGACCGAGGTATTTGCTTGATCGTTTGGGACAGGCGCTTGGCATTTGGTATTGTCCGGCGTCCCTGTGTTCGCCGAGGCGAGGCCAATGCATAGCGGCCCAGCGATCATGGCCTGCCGGGGCCATGCCGAACCCTCGCGCCTCCGTCGGGCAGTCCGGAGCAGAGCGGCACAAAGTGTCAATCGATTGTCCCTTTCGATCAAGCACGTCCTTCAGCCGCCATCTAAGATGATGCTTAAACGGAGAACATTATTCTCCGCAAAGAACGAGGCCGGAGCTGCTCCACACGCCTATCGCGTCTCCGTACCTCGAACAGGAGGACGCGCTCATGACTGGCTCCACAAAGGACGACGATCTGTTCCCGACATCGTCAGAACCGACCCGTATTCCCGCAGGCATCGACCGGCGGGCGTTCCTGATGCGCAATGCCGCCATCGGCGCGGCCGCCGTGATGACTGGCACGACCTGGGCGCCAGAGGCCCGTGCGCAGCAAGCCGCGACGGAGGCGGCGGCACAGCAGGCCAAACGAGAAGCTGCGGGAGGCGATGCCGGTCTCAAGATGAGTTCGGCTCTTTCCCCGGATCTCGACGTCGTCAAATCGTCGAAAGGTCCAGTCATGACGGTCGCCGACGAGTTCTACAAGGTCGGCCCCGGACCTTCGAGCTCGCACACGATCGGGCCGATGCGCATCACCTACGACTTCTACCAGCGCTGCGAGAAGTTGCCTGCGGATCAGTTGGCCCAAGCCACCGGCCTGAAGGTCCACCTCTTCGGCAGCTTGAGCGCGACGGGCAAGGGCCACGGCACCGAGCGCGCCGCCCTCGCAGGTCTCGTCGGCAAGGAACCGGCCACCGTGGATCCGCGCTTCCTCGACGAGATGATCGCCAAGCCGGATCAGACTTATCCGGTGAAGCTGGGCAGCAAGACGTTCAACCTCTCTCTGGCCGACATCATCTATGATGCACCGAAGGGCGATTTTCCGCACCCGAACACCATGACCTGCCAGCTCATGGCGGGCGACAGGCCTCTCTATGAGCAGGAATACTATTCCGTCGGCGGCGGCTTCATCGAGTGGAAGGGGTACGAACCACCCAAAAAGGGACAGCCGAAATATCCCTATGCGACGATGAAGGAGCTTCGCCAGCACGCGGAAGCCAACAACCTCTCGGTTGCCGATGTCATGATGGCGAACGAGATCGCCGTGTCCGGCAAGAACGAGGAGCAGATCAACGCCTTTCTGGACAAGATCGCCAACGCGATGATCGCCACGGTGAAGACCGGCTTGTCCTACAAGGACGACGTCCTGCCCGGACCGATCAAGCTGCACTCCAAGGCGGCCACGGTCTATGAGCGCGCCAACGACGACACCTACATGAGCGACCGGGCGATCGGGCTGGTCTCCGCCTTCGCTCTGGCAGCCTCGGAGGAGAATGCCCGCGGGCACCTGGTCATCACCGCGCCGACCGGCGGATCCGCCGGGGTGATGCCGGCCATCGTCTACGCCCTGACGCAGAGCGACCGGGCGGTGCCGATGGACAAGATCCGGCAGGGTCTATTGGCGGGCTTGGCCGTCGGCTACCTGTGCAAGCACAACGCCACACTGGCAGCGGCGGAAGGCGGCTGCCAGGCCGAGATCGGGGTTGCCTCCGCGATGGCGGCCGCCCTGATCACGCAGGTGCTGAATCAGCCGCCGCGGGTGATCGAGAATGCCGCCGAGTCGGCCCTGGAGCACCACCTCGGCATGACCTGCGATCCCGTCGCAGGCTATGTGCAGGTTCCCTGCATCGAGCGCTGCGCGTTCGGGGCCGTGAAGGCCTGGGCGGCCGCGATGATCGCCACCAACGAGATCGCGAGCCGGCACCGGGTGGATCTCGACACGACGATCAAGACGCTGTCCGACACCGCCAAGGACATGAACCCCAAATACAAGGAAACGAGCGAGGCCGGGTTGGCCCAGAACCTCGTGCTCTGCTGAGCGGCTGGGCACAGGTCGAACAAAGGTCCGCAAGCCTCGTGGGAGGAATCCGCCATGCCGGATGAAGCCGCTATTGGTCAGAGATCCATGGACAACCCGAAGCAGCAGCCAGGGTCGCAGGAAGCAGCACGGAAGCCGGTTGGCGCGTCCGAGATCGAAGATTCGGTGAACGAATGGGCGAGTTTCACGCCCGGGCGCTGGTGGAAGACCGTTGACGTACGCGACTTCATCCAGCGGAACGTCACGCCGTATGACGGAGACGAGACTTTTCTGGCCCGGCCGAGTGAGCGGACAAAGGCCGTCTGGGCGAAACTCCAGCCCTACTTCCAAGAGGAAATCCGCAAGGGCGTGCTGGACGTCGATGCCAGGACGCCATCCTCGATGACCGCCCATAAGCCCGGCTACATCGACCATGACAACGAAGTGATCGTCGGGCTTCAGACCGATGCCCCCTTCCGGCGCGCAATCATGCCGTATGGCGGGCTGCGCATGGTCGAGGCCGGGCTCAAGGCGGCGGGTTTCGAGCCGGATCCCATCGTGCACGAGATCTTCACCAAGTACCGCAAGACCCATAACGACGGGGTCTTCGACGCCTACACGCCGGAAATCATGTCCTGTCGGCGCAGCCACATCATCACGGGTCTGCCCGATGCCTATGGTCGCGGCCGGATCATCGGCGATTATCGCCGGGTGGCCCTGTACGGCACGGACAAGTTACTTGCGGCCAAACAGGCCGAGCGGGCGCTGCTCGACTCGAAATGGCCGACCGACGAGGTCATCCGCGACCGGGAAGAACTGTCCGAGCAGATGCGGGCGCTGGCCGACCTGGCGGAGATGGCCAAGAACTATGGGTTCGACATCACGCGTCCGGCCGCCGATGCGCGAGAGGCGGTGCAGTGGACGTATTTCGGCTATCTCGGAGCGATCAAGGAAGCCAACGGCGCGGCCATGTCCATCGGCCGCATCTCATCCTTCCTCGACATCTACATTGAGCGCGACCTGAAGAGCGGCGCTCTGGATGAGGCAGGCGCCCAGGAACTCATCGACCAGCTCGTGCAGAAGCTGCGCATCGTCCGCTTCCTGCGCACGCCCGATTACGACGCCCTGTTCTCGGGCGATCCCTATTGGGCAACCGAATGCGTCGGCGGCATGGACTTGAATGGCCGTCCCCTGGTGACGCGGACAAGCTTCCGCATGCTGCACACGCTGACGAACCTCGGTCCGGCGCCGGAGCCCAACATGACGGTGCTCTGGTCGAAGCAGCTGCCCGATGGCTTCAAGCGCTACTGCATCAAGATTTCGGCCGAGACCTCGTCGATCCAGTATGAGAACGATGATCTCATGCGGCCCTACTGGGGCGACGATTACGGCATCGCCTGTTGCGTGTCGGCCATGCGCATCGGCAGCCAGATGCAGTTCTTCGGCGCCCGCGTCAACCTCGCCAAGTGTCTGCTCTACGGGATCAACGGCGGAAGGGACGAGGTCAGCGGTGAGCAGATCGGCCCGGCGTCGACACCCGTGATCGGTGATGTTCTCGACTTCGACGATGTCATGGCAAAGTTCGACACCATGATGGAATGGCTCGCGCGAACCTATGTCCATGCCATGAACTGCATTCACTACATGCACGACAAATACTACTACGAACGCCTGGAAATGGCGCTCCATGACCAGCAGATCCTGCGCACGATGGCTTTCGGCATCGCGGGCCTGTCGGTAGTGGCCGACAGCCTGTCGGCGATCAAGCATGCACAGGTGAGGCCAGTCCGGCGCGATGACGGGTTGATCGTCGACTACGAGATTACAGGCGATTTCCCGAAATACGGCAACAATGACGACCGCGTCGACACCATCGCGGCCGATCTTGTCTCCACCTTCATGCGGAAGATCCGAAAGCATCCGACCTACCGGAATGCCGTTCATACGCAATCGGTGCTCACCATCACGAGCAATGTCGTCTACGGCAAGCATACCGGCAACACGCCGGACGGCCGCAGGGCCGGCGAACCCTTCGCTCCCGGAGCCAACCCGATGCACGGCCGTGACAGCCATGGATGGCTCGCCTCGTGCCTGTCGGTGGCGAAACTTCCCTATGCGGATGCGCAGGACGGCATCAGCTACACCGTGTCGATCACGCCGAGCCTCAATCGCCTGGACCAGAGCGAGAAGATCAAGCAGGCCGTGAAGGTGCTCGACACCTACTGCGGTCAGGGAGGGTTCCACATGAACCTCAATGTCCTCAACCGGGACACCCTGCTCGACGCAATGGAGCATCCGGACCAGTACCCGCATCTGACCATCCGGGTCTCGGGCTATGCGGTCAACTTCGTCCGTCTGACCCGGGAACAGCAGATGGACGTGATCAGCCGGACTTTCCACGGAGATAAATGAGGTCATGGCCGACGAGCCCTGGGCCCACAGCCGGTATGCTCTGCAACAGGCCCGATCCCCGGACGCGCCTGAAACGGCCACGTTCAATGATCCTCGGGGCGACTTCGGATGGATCCACTCCTACGAGACCGGGTCGACTGTGGATGGGCCAGGCGTTCGGGTGACGATCTTCATGAGCGGATGCCTGCTGCGGTGTCTCTATTGCCACAACCCGGACACATGGCACCTCAAGGACGGCACACGCGTCTCGTTCGAGCGCGCCAGAAACGCGCTCGAGACCTATGCCGCACCGCTGCGTGCCATGGACGGCGGACTGACGATATCGGGTGGAGAGCCGCTGGTTCAGATGCACTTCACCAAGCGGCTCTTCGCGGCCGCCAAGGGAATGGGCCTGCACACGGCCTTGGACACGTCGGGTTTTCTCGGTGCACGGGCCGATGACGATTACCTGCGCCAGGTCGATCTCGTGCTGCTCGACATCAAATCCTGGGATCCGGAAACCTATCGCCGGACCACTGGGCAGGATATCCGTCCGACCATTCAATTCGCAGAGCGGCTGGCCGCCCTCGGCAAGCCCGTCTGGGTGCGGTTCGTGCTGGTGCCCGGCCTGACCGACGATCCTGCCAATGTGGAGGGAATCGCTCGCTTCGTCGCGCCGATGAGCAACGTGGAATGGGTCGAAGTTCTGCCGTTCCATCAGATGGGCGCCTTCAAATGGCAGGCGATGGGACTCAACTACGAGCTTTCCGAGACCACATCCCCCTCACCTGACCTTGTGGCGCGGGTGTTGGGTCAGTTTCGTGAGGCTGGCTGTCGCGCAAGATGAGGGTAACCGATGCTCGATATCGTTCGTACGTTGCTTGAGGCCTCACCGTTGTTGGCGTTGTTCCTCGCCATCGCCACAGGCTATGCGATCGGCCAGATTTCGATTGCCGGCGTTTCCTTCGGTGCGGGCGCTGTGCTGTTCACCGGCCTGATCATCGGCGCCATCGCGCCGAAGGCGGCGCCTCCCGGTCTGGTTGGCACGCTCGGCCTCGTGATGTTCGTCTATGGCGTCGGCATCCAGTACGGGCCTCAGTTTTTCGCGAGCCTGAAGGGGCCGGGCATCAAGTACCTCGCTCTTGCGACCGTAGCCGTGGTCGCTTCGCTCCTCGTTGCAATGTCATTGGCTTCCCCGCTCGGGATTTCCATGGCGACGGCGGCCGGCTTGTTCGCCGGCTCCGGCACGAGCACGCCGACCCTGCAGGCGGCACTGGCGGCAGCGGGAAACCAGGATCCGGCGATCGGCTACTCCGTGTCCTATCCCTTCGGCGTCATCGGCCCGATCGTCCTGATGACCATCATGACTGCGCTGGTCAAACCAACATTCAAGACACCGTCCCCGAACGTGCGAGTGGCGGAGTTGACCCTTGAGTCGAATTGCGAGGATCAAACAATCGAGGAAGTCTCCGCAATCCTGCCGGCCGATATCAAGATCGTTGCCGTTCGCCAGCACCATGTGAATGCGCCGGCCCTGGCAGGCACACGGTTGCACGAAGGCGATGGATTGCTGCTGGTCGGCAGTCCGACGAGCATCGAGCAAGCCAAGATCGCCGTGGGCCATGAGGAACCCGGGCGTATAAGCCGCGACCGTTCCAGTTTCGACGTGGTGCGGGTCTACGTCTCGAAAGCGACCTTCGTCGGCAAAACGGTTCAGGAGATTGCGCTCCCCGATTTTCCTGTCGTCATCTCGCATATCCGCCGGGGAGACGTGGATATCATGGCGTCGCCCGATCTGACGCTCGAGTTCGGCGATTTGCTGGTGGCCGCCGTGCCCTCCGACCGAAAAAGCGAGGTCCAGCGTCACTTCGGCGACAGCGTCAAGGGCAATGCCGAATTGTCCTTCGTGTCGATCGGGGTCGGGATCGCGTTGGGCCTCCTGCTCGGCATGATCCCTGTGCCCCTGCCAGGAGGCGGTACCTTCAGCCTCGGTGTTGCCGGTGGGCCGCTCGTCATAGCCCTCGTTCTCGGCTGGCTTGGTCGAACCGGCCCCTTGGGCTGGAGGATACCGGTGGTCGCGAACCTGGTTCTGCGAAACCTCGGTCTCGCGGTGTTCATCGGCTCGGTCGCCATCGGGGCAGGAAGTCCCTTCGTTCAGACCATCGCCAGCAATGGAATTCAGATCCTCCTGGGCGGCGCCGCCGTGCTGCTGACGCTCGTCATGATCGTGCTGGTGGTGGGATATCTGTTACGCATCCCCTTCGACGATCTGCTCGGTGTCTGTGCGGGATCGACGGGCAATCCCGCCATTGCCGTTGCTGCAGGCCGCCTCGCCCCTACGGAGAGGACGGATATTGGTTATGCGATTTGTTTCCCAAGCATGACCATCGTCAAGATTATCGCGGTTCAGGTTCTTCTGAGCTGAGCTAAACCCTTTACATGATGCCGGCCAGCAACACCCAGTGACATTTGAATAATGCCGAGCATCGGTCACCGAGGGCATGCTTGACGGTTCTCTGTCCGTCTGCACATTCTTTCATCAATACGGTTGGGCCTTCTTGGAGTTTGTACCATGGCGTCTGTCCGGACTCTGTTGCTTGGATGTGCGGCGATCATCACCGGCGGAGCGCAGGCCGCCGATCTGCCCGCCAAGAGCGCAGCGCCTGTCGATTACGTCCGTATCTGCTCCACCCACGGAAACGGCTTCTTCGCCATCCCGGGCACGGAAACCTGCCTGCGGGTCAGTGGCCGGGTTCGCGCCGAAAATCTCTATCTCGAACCGTTCGATCGCGCGCAGGACACGATCGGTTTCCGTGGACGCGGTCGCATCAACCTCGATGCGCGTACCCTTACCGCTTACGGGATGCTGCGCACCTATATCCGTATGGAGATGACCCGGAACACCGGCGCGTATGGTTTCAGCTCCACGAGCCCTGAGATCTCTCAGGCCTTCGTTCAGTTCGGCGGCCTGACCGCCGGTCGCGCGGTGTCCTTCTTCACGAGCCCGGACCTCCCTGCCCCGAACTTTGGCGATCTGAAGTTCGATGATCCTTCCAACGCCGAAGTGAACCTGTTCGCCTATACCTTCTCGTTCGGCAACGGCCTCTCCGCCACCCTGTCTTTCGAGGATGGCACAGAGCGTCAGATCAACAATGACCTCAACTTTCCGCTATTTGGATCCGGCAGTGCATTTCCGGCTTTCGGTCCGATTGCCTCCACCTATGGCGGTGAGCGCATGCCGGATGTCGTGGCCAACATCCGCTACAAAGGCACCTGGGGCGAGGTGCAGTTGTCCGGCGCCCTGCACCAGATCCGTGATGTCGCAGCCGGCCTCACAACGGTCAACGGTGTGACGGTCCCAGTGCTCAACCCAGTCACCGGTCTTCCCAATCCGACCTACGCAGATACGGAATACGGTTTTGCCGTTGCCGCCCTTGGCTATGCCAATGTGCCCGCGCTCGGGGTCGGCGATGCCGTATGGATGATGGCCACCTATACGGACGGCGCGATCGGATATCTCAATGCCGGCCAGTCGGAGCCGATCAGCAACGGGTTCGTCAGCGCCGGTCCACTCTCGATGCCCTTCACGGATGCGTTCGTCGATCCGTTTACGGGCGAGTTCAGGACCAACAAGGCCTATGCCATCGCTGGCGGCCTCAATCACAACTGGAGTCCGACCTGGCAGACGAACGTCTTCGGATCCTGGATGCGCTTCGATGCGCCGGGCGTTGCCCAGTACACGGTGCCTGCGACGGCAGCGACGATCGCGGCCGGGACTGCGGGGACGACCACGGGTCTCGTCGACTTCGATGAGATTCGCGTTGGCGCCAACGTGATCTGGACGCCGGTGAAGGATTTCCTCATCGGTGTCGAGGCGCTCTACATCCGGGTCGATCCGCGTGAACGTGTCGCCGTTCCGCTCACGACGGCATCCGGCGATCCGACCGGCACCTTTCGGCCGGCAGGATCCGAAGACACATGGGAAGGCCGTTTGCGCGTCCAACGTGACTTCTGAATGGCGGGGGAGCCGCCGCATGGTGCGCTTAACGACGACCTCCTCTGAAGCCGCCGCCACGCCCACCTCCACCCCCGCCGAAGCCGCCGCGCGACCCCATGCTTCGTGACGGCCCGAAGGATCCCGAGCGGGAGAACTGGGCCGGTGGCCGAGTGAACTGCCGGCTCGCCATCTGTCGCTGATTGCCGAGATGACGCGCTTGGGCGTCGCGCGCGATGTTCGACGGAAGCGGCTGTCGGGGAGCCGGTCGCTGCGCGGCAGGCCGCTGCGGCTGAGCGGGACGTTGTCGTGTCGCCTGCCGCTGCTGCGACGACGGCCGCTGCTGGGCTGCCGGGCGATCCTGCGCTGCACTACGCCGCTGAACCGCCTCGCGTTGCTGTGAAGCCTGACGCTGTTGCATTGCCGGACGCTGCTGAGACGTCTGGCGCTGCTGCGACCGCTCACGAACGGTATCGCTGTCGGCAATGTCCCTCCGGACCTGCTCACCGCCGCTCAGTCGCTGGCCGAGCGCAGCGCCCGCCGCACCGGCAGCACCGGCCCCGGCAAGGTTTCGGAGCGCCTCGCCGCCGCCCCGCTCCTGGAACCGCTCCCTTGCCTCCGGAGAGAGGCCCTCACGGCCTTCGCCCCGCCGGAGAAGATCACCGGCCTCCGGCCGCCCCACGTCCTGCCAGCCCCGGTCGAAACGCTGCCAGCCTTCACCGGTGTTGCGGTAGACGTTGCCGTCCCGACCCGCGTAGATGTCTCCGCGCCGGCCCTCGCGGATGAAGCCCTGTCCGTTCGACGTGTTCCACCGAAGCGCCGAGCCGCCGCCGGCGGTGTCCCGCGCCGTCACCCGCGCCCATTCGGATCCTCGCTTGACTCCAGCGGAAGCCCACGCGCCGTAGACGTTGCGCCCGCCCGCGAGATAGCCGCCTGCATCCCTGCGTGGATTGTAGGCCCCGACGAACCCGGCCGATCCCCGTGGCCCCCAGGCTGCACCCGCTCTGCCGTATGTGCCGGTTGCCGGGTTCCACGTCCGCGCCCCGGCGATGCCGCGATAGGGCCCGTACGCATAGCCGTAACGGCCATACATGCCGCGGACTGGGTTGTAGTAGGCTCCTATTCCCCACGTGACCGGTCGTGGGTAGTAGATCGGGTATGCATAGCCCGGCCAATTGTACCAGTATGGAGGGTAAGACCAGCCGGTGCCGTAGACATAGGTGCCCCAGGCCAGGAAGCCGGACAGATACCCCATGGTGTAGCCGTACCAGACCGCATCCGGCTCCGTGTCGTACACGCGAACGTAGGTGGCGTCGTAAACCGGCGACGACGGTGGGATCGCGTAGATGGCGCCAGGCACCTCGCGAGCGAGCTGCCATGGGCCGTTCGGGCTGTCGGAGACGAACCAGACGCCGTCCTGGAGCAGGAAGTACTGCCCGCCAACTTTGATCACGGTGTCCGTCGTGTTCGTCGCGTAGGAAAGATCGGTTGTCTCGATGGGTGCGAATTGAGCATCGCCCGCATAGGCGACCGTCGGCGTGATCGAGCCCACCTCGACCCGTGCGGTGGTGGGGATGCTGGCCTTGAGCCGCGCCTCGGCGGCCTCCGACGTTCCGGGCACGGTTGCACGCACGGCATAATACGGCGCGTCCTCGGGAATATTCTTGAAACCATCGGGCAGATTGGGCGTCGCGAAGGTCCACGGCCCCGACTCGAGTGACGGAGCGCGGAACCATCGCCCGGACAGAAGCACGTACCATTGCTTGCCGGCCTTGTCGAAGAAGACATCCGACTCTGTGTTGGAGGCCCATTGCAATGACGTCTTCGGCACATCCTCGAGCTTGGGCTCGCCCTGAAACAGGATCATCTCGGCAGGACTGTCCGTGGACAGGACCTTGGGTGCCTTGCCGTCCTGATACGGCTCCGGCGGAACGGCTCCGCGCGCATCGGCCCAATTGCCGTCATCGGGCAGTTCCGTCAGCAGCGTGGGCAGTTCCATCGCAGGCGTCCATGGGCCAGTGATGGCGGCTGCCGTCAGCCAATGGGTGTCGTCGCGCAGGTAGAGGGTACCGCCGTCATCGATCCGAAAGAGATCCCAGTTGGTGTTGACCGCGAACGAGAGACCCGTCTTGCCTTTTACGGGCGCATAAGCGGGCTCGCCGTCGGTCTGCAACAGGATCGTCGGGGTATGCGAGACAAAGATTCGTGGTGGATCAGCCTTGAGTCCCCCTACGTCCGTCATGCGCTTCTGTTCAGCGAGACTCGCCGTCACCCGCGCCTCCGGGACCGTGATCGGTCCCGTGGGCAGGAGCTTGCCGGTCTCCACCGCGAGCGCTTTCAGATCCTCTCGATCGAGCCCTGAGAAATTGAGCTGGGTAACGGTGATGCCGCTGATCACGATCTCGCCCGCGTCCTCATCGTAGGACGTTGCGCCCTTGAGCCCGATCACGCCGAAGACCGGGTTGGCGCTGGGCGCTTTCACGTATTCGGCCGCGACCAGTGCCTCAATGGTCTTGAAGTCGGCCCACTCGGTGAATTGCGGCTGGAAGAGAACCATCCGGCCCTCCCCGACTTCATAGGAGCGCGGCCAACCCTCGGTGTTCTTTTGCTCCTCCAGGTAGCGCCCGCTGATGAAACCACTCTGCCCCTTCACCTCGACGGCGCACCAGCTACCGGATTCCTCACACTCGCCGATATCGACCTCCGTGCCGGCCGGCAGGGTCCGGATGGAGGAAAAGCTGGTTCCGGGACCTGAGCGGAAATTGACGCTGGTGGTGGTCACGCCTGGAGCGGCGAGCACCGTTGTGCTGGCAAGGATCGGGACGAGCGCGAACGCGATCACCTGGCGCATCGGATATCACTCCTGAACGTCCCGGCGTCGGGAAATTCCAGAAACCGGGTGTCACTACGGTTCGGCCGCTGCGACGGCCGGCCGATAGAGGCCGAACATCAGCAGTAAAATAAATTATGATTCTGATTAGGAAGCCGCTTGACCGTTCGGGACAGGCACTTGGCAGTTGGGGCCAGCGGATCGGACAATAACCTTGGCGCTCGCGCGCTAACGCTGCGGGCGGCTTCGTCGGAAACATCGCGGAACAGGGGCTCGGCCCGGGCCGCATCCACGTCGAAATGAGGGCCGGCCTGCGAGGGAACGCACACCGCCCTTTGAGGCTCGGCGGCTGCACGCCCTCGCGACAGATGTGCTCCGGCTGGTTGGATTTGGAGCAGCCGGCCGGGAACTCCCGGCGCTTCTGGAACATCCCGTTCGTGGAGGACAGCTGCCTACCAGCTTAGAGCCCAAAGGTGTCATTTTGAGACACTCGCAACCGGTGGATCAGTTGCCGCGGTCGGAGGCGACACGAGCCGGAGGATGCGATATGATGCCGAGGTCTGCACAAGGATAAAGACACTGACCGTCGACCCAGGGGGCGATCAGGGAGGGTGTCGTGACGCGTTGGCAGCCCGATCAGAGTTTCTATCCATCTCCGCGCCTGGCCGAGAAGGCGCCGCCCGAGACACTGGCCTATGTGGCCATGTTCGATCCGGACCGGCAACAACCCGATGGCATCGCGGTCGTCGATCTCGACCCGGCCTCGCCGTCCTATGCTCAGATCGTCGGATCTGTGGCCATGCCCAACACCGGCGACGAACTGCACCATTTCGGCTGGAATGCCTGTTCGTCCTGCCTTTGTCCCAACATGCCTCACCCGCATGTGGAGCGGCGCTACCTGGTGGTGCCGGGACTGCGCTCGTCGCGCATTCACATCCTCGACACCAAGCCCGACCCACGCCACCCCACCATCGTGAAGGTCATCGAGCCCGAGGTGATTGCCGAACGGACCGGCTACACCCGGCCGCACACGGTCCATTGCGGACCGGACGGCATTTACGTCACAGCCCTTGGCAACGCCGAGGGCAAGGCGCCCGGCGGTATCTTCATCATGGACCACGAGAGCTTCGAACCGCTCGGGCGCTGGGAGGTCGACCGCGGGCCGCAACAGCTTGCCTATGACGGCTGGTGGCATCTGGGATACGACACGCTGGTGACCAGTGAATGGGGAACCCCCGACACCTTCGAGAACGGTTTGGTTCCGGAGATCCTGCTCGGTTCACGCTATGGCCGGCGCCTGCACTTCTGGGATCTTTTGAAGCGCAAGCACCTGCAGGAAATTGATTTCGGCGAGGAGCATCAGCTCGTGTTCGAGCTCCGCCCGGCGCACAACCCGACGAAGGCCTACGGGTTCGTCAACTGCGTGATCAGCCTGAAGGATCTCTCCTCCTCGATCTGGACTTGGTACCGCGAGGGCGATCGGTGGGCGGTCAAAAAGATCATCACCATCCCGGCCGAGCCCGCCAGCCCGGACGACTTGCCGGACATGCTGAAGGGCTTCGGGGCGGTGCCGCCGCTCGTCACCGATATCGACCTCTCCATGGATGATCGGTTTCTCTATGTGTCCTGTTGGGGGACGGGCGATCTCCAGCAATATGACGTCTCTGACCCGTTGAACCCCAAGCTCACCGGCACAGTGCGGATCGGCGGGATCGTGTCGCGTGCCTCGCATCCCAAGGCCAGGAACGGACATCTGACCGGTGGACCACAGATGGTCGAGGTCAGCCGGGACGGACGGCGGGTGTATTTCACCAACTCGCTCTACGGTCCCATCGACCAGCAGTTCTACCACCGCGGCTTTGAGGGCTGGATGGTGAAGCTGAACGCGGACCCAGAGGGCGGCATCTCATTCGACGAAGACTTCTTCATCGAATGGCCCAAGGGGCATCGGCCGCATCAAGTCCGCCTCGAAGGCGGCGATTGTTCCTCCGACTCCTATTGCTACCCGTAAGGAGCGCCGCTCTGCTGGCAAGGGATTTGGAATGAACACGATCTCGTCCACGCTATGGCCCTGGCTGGCTCTCGCGGGGCTCGGTGCGTTCCACGGCTTGAATCCAGCCATGGGCTGGCTGTTTGCCGTCGCACTGGGCCTCCATCGGCAGAGTCGGGGACTTGTGGTTCTGGCCCTTGCCCCTATCGCCTTCGGCCATGCTGTCGCGGTGGGCGCCGTTCTGCTGGCGGTGATCGTCTTCGGCACGGTCGTGGATGCGACGCTTGTCAGCCGTGGCGCCGGAATCATCCTCATCGTCTGGGCGGCCACCCATATTCTCGCCGGCCATGGCACCCCTCTCCGGATCGGGATGCAGACCGGATTGGCCGGTCTCGCCGTGTGGTCTTTCATGATGGCCAGTGCTCACGGGGCTGGCTTTATGCTGATCCCTGCACTCTTGTCGCTGTGCGTCTCGCCGGGCGCCGGCGGCGAACTCACCGCCTCGACCTCGATTCCCATGTCGTTTGCGGCGCTCACTGTTCACACGGGGGCGATGCTGATGGTGATCGGAGCCGTCAGTCTGGTCGTCTATGACCAGGGGCTCGCCTTTCTGAGGCGAGGCTGGATCAACCTGGATATTCTCTGGAGCCTTGCCTTGGCGGGAGGCGGCATCTTTCTCCTGGCCGCGTGACGTCGGATCGCCGGAATGTCTCATAAGTTGAACCTAATGCTTGCGCAGACATTCTCGGCCTTCAGGTCGGGATATCATGGGTGAGTGGATCAAGGACATCCGCTCAGCGCATGTTCCCCGTGTGCCCGAGTGAATAGCGCCCGGGCTGCGGCCAGACGGTGAGACCATGCGGGCTCCTGCCGACCGGAACAGTTTCCATCTCGCCGGTAGCGGTGTCGATCACGTAGACCACCCCATCGTAGCGACCGGACAGCCAGAGCCGCTTGCCGTCCGCGCTGACATTGCCCATGTCCGGGCTGCCCCCGCCCGGGATGTGCCAGGTGGCCTCCACCTTGCGGGTCGCGAAATCGATCACCGAAACGCTGCCCGGGCCGTGGGGCGCCCCATTCGTCCTGTGAGAACCGCGGTTCGCCACGTAGAGCTTCGTGCCATCCCGGCTCGGATAGAGACCGTGCGTGCCGGGACCTGTGGGGATAAACCCGGTCTCGGTCAGGGATTCGCCGTCCACCACGAACACACCGTCGGCCCGCATGTCGGCGACATAGAAGACCTTGCCGTCTGGTGAGATCCGGATGTCCTGGGGCATGCCGCCCTTCGAGAGCCGCAGGGTGCCGATCACCGCCCCCTCGATGAGATCGACTTTGACGAGACTGCCGCCGAACTCGCAGGTGAAGATCGCATAGCGCCCATCGATGGAGAAATCGGCATGATTGAGACCCCGGCATTGCGGTGTCTGGATGGACCGCCGCAGGGCCATCGTCTCGGGATCGCGCAACTCGAGCTGCCGGCGCGCCTCGGCCACCACGATGGCGGCGGAGCCGTCCGGCATGAAGTACATGTTGTAGGCGTCGGGTACCGGAATCGGGCGGCCTGGCTGGCCGCTGATCGGATCGATCGGCAGGAGACTGCCCTGGCCGTGCCTGCGATCCGCGCTGCTGGTCACCCACAGGGTCCTCAGGTCCCAGGACGGTACCACGTGCTGCGGGCTTTGCCCTGCCTTGAGGCGGTCCACGACCGTGAGGGTTTCGGGATCGATCACGTCGACAGTGCCGGACTTCACGTTGGGCACGTAGACCCTGGGCAGAGCGGATCCGACCGCCGGACCCAGCCGGCCGGCAGAAGCCTCGCCGTAGAGATTGGACGGATCGATCACAGGCGGCATCCCGGGCAGGACATCGATAGCGGCAGGCCCCGTCACGTTCTGGGCCGATACTCCTGGCGAAGCAACGAGCAGGAGCGTCAGCAGGCACAGGGCCACACAATCTGATCGGTTGCGATGCAACATGATAGGCTCCGATGAGAGTCGGAACGGCTGCCGATGGCAGAAGCACTCTATCATGGTTAAGGTTAGGGGGTGGATCCGGTCGATGCTTCCCGCGCCGGTTTTTTGGAGCATTGCACCTAAGAGTAGATTTGTACTTTTGGGATCCCGTCCGATGCTCAGTCTCTCAAGCGGCGCATCGTTCATTGCCGAAAACTCGGGTGCATTTCGTACTGACGCGGCGCTTTGTGGTTTCCTCCAGCCGTGCTGCGATATTCACCGTAGAACCCAGGACAGTGAATTCCTGACGCGTCTCGTCGCCCACGACGCCGCAGAAGCAAGGTCCAGTATGAATGTCGATGGCAACCTTGAGACGAGCCCCTAGTGCCCGTTTCGAGTTCCACTCCTCCATGCTGTCCAGCAGGTCGCTCGCACAGGCCAATGCGCGCACATCAAAACGAAAAAGGCCCGACGCATGCATCACCCATGTATCGCCATGAGCGCCATCGCAACGGACCTAACTGATTGTTCTATAAACTCTAACCCTAAAAAGGGATGGTGCCCAGGAGAGGACTCGAACCTCCACGGTGTTACCCGCTGCTACCTGAAAGCAGTGCGTCTACCAATTCCGCCACCTGGGCATGCCTCGTCGGCGAGGCTTCGTTTACGGTGCTTCTCAGGCTTCGTCAATCACTGAAAATGCGACCGATGCGCTTTCTTTTGCTGCACCTCTTCACAGGGGAGCGGCGTTTGACTAGAGACAATTTCGAATTTCACACCCAAGCTCCATGCAAGCCCTTAGCCGGGCAGGAGAGTTTCATGATCGGTGCCCTTCGCACGCCTGAGCAGCAAACCGTCACCGTTTTCGGCGGATCGGGCTTTCTCGGCCGTTACGTGGTGAGCCGTCTGGCCGAGCGCGGCTATCGCGTCCTCGTGCCGACCCGCCAGCCGAACCTCGCGAACTTCCTGCCCCTGGGCAAAGTCGGACAGATCAACCCGATTCACGCCAACCTGCGCAACGAGGACTCGGTCGCCCATGCGGTGGCCCGGGCGGATCATGTGGTCAATCTCGTGGGCATCCTGCAGGAAACCGGCCGCCAGCGCTTCGACACGCTCCAGGCCAAGGCGCCGGCCATGATCGCCCGGCTCGCCAGGAAGGCCGTGTCCTTCACCCATGTCTCGGCCATCGGGGCGGATGCGAATTCCGAATCGGCCTATGCGCGTTCCAAGGCCGAGGGTGAGGCCGCCTTGCTCGAGGCACGGCCGGATGCCGTGATCCTGCGCCCGTCCCTCATGTTCGGACCGGGCGACAGCTCCTTCAACCGGTTCGGGACGCTCGCGCGCATGCTCCCCGTGCTGCCGCTGCCGGGCGCCGACACCCGGTTCCAGCCGGTCTATGCAGGCGATGTGGCCGAGGCCGTTGTGCGTGCCGTGGACGGCGCAGTGCCGGGTGGCCGCGTCTATGAGCTCGGCGGACCCGAGATCCGCACCATGCGCCAGATGATGGAATTCGTCCTCGAGGTCACTGAGCGCAAGCGCCCGATTGTGCCCCTGCCCGGCAACCTGGCCCGGACCATGGGCGGCGTCCTGGGGACGCTCGACTGGCTGACGCTCGGCCTCATTCCGAACGAACTCGTCACCACCCGCGACCAGGCGATCCTGCTCGAGACGGACAACGTGGTCTCGGAAGGCGCCGTCCACGAGGGCCGGACGCTCCAGGGCCTCGGGCTCACGCCGACCACCATCGAGGCGATCGTCCCGAGCTACCTCCTGCGCTTCCGCAAGACCGGCCAGTTCGACCTCAAGCGCAACGCGCCTCCCGGCAACACGCCGGACCTGCTCGCGCATCGTTCGGGCGGAGCCGGATCCGGCTTCCACCCGGAGCGGGCTACTGGACCCGCCGTCGGCCAGTCGTCGAGCCATTAGCGGAAAAGTGGGAACCGGTTTTGCGTGAAAAGATGCGCAAAGCCAAAGCTCAAAGCATCGGACCCGAGTTGAAGATCAGGTCCGATGCCATGAAACCCTTTAGACCTTCTCGATCGAGACCGCGTCGTCCCGGCGCAGCGGCAGCGGCTTCGCCGGATTCCGCGTGAGCTTCTTGTGCAGGTGAACCATCAGGGCCGCGCCGAAGATCGGCGTAATCAGGTTCACCACCGGCACGAGCACCAAAGCCGCCACCACGGCGCCGGCGGCCAGCACTGTTCCCCGATACTCCGTTCGCAGGCGCGCCACGTCCTCAGGATGCCAGAAGCGGCCCGCCGCCAGCTCGAAATATTCCCGGCCCAGCAGATAGGCGTTGGCGACGAAGAACACGCCGATATTGATACCGGGGATGAAGAACAGGAGCAGGGCCACAAGGTTCACCAGCAGCGACAGGCCGGCGAAGCGGAGGCCGTAGATCAGGGACTGGCCGAAGGGCAGAGCCCGGCCGGGCGGATCGGCCGGGTAGTTGTCCCGTTCCACCACCTCGGCGACGTCGTCGAGGAAGTAGCCTGCCACGATGGCGGAAATGGCCGGCAGCAGATAGACCAGGACGACGAAGAGGCCGAAACCCGCAAGGAAGAACGCGAAACTGTCGATGATCGGATAAGTGGCGCTCAGATGGTGATCGTTCAGGAAGATGTCGAACAGCTTGGTCAGGCCGAGCCAGACCAGGAGCAGCAGCGCCATCGTCAATCCAATCGATTTCCAGAGGATACGCCGCAGGGCCGGCGAGAAAACCGCGCGGGCCGCCGCGAAAACCGATTGAATCAGCATCTGTCGTTTGGTCCTTGCAAAGCATCACTTGATGCGGGAAGCGGACCTTACTTATGAACGATCCCGCCGCAAAGCGAGGGGTGAAGAAAGCCGTGCCGATGGAGATTGAAACCGCGACGAGCTGGAACGCCAATCCCGATGTGGTGGTCGTCGGTGCGGGAAGCGCCGGGATCGCCGCGGCGCGGCGCCTCCTGGCGTCGGGGCTGATGGTGACGGTGCTCGAAGCACGGAACCGGATCGGGGGGCGCACGGTCACGCGCCGATTCAAGGGCCATCCTGTCGATCTCGGCGCCCATTGGCTTCATGCCGGTCCGATCAATCCTCTCGTGAAGCTCGGCCGCCTGCGCAGTGAGCCCCTGCGCCGGGCCCCCGTGAACGGACACTTCTACGTCCGCGGCAGGCTGGGCACCCGGACCGAGCGGGCAGCCCTCGACCGGGCCTTCGACATGGCCGACCGGGCCATGGCCCAGGCGGCCAAGGCCCGGGATGATCAGCCGGCGGCCAGAGTGCTTCCCCCGATGGGGCCGCAGGGGCGGCGGGTGGCGGCCATCCACGGCCTCGTCTCGGGCCGGCCGCTCGACGAGGTGAGCCTGCACGATTTCCCGAGCATGGAATATTCGGACAACCTGTTCATCGCCGGCGGGCTCGGCGCCTATGTGGGCCGCCTGGCGCACAATTTTCCGGTGCGGCTCGGCACCGCCGTTCAAGGCATCGACTGGTCCGGCGAGGGGGTGAGGATCGACACTTCGGCCGGAACGCTCCAGGCCAGGGCCGTCATCGTCACCGCGCCCATGGCGGTGCTGCAGCGGGGTGCGATCCGCTTCGCGCCCGCCCTGCCCCATGCCGTCGCTGAGGCCATCGACGGGTTCACGCAAGGCGTTTACGAGCATGTGATCCTGCACTGGCCGGATTCGCCCTTTCGCGGGGCGGACCGGCTCGCGAGCCTCACCGGAACGCACCGGCAGCCGCCGGGCCTTCTGACCCGGATCGACGGCACGCCGTTTCACTTCTTCGAGCTCGACCAGCCTGCCGCTTCCTCCTTCGACCGGAGGGATGTCCATGCCCCCTACCGATATGCCCGGGAGGTGCTGGCGGAGCAGTTCGGCCATCGGGCGATCCGCAACCTCTCCGCCGTGCACGGCACCGCCTGGCGGCACGATCCCTGGTCGCTCGCCTCCTGGGCTGTCGTGCCGCCGGGGCTCTATGCCATCCGGGACGTCCTGAAGGCGCCGGTCGGGGAGCGGATCTGGTTTGCCGGCGAGGCGCTCTCGCGGGCCCAGTGGGGCACGGCCGGAGGGGCCTGGGAAGAAGGCGAGAGGGCGGCCGGCCAAATCATCGCTCGGCTGCGCTAGAGCCTCGGACCCAAAAGTGCACACCACTTTTGGGTCCGAGGCTCCTTCTCTTGACTGGCGCATCGGATGAGGCGGACCGGGAGGGCCGCACCATGCGTGAGGCATTCAGGTCCGGAACAGGTCGGTATCCAGCTGGGTGCGCACCCAGGTCACGGCGTCGTCGAGGGTGGACAGAACCGGTGGCGTCGTGCTGATCAGGCCGCTGCAGGGACCGAAACCCGCTTCCAGGAACCAGCCGCCGGCCTGCTCATGCCCGCCCGCCGTTTCCTCCGGCGTCACCCAGGTGAAGACGGCCACCAACTGCCCGTCCACGAGGACGAGCTGCCCTTCATGCCTGCCGCCATCCGCCAGAACAGGCATCGCCTGGAGAGTAATGTCGCTCATCGTCTTTCCGAAAGTCAGGGCTGCCGGTCTTCGTTCTGAAGGCTGAGATAGGTCGAGGTGAACTCACCCACCTTCTTCAACCGTTCCCAATCGAGAATGGTCAACGCGTCACCCTGGAAACGGATCAGCCCTTCCTTGCGCAGCTCCTGCAGCACGCGGTTCACGTGAACCGTCGACAATCCGAGCGTGTCGCCGAGTTCCGCCTGCGTGATGGGAAGCTGGATCGTATCGCCCTCGACCCGGCCGATCGCCTTCAGGCGAAGGTACAGCTCGCAGATCAGATGCGCCATGTGCGCCGTGGCGGACAGGCGGCCCATGGCCGTGAGCCACTCCCGGTGGACGGCGCCGTCGATCAATGTGTTGAGCCAGAGCAACCGGGTGAGGTGGGGATATTCGTCGGTGATCTTCTCGAGCGTCGCATGTGGAACGAGGGCGATGCGGCAATTGGTGAGCGCCAGCACGCCATGGTCCATCGTCTTCAGGAGGAAACTGTGCAGGTCGATGAAGTCGCCGGCGACATGGATCGCCGAGATCTGCCGCCGGCCGTTCGAGACGATCTTGTAGCGGGCCGCGAAGCCTTCCAGGAGCAGCGAGCTCTCCGTCGGACGGTCACCCTCCCGTATGATGTCCTCATCGGCATCGACAATGCGAATCCGCGCGATGGCATTTTCGAGCACCCTCTTTTCGTCATCGGAGAGTCGCTCGTATTTCTCGAGCTTCAGGATAAGGGAATTGGTCATCAAGGCCATGCGGGTAAGTACGCTCCTGTTCTGGACAAACTCCTTTCCCGCCCGCACTCACATATGTTTATGCTCAAGATGGATTTTGGTTGCCACGGGCCTCACCCCACATCTTCCCCTTGTCGAAGGGGGTGAGAGGGTCGGTGTATGTCCATAAAGGGAACGGCTGAGTTTCGTTCCCGGGCGTCGTCGCGCTGCCTTTGGGCAGACACCCGGCGGGGCACTGCCTGGAAATTGGCGTCTGGCTCAGCTCGAAGCCGGCATCCACGGCAGGATCAGATCAAGAACGATCGCCCCGGAGAGACAGGACTCACGGAGGAGGAACAACACGATACGGTGAATCACCAATGTCAGGGATCCCTTGGGCCAAGGGAAATCCACGGCTTTCACCAGCAGGACCGCACCCTTCGACTGAAAGCCCCTTCAGAGCATGCTGGGCAGAACGCGATCCGGCGGCTTGTGGCCATCGACGAAGGCGCGGATGTTGACGATGACTTTCTCGCCCATGGCTACACGGCCTTCATGGGTAGCCGAGCCCATATGCGGCAGCAGCACCACCTTGCCCTGCTTGGCGAGGCGCACGAGGCGCGGGTTGACCGCCGGTTCCTCTTCGAACACGTCGAGCCCTGCCCCCGCGATGGCGCCGGCTTCGATCAGCTTGGTCAGCGCACCCTCGTCGATGATCTCGCCGCGAGCGGTGTTCACAAGGATGGCGTCGGGTTTCATGAGCTTGAGGCGCCGGGCCGAGAGAAGATGATAGGTGGCAGGCGTATGCGGGCAGTTCACGGACACGATGTCCATGCGGGCCAGCATCTGGTCGAGGGACTCCCAATAGGTCGCCTCGAGTTCCGCCTCGACCTTCGGCGGCACGTGGCGCCGGTTATGGTAGTGGATCGACAGGCCGAAGGCCTTGGCGCGCCGGGCGAGCGCCTGGCCGATGCGTCCCATACCGACGATGCCGAGGCGCTTGCCCGTGATGCGCCGGCCCAGCATCCAGGTCGGCGACCAGCCGGCCCAGGTCCCGTCCGGGATCACGCGGGCGCCTTCGGGAATGCGGCGGGCAACCGCCAGGATCAGTGCCATGGTCATGTCGGCCGTGTCCTCGGTCAGCACGCCGGGCGTGTTGGTCACGGTGATCCCCCGGGCCACCGCCGCCGTCACGTCGATGTTGTCGACGCCGTTGCCGAAATTCGCGATGAGCTTCAGGTTGGGGCCGGCCTGCTCCAGCACGGCCGCGCCGATTTCGTCCGTGATGGTCGGCACGAGTACGTCCGCCGTCTTGACGGCTTCTGCCAGTTCCTCGGGGGAGAGGGCCTTGTCCTCGAGATTGAGGCGCGTGTCGAACAATTCGCGCAGGCGCGTCTCGATCACATCGGGCAGGCGGCGGGTGACAACGACGACAGGTCTCTTCTTCATCGACTTCAAGCGTCCCCGGCACTTAAACCCTGCGAAGTTCAGAGAGTTTCACGCTCTCTTAACCCTGCTTCGGCAATCAAAGGTGACGACGCGCCGCGTGGCGGTCTCCGTCAAGCTTCTCTACCAGAGCCTCAACCCAAGACAAAGTCACGATCGGGGTAACCATGCGCAAGATCGCCCTTGCCCTTGCTCTCGTCAGCCTGAGCGCCGCAACGGCCGTCGCTCAGCAACCCCCGGGCGGCCGTCTCGGCACCGGCCTGCCGGTGCCGCGCTATGTGAGCCTCAAGACGGACCGGGTGAACCTGCGCGAGGGCCCGTCCAAGGATCACAGGACCGCCTGGGTCTTCCAGCGGGCCGGCCTGCCGGTGGAAATCATTGCCGAGTACGAGACTTGGCGGCGCATCCGCGATTCGGAAGGCACGGAAGGCTGGGTGCTTCACTCCCTCCTGTCGGGCCGGCGCACGGCGCTCGTCATGCCCTGGGCCAAGGGCAACCAGCCGCCCATCAACCTGTTCGACCGGGCCGATGAGAAAGGCGGCGTGGCGGCCCATCTGCAGCCGGGCGTGATCACCAACATCAAGGGCTGCGACGGCAAATGGTGCCGCGTCGTGATCGTGCTGGACGGCGCCCGGGACGTGGACGGCTACATCCAGCAGGAGAAGCTCTGGGGTGTCTATCCCAACGAGACCGTGGAATAGGCTCTTTCCGATTTATCAAGCTTTTTGGCTATAGAAGGAAATATCGTTTCTTTTCTCGAAAGCCCTGTCTTCATGAGCCTCAACCTAAGCTTCAAGCTACTGCCGATCCTCGCCCTCGTTCTCGGCATTGCATCTCTTGTTGCCCCGCGCTTCCTGAACGTCTTCGTGGCGATCTTCCTGATCGTCTATGCGCTGGTCGGATTCGGCTTTATCCGCTGAAGGACAAGTTTAAGCAGCCCGTTTCAGGAGCCGCCTCCCGAAGATGTTGAAAGCCAGCCCGAGGACGATCACCGCGCCGCCGAGGGCCTCGATCGGGTGCATGACCTCTCCGAGTACAAGCGCGGACCCGAGAATCCCTGCCACGGGCACGAGAAGGGCGAAAGGCGTCACCACCGCTGCCGCATGGCGGGACAGGAGATAGGCCCAGATACCGAATGCCAGGAGCGTACTGGGATAGGCGAGATAGGCCACTGCCGCCAGGGTGCCCTTGTCGATATGGACAAGAGCCGAAACAACGCGGTCCGGCCCGTCCAGCCAAAGGGACAGGCCAAGTAGCGGCAGCGGTGCGATGAGGCTTGCCCAGACGATATAGCTCAGCATGTCCACGCGGCCCGCGCGCTTGGAAATGGTGTTGGCTACTCCCCAGGACGCAGCCGCCGCCACCGTCATCAGGAATGGTGCCGCTCCGCTGCCGGTGAGGCGCGGCAGCGCGATGATGCAGAGCCCCAGAAAGCCGACGACACTGCCGAGCACCTGGTGGGGGCTAGGCCGCTCGTTCATCACGAGAGCGGCGAACAGGATGGTGAAGAAGACCTGAGCCTGCATCACGAGGGAAGCGAGGCTGGCCGGCATGCCAATGGCGAGCGCCGCGAAGAGCAGGCCGAACTGCCCTACCCCGAGGAAGAATCCATAAGCCACCACGTTCCGCCAGCTTGTTTTGGGACGCGGGATGAAGAACACCGCGGGCAGCGCAGCGAAGAAGAAGCGCATGGCAGCAAGCAGCAGGGGCGGTGTGTTGTTAACACCTAGTTTGATGACGACGAAGCTGAGGCCCCAGAGGAACGCGACAAGGACGGCACAAAGGCTATGAGCAAGCGGCATGATAGAGACATCCAGGTTGCCGCTCGCGAAACCCGGTCGGCCGCTTTAAGGACGTAACTTCGTTCTCTAAGCTTTGCAAGATTTGCGGCGCAGGCGCACGATGACCTCGACGCCGGCCACTTCCATGCCGGCAGGAGGTTCGGGCAGGTCGGCCACGCTCACGGCGGCAGTCTCGGGCATGTCGACGAGTTCGCCCTCCTCCTCCAGGAAGAAGTGGTGATGCTCGGTCGGGTTGGTGTCGAAATAGGCCTTGGCCCCGTCCACCGACAGCTGGCGCAGGAGGCCGGCCTCCGTGAACTGGTGCAGGGTATTGTAGACCGTCGCCAGCGAGACCGGGACGCGAGCGCGTGACGCCTCGTCGAACAGCAGTTCAGCCGTGATGTGCCGGTCGCCCTTGCCGAACAGGAGCCAGCCCAGGGACACGCGTTGCCGGGTCGGGCGCAGACCCACGCGGCGCAGCTTGTCCCGCAATTCGGACACGGGACACCCCTTGCGATGCGGGGCGGTGGCGGACTCGATATAGGCGGATAAAGGATCGGTCATCGGCGGAACTGAATGAACGGATGGGCGCTTCTACCATCACAATCATAGGAAAGCGAGAGGATTACCGCAAGGCTGCTCCGGGTGCGGCACCGGTTCCGAGAACGGTGAAGAATCCCGGCTCAGGTCCCTTTGATGGATCGCCAAGCCTGTGCTACCAGAGCCGGCACCCAGGTCCCGAGACCGTCTCGAGGCCGCTTGTTGAAGACGCGATGAAAGGATCGGCATCCGGAATGGCCCGCCAGTCCAGCTTTACCTATGAAGAGCTCCTTGCCTGCGGGCGCGGAGAATTGTTCGGTCCGGGCAACGCGCAATTGCCGCTCCCGCCCATGCTGATGTTCGACCGTATCACCTCCATCGGCGAGGATGGCGGTGCCTATGGCAAGGGCCATGTGGTGGCGGAACTCGACGTGCGACCGGATCTCTGGTTCTTCCCGTGCCATTTCCAGGGCGACCCCGTGATGCCGGGCTGCCTGGGCTTGGACGCCCTCTGGCAGATGACGGGCTTCTTCCTCGGCTGGGGCGGCTCGCCCGGACGCGGCCGGGCGCTCGGCGTCGGCGAGGTGAAGTTCTCCGACCAGGTGCTGCCGACGGTCAAGAAAGTGGTCTACGGCGTCGATCTCAAGCGCGTCTTCCGCTCGAAGCTGGTGCTCGGCATCGCCGACGGCTGGCTCGAGGCCGACGGGCGCCGGATCTACGAGGCCAAGGACATGCGCGTCGGCCTGTTCCAGGCGGATGCCCCCGCGGGCGGCTAGTTCGAGGGCGCTGACCTAAGGTCAGTACCTATCCCATCCTATTGACAAAGCGTAATCTTTTTTAAAGAACCAGCCCTGCCGTGAAACGGCGGGGCCTTCCTTGGGACGACGCTTTCATCCGTTTTGCATGGCTCAGTGTTGAGAATGAGCAGGATCGACCTTACGTGTTGAACCGCTAAGGCAGATAATTGAAGATCCTTTGAAGAGGTAGGCTATGAGGCGCGTCGTCGTCACCGGAATGGGCATCGTTTCGTCCATCGGCAACAACACGCAGGAGGTGCTTGCCTCTCTGCGCGAAGCGAAGTCCGGGATCAGCAAGGCCGAAGATTACACGAAATACGGCTTCCGCTGCCAGGTTCACGGCGCTCCCAGCCTGAACCCGGAAGAGATCGTCGACCGCCGCGCCATGCGCTTCCACGCCCGGGGCACCGCCTGGAACCATGTCGCCATGGACCAAGCCATCCGGGATGCGGGCCTCGAGGAGAGCGAGATCTCGAACGAGCGCACCGGCATCATCATGGGTTCGGGCGGTCCCTCCACCCGCATCATCATGGAAGCGGCCGACATCACCCGCGAAAAGGGCCCCAAGCGCATCGGCCCGTTCGCCGTGCCGAAGGCGATGTCGTCGACCGCCTCCGCCACGCTCGCCACCTGGTTCAAGATCAAGGGCGTGAACTATTCGATCTCGTCCGCCTGCGCGACCTCGAATCACTGCGTCGGCAATGCCTACGAGATGATCCAGTACGGCAAGCAGGACATGATGTTCGCCGGCGGCTGCGAGGATCTGGACTGGACCATGTCCAACCTCTTCGACGCCATGGGCGCCATGTCCACCAAGTACAACGACACCCCTTCACGCGCCTCCCGCGCCTATGACGCCAACCGCGACGGCTTCGTGATCGCCGGCGGCGCGGGCGTGCTGGTGCTTGAGGAGCTGGAGCACGCCAAGGCCCGCGGCGCGCGGATCTACGGTGAGATCGTCGGCTACGGCATGACCTCCGACGGCTACGATATGGTGGCCCCTTCGGGCGAGGGTGCGATCCGCTGCATGCGCATGGCCCTCAAGGACGTTCAGAACCCGATCGACTACATCAACCCGCACGCCACCTCGACCCCGGTAGGCGACCAGAAGGAGATCGAGGCGATCCGCACGGTCTTCGGTTCGGGCGACAAGTGCCCGCCGATCTCTGCGACGAAATCGCTCACCGGTCACTCGCTCGGCGCAACGGGCGTGCAGGAGGCGATCTACTCGCTTCTGATGATGAACAACCGCTTCATCTGCGAGAGCGCCCACATCGACGAGCTCGATCCGGAATTCGCCGACATGAACATCATCCGCAAGCGGATCGACGACGCCAAGATCGACACGGTCCTGTCGAACTCCTTCGGCTTCGGCGGCACCAATGCCACACTCGTCTTCAGCCGTTACAACGGGTAAGACGCCGTCATAAACCTGAGACAGGTCCATGCGAAGCCCCGATACATTCCTGGGGACCTCGCATGGACACGCTTAACCACACCATTCTTCCGGCTCGCGATGCACACTTTCATAATAATTGGCGTCGCACGATGGAGCCGATGCACAGGGGGACCCAAGTGACCGGTCTGATGCAAGGAAAGCGCGGCCTCATCATGGGCGTCGCCAACGACCATTCCATCGCCTGGGGAATCGCCAAGACCCTGGCCCAGCACGGGGCGGAGCTTGCCTTCACCTATCAGGGCGAGGCCCTCGGCAAGCGCGTCGCTCCCCTGGCGCAATCGCTCGGCTCCGAGCTCGTCATCCCCTGCGACGTGGAGGATATCGCCTCCGTCGATGCGGTGTTCGAGACCCTCGACAAGACCTGGGACGGCCTCGACTTCGTGGTCCATGCCATCGGCTTTTCCGACAAGTCGCAGCTGAAGGGCTCCTATGTGGACGTCACCACCCGGGAGAACTTCTCCCGCACCATGGTGATCTCCTGCTTCTCCTTCACGGAGATCGCCCAGCGCGCCGCCAAGCGCATGAGGAACGGTGGCTCGCTCCTGACCCTCACCTATGGCGGCTCCACCCGGGTGATGCCGAACTACAACGTGATGGGCGTGGCCAAGGCGGCGCTGGAAGCCTCCATGCGCTACATCGCGTCCGACCTCGGCCCCCAGGGCATTCGCTGCAACGCCATCTCGGCCGGTCCGGTGCGCACGCTCGCCGGTGCCGGCATTTCGGATGCCCGCCTCATGTTCACCTACCAGAAGGCCCATGCTCCCCTGCGCCGCACGGTGACCATCGAGGATATCGGCGGCTCGGCCCTGTACCTGCTGTCCGATCTCTCCAACGGCGTGACCGGCGAGATCCACTACGTGGATTCCGGCTACAACATCATCTCGATGCCGCGTCCCGAGGTCCTGAAGGCCCAGGACGCCGCCGGCGTGACCGGAGAAGAAGGCTAGGCTGGATCGACCTTCGACGCATCCATAGGATCGCGCAGGCGAGGTGATTGAAGCTGAGAAAGTGGACGGCTGCCGGTCGTACCAGGTTGAACGGTATCACCGCCTCGACTCCCACCGCAGTGGCGCAAGGCGTTGCTGTCATGGACCTTGTCGGCAAAGACGCGTCTGGCCGTCGAGAAGGCGGGAGCCTGCGGGATATCGCCTCCGCTGGCTTGGCACCAGGAGCAGCCGCAACGGACGCCTCGACCGCCCGCGGACCCGATACGTGGATCATTCCCCGCCATGCCGATTTTATGACGCTGACGCTTTTCCCGTCGAGATCACCGGCACAAGGCCGGTGATGTCGGTGGAGGACTGGGCGGACGCCTGAAGCCTTGTTGCTGCCTCAGACGACGAAGAAATCGAGGTTGGTGAGCTTGAGGTTCTTCGACAGGGTGGCGAACTGGATCGCCTCCTTGGCGCCATTGCCGTCCGGATCATACCAGAGCGCGCCGGTCTTCTTGTTGTAGATCACGTGATCGTCCCGGTCATGCGCCGCGCTTCCGATGTAGAACTCGCTCTTCTTGAGCACGCCCTTCTTCGTGATCTTCGCGAACACGCTTTTCGCCAGATGGATCGTGTCGTCGGCCACCACGAAGTCGACGATCTTGTCCAGGTTCTGCTTCTTGTTGAGCGTGTTGGTCTTCGAAAGCTTGGCGTCGAACACGAACACGTCCTTGCCCGCCCCGCCATCGAGCATGTCGTTGCCGAGGCCACCGGAGAGCGTATCGTCGCCACCATTGCCCCGGACGACGTCGTTGCCACCCTTGCCGGTCAGGCTTTCGCTCTCGTCCCCGCCAATGAGAATGTCAGGCCCATCGGTGCCGTCGTCATTGCTATCGTTGGTCACGTTGATCGTGACGGCCTGCGTGGTGGTGCCGCCTTCCGTATCGGTGGCCTTGAGATAGACGGTGACCGACTTCTGACCCGTGGCCAGCGCATCGTAGTCGAGAGCGCGGCCGGGAGCGAGCTTGAGCCGGCCACCCTCGATCACGAACAGCCCGCCCGCGTTGCCGCCGTTCGGCGCCGCGCCGTCGAACGAGACGCTCACCTCGTTTGCGATGTCGTCACTGGTGGTGAGCAGGGCGGAGAAGGCGGTGCCCTCCTTGACCGTGAAGCTCGTCACCCCATCAACCGCAACGGTCGGGTTCATGTTGTTGGGCCGAACGACCTTCATGATCGACACGGATTCTCGGCCGCCAGGATCGAGCAGCGACAGCTGGATCCTCAAGGTTTCCGCCAACTCGCCGCTGGCGCTCTGATAGGTCAGGGCTCTCAGGAGGGTCTGCACCCGCGAGGTTCCGGCATTATCGTAGAGGCTGACGCCAAGGAAGCCTGGTCCAACATTAATCCCTGCGATCTCCACCCATCCGTTTGGCGTTTGGACGGAGATCTTGCTTCCGGTGTTCATCCCGTCAGAGAGCTTGATATCTCCCCCTGACACATCGATGCCAATGGCATCGCCAGCGGCCCTGCGGTTCAAGACTCTGACGGAAAGGTAGGACAACGTTTCATCGTCGTTGGTCAGGGTTGCAGCGGCTCCCGTATCGAGCCGGACAGCGGTGTTGCTGACGAAGAAAGCCAGGTCGCCGTCCAGATTGGCCACGAAGGGAGCCTTGTTCTCCGTCGTGACGCTTCCAACGGTGATCTTGTCGATGCCCTGGGCATGAAGCTGGTTACGTTCGTCGTTCGTGAGCGTTCCCTGGGTGAGGATCAGGTGATCGTTCTGCACTTGATTGCCCCACATCAGCTTGGCAGTGGCCACATTGTCGACCGTGATGGTCGACCCGTTCTCGACGAGACTGATCGATCGGAACGCCGTGATCGTCTTTCCGGTCAGGTCGATCGTGGCTCCTCGAAGATTCAGCGAATTGAATGTGCCGCCACCGCCGTTAATGACCCTGATGTCCTGGAGTTGCCCTCCATCGAGGTCGATTAGATCGTTTTGATCCGAGCCCAGGATGGTTTCGATGCCTGTGAAAGCAATCTGCGAAAGCGGGATGCTGCTATATCCATTCCCATTGGACCAGTACCCGAGCTGCAGCGTATCGTTTCCGGCGCCGCCGTTGAGCCTGTCACCGACATTGAGGGTGCCAAAGACGGCTACGAAGGTGTCATCGTCGGCCGTTCCGGTAATGATATCGGGGTTATCGGCATTATTGGTCAGGTTGAAGGTATTACCGGCAAGGGTTTGGAGAGGGGTTTGGGTCATGCAAGGCTCGGCTGGGAAAAACGAGGGATGGTCGGCCCATATTAAATTTTACGTTATTACAAAATAAGGTGCCGAGTTTGGGTCGTGAGTCTGGCTCACGACGATGCATGCCGGTCGACGAACTGCTGCTTCCGGAACTGCGCTTTTGCGTCCCCGTTTAACCTTACCAATAAAGCATCAATAAAAAATCAGCCTTGTCGCGTTCTCTGAAAGGCTGCGTTAGTCCATTCCTCCTAATGGACAGGCATTGCAATATACGCCAAGAATTTATTCGATATTCGCGGCATTTCGGTTTGCGGTATGCGTTGGAACGAGGACGTTGAATTTGCTTCGCCCCATGAGTTGACTCGTGAAGATTTGCTCATGCCGCAGAGGAATGAACCGACAATCTATGACAGTCTGTATCATTACGCTTTCGCCCTGAGCCGGCAGATCCCCTGGCTGGCCGATGCGGACGGAACGGTCGTCCAGGTCGGGCCCGGCTGGTCCGAGTGGATCGGCCAGCCGCCCGAAGCCCTGGTCGGGAACGGATGGGTCAAGCTGGTTCATCCGGACGACCTACCCCGCCTGGTCGAGGCGAGGCGCGAAAGCCTCGCGGCGGGCACGCCCTACCAGTGCGAGTACCGGATCAGGATGGCGGACGGCCATTACCGGTGGTGCCGGTCGAGTTCCGCCGCGCGGCGTGACGAAGCCGGGGCGATCGCGTTCTGGTACGGGACCACGGAAGACATCCACGAGCGCAAGGAAGCGGAGCTCGCCCTGCAGGGCCATGCCCGCGTGCTGGAAATGGTCGCCGCCGGTCAGCCGGTCGGTGAAATTCTGACGGCGCTCTGCCTCCTGGCCGAAGCACAGCTCCCGGGGGCGAAATGCTCGATCCTGCTGTACGATGCCGAGGCCGGCTTGCTCCGGCACGGTGCCGCGCCCGGCCTTCCGGCTCCCTATAATGCTGCCATCGACGGTCTGGGTGTCGGACCCGATAAAGGTTCGTGCGGCACCGCCGCCTACTCCCGCACCAGCGTCATCGTCACCGACATCGCTTCCGATCCTCTCTGGGCCAACTGGCGCGACCTTGCCCTGACGCACGGTCTCCGAGCCTGCTGGTCCAAGCCGATCTTTTCGCGCTCCGGCGACGTGCTGGGCACCTTCGGGTTCTATTACGGCGAACCGCGCGCCCCGACATGCAATGAGATGGAGCGCATGGAGGCCCTGCTGCATCTGGCAGCCCTGGCTCTCGAGCGGCAGCGCAGCGATGCGGCCCTGCGCGAGAGCGAGGAGCATCATCGGCATTCCATCGAACTCAATCCGCAAATCTCCTGGACGGCGGATCCGCGGGGCAACCTGCTTGATATCTCGTCGCGCTGGTATGACCGGACCGGGATGCGCGTGGAGGATGCTCTCGGCTCCGGCTGGCGGCAGGCGCTGCATCCCGACGACCTGGCTGCCATCATCAGGCAATGGGGACGCGCCGTTTCGACCGGACAGGGCCTCGATATGGATTACCGCCTGCGCATGGCCGATGGGTCCTATCGCTGGTTCCGCTCCCGCGCCGCAGCCCGCCGCAGCGAAGAAGGCGCTGTTGTTCGCTGGTACGGTGCCGTCGAGGACATCCATGATCGCAAGCTCACGGAGGAAACCCTCCGCTGGGCCGCCCATCATGACGATCTCACGGGCCTCGCCAACCGCAGGCTCTTCCGCGAGCGCCTGCAAAAGGCTCTCAATGACACATTGGGATCGCCTCGTGCCGCCGGTCTGCTGGTCATGGATCTCGATCACCTCAAGCAGATCAACGACCGGTTCGGTCACGATGCCGGCGACGACCTTCTGAAGGAGTTTGCGCAGCGGCTGCGCAGTGTCGTGCGATCCGGCGACACCGTCGCCCGCCTGGGCGGCGACGAGTTCGCCGTGCTCCTGCCCGGAATCGCAGGAGAAGGCGATGTTGCCGCCATGGCCGACGCCATCCTGGCCCGCATGCAGGAGCCCTTGAAGCGCAACGGCAAGCTTCTGGACTGCCGCACGAGCATCGGCGGCGCCATCTCGGTCGGTTTCGGCATGAGCCCGGAGGAACTCCAGAAACAGGCGGACCTGGCGCTCTATCGCAGCAAGACCTCCGGACGCGGCTCGTTCAGGATGTTCGTCACGACCATGCGGGAGGAGTCGCAAAGGCAGGCCTCCGCCCTGGAGGTCGCCGCGCGGGCGGTCGCGTCGGACTGGATCGTGCCGTTCTACCAGCCGAAGGTGGTGCTCGCCTCCGGCTCGATCGGCGGCTTCGAGGCGCTTCTGCGCTGGCATCATCCGCGCAACGGAATCCAGTCGCCGGAAAAGATCGCCTCCGCCTTCAACGACACGGAACTCGGCACGGCCATCGGCGAGCGCATGCGATCCTGCATCCTCAAGGATATCCGCTCCTGGCTCGAGACCGGCCTGACCTTCGGACGGATCGCCATCAACGCCTCGGCGGCCGAGTTCCGGCGCGACAACTACGCCGAGCGCGTGCTCGAAGACCTGAGATCGATGAACGTGCCAGCACATTGCCTCGAAGTGGAGGTGACCGAGAGCGTGTTTCTCGGCTCCGGCGCCGAATACGTGGAACGGGCGCTGCGCACGTTATGCGCGGAGGGCGTCACGATCGCGCTCGACGATTTCGGCACCGGCTATGCCTCCCTGTCGCATCTCAAGCGCTACCCGGTCGATGCGATCAAGATCGACCGGAGCTTCGTGGATGGCCTGGAGACGGATGCGGACGATGCCGCCATCGTCAGGGCTCTTCTGAGCCTTGGCCGCAATCTCGGCATCGAAGTCGTGGCCGAGGGCGTCGAAACCGCCTTCCAGGCGACCCTGCTGCAGCGCATGAGCTGCGATCTCGTGCAGGGATACCATTTCGGCCGCCCCATGCCGGCCGGAGACGTGCCGGTCTTCATCACCTCATGGGCCGGGGGGTAAGGCCTTGCGCGAGTGCCAACCACAGGCACCGGACCACCTTTCACGAGTCTGCGAGAAAGCGAACCTTGGCCTTGCCATCGCCATGTTCGACCGGCACGAGGATCTCACCTTACGAGAGTGCTGTTCATGATCCTGTCCCGCCGCGTTCTTCTCGCCGGCCTCGCCCTGTCCGGTACGAAAGCTCCCGTCTTCGCGCAATCCGCGCCGGAGCCGCAGATGGTCCCGGTGGAGCTGATCGAGAACGCTCTGAACCTGCCCTCCATCGTGCGCCTCGGTCACCAGCACGGCGACGTGATCATGGTGGAGTATTTCGACTACAACTGCCCCTGGTGCAAACGTTCGGCGCAGGCCCTGCCCGAGCTTCTGAAAGCCGAGCCCGAGCTGTCCTACGTGCTGGTGAACTTCGCCGTGCTGAGCCCGCAATCGGTCGCGGCGACGCGCGCGGCCCTGGCCTTTCTGCAGCTCTACGGCCCCGAGCGCTATCTGCCCCTGCATCTCGCCCTGTTCGGCTTACGCGGCACGGTGGATGGGGAGCGGGCGCTGGCGGAGGCGGAAAAGCTCGGCGGCGACCGGAGTCGCATGACCGAGATCGCCAACAGCGACAAGACCACCGGCTGGATGAAAGACGCCTTCGCCACCGGCAACGACCTCGGCGTCGTGGCGACGCCCTCCTTCCTGATCGGGACGGACGCCTATGTGGGCGGCATGAGTCTGGCGCAGAAGCGCGAGGCGATCGCGCGGGCGCGGGGGTGAGCCTTATCCGGCCGGCTTCATCAGCACCATCTTGCGCGTGACCCCCGGCAGGGGATCGCATGCGACCTCGATCCAGCTTTCCTCCTCGCCGGCTGCCGCTACGGTCTCCTGCGAGGCCAGGAGTTCGCAATCCGCCGTCTTCGTGGCTTGCTCGATGCGCGAGGCGATGTTGACGGTCTCGCCGACGACCGTGAACTCGAGCCGGCTCTCGTCCCCCACGACGCCGCAGAACACGTCGCCCGTGTGGATGCCGATGCCGAGGCGCACCGGCGGGTTGAAGCCGCGCTTGGCGTTCCAGCGGTCGATCAGGGTCAGGAGGGTGCGGCCGCAGGCGAGCGCCCGGCTCGCGTCGTCTTCCCTGGCCCCCGGCACCCCGAAGAGGATGAGGGCCCCGTCGCCCGTGAACTTGTCGATGACGCCCCCGTGCCGGGAGGCCGCCCTCAGGACCCGACGGCGGAACGACGTGATGAAGACGGCGAGCTGCGCCGGCTCCATGGTCTCGCCGAAGGTGGTCGAGGCACGGATGTCGACGAAGAGCAGGGTCACTGGAATGCGCCGGCCCTGGCGCAGGGACGCGAAGGCTTGGTCGGTGAGGATCGGCGCCAGCTCCCGCGGCAGGTAGCGGGTGAGCGTCACGCGCAAGGTCGTTTCCCGCACGGCCCGCTCCAGCATGAGCCGGCCCTGGCGCGCCACCAGGATCAGGATCAGGGCGGCGGCGAAGACCATGACGACGCGCACCATGTTGGCCTGGGCCGAGAAGACGCCGACGATTTCCGCCAGATCCTCCTGGCGCTCGGCCGGGCTCAAATAGCCGCTCCCGAAGGCGAGCAGCGAAAGGCCGATCACGTAGAGGGCCGCCACGAAGGCCTGGAGCCTGGGCTGGTAATGAATGGCCGCCGCCGCCATGGTGATCGGCACGACCCAGGCGACCGGAAACACCGAGAAGAGACTGCCGGGGATCCCGAGACCCCAATGGGTATAGCCGAGATTGCCGAGGACGAGGCACGCATCGAGCACGGCCGTGATGAACGGCAGCTTCTCGATGCCGATCCGTTTCGACGCGAGCCAGGCACCGCACCAGCCCAGCGCTCCGAAAAGGACCAGGGTCAGCTCGGCGGCCCAGATCTGCCTGAGCGCGATGGGATTGGTGAGCTCGACGCCCGCCGTGGTGACCAGAACGGCCATGAGAAGCAGCCCGGCCGTGACCATGCGCGCGAGCCCGGCGCGCTGAAGCGCGCCCGTATCGGCCTCACGGATCAGCCGGTGCGTGGCATCGCTCAGGACGGGAGATGTTCGCAGCCTGTTGATCAAGCCCAGCGCGGCGCGGATGCGGGATCGGGGAGTCACGGGGTTCTTTCTGCTCTCCAGGATGGATATGGTCCGGTCGACACGTGACTCAAAGCCCATTACGGATCGGTTACGCCGTCATGACCTACCGGAAAGGTCCCGGCGGCATCCCGCATCCCACAGGAATATATGGCCGATGACCGAGATGTTCCAACCTATCGTCGTCTATGTGGATGCGGATGCCTGCCCGGTGAAGCCCGAGATCTACCGAGTCGCCGAGCGGCACGGCGTCAACGTCTTCGTGGTCTCGAACGCCTTCCTCCAGGTACCGCAGAATCCCCTGATCGAGCGCGTCGTGGTGAGTTCCGGCTTCGACGCAGCCGATGACTGGATCGCCGAGCGCGCCCGGCGCGGCGCCATCGTGATCACCGCCGACATCCCGCTCGCGAGCCGCTGCGTGAAGGCCGGCGCCGAGGTGATCGGCCCCACCGGCAAACCCTTCACGGAAGCCTCCGTCGGCATGGCGCTCGCCACCCGCAACCTGATGGAGGACCTGCGCGCCATGGGCGAGGTGACCGGCGGGCCGAAACCGTTTTCGCAGAAGGACCGCTCGGCCTTCCTCTCCGCGCTCGACGTGGCGATCAACCGGCTCAAGCGCGCGGGATTTGTCTCAGGCGCTCCTTGAAACTCGCAAAATTCTCCGGCGTCAGCGGGCCGATATGCTTGTAGCGGATGGTGCCGTCCGGGCCGACGATGAAGGTTTCGGGCACGCCGTAGACGCCCCAGTCGATGGAGGCGCGGCCGTTCGGATCGACGCCGACGGCGGTATAAGGATTGCCGAGCGCGCCGAGAAAGCGGCGGGCATTGTCGGGATTGTCCTTCTGGTTGATGCCGACCACCCGGATCGATGGATCCTTGGCGAGATCCACCAGCAGCGGATGCTCCTGACGGCACGGGGCGCACCAGGAAGCCCACACATTCACCACCGTCACGCGGCCCTTGAGATCCTGGTTCGAGAAGCCGGGCACGGGCTGGCCGTTGGCCATAAGGCCTTCGAGCGGCGCGAGACTGAAGGTCGGCACGGGCTTGTTGATCAGGACCGAGGGCACCTCGGCAGGGTTTCTCCCCGAGATCAGCTGCACGCCGAAGAGCACCACCAGCGCGCCGAAGACGAGCGCGGGCAGCAGGAAGATGAGGCGGAGGCGCGGGCGCTCGGCGGCTTTAGCCACGGCGGGACCTCCGGCCGATGCCGCGCGATTCGAGCTCGGCCAGCGCGCGCACCTGGATGCGGTGATCGATTACCGCGCGCAGGATCAATCCGGCGATCACCAGCGCTGTCAGTATATAGGAGAATGCGATGAAGAACGTGTGCGACATCGTTCAGGCCGCCTGTGCATCGAGGCGCTCGGCCTCGAGGATCGTGAGCGTACGGACCCGGCGGCGCAGGATCTCGGTGCGCATGCCGGAGAGATGCAGCGCGACTCCCACCAGGGTGAAGGCGACGGCCATCACCAGGAGCGGCACGAGCATGGAGGAATGAATCGTTGGCCCGCCGAGGCGGAACACGGAGGCCGGCTGGTGCAGGGTGTTCCACCAATCGACGGAAAACTTCACGATCGGCACGTTCACCGCGCCCACGAGGGTCAGGATCGACACGGCCCGGGCGGCGCGGTTCGGCTCCTCGATGGCGCGCCAGAGCGCCAGGATGCCGAGATAGATCAGCAGCATCACCAGCATGGAGGTGAGCCGGGCGTCCCATTGCCAATAGGTGCCCCACATGGGCTTGCCCCAGAGCGAGCCGGTGACGAGGCAGATCAGCGTGAAGGCCGCCCCGATGGGCGCGGCCGCCTTCTGCGACACGTCGGCGAGCGGATGGCGCCAGACGAGCGTGCCGAACGCGGAAGCCGCCATCGTCATGTAGAAGAACAGGGACAGCCACGCCGCCGGGACATGGATGTACATGATCTTGACCGTCTCGCCCTGCTGGTAATCGGCCGGCGCCGTGAACCAGACCATGTAGAGCCCGACGGCCAGGAGCAGCGCAGCCAAGCCTCCCACCCACGGCAGAAGCGCGCCGCTGAGGCTCATGAAGCGGGTCGGATTGGCAAGCTCTCGGATCATGGGTTCGATGTAGCGGTCTTGAATTGCACCTGCAACGGAGACATCGCCGCAAGTCGCGTAACGTTTTCGCCAGAAAGCCGCTTTTAAGGATGTCCAGGGCATTTGGGCATTCCGGAAATGTGCGTAGGACCTTGGCTTTTCTGTTTGACCAGATGCGAACCCTTTTCACGTCATGGCCGGGCTTGTCCGGCCATCCCGGTCTAATGAAGCGCCGCGCCTCTCGCATCGGGATCACCGGCACATGGCCGGTGATGACGTGAGTGTTAAGTCCTCCCGCCTTTCATCCGCCACGCGGAACGGCCTATAATCCCGCATCAATGTTGCGGAGCGATCATGCGCCTTGGACTTTCAAGCCTTGTCGGCCTCACCCTCGCTCTTCCAGCCGCCGCGCAGGACATCTCCCTGCGCCTGCCCGTCGCCTGCGAGATCGGCCGCACCTGCTTCATCCAGCATTACGTGGACCGTGACCCGTCGCCGGCCGCGAGCGATTATCAATGCGGCACCCTCACCTACGACAAGCATGACGGCACCGATATCCGGATTCCGACCATGGCCGCCCAGAAGGCCGGCGTCGATGTGATCGCCGCGGCCGATGGCAAGGTGCTGCGGACCCGCGACGGCGTCGAGGATGTTTCGATCAGCGGGCGGGGACGGGACAGCGTCGCCAATACCGAATGCGGCAACGGCGCCGTGATCGACCACGGCAATGGCTGGGAAGCACAGTATTGCCACATGGCGAAGGGCAGCCTCGCGGTGAAGCCGGGCGACCCGGTAAAAACCGGCGATCGGATCGGCAGGATCGGCCTGTCGGGCATGACGGAATTTCCGCACCTGCACTTCACCCTGCGCAAGGACGGCAAGCCGATCGATCCCTTCGCCTATGGCGCGCCTGACAAATCCTGCGGCGGCGGCAAATCGCTGTGGGAGGCTTCGCTCCAGCGCGCCCTCGCCTATCAGGGCGGCAGCGTCCTCAACAAGGGCTTCGCTCCCGGCCCCGTCACCATGGAAGCCATCGAGTCCGGCGCGGCCGAACAGGACATCCCGACGACGAGGTCCCCTGCCCTCGTGGCCTTTGTCCGGGCCATCGGCCTGAAAGGCGGCGACATTCAGACGCTCACCCTGTTCGATTCCGACGGCAAGCCCTTGGCCCAGAACAGGGCCCCGCCCCTCGACCGCGACAAGGCGCAGTGGATGGCCTTCGCCGGCGTGAAGCAGCCGCAGGGCGGTTTCCGGCCCGGCCTCTATCGTGCCATCTATCGGGTAGAGCGGGACGGCAAACCCGCCATCGAGCAGGCCTTCGGGATCAGCCTGAGGCCATGACGCAAGGAAAGTGGCGGCCGGGGGCTCAGGGACCGTCTCAAGCGGCTGTACCGGCTTTTGGACTTTTCGTCTTGGACATATGGCGATACCCCCCGGCCACGGGCTCAAATTGTAGACTATAGTCTACATATCACGTCAAGTGAATTGTGACGCTGAGTCCGTGGACGCTCAGTCTACATAAGGGCCTCATGCGCCCATGGAAAACTACAAGCGAATTCTCGGTCAGAACCTGCGCAAGGCTCGTGAAGCGCTCCAGCTTTCACAGGAGGAGCTGGCGCATGAAATCGATATCGACCGAACCTACATATCGGGAATCGAGCGCGGCGTGCGCAATCCATCGCTCGACGTCATCGCAAAAATCGCTCAACGTCTCAAGACGACACCGGCCGCTCTACTGACGCGCCCAGCGCAGAGCAGGCGCTCAGAATCAGCCTGAGTGCCTGGCTCATTATTTCGCTCTTCCCTAAGCCCTCATCCTGAGGGGATTGCGTCAGCAATCCGTCTCGAAGGACGAGGGCGCCTCCAGTGCTCTCTGGAGCCTCCTTCGAGACGGTCGCTGCGCGACCTCCTCAGGATGAGGTCGAGATTGATGGATCAGACTTTGAGGCCGAGGCCTCGGATGAGACAGGATCATGCACCACCCGGCTGTCGGCCGGCGCCTGTTCGCGCTCGTTGAGGCCGTAATCGCGGATCACACCGGCAACCCGCAGACGGTAATCGCGGAAGACGCCGGCACGGCCGGCGCCTTGTGTGCTGCGATGCGACGGCAGGTTCCGCCACGCCCGCACCGCCTCCTCGTCGCGCCAGAAGGACAGCGACAAAAGCTTGCCCGGCTCGGTCAGGCTCTGGAAGCGCTCGACGGAGATGAAGCCGTCCATCTCCATCAGATCGGAGCGCAGCGCCGCCGCGAGACCGAGATAATCCCGCTTCCCGTCCTCCCCGTCAGGCCAGACTTCGAAGATCACCGCGATCATGGTTTGACAAGCTCCGTATGAGGGCCGGAGGCCAGCCGCAGGAAGATCCGGTCCTCCCGGCGGATGAACTGTTCCCTTTTAGCAAACTCATAATTGGCCCGCCCCATCGGATCGTTGCGCAGGCGCTCGCGATAGGCCTCGTAATCGCTTAGGCTGCCGATGTTGTAGACGCCATAGGCCGTCGTGGCGGAGCCTTCGTGCGGCGCGTAATAGCCGATGAGGTCCGCGCCGCAGCGGGGAATGGCCTGGCCCCAGTTGCGGGCATATTCCTCGAAGGCGGATACCTTGAACGGATCGATCTCGTAGCGAATGAAGCAGGTGATCATCTTGAACCTTGCTGTTGGCTGGAACACGCCCCCTTCTAGCTGATTGTATGACGTCGATGGTTCGGCTATGATCGAAGTATGAAAGAAGGACCCGTCATCGCCTCCGTGGCTGCGCTCCTCGGCGATCCGGCCCGAGCCAACATCCTCACCGCCCTCATGGACGGGCGGGCTTTGACCGTGAGCGAGTTGGCCGAAGCGGCTGGCGTCACGCTCCAGACGGCCAGCGGCCACCTCGCCAAGCTCGATGCCGCGAACCTGCTGACGGCGGAGAAGCAGGGCCGGCACCGTTATTTCCGGCTTTCGGGCCCGGACGTGGCGCAGGTTCTGGAGGCCCTGATGGGTTTGGCGCAGCGCACGGGCGCCACCCGCGTCAGAACGGGTCCGAAGGATGCGGCGCTCCGGTCCGCCCGGGTCTGTTACGACCATCTCGCGGGAGAACGCGGCGTCGCGCTGCTGAAGGGAGCACAGCGCCAAGGTCTCATCGAGGGCGGACAGGATCTGGCCCTTACGCCCAAGGGCCGTACCTTCTTCGCCGATTTCGGCATCGATCTCGCGCGGCTCGAAAACGGCCGCCGCCCCGTCTGTCGCGCCTGTCTCGACTGGAGCGAGCGCCACAGTCATCTCGGCGGCGCACTCGGCGCGGCGATCCTCTCCACGATGATCGACCGACAATGGGTCCGGCGCGATGCCGGTCGCGTTCTCACCTTCACCTGCGAGGGCATCGAAGGATTCGATGCAGCCTTCAGCCCATCGTAACGGCCATTACAGCGGCTTCTCGAACCAGTGGTGAGCATAGGGCTCGCTGTTGAAGGGCGTGACTTCCTCATAGCCCTCGCGGCGGTACAAGGCCTGCGCCTCCGTCAGGGAGCGGTTGGTTTCCAGATGCAGTCTGACGAGACCGACGTCGCGCGCCTTTTCCTCGAGCGCCCGCAGCACCCTTCTGGCGATCCCGAGTCCGCGCGCGGACGGCGCGGTCCACATCCGCTTGACCTCGCCGGTGATGCCGTCTGCGACCTTAAGTGCGCCGCACCCGACGGGATGGCCATCGAGCCGGGCGACCATGAAGTATCCCGCCGGGGGCGTCATGTCCTCGACGCTGGCCGGGTTGCTTCTGGCCGGATCGAAGCCAATGTCGAACCGTTCGGCGAGCTCGCGGAAATACTGCTCCAGGCACGCACGCGCGGCCGCGCTGTCGGGCGCCTCGAGGTGCAGCTCCACGGCGCCTGCCCGCAGCAGACGTTCGACCTCGGCCATGGCGTTCACCAGTCGCTCGCGCTGCGCCGAATCGAGAGGCGACAAGAAGGAAGCGGCGAGATCGTCGGACAGTGCATCGTAGGTCGCCCGCTCCGCACACCCCTTCGGCGTCAGAACGGCGCGCCTGATCCGACCATCGCCCTGACCATTGCCGGTCTTCACGAGACCCTGCGTTTCGAGTGAGCGCAGCAAGCGGCTGACATAGCCGGAATCGAGCCCGAGCCGGTCGCGCAGAGCCCGCACGTCGACGCCATCCGGCCCGATCTCGTGCAGGAGCCGCGCCTCGCCCAGGGGACGGCCCCGCTGGAGATAGCTGTCCTCCAGCGCGCCGACATGTTGCGTGACGATGCGGTTGAAGCGGCGAACCTGATCGATCTGGCGCTGATCCATTGTCTGACTTTAGTCAGAGATCTTGTCTGGTGCAACCTGATCGAGGCGCCCTACTCTCCCGACCGCAGGGCCGCGGCCGCACCGATCGTTCCGATCACTGCGGCGATCAGCGACAGGGCGACCAAGACCAGGAAGGGCGTCGCGAAGGGAATCGTCCCGCCAAGGGCGGCATTGGCGGCCGAGACGCCGAAGATCAGCGTCGGGATCATGAAGGGCACGACCAGGATAGCCAGGATCAGCCCGCCGCGCCTCAAGGACGAGGTGAGGGCCGCGCCTACGGCACCGATGAAGGTGAGCGCGGGCGTGCCGACCAGCAAGGTCGCCACCATGGCGAGCATGCCTTCCGGCGACAGTGCCACGAGCAGACCGAGGAAGGGCGCCGCGATGGCGAGCGGCAGGCCCGTGACGAGCCAATAGGCCACCACCTTGGCCAGCACGACGACCTCGAGGGGCGCGTGCGAGAGCCTCAGGAGATCAAGGGATCCATCCTCCTGATCGGCTTGGAACAGCCGGTCGAGGCCGATCAGGGTCGCGAGCAGTGCGGCGATCCAGAGGATGGCCGGCCCGATGCGCGAGAGCAGGTTGAGGTCGGGGCCGAGCGCGAAGGGGATGAGCGTCACGATCATCAGGAAGAAGATGAGCCCCATGACGCCCGAACCGCCGACGCGGGCGGCGAGCTTCAGGTCGCGGATCAGAAGGGCGCGGAAGGAGCGAATCATGGGGCCTCTCCCGCCTCGCTCCACTCGGCCCCCTGCCCCACCGAGGAGACAGGGCTGACGCGTTCGATCCTGATCTCCTTCGCTTCCCTGAGGAACAGCGGCGAATGGGTCGTGGCCGCGATCATGCCGCCGGTCTCGCGGTGATGCTCGAGGAGAAGACGCAAGGTTTCCTGGGACGCGGCATCGAGTGCCGAGGTTGGCTCGTCGAGAAGCCAGAGCGGGCGTTCGGCCACCAGGAGACGGGCGAGCGCGACGCGGCGGCGCTGCCCGGCCGAGAGGTAGGCCACCGGCAGCCGGGCCGCATGGACGAGGCCGACGGCTTCGAGCGCGTCTCTCGGCTTCATCGCCGGATGCCCGAGGAAGTCGCGGGCGAAGGTCAGGTTCTCCTCCGCCGTAAGCGCTGCCTTCAGGGCGTCGCGGTGCCCCACGTAATGCAGACATTCGGGCAGGGTGCGCTCACCCGCCCCCTCCCAGAGGATCTTTCCGGCCGCGGGAGTGAGACGTCCGGCGAGCAGCTCCAGCAGGGTGGATTTGCCGGCGCCGTTGCGGCCGGTGATCACCAGGGCCCCGCCGGGCTCGAGGGTGAACGAAACCCCCTCGAAGATACGGCGCTCTCCCCGCTCGCAGGCCAAATTGTTAACGCTCAGACGCAAACCCTGTCCCAAACCCGGACCCCTGCCCTGATTGCACCCCAGAATGGTTCTAAACCGTGTAGCGGGATGGTTCGAAATGATCTATAGCACCCTCGGCTGCGCCGCGCGCCAAGGCGTCCAATCCGTCTCGCGCGCTTCTCCCCTGTCCGGGCGCCCCCGGAGCGGCGCGCGCTTATCGCGCTTTCGGCCGAACACATGTTCGTAACCCAAATGCACGCGAGGATTCGCCGTGACGCTCAACAACAGCTTCAATGCCCGCCAGACCCTCAAGGTCGGTGACAAGACCTATACCTATTACTCCCTCGTCGAGGCCGAGAAGAACGGCCTGACCGGCGCCTCGAAGCTGCCCTTCTCCATGAAGGTGCTGCTCGAGAATCTGCTCCGCTACGAGGACGGCCGCACGGTCACCAAGACCGATATCGAGGCCGTGGCCGCATGGCTCAACAACAAGGGCAAGGACGAGAAGGAAATCGCCTATCGTCCCGCCCGCGTTCTGATGCAGGACTTCACCGGCGTTCCCGCCGTGGTGGATCTCGCCGCCATGCGCGACGCCATGAAGAACCTCGGCGGCGACCCGCGCAAGATCAACCCGCTCGTCCCCGTCGACCTCGTGATCGACCATTCGGTCATCGTCGACGAGTTCGGCACCCCGAAGGCCTTCGACCGCAACGTCGAGCTGGAATACCAGCGCAACGGCGAGCGCTACCGCTTCCTCAAGTGGGGCCAGACCGCATTCGAGAACTTCTCAGTCGTTCCCCCAGGCACCGGCATCTGCCACCAAGTGAACCTGGAATTCCTCTCCCAGACCGTCTGGACCCGCAAGGACACGGCGACCGGTGAAGAGACCGCCTATCCGGACACCCTGGTCGGCACCGATTCGCACACCACCATGGTCAATGGCCTCGCCGTTCTCGGCTGGGGCGTCGGCGGCATCGAGGCTGAGGCTGCCATGCTCGGCCAGCCCGTCTCTATGCTCATTCCGGAAGTCATCGGCTTCAAGCTCACCGGCAAGCTCAAGGAAGGCGTGACCGCCACCGACCTGGTGCTCACCGTCACCCAGATGCTGCGCAAGAAGGGCGTGGTCGGCAAGTTCGTGGAGTTCTACGGCCCCGGCCTCAACGACATGTCGGTGGCGGACCGCTCCACCATCGGCAACATGGCCCCGGAATACGGCGCAACCTGCGGCTTCTTCCCGATCGATGCCAAGACCATCGATTACCTCAAGACCACCAGCCGCACCGACGAGCGCGTGGCCCTCGTCGAGGCCTATGCCAAGGCTCAAGGCATGTGGCGCACGGCCGAGACGCCGGATCCGGTCTTCACTGACACCCTCGAGCTCGACCTCGGCGACGTGGTGCCCTCGCTCGCAGGTCCCAAGCGCCCGCAGGACCGCGTGACCCTCGACAACTCCAGGACCGAGTTCCTCGGCGCCATGGAGAAGGAGTTCCGCAAGGCCGGCGAAATCGGCAAGCGCGTGAAGGTGGAAGACGCCAATTACGATCTCGGCCACGGCGACGTGGTGATCGCGGCGATCACCTCCTGCACCAACACCTCGAACCCGAGCGTGATGATCGGCGCAGGCCTTCTCGCCCGCAACGCCGTCGCCAAGGGCTTGACCTCCAAGCCATGGGTGAAGACCTCGCTCGCGCCCGGGTCGCAGATCGTCGAGGAATACTTCAAGAAGGCCGGCCTCCAGGGCGACCTCGATGCGCTCGGCTTCAACCTCGTCGGCTTCGGCTGCACCACCTGCATCGGCAACTCGGGCCCGCTGCCGGAGAACATCTCAAAGGCGATCAACGACAACGATCTCGTGGCCGTGTCGGTGCTCTCGGGCAACCGCAACTTCGAAGGCCGCGTGAACCCGGATGTGCGCGCGAACTACCTCGCCTCCCCTCCGCTGGTGGTGGCCTATGCGCTCGCCGGCTCCATGCTGGTGGACCTGACCAAGGATCCCCTCGGCACGGGCTCGGACGGAAAGCCCGTCTACCTGAAGGACATCTGGCCCTCCTCGGCCGAGGTGCAGGAGTTCATCGACCGCACGATCACGAGCGAGCTGTTCAAGACCCGCTACGCCGACGTGTTCTCGGGCGATGCCAACTGGAAGAAGGTCACGTTCGAGCCGGGCCTCACCTACGAGTGGGACATGGGTTCCACCTATGTACAGAACCCGCCCTACTTCGAAAGCATGACCAAGGAGCCGAAGCCGGTCACGGACATCCTGAACGCGCGCATCCTGGGCCTGTTCCAGGACTCGATCACCACGGACCACATCTCGCCTGCCGGTAATATCCGCGCCGCTTCGCCGGCCGGTGAATACCTGCAGTCGCATCAGGTGCGCGTCGCCGACTTCAACCAGTACGGCACCCGTCGCGGCAACCATGAAGTCATGATGCGCGGCACCTTCGCCAATATCCGCATCAAGAACCAGATGGTGAAGGACGAGAGCGGCCACGTGGTCGAGGGCGGCTACACCATCCACCAGCCTTCCGGCGAGCGGATGTTCATCTACGACGCGGCCATGCGCTACAAGGCCGAGGGCGTTCCGCTGGTGGTTCTCGCTGGCAAGGAATACGGCACCGGCTCGTCGCGCGACTGGGCGGCGAAGGGCACGAACCTGCTCGGCGTGCGCGCCGTCATCGCCGAGAGCTTCGAGCGCATCCACCGCTCGAACCTCGTCGGCATGGGTGTCGCTCCCTTCGTGTTCGAGCAGGGCACGTCCTGGGAGACTCTCGGTCTGAAGGGCGACGAGACCATCACCATCAAGGGTCTTGCCGGCGATCTGAAGCCGCGCCAGCGCATGGAGATGGAAGTCACTTCCGCCGACGGTTCGGTGCGCAAGGTGCCAGTGCATTGCCGCATCGATACGCTGGAGGAGGTCGAGTACTTCCGCAACGGCGGCATCCTGCACTACGTCCTGCGTCAGCTCGCGGCGTAAGGCTTACGGCAAAGCGCCCGCTCTTCGGCAGAGGAACGGGCGGAGATTTGGAAAAAGGCGGCTTCTTCGGCCGCCTTTTTTCTTCGAGATCAGATCACGAAGAAGTCGCCATCGCTCATGGCCTTGACGGCAGCCTTCGTGACCGTGGCGATGTGGATCTTCGCCTGCGAGCCGGTGCCGTCGGCATCGTAATAGATCTTGCCGGTCCTCTTGCTGACGATGATGCGATCGGATGCATCATGGGCGGCTTCGCCCTTGAAGAACGCGCCATCCGACAGCTTGATGGGCGTCGTGATCGAGCCTTTCCTGCCCAATCCCTTATAGATCGCGTTGTCGAGCCAGAAGGCATCGTCCTTGGCGCTGAAATCGCCGATCGTATCGATATTGGCGTTCTTCTTCTTGGCGACCGCACTGTCGAACACGAAGGTATCCTTGCCGGTTCCGCCGGTCAGAATGTCCGCGCCCAATCCGCCCGACAATCGGTCGTTTCCTGCGCCGCCCGAAAGTGCGTCATCGCCGGCGCCACCTGCCAGGAAATCGTTCTTCAGGCCGCCGACGAAATGATCGTCGCCCGATGTCCCGAGGACGGATTCAGGTTCCACGTTTCGAATATTGATCGTGAGGCTCTTGTCGAAGCTCAAGCCGCCCTTGTCCGTAACCCTTACCTTGACATTGTGGGAGCCTGCCTGCTCGAAATCGAGCTTGGTGCCGTCGGCCACCACGAGCTGATCGCCGCGAAGAGCAAAACGGCCACCGGCATCATCCAGCAGCCGATATGTGAAGGTATCGCCCGGATTGGCATCCGTTGCCCGCAACGAGCCCACCACCGTTCCCGCCGCGGCCATCTCATCGGTGAGGTTCTGAGACAGATCGAGCTGCGACGGCGCTAGATTCTCACTGAGATGAACCATCGAACTGGTCGCCTTGCCGGCGGTGTCCCAGAGAAGAAGTGAGATCTCTCTCTGGCCCAGCGACGGGCCGGCGGGCCGGTCATAGGTGTACGTAATGGCGCGAACGAGCTCCTGTACATGAGCGACCGCCACAGGGCTGCTGAAATTGATTCTGAGAGAACTTGCGGAAGAGGTGACGATTGCCCCGATCGACTCCTGCCCGAGAAAGATTTCACTCCCCTCGTTCATTCCGTCAGAGAGCGAAATCGGTCCCGATGTATCGACCCCGAGCCGATCCGCGACTCCTTGCCCGCTCGAGCCCCCGCCCTGGACGCTGATTTCAAGCGCTGCGAGGGCTTCGTAATCGTCCGAGACAGCTGCATTCCGGCCTACATCCACGAAGACCTTCATCCCGGCAGTGATGAGGATCCTGTCGCCGTCGAGGCCTTCCACCCGAGGCGCTTCGTTGGTGTAGGTGCCGGATGTATCGGTAATTGTCTTAATGTTGTGCTCGAACAGAAGCTTGCGCTCGGCTCTCGTAAAGGTGCCTCCCGCAAGCGTCAGGCTGGCGGAGCCGTAATAGTCGGCTTGGACGAGAGCCGCGACCTCCTTGCTGTCGACCGTGATCGAAACGGCTCGGTCGGCCAGCTCGATCCTCTCGATGCCGGTGATGGTTTTTCCGGTCAGGTCGAACGACGATCCGACAAGCGTCAGCCCATCGTCACTGCCCGCTCCGCCGTCGATGCTCGTCACCCCATTCAGGCGCTGGGCGTTCGTGCGCAGCACCTCGCCGGACGTGTCGCTCAACCGGATGATCTCGACACCGCTGAATGCGGCAAGCTTGGTGAGGTCGAAAACGGCACCGGGAACCGAACCGCTCAATGCCTTGAGAGTGTCGGTTCCATTACCGCCATGGATCACATCGCCATCGCTCAAGGTGGTTGTCGTCGCGGCAAAAACATCATCCCCGGCCGTGCCGTCCATTTGATCGACACCGGAGGTCAGCACCTTCACGCCTTCGGGAGCGATCGCAATGGAAATGGACGGCATGGAGGTCCGGCCGCCCTTGTCGCTGAGATAAATATAGAGGTTGCGTTGAAGCGTCAGAGATGGATCGGTCGACGCGTTGCTGTATTCTAAGGCGTGGAGCAGTTCTTCCACCCTTGCATGGGTCGCGTTCCCGTTGAAAGCGATATCGAAGCCGTATTCGTTATGAGGAGCGATGCTGCCGATCTCGACGCGGTCGTCTTCCGGTCCGACAAAGATCCGGCTGCCGACATTCATGCCATCCGACAGAAAAACCCGCGCGGTCTGCGCGATGTACACCGCCTCTCCATTCGCCAGTATACCATGAGCAACGTATAAGCTGGCGATGGCCGCGTCGTCGCCATCGGTCACGACCGCGTCGGCGCCGACGTCAAGCCGGACAGGCTGGCCGATCTGACCGGCGGTGAGGATGATCTCTTCATCGAGATTCGACAGAACCGGAGGAGCTGCATAATAGGTGAGACCGCTCGCATCCGTGACCGTGTCTACGCCCTTGTCGAACAAGGCCTTCCGCTCCGCCTCATCGAAGGTCCCGCCCTCGAAGATCAGGTGATCGGATTCGCTCCAGTAGCCCGTCAGCTGGAACGCCAGATCCCGGTCATTGAGCGTGACCTCGATGCCCCCGAGTTCCGCCAGCTCGATTTCGGCGAAACCGGTAATCGTCTTGCCGCGGAGATCGATATCCCACCCATAGAGGGAAAGAGTGTCATTGCCGCCACCGCCCTCGATGGCGGAGATACTCTCCAACGGGTGAGTGTACCAATAATCGTCCCAAATCAGGATCCGATCGTCGGCGGCGGAGCGTTTGACGATCTCGATCGACGAGAAGGTACCAGGAATATTGAGATCGAAGGTCCCCCCTCCATTCAGCTGGAGGGTATCCGTGCCCTCGCCGCCATCCAATGTGAGCCTGAAATCGAGCTCGCTGGCCGTGATGACGATGGTGTCGTTACCCGGGCTCGTGAGGGCGGAGTGGGTTGTGCCAGCTTTGGAGGTCATGCCAACGGCCTATTTATTGTAATTATATTACATAAACTGAACTTGCTCCTGTTGTCGAGGGCGATTCATCTGTGCAGCATCCGGCTGGACGTCGTGCGGCCGCGAGAAGACACATGGGATGTGCGGGTCGCACGTGACAAAGGAGCGGTTCCCGGGAACCGCTCCTTTGTCGTTCAGATGAAGAAGAAGTCCTTGTAGGTGAGGGTTGTGCCCTCGCCTTTCTGAAGCTTCACGGTGCCGATCTCGAGCATGGCCTTCGCACCGGAACCGTCCACGTCCCAGTACAGCTTGTACTCGGTCGGTTTCACCTTCTTGGCGATGATGAAGTCGTCCTTGTCGAGCGCCTTGTCGCCGACGCGCAGGAAGCTGCTCTTCAGCTTGAAAGGTGTGTCGAGGCTGGCCCCTTTCCCCTTGAGGTACTTGGCGATGGTCTTGTTCGTGAACGCCGCATCGTCGAGGTAGATCGAGTCGTATTTCGGCCCGAAATCGTAGATCACGTCCTTGTTCTTGTTCGCCACGCTCTTGCTGGTGAGCGCTGTGTCGAACACGAATGCGTCCTTGTTCGCCGCGCCCTTGCCGCCGTAGAGCGCGTCCAGTCCCTCGCCGCCCCCGATCGTGTCGTTGCCGGCCTCGCCCTTGAGCGTGTCCTTGCCCGCTCCGCCGAACAGGCGGTCGTCGCCGGCATTGCCTGACAGCGAGTCGTTCAGCGCGCCGCCACGGAACACATCGTTGGCAACCGAGCCGGCCGTGACCTCGGGGTTCACGTCCCGGACGCCGAAGGTGAGCTCCTCTACATAGGTGGCGCCGCTGGCATCCTTCACCTGCACCTTGAACCTGTGCGAGGCTTCCTGCTCGGCATCGAGCAGGAAGCCGTTGTCGACCACGATCTGGTTGCCGTTGACGAGCTTGACCCGGCCGCCGGCATTGTCGAGCAGGGTGTATTCCAGTCCAGCCCCGCCGACGCCGTCGTCCACGGCGCTTAGCGTGCCGACCAACGTCTCCCGCGCGGCATATTCCGCGGCAGAGCCAGCAAAGACAATGTCCGTCGGTGCGTGGTTCGGGTTGCCGGCCGGGACATCCGTCACTTTGACCGTGACCGTCCGGGTTGCCATATCCTCGGTGCTGCCGTCGGAGACTTGAACCTTCAGCTGATACTCAGTGTCGAGGTCGACCGGCAGCCGGCTCGCATTCGAGATCCGGATCACGCCGGCGGCGTCGATCGAGAACAACCCATTGTGCGTGTCCTCCAGCGAGTAGGTGAGCGCGCGTCCGTCCAGGGCCGCGTCCGGATCGGAGGCACTGACCCGCGCGACCACGCCGACGCCCGCATCTTCCCGGACCAGGATGACGCCGTTGGCTCCCGCCGTGCCGTGTTCGGATTCCTTGACCTGGGTGATCGTCGGGCCGACGTTGTTCTTCACCGTGATGCTGACATAGCCGGTGACCGAGTTGGGGCCGTCGGACGCGACGATCCGATAGGTGTCGGTATAGTCGCCTGGGACCGAGGCATTGCGAACCTTGAGCTGGTTGCCGTCGATCTCGAACCGCCCGTCCGCGCTGATCCTGACGTTATCCTCCAAATGATCCACGAAGCTGTAGAGGACGGTCGTATTCTCCTGAGCGTTGTCCACCAGCGCGAATTCGTGGATCACGCCGCTCTTGCTCTCGTGAACCGTGAAGGTGCCCGACGGAACGGGCGGGGGCAGGTTCGAGGCGTCGTAGCCCACCACCGAAATCACGTTCGCGAAGTTCGTCGTGTTGGTTCCGTCGCTGACGGTGAACGAGAATTCGGTCTGCCCGATTCCGGTTACATTGAACCCGATCGTGTCGATGAAGGCATTGAGGTTCGTTGCCGATCCTTGGAGCGTATATCGGGCGGCGTCGGTCCCGATGACCGAGACATTCACGCCGCTCCCGGACGCATCAAAGGTGAGAGACCCGTGCCCAGTGGCAAACGAGATCGTCACCGTAAGCGGGTCGTCGTCACCATCACCAACCTCAACCGCCTTCAACGCCTCGGCGACCGTGCTTCCGACCACCCCGATCTTGGATTCCTGCCCCGCCGTGACCGTCAGCGTCGGCGCGTGATCGTCGTTCACGATCACGCCGGTCACGCTGCCGTTCGTGGTGCTGATCGTGCCGTACGTTGCGCTGACCAGCGTGACCGTGAAGGTCTCGTTGGCTTCGACGAGCTTGTCACCGCGCACCCGGACCGTAAAGGTCGTACTCGTCTCGTCGGCTGCGAAATCGAAGGTTCCGCTAAGGGACGTGAAGTCACTCGCGTCGATGTCGGTTCCCGCAATCGACCAGCTTACGGTCGCCGGACCGCCTGTTCCATTTCGGGTCGCGATGAAAGTGTATTCCACAAAATCCGAATTATTTCTCTCGACTACGGAGGCAGTTTCGGTCGAGATCGAGATGACCGGAGCCTTGATGTCGACCGTGTAATTCTCCTTATAGCGAATGTCCGTGTGCCTGGTCCCGTTCGTCATCACATACGTGACAACCTGAAGGAGCCGCGGGCCGGCTCCTTCGCTGCCGAAGCTGCCGTTCGTGCTGATCTGGCCGGTATCCTCATTGATGGTGAAGCCCCCATCGTCCGTCATCACCAGTCCGTCGACCAGGAACCCATACTTGTTCACCTGGAATGCGGCCTTGGTGTCGGGGTCGTTATCCCATTGGGCCTTGACGACGTTCGCATTCGTCTGCCCCACCCTGATCGTTTGAAGGTCCGAGAAGATCAAATCTCTCGCAGCCTCATCCGCATCGTCAATCTTGACCGTCAAGGCTTGCGTTGCGCTCTCGGCTCCCGATCCGTCCTTCACCTTGACGTAGACCGTGTAGAACGCCTCTCCCTGAGCGTTTTTCGGCACGCTCTCGTAGTCAAGAGTACCGAAGAGTTCGAGATAGCTCAGGTTGCCGGACTTCAAGATTCTGAACCGCCCACCGGCATCGCTGTCGGTGACGCTTCTGTCGAAATCGAATGTCAGGCTGGACAGAGGTGTCGTGTCGTCCGTGGCGAAAAGCTTGAAGGCGCCACCGAGGTTCTCCTGAATGGTCACGGAAACAGCGCCGCCCTCGAAGCTGGGGAGCGAGGGAGGTTGGTTGAACATGTCTTGGATGTTTTCGATGTTCTGAAGCCGCGATTGGTCGTAGCCGCGCACCCGGATGACGACTGTGTCGGTGCCCTCGCCCGCGGCCTCCACCACCACGTCATTCAGATCGTCGATGTAGTAGACGTCGTCGCCGGTCCCGCCCACCATCCGGTCGGCGCCCGCGCCGCCGTCGAGGGTGTCGTTGTTGGCGCCCCCGTAGAGCTGGTCGCTGTTGTCCCCGCCGTAGAGCTTGTCGTTGCCGGCGAAGCCATAGATGATGTCGTTGCCCGCCCGTCCGTCGAAGACGTTGCCGCCGGCGAGGTCGTCTCCATAGAACACATCGCCGAAGCCGGTCCCATAGGCATCGGCGATACGGGAGACCAGATCCTTCTGGCTACCCGGCTTGAATACCTGGCCGAGCACCAGATCGAAGGTGATCCCGGCACCCAATGCTCCATAATCAGCGGCAGCGTAACCAGCGCCACCGTCGAGAGTGTCGTTGCCGGTCGAGCCCATGAACAGGTCGAAGCCGCCGCCGGCTTCGACCGAGTCGTTACCATCGCTTCCGACGATGGTGTCCCGTTCGTCTCCGGCCGTGATCTAACGGACGTTCCGCAGAACGTCCGTTTCGTAGGTCACGCCCTGAGGATTGGTGACGGTTGAAATATTGGTCTTGAGATTGATCGTCCGGCCGGGTCCCTCGAACACCACATGTCCGCCCTCGAGGGTATCGTCCCCCGCGCCCCCGTAGAGCACGTCCTCGGCGCCGCCCACGATGGAGTCGTTGCCCTGCTCGCCATGAAGCTCGTCGACATCCGAGCCGGCAATCGTCGAGACGCCGATCAGCGTGTCGCCGCCGTCTCCGCCCCACAGGGTGTCGTTGCCGATGCCGCCGTCGATCGTGTCGTGTCCGTCCAGCCCGAACAGGATATTTCCGTGGTCGTCGTCGCCCGTGATGATGTCGTCGGCTCGCGATCCCCAGGCGTGCCAGATGTTAGTCAGCGTGTCCTGCTGGCCGTTGAACTTGGTCGCGCGACCGTGCTGCAGGTCGAGGTTGACCCCGGAGGCGGAGACGAAGAAGTAGGTGATCTCGCCGCCGTCCGCTCCACCGTCGATACTATCATTCCCGTAGCTGGCAATGAAGTGATCGAAACCCGCGCCACCCTGGAGCGTATCGTTGATGCCCGAGACGTTGTTCGTCCCGCTCACGCCCGTGATCGTGTCATTGCCGTCGCCGCCGGTGACGTAGACCACATTCACCAGCGTGTCGGTTTCCTCGGCGTTCGTCGCCGTGCCGGTGGCCAGATCGATGTTGCGCCCGAGAGATCCCTCGAAGATCACGTGGCCGTTCACGAGCCTGTCGTTGCCCACGCCGCCCCATAGCGAATCCTCCACGCCGCCGATCAGCGTGTCGTTGCCGATGCCGCCGTAGAGATGGTTCTCGCCGGCACCGCCGGTCAGGGTGTCGTTGAAACGGGACCCGACGAGAGCTTCGATGCTCTTCAGCACGTCGCCCTGGGCATCGCCGCCCCTGGCTATCACCGTTGCTTGCGACAGATCGATCTCGACCGCGTCGGGTGACGAAGTGTAGTCCGCCGTGTCCCGGCCCTCACCGCCGTCGAGCACGTCGGCGCCCTCTCCACCGTCGAGGATGTCATTGCCGGCATAGCCGAAGAGGCCATCCGCGCCGCCACGACCATACAGGTGATCATTGTCGTTCGGGCCGCTGGCTTCGATGTCGGCTCCATAGAGGACGTTGCTGTTGCCGTCCCCGGCCAGCGTGTCGCCGTATCGCGTCCCGATGAGGCCTTCGATGTTCTTGAGCCTGTCGCCAGCCGCCATGCCGCGGGTACCGATGCCGGTTCCGTCGAGGGCCCCTTGGAGATCGACATCCACGGCATCATTCACGGTATTGGCGAAATAGACGGCAATATCCCCGGTGCCGTCCCCACCGTCGAGTTCGTCCGCGTCGGCTCCCCCTTCGAGCAGGTCGTTGCCGATGCCACCCTTGAGCACATCTGCCCCGTTGCCGCCCCTCAGGATGTCGTGGCCATCATAACCGTAGAGCGTATCGTTCTCGACCCCACCGGTCAGATCGTCCCCGTATTTGGTTCCGCCAAACTGCTTGGCGCCTCCTGTGTTCACCCAAGTGACAGCCTCGGTGCGGGGGTCGAAAATTTGAGCTTTGATATTGAAGTTGCTTACGCCGCCTGCGTCCAACCAATGAATCACATAGCGACCGTCATCGAGCTGAACCGGAACTGCTTGGTACCAATGTGAGGGGCCGTGCAGAACCTCGGTGACCTCAACGCTCATATTGGACAGTTTGAAGACGCCCAAGTACTTTGCTGTGCCGCCAAGCGGAGAGTTTCCCCATTCGTAAGCAAAGATCAGACCACCGGGGACTGCCCTGGTGTTCAAAGCATCATATCTATCGATGCCTGTAGCTAGTACGATCCCATCCCCTCCGGTGATCACTAGGCCTGTGATTCCTGAATATATTTTCAGCTTGAGGGATGTAGGTTGGTTACTGGCGGACTCAGTGTAAACAACGCCAAAATAGTTGTTTCCGAGATCAACAATTGTACTTGACGGCGAGGAGTGCGACGTCCGGGCGTCAACGTTGGGAATTTTAGTCCTCGTGACCGCAATGGCTCCGCTGCTGTCCCGAATTTCAAATGCCACCCAGTCTTTTTCCGGATGCCCGAGGTCGTTCCCCTCATGGTTAATCAGAGTTACGAAGTTTCCATTGCTAAGCGTCACGACGCCTAACGGCTCAAGATCGTCACCACCGTACTCCCATCTCGGCTGTACCACTTGGCCGTTCGGGGTATTTCGGACGTAAAGGTAATTGAGGCCTTCGTAGGTTGTGGCGTTTGAGTCCTCGTCGCCGGGTATCACAACCACATAGTCCCCATTCGCCAAGGCCGCCATCCGCGGTGGTGAAGGGTCTGACGTTGGCAAGGTACGAATGGGGAAGTTAGTCAGAGAATGACCGGATGGGTCATAGGTTGCAACGTAGATTCCGGACGATCCTTGCTGGAAATCCGATCGGTAGGCGATCGCGAAATTCCCGTTCGAGAGTGTAACAATATCGGGCTTGGTCTGCTCGCTTGCTGGGACGATATTAACCGTGAACACATTCCCGCTCGGCGTTCCGTCGACGTTGCGGATCTGAGCTTTGACTGTGTTGCTTGCAGGATCTGTCCAGGTCAGAACGGTTCGACCGTCTTTCAGAACGGTCGCGGACATCTGACCTAGATAACTCATGAAACCCCAACCATCGTTTTCTCGCGATGCGGTGCCGTAAGAAAACTCTCCACCCCAAGCTTCAGGTGCCGCCACGGTAACCTCCTTCTAAAATCCTGTTTTGGCTGCAGGCATAGCTCAGCCGCCCGATTCACGATGTGCGCAATATTACATTGTTTCAGTTGGTGCTGAAAGGTTTCGTCTGCTTCGTCCCAAACTGTCTCATTGCCCGCAATTTAGGATTGTAGCCTTGAAAACTTCATGGGCCGGAGCACCGCCTTGCGTCGTTTTGGCCTGTCCCCGGCGCCCGAATTTTGCTTAAAAAGCCACGCTTTCACCGTCGGTCTTCCCATTTCGTTAAGGCGCCGTTAACCCTTACCCGCAGAGACTGATGCCGTTGCTTCTCTCGATCTTTTTGCCAAAGCCATGAGCGACCTTCTCGTCAGTATCCGTCACGCTAGACCTGAGGATGCCCAGGCGCTTTCGCGTGTCTTCGATGCTGCCTGGCGGGAGGCTTATCTCGGCATCATTCCCGGGGTGACCCTGGACAAGATGTTCTCCCGGCGCAGCCCGCGCTGGTGGCGTTCCACGGTGTCGCGCGGGCGTCCGCTGGTCGTGCTGGACATGGGCCAGGGGGCCGTCGGCTATGCTTCCTACGGCCGCTGCCGCGACCGGTCGCTGCCGGCGAACGGAGAGATCGACGAGCTCTATCTGCTGCCGGAATACCAAGGCGTCGGCTTCGGGCGGCGCCTGTTCAACGCCGTGCGCAACGACCTCAAGGCGCAGAAGATGGACAGGATCGCCGTCTGGGCGCTCGAAGACAACGAGCGCGCCTGCGCGTTCTACGCGGGCATGGGCGGGCGGACGATCGCGCGGGTCGAGGAGCGGATCGGCGGAACGCCGCTCGCCAAGGTCGCCTATCTCTTCCGCTGAGGGCATCACCGCAATCGGACTGAAACATTGTTTTCGGTTCCCCTGCTATCCGGCTTGCTGCCGAGCGGTGCGCCCGACGGCGCCGAAAAACGGGTTCGCCTTTTGACCTCAAGGGGCTGGCTCAGGTCATGAGCACCGGATCGAACCCAAAAGTGCCTTCCACTTTTGGGCCCGATGCTCTAGTGAGGCGTCCAAGCTTCAGAAAGCGGCCTTTCGGCCTAAAAGGTTCAAGCCGCTCTCAAGACGAGCTTTTGCCGCATCGTCCGGCGTGACGGCCCATCTCCCCATCGGGAGGAGGCCCGCCCGGGACGATGCTTCAAGCCTTGTTCCGGAGAACAGCTCTATGCGCCTTGACGCGATCAAGATTGGAAAGAACCCGCCGGACGACGTGAACGTCGTGATCGAAGTGCCGCTCGGCGGCGAGCCCATCAAGTACGAGATGGACAAGGAATCCGGTGCACTCTTCGTCGACCGCTTCCTCTACACCTCCATGCGGTATCCGGGCAATTACGGCTTCATCCCCCATACCCTCTCGGGCGACGGCGATCCTTGCGACGTGCTCGTCGCCAACACGCGCGCCATTGCGCCGGGCGCCGTCATGAACGTGCGCCCCGTGGGCGTTCTCGTGATGGAGGACGACGGGGGCCAGGACGAGAAGATCATCGCCGTTCCGTCGAGCAAGCTGACCCAGCGCTATGACCGGGTGGCGACCTATACGGACCTGCCCGAGATCACCATCAAGCAGATCGAGCACTTCTTCGAGCACTACAAGGATCTGGAGCCCGGCAAATGGGCCAAGATCATCCGCTGGGGCGATGCTGAAGAGGCCCGCCGCCTGATCGTCGAGGCGATCGAGCGGGCGAAGAAGCAGGGTTGAAGACCTGGTGATATTCAAAGAAAAGGCCGGGCAAAAGCCCGGCCTTTGTCGTTTGACGTCAGGCTCCCGTCAGATGATGAGGAAGTCCTTGTGCGTCAGCTTGAGGTTCTTGGGCAGGCTCGCGATCTGCAGCGCCGGCTTGGTGCCGGTGCCGTCAGGGTCGAAGAAGAGCGCGCCGGTCTTCTTGTTGTAGAGAATATGATCGTTCGAATCGTGCACCTTGTCGCCGGTCCAGAACGCTGCCTTCGACAACGTGCCCTTCTTGCCGATGCCCTTGAAGGCGGACAGCTTCAGGTGGATCGTGTCGTCCACAACGTTGAAGTCGAAGAGATACTCGACATTCGTCTTCACGTTGGGCTTGGTGTCGAACACGAATGCGTCCTTGCCTGCGCCGCCGAACATGACGTCGATTCCTGCGCCGCCGATGAGGGTGTCGTCGCCGTTGCTCCCATAGAGAGAGTCGTTGCCCGCGAAGCCTGAGAGACGGTCGTTGCCGGATTCGCCCGACAATGTGTCGGCGCTCTTGGTTCCGTTCAGAACGAGCGGGGTCGTTTCGGTCACGTTCCGGACGCTAAGTGTGATGGCTTTGGTGAACTCGCCGCCATAGGGGTCCGTGACCTTGATGGAGATGACATGCTGCTTCGCCACCTCGTAGTCGAGCGGACGGTTGAGGATGAGTTCGTCATCGGTGATCGAAAACAGGCCGCCGGCGCTGTCGACGAGGGCGTAAGTCAGCGTGTCCCCATCGGAATCGGAACCGTAGATATCCGCGACCTTGCTGGGTGTAGCGGATTCAGAAACGCTGGAAATCGAGAGAAAGATGGCAGACGGCGCAGCGTTGGACAGCGCAACCTTGGTATCGGCGAATTTCAGGATGCGAATGTCCTTGAGATAATCGATACCATCCTGGCCTGTGTTGTCGGTGATCTTGTATCGGCCGTCCGACTCCAGGTTCCAGGTATAGTTGGCGCGGTTGCCGGAGAATTCCGCCGTATCCTCGCCGGAGCCCCCGTCCAGCGTGTCGTTGCCCGCTCCGCCGTTGAGTGTATCGGCGCCAGCTTCACCCTGAAGGGTATCGTTACCCGCTCCGCCTTTAAGGGAGTCGTTTCCAGCTCCACTCTTGAGAAGGTTGTCCTTGGCATCGCCACTCAGCTTATCCGCCCCTCCACTGGTCTCAACGTTGCGGATGTTGATCAGCGTATCGGAGCCGTAGCCTGTATTCTGGGCGCCTTGAACCGTTAAATCGACTGTGACGGCCAAGCTACCCGTATAGCGCGCTGTGTTGGCCTCATTCTCATCACTGCCGCCGTTCAGGACATCATCTTCGTAGCCGCCCTCAAGCGTATCGTTACCAGCCCCGCCCCTGAGCACATTGGGTTTGTCATTGCCGGTGAGAATGTCATTGAAGTCGCTGCCGGTGAGATTCTCGATATTGACCAGAAGATCGGACGACACGCCGGTCCATTGCGAGTAGGTGCGCTCCAAGCTTACACTGACCGCCGCCGCCGCCCATGCGTAATCGACCGTATCTTTCTGGCTAGTACCGCTATCGTTGCCGCCGTGAATGATGTTTGTGCCGGTACCGGCCACGAAGGTTTCGCCGCTTTCACCCCCGAAAAAAGTGTCCTCCCCTGTTCCTCCCTTGATCGTGACGCTCAAGGTTGTGTTTGGAGCAGACAGATAGCTGCCGGCTGCGCCGTCGTAAAAGTTCTTGCCGTTCTTCAGGTCGATAAGGAGCGAACCGTTGGCGGCAGTTGTCCGGAACAAGCCGACATTGACGACCCGGTCGTCACCGCTGCCGCCGATGATCACTGAGCCGGAAGAAGCTTCGATGACACCCGAGTTGAACAGGTCCAGCCGGCTGGTAAAGGTCGTGTCCGTCCGGGTCAGATCAATTCCGACGGCGCCGACGATGCTGCCACCGAGCACATTTCCTGTATTGTTCGATGGTGTCGGAAGGCTTCCTCTCAAGACGTTGTTGACCGTGTGGGTTCCCGTTCCGAGAAAGCGCAGACCGGTTCCCGTTGCCGATGTGATCTTTCCCTCGTTGTAAACGGTGTTGTCAGCGCCGGAGAACTCGATCGCATTCAGTTTTACGTTCAGGTTAATCTCGTAGGCCACGAGGATGCGTTGGGTGGCGGTTGCTTTGATCCCGCCCGCATCCGTCGTGGTGTCGGATATGCTGAACCCGACAAAAGTCGTTCCCGTATCGGCTGTCAGATGCTTGTACTGGATGCTCGAGTCGACCCCTGCCGTAAGATCACTGCTCTGGAGAATAGCCTTATAGATTTCAGACATGGGTGAACCCTCAGTGAGAACCAATATGAGGGCCTTATACGTTATTATGTACCGTTACGAAAGCGGCTTCTTTGTCATCCTAAAGGCTTTTGCCGTAAAGGGATTTAAAGCCCCTCCCCCCTCAACAGCCGCGGCGCCTCGCCGCTGCGCAGGCCGGCCGCCTCGCGGATGAAGAAGCGCTTCAGGCCCGGCATCCGGTCGACGAGACCGAGGCCTAAGTCACGGATCAGGCGGACGGTCAGGACGTCGTTCGAGAACAGGCGGTTGAGACCATCCGTCATCAGGCCCATCGCGGTGATGTCGGCGCGCCGTGCCCGTTCGTACTGGTCGAGCACGTCGGCCGCGCCGGGATCCATGCCGAGGCGCAGGGCGTCGGTGATGATCTCGGCCAGGGCCGCCGCATCGTGCAGGCCGAGATTGAGACCCTGGCCGGCAATCGGGTGGATCACATGGGCCGCATCGCCGAGGAGCGCCAGCCGCTCGCCGACGAAGGAGCGGGCCACGCCGAAGGACAGGGGAAAAGCTTGCGGCTTGGTTTCGAAGCTAAGCTTTCCAAGCTGCAGCCCGAAGCGGCGCTCGAGTTCGGCAAGCAGGTCGTCCGGAGGCGAATCCAGGAGGGCCGGCACGTTTTCGGCGCGCTCGGTCCAGACGATGGAGGAGCGGTGGCTGTAAGATCCGTCGGCTTGGCGTTCCGCCTTGAGCGGCAGGATCGCGAAGGGGCCGGAGGGCAGGAAATGCTCGACGGCCCTGCCCTCGTGATCGCGTTCATGGGCGATGGTCGCCACGATGCCGGACTGGTTGTAGGGCCATGAGATCCAGCCGATGCCCGCCTGCTCCCGCAGACGCGAGCGCGCGCCGTCGGCGGCGACGAGCAGCGAAGCCTGCAGGCTCTCCCCGTTCGTTAGGGAAATCTCCGTATGGGCGCCATGCACGGCAAAGCCCTTCACGCCCTCGGCCCTGAGATCGGCCCCGGCCTCACGGCAGGCCTCCAGCAGGGCGGCGGTCAGGTCGCCCGCCGTGATCATGTGCGCGAAGGGCTCGTTGCCATCCACCTCGCCCGCGAAGGTGAGGAAGGTCGGCCGCACCGGATCATGCAGGCGGCTGTCGGTGATCACCATGTCGAGGATCGGCTGAGCCTTGTCGACGACCTGGTCCCAGGTCCCGAGCGCCGCCAGCATCCGCCGCGCCGCGGCGGCAATGGCATAGGAACGCTTGTCCCCGTGCGGGTCGCGCTTGAGCGCCGGATCGCACATGACCACGTCGACTCCGTCGCCGAGCGCCTCCTTCAGCGCCAACGCCAGGGACAATCCGGCGAGCCCACCACCTGCAATGACGATGCGAGGTCGCTCGATCCCGGTCGTTGCGCTCATGACTCTTGCTCCTCAAGGGCTTGTCCGGTGAGGGAAACACTCTCGTGGTCCGAAAGTGCATCCGCCCGGGAAACTCTCCAGCTCCGAACGTTATAGGTGGGTGTCCGTCAATCATTGACCAGCGTCAAGCTTGACGTTCCCGAAGCGCTCATCGATGGATGATTGTTGCCGATCGAAGGATCTTGAATCCATGTCCCGCGCCGTCACCGACCTTCTCTCCATTCTCGACCTCGAACAGCTCGAGGTGAACCTGTTTCGCGGCCAGAGCCCGAAGAGCGGATGGCAGCGCGTGTTCGGCGGGCAGGTGATCGGGCAGGCGCTGGTCGCCGCGACCCGCACGGTGGACGGACGCTCGCCCCATTCGCTCCATTGCTATTTCATGCTGCCGGGCGATCCGAAGATCCCGATCATCTACGAGGTGGAACGCATCCGCGACGGCAAGAGCTTCACCACGCGCCGGGTCCTGGCGATCCAGCACGGACAGGCGATCTTCGCCATGTCGGCCTCGTTCCACCGCGACGAGGAGGGATTCGAGCATCAGGCCGAGATGCCGAAGGTGCCGGGCCCCGACGAACTCCCGAGCGAGGAGGACGTGAAAGGCCGGCTTCTCCTGCAGATGCCGGAACCGATGCGCACTTATTACGAACGCGAGCGCCCGCTCGAGATCCGTCCCGTGGAGATCAACCGCTACACCTCCCGCGATCCGGGCGAGCCGCGCTTCCATGTCTGGATCAAGACCCTCGGCCGCCTGCCCGACGATCCGGCCATCCATCAATGCGTCCTAGCCTATGCCTCAGACATGACGCTTCTCGACACGTCCCTCTTTCCCCACGGCCGGACAGTGTTCGACCCCAACATACAGCCTGCGAGCCTGGATCACGCCATGTGGTTCCACCGTCCGTTCAGGGCGGACGAGTGGCTGCTCTACGCGCAGGATACGCCGAGCGCCGGCGGTGCCCGCGGATTCTCGCGCGGACTCATTTTTAAGCAGGACGGGACGCTGGTGGCATCCGTTGCTCAGGAAGGACTCATCCGCGAGCGGCGGACCTGACAAGCTCTGCCTAAAATTTCATCAGAAAGGCTGTTTTATAGCCCAGCTTCGGCTGCCTAGCAAAGAGGCAGAGGCCCTTTGCGCATGCTGGACAAAGCTTGGCATGCTTCTTGCCTAAATGCCCCCGACACCCGTCCACGAGGCCGGGTTGACGTTGGAAACCGCTGCCCGGGCTGTCGGGCGGACGTCTCAAAAGGGGGCCTAACCCATGAAAATCGTGATGGCGGTCATCAAGCCGTTCAAGCTGGAAGAGGTGCGCGACGCGCTCACCGCTCTCGGCGTGCACGGCCTCACCGTGACTGAGGTGAAGGGCTACGGACGGCAGAAGGGTCATACCGAGATCTATCGCGGCGCCGAGTACGCCGTGAGCTTCCTGCCGAAGCTGAAGATCGAAGTGGCCGTGGCGAGCGAGCTGGTGAACCAGGTGATCGATGCGATCACGGCGGCCGCGCGTACGGGCCAGATCGGCGACGGCAAGATCTTCGTCACCTCGCTCGAGAAGGCCGTCCGCATCCGCACGGGCGAGACCGACATCGACGCCCTTTGATTCCATTCATTCAATAATACCGGAGTTTGAATCCGATGAAGTTCCGTCCATTCCTCCTGCCGGCGCTCGGTGCGCTAGGATTAGGTCTCGCGCTCGTCGATCCCGCCTTGGCGCAGGACGCTGCCGCTGCGGCTCCCACGGTCAACAAGGGTGACACCACCTGGATGCTCGTCTCGACGATCCTCGTGATCCTGATGACGATTCCCGGCCTTGCCCTGTTCTACGGCGGCCTCGTGCGCACGAAGAACATGCTGTCCGTGCTGATGCAGGTCTTTTCCGTGTTCAGCTTGGTCGCCATCCTGTGGGTGTTCTATGGCTACTCGCTCGCCTTCACGTCCGGCGGCGAGGGCATCGGCGCCTTCATCGGCGGCTTCTCCAAGGCGTTTCTCGCCGGCGTGACCACGGATTCCACCGCCGACACCTTCACCAAGGGCGTGGCGATTCCGGAATTCACCTTCATCGCGTTCCAGCTCACCTTCGCGGCCATCACGCCGGCCCTGATCGTCGGCGCCTTCGCCGAGCGCATCAAGTTCTCGGCCGTGATGCTCTTCACGGGCCTGTGGCTGACCTTCGTGTATCTCCCGATCGCCCACATGGTGTGGTTCTCGGAAGGCTACCTCTTCGGCCTCGGCGCCCTCGACTTCGCGGGCGGCACGGTCGTTCACATCAACTCCGGCGTGGCCGGCCTCGTCGGCGCCCTGCTGATCGGCAAGCGCATCGGCTATGGCCGTGACCTGCTCGCCCCGCACTCGCTGACTCTCACCTTCGTCGGCGCCTGCCTTCTGTGGGTCGGCTGGTTCGGCTTCAACGCCGGCTCCAACCTGGAGGCCACGGGCGGCGCCGCTCTCGCGCTCATCAACACCATCCTGGCTCCGGCCGCTGCCGGCCTGGCCTGGATGACCGTGGAAGCCCTCGGCAAGGGCAAGGCCTCGCTGCTCGGCATCGCCTCGGGCGCGGTCGCCGGCCTCGTGGCCATCACGCCGGCCGCAGGATTGTCCGGTCCCATGGGCTCCATCGTGCTCGGTCTCGTGGCCGGCGCGGTCTGCTACTTCGCCGTCACCGGCGTGAAGAACGCGCTGGGTTATGACGACGCCCTCGACGTCTTCGGCATCCATGGCGTCGGCGGCATCATCGGTGCCATCGGCACCGGCATCGTGGCGGCTCCGTCGCTCGGCGGCTACGGCGTCGGCGAGTACTCGATCGGCGGCCAGGTCTGGACCCAGTTTATCGCCGTGGTGATCACCCTGGCCTGGACCGGCATCGGCTCCGTGGTGCTCTACAAGATCACCGACCTGATCGTCGGCCTGCGCGTCACGCAGGATCAGGAGCGCGAAGGCCTCGACCTCGCGGACCACGGCGAGCGCGCCTACAACTACTAAGCCAAACTCCGCAGCGCCCGAGAGAGTCGAGACCCATCTCAGGCGCTGCGGCAAAGAAGCCTTCCAGAGGCTCAAAGGAAAAGCCCCGGCCTTTCGGTCCGGGGCTTTTCTTGTTTGTCCTCAACCGTCATTCCGGGTTCCGCTTCGCGGCCCCGGAATGACATCGGTGAAATTTCACCCGTTCTTGATCAACTGCCGCAGCTTCGCCCGCCGCGTTTCCTCGGGCTCCTGGAAGTTGGACGTGCCGTAGAACTCGCCCTTGCTGTCCATCAGGAACAGGGTTGCCGAGTGGTCCATGGTGTAGTCCTGACCCTCCGTCGGCACCTTGCGGTAATAGATCTTGTAGGCGCGCGCCGCCGCGGCGATCTCCTCCTCGGTTCCCGACAGGCCGACGATGCGCGGGTCGAAGGAGGAGAGATAGGTCTTCATCAGCTCCGGGGTGTCGCGGGCCGGATCCACGGTAATGAAGACAGCCTGCAGCCTGTCGGCGTCTTTGCCCAGGGCCGTCATGTCCTGGGTGAGATCGTAGAGCGTGGTCGGGCAGACTTCCGGGCAATGGGTGAAGCCGAAGAAGACCACGAAGGGCTTGCCTTTCAGGTTGTCTTCGGTGAACGGCTTTCCGTCATGGCTGGTGAGCCGGAACGGGCCGCCGATGGGCACTTTGCCGGCACTCTGCTGCTGCCCGGACGGGAACAGGAGCAGGCCCGCCGTCACCACCAGCACCAGGAGGCCGGCCGTGAAGACGACGAGCGGCACGAGGAGGCGTTTGAGGTTCATCGATCGTCTCCGCGCTAGTGCTTGTGCTCGGCGGGAGCCTCGCCGCCCATGCCGCGCACCGCGTATTCCACCTCGACGGAGCCCGCCTTCTCGAACACGAGCGTGCCCTTGACCGTCTGGCCGTCTTTCAGCGGCTCCTTCAGGTCCATGAACATGAGATGGAGCCCGCCCGGCTTCAACTCGACCGTGGCGCCGGGTTTGATCTCGAGCCCGCCCTCGACCGGCTTCATGCGCATGACATCGCCGTCGAGACGCATCTCATGCACCTCGACCTTGGAGGCGAGCGGGAACGAGCCGCCGATCAGCCGATCGGGCGTCGCGCCCGTGTTGGTGATGCGCACGTAGCCGCCGCCGACCTTGGCTCCCCCCGGGGTCGCCCGCGACCAGGGCTGTTCGAGGCTGAGCGTGCCGGCCTTCACGGCCTGCGGAGCAGTGGCGACGCCTGCGATCCGCACGCCGGGCGCCGGCGATTTCAGGCTGTGCGGATCCTCGCCCGCGGTTGGCACCTGGGTCCATTCCGCGGTCGCCCCGTCGCATTCCTGCACGATGGGGAAATAGACCGTCGCGCCGGGCTGATAGGCATCGGTGAAGCGGGCCTGGAACACGAACTCGTCGTAAAAGGCGTCATCGAGGGAGCCCGTCCAGACGATATCCGTGACGCCCTCCGACACCGCCTCCCCGTTGACCTGATAGGCCTTTACGTAGGAGCCCTTGGTGGTCTCCAGCTTCCAGCCGGCCTTCGGCATGGGCTTAACAGCCACGATTCCCTCGGGAATACGGACGCGCACCTTGAGGGTCGCCTTGCCGTCGCAACCATGGGGAATGCGTAAGACCGCCTTGTAGGTGGAGTTCGGCGCCGTCTGGCCGTTCTCGAAAGTGACGTGGGCGAAGGCGGGCGAGGAAAGCATGAGGGCGGCGGCGAGCGCGCCAAAGCGTGACGAAGTCATGGAATTGTCCTTGAGTACTGGGAAATCGGCTGGTGCGGATCAGCCGAGGCGCGGCGGCGCGCGCGATCCCAGGGGCAGGACGTTGGAGGTGAGCCGCAGATCCGGCAGTTCGGCGGGCCGCTCGTCTGCGGCGGCCGCGGGCGCGATCTGCTCGGGAACGGCCGTGGCCGGAACCGGCCCGGCCATGCCGGCGCCATGGCAGCCGAGCGTGCAGCAGAAATTCTGGTGCGCCTTCTTGGGCCCATGGTCCGGCGCAGTGGATCCGTCCTGAAGACAGATGATCTCCTGCGCCTCAGCCGCCGCTGCCGTGTGGAACGCTCCGCTGACCGAGAGAAGCAGGGCCTGCAGGACGAACGCATAGGCCATCACCGCCACGATGGCGGTGTGTGTCCAACCGGTTCGGGGAGCCCTGCGCGTCATGGCCGGGACACTCGTCCTTTCAAGGGGGAACGTCAACAGCGGATCACCCGGGCCACTTTCTCCGTCCGATGCACTTACGGTTAAAGGACCCTTAACCCGGCTTCTCTAGCATCCTGGCGAGATTGTCCCGTCCTATGGATTTTTAGAGTGGTTTGATGCGTACGGCCCGCCGTTCTTCTTCCGCCTATGATGGCCTCTTCAGCGCTTTCCGGGCCTTCCTCGCCCGCCGGGCGCAGGAGCTGACGGGCCTGTGCCTGATCGCCGTCGCCGGTGCGGTGGCGGTGGCGCTCGCCACCTGGTCGGTGGACGATCCGAGCCTCAACAACGCCACCGACCTGCCGGTCCGCAATCTTCTCGGCTGGCCCGGCGCCATCGTGGCGGATCTGTTGATGCAGCTCCTGGGACTAGGCGCCATCGCGGCCGTGTTGCCCCTGGCGCTCTGGGGCTGGCGCCTCATGAAGTCGGGCGATCTCGGCCGCCTGCAACTGCGCCTGGCTCTTTGGGTCATCGGCGCGGGCGCCGCCACCGCTCTGGCCAGCGCCATGCCTCCAACCCAGAGCTGGCCGCTGCCGACGGGCCTTGGCGGCGTGGTCGGCGATGCGATCCTCGCCGGGGCGAAGGCCATCACGGGCCTCTCCAGCGGCTCGGCCAGCGCGGTCCTGGGCTTCCTGTTCGCGGGCGTCGCGATCTTCAGCCTCACGGCGGCCTGCGGCCTCGGGCCGGACGAGGAGCGTCACCACGAGGAGCCGGAGGAGATCGAGGAGCCGCAGCCCCTCAGGCGGCGCAAGATCCAGGATTGGGACGAGGCGGAGGAAATCAGCCACGATGAGCCGGGCTGGGGAATCGTGTCCCTGGGGGCCCTGGCTCACGGCGTCATGAGCCTGCGCGCGACGGCACGGCGCTGGAAGGAAAGCCGCCGCGCCGCCCCGGAAGACGAATACGATGAGGAGGTCCCCGCACGGCCGAAGCGGCCCTCCCGCCAGCCCGCCCTGCGGCGCGAGCCGGTTCTCGACGGCGCCCCAGCGCGCCAGAGGCCCGCGCCCGCTTCCATGCCGATGCATGACGAGGATGAGGCCAGCTGGGATGACGACGGTATCACCCCGCCCTCGCCCCGTCCGGCCGCGCGGCCCGAGCCGGCGCGCGTCGGGCCGGCGCATTCTGCGCCCAAGCCCGGCAAACGCATGGCCCGGGAGGCGCAGCCCTCCCTATTGGACGAAGAACATTACCAGCTGCCGCAGCTCAACCTGCTCGCCGAGCCGAAACGGCCCGCTGCGCCCACGATCTCGGCCGAGGCCCTGGAACAGAACGCCGCCCTTCTGGAGGGGACGCTGGAGGATTTCGGCGTCCGCGGCGCCATCACGAAGGTCAATCCCGGCCCGGTTGTCACCCTGTATGAGCTTGAGCCTGCGCCTGGGACGAAGTCGTCGCGGGTGATCTCGCTCGCCGACGACATCGCGCGCTCGATGAGCGCGGTCTCGGCGCGCGTGGCCGTGGTCCAGGGCCGCAACGCCATCGGCATCGAGCTGCCCAACCACAAGCGCGAGACCGTGTACCTGCGCGAGCTGCTCGCCTCCCAGGACTTCGAGACCTCGAAGCAGAAGCTCGCGCTGTGCCTGGGCAAGACCATCGGCGGCGAGCCGGTGATCGCCGACCTCGCCCGCATGCCGCACCTGCTCGTCGCCGGCACCACCGGCTCGGGCAAGTCGGTGGCGATCAACACCATGATCCTGTCGCTGGTCTACCGGCTCTCGCCGGCCGAGTGCCGGCTGATCATGGTCGACCCCAAGATGCTCGAGCTCTCGGTCTACGACGGCATCCCGCACCTGCTCACCCCGGTGGTGACCGACCCGAAGAAGGCGGTCGTGGCGCTCAAATGGGCGGTGCGCGAGATGGAGGACCGCTACCGCAAGATGTCGAAGCTCGGGGTGCGCAACATCGACGGCTTCAACGCCCGCGTGGTCGAGGCGAAAGCCCGCGGCGAGACCATCACCCGCACGGTGCAGACCGGCTTCGACCGCGAGACCGGCGAGGCGGTCTACGAGGACGAGGTGATGGATCTCGACGCCTTGCCCTACATCGTGGTGATCGTCGACGAGATGGCCGACCTGATGATGGTGGCCGGCAAGG
>NZ_QDGA01000020.1 GCF_003347665.1 Microvirga calopogonii
CTCGGCTTCGTCGGCCTCGTCCTCGCCAGCATCAACATCTTCGGCGGCTTCCTGGTGACCCAGCGCATGCTTGCCATGTACCGCAAGAAGGGATGAGGCGATGTCGGCCAATCTAGCCTCGATCCTCTACCTCGTCTCCGGCGTCCTGTTCATCCTGGCGCTGCGCGGGCTGTCCCATCCGACCACGTCCCGGCAGGGCAACCTCTACGGCATGGTGGGTATGGGAATCGCCATCCTCACTACCCTGTTCGTCTCCCCGCCGAGCGGGTTCGGCGGCTGGGCTCTGGTGATCCTGGGGCTGGCCATCGGCGGCGGCATCGGCGCCGTGGTCGCCCGGCGGGTGCCGATGACGGCCATGCCGCAGCTTGTGGCCGCCTTCCACTCCCTGGTCGGCCTCGCGGCCGTGCTGGTGGCGGCGGGCGCCCTCTACGCACCGCAGGCCTTCGGCATCGGCTCGGTCGGTACCATCCATGGCGGCTCGCTGTTCGAAATGGCGCTCGGCGTCGCCATCGGGGCCATCACCTTCACCGGCTCCGTGATCGCGTTTCTGAAGCTTGACGGGCGCATGTCCGGCAAGCCGATCCTGCTGCCGAGCCGGCATCTCATCAACATTGGCCTCGGTCTGTTGCTTCTCGTGCTGCTCGTGTTCTTCATCCGCACCGAGAGCCACGCGGCCTTCTGGCTGATCGTGCTTGTCTCCTTCGTGCTCGGCGTGACGCTGATCATCCCCATCGGCGGCGCCGACATGCCGGTGGTCGTGTCGATGCTCAACTCCTATTCCGGCTGGGCGGCGGCGGGCATCGGCTTCACCCTCGGCAACCTCGCGCTCATCATCACCGGCGCGCTGGTCGGCTCCTCGGGCGCGATCCTGTCCTACATCATGTGCAAGGGCATGAACCGCTCCTTCATCTCGGTGATCCTCGGCGGCTTCGGCGGCGAGACGGCGGCTGCCGCAGGCGGCGCGGTCGAGACGCGCCCCGTGAAGCAGGGCTCGGCGGACGATGCAGCCTTCATCATGAAGAACGCCGCCAAGGTCATCATCGTGCCGGGCTACGGCATGGCGGTCGCCCAGGCGCAACACGCGCTTCGCGAGATGGCCGACGAGCTTAAAAGCGAAGGCGTGGAGGTGAAGTACGCCATCCACCCGGTGGCGGGCCGCATGCCGGGCCACATGAACGTGCTGCTGGCGGAAGCCAACGTTCCGTACGACGAGGTGTTCGAGCTCGAGGACATCAACGGTGAGTTCGCGCAGGCCGACGTCGCCTTCGTCATCGGCGCCAATGACGTGACGAACCCGGCGGCGAAGACCGACCCGTCCTCGCCGATCTTCGGCATGCCGATCCTCGACGTGGAGCGCGCCAAGACCGTGCTGTTCATCAAGCGCGGCATGGGATCGGGCTATGCCGGCGTCGAGAACGAGCTGTTCTTCCGCGACAACACCATGATGCTCTTCGGCGATGCCAAGAAGGTCGTGGACGAGATTCTGAAGAATCTCTGATTCCGCAATCAGGTGAACGTGTTCATGCCCGGCCCCGCGCCGGGCATTTTTATTGGCATGGACAGCTCCGCTGTCATTCCGGGGCGCCGAAGGCGAACCCGGAACCCATAACCACGACATCACAGGAAGAGGCGAGTAGCTTTGCAGATCCTGCTGCATCGTCGGCGGTTATGGGTTCCGGGCTCCGCTGCGCGGCCCCGGAATGACGGTGAAGCCATGACGGAATGTGCAAAATCTGCTTTAACGCGAGCCCCGATGCATTTTGCCCGGACTCCGACATGTCCAAGATCACCCTCCGTACCGCCCTTCCGGCCGACCGGGATGCCGTCGTCGAGCTGATCCACCAGCTCAACGTCTTCGAGGCCGATCTCGTGGGCGACCGGCGGCGGGACTATGGAGCCGCAGTGGCGTATTACGACGAGCTGATGCAGCGCCTGTCCCGGCGTAACGGCCGGATCGTCCTGGCGGTGGCGGAAGGGGTGACCGTCGGTGCCATGGGCTTCTCCCTCGATCAGGATGCCGCCTATGTGGTCGATGACGTGCGCAACCACGGCACGGTGACGGACCTGATCGTGCACGGCGACTGGCGCGGACGCGGAATAGGCCAGACCCTCCTGAAGGAAGCCGAGCGCCTGACCCGGGAGGCCGGCCTCAAGCGCCTCTTCATCGGCGTTCTCGCGGCCAACGAGCGGGCCGAGCGCACCTACCGCGCCTTCGGCTTCGAGCCTTACGTCTCGATTCTGTCGAAGGAACTTTGAGGGGCCGGATAGGCCTCTTCCCACGTCATGAGCATCGTCAGCTTCGGCCAGCGGGTGGGCCAATCCTTGCTCGACACCCGTTCGCGATAGACGCCCATCTTGTGCTCGAAAGCCGGCGTCGGTCTCACGATCAGGTTCAGAAGGTCCTGAATTCCGTGCGGCGCCATAACCTCGACTTTTCCGTCGATTGATCGCGCCGCGATCGCGGTGGCCGTTTCGGGCCAGTGTGCAACGGCATCGAAGGTATCGCGATAGGGTCTATCGCCATTGCGCCGATGCATGCGGGCTTGATTCTTCACGGACCAGATCGTGCCGGGAGCGATGTCGCGGAGGCGTCGCTCCATGTCGCTCTCCAGCTCCCGACTCGCGTCACGCGGATCGAAGAAGATCACGTCCACGTCATTAAGACGGGAGACATCGACAATGCGCCCGTGCAGCACGTCCCACACGGTGTTGCGGATGAAGCCGGCACCGATCCAGCCATCCGAAAGCGAGAGCCTATCCACATGCGAAAGAAGCGCATGCAGGTCCGCATGCGCTTCGAGGAGGTGTTCGATATCGGCGATGGTGCGCAGGGGAGGGGCGGGGTTCATGCCGCCTCGCTCCACGAACCTCTAAGAGCGGAACAGGCCCGCCATGCCGCCCTGGAGTCTGGAGCTGCCCTGGCGGGCGACGCTGTTGCTGTTGTCGAGGGCGAGAGCGCGCTGGTAGCTCTCGATGGCCTGGCTCCGGTCGCCCTTGCGCTCGAGGGCCACGCCGCGCCACGCCCAGGAATCGGCGTCCTTGTTGTTGACGTTGAGGGCCGCGTTGAAGTCCTCGATGGCCTTGTCGAACTGGTTCGTCGCCACGAAGCTCTGGCCGCGGGCCGCGTAGGGAGCGCCCACGAAGGGATTGCGGTCGATGGTGGCGTCGAAGTCGAGGATCGCCTGCTGGTGCATGCCCTGGCGCTGGTAGAGCAGGCCGCGCGAGTGGAGCGCCTCGGCCGATTCGGGCAACAGGCGGGTGGCCATGTTCAGGTCGGCGAGGGCCTCCTGATACTGGTTCTGGGCGCGGTACAGGTTGGCGCGGCCAATATAGGCCGGGCCGTAATTCGGATCCGCCTGGATCGAGCGCGTGAAGTCGGAGAGCGCCTGGTCGTTACGGTTCGTCTGCCGCAGAGCCAGCGCGCGGTTGGTATAGGCCGGCGCGTAATTCGGGTCGAGCTGCACCGCCTTGGTGAAATCGGCGATGGCGCTGCTGTAGTTCCCCACGCGGGCATAGGCCGCGCCGCGGGTGTTGTAGGCGCTCGGGTCGTTCGGATTGCGCTGGATCACGTCCGACAGGGACGAGATGTTGACCGTGCTCGTGCCCTGCGTGTCCTCTTCCACCACGGCGATGCGCTGAGTGGGGCCACCGCCCGTGGTGCTGCAGGCGGAAAGGCCGAGGGCAACGAGGGTCAGGCTCAAGGGGGCAAAACGGCGAATCGATGGGGCGAACACCTTCGTCTCCAGCTTATTTACTCACGGTACCAGGAAGCGGCACTCTGGCGGGAAATCCTTAACAGCCGTGAAACAAGGCATCAAAAAGGCGACAACGCAACAGGAAACGTAACTTAGTTCGATATTGGCGGGAAGAGACTGACCCCAGATATGCAAACAGCGCCCCGCTTACGCGAAGGCGCTGGTTCACAACCGATCGGCGAAGCCTTTTCAGGCCTGCTCGGAGAGCTTAGCGGGTCGGACGGGGCTTGGAAGGCAGCAGGCCTTCGCGCTGCATGCGCTTGCGGATCAGCTTGCGAGCGCGGCGAACGGCCTCAGCCTTCTCGCGGGCCTTCTTCTCAGACGGCTTCTCGTAATGCCCACGAAGCTTCATCTCGCGGAAGATGCCCTCACGCTGCATCTTCTTCTTGAGAGCGCGGAGCGCCTGATCGACGTTGTTATCCCGGACAAGAACCTGCACGCGAATTCCTCGTGTTTGAACCGTTTCGATTGTGACAAAAAAACAATGAGGCGCGTCATGCGCACCTCTATCTGGTCGGCGTCGATACCAGAAGAAGCCTTGCCTGTCCAGGGTTGCTTCTCAAGAAAAGCGCCGGTCCAGGGGATCAACGGATCCGACCGGGAAAGGTTCAGCTCCGCTCCGGGAAAACCCGGGTGACGTGTCCCATCTTGCGGCCCGCCCGGGCCTCCGCCTTGCCATAGAGATGCAGATGCGCGCCCGGCTCGGCCAGGATCTCCTCCCAGGCATCGGCATCGTGCCCGATCAGGTTCTTCATCTCGACCCTTCCGAGGCGGGCGGTGTCGCCCAGGGGCCAGCCGCAGACCGCCCTCACATGCTGCTCGAACTGTGAGGTCGTGGCGCCGCCGAGCGTCCAATGGCCGGAATTGTGCACCCGTGGGGCGATCTCGTTCACCACGAGGCGCTCGGAACCGTCCTCGGTCACGAGGAACAGTTCGACCGCCAGCACGCCCACGTAATCCAGGGCTTCCGCGATGGAGCGGGCGATCCGGAAGGCCTGCTCCTCCGTTTGGGGGGAGGCCCCGGCCGGGACCCGGGTTGTGTCCAGGATGTGGTTGCGGTGCTCGTTGGCGCACAGATCATAGGCCGCGAATGCGCCAGCGGCCGTACGGGCCGCCACCACGGAAACCTCCCGCTCGAAGGGCACGAAGCCCTCCAGGATGGAGGCGGCGCGTCCGATCTCCTCCCAGGCTGCCAGGGGATCGGCCTCGGGCGTGATCTTCACCTGTCCCTTGCCGTCATAGCCGAAGCGGCGCGTCTTGAGCACGGCGGGCCGGCCGATGCGCTCGACGGCCTCGGCCAGTTCGGCCTCGTCCGACACGGGGGCGAAGGGCGCGACCGCAATGCCCAGGCCGGCGATGAAGCTCTTCTCGAGAAACCGGTCCTGCGACACGGCCAGCGCCTGCGCGTTGGGGGCGAGCAGAGCGTGGGCGCTCAAGATGGCGGCCGTCTCGCTCGGCACGTTCTCGAACTCGTAGGTCACCACGTCCACGGCCTTGGCGAAGCGCACCAGGTTCGCCTCGTCCTCGTAAGCCGCGATGGTGTACTCGGTCGCCACCTCGAAGGCCGGGCTGTTTTCCTCCGGGGCGTAGATGTGCGTCTTCAGGCCGAGCTGCGCCGCCGCCATGGCGATCATGCGGCCGAGCTGGCCGCCGCCGAGAATACCGAGGGTGCAGCCGGGGCGGATCATGAGTGTCTTAGCCTTCGTTGGAGGGGCGCTCGGCCACGCTCTCGCTCTGGCGCTTCCGCCATTCGTCGAGGCGCTGGCTGAGGGCGGGGTCGTGCAGGGCCAGCACGGCGGCGGCGAGCAGGCCCGCATTCACGGCGCCCGCGCGGCCGATGGCGAGCGTGCCGACCGGAATGCCCGCAGGCATCTGGACGATGGAGAGCAGGCTGTCCTGGCCCGAGAGCGCCTTGGACTCCACCGGCACGCCGAAGACGGGCAGGGGGGTCATGGCGGCCGTCATGCCAGGCAGGTGGGCGGCCCCTCCGGCGCCGGCGATGATGACCTGAAAACCTTCGGCCTTGGCGCCCTTGGCGAAGGCCACCAGCCGGTCCGGCGTGCGGTGCGCGGAGACGATGCGGGTGTCGTAAGGAACGCCCAGGGCATCGAGCGTCTCGGCCGCGTGGCGCATGGTGGCCCAGTCGGACTGGCTTCCCATGATGATGGCAATAGGGGGACGCGCCATGGTGTGGCTCCGGCTTCAGGGCCTTAACTATCCAGCGGGAATAGCGAAGCCGTCCCGGGCAGGCAAGGGCGTTCCCGAAAAGGGGAACGATTCTCAGGCAATGATGTCGGGGGTCAGCTGATCTTCGAGCCGGATGATCTGGTCCTTGAGAGCAAGCTTGCGCTTCTTCAGGCGCTGGACCTGCAGCTGGTCCCCGGCGACCATGCTTTCCAGGGCGTCGATGGCCATGTCGAGATCACGGTGCTCCTGCTTCAGACGAGCCAGTTCCGCTTCCAGTTCAGCCAAGTCGATCATCGAAAATACCTAGAGCCTCGGACCCAAAAGTGGATTCCACTTTTGGGATCGATCCGATGCTCAATCCCTTAAGCGGCGCATCGCAGGCTGCGGAAACCGGGCCCACTTTTCCGCACGATGCGCTAGATGCCAGACCACGTTCGGCAGCCGGGCGAAGAGGGGCGGAAGTATGCTCTCGGGCCCTGTGGAGAGCAAGATAGCCGGAGCATCTTCTACTCTCGAATCTTTGAATTTCGCCTTCGACTCGCCACACTCTATCTGCCACAATGTTCTCCGTCAGTAGATCGAATAGGAGGAACTGACATGCCGCTGCAGAATCACCTGACGGAACTGGAACGGAAGCATCGGGCTCTCGAGCGCGAAATCCAGGATACCCTCAACAGACCGTCGGCGGATGACATGAGGCTGGCAGAACTCAAGCGAAGGAAGCTTCAGCTCAAGGACGAGATCGCGAGGCTGAGAACCTCCGAATCGGTGGTGCACTAGCCGTACGTTTCCTCAATATTTCCCACCTGAAGAAGCCGTCGCTTCCCCAAGGAGCGGCGGCTTTTTCGTGGATGCATTACAGATAGGCCACCGCGCCGTCATATATGAGCTTGGCGCCGACGAGGATCAGCAGGACATAGACGGCCGTATAGAACGCCTGACCCGAGACCCGCCGCACGAGCAGGACGCCGGCCCAGGTCGATGCGATGGCCACCGGGAACAGGGCGCCCGCCGTCGCCATGTTCTCGGCCGTGAACTGCCCGAGCGCCAGATAGGGCGGCACCTTGATCCAGTTGATCAGCGCGAAGAGCACGGCCCCGGTGCCGACGAAGATGTCGCGCGGCAGGCGCTGGGGCATGACGTAGATCTGGAAGGGCGGCCCGCCCGCGTGGGCGACCATGCTGGTGAAGCCCGTCACCCAGCCCCAGAAGATGCCGCGCGGCACGTCGGCCGGAGCGGGCTTCGGCGGGGTCGCACGGCGCTCCACGATCATGCGGCGGACGGCGAAGGCCACGGAAATCACCCCGACGGCCAGTTTGACGGCCGCGTCGGAGACCTGGGAGGCCAGGAGATAGCCCGTCACGATGCCCGATATGGCGCCCAGGAGCATGATCACCACGTTGCGGCGATCCCAGGTATGCCGGTAGGCCCAGACCGACACCACGTCCTGCACGATCAGGATCGGCAGGGTGATGGCGGCCGCCTGCACGGGTGACACCACCAGCGCCATGAGGGGCAGGGACAGGGCCCCGAGGCCCGAGAAGCCGCCCTTGGCCAGCCCCAGCAGGATCACCGCGGGAATGGCGGCAGCATAGAAGAGAGGATCGGTAATCACGACAACGCTCGCCGAAAGTCGACTCACCGAAAGTCGCCCCTGACCACGGCTTGATGGCCTGCTACCACAGCAGGCGCGTGAAGTCTCATGCAGAGAACGCAAGGGGGAACGCCATGCCATCCGCCCAAAGCCGCTATCATGAGGTCTATGCCGGCTGGAAATCCGATCCGGTCGGCTTCTGGGAACAGGCGGCGCGGGAGATCGACTGGATCAGACCCGCCGAGAAGGTGTTCGATCCTGAAGCCGGCATCTACGGCCGCTGGTTCGTCGGGGCCGAGTGCAACACCTGCTACAACGCCGTCGACCGCCATGTGGCGACGCGGGGCGACCAGGCGGCGATCATCTACGACAGCCCGGTGACCGACACGAAGCGCAGCATTACCTATGCGGAACTGCGGGACGAGGTCGCGACGCTAGCAGTCGTACTGCAGGACATGGGCGTCACGAAGGGCGATCGCGTCGTCATCTACATGCCGATGATCCCGGAGACGAGCTTCGCGATGCTGGCCTGCGCCCGCATCGGGGCGATCCACTCGGTGGTCTTCGGCGGTTTTGCAGCCAAGGAACTGGCGACCCGCATCGACGATGCGAAGCCGAAGATCATTCTCTCCGCCTCCTGCGGCGTCGAGGGCGCGCGCGTCATTCCCTACAAGCCGCTGCTGGACGAGGCGATCGCGCTTTCCTCATTCAAGCCGCACGCCTGCCTCGTCTTCCAGCGGCCGCAGCTTGCCTGCGCCCTCGTCGAGGGCCGCGACTGGGACTGGGCGAGTGCCGTCGCTGATGCCAAGGCGCAAGGCCGCAAGGCGGAATGTGTGCCGGTGGCGGCGACCGATCCGCTCTACGTGCTCTACACCTCCGGCACGACCGGCATCCCCAAGGGTGTGGTGCGCGACAACGGCGGCCACATGGTCGCGCTCAAATGGTCCATGGAGCACTTCTTCGGCGTCAGGCCCGGCGAGGTCTTCTGGGCTGCATCCGACGTAGGCTGGGTGGTCGGTCATTCCTACATCGTCTACGGGCCGCTGCTGCACGGCTGCACGGCCGTTCTCTACGAGGGCAAGCCGGTGGGAACGCCCGATGCGGGGGCCTATTGGCGGGTGATCTCCGACCATGGGGTCGTGACCCTCTTCACCGCGCCTACGGCCTTTCGCGCCATCAAGAAGGAGGATCCGAAGGCGGAGCTCCTGAAGAAATACGACCTCTCCTCGTTCCGCGCCCTGTTCCTGGCAGGCGAGCGGGCCGACCCCGACACGGTCAAATGGGCCGAGGACATCCTGCAGGTGCCGGTCATCGACCATTGGTGGCAGACCGAGACCGGCTGGCCGGTCGCCGGCAATCCGCTGGGCTTGGGTGCGCTGCCCGTGAAGCACGGCTCGCCCACGGTGCCGATGCCTGGATATACCCTGGAGGTGCTCGACGAGGGCGGCAGGCCGGTCAGGCCCAACACCATGGGCGCCATCGTGATCAAGCTGCCGTTGCCGCCCGGCGCCCTGCCGACCCTGTGGCAGGCGGACGAGCGGTTCCGGGAATCCTATCTTTCGGTCTATCCCGGCTACTACAACACGTCGGACGCCGGCTATCTCGACGAGGACGGCTACATCTGGGTCATGGGCCGCACCGACGACATCATCAACGTGGCGGGCCATCGCCTGTCCACGGGCGGCATGGAGGAGGTGCTGGCCTCCCATCCGGCGGTGGCGGAATGCGCCGTGATCGGCGTGAAGGACGCGCTCAAGGGCGAGGTGCCCTGCGGCTTCGTGGTGCTCAAATCCGGCATCGACCGGCCGCCGGAGGCCATCGAGACCGAACTCGTGGCCCTGGTCCGCGACAAGATCGGCCCCGTGGCCGCCTTCAAGCTGGCGATCACCGTCGCGCGCCTGCCCAAGACCCGGTCCGGCAAGATCCTGCGCGGCACCATGAAGAAGATCGCCGACGGCGATTCCTGGTCGACGCCCGCCACCATCGACGATCCTATGATCCTGTCCGAGATCGGTGATGCGCTGCGGGCGCGGGGACTGGCGGGATAGGAAGTCTTACGGATGACGGAAGAGAAAGAGGACGGGCAGGCCCGTTTCGAGGCCTTGCTGGCGCAGGCCCTTGGAGACGACGAGAAGGCGCTGGCTCATCGCGCGGCCAAGGATCTGCGCAACGGGGCAAGAATGGATCGCTTGAAATCGTCCTTTAAACCATTACGCAGTATTACTACGATGTAATATAGCGGATAAGGTCATGAAGAAAACGCCGACCATTTTTGACCGCGACTGGAACGGGGATCGCAGCCGCGTCGTGAACAAACCGCACCCCGATTGCGGATGGGTGTTCGCCGGCGAGGGCTGGCCAACCAAGAAGATTGACGGCACATGCTGCATGGTAAGCGAGGGCAAGCTTTGGAAGCGCCGTGAACTCCGCAAGGGAGAGACCCCACCCGATGGTTTCAGCCTTGCCGATCACGACCCGGAGACGGAGAAGCTTGTCGGATGGGTGCCGGTTGGGGACGGCCCCGAGGACCGCTGGCACCGTGAGGCGTTCGCTCGCTGGGATAGCCTCAAGGACGGCACTTATGAGCTTGTCGGCCCGAAGGTGCAGGGCAATCCTGAGAACTACCCGCAGCACGAGCTTGTGGCCCACGACAGCCTCGCTCTCAATGCCGACGTGCCCCGTGATTTCGACGGGTTGCGCTCCTGGCTGGAAGGGCAGGACATCGAGGGGCTCGTGTTCCATCACCCTGACGGGCGCATGGCAAAGATCAAGCTTCGTGACTTTGGATTGAAGCGCGGCGGTTCACTTGCAAAGGGGACAGCATAGAGCGGCCTTCTGGGGTCCACTTTTGGGTCCGATGCTGCAGCCCTGACAAAGTCTTTCCCACATCCTGCTCGCGATCCCGGCTCGCCTTCGGCGTCCGGGATGACATCCCTGAAAAACAAACCTGAAAACGAAAAGGCCCGGATCGCTCCGGGCCTTTTGCGTGAGAAAACCTTACTCTTCGTCCTCGTCGTCGCGCTTGAGCTGCTTGAGCTTGGCGAAGACCGAGTTGACGTCGATGTCCTCTTCCTGGGCCGGCTTCGGGCGGCTCATGTCGGCGAAGGGGTCGACCCGTTCGGGGGCCGTGGAGACCTCGGCCGGCATCAGGGTGCCGCCGTGGTCCTGGGCCTCGACATGCGGGCGGTCCTTGGCGGCGCGCTGCACCTCGAAATCGAGGTCGATCTGCGAGCACAGGCCCAGCGTCACCGGGTCCATGGGCGAGAGGCTGGCCGAGTTCCAGTGGGTGCGCTCGCGGACCTGCTGGATCGTGGTCTTGGTGGTGCCCACCAGACGCATGATCTGAGCGTCCTTCAGCTCGGGATGGTTGCGCACGAGCCAGAGGATCGCGTTCGGACGGTCGTGGCGGCGGGACACCGGGGTGTAGCGCGGCCCCTTCTTGACCCGCTTCTGCTCCGGCAGCTTCACCCGCGACTCGGCGAGCCGGAGGTGGTGGTTCGGGTCCTTCTGGGCCTTCTCGATCTCTTCACGGGTCAGCTGGCCCGTGGTCACCGGGTCGAGGCCCTTGATCCCGGCCGCGACCTCGCCGTCGGCAATGCCCTTCACCTCGAGCGGGTGCAGCTTGCAGAAATCGGCGATCTGGTCGAACGACAGCGATGTATTCTCGACGAGCCAGACGGCTGTCGCCTTCGGCATCAACGGTCCCTGGGACATTAACGAACCTCCTTCAGGCCGGGCGCCGGATCGTCGGCGCCGCACGGCAAAACTCTCTCGCGCTCCGAACCGGTCCGGACCGGAGCATCTCGTCTCACGATGTGAGGGAAACGAGATGATTATAGGGATCGTGCCGGTATGTTGCAAATTTTAAAGGCGGAAGGGCTTCCACGGTAGAGACATTCAGAAGAGTGGCAGGACTCTGACCTCGCCGACCTTCAGAGGGGGCAGGGGAAGCGGCCCAGTTGGAAGGTCCATTCCGACCGTGATGCCCCCGCCACCATCCTGAACGCCCGCGACCATCAGGGAGCCTCCCTTCGCGTATGGGAGGATAATGGTTTGGGGAGTGGACTTCAGGCTCACATTTGTCGAGAGCCCACCACTGGAAACCGAAATCACGTCGCCGTCCTGTGAAACATTGTCCCATACAACGATACGGCCAAGATTTTGGCGGCCTGCCAGAGCATCTGCGATCAACTTTCTTCCCTGTGCCTCGGATACGGGCATAGCTTTAACGGCCTCCTCCTGGGCTGCCAGCGTGGAAAGGTCGACAGGGTGAAGGTGTAGTGCGAGGCCAGATAAGCCTGCCTCCAGTCGGGTGGCTGTTTCAGCTGAGATCTCTGGCTGAGATGCCGGAGATGACGCGTCATGTTTCACCGAAGGAAGAACATAGACTGCTGCCAGCAAAGCGACTGAGGCCAACATCGTGAGCCAGACGCCAGAGTGGAGCGTTGCCGGCTCCGCAAGCTCCGCCGGCAACGGCTCAGGTGCAGGATTGATGTCGTCCTTCATGGCTGGGAGCCGGATTTGGCAGGAAGAGCGGAGGAGAGCAATCGTTGGGCGCGCTCCTTCTCGGCAGACACCATCATGCCTTCCAGAGTGGAAAGTCTCATGCGGGCCGAGGCGACGCCATAATAATTGGCGAGGCCGTAAAAAACGTAAGCTTGAACCGGATCGCGCGGCACACCTTTGCCTTCTTCATAGAGTTGCCCAAGCAATTCCTGTGCCTGGCCATCGTTCTTCAAGGCCGCTTGACGCAGAAGCGATGCCCCGCGAACAGGATCAGCCGTTGTTCCCTCCTCTCCGAAGGCCAGCAATTTGCCCATGATGCGAATGGCTTCGGGGTTGTTCTCGTCGACAGCACGCTGAAGCCACATCAGCGCTTCTTTAAGATCTTTTTGGACACCGTTTCCATAGCGGTACATGGCATGCAGATTACGCATGGCCGTGACATCCCCCAAGGCGGCTGCGTCTCGATAGGATCGATTTGCTTTGGCATAGTCTCGCGAGAGACCGCCGCGTCCTGTTTCGTAGAGGACGCCCGTCCAGTTCAACGAACGCGGATGACCGCTCGCAGCCAGCTTCTCGAAGATCCCTCTTGCTTTCTCGTCGTTGCGAAAGCCTAGGTCGCCTTGGGCATAGGTCGTCGCCAGATAATATCCCGCCGTCTGAGAGCCGGCCTGATAAGCCGTTTCTCGGAGAGAAACGGCGAGTGTCTTGTCGAGAGGAACGCCGGTGCCTTGGTTATATTGGCTGCTCAGATAGTACATTCCTTCCGGATGCCCTAGATCGGCGGCCTTCCGGTATTCATTGGCTGAGGCGGCTGATGCCTTTCCATCCTTGCGGACCAGTGCGACACCACGCAGGAAAGGTACGTTTGGATCCTGCGAATCAAGGGCATCAAGTTGTGAGAGCGCCGCATCGAACTGCCGAGCGAGGATGAGATCTACGGTCTTTTCAAGAGCTGGTCGATGCTCCTCAGGTGAGAGGTGAAGAAACGCTTTCAGAATGCGGTTCCCATCATCGATGAGATGCAGCTCCCGCTTCGGCGCGGATACGGCGGATGAAGGTGCCACTGCTGTGACAGGCATCTGCTGAGGCGCCGAAAGGGCAGAGGATGAAGATGAATTGGAAGGAGTAGAGGTTGGCAGAAAGGAGCGCCAATCTGGGAATGGGGGTGGGCTCAGGAAGAACAATGTGAGCCCCCCGAAGAAGGCGAAGTCCAGGAAGCCGCGGAAGGAACTGTCTGTCCGGTACAATCGGAAGAACAGTGTGCGAAAGCCTTCTTTACTCATGTTTGAGATCGCCGTCCTATGCATCTCAAGACGATGTTGATGCCGAGTCTTTCAAGTGGCCGGACGCTTCAAGCGGATCATGAACGATTTTGACTCGATCCTGCTCCTTGACCAGACGAATGAAACGGGCGCCTGCACCGCGCGCATCAAGCAATCCATCCGTGATCTGGTGCTCGACTGCGCGCGCCACGTCCCGGACTCCTCCATCGACGCGATCGCCTAGAGCTTCCACCGTATCAACGAGAACCGCGACATCGATGCCGCCTTCGGCAATTTTAAGATCGTATTGCGCCGCCAAGCGCTCAATCTCGAGAGCAACCACACGAGCGAGATCAAGGCCACGCAAGGGATTGAAGATGAACACATCATCAATGCGCGACAGAACTTCGGGTGCGAACTGCGCATCCAGCATCGCCGATTTGACCTGTTGGGTGAGTTCAGCGCGGTCGCCTTTATGATTTTGGGCGATCTCACTGATACGTCGACCCGCAGCATTCGTCGTAAGAATGAAAATGGCCTGCGACGTGGAGACACGAGCTCCATCGCTGGCTTCTGTAATGAAGCCGTCGTTCCAAGCTGCAAGGAAGCGCTTGTGGACTTCGGGATGCGCCTTCTCGAATTCGTCTAGCAGGACGATGGCATTCGACATGTCTCGCAGCGCGGCCGTGAGAGCGCCATAGCTCTGGGAGCCAACATAACCCTTGGGAGAGCCGAACAGACCAGAGGCCGAGAAGGCTTGCCCATATTGGCTCATGTCGAAAAAATGCAGATGGTTTCTGTCCTCGAACAGTTCCTCTGCCAAGGCTTTGGCGAGGTGTGTCTTGCCTGTACCCGGTGCTCCGGTAAAGCAGAAGACGGCAATGGGACGGTTGCGTCCCTGTGCGGCGAAGCGACGACGCAGTTGGATGGCGATTTGGTCGATAGTCTCGTCCTGGCCGACAACCCTGGCTTTCACCCGGCGTGCCAAATCCTCCGCATTGATCGTCGCGAGTTTCTTGGCGCGGGCCTCGAAGGCGCGTTCAAGTCCAGCCTTATCAGAGAGACGGCTAAGAACATCCATGATGACCCTCGGAAAATATTGCCCACGGTAGAGAAATTGCCCGACCGCTAAAGCACACGCACTCAGGACAATGACCTTTGCCAGTAGAGGAGCTGTCTGGTGAAGCGTGACGACAAAGAGAACCGTACCCAAGCGAATGAACCATGGGGACCACACCTTGTCGTGCCTTTCAGATATAGCCCATGGGGTATGAGCTTCGGATGCTGTTCAATGCATCATTATATCTTATCGATGACCAGCACAATCTTCCCGATATGCTCCCCCCCGTCCATGCGGGCATGGGCCTTGGCCACGTCCTCGAAGGCGAAGGTCGAATCCATCACCGGCCTGCACCGCCCTTGCGCGAGAAGCGGCCAGACCTTTTCCTCCAAGGCCTCGGCGATGTCGGCCTTTTCGGCGGGTGAGCGTGGGCGTAGGGTCGAACCCGTATGGGTGAGCCGCTTGACCATCAGGCGGCGGAAATCGACCTCGGCTTTCGGGCCCTGGAGGAAAGCGATCTGCACGATCCGGCCATCCTGGGCGGCGGCCTCGTAATTGCGGGAAATGTAGTCGCCGCCGACCATGTCGAGGATCACGTCCGCGCCCCGGCCGCCCGTGGCTTCCTTGGTGGCCGTCACGAAATCCTGGGTCCGGTAGTTGATCGCCGCATCGGCGCCGAGACGCAGGCAGGCGTCGCATTTGTCCTGGCTGCCGGCCGTGGCGATGACCGTGGCGCCGAAGGCCTTGGCGAGCTGGATCGCCGTGGTGCCGATGCCGGAGGTCCCGCCATGGACGAGAAGCGTCTCGCCCGATTGCAGGCGGCCCCGGTCGAACACGTTGGTCCAGACGGTGAAATAGGTTTCCGGGATGGCGCCCGCTTCCTCGAACGACAGGCCCGGGGGAATCGGAAGGGCGTTGCTCTCGTGGACGACGGCATAATCCGCATAGCCGCCGCCCGGCACCAGGGCCATGACCGGAGCACCGACGGCGAACCGGGCGGCGTTCGGGCCCGTGGCCGCCACTTCGCCCGCGATCTCGAGCCCGAGAATATCCGGAGCGCCGGGAGGAGGCGGGTAGCCGCCCTGCCGCTGGATCACGTCGGGGCGGTTCACGCCCGCGGCTTTCACGCGCACCAGGATCTCGCCCTCCTTCGGGTTGGGAACGGGGCGCTGGACGACCTTGAGAACGTCCGGCCCGCCGCTCCCCTCGGCAACGACGGCACGCATCATCTCAGGGATCTGCCCCATTTTTCCCTCCTTTGGTCAACAATGTCCCGGGATATAGGCTTCGTTGGCAAGGAATACATGCCGGATTAACGTTCACGATCAATCATTGAAGAGGAGAATGCCATGGCCCTCGATCCCTTCGCCGATGAACCGCGCCAGATCACGAGCGGGCACGAGATCGGCCAGGATCTCTCGATGCTCTCCATCGACGAACTCGACGAGCGTGTCGAAGTGCTGGAGCGGGAGATCGCCCGCATCAAGGAGGCGAGGGCCCGCAAGGAAAACTCCCGCGCGGCGGCGAGCGCCTTCTTCAAGCTGGGCCAGAGCTGATTCCTTTGTAACGAAGAAACGTCCTTAACGGCGTATTAACCATTCTCGGATAGACAGGAGGGCATCCGGGCTTCTCCCTGGATGCCGAGTGGCTTCGAAGCCCACTCTGTTTGACGCTTCCCTGTTAGACTTCAAGAGCCGCCTCGTGCGGCTCGATTTTTATCGGCGCTGCCTTAACCTTAAGAAGAGGTTACCGAGGCAAGCCCCATCAGTCCGTCCTATACTCATCTCAACAGTTCATATCCTCCGTCCGCAGGGAGCGGAGGGCAGTTTTTTGGGAGATGTGCGTGAACGAACCCGACGTGATCCAGCTCGATATCGATCCTGTCCGGTTCGGGCAGAACTTCGTGGGTTCCGAGGCCTTCAAGGCGCTCTTCCAGGAGGGCATGGAGCTCATCGAGGAAACGGCCGCCTATCTCGACGGCCCGGGCCGCGAGGAATCGCGCCATCTGCCGCGCCAGGCGAGCCTCGTCTATGCCAGCGAGAGCATGCGGCTCACCACGCGCCTGATGCAGGTCGCCTCATGGCTGCTGCTGCAGCGGGCCGTAGCGGAAGGGGAGATCACGGCCGACCAGGCGCAGCTGGAAAAGAACCGCGTCCGCCTGAACTCGCAGGAAACCGCAACCACCATCGCGGAATACCAGGAACTTCCCGCCCGGCTGCGGGACCTGATGGGACTTGCGACCCGGCTTCACGCCCGGATCCTGCATCTCGAGCGCCTCATCTCGGAGGCCGAGGAGACTCCCCGGGCCCCCGCTTCCAACCCGGTCGCCACCCAGCTCGGAATGCTGCAGCGGGCCTTCGGCGCGGTGGAGTGAGCGGGAGGAGAGGCCACGTTGCCGCACCCGGCGCCAATGCCCCCTTGAAGGGTTGAAACCTCTGCCTGAAGGGCTACACCTAACCTGTCGGCCGCTCTTGTGCCGTCAACCCAAGGATATGCAACACATGTCTAGCGACAGTCGAAAGACCATGCCGTCTCGGGTTCGCGCAGAAGACTGATCGCTCAGCTCTCCTGCGATCGGGCCCGTGGCGGCTGGTCGCGAGGAGAGTTCCATGAAAAAGTTCATCACGAACCGTTTCGAAATCCTGTCCGAATGGATTTCCGACAACCTGGGCAGCCCCTATGCCTTCATGGCGGCCTGCCTGCTCGTGGCTGTCTGGGCCATCTCCGGCCCTGTCTTCCAGTTCTCCGATACGTGGCAGCTCGTGATCAATACAGGCACCACGATCTGCACCTTCCTGATGGTGTTCCTGCTGCAGAACACGGGCAACCGCACCATCGACGAGATGGAGGAGCGCCTGCGCTCGCTGGAGCTTCTGAACCGGGAGCTCCTGCGCGAGATCCGCACCCTGAAGGCTCTTGATGAGCCTGTCGTCAGGGAGGCTGCCTGAGGCAGCTTTCCGACAACGGCCAAAGAAAAAGCCCCGCCGAAGCGGGGCTTTTTGATTCCGGTCCGAAGGACGACTTACTTCTTGCCGCCGAGGCCCAGGCCGCCGAACTTCGAGTTGAAGCGCGACACGCGGCCGCCGCGGTCGAGCAGCTGCTGCGTACCGCCGGTCCACGCCGGATGGGTGTTCGGGTCGATGTCGAGGTTGAGGGTGTCGCCCTCTTTGCCGTAGGTCGAGCGGGTCGTGTACTCGGTGCCGTTGGTCATGACCACTTTGATGAAGTGGTAATCGGGATGATCGGTTTCTTTGCGCGCCATTGCCATAGTCCTTGTTGCGGCCAGCCAGATCTGGTCAGCCCGCAATGTTGAGATCGAGCCTGAATTGATGAATGCGCGCCTATACCTCACTTAAGACCTTGAAACAAGCCGGGGCAAAGGTGCTAAACCGCCCCTCGTGGCGATTCCGTAAAACGCAAGGTGTCATGGCCGATCATTCCCAAGAGCAGACCCGCCCCAAGGCCGCGCTCAGCGCCCTGAAGCCGCTCATTCCCTACGGCCTGGCCTACAAGGGGCGGATCGCGGCGGCGCTGGCGGCGCTCGCCGTGGCTTCGGGAGCCACGCTCGTCGTGCCGATTGCAGTGCGGCGGGTCATCGATTTCGGCTTCTCGGAACAGGGGCGGGCCTACATCAGCGCCTATTTCGTCCTTCTGGTCGTGGTGGTGGGCATCCTCGCCCTGGCCAGCGCCCTGCGCTATTACTGCGTCATCACCCTCGGCGAGCGGGTGGTGGCCGATCTGCGCTCCGCCGTGTTCCGGCACCTGACTTCGCTCGATCCCGCCTTCTTCGACCAGACCAAGAGCGGCGAGATCGTCTCCAGGCTCACCGCCGACACCACCCAGGTCAAGGCGGCCTTCGGGGTCAGCATCTCGATCGCCCTGCGCAATCTCTTTCTCTTTCTCGGCGCCACCGTCCTCATGATCATCACGAGCCCGAAGCTCTCGGCGCTCGTACTTCTCGCGATTCCCGTCATCGTCCTGCCCCTGGTCTTCTCCGGCCGCGCCGTGCGGCGGCGCTCGCGGGCGGCGCAGGATCGGCTCGCCGATGCCTCGGCCTATGCAGCGGAGGCGATCGGGGCCGTGCGGACCATGCAGGCCTTCGGCATGGAAAGCCTCACGGCCGCCCGCTTCACGGCTGCCGCCGAAGAGGCCTTCGACGCGGCGAGGCTCTCCACCACCATGCGGGCCTTCCTGACCGGGGCCGGCATCTTCCTGGTGTCGGCGAGCGTGGTCGGCGTGCTCTGGTACGGCGCGCAGGACGTGCTGGCCGGGCAGATGACGGGCGGGCGCCTGTCGCAATTCGTGCTCTACGCGGTCTTCGCCGCAAGCTCCCTCGGCCAGCTCTCCGAGGTCTACGGCGAACTCGCCCAGGCGGCCGGCGCGGCGGAACGCCTCGGCGAGATCCTCGCGGCCAAGCCCGCCATCGAGCGGCCGCAGAATCCCAAATCCCTGCCGGAGCCTCCGCTCGGCACGGTGACGTTCGAGGACGTGCACTTCTCCTATCCGACCCGCGCCGACCAGCGCGCGATCCACGGCCTGAGCTTCTCGGTGAACTCCGGCGAGCGGGTCGCAATCGTCGGCCCCTCGGGGGCAGGCAAGAGCACGATCCTGCAGCTGCTTTTGCGCTTCTACGATCCGCAAAGCGGCACGATCCGGGTCGATGGGGTTGCGGTCCAGGAAGCCGATCCCTCGGCCCTGCGTGCCCGCATGGCTCTCGTGCCGCAGGAGCCGACGATCTTCGCGGCCTCCGTCCTCGACAACATTCGCTACGGGCGCCCCGATGCCACGGAGGCCGAGGTCCTGCGCGCCGCCGAGCTCGCCTCCGCCGACGGCTTCATCCAGGCGATGCCGGAAGGCTACCGGACGATGATCGGCGAGCGCGGCGTGACGCTCTCGGGCGGGCAACGCCAGCGTCTGGCGATTGCCCGCGCGATCCTGAAGGATGCCCCGATCCTGCTCCTCGACGAGGCGACCTCGGCGCTCGATGCGGAAAGCGAGCGCAAGGTCCAGACGGCCCTGGACCGGCTGATGGAAGGCCGCACCACCCTGGTCATCGCCCACCGCCTCGCCACGGTCCGGTCCGCCGACCGCATCCTGGTCATGGACAAGGGCGTGATCGTCGAGGAGGGCACCCACGAGACGCTTCTTGCCCAGGGCGGCCTCTATGCCCGCCTGGCCCGCCTCCAGTTCACGAACGCCGAGGAACGTCACGAGGCGGCGGAATAGGCGCTGCCTCAAATTGATGCACCGGCATGGGCTGACATCTGGCCCGTCCGTCCCATGTGACCCGAAACCGTTGCGTTGCTTTGAAGCCACCCTTGGGACAGGCCGGGAACGCAGGCATGGGCGTCAGCAGGAGACATCCGCAGGACTCGACCCGCATCAATATCCTCGAGCCGTGGGATCTCCAGTACTGGTCCGACCGCTGGAACGTCCCGCGCCGACAGGTCGTGGAAGCCATCCGCCGCGTCGGCGATCAGGTCCACGACGTCGCGCAGGCCTTGGGGAAGGGGTAGAGACTACCGCTCCGTCAGCTTCAGCTCGATGCGCCGGTTGCGGGCATAGGCCTCTTCGGTGGTGCCGTTGTCGAGGGGTTGGAACTCGCCGAAGCCGGCGGCGACGAGGTGCTGGGGCTGGACGCCCCGGGCGATCAGAGCCTGCACGACGGCGATGGCGCGGGCCGAGGACAGGGCCCAGTTCGACGGGAATTGCGACGTCGCGATGGGGCGCTGGTCGGTGTGGCCGTCGACGCGAATCACCCAGGGAATGTCCGGCGGCACCTGGCGCTCCAGCTCGATGAGGGCGGAGGCGATGCGGTCGATCTCGCCGGAGGCTTCCGGCCGCAGGGTCGCCTGGCCGGCCGGGAAGAGCACCTCGGATTGGAACACGAAGCGGTCGCCGACGATGCGCACGTCCGGCCGGGTGCCGAGGATCTGCCGCAGGCGGCCGAAGAAGTCAGACCGGTAGCGCGCCAGCTCCTGCACCCGCTGGGCCAAGGCCACGTTGAGGCGGCTGCCGAGATCGGCGATGCGGGCCTGGCTTTCCTTGTCCCGGTTCTCTGACGCCGCGAGCGCCTCCTCCAGGGCCGCGAGCTGGCGGCGCATGGCGGCGATCTGCTGATTCAGGATCTCGACTTGGCTCAGGGCCCGGCCGGTGTTCTGCCGCTCGGTTTCGAGCTGCGTGCCCAGCTCCTGCGCCTGGGCCTGCGCGGCGCCGCCGCTGTCGAGAAGGCCCTGCAGGCGCGCCCGCTCGGCTTCGTTGGCGCGCAGCGTCGTCTGCAGGGACGTGACCGTGTCCTCGATGGTGCGCCGGTTCGAGCGCTCCAGGGAGAGCAGATCGGTCAGTTCGGCGATCTGCCGGTTCAGGCGGTCGAGGACCGTGTCGCGGCCCGAGAGTTCCCGGGACAGGAAGAACTGGCCGACGGTGAAGACCGAGATCAGGAAGATGATCGCCAGAAGCAGGGTCGACAGGGCGTCCACGAAGCCCGGCCAGTAATTGATCTGACTGCTGCGTCCCCGCCGTCGTCCTCCCGCGCTCGAAACCGGCATCAGGGCAGCCTTTCACGGGAGATGCGGTCGAGCACCTGCTTCAGCTCCTTCTCGCGCGCCGCCTGAGCCTCGACCCAGTCGCGGATCATCTGCTGCTCGGCCCGCATGTGCTGGACGAGACCCTGGACGCCCTCGGCCAGGTTGGCCATGGCCTGGGTCGCGGCCCGGCCGCCCGCGCCGTCATTGACGGCGGCGGTGAGACGGTTCAGCGCCACGGTCAGGTCGTTCGAGGTGCCGGAGCGCAGGGCGGTGTCGGTGGGCGTGTCCAGGGTCGAGACGGCAAGCCAGTCCTCCAGCTCGGTGTAGAAGCGGCTTTGGGCCTGGCCGGCCTGGAGGTCGAGGAAACCGAGGACGAGGGAGCCTGCGAGGCCGAACAGGGAGGCCGAAAAGGACAGGCCCATGCCCTGGAGCGGGCCGGCGAGCGAGTTCTTCAGCTCGTCGAAGAGCACGGCGGTGTCCTGGCCGGTGCGGAGCGACGAGATGATGCGCCCGACCGAGCCGACTGTATCGATGAGGCCCCAGAAGGTGCCCAGGAGTCCCAGGAAGACCAGGAGGCCCGCGAGATAGCGCACGATCTCGCGGCTCTCGTCGAGGCGGGCTCCGATGGAGTCCAGGATCGAGCGGGTCGCCGCGACGGAAAAGCCGGCCTGCTCGGGGCGGTTGCCGAGGAGTGCCGCCAGGGGGGCCAGCAGGACCGGCGGGGAGGGGGCGACCAGGCCCTCGTCGGCCTGGCGTTGGCTGTTGACCCAGCGCACCTCCGGGAAAAGCCGCCAAGCCTGTCGGATGGCCAGCACGATGCCGATGAACATGACGCCCAGAATCAGGGCATTCAGCCCCGGATTGGCCTGGAAGGCCGCCCATATCTGCCGGTAGAGGATGAAGGCGACAAACCCTGCCAGAACCAGGAAGACCGCCATGCGGATCAGGTAAATCCGCGGTGGGGTAAGGGGTTGGTCCGCCATCGTTATCCTGTGCATTGGTGCTTCGGAGCTGTACCAATGTGACCGCGCCCGTCCGAAGGATCAAGCGCGACCATGGCAGAGTTCGGCGGGACGAACAGAAATATCGGCGGGAACCGCGGGGATTTAGCCCTTGGCCTTTTTCAGGAGCTTGAGCAGCTCGCGGTGCATCACCTCGTTGCCGCAGGCGATGGAGCCCTTGGCCATCGGGTCGCTGCCGCCGTCGGCGTCGGACACGAAGCCGCCCGCCTCGCGGATCATCAGAATGCCGGCGGCGATGTCCCAGGTATTCAGGCCACGCTCCCAATAGGCGTCGAAGCGCCCGCAGGCCACGTAGGCGAGGTCGAGGGCGGCGGCGCCCCAGCGACGCATGCCGCCCACATTGGCCATGACGGAGGCGCACTCGCGAAGGAACAGGCCGTGGTCGCCCTTGCCGATATGCGGCAGGCCGCAGGCCACGACGGCGTCCGGCACGTCGGTGCGGGCCGCCACGCGGATGCGGCGGTTGTTGAGATAGGCGCCCTTGCCCTTCTCGGAGATGAAGAGCTCGTCCTTGGCCGGATCGTAGATCACGCCGGCGACGATCTGGCCGTCGCGCTCCAGGCCGACAGAGATGGCGAATTGCGGCAGGCCGTGCAGGAAGTTGGTGGTGCCGTCGAGCGGGTCGATATGCCAGCGATGGCTCGGGTCCGTGCCCTCGACCACGCCTTCCTCCTCCATGACGAAGCCGTAGCCGGGACGGGCCTTCTCGAGCGCCTCGCGCAGGATCTTCTCCGCCTTGCGGTCGGCCGCCGAGACGAAGTCGCCCGGGCCTTTCCGGGAGACCTGCAGATTCTCGACCTCGCCGAAATCGCGCTTGAGCGAGCGCGAAGCCTTCATCACGGCATCGGTCATGACGGTCATGAGGGGCGAACGGATCATCGGGCGGGTCCTGGCAAAGAGCGGTTTTGAAATGAAGTGTGGTCGATGAACCACGCGAGGGTTTGCGTCAAGCGGTGGTCAACCGAGCAGTGGCGCGAATGATCCCTCGTGGAGCGTGGGTTCATGCGCTCAGCGCATGCCGAGCCGCTCGGCGGCGAGCTTTTCGGCGCGCTTGCGGTCCTCGGTGCTCAGCTCCTTGAAGGCCTCGTCGAGCCAGGGATCGGCCAGGCCCTGGGCGGCGGCCAGAATGTGCCAGGCTGCGCCATCGACCTTGTTGGCGGGAACGCCGCGGCCGGCGACGAGAAGGCGGGCCAGACGGTTCTGGGCGATGGCATTGCCCTTCGCGGCGGCCCGGCGGAAATAGCGCGCGGCCTGGGATTCGCTCGCCGGAACTCCATCCCCGTTGAAGAGCAGGATCGCGTATTCCACCTCGCCGACCGAGCTGCCGTTGCGGGCCGCGCGCTCGAACAGGCGGGCGGCCTCGGTGGAGTTCCGCTCCACGCCCCGGCCCTTGAGGTAGAGAACGCCGAGGGCGTGCTGCGCGTCCGGGATCTCGGCCGCGGCCGCCTTCTTCAAAAGCTCGACGGCCTTCTGCACGTCGGCATCGTTGCCGCTGGTGAGCAGGAGCAGGGCGAGATTGTGCGAGGCCAGGGCGTTGCCCTTATCGGCCGCCTGTTCGAGCCAGGCCCGGCCCTGCGCGGCGTTCTTGGGCATGCCGCGCCCGTCGATGGCCATGAGGCCCAGCGAAGCGAGCGCATTGGCATCGCCGCGTTGCGCCGCCAGACGGTACCATTCGGAGGCCTTCTTCGGATCCATGGCGACGCCGAGGCCCTGGTTGTAGAGCTCGCCCAGGAGGGTCATGGCGGCCGCGTCGCTCTTGTTCTTCTCCAGCCGCAGGTTCGCCTCGCGGAAAGCCGTCTGGTAGAGGCCGCGCTGATAGGCGCCATAGGCGATATCCGGCGCCGCCGCATGGCTCAGCGTCGTGGAGGCCGCCAGAAGGACACCGCCGAGGATCCAGGACGAGCGCATCAGCGCGAGGCCTCCTGCCGCTCCAGGAGCGCCGTCGCTGCCTTTACGGCGGCCGCGGGGCCGTCCGCATGGTTCCAGACCGCATCGCCGAGGGCGACGAATTCCGCATTCGTGGACGCCAGGGTCTCGACCGCGTCGAGGCTCGGCGCATAGGCGACGCAGGGCGTCTCGAAGATCTCGGCCCACCAGGCGGCGCGCTCGACCACGCTTTCCAGGGTCGGGAGGGAGCCGTCCGGACGCGGCTCGCCGAAGAGCAGGTAATCGGCCCCGGCCTCTCCCAGGGTCATCGCGTCATCCTTGGTCCGGATCGCCCCGACCCCGATGGCGCGCTCGGATTTCAGCCTCTCGCGCAGTTCGCGCACGAAGGCCGGATCGCCCGGCACATGAACGCCGTCGGCGCCGCCCCGGGCGGCGACATTCGCGAGATCCGCCTTGCCCTCGCACGAGACGAGCACGGCCGCTCCGTGCTCCTGAGCCGCGGGGGCGAGCGCCTTCACATGATTGATCAGGCTCCGCTCATCGGCCGGGGCCAGGCGCAGCAGGACGGCCGCGACGGAACCGGTTCCGCAGGCTTCCGCGAGGCGCGGTGCGAAGGAGGCATCCTCCAGGACGGGGGTGACGAGGTAGAGGCGGGCGGCGGTGTCGACCATGGATCTTGATGTCACGAAAAAGGAAAGACAGCCTTCCCATAACGAAAACGGGGCCATCTTGCGAGGCCCCGCTTGTCGATCATGATTGAGGCGAAAGCCTGATCAGATTACTCGGCCGCCTGACGGCTCGTGCCGAAGGTCGGGTCGAGCTCGCCGGAGGCGTAGCGCTTGGCCATCTCGGCGAGGGTGAACACGCGCTTGATCTTCGAGGCCTGGCCGGCGGTGTTGAACTCCTGCAGGCGCTGCTTGCAGAGCTTCGTCATCGCCTCCATGGCGGGCTTGAGATACTTGCGCGGGTCGAACTCGCCCGGGTTCTCGGTCAGGACCTTGCGGATCTGCCCGGTCATCGCCATGCGGTTGTCGGTGTCGATGTTGATCTTGCGCACGCCGTGCTTGATGCCGCGCTGGATCTCCTCCACCGGAACGCCCCAGGTCGGCTTCATCTGGCCGCCGTACTGGTTGATGATGTCCTGCAGGTCCTGCGGTACCGAGGAGGAGCCGTGCATCACCAGGTGGGTGTTCGGGAGTTTCTTGTGGATCTCCTCGATCACGTGCATGGCGAGGATCGCGCCGTCGGGCTTGCGGGTGAACTTGTAGGCGCCGTGCGAGGTGCCCATGGCGATGGCGAGCGCGTCGACCTTGGTCTCGGCCACGAACTTCACGGCCTCGTCCGGGTTCGTCAGCAGCTGGTCGTGCGACAGCTTGCCCTCGGCGCCGTGGCCGTCCTCGGCCTCGCCTTCACCGGTCTCCAGGGAGCCAAGCACGCCGAGCTCGCCCTCCACCGAGATGCCGCCGAGATGGGCCATCTCGACCACTTTCCGGGTGACGCCCACATTGTAGTCCCAGTCGCCCGGGGTCTTGCCGTCGGCCTTGAGCGAGCCGTCCATCATCACCGAGGTGAAGCCGGCCTGGATCGCCGTCATACAGGTGGAGGGCTCGTTGCCGTGGTCGAGATGCACGCAGACCGGGATGTGCGGGTAGATCTCGGTCACCGCGTCCATCATGTGCTTGAGCATGACGTCGTTGGCGTAGGAGCGCGCACCGCGGCTCGCCTGGATGATCACCGGCGCGTCGACCTCGCTGGCTGCCGCCATGATGGCGAGCGCCTGCTCCATGTTGTTGATGTTGAAGGCAGGCACGCCATAGCCTTGCTCGGCTGCGTGATCCAGAAGCTGCCTCATGGTGATGCGTGCCATTTCGTCCTCCTTATTGGGCGCGTCGTTTTAAGCGCGCCGAAACTGAACCTGAGCTTAAGCGAATTTTCGGACATGGTGCTCGTGCGAGGAAGGGTTAATTCCCTCGCCTGCGAACACTCCTTCAAGCCCGCAACGCTTCCACGCCGGGCAGCGACTTGCCTTCGAGCCATTCGAGGAAGGCGCCGCCCGCCGTCGATACATAGGAGAAGTCGTCCGCAACGCCAGCATGGTTGAGGGCGGCCACCGTATCGCCGCCGCCGGCGACGGAGACGAGCTTGCCTTCCCGGGTGCGCTGGGCCGCATGGCGCGCGGCCGCGACCGTGCCCTGGTCGAAGGGCGCGATCTCGAACGCGCCGAGCGGGCCGTTCCAGACCAGCGTCGCCGCGTCGTTGATCGCGGCCGAGATGCGCTCCACCGATTGCGAGCCCACGTCCAGGATCATCTGATCCTCGGGGATCGCGTCGATGCCGTAGGTGTGGTTCACCGCACCGGCCTTGAACTCGTAGGCGCAGACGCCGTCCACGGGCAGGATGATGGCGCAGTTGGAGGCGCGCGCCTTCTCGATGATCCGCATGGCGGTTGCCGCCAGATCCTTCTCGGCCAGCGACTTGCCAATGCCGAGACCTGTCGCATGCACGAAGGTGTTAGCCATGCCGCCGCCGATCACGAGGGCATCGACCTTGGTCACGAGGTTTTCGAGAAGGTCGATCTTGGTCGAGACCTTGGCGCCGCCCACGATGGCGACGACCGGGCGCTTGGGCGCCTCGAGCCCCTTGGTGAGGGCATCGAGTTCCTGCTGCATGGTGCGGCCCGCATAGGCGGGCAACACGCGGGCGAGGCCCTCGGTCGAGGCGTGGGCGCGGTGCGCCGCCGAGAAGGCGTCGTTCACGTAGAGGTCGCCGAGCTTCGCGAGTTCCTGCACGAAGGCCGGATCGTTCTTCTCCTCGCCCGCGTGGAAGCGGGTGTTTTCGAGAAGAAGCACGTCGCCGTCCTTGAGGGCATCGACGGCCTGGGCGGCACCCTCGCCGATGCAGTCATCGGCGAAGGCGATCGTCTTTCCGAGGTGCTTCGAGACCGCCTCCGCGACGGGCTTCAGGGACTCTTTAAGATCGCGCCCCTTCGGGCGTCCGAAATGGGCGAGAAGGATCACCTTTCCACCCTTGTCGGCGATCTCCCGGATGGTGGGAAGGACGCGCTCGATGCGCGTCGCATCCGTCACCCGGCCGTTCTCCATCGGGACGTTGAGGTCCACCCGGACGAGAACGCGTTTTCCCTTGACGTCGGCCTGGTCGAGCGTGCGGAAGGCGGTCATGAAGCGGCCTCCCTTAGATGAGCTTCGCCATGGCGACGGCGGTGTCCGCCATGCGGTTCGAGAAGCCCCATTCGTTGTCGTACCAGGACAGCACGCGCACGAAGTTGCCTTCCATCACCTTGGTCTGGTCCAGGTGGAACACGGAGGAATGCGGGTCGTGGTTGAAGTCCGAGGAAACATTCGGCTGGTTGGTGTAGCCGAGGATGCCCTTCAGCGGGCCATCGGCCGCAGCCTTGATCGCCGCGTTGATCTCTTCCTTCGTGGTGTTCTTCTTGGCCACGAACTTGAAGTCGACCACGGAGACGTTCGGGGTCGGCACGCGGATCGAGGAGCCGTCGAGCTTGCCGTTGAGGTCCGGCAGGACGAGGCCCACCGCCTTGGCGGCGCCGGTCGAGGTCGGGATCATGTTCAGGGCCGCCGCGCGGGCGCGGTAGAGATCCTTGTGCATCTGGTCCAGCGTGGGCTGGTCGTTGGTGTACGAGTGGATCGTCGTCATGAAGCCCTTCTCGATGCCTACCGCCTCATGAAGCACCTTCGCCACGGGGGCGAGGCAGTTCGTGGTGCAGGAGGCGTTCGAGATGACCACGTGGTCCTTGGTCAGCTTGTCGTGGTTGACGCCGTAGACGACCGTGAGGTCGGCGCCGTCGGCGGGAGCCGACACGATGACGCGCTTGGCGCCGGCGGTGAGATGCGCCGAGGCCTTCTCCTTCGAGGTGAAGATGCCGGTGCATTCCATGGCGATGTCGACGCCGAGTTCACGATGCGGCAGGGTCGCCGGATCCTTGATCGCCGTCACGCGGATCTTCTGGCCGTTGATGACGAGGAACTCGCCGTCGACCTGCACGTCGGCCGGGAAGCGGCCATGGACGGAGTCGAAGCGGAGCAGGTGAGCGTTCGTCTCGACCGGGCCGAGGTCGTTGATGGCAACCACCTCGATGTCCTTGCGGCCGCTTTCCACGATGCCGCGAAGGATGTTGCGTCCGATGCGACCGAATCCGTTGATCGCGACCTTCACCGTCATAGTCTTAGCTCCCTTGTGTAACGAGGCCTCAGGTTTCTCGTGCCTCAGAGATTGTGTGTCCGGAGAACCTTTTCAGCCACGGCCTCGGCAGTGATGCCGAAGTGCTTGTAAAGGTCCTTGTAGGGCGCACTGGCGCCAAACCCATGCATGCCGACGAAAATTCCGTCGGGGCCGATGACCGAATCCCAGCCGAAGCGCACGGCGGCCTCGACCGCGACCTTGATCGGCGCATCGCCGATGATCTCCCGGCGGACCTTCTCGGGTTGGGCCAGGAACAGGTCGAGAGACGGCACCGACACGACGCGGACGGCGAAGCTCTGGTCTTCCAGCAGCTTCTGGGCCGCGAGCGCGATCTCCACCTCGGACCCGGAGGCGAAGATGGTGGCACGGGCTGGGCCGCTGGCCGGCGACAGCTCGTAGGCGCCGGTGGCCGAGCGGTTCTGCGCACCGCCGTCCTTGCGGACCTGCGGCAGGTTCTGGCGGGTGAGCGCGAGCGTCGTCGGGCCGTCCGTGCGCTCGAGGGCCATCTGCCAGGCTTCCGCCGTTTCGATGGCGTCCGCCGGGCGGAACACGCGCATCTTCGGCATGGAGCGCAGGGCGGCCAAGTGCTCCACCGGCTGGTGGGTCGGGCCGTCCTCGCCGAGGCCGATGGAATCGTGAGTCATGACGTAGACCGCCGGAATTCCGGCAAGCGAAGCGATGCGCATGGCAGGCCGCGCATAATCGGTGAAGACCAGGAAGGTCGCGCCGGCCGGCACGTAGCCGCCATGGAGCGCGATGCCGTTCATGGCGGCCGCCATGCCGTGCTCGCGGATGCCGTAATGGATATAGCGGCCGGCGTAGTTGCCCGGCGAGATGGCGGTCAGGTTCTTGGTCTTGGTGTTGTTCGACGGCGTCAGGTCCGCCGAGCCGAGCACCAGCTCCGGCACGGCCTCGGTGATCACCTCGAGGGCAATCTCGCTGGCCTTGCGGGTGGCGACGTTCTGCGGCTCGGCGACGAGCCGGTCCTTCAGCCTGGCGACGGCGTCGGCGAGGCCTGCGGGGCGCACGCCCTTCACCCGGCGCTCGAACTCGGCGCGCTTCTCAGGCGCGAGCGCCTTCAGGCGCTCTTCCCAGGCCTTGCGCTGGCGGCGGCCCTTCTTGCCGGCCTTCGCCCAGGCGTCGCGGATGTTGTCCGGGATCTCGAAGGGGGCATGGCCCCAGCCGTAAGCCGTCTTGGCGCCCGCCAGCTCCTCGGCGCCCAGGGGCTCGCCGTGGGCCTTGGAGGTGCCGGCCTTCTTGGGGGCGCCGTAGCCGATGGTGGTCTTGCACGCGATCAGGGTCGGCTTGTCCGACTTCTGGGCGCGGGAAATGGCGCGCTGCAGGGCCTTCGGGTCATGGCCGTCCACGCGCACGGCATTCCAGCCGCAGGCCTGGAAGCGCTTCACCTGATCGACCGAGTCCGAGATGGAGAGCGGGCCGTCGATGGAGATGCCGTTGTCGTCCCACAGGACGATCATCCGGTTGAGCTTCAGGTGGCCCGCAAGGGCAATGGCCTCATGGCTGATGCCTTCCATCAGGTCGCCGTCGGAGGCGAGCACATAGGTGTGGTGATCGACGAGGTCGCTGCCGTATTCGGCGTTCAGCATGCGTTCGGCGAGCGCGAAGCCGACCGCCGTGGCGATGCCCTGGCCGAGCGGGCCCGTGGTGGTCTCGACGCCCGGGGTCATGAAGTTTTCCGGGTGCCCGGGGGTCTTGGAATCGAGCTTGCGGAAGTTCTTCAGCTCCTCGATGGTCATGCCCTTCACGCCGGTCAGGTGGAGCAGGGCGTAGAGCAGCATCGAGCCGTGGCCGGCCGAGAGGATGAACCGGTCGCGGTCCGGCCAGGTCGGGTCGGCGGCATCGTATTTCATGAACTTGGTGAACAGCACCGTTGCCATGTCGGCGGCGCCCATGGGCAGGCCCGGATGGCCGGATTTGGCTTGTTCGACGGCGTCCATGGCGAGGACGCGCACGGCGTTCGCCAGATCGGAATGGGTGACGCGATCGGCGGAGACGGTATCTTGCACGGCGAGATCCACAAGGCTTGAGGCCCCGCGACGGGGCGGTCTGTCTGGAAAAGGCGTGGGCTCCTTAACACGCGGCCAAGGCGAGTCAAAGACCGGAGGGGTGTAATCCCCGCCTGGAGCGTGGGGGCAGCCCTGGGTCTCCAACCCCTTAAGAGAGCATCGGAGGTTCGGAAAACCGGGTCCACTTTTCCGCACGATGCGTTAGTGTCGTGGGCGATTCAGGAGGCATGATGGCGCCCACACTCGAGGAAGCGATGAAGCGGCTGGATATGGCCTTGGGCCTTCTGGAGGCCTCGGTGTCACGTCGCCTGGAGGCCGACAGGCGGCGCGGCGCCCTGGAAACCGAGCTCCAGCTCATGCAGGACGATCGGGCCCGCCTGGCCGTGGAACTCGACGGCGCGCTCACCCGGCTCCACCGCTTCGAGGCGGCGACCGACGATGTCGGCCGGCGCGTCCGCCAGGCCATCGGCGCCGTCCAGACCGTCCTCGCCCAGGCCGGCCAGCTCGAGCCGGAGGAGGGCTAGGCCATGCCTCAGGTGACGATAACGATTGCCGGGCAAACCTACCGCGTTGCCTGCGCGGAGGGCGAGGAGGGGCATCTGGAAGGTCTGGCGGCGTCCTATGATGCCCGGATCGAGGAGATGCGCGCCGCCTTCGGCGAAATCGGCGATCTGCGCCTCCACGTCATGGCGGCCATCGCCCAGGCGGACGAGCTGCACGAGACGAAACGGCGGGTCGCCGCGCTGGAGGCCGAGGTCGCAGCGCTCAACAGCATCAACGCCTCCCGGGACGAGCGCCTGGAGCGGATCGAGTCGCGGCTCGCCGAGGGCGTCCAGATGGCGGCCAAGCGGATCGAGGATCTGGCGCGCAGCCTGAATGGGGCGGGGCAAGGTGCGACCGGATGAGACCTTCCGTCATGGCCGGCTTTGTGTCGGCCATCCCGATTGTGTGAAGCGCCGCGCCCTCCAGAAGCGAGATCACCGGCACAAGGCCGGTGATGACGTGGTAGGGGCAAAAGCCGGCGGAACTGATCGAGTGCCGCACTTTGACTTTCCGCCCCTGCCCTGAATCCCTCTCTCAAGGAGGAGAGAAAACCTTCAATTCAACGAGAGACGATGCTGGCGCTGCCGGAGTTGGGTCAGAAGCTCCACGTAGGGCTCCCGCTTTTCGCGATGGGCAGTCTCGATCTTCCTCCTGATGTAATCCTTCAATTCATGGTCGGGCATGTTCTTCTCGACCTTGTCCAATTCGACCTGATACTCGAAATCAATATTGCCAATCATGTGCAGCACTTCCCGCATCATGGAATCGATACTGGGAGAGGCGGTGCACTCCTTACGATACAGTTCTTTGTAATTGTTCCGTTTCAGATGGGCCATGTTTCCTCCATCGAGCGATGGCGCATCCCCCACGAAAACAGATTGAGCGCATTTCGCCCATCGCGCCACTCCGTAATTTCCCTAAGGGTTTCCTCGTTGCGCGAGCCGGGCCGCAAAGATCTCCGGCCAGGCGCAATTTTCCCCTTCCCCCCGGGCCTTCTCGTCCCTACATAGGGAAGGCGGGGCTGCGGGGCGCGTTAGGAGTTCATATTCCCCGGGGCCTTATCGATCCTGAAGGGAGCTGTCCCTGACCCGGTCCGTGGACCGGGACATACGGCGCCCACCTACTTTGTAGGTTCCCGGGATCGCTTCTCCGACGGTTTCTGTGGCTCCGCACTCTATGCAATCTCCTTCCCCTCCCGCCCTGAAAGAGCGCCTGCGCAGCGAGGTTCTCGCGCGCCGCGATGCCCTCGACAGGGAGTTCCGCGACGAGGCCGCCCAGCGCATCGCCGCCAGCGCCCTCGGCTTTCCCGATTTGAAGGACGTCACTCCCGTCGGAGGCTATTGGCCGATCCGCAGCGAGGTCGATCCGCGCCCTCTCATGGAGACGCTGATCGAACGCGGGCAGGACGTCGCCCTGTCCCAGATCCTCCACCCCCATTTGAGCTGGCGCTTATGGCAACCCGGCGACGTGCTGGTCAAAGGCGGCTTCGGCGTGCGCGAGCCCGGCCCCGACGCGCCGGAGGTGTTTCCCAAGGCGCTAATCGTGCCACTCGTCGCCTTCGACCGCCGGGGAGGGCGCATCGGCTACGGCAAGGGGCATTTCGACCGGGCCATCGCGGCGCTCGAAGCGCAGCATCCGGTCTTGACCATCGGTCTAGCTTATGCGGTTCAGGAGATCGACGAGGTGCCGGTGGAACCCCATGACCGGCTCCTCGACGTTATCATCACCGAAGCCGAACTCATTCGGACGGTATCCTAGTCAAGGATTCATCATGCGTCTTCTCTTCCTCGGCGACATCGTCGGGCGGCCCGGCCGCAATGCGGTGATCGAGCGCCTGCCGGGCTTGCGCGACCGCTGGCAGCTCGATTGCGTGGTCATCAACGGGGAGAACTCCGCCGGCGGCTTCGGCATCACGGAGACGATCTGCGACGAGATTCTGAGCGCCGGCGCCGATGCCATCACGCTGGGCAACCATTCCTGGGACCAGCGCGAGACGCTCGTGTTCATCGAGCGCCAGCCGAGGCTCATCCGCCCGGCGAATTACCCGCAAGGAACGCCGGGACGGGGCGCCAACCTGATCGACACCCGCTCAGGCCAACGCGTCCTCGTGGTGCAGGCGATGGGCCGGCTCTACATGGACGCTCTCGACGATCCTTTCGCGGCCGTCGACCGGGAGCTCGAAACCTGTCCTCTGGGCCAGGTGGCGGATGCCGTCATCGTCGATTTCCACGCGGAGGCGACGAGCGAGAAGGAGGCCATGGGCCATTATCTCGACGGGCGGACGAGCCTCGTGGTCGGGACCCACACCCATGTGCCGACCGCCGATCACCGGGTGCTTGCGGGCGGGACCGCCTACATGTCCGACGCAGGCATGTGCGGCGATTACGATTCCGTCCTCGGCATGCAGAAGGAGGAGGCGATCCGCCGCTTCATCCAGAAGACGCCGGGCACCCGCCTGGAGCCGGGCCTGAACGAGGGCACCCTGTCCGGCATCGCGGTCGAAACGGACGACCGCACCGGCCTCGCCAAGCGGGTGGCGGCGGTTCGGCTCGGGCCGAACCTGGAGGAGAGCTGGCCACGGTTCTGGGATTGAGGGGCTCTCTCCGACGTCATGGCCGGCCTTGTGCCGGCCATCCCGATACGGAAAAGCGCCGCGCTTCATGCAATCGGGATCACCGGCACAAGGCCGGTGATGACGTGTGGGTGTGGTCAGGGTGCCGGTAAGCGCCGCCCTTTATCTCGTGCAACATCGTCCCCATCTTGGCGCTACGGAGGACAAGGTGGACGCGGATACCGATACGGCAGAGCCGAAAAAGGGCCTTTATCACCAGGAAAGCGAGCTTCATCGCGCCCACGAGCACCAGAGCGCCTCCGCCGTTCTGCGCGCCGTGATCGACGAGGCCAAGGGCGAGACGATCTCCATTGGCGAAATCATCGAGGCCTTCGGCGAGCGCGCCTTCGGCTTCGTGCTGATCCTGTTCTCCCTGCCGAATTGCGTCCCGGCCCCGCCCGGCATTGCCGGCATCGTCGGCACGCCGGTCCTGATCTTCGGCATCCAGATGATGCTGGGCCACACGAGGCCCTGGCTGCCGGGCTTCATCCTGCGACGCAGCGTCTCCACGGCGAAGTTCAAGCGCCTCATCGACATCGCGGAGCCGAAGCTCCAGAAGCTCGAGAGCTACTGCAAACCCCGTTTGCTCCCCTTGTTCGGCCCCTTCGGAGACCGGGTGGTCGGGTTCTTCGCCTTCCTGGTTGCCGTGTCGGTGCTGATCCCGTTCCCCGGAACCAACTTCCCGCCTTCCATCGCGCTCGTCATCGCGTCCATCGCCATCATGGAAGAGGACGGCTATCTGCTGATCGTCGGGTATCTCATCGGCCTGGCCGGACTTGCCTATACGGCCACGGTCCTGGGCGCTTCCTACCACCTGATCCTGGCGACCATTCACAACCTGCCGTCCTGGCTCGGGTTCTAGAACGGGCCGGTATTTTTCCGATCTTGCCGAGAGGGCTTTGCCTGATGCCCTTCGCCGCCTTATAAGCCTGCCATCGTCAACTTTTCCGGCCTGACGGGCGCTTGATCCCAAGCCGCCCTCGGCCGAACGTTTCGGAGGCCCCGATGGCCGGGCATTCACAGTTCAAGAATATCATGCACCGCAAGGGCAAGGTCGATGCCGTGCGCTCCAAGGTGTTTTCCAAGCTCGCCCGTGAAATCACCGTGGCGGCCAAGATGGGCATGCCCGACCCCAACATGAACCCGCGCCTGCGTGCCGCGATCCTGGCCGCCCGCGCCGAGAACATGCCCAAGGACAACATCCAGCGCGCCATCAACAAGGCCTCGGGCGGCGACGCGGAGAACTACGACGAGATCCGCTATGAGGGCTATGGCCCCGGCGGCGCGGCCATCATTGTCGAGGCGATGACCGACAACCGCAACCGCACGGCCTCGGACATCCGCTCCTACTTCACCAAGAGCGGCGGCAACCTGGCCGAAACCGGCGCCGTTTCCTTCATGTTCGACCGGGTCGGCTATATCGAGTTCGGTCCCGACGTGGCCGATGCCGATGCCATGCTGGAGGCGGCCATCGATGCCGGCGCCGACGACGTGGTCTCCTCCGAGAACGGCCACGAGATCTATTGCGACCAGGGCTCCCTCAACGAGGTGACCAAGGCCCTCGAGGACAAGTTCGGCGAGCCCAAGGCCTCCAAGCTCGTCTGGAAGCCCCAGACCCCGGTCGCGGTCGACGACGAGACCGGCGAAAAGCTCATGAAGCTCATGGAATCGCTGGAGGAGCACGACGACGTGCAGAGCGTCTACGGCAATTTCGAGCTCTCCGACGCCCTGATGCAGAAGATGGCGGGGTGATATTCTTTGTGCGTCGTGCCCGGGCATGGCCCGGGCGTCCACGTCTTCTTAACCGGTGATGGCGTGGATGGCCGGATCGAATCCGGCCATGATGATGGAGAAAGAAAGTGACCGAACGCGTCCGAATCCTCGGCCTGGATCCCGGCCTGCGCAACACGGGCTGGGGCGTCATCACCGTCGAGGGGACGAAGCTTTCCTACGTGGCCTGCGGGGTCGTGACCTCGGACGGCGATCTCGACCTGGCGCTCCGCCTCAAGCAGCTCCACGACCGCCTCACCGAAGTGATCCGGACCTGGACGCCCGACGAAGTGTCCGTCGAGGAGACCTTCGTCAACAAGGACGCCCAGGCGACCCTCAAGCTCGGCCAGGCCCGCGCCATGTCCCTGCTGGTCCCGGCCCTGCATGGCCTGCCGGTGGCGGAATACGGTGCCAACCAGGTGAAGAAGACCGTGGTGGGCGTGGGACACGCCGAGAAGGATCAGGTCCAGGCCATGATCAGGATCCTGCTGCCCAAGGCCGAGTTCAAGAAAGCGGATGCCGCCGACGCGCTCGCCATCGCCATCGCCCATGCCCACCACCGCAAGGCCCGCGCTTTGGCGGCGAGCTATTAGGGTGTTACAAAAGAACGGCTGTCGTTCCAGGGCGGCGGAGCCGAGCCTGGGATCGGGTGCAGAATAAAGCGGGTGTTTCCCTCCCCCTTGTGGGGAGGGGTGGCTGCGCAAGCAGCCGGGGTGGGGGTGTCGGCGCCAGACCTTCATAGGCTATCGCTCACACCCCCACCTCCAACTCCAACTCCTCCCCACAGGGGGAGGAGAGCTATCGGGAGCAAAGACGAACGTGATCGGCAAACTCAAAGGCGTGGTGGATTCCTACGGCGAGGATTTCGTGATCCTCGACGTGCATGGGGTCGGCTATGTGGTCCATTGCTCCTCCCGCACCCTCCAGAACCTGCCGCCCACCGGCGAGGCCGCGACCCTGTCGATCGAGACCCATGTGCGTGAGGACATGATCCGCCTGTTCGGCTTCCGGTCGGATTCCGAGCGCGAGTGGTTCCGCCTGCTCCAGTCGGTCCAGGGCGTAGGCTCCAAGGTGGCGCTGGGCATCCTCTCGGTGCTCGATCCCGGCAGCCTCGCCACCGCCATCGCCACCGGCGACAAGGCTTCCGTCGCCCGCGGCCTCGGCGTCGGCCCCAAGCTCGCCCAGCGCATCGTCTCCGAACTCAAGGACAAGGCTCCCGCCTTCTCACCCGTCGATCCCGCCCTCATCCGCCTCACCGGGGCGGTGGAGGACAAGAGCGCTCCCGCCCCGGTGGCTGACGCCATCTCGGCCCTGGTCAATCTCGGCTATCCCCAGGTCCAGGCCTCAGCCGCAGTGGCTGCTGCCATGAAGCAGGCAGGCGACGAGGCCGAGGCGAAGACGCTCATCCGGCTGGGGTTGCGGGAGTTGGCTCGGTAAGGCCATGCACTGGCTCATCTTCGTGGCTCTCGGCCCATTGATCGGATTTGTGAGTGTTTGTGCGGGTAACGTTCTGCTCGGCGGATATCCGTATCCGGGAGCGTTGCTGGACGTCGTCATGTTCGGCGTGCCATCCGCATATCTCTTTGGTCTGATCCCTGCTTTTGTTGCAGCCGGTGCTGTTAGGCTCCTTCAAGCCAGAAGGGTCAGGCATGAATGGTTTTGGGTCAGTCTGATTGGAACAGCTATTGGTCTCGGTTTCGAAGTGGCTTCAGCCAAACTGATAAGCATACTGGTTGGCAGATGGCAGGGAGGGAGTGTCTCTTATTTCAGGCAAGAAGCTCTCATGGTCTTTGTGCCCGCGTGCATGATCCCGACCTTGATTTGCTGGATCCTCAGCAAACGGTTGGCTCAAGGTACTGAAGCAGCTACTTCGTGACCCATCAATGTTCCTGTTTTGATCTTGTTAAGAATGGCGTATTAGAGCGTCATCGCCACTATGAAGCCTCTGGAAGGTAAGCCTCTTTGACCGATTCCCGCCGCCTGCTCAGCCCTGAAAAGCGTGAGGACGATGTCGATGCGTCGATCCGGCCGCTCTCGCTCGACGATTTCACGGGCCAGAAGGCCGCGCGGGCCAACCTCCAGGTCTTCATCGATGCCGCGAAGGCGCGCGGCGACGCCCTCGATCACGTGCTCTTCGTCGGGCCTCCGGGGCTAGGCAAGACCACCCTGGCGCAGATCGTTGCCCGCGAGCTCGGGGTCAATTTCCGCTCGACCTCCGGCCCGGTGATCGCGAAGGCGGGCGATCTGGCGGCGCAGCTTACGAACCTCGAAGAGCGTGATGTGCTCTTCATCGACGAAATCCACCGCCTCAACCCGGCGGTCGAGGAAATCCTCTACCCGGCCATGGAGGATTACCAGCTCGACCTCATCATCGGCGAGGGCCCGGCCGCCCGCTCGGTGAAGATCGAGCTGCCGAAATTCACGCTCGTCGGCGCCACCACCCGCGCGGGCCTGCTCACCACGCCGTTGCGCGACCGTTTCGGCATCCCGATCCGGCTCGAATTCTACACCGTCGACGAGCTGGAGTTGATCGTGCGGCGTGGCGCCCGGGTGCTGGGCCTCGGCATGAGCGAGGAGGGGGCGAACGAGATCGCCCGCCGCTCGCGCGGCACGCCCCGCATCGCCGGGCGCCTGCTGCGCCGGGTGCGCGACTTTGCCATCGTCGAGGGCGTCCAGACCGTGTCGCGTGACCTCGCCGACAAGTCCCTGCGCCTCCTCGACGTGGACCCCATCGGCCTCGACCTCATGGACCGCAAATACCTGACCATGATCGCCAATTCCTTCGGCGGCGGCCCGGTCGGCATCGAGACCATCGCGGCGGCCCTTTCCGAGCCCCGCGACGCCATCGAGGACATCATCGAGCCCTATCTCATCCAGAAGGGCTTCGTGCAGCGCACCCCGCGCGGCCGCATCCTCACGCCCCACGCCTTCAAGCATCTCGGCATCCCTGAGCCGACCCGCGAGACCTCGGCGCAGTTCGGGCTGTTCAACGGGGACGGGGATGAGTGAGAAGCGCGACCAGGCTCCCTCCCCCCTTGTGGGGGAGGGTAGGGAGGGGGGTGTTGGCGCCAACCTCTCGGAGCGAAGCGCCAGTACCCCCCTCTCCAGCTCTCCCCCACAAGGGGGGAGAGGGCCAGTCGGCTCTCACCTCTCCGGCTTCATGCAGGACGGCGCGCATATCCTCCCCATCCGCGTCTATTACGAGGACACGGATTTCTCGGCCCGCGTCTATCACGCGAGCTATCTCCGGTTCATGGAGCGCGGACGTACGGAGCTTCTGCGGGCCGTCGAGGTGGCGCAGTCGGATCTCCACGCGGATATGGGCGGGCTCGCCTTCGTGGTCCGCAAGATGGCCATCGACTTCCTCGGCGGCGCCGTCATGGACGATGTGCTCACCATCGTGACCCGCCCGAAGGAGATGCGCGGTGCGTCCATGACGCTCTCCCAGGAGGTGCGCCGGGGCGACGAGGTGCTCGTGAAGGCCGACGTCATGGTCGCGGCCGTCCGGGGAGGGCGGGCCGTGCGGATCCCGGACGAGCTGCGGGCGGCGCTGAGCGTCGATTCCTAGGATCGCCTTGCCCCATGGTCAGGGCGCACGGAAGCCCTGCCTCAAGTGCATATCAGCCGGAATTTCCATATCAATTTCAGGTCATTCGCCTCTGCGCGGCCGCAGTTAAACCAGACCTTAACCTTACCCTGTGCCTAACAGGTAACGGTCTGGAGCGATCCCGAGTCTTGATACCCGGTGCCCTTATTTTCGACAGATTCAGGGGCGAACGAGCAGTAATACAAGAACAGATTTTCCTAGACCATTCTGCGGTGGGCCCTGGAGTTCTTTCAGGGCTGCTCGAAGAGCGAGGACGAGACTTATGAACCCGGCTGATGTGGCCCAGGCCGTCCCTGTGGCCCACGAACTGTCCTTCTTCGGCCTGTTCTGGCAGGCTCATTTCATCGTCAAGCTCGTGATGCTGGGCCTGCTCACGGCCTCGGTCTGGTGCTGGGCCATCATCATCGACAAGACCCTGCTGTACTCCCGCTCCAAGCGCGCCATGGACCGGTTCGAGGATGTGTTCTGGTCCGGCCAGTCGCTCGAGGAGCTGTACCGCTCCCTCCAGAGCCGGCCGGCCACGGGCCTGGCTGCCGTGTTCGTCGCCGCCATGCGCGAGTGGAAGCGTTCCTTCGAGGGCTCCGGCCGTTCGTTCCAGAGCCTGCCCCAGCGCATCGACAAGGTGCTCGACGTCACGATCCAGCGCGAGGTGGAGCGGCTCAATTCCCGCCTGACGGTGCTGGCCTCCATCGGCTCGGCCGGCCCCTATATCGGCCTCTTCGGCACGGTCGTGGGCATCATGAACTCCTTCACGTCCATCGCGGCGTCCAAGAACACGAGCCTCGCGGTCGTGGCGCCCGGCATCGCGGAAGCGCTCTTCGCCACCGCCATCGGCCTGTTCGCGGCCATTCCGGCGGTGCTCGCCTACAACAAGCTGCAGTCCGAGGTCGGCAAGCTCCAGACCCGGTTGGAGGGCTTCGCCGACGAATTCTCGGCCATCCTGTCGCGCCAGATCGACGAGCGCATCGGCGGCCATGCGGGGCATCACCCCGCCAACGCCGCGTAAGGGAGACCGGGCATGGCCATGATGGCAGGATCGGCGGGCGGCGGACGGCGGCGCAGGCGCGGCCGGACTCCGGGCGCGATCAACGAGATCAACATGACGCCGTTCATCGACGTCATGCTGGTGCTGCTCATCATCTTCATGGTGGCGGCGCCCATGATGACCGCAGGCGTGCCGCTCGACCTGCCGCAGACCAAGGCCGCGCCGCTGAATTCCGACGCGACGCCCGTGACGCTCTCCATCAAGTCGACCGGCCAGGTGTTCCTGGGCGAGACCGAGCTGGTGGACGAGGCCATCGTCGGCAAGCTCGCGGAGGTGTCGAAGTCGGGCTTCGACGAGCGCATCTTCGTGCGCGGGGACAGACGAGTGGATTACGGGCGCGTCGCGCAGGTGATGTCGATCGTGACCACGGCAGGCTATAAGCGCGTCGCCCTCGTGACCGAGGTCGATCAGCGCTGAGCGGGATTGAGGACAAGGGGCAAACACACGTGGCGTTGAAGCTGAAATTCAACACCTCCGAGCCGGGCCTTTGGGTCTCGGGCGTCACGCATGCGTCGCTGTTGGCCGCCGCCCTGATCGGCCTGTCGGTCGGCTCCGAGTTCCCCCCCGCCGAGGAAGGCATCCCGGTCGAGATCATCACCGACAACCAGCTCTCGCAGATCACCAAGGGTGAGACGAACGCCAAGGCTCCGCAGCCGAAGCCCCGCGCCGAGCGCGTGGCCGACAAGACCGAGCTGAAGGATCCGGGCGAGGACAAGCGCGATGCGCCGGCGCCGCCCAAGCGGCCGGCCGAGATGAAGGTCGCCGAGAAGGAAGAGCCGGTCGCCGCTCAGCCTCCGCCGCCCGCGCCGCCCACCCGCTCGCAGGAAGAAAAGGCCGCCCAGGCCAAGGCCGAGGAAGAAAAGAAGCTGCAGGAAAAGGCGGAAGCCGAGGCCATCGAAAAGGCGAAGGCCGCCGAGCAGGCCAAGATCGAGGCCAAGGCGAAGGCGGAAGCGGAGGCGAAAGCCAAGGCTGAAGCGGAAGCCAAGAAGGTCGCCGAGGCGAAAGCCAAAGCGAAGGCCGAAGCCGAAGCCAAGGCGAAAGCCGAGGCCGAGAAGAAGCTCGCGGAAGCCAAGGCCAAGGAAGAAGCCGAGGCCAAGGCGCGCAAGGAGGCCCAGCTCGCCAAGAAGCTCGACATGGGCGACCTGAAGCAGTTCCTCGACAGCAAGGAAAAACACCAGTCCACCGGCGCGACCGGGGCGGAGGTCCAGAAGACGGCCGCGCTCGGCACCGCGACGGGATCGTCCGCGAAGCTCAGCCCAAGCCTGCGCGATGCGCTCATCGGGATCCTGGTCTCACAGATCGAGCGCTGCTACAGCGCGCCGATTTCCGCATCGGGCGGTCAGGTGACCGCACCCATTCTCGATATCCGCCTGAACCAGGACGGATCGCTCAGCACCGAGCCCCGGATCCTCCAGGCGGGGAGCAGCGCGACCGACCGCGCGGTCGCCGATGCGGCCGTTCGGGCCATTCGCAAGTGCCGTCAGTTCGAGATCCCGGCGAAATTCGTCCCGTATTACGCGGATTGGAAAGTCTTGAACGTCCAGTTCGATCCTCCTCTCTCTTAAAGCCCTCCAAGCTTGAGACAGCATCCCATGATCACTCGCTTCGTTTCTCGTCTTCTTGTCGTGCTCGCCGTCGTCGTGCCCATGGCGGCGCTCGCGCCGTCCGCACAGGCGCAGCTCTCGTTCCGCGTCGGGCCGGGCGGGCAGTTCCAGCCCATGCCCATCGCCGTTGCCGATTTCTCCGGCGAGGGCGATCTCGGTCAGCGGGTCTCCGGCATCATCACGAGCAACCTGCAGCGCTCGGGCTATTTCGCGCCGCTCGACAAGTCGCGTTTCCCGGAGCGTCCGTCCTTCGACGCCGCCCCGCGTTTCGACGCCTGGAAGATGGCGGGCGCGCAGGCTCTCGTGACCGGCCGCGTGTCGCGCGATCCCTCGGGCCGTCTTCGCGCGGAATTCCGCCTGTGGGACATCGAATCGGGCCAGCAACTCGCCGGCCAGCAATACGTGACCGACGCCAATTTCTGGCGCCGCGTCGGCCACATCATTTCGGACGCGGTCTACACCAAGGTGACGGGCTTCGGCGGCTTCTTCGACACGCGCATCGTGTTCGTCGATGAATCGGGCCCGAAGGAGAACCGCCGCAAGCGGCTCGCGATCATGGACCAGGACGGCGCGAACGTGCGCTACCTGACTCAGGGCGACACGTCCGTGGTGACGCCGCGCTATTCGCCGGCCACGCAGGACATCACCTATTCGGCCCAGGTCGAGGGCCAGCAGCCGCGCGTCCAGGTGATCAACCTGGAGACCGGCACCCGCCAGGTACTCGGCAACTTCCCCGACATGGCCTCCTCGCCCCGCTTCGCGCCGGACGGACAGCGCATCGTCCTGAGCCTGCAGCAGGGCGGCAATGCCAACATCTTCATGATGGACCTGGGCTCGCGCGCCACCACGCGCCTGACCTCGACCGCCGCCATCGACACCTCGCCGTCCTTCTCGCCGGACGGCAGCCAGATCGTGTTCGAGAGCGACCGCGGCGGCAAGCAGCAGATCTACGCCATGAACGCGGACGGCTCGAACCAGCGCCGCATCTCCTTCGGCGACGGTTCCTATTCGCAGCCGGCTTGGTCGCCGCGCGGTGACTACATCGCCTTCACGAAGCAGCGCGCGGGCGGCTTCGCCATCGGCATCATGAAGCCGGACGGCTCGGGCGAGCGCATCCTGACGGAAGGCTTCCACAACGAGAGCCCGACCTGGGCGCCGAACGGCCAGTACATCCTGTTCTTCCGCGATCCGGGCGGACAGGCCGGCGGCAAGCTCTACATGGTCGACATCACCGGCCGCGTGGAGCAGCCGGTGCCGACCCCGTCCTTCGCATCCGACCCGACCTGGTCGCCGCTGCTGAGCGAAAGCCGGCAGAGCAACTGATCAGACGAGAAAAAGGGCCCCGAGAGGGCCCTTTTTCATGCTCAGGCCCGCATCGACGTCGCGCCGCTGGGTTCGTCCTTGTAGCCCTTGAGCTTGAAGGCGAGCATCAGAAGGGAGATGCCGAACACGAGCGCGTAGGCTCCCAGCCACCAGGTCAGCACCACGGCGCCGACGAGGGGCGCGACCAGCAGCGCGACGCCGAAGAGAACCGACACGATGCCGCTGAAGATCAGCCAGCCTCGGCCATAGGCCGGGTTCAGCTTGAAGGCCGCGACGATCATCAGGACGCCGGTGATCAGCGACCACACGGCCATCAGGGTGACGAAGAACACCACCGTCAGCCCCGGCATCATGAAGGCGATGACGCCGACCAGGATGTTCAGGATGCCTTCGAGGATCAGAAGACCCCAGCGCTGGTTGTTGGAAGCGGCCCTGACGGCGGCAACGATCCCGAACACGCCGTCGACCAGCATATAGGCGGCGAACACCCAGACCAGGGACAGGAGCGTGGCTCCGGGCATGAAGAAGGCGATGAGTGCGAAGATGATCGCGAAGACGCCCCGGAGCGCGAGCGCCCACCAGTTCTGCGCCAGAAGCCGGCTCATGGCGTGGGTGCGGTCAAGGGTATCGAAAGGGCCGGTGGTGCCTGTAGCCATAGGAAGTCCTCCTCGAAAAGGGACATTCAGCCTTCAAGAGCAACGTCAAGCTTGACCGTTGGTTTCCTTGTTCTTCTTTCGGCTCTTCTACTCTCCTGGCGAAGTCTCGCTCTGTCTGATCTTGGTCAGCCTGCGCCGCAGGGCAAGCTTGCGGCGCCTGAGGCGCACGCGGCGCTTGAGGCGGAAGGCGCGGATCAGGAGCGCGGCCCCGAGCCAGATGAGGCCGATGACGATCGGCGACACGATCAGGACGGGGAAGACCGTCACCAGGACGGCGAGCGCCAGCAGCGCGCCGCCGATGATGGCGACGCTGCTGGCCTCGGTGGCCGTGAGCGAGCGCGAACCGACCGCCTTGCCGACCGTGCTCGACAGGGCGAGAGCGCCGGCCGCCAGCCTGCGGACGCCGCCTTTCTTGAAGCGATGGCCGCGGCGCGAACGCATGTTCTTGGCCTGACGGCGCCTCGACTGCCAGCCGGGAACGATCTCGGTCGCGTTGGCCAGATCCTCCAGGTACATCGCCTCCATGGCCTCGGCGAAATCGGCATCCTCGACCACCACGTCGAGTTCCCAGTTGGTCGCCCAGCTGGCGATGTTGAGATTGGTGGAACCGACCCGCGCCCAGCGGCCGTCGACCACGGCGGTCTTGGCATGGAGCATCGAGCCGTTCCATTCGAAGACCCTGATCCCGGCCTCGATCAGCGAGCGGTAGCCGGCGCGCACCACCGGCTGCAGGGCGGGGACGTCGCTCGATCCGGGAACGAGGAGGCGCACGTCCACCCCGTCGCGCGCCGCTTCGCCCAAAGCCTGCACATAGGAGGTGGTGGCGACGAAATAGGCGTCCGTGAGCCACAGGTTGCGCTGGGCCGTCGCGGCGATGAACTGGTCGACCCGGTAGGTCCGGAACATGCCGGGCTCGCCGCTGATCACACGAGCGGCCACCGAACCGGCCTGCGGGATCAGGTCGGCGTGCGGCAGCTCGGATTTCGGGATCGGCTTCATGCCGGCGAGAACCCAGCTCTCGGCAAAGGTCGCATCGAGGTCGGCAACCACCGGGCCTTCGAGAGAGAGTCCCGTGTCGCGCCACGGCTCCGCGCCGTTCTTGCCCACCCAGTTGTCGGAGATGCACAGGCCCGACACGAAGGCGATGCGCCCGTCGACGGTGATCAGCTTGCGATGGTTGCGGCGGATCCAGAACGGATCGGTCAGGCGGGGCGGATTGAAAACGCGGGCCTCGACGCCCGCCTCCCGCAGGCGCCGCCAGTAATGGGGCAAGGCGCGGAAGGAGGAGCCGAGCCAGTCGTAGAGCACGCGCACCCGCACGCCGGCGCGCGCGCGCTCCATCAGGGCTTCCGCGAACTCGCGGCCCGTGTCGTCGTCGGCGATGATGAAGTTCTCGAAATGGATGACATCCTTCGCCGATCGGATCGCCTGCAGCCAGGCGGGATAGTTTTCCCGCGAGTCCCGGAGTAGGGCGATGGCGTTGCCCTGGCGCAGGTCGCTGTCGGCGATGCGCGAGAACGCACGCTCGAGGCGCAGGTCGTCAAGGGCTTTGCGGTAGGGATGCGCATGGCTTCCGGGCTGGGTCGTCACGATGTTCATGACCTCTCAACGCTCGAAACCGGCAATCGGCAGCAGCCCAGCTTCATCCGCCTTCACCTTGATCCTGCGGACCTGACCAAAGGGTAGGAATAAACCACGCGACCCGAAACCGTTCACGGTCGGTTAACCCTAACCCCAACTTCCACAACTTGGCCATAATTCACCTTAATCCCCCGAGTCCCTTCGCGGTTGACGGAACCCTCCCTTAACCATCCTCCCGATATGAAAGACACAACGTTCGGCAAACGTATGTGTAAGGAGTATTGCCAATGATGACGCTGCGCGCCGTCAAGTTCGCCGCTGCTATCGTCCTCGCCCTCGGGGCGGCGGCGTGTTCGTCCAACAAAGATGGTATGGCCGACGGAGCCGGAGGCTTCGGCGCCGGCGGTGCCGCCACTCCGGGGAGCGCCCAGGATTTCGTCGTGAACGTGGGTGACCGCGTGTTCTTCGAGACCGATTCGACCGACCTCACCCCCACGGCCGTCGCGACCCTCGACAAGCAGGCCCAGTGGCTGCAGCGCTACCCGCAATACACCTTCATCCTCGAAGGTCATGCGGACGAGCGCGGCACCCGCGAGTACAACTACTCGCTTTCGGCCCGCCGCGCCCAGGTCGTCCGCGACTACCTGATCTCCCGCGGCATCCCGGGCAACCGCTTCCGCACCGTGTCCTACGGCAAGGAACGTCCGGTGGCGGTCTGCAACGACATCTCCTGCTGGTCGCAGAACCGCCGCGCGGTCACCGTGCTCGGCGGCGGGGCCGGGGCATAAGGCCCCACCTAGCGCATCGTGCGGAAAAGTGGATCCGGTTTTCCGCCCGAACGATGCGCCAGCCAAGAGGAAGAGCATCGGATTCGATCCCAAAAGTGGATTCCACTTTTGGGTCCGATGCTCATTCAAGCCCTCGTGAACCCGCAAAGCGCCGCCACATTCTCGCCGTGGCGGCGCTTTTGTGTTATCGGCCTCCTCGTTCGAGGACCCTCACGGTATCCCAGCATGTTTCGACGCCTGTTTGTCTTTTCCGCCTTTGCTCTCACTCTGGCCGCCACTTCGGTTTTTCCTGCCGCCGCGCAGGATGCCGCTGATGCGATCGTGCGCCTGAACCGGCTCGAGAGCCAGTTCCGCCAGCTCTCCGGCCAGATGGAGCAGCTCCAGTACGAAAACCGCCAGCTCAAGGAGCAGCTCCGCAAGTTCCAGGAGGACGTGGAGTTCCGGTTCCAGGAGCGGAGCGGCGGTTCGCGTCCTTCCACGCCGCCAACGGCAACGCCCTCGCGCCCCGCCCAGCCGGCTCCGGCTCCGGCTCCGGCCCAGCCGCAGCGACGCAGCGACGTGTTCGATCCGTCCGAGACGCCGGATGCGCCCGGCGCTCCGCGTCCACTCGGCACCACGGCGCCGTCCGCTCCGCTGACGGCAGACGCGAATCGTCCCGTGCCGCTGCCCGGCGGGCAGCTCGCGGAGCTGATCGAGCAGGACGAACAGGGCGGCCTCGACGGCGCTCCGATGGATGGCGGCGGGCATGACAGCATGACCGCCCTGCCGCAGGGAGCTCTTGCGGAGCGCCCCGGCCCGAGCGTCGCGGCGACGAGCGTGGGCAACCCGCGCTCCGACTTCGACGCGGCCTATGCCTCCTTCTCGCAGAAGCAATACGACCAGGCCGAGATGGGCTTTCGCCGCTTCCTTCAGTCCAATCCCCGCGACAAGCTGGTGCCTGAGGCGACCTTCTGGCTGGGCGAGACCTATCTCCAGCGCGGCCGCTATCGCGAGGCCGCCGAGCAGTTCCTGAACGTCTCCGCCGAACATCCCGATGCCGCCAAGGCGCCCGATGCCCTCCTGCGGCTCGGCATCTCCCTGAACGGGCTCGGCGCCAAGGATCGTGCCTGCGCCGTCCTGGCGGAGCTCGACCGCAAGTATCCTCAGGCCTCCGCTCCCGTCCGTCAGGCGTCCGACCGCGAGCAGAAGCGCATCAAGTGCAGCTGAGCCGCTGACGATTTTCGACCAGAGCCGAACGATGGCCTCGCCTCCACCTCCCGACGATGCGCTCTCGGTTGAAGGGCTGGAGCACCTTTTCGCTTCCTTGAACCAGGCCTCGGGCATCGTGGCGGCCGTGTCCGGCGGGCCCGATTCGACCGCCCTGATGCACCTGCTCGCCCGCTGGCATGAAGCGGGTTCACGGCCTCCCGTTCTCGTCGCCACAATCGACCATGGCCTGCGGCCCGAGGCTGCCGAGGAGGCCGCTTTCGTCGCGCGGGAGGCCGGCGCCCTGGGCCTGCCTCACCGGATTCTCGCCTGGACGGGAGACAAGCCCCGGACCGGAATCCAGGCGGCCGCGCGCGATGCTCGCTATCGGCTCCTCGCCGACCACGCGCATGCGGCCGGGGCATCGCATCTCGTCACGGCCCATACCCTCGACGATCAGGCCGAGACGGTGATGATGCGCCTGGCCCGGGGCTCGGGCCTGTCAGGGCTCTCCGGCATGCGCCGGGAGACGGAGCGTCACGGCATCATCCATGCGAGGCCCTTGCTCGACTGGCCGAAGGCGCGCCTGCTCGATCTCTGCCGGGGCCAAGGCTGGCGCTTCGTCGAGGATCCGTCCAATGCCAATGCGCTCTATGCCCGTGTCCGCTGGCGCGGGCTCATGCCGCTGCTGGCGGCGGAGGGGCTCGACGCTGACCGCCTGGCGCGTTTCGCCGAGCGAGCCGCCCGCGCCGACGAAGCCCTCGACCTCAAGGCGCGGGAGGCCCTGGAGCGGGCAGGGTTCTCCGATGCGGGCGGTCATCTCTCGTTCGAGGGCGGCATCCTTGCAAGCGAGCCTTTCGAAATTGCCCTGCGGGTCTTGGAGCAGGCCCTGTCAAGGGCCGGGCTCGCGCTCGACAACAGCCGTTTGAACAGGCTCGAATCCTGCGCGGAGCGTCTGAGGAGGGCCATTGGAGCAGGGCAGGCCTTGAGCCTCACAGTCGCTGGAGCGCTCGTGCGGCTGGATCCTTCGGGTAGGGTGTCGATCAGGCCGGAACCGCCGAGGCGGCGGGGCCGTTAGCCAAAACTCTTAGCCAACGTTATCGGATCGCGCCGTATAGGCGCCGCATTCCCTTGGCAAGGCGAGACGGTGTGCCTACATTGAGTTTAACCGCACGGGGAGACCTCCTCGCGCTTCATCTCCCTCTGGGGCAGAACCTGATCCGATGAATTCAAATTTCCGCAACTTCGCCTTGTGGGTCGTCATCTTCCTCCTGGTGCTGGCGCTCGTGACCCTTTTCCAGAGCCCGGGCCAACGGGGCGGCGGCAGCGATATCGCCTACAGCCAGCTCCTCAGCGAGGCCGATGCCGGACGCATCACCAGCGTCGTCATCTCCGGTCCGGAGATCAGCGGCACCTATACGGACGGCCGCACCTTCACGACCTATGCGCCGAGCGACCCGATGCTCGTGACGAAGCTGCAGCAGAAGGGCGTGCAGATCACCGCCCGTCCGCAGTCGGATTCGACCCCCTGGTTCATCGCGGTCCTCATGAACATCCTGCCCATCGCGCTCTTCATCGGCGCCTGGGTGTTCCTGTCGCGCCAGATGCAGAGCGGCGCCGGCCGGGCCATGGGCTTCGGCAAGTCCAAGGCGAAGCTGCTGACGGAGGCCCATGGCCGCGTCACCTTCGACGACGTCGCCGGCATCGACGAGGCCAAGGAAGACCTGCAGGAGGTCGTGGAGTTCCTGCGCGACCCGCAGAAGTTCCAGCGCCTCGGCGGCCGCATCCCGCGCGGCGTGCTGCTCGTCGGCCCTCCCGGCACCGGTAAGACCCTGACCGCCCGCGCGGTCGCCGGCGAGGCCAACGTGCCGTTCTTCACCATCTCGGGCTCCGACTTCGTCGAGATGTTCGTCGGCGTCGGCGCCTCCCGCGTGCGCGACATGTTCGAGCAGGCGAAGAAGAACGCCCCCTGCATCATCTTCATCGACGAGATCGACGCGGTCGGCCGCCATCGCGGTGCCGGCCTCGGCGGCGGCAACGACGAGCGCGAGCAGACCCTCAACCAGCTCCTGGTGGAGATGGACGGCTTCGAGGCCAACGAGGGCGTGATCATCATCGCGGCCACCAACCGTCCCGACGTGCTCGACCCGGCGCTCCTGCGCCCGGGCCGCTTCGACCGCCAGATCGTCGTCCCGAACCCGGACGTGGTCGGCCGCGAGAAGATCCTGCGCGTCCACGTGCGCAAGGTGCCGCTGGCGCCCGACGTGGACCTGAAGGTCATCGCCCGCGGTACCCCGGGCTTCTCGGGCGCGGACCTGATGAACCTCGTCAACGAGGCGGCGCTGCTGGCCGCCCGCCGCGGCAAGCGCATCGTCACCATGCGCGAGTTCGAGGACGCCAAGGACAAGGTGATGATGGGCGCCGAGCGCCGCACCCTCGTCATGACCGACGACGAGAAGCGCCTGACCGCCTATCACGAGGCCGGCCATGCCGTCGTGGCGCTCAACGTCCCGGCGACCGACCCGGTGCACAAGGCCACCATCATCCCGCGTGGCCGCGCACTGGGCATGGTCATGCAGCTGCCCGAGCGCGACAAGCTGTCCATGTCCTACGAGCAGATGACCTCGCGTCTCGCCATCATGATGGGCGGCCGCATCGCCGAGGAGATGATCTTCGGCAAGGAGAAGGTCACCTCGGGCGCCCAGTCGGACATCGAGCAGGCGACCCGTCTCGCCCGCATGATGGTGACCAAGTGGGGCTTCTCGCCCGAACTCGGCACCGTCGCCTATGGCGAGAATCAGGACGAGGTGTTCCTCGGCATGCAGATGGGCCGTCAGCAGAACGTGTCGGAGGCCACCGCCCAGAAGATCGACTCGGAGGTCCGCCGCCTGGTCGAGGACGGGTTGAACGACGCCCGCCGCATCCTGACCGAGAAGGCGCACGAGCTTGAGGCCCTGGCTCGCGGCCTGCTCGAATACGAGACTCTGACCGGCGACGAGATCCGCAATCTCCTCGATGGCCAGCCCCCGGTGCGCGATACCGGCGAGGCCGTCCCCCCCAGCCGCGGCTCCGCCGTGCCCACCGCCGGCCGCGGCCGGCCACGGGAGAGCGACGGGGGCATGGAGCCCCAGCCGCAGGCCTAAAGGCGCAACCGGTCTGTAAAATTCAGGGCGCCCGCCATCCGGCGGGCGTTCTTTTTTGTTTACCTCAAAGATCTAATACTCCCTAAGGGGCGGGCTTGAGGCTGTAACAATCGCTTATCACTTGTGATGGCACGCATTGGCCCGAGAGCCTTGACCGAATTCGGGGAGGTTGCTTTGAAAAAGCCAAAGCGTGGATTGGCGCTACGGAATGCGGAGACAAGGCACGTGCGTAAATACTTCGGGACGGACGGAATTCGGGGCCGCGCCAACGGGATCATCACGCCGGATCTGGCCCTCAAGGTCGGACAGGCGGCGGGTCTCATGTTCCAGCAGCGCGGCGAGTACCGTCACCGGGTCGTGATCGGCAAGGACACGCGGCTGTCCGGCTACATGATCGAATCGGCTCTCCAGGCCGGGTTCACCTCGGTCGGCATGGACGTGCTCCTGCTCGGCCCGATCCCGACCCCGGCCGTCGCCATGTTGACGCGTTCCATGCGCTGCGACCTGGGAGTCATGATTTCCGCCTCCCACAACCCCTACGAGGACAACGGCATCAAGCTGTTCGGCCCCGACGGGTTCAAGCTGAGCGACGAAATGGAGCTTCAGATCGAGGCTCTGATCGATTCCGACCTCACGCGGCGCCTGGCCGATTCCGCCACCCTCGGCCGCGCCAAGCGCATCGAGAGCGTCCAGGCCCGCTATATCGAGTTCGCCAAGCGCACCCTGCCGCGCCAGATCGACCTGGAAGGCATGCGCGTCGTGATCGATTGCGCCAACGGCGCCGGCTACAAGGTCGCCCCGGAGGCCCTGTGGGAGCTGGGCGCCGAGGTCGTGTCCATCGGCGTCGAGCCCAACGGCTTCAACATCAACCACGATGTCGGTTCCACCGCGCCGGATGCCCTGATCCACAAGGTGCGCGAGCTGCGCGCCGATGTCGGCATCGCCCTCGACGGCGACGCCGACCGGGTTCTGATCGTCGACGAGAAGGGCCACAAGGTCGATGGCGACCAGCTCATGGGCGTCGTCGCCCGCTCCTGGAAGGAGGACGGCCGCCTCTCGCAGGCCGGCATCGTCGCGACGATCATGTCCAATCTCGGCCTGGAGCGCTTCCTGAACGGCATGGGCCTCGGCCTCGTGCGCACCGCCGTCGGCGACCGTTACGTGCTCGAGCATATGCGGGCCAACGGCTACAATCTCGGCGGCGAGCAGTCGGGCCACATCATCATGTCCGACTACACCACCACCGGCGACGGCCTCGTGGCGGCCCTCCAGCTCCTGGCGGTGGTCAAGAGCCTCGGCAAGCCCGTCTCCGAAGTCTGCCATTGCTTCGAGCCGCTGCCGCAGGTGCTCAAGAACGTACGCTACAAGTCCGGCAAGCCCCTGCAGGAGGCCTCGGTCATCAAGGCGATCGAGTCCGGGCGCGAGACCCTCGGCAATGCCGGCCGCCTCGTGATCCGCCCGTCCGGCACGGAACCCGTCATTCGCGTCATGGGTGAGGGCGACAACGCGGACCTCGTCAACCGCGTGGTGGACGACGTGGTGGAAGCCGTCACCCAGGCGGCGTCCAAGGCTGCGGCGTAAAACGCGCTACCGTTTCTGTCTCAAAGCAAAAGCCCCGGCGAGATGCTCGCCGGGGCTTTTGCTTTGAGCGCTTCAAAGAGGCTGCTTTAACTCCCAACCTCATCCTGAGGAGCAGCGCAGCTGCGTCTCGAAGGAGGATCCAGTGCTCTCCGGATCCAGTGCTCTCCGGAGGCGCCCTCGTCCTTCGAGACGCCGCCTCCGGCGGCCCTCAGGATGAGGGCTTGGGAAGATACAGTCTAAGCCCCCATCACTCCGCCGCCTGCGCGGGCGGCACCTGCTTCGTGCGCGACGGCAGGTCCTCGCCGTGGGCGACCTGGCCCGTCTCGGCGCGGAGCTTGTCGAGCAGCTCGCTCACATAGGTGGCGGGCTTGGTGAAGCCGCCGATGAGCAGGTAGATCGACGGGACCACGAGCATCGTCAGCATGGTCGAGACCGTGACGCCGCCGACGATCACCGAGCCGATGGCGTTGCGCGCCTCGGCGCCGGCGCCGGTCGACAGGGCGAGCGGGATGGCGCCGCCGATCATGGCGATCGAGGTCATCAGGATCGGTCGCAGGCGCAGGACCGAGGCCTCGACCACCGCATCCCGCACCGAATACCCGCGCTCGCGCAGCTGGTTCGAGAACTCGACGATCAGGATGCCGTTCTTGGTCATGAGGCCGATGAGCAGGATCATGCCGATCTGGCTGTAGATGTTGAGCGTCTGGCCCGTGATGAACAGGGCCAGCAATCCGCCGGTCACCGCGAGCGGCACGGTGAGCATGATGATGAACGGGTTGATCCAGCTCTCGAACTGCGCGGCCAGCACCAGGAACACCACCAGGAGCGCCATGGCGAAGGTCAGGTAGATCGCGCCGGTCGAATCCAGGAAGTCCTTGGACTGGCCCGTGTAGCCGATGCGCACCTCCGCCGGCAGGTTGTCGCGCACGATCTGCTGGAGAATGTCCAGGCCTTCGCCGATGGAGACGCCCGGCGCCAGCGACGACTGGATCGTGATCGACCGCAGGCGGTCGAACCGGTTCAGGGCCTGCGGGGCGGCCGATTCCGTCAGGGTGACGAAGGAGGAGAGCGGAACGAGCTCGCCGTTGGCAGCGCGCACGAAGGTGTTGGTGAGGTCGTTGGGCGTCGCCCGGTCCTGGGCGCGGGCCCGCATGATCACCGGATATTCGTCGCCGCGGCTGACGAAGGTGGAGATCTCGGTCTCACCGAACATCAGCTGGAGCGTGTTGCCGATATCCTCCACGGAGACGCCGAGATCGGCGGCGCGCTGGCGGTCGATCTGCACGCGGATATCCGGCTGCGACTCGCGGTAGTTGGAGTCCATGTTGACGAACTTGCCGGTCTCCTGGGCCTTCTGCATGACGATGTCGCGCCAGCCGCGGATCGTTTCGTAATCGGGCCCGCCGAGCACGAACTGGATTGGCTGGCCGAAGCCGCCCGCGCCGCCGAAGGCGGGCGGATTGACGACCGAGACGCGCGCGCCGGGGAAGTTCGACACCTTCGGCGTCATCTGGCGCACGATGTCCTGCTGGGTCTGGGTGCGCTCCTCCCATGGCACGAGGCGCACGATCACGATGCCTTCGTTGACCGGGGAGGGGCGGGCGAAGCCCGGAGCGACCTGGCTCAGCATCGAGGCGACGAGGCCCTGCTCCTGCAGGGGCATGAGGGCCTTCTCGACCTCCTTCACCCGGTCGCGGGTATAGTCGAGGCTCGCGCCTTCCGGGGCCTGGAGGCGGACGATGATGGCGCCGCGGTCCTCCGTCGGGGCGAACTCCTTCGGCAGGGACTGGAACAGGCCATAGGCCGACAGCGACACCAGGAAGCCGACGAAGAGAATGATCACCGGAGCCCTCAGGGCGCGGGAAAGCAGCCAGCGATAGCCGCCGTTCATCTTCTCGAAGAGCGGCTCGGTCATGCGCTGGATCCGGCCATGGGCGGGCACCATGAGCTTGGAGCACAGCATCGGGGTCAGCGTGCGCGCCACGACGCCCGAGAAGAAGATCGAGGCGGCGAGCGTGATGCCGAATTCGCGGAAGAGCTTGCCGGTGTTGCCGGTCATGAAGGCGAGCGGCACGAACACGGCCATGAGGGTCGCCGTGGTGGCGATCACCGCGAAGCCGATCTCGCGGGCGCCGTCGAAGGAGGCGAGCAGCGGCGGCTGGCCCTCCTCGATGCGCCGGTGCACGTTCTCGATCTCCACGATGGCGTCGTCCACCACGATGCCGATGGCCAGCACGATGGCGAGCAGGGTCAGCACGTTGATGGAGGCGCCGAAGAAGGCCATGACCATGAAGGCCGCGATGATCGACACGGGGATCGCCACCATGGCCACGATGGTGGAGCGCCAGTCGCGCAGGAAGAGCAGGATCACCAGGATCACGAGCGCCACGCCTTCCACGAGGGTGTGCAGCACGCCCTCGATGGAGGCGCGGATGAACTGGCTTTCGTCATAGGCGACTTCCGCCGTCGTGCCGGGCGGCAGGGAGCCCTTGAGCTCCTCCAGCTCCTTGCGCACGCCGTCGACCACGGACAGCGTGTTGGCGATCGATTGGCGCACGACTCCGAGGCCGATGGCGGTCTCGCCGGATTGGTAGAATTCGAAGCGCGTGTCCTCCGGCCCCACCTCGACCTGGGCGACCTCGCCGAGCCGGACCAGGTAGCCGTTCTTGTTGGTGACGATCACCTGCTGGAACTGCTCGGGGGTCGCGAGGCGGGAATCGGTCTTGACGGTGAATTCGCGCTGGCTGGACTCGATCCGGCCGCCCGGCAGCTCCACGTTCTGGCGCTTGATGGCGGTTTCGAGATCCTGAACCGTGAGGCCGCGGGCGGCGAGCGCCGGCCGGTCGACCCAGATCCGCATGGCGTAGCGCCGCTCGCCGCTGAGGTTCACGTTGGCGACGCCCGGCACGGTGGACAGGCGATCGACGTAGACGCGCTTGAGGAAGTCGCTGAGTTCGAGCGCATCCAGGCTGGTGGACGTGACGCCCACCCACAGGATGGCCGAGGCATTGGCATCGACCTTGCGGACCACCGGCGTGTCGGCCCCGTCCGGGAGCCGTCCGGTGATGCGGGAGATGGCGTCGCGCACGTCGGAGGTGGCGGCTTCCGGATCGCGGGAGACCTCGAACTCGATGGAGACCGACGAGCGGTCGTTCTGGCTCTGCGACGTGATCTGGCGGATACCTTCGATGCCCGCGACCGCGCCCTCGATGATCTCCGTCACCCGGCTCTCGATCACCTCGTTCGAGGCGCCGCGATAGACCGTGGAGACCGAAACGACCGGGCGGTCGACCTGCGGGTACTCGCGAACCGGCAGGTTCATGAGCGCTGCTAGGCCGCCCACGATCAGCAGCAGACTGACCACGACGGCGAAGACGGGACGGCGGATGAAGAGGTCTGAAACCTGCATGGCTCTGGTCGATTCAGGTTAGGATCAAGTCTTTGATAAAGCACTTGCTGTCATCCCCGGCGAGCAAAGCGAGGGAAGGGGATCCATGATTACGCTTGGCACCATGGATCCCCTTCCCGGTCTTGCGGACCGCCGGGGATGACACGAACTGGTTCACTTCCGCTCGGCGGCCTGGGCGGCGCCGATGGCTTGCGGTACGTTCAATGAGGAGCGGGAGGGCTGCTCCCGGTTGGCCGCCGGAGCGGGAGCGGCCGGCGCGCCCGAGCCCACGGGGCGGGCGACGACCTCGGCCCCGGGGCGCACGCGCTGGACGCCCAGGACGACGATGGACTCGCCGGCCTTGAGCCCCTCGACCACCTCGACCTTGCCGCCCTGGCGCTGGCCGATGGTGATGACGCGGCGCTCCACCTTGCTGTCCTTCACCGGATAGATGATGTGCCGCAGGCCTTCGCTGACGATGGCCTCCTCCGGCACCACGACGGCGTCGTCCTTGGTCGAAACCTCGAGGGCCACCGACAGGAACATGCCGGGTTTCAGGGCCTCGTCGGCATTATCGAACTCGGCCGTCAGGCGCGCCGTGCGGGTCGTCTGGTCCACGCGCGGGTCGATGGTGGAAACGCTGCCCTTGAAGGTGCGGCCCTTATAGGCCGCCGAGGTGGCGTTGACCGTCTGGCCGGGCTTGAGACGGCCCAGGAGGTTTTCCGGCACCGCGAAGTCGAGGCGGATCTTGGACAGGTCGTCGAGGGAGGTGATGCGGGTGCCCGGGGCCACATAGGCGCCGAGCGAGACGGAGCGGGTGCCGACGCGGCCGGCAAAGGGCGCGCGGATCATCAGATCCTCGAGCCGGGCTTCCGCGGCCTTGCGCTGGGCGCGAGCGGAGGCGATCGACCCCTCCAGGGATTTCATCTGGGCCGTGAGGTCCTCGACCTGGGCGCCGGTGCCGGCGCCGGTGCGGCTCAAAGCCTGGGCGCGCTCCAGCTTGATGGCGACTTCGTTCCGGAGCGCTTCGGCGCGGCTCGCCTCGGCATTGGCCTGCTCGATCTCGGCCCGGCGCTCGGCGGCGTCGAACTGGACCAGCATGTCCCCGGCCTTGACCTTCTGGCCCTCGTTGAAGCCGATCTCGCCCACGATGCCTGCCACCTTGGCGGTCACGGTGATCGATTCATAGGCACGCACCGTGCCGACCGATTCCCGGATCTCGACGATGCGCCCGGTCTTGACCGTATCGACGTCGACCGTGGCGGGGCCGGTCGGGCCACCCCGTCCACGCCCGCCCTGGACGGCCTGCTGGCCAGCGGGTTGGCCCACATACGCGCCGATCACGGGCAGATTGGCCAAATGGCCGCCCTGGTAGGCGTACCAGCCGCCAAAGCCTGCTGCCCCCAGCACGGCAATGACAGCGAGTTGACCGGACACACGCATGCTCGCTCCTAACTCAGTCGTTCGACCTTATTGGCTTCTTGGTCGTAATTGTCGGAAGTGGTCCTAGCATAATACATGCCAAGTGCTGCGAACATAACGCAGCAAACACGATGTTTTGTATTACGATTTCGTAATCTGAAGACTTGCCCCGCCAAAAGGCGCCTTGACCGTGGCTTTCGCCTCATTCATACCGGTTGGCGGGACACCTCTCCCCACCGAGAGGCGCCCATCTGTAAGGATGGATCACATGACGAACCTGCCCGCCGCGCGCCCGCGCGCGCCTTTCTTTTCGTCCGGCCCCTGCGCGAAGCGCCCCGGATGGTCTCTGCAAAACCTGAAGACCGAAAGCCTCGGCCGCTCGCACCGCGCGAAGCTCGGCAAGGCGCGCCTGAAGCTCGCCATCGACCTCACCCGCGAGGTGCTGGAGGTGCCGGCCGATTACCGCATCGGCATCGTGCCCGCCTCCGATACCGGCGCCGTCGAGATGGTGCTGTGGTCGATGCTGGGGGGCCGCCCGGTCGACATGCTGGCCTGGGAAAGCTTCGGCGAGGGCTGGGTCACGGACGTGGTGAAGCAGCTCAAGCTGTCCGATGCCCGCGTCATCAACGCGCCTTACGGCGAGCTTCCGGATCTTGCCCAGGTCGATACGAAGAAACGCGACGTGGTCTTCACCTGGAACGGCACCACCTCCGGTGTGCGCGTGCCGAACGCCGACTGGATCGCGGCCGACCGCGAAGGACTGACCATCTGCGACGCCACCTCGGCGGCCTTCGCGCAGAAGCTCGATTTTTCGAAGCTCGACGTGGTCACCTTCTCCTGGCAGAAGGTGCTGGGCGGCGAGGCGGCCCACGGCATGCTCATCCTCTCGCCCCGCGCGGTGGAGCGGCTCGAGACCTACAAGCCCGCCTGGCCGCTGCCGAAGATCTTCCGCATGACCAAGGGCGGCAAGCTCATCGAAGGCATCTTCGAGGGCGAGACCATCAACACGCCGTCGATGCTCGCGGTCGAGGATTACATCGACGCGCTCGAATGGGCGAAGTCCATCGGCGGGCTGAACGCGCTCGTCGCCAAGGCCGATGCCAACGCCAAGGTCATCCATGACTGGGTGGCGAAGACGCCGTGGATCGCCAATCTCGCGAAGGTTCCGGCGACGGCCTCCAACACCAGCGTGTGCCTCGTCATCGCCGATCCGGATGTGGTCGCCAAAGGTCCCGAGGCCGTGGCGCAGGTCGCCAAGGGCATTACATCCGCGCTCGACAAGGAGGGCGTCGCCCTCGACATCGGCGCTTACCGCGATGCCCCTCCCGGCCTTCGCATCTGGTGCGGCGCGACGGTCGAGCAATCCGACCTCGAAGCCCTGACGCCCTGGCTCGACTGGGCCTTCGCGCAGGAAAAGGCGAAGCTCGCGAAAGCGGCTTGATGCGCCTTAATCCTCCCCTTGAGGGGGAGGGTCGACGCCCATAAGGGCGGCGAGGTGGGATGGCAGCGCCGCCCGTCATCGTCGCCTTTAAAACGCCCAGCCAATCAAACCGACAGCGCCGTTCACCCCACCCCGGCTCTTCGAGCCGACCCTCCCCCTCAAGGGGAGGGTAGAAGGGGCGGCACATCCGAGGTGCACCATGCCCGCTCCCCGCGTTCTCATCTCCGACGCTCTCTCCCCCGCCGCCGTGCAGATCTTCAAGGATCGCGGCATCGAGGTCGACTTCCAGCCCGATCTCGGCAAGGACAAGGACAAGCTCGCCGCCATCATCGGCGACTACGATGGCCTCGCCATCCGGTCCGCCACCAAGGTGACGGCGAAGATCCTCGAACAGGCGAAGAACCTGAAGGTGATCGGCCGCGCCGGCATCGGCGTCGACAATGTCGAGATTCCCGCCGCCACGGCGAAGGGCATCATCGTCATGAACACGCCCTTCGGCAATTCCATCACCACGGCCGAGCACGCCATCGCGATGATGTTCGCGCTCGCGCGCCAGATCCCGCAGGCCGATGCCTCCACGCAGGCCGGCAAGTGGGAGAAGAACCGCTTCATGGGCGTCGAGCTCACCGCCAAGGTGCTCGGCGTGATCGGCTGCGGCAATATCGGCTCCATCGTGGCCGATCGCGCCATCGGCCTGCGCATGAAGGTGATCGCCTACGATCCGTTCCTGTCGCCGGAGCGCGCGGTCGAGCTCGGTGTCGAGAAGGTGGAGCTGGACGACCTCCTGCGCCGCGCCGACATCATCACCCTGCACGTGCCGATGACCGAGAAGACCAAGAACGTGCTCTCGGCCGAGAACATCGCCAAGACCAAGAAGGGCGTGCGCATCGTCAACTGCGCCCGCGGCGGCCTCGTCGACGAGGCCGCGCTGCGTGCCGCGCTCGATTCCGGCCATGTGGCGGGGGCGGCCTTCGACGTGTTCGTCGAGGAGCCTGCAACGTCGAACCCGCTCTTCGGCCATCCCAACGTGGTCTGCACGCCGCATCTGGGCGCCGCGACGACGGAAGCGCAGGAGAACGTGGCGCTGCAGGTGGCCGAGCAGATGTCGGATTACCTGCTGCAGGGCGCGATCCAGAACGCCGTGAACTTCCCGTCGATCACCGCCGAGGAGGCGCCGCGCCTGAAGCCGTTCGTCGCGCTCGCCGACAAGCTCGGCTCCTTCCTGGGCCAGCTCACGGAAGCGCCGATCAAGGGCATCCGCATCGAATACGAGGGCGACGTCGCGGAGATGAACACGCGTGCGCTCACGTCGGCCGCGGTGACCGGCGTGCTGCGTCCCTTCCTGCAGGACATCAACATGGTGTCGGCGCCGATCGTCGCGCGCGAGCGCGGCATCACGGTCGAAGAGGTCAAGCGCGAGAGCGCGGCCCGCGATTACGAGAGCTTCATCCGCATCATCGTCGACGCGGAGGACATGGCGCGCCACGCGGGCGGCACCGTGTTCCAGGACGGGAAGCCGCGCGTCACGGAAATCCGCGACATCATGGTCGATGCCGAGTTCGCGCCGAACATGATCTACGTGCGCAACGACGACAAGCCCGGCTTCATCGGCCGTTTCGGCACGCTGCTCGGCGAATCCGGCGTGAACGTCGCGACTTTCGCGCTCGGCCGCGACAAGCCCGGCGGCGATGCCATCTGCTTCGTGTCGGTGGACGAGCCCGTGTCGGATGAACTCCTGCGCAAGATCGAGGAAATCCCGCAGGTCAAGCGCGCCCGCGCGGTGCGCTTCTAATCGCATCTTCCGGCGAAGTGGATACCGGTTCGCCGGAAGAGAAGATGCAACCAAAAACGAAGGAATGAGGAACGCATCATGGCACCGATTCCGTCGCAACGCTTCGTCCTGACGCTCGCCTGTGCGAACCGTCCCGGCATCGTGGCGGCCGTGGCAGGTCACCTGTCGGATGCGGGCCTCAACATCCTCGATGCGCAGCAATACGACGACACGCAGACGGATCGCTTCTTCATGCGTGTCGTGTTCAATCCTGTGACGGGAGAGAGCGACATCGAAGCGCTCAAAAGCGGCTTCGTGCCACTTGCCGAACGTTTCGGCATGACATGGGCGATGAGCGATCAGGGCCGGAAGCAGCGTGTCATGCTGCTGGTCTCGAAGTTCGACCATTGCCTCGCGGACCTGCTCTATCGCTGGCGCATCGGCGAACTCGATTTCGAGCCCGTCGGCGTCATCGCCAACCATCCGGCCGAGACCTACAGCCATGTGGATCTGGGCGACGTGCCGTTCCACTGCCTTCCCGTCACGAAGGACACCAAGCTCGAACAGGAGGCGCAGGTCTGGGAGATCATCCGCGACTCCAAGGCCGACCTCGTGGTGCTCGCGCGCTACATGCAGGTGTTGTCCGACGGTCTCGCGGCGAAGCTCGCGGGCCGCTGCATCAACATCCACCATTCGTTTCTTCCGAGCTTCAAGGGCGCGAAGCCCTATCATCAGGCCCATGCGCGCGGCGTGAAGCTGATCGGCGCAACGGCACATTACGTGACATCCGATCTCGACGAAGGTCCGATCATCGCGCAGGACGTGGAGCCGATCACGCACCGCGACTCGGCCGAAGATCTCGTGCGCAAGGGCCGCGACATCGAACGCCGGGTACTGGCGCGGGCCGTGCGCTACCACCTGGAGGATCGCATTCTCCTCAACGGCCGCAAGACGGTGGTGTTCGCGGATTAGTGAAACGCGCGTGTCATTCCGGGGCGCCGCAGGCGAGCCCGGAACCCATAAACGCTGACGGTTCAGAACAATTGAATCGGATGCCGCCGTGCTCCCCATTCGTTCGGATGTCGTGGTTATGGATCCCCGCCTTCGCGGGGATGACAGTGGAGGGTTTGATGCCCTTCGGAGCGCGTCCTACCGCCGCCGCTCCGCGAGCCAGATACCGCCGAGCACCAGCGCCAAGCCGACCGCGTGGTACGTGGCGAAAGGCTCTCCGAGGAGAACCACCGCGAGCAGCGCGCCGAACACCGGCACCAGATTGACGAAAAGCCCCGCTCGTGTCGGGCCGATCAGTTCCACGCCGCGGATGAAGAAGATCTGCGAGAGCAGCGAGGGCATCAGCGCCACATAGAGCAGGATGAGCCAGCCCTTGGGCGTGGGAAACTGCGCCGTTCCCTGGATCATTTCCACGCCCACCAGGGGCAGGGAACTGACGAAGGCCACCAGGGCCATGGCGGCGAAGAACACGAGGCCCGGCATCGCCGGGCGGTAGCGCAGGCCCAGCGTGTAGACCGAATAGAACACGCAGGCGATCAGCATCCACACGTCGCCGATATTGATCGCGAGCGTCCTCAGGATCTCCCAGTCGGCTTTGACCGAGACCGTGATCACGCCGATCAGCGTCACGATCATGCCGATGATCTGCAGCGGGATCACGCGGGCGCGGAAGACGGCGATCATGCCGATGAGCACGAAGACGGGAATCGAGCCCTGGAAGATGGTGAGATTGACCGCGCTGGTATGGTGGGCGGCGGCATAGAAGAGCGCATTGAAGGCCGTGAAGCCGGAGACGCCCATGATGAGCGTGAACAGCCAGCGCTCCTTGAACTTGTCCCGTTCGGCCACGAGCTGGCGCCCCACGAGCGGCATCAGGATCGCCACCACGACCACCCAGCGCAGGCAGGTGAGCACCATGGGCGAGACCTCGCCGATGGCGAGCCGTCCGGCGATGCCGTTACCCGCCCACATGAGCGTGGTCAGGACCAACAGCAGATAGGCCTGCCCCCAGAACCCTTGCCGCAGCGATTGGAGAAATTTCATCGGAGGGTGGACCTCTCTGGCGCATCGTACGGAAAAGTGGATCCGGTTTTCCGTGCCATACGATGCGCTCCCTGTATGAAGATTGTATCGGATTGACCCCAAAAGTGGTTTCCACTTTTGGGTCCGATACAATTGCGCTTGCGGCGGTGTGCCGTTCGGCTAAACCGGCTCGAAAGAAAGCGGGTGACACGCATGGCCTTAAGGTTTCTGGTGGTCGAGGGCAATACGCGGGGCGCAAGGCAGGCCCACAAGGAAGCCTATGGACTCATGCCGTCGGAATCGTATGCGGCGGTGATTCAGGCCATCGAGGGCGATGCCGTCTGCGACATCGCCTTCCCGGCGGACGCGGGGGCGAACCTGCCGGATGCGGCGGGGCTCGAATCCTATGACGGAATCGTGCTGACCGGCTCGCATCTCAACATCTACGACCGCACGCCCGATATTCTCAGCCAGATCGACCTGATGCGGGCAGTCTATGCGTCGCGCACCCCGTCCTTCGGCTCCTGCTGGGGCCTGCAGGTGGCAGCCGTCGCGGCGGACGGGGACGTGCGGTCCAACCCGCTCGGGCGCGAGGTGGGCCTCGCCCGCAGGATCACGGCCACCGAGGCGGGCCGGGAGCATCCTCTGCTCGAGGGGCGTCCCGCGGCCTACGACGCGCCGGCCATCCACCTCGACATGGTGACGGCCCTGCCGGGCGACTGCACGGTGTTGGCCGGCAACGCCGTCTCTCAGGTCCAGGCCGCCGAAATCCGCCAGGACGGGGGCGTGTTCTGGGGCGTGCAATACCACCCCGAATTCTCCTTGAGCGAACTCGCCGTCATCCTGGGCCGCCGCACGGAGATTCTGGTGAGGGAAGGCTTCTGCCGGACCGCCGAGGAGGCCGTGGCCTATGCGCAGGACCTGACCGACCTCGACAAGGATCCTTCCCGCTTCGACCTCGCCTGGCGGCACGGCATCGATGCGGAGGTTCTCGACCCCTACCGCCGCACCCGCGAGATCCGCAACTTCATCGAGCACCGGGTCAAGACGGCGAAGAGCGAGCGGGGACGGGCCTGAGGCACGCAGACGCCGCCTGCTTACGGGCGGCATTACGGAACCTTAACTTGAGGTCCTGCCCGACCGGCACGATCATGGGCGTCCCTGTGCCCGGAGTTGGATCTCTCTCCATGACCAAGGCCCTCTTGATACGTCTCCACCGGTGGGTGGCTCTGACCTTCGCGCTGCCGCTGCTGGCGGTCATCGCGAGCGGGCTGATCCTCTCCTTCGAACCCATCGTGGTGCAGAGCGCCATCAGGCCCGGCTCCCTCTCGATGCAAACCGTCGAAGGGCTGCTCCAGCGTTACGATCCGCAGGGCACCGCGCGCTCGCTCTTCCTGCGCCCGATTGAGAACACGCTCACGATCAACGGCGTACAGCCCGGCGGAAGCGTGGCAATCGACCTCGCGACGGGCGAGCCTGCGGCTCGGACGTCACGGTCGCTCTCCGACTTCTTCGGAACGGCGCGTCAGATCCATGAGCACCTGCTCCTGCGGGCCGGATGGCTGGTGACGGCCTCGACGATGGCCATGCTGGCGCTCATCGCGCTCGGGATTTTCATGGGGTGGCCAAGGCTGCGCAACACGCTGTCGGGCTGGCACAAGGGTATCGCCTGGTTCCTGCTGCCGCTCGTGATCCTCTCTCCGCTGACAGGTCTCCTCCTGGCGTTCGGCATCTCCTTCGCGCCCGCGCCGGCTTCCTCCGGTACTGCCGGTCAGCCTTTGCCCCTTCGGGAGGCCGTGCGCGTGCTCGCGGTCGAACACGACCTGTCGTCTCTGAGCTGGATCCGCCCCTTCGGCCGCAGCCTCGTGGCCCGCGTGGCCGAGGACGGGGAGATGAGAACCGTTGCCCTCAGCCGCGAGGGAGCCGTTCCCATGGCTCGCAGCTGGCCGCGTCTGATTCATGAGGGCAACTGGGGCGGATTTGCGCTCTCCATCCTGAATCTCGTCACGTCGGTGGCACTCTTGGGCCTTCTGGTCACCGGCAGCTGGATCTGGCTCCGTCGCCAGCTGCGGCGCCTTTCCATTCGGCAGCGTCTCGCAAAGGCGGCGTGATGGCGGGCGCCGTAGCCTCTGCGGCATGGCTGCACTTGTTACGGTCATCCCCGTCTCCCTCGCGGACCCTCCGACCTCATCCTGAGGAGCCGCTGCAAGAGGCGTCTCGAAGGATCGTCCAAAGAACACTGGAGACGCCCTCGTGCCCGGACATCGTCCGGGGCCTCGAGACGCTTCGCTCCTGAGAGTCTGACTCGTAATGCACTGGGACCTCTCCTCCCCCTTGTGGGGAGGGGATACCCGCGCCACTTGATGAGCCGGCCTCTCAGGATGAGGGCTGGAGAGGGCTGAGAGGAGCGCTCCCTTTCCATCCGCTCCCCCGTCATGGCCGGCCTTGTGCCGGCCATCCCGATTGTTTGACGCGCGGCGCTCTTCGGATCGGGATCACCGGCCCAGGGCCGGTGATGACGGCGCGGGGGTGGTCAGGGCAACGTTATGTTCTCACTTTGTTCTTGACAGCGCGTGGAAGCTCGGCTATATCATTCTCCACTCCCGCCCGGCGAGGGGCGCGCTCGCGAGGCGTCGCAGCACCGGGGCGGGAGGCGGTCCCGCCGCAGGCCTCGCAACCCTGTGGTCGCGGGAGGTCGACCTTGGGTCTCATCCCAGCTGGTCCACCTGAAAAGAACCGCGTGCGAGGCGCCGTCCGGCTCTTCCACTTTCCACCATCATCAGCGAGCCGGGCCGCGCAGCGCACCTCCCTCGACTGACCTGAAGGCTCGCAGCGCAAGCTGCGGGCCCCAAGGCGCTGGGGTTTTTCGCTCAATGACCTCGTTTCACATCCGCCAGGGCACGACCGAGTGCGTCGGCCAGGGTTTCCCGCTCCGGCGGGGACAGGTCGCGGGCGATCTCCACGTGCTCGTTGCGGAAGCGCAACGAGAGGTGCTGCAGGCCGTATTCGTCGTCGATCTCCCGGTCGATCCGAGTCCAGAGCGGGTTGAACTGCCAGTCCTTCACGTCGCCGCGGGGGCTCACCTTGCGGAACAGGAGCCGGATCGGCGTCAGTTCCAGAAGCTCGAAGGCCTGACCCTGGCGGTAGCTGACCCGGAAGGCGATGTAGAGGCCGAGGAAATCGAGGCCGAAGAAGCCGGCCACCGGCCAGAACCCCATGATCACGAAGGGCAGGCTCGCCACGATCGAGGTAAGGCAGACCAGGACCATGAGGGTTCTGAAACCCTGCGGGCTCAAGGATCGGTGCGGGCGGATCACGGCCGAGAAGACCGGCCGCTCGAACCGGTCGATCTCGCCATAGGGTGCCTTGCCGCTTGCCATGCCTCAAGTATAACGCAGAAATGTCCGATCTGAAGCCGTCCCCCCGCCGTATGCCCAAGCCGAAAGCGAAGCCAGCCGTTCCGGCGAAGAAAGTCGGGAAGGCGCTGCGCGCGCGCACCCCGAAGCCCGTCGACCGGGAGACGATGATCGAGGTCTTCCGGCGCCTGCACGCGGCCAATCCGGAGCCCAGGGGCGAGCTCGATTACACCAATCCCTATACGCTGCTGGTCGCCGTGGCGCTCTCGGCGCAATCGACCGATGTCGGGGTCAACAAGGCGACGAAGAACCTCTTTCCCGTCGCCGACACGCCCGCCAGGATGCTCGCTCTCGGCGAGGAGGGCTTGCGCGAGCACATCAGGACGCTCAATTTTTACAACACCAAGGCGAAGAACGTCATCGCGGCGGCCAAGCGCCTCGTGGACGAGTTCGGCGGCGAGGTGCCGAATTCCGTCGAGGTGCTCGAAACCCTGCCGGGCGTCGGGCGCAAGACCGCGAGCGTCGTGGTCAACATCGCCTTCGGCGATCCGCGGGTTGCCGTCGATACGCATATCTTCCGCGTCACCAACCGGATCCCGCTGGCGATCACCAAGACGCCCCTGGAAACGCAGATCGCACTCGAGGCCCTGGTGCCTGACGAGTTCCGACTCCACGCACACCACTGGCTGATCCTGCACGGCCGCTACATCTGCAAGGCGCGCAGGCCCGAATGCTGGCGCTGCCCGATCAACGACCTGTGCCGCTACCCCGACAAGACGATTCCCTAGAGCGCCGGACGCAAAAAATGGACGCCGGTTTTGCGTGAAAAGATGCTCTAGATCGGAACGCCCACGGGCCTGAGGCAGCGGGGCGCGGTCGGGACGCACGCAATGCCCGGGGTCGAGCAGGCAAGACCCTCGGGCACGCGGCGGCAGACGACGCAGCCGTCCGTCCACTCGGCACAGGCAGGCCCCGGGGGCCCACCCTGCGTGGCAGGCTGCGAACCGACACCCGCACCGGCGATCACGGCGAGGATCACGACCAGCAGGGCGGTCGCGATGGACAGCGTAACCGCGAGGGCCTCGTCCCGTGACGGCATCGATCAGCCGTAGACGATCAGGGCGGCAAGACCCGCGGCGCCGACGATGATGCGCCAGTACGCGAAGGGCGTGAAGCCGTGGCGGGACACGTAATCCAGGAACAGCTTCACCACGACGAGCGCCGCCACGAAGGCGGACAAGAAGCCGGCCACGATGATCATGGCGTCGTTGGCGGAGAGGAACTTGTAATTCTTCAGGAGGTCGTAGGCGAAGGCGCCGGCCATGGTCGGCATGGCGAGGAAGAACGAGAACTCGGCCGCGGCACGCTTCGAGGCGCCCATCAGCATGGCGCCGACGATCGTCGCCCCGGAGCGGGAGACGCCGGGCACCATGGCGGCGCACTGGATGAGGCCGATCTTGAAGTACATCGACAGGGGGAAGCGTGTCGCGTCGGTCTTGGTCGCCTCGAGCGGCATGCGGTCGATGGCGAGGAGCACGAAGCCGCCGACGATCAGGGTCGTGCACACGATCCAGGGATCGAAGAGCACTTCCTTGATGAAGCCGTGCAGCACCGCCCCGATCACGGCGGCGGGCAGGAAGGCGACGAGGACGCCGATGACGAAATGGCGCGCCATCGGATCGTGCGGCAGGGCCTTGGCGATCGACCACAGCTTGTTGAAGTAGACGGAGAGGATCGCCAGGATCGCGCCGAGCTGGATCAGCACCTCGAAGGTCTTGCCCGTCGACTCGAAGCCGAGGAAGTGGCCGACGAGGAGCAGATGGCCCGTGGAGGAGACCGGAAGGAATTCCGTCAGACCTTCGATGAGGCCGAGAAAGAGCGCCTCGATGATTTGCGACATCGTTGAAAATCCTGAAAACGGCGCCAGATGCGGGAGCACGTCGTATCTGTCAAGCAAGGTTTGCGCCGCAGGCGTAGCCCTTTTGCATCACAGACATGAGATTCACCAATATTCCTTACCAACCCTTAACGAAGCACGGCCTTATTCTCGCCGCCTGTTTCGCGTCACTCATAGATTCATGGCCATCCTGCATTCCTATCCGTTTTGTCCGCAGTCGCGGTTCGCGCGTCTTATTTTCGCGGAGCTCGGCCTTGAGCCGGATATGGTCGAGGAGAAGCCGTGGGAACGGCGCATTCCCTATCTGGAGATCAACCCGGCCGGAAATTTGCCGCTCTTCATCGACGATAACGGACTTGCCGTGGCGGGACCATCAAGTCTTGCGGAGTATCTCGATGAAACTCGGGGAGAGGATCTGCGGGACAGGCGCTTCCTGCCGCGGGACCTCGAGCAGAGGGTCGAGGTCCGCCGCCTGCTCGACTGGTTCCTGGTCAAGTTTCACGGCGAGGTATCGGATTATCTCGCCACAGAAAAGATCTATAAGCGGTTCATGCCCATCGAGCTGGGAGGCGGTCCGCCGGACATGGGCGCGATTCGCGCAGCCCAGACCAATGTGCGATACCATCTCAAATATATCGGTTTTCTGATTTCCGCACGGAATTGGCTGGCCGGCGACCAGATGACCTATGCGGATCTGGCGGCGGCGGCCCATCTGTCGGTGGTGGATTATCTCGGCGACGTGCCATGGGACGAGGACGAAACAGCGAAGCATTGGTATGCCAGGATCAAGTCCCGGCCGTCCTTTCGCGCGCTCCTCGCGGACCGGGTGCCGGGAATGGCACCGGCGAGTCACTACGACGACCTGGACTTCTAGACGGGGAGACGTTGAAGCGCGCTTTCCTCGAACGGGCCAAGGCGCTCGGTTTCGACACGATCCGGATCGCCAGGCCCGATGCGATTCCGCTGGCCCCCGAGCGGCTCAAGGCCTGGCTCGACGCCGGCCATCACGGTTCCATGGAATGGATGGCGGAAACCGCCGGGCGCCGGGCAGACCCGAGGGCTCTGTGGCCTGAGGTGCGCAGCGTCATCCTGCTCGGGCTGAACTACGGCCCCGCGGAAGACCCACTGGCCGAGCTGGCCCAGACGGATCGCGGCTACATCTCCGTCTATGCCCGCAATCGCGACTATCATGATGTGATCAAGGGCAAGCTCAAGGAGGCGGCGGGCTTTCTCGCTTCCAAGGCATCGTCGGACGTGAAGGTCTTCGTCGATACGGCCCCGGTCATGGAAAAACCGCTCGCGGAGGCGGCGGGGCTCGGCTGGCAGGGCAAGCACACGGTGATCGTCTCGCGCGAGTTCGGCGACTGGCTGTTCCTCGGCGCGATCTTCACCACGGCGGAGCTGCCGGCCGACGAGCCGGAGCGGGACCATTGCGGCTCATGCCGCCGCTGCCTCGATGTCTGTCCGACGAATGCCTTTCCCGCGCCCTACCAGCTCGATGCGCGGCGCTGCATTTCGTATCTCACCATCGAGCATAAAGGGCACATCCCGGCGGAGCTGCGTCCCGGCATCGGCAACCGGATCTTCGGCTGTGACGATTGCCTCGCCGTCTGCCCGTGGAACAAGTTCGCCCAGGCAGGGCGCGAGGCCCGGCTGGTGCAGCGGGATGATCTCGCGGCGCTGCCGCTGGCGGAACTCGCCCGGCTCGACGATCCGGGCTTCCGCACCCGCTTCGCCGGCACGCCGATCAAGCGCACCGGGCGTGATCGTTTCATCCGCAACGTGCTCATCGCCATCGGCAATTCGCGCGATGCCGCCTTAGCCGACGAAGCCTTGCGCCTCCTCGACGATGCCTCGCCGCTCGTGCGGGCGATGGCAATCTGGGCGCTGGCTCGCGTGCTTCCGCCGGAGGCCGTTGCACGTTATGCCGAAGGGCGGCTGGAGCGGGAAGACGATTCGGACGTGCGCGAGGAATGGCGGCGGGCGATGGCGATGACGTCTGAGGCAACTGCCTGATCAATCCGGCCTCGGGAAGCCTCCCTACTCCACGTCATGGCCGGCCTTGTGCCGGCCATCCCGATCAGAAGGGCGTTGCGCTTTACAGAAGCGAGATCACCGGCACAAGGCCGGTGATGACGTAGATGGTGGGCGTTCCGTCAGATGCTCACGCCGCGTGGCGGTTCGCCGCCGGGCCGAAATGGTCGATGTAACGCGGGTTGATCGCCGAGACGGGCAGGATGACGAGCACGTCCGTGGTGCCGAACTGCCGGTCGATCACGGCTCCCGTACCGAAGGTTGCGCCCAGGCGCAGATAGCCCTTGATCAGGGGCGGCAGGGCATGAAGCGCGGCCTTGGGATCGATGGCTTCCTTGGGCAGGATATCCATCGCCGTGAAGCGCCCCGGCAGGGCGCGGGCCTGCCACTCGGCGGGAGCAGCCGCATAATGGTGCAGGAAACTTAAAGGGAGTGCCAGATCCTTCGGTTCGGTGCCCTCGAGGCTGGCGCAGCCCATCATCACGTCGATGCGGTGGTGGAGGACGTAAGCCCAGATGCCGTGCCAGAGCAGTTCGACCGTGCGCTTGTTGCGATAGGGTTCGAGCACGCAGGAGCGCCCGAGCTCGAGAAAGCGCAGGCCCGGATGTGCCTTGAGCAAAGGCGCGATGTCGTATTCGCCCCGCGTGTAGAAGCCGCCGTGGCGGTGGGCGATGTCCTGGCGGAGCAGGCGATAGGTGCCCACCACTTTCGGCTTCGTGGAGCGGAAGGGTTTCGGCTTGACGTCATGATCGAGCACGAGAAGATGGTCGCAGAAGGCGTCATAGGCATCCACGTCCCGGCGCGAAATCAAGGCGGCCCCATTGGGAGACGCGGACATCTCCTCGTAGAAAACCTTGAAGCGCAGGCGCTGGGCCTTCCGAATTTCCCGCGCCGTCGTGGCGAGACGCACCTCCAGCGAACCGATGCGGCCGAGCACGGGATCGAGGCTGCCGTAGTCGCGGACGATCTTGCCGGTGCCGGGAATGAGTTTGGTCAAGCCGTGCGGGCGCAACCCCAATGTGGCGGGAACAACTGCCGTCTCCTTCGACGGGGAAAGATTCATCGCTGCCTCACGGGATCGTGCCTCTGATGCCGGTTCAAGCTTGGCGCTGTCCGGCCTCTACATGACATAAAACCCATTCCAAACTGTTTTGTGACAGAAAACATAAATGTCCCGATGGAAAACATAGAGGTTGGTTGGGTATTCACGGCGCCACGCGACAGGTGAATATTCCGCTCAGGCAGCCGCCGGGCGACGGTCCGCATGGGCCCGGTAGGACAGAGCTTCGGCCAGATGAATGCGCCGCACGCGATCCTCCCCGTCAAGGTCGGCGAGGGTGCGGCCCACCTTCAGCACGCGATGGAAACCCCGCGCCGACAGGCGCATGGTATTGGCGGCATCACGGATGAGGGCCAGACCCTCCGGGTCGGGTTGAGCCACCTCTTCCAGAAGCGCGGGCGGGCAGGCCGCATTGGTGGTGATGCCGTCGAGGTTCAGGGCCGCGTAGCGCTTCGCCTGCCGCTCGCGGGCCCGGGCAACGCGGGCCGCGACGTCCGCCGATCCTTCCACAGGTGGTGGCAGGATCAAGTCGGCGGCCGTGACGGCCGGAACGTCGATGGCGAGATCGATGCGGTCGAGCAGCGGGCCCGAGAGCCGCGCCTGATACTGCGCAACGCAGCGCTCGTTGGGTTGGCGGCGGCAGACATAGCCCGGCTCGGTGGCTTGGCCGCAGCGGCAGGGATTCATGGCAGCAACGAGCTGAAACCTTGCCGGATACGTCACGCGATGGTTGGCCCGCGCGATCAGGATCTCGCCTGCCTCCAGCGGCTGGCGCAGCGAATCGAGCACCTGGGGCTGGAACTCCGGCAACTCGTCGAGAAAGAGAACGCCGTGATGGGCGAGCGAGGCCTCGCCGGGGCGGGCATTCAACCCGCCGCCGACGAGCGCCGCCATGGAAGCCGAGTGGTGCGGTGCCCGGAACGGGCGGCGATTGGACAAGGCTCCATCGGCGAGGAGCCCCGCGACGGACTGGATCATCGAGACCTCCAGCAACTCTCGCGGCGAGAGTGGCGGCAGGATCGAGGGGAGGCGCTGCGCGAGCATGGACTTGCCGGCCCCGGGAGGACCGTTCATCAGCAGGTTGTGCGATCCGGCGGCCGCGATCTCCAGCGTCCGCTTGGCGCTTTCCTGGCCCTTGATGTCGCGCAGGTCCGGCAGCGAACCTGAAGCGGGCATGAGGGCCGGTTCAGGCCGCGCCATGACCTGCGTTCCCTTGAAGTGGTTCGCGAGCTGGATCAGGGAGCGCGGGGCCAAAATCTCGATGTCGCTGCCGGCCCAAGCGGCCTCCGACCCGCAGGCCTCGGGGCAGATCAGCCCGTGCTCGCGCTCATAGGCCGCCATGGCGGCCGGCAGGGCACCGGCCACCGCTGTGATGGATCCGTCGAGGGCCAGTTCGCCCAGCACCGTAAAACCGTTGAGGGCATCCGCCGGAATCGCCCCGATGGCGGCCATGACGCCGAGTGCGATGGGAAGATCGTAATGGCTTCCTTCCTTCGGCAGGTCGGCCGGGGCGAGATTGACCGTGATCCGTTTCGCCGGGAGGGCCAATCCTGAGGCGATCAGGGCCGAGCGGACCCGCTCACGGGATTCCGCCACGGCCTTGTCGGGCAGGCCGACGATCATGAAGACGACGGAGCCGGGCGAGATCTGAACCTGGACGTCGACCGCACGCGCCTCGATTCCCTCGAACGCAACAGTGGAAACGCGCGTGACCATCCCTCGACCTCCTTGAGAGATCCGATGTTAGCGCGACGTTTTGAAACGCGATAGTGTTTCAGAAATTATTCCGGAGAGCGGCGCGACTCCATGATGCAAATGCGGAACCCTGCCGTCACCGTCGCGTTGAGTCCCACTATGTCGCGAGCCGCACCGCGGAAAACTCGCGGAAGCGCAAGGGTTCTACCATCGACGGGGCGGTTCCTGGTATGGGACGGTTAATCTTCTTGAGCGAGCCGGCACGGCTGAGCTGTGAGCTCATACGTGGCGTTATGAAGTCGTAATGTTGGCCGAGACCCACATGTCCGCTTCAGAACGAACGGCGGACCTCCCGGATGCTCCCTTGCGGGCAGCCTTCCAGTTCATGCGCATGCCTGTTCTCATGGTCGATCCGCATCGGATGCATGCGCCTGTCCTCTTCGCCAACAAGGCCTTGCTCGACCTGACAGGCTATTCGCAGGAGGAGATATCGGGTCGGAACTGGCATCTCCTTCACATGCCGGGCTCGGGCATGGACGCCCTGAACGCGATCGATGGCGCGATGCATGACGGAGAGGCGCTCGAGGCCGGGTTCGTCGGGCGCCGGAAGGATGGCTCCGCGTTCAAATGCTGTCTGGCCCTCTCTCCCGTTCATGACGAGGCAGGCCACCTTCGACGGGTCACTCTCGTGCTGACGGATATCGGCTCGGCGCAACATTCCGAGCGGGATGGCACCGAGACGAGCGGGCATCTGGAGGAGCAGGTCGAACGCCGGACCGTGGCGCTCCAGGCAGCCCTGGACTGGAGGACGGCGCAACTCCACGAAGTCGAGCATCGAATCAAGAACACCCTCCAGATGACTGCTTCCCTGGTCCTGCTGAAAGCCCGCCGCATGCGGGACCCGGAGGCGCGGAAGGTCCTGCAGGAAACCGCCGAGCGGGTCAGCGCCCTCTCGGCGGCGCACCGGCTTCTCTCCGTGGCAGGGGATGCGGGCCGGTTCAACCTGAAGGAATTCACCTCGGAGCTGGCCGGGGAACTGGTCACGGCGCTGCCGACGGGACAGGTCGAACTCGACCTCGATGTTCAGCCTCTCGGCGTTCCGGCCCCCAAGGCGACCGCGCTGGCACTTCTCCTGAACGAGCTCATCGGCAATGCCGTTAAGCATGCTTTCCCAAATGGGCGCCGGGGCCGATTGACAATCGCGATCGGGCGGACGGAAAACGGCCTCAAAATCGCCGTCGAGGACGATGGCGTCGGTCTCGATCACGCTCCCCCGGCCGAGGGAAGTTTTGGGAAAACCTTGATCACGATGTTGGTCCAACAGTTGAAGGGGCAGTTGACTTGGCGCGATCAGAAGCCAGGTACACTTGCTGAAATCGTGATGCCCGTCGATGCGCAGGAGATGAAGTTTGAGTAGCGAGAAGCCGTTGCGCATCCTCATTGTCGAGGATGAAATCCTGATCGCGCTCGAACTTGAAAGCTTGCTGCAGGATCTGGGACATGAGGTCGTTGGGATGGCCGCGTCGTCCGCGGAGGCTCTTTCCCTCGGCCAGACGCTCCGGCCCGACCTCGCTTTCGTCGATGTTCACCTGGCGGACGGACCGACTGGCGTCGATGTCGCACGCAGCCTCTCGGTCAACCACCGGGTCACGGTGCTCTTCATGACGGCGAATGCCAAGCGGATCCCGGAGGATTTCGCCGGGGCCTGGGGCGTCATCGCCAAGCCCTACACGGAACGCGGCGTCCGCGAAGCCCTGAACTACGTCATGGCCGGGCAGCTCCGCGAGCCTGACGAAGCACGGACGGTGACCTTCGTCCCTTTCGGCGCATCCCCTCGGGAGCGTAGCTCCCAGATTTCCTGACGCTTCTTTCTATTTCTGCGCCTTGAGCCGGTAGAGCGCATCAAGCGCCTCCCGCGGCGTCATCGCATCCGGATCCAGGGCGTCGAGTGCCTCCCGCAGGGCGTCCCGCTTCGGAGCCGGCGCGGGCTCGGCCCGGACGGGAACGGCAAAAAGCGGCAGGTCGTCGACGAGCGCACGCTTGGGAGCCTCGCGGTCCGACTTTTCCAACTCGCTCAGGATCGTCTTCGCCCGTTCGACCACGGGCGCCGGCAGACCGGCAAGCCGCGCCACCTGCAGGCCGTAGGAGCGGTCGGCGGCCCCAGGCACGACCTCGTGCAGGAACACCACCTCGCCGTTCCACTCGGTGACCTTCAGGGTCGCGTTGGAAATCCGCTTCATCCGTTCGGCGAGCGCGGTCAGCTCATGAAAGTGGGTGGCGAACAGCGCGCGGCAGCGATTGACCTCGTGCAGGTGCTCGATGGCCGCCCAGGCGATGGACAAACCGTCGAAGGTGGCGGTGCCGCGCCCAATCTCGTCGAGGATGACCAGCGAGCGGGCGGTTGCCTGGTTGAGGATGGCGGCGGTCTCCACCATCTCGACCATGAAGGTGGAGCGGCCCCGCGCCAGATCGTCGGCGGCGCCGACGCGGGAGAAGAGCCGGTCGACGATCCCGATATGGGCCTCCTTCGCCGGCACGTAGGATCCCATCTGGGCCAGGACCACGATCAGAGCGTTCTGGCGCAGATAGGTGGATTTGCCGCCCATGTTCGGGCCGGTGATCAGCAGGATGTGGCCCGCGTCCTTCCCTGAGAGGTTCGAGTCGTTGGCGATGAACGGAACGCCATCGCGCTTCAACGCCGCCTCGACCACCGGATGCCGGCCGCCCTTGACGGCGAAGGCGAGGCTCGTGTCGACGACCGGACGGGTCCAGTCGAGGCGCATGGCGAGGTCGGCCAGGGAGGCGGTCACGTCGATGACGGCAATCGCTTCGGCAGCCGCCGCCACATCGGCAGCGAGGTCGAGGAGCGCCTGCACCATCTCGTCGAACAGCGCGAGTTCGATCTTCAAGGCCCGGTCGGTCGCAGACGCGATCTTCGATTCAAGCTCGCCCAGTTCCATGGTCGAAAAGCGCATGGCGCCCGCCATGGTCTGGCGGTGGACGAAAGTGTCCTTCCACGGCTCCTTGAGCAGGTCCTCGCCCACGTTCTGCGGCACTTCCACGAAATAGCCGATCATGTGGTTGTGCTTGACGCGCAGGGTCCGGCAGCCGGTCTCGGTGGCATAGCGCGCCTGGAGAGCCGCGATGAAGCGGCGGGAATCCTGCTGCAGCTCGCGAAGCTCGTCGAGGCTGGCATCGAAGCCAGCGCGTATGAAGCCGCCATCGCGCTTGAGCAGCGGCAGTTCGTCGGCAAGCGCCGCGGCAAGCCGGTCCGCCACGTCGGTCCGCAAGCCCTGGAGCACCTGTGCGGCCGCAAGCAGTTCCTTCGGCAGGTCGGGCGCAATCGCCAGTTCGAGCCCGAGTTCGCGCGCTGCGAACAGGCCGTCGCGGACGCAGGCGAGATCCCGCGGCCCGCCGCGTCCGAGACTCAGGCGCGAGAGGGCGCGCGCCAGATCGGGCGAGCGCTTGAGGATGCGCCGCAGGCGATCGCGCAGGTCGTTGTTCTCGACGAGCGTCGTGACGGCATCCTGCCGGTCGCGGATCTGGTCCGGATGGGTGAGGGGGCCGGCAAGCCGCTCGGCGAGCAGCCGCGCGCCGCCCGGCGTCACCGTGCAGTCGATCGTGGCGAGCAGACTGCCCGCGCGCTCCCCGGACAGGGTGCGGGTCAGTTCCAGATTGGCGCGGGTCGCCGCATCGATAGCAAGCGCCGCACCAGATGTGTCGCGGGAGGGCGGGTTGAGCGCCGGGCGGCTGTCGATCTGAGTCTTCTCGATATAGAACAGCGCGCTGCCTGCCGCCGTGATCTCGGCGGGGCTGAAGGCCCCGAAGGCATCGAGGGTTGCGACCCCGAAATAATCTCTGAGCCGCCGTTCCGCCGATGCCGGATCGAGTCCGTCGCGGGACAGGGGCGTGATCGACGCGCGGGTCTCCTGCCAGAAGCTCCTGAGGTCCGGGTCGTCGTGGATGACGTCGGGCACGAGGATCTCGCGCGGCTCGAAGCGGGCGATCTCGGCGGAGAGACCGGTGCCGTCCGTCTCGCTCAAGACGAAATGGCCTGTGGAAATGTCGACGGCGGCAAGGCCGTAGCACCATTGCGTGTCGGACGCGCGGCGCCGGGCGATGGCGAGCAGGTAATTCGCCCGGCCGGGTTCCAGCAGGCGCTCCTCGGTGATCGTCCCCGGAGTGACGAGGCGCACCACGTCGCGGCGCACCACGGATTTGGCGCCGCGCTTCTTCGCTTCCGCCGGATCTTCGGTCTGCTCGCACACGGCGACCCGGTGGCCGAGGCCGATGAGGCGCTGGAGGTAGTCGTCGGCGCGCTCCACGGGCACGCCGCACATGGGGATGTCCTGCCCCTGGTGCTTGCCGCGCTTGGTCAGCACGATGCCGAGCGCCTGGCTGGCGATCTCGGCATCCTCGAAGAACAATTCGTAGAAGTCGCCCATCCGGTAGAACAGCAGGCTGTCCGGGTTGGCCGCCTTGATCTCGATATATTGCGCCATCATGGGCGTGACCCGGCTGTCCTGCACGGCCGTGGGGGCAGGCGCGGCGTTCGACGGGGCGGTCTCGGAGGATTTATAGGCGGCTTGGGACGACATCCGGTCTGTTTAGCAAAGCTGGCCCGCCCTTTCATCCGTGTCATGGGGTCCAAAGGGCGGATGTGGACAAGTCTTGAGAAAGGCGCCTCCTATGCCTTAAGGTCGCATCCCCTTTTGGAAACGCCTACCATCAAGAAGAAACCATATTCCATGACCGACGATCAGCGCCCGATCCGCCGCAAACGCCCCACCTTCACCGATCAGGAGGCGCTGCAGTTCCATGCCCAGGGAAGGCCCGGCAAGCTCGAAGTCGTCCCGACCAAGCCCATGGCGACGCAGCGCGACCTGTCGCTGGCCTATTCGCCGGGCGTCGCGGTGCCGGTGCTGGCGATTGCGGACAATCCGTCCCTGGCCTTCGACTACACGACCCGCTCCAACATGGTGGCGGTGATCTCGAACGGAACCGCGATCCTCGGCCTCGGCAATCTCGGCGCGCTCGCCTCGAAACCGGTCATGGAGGGCAAGTCGGTTCTCTTCAAGCGCTTCGCGGATGTGGACTCCATCGACCTCGAAGTCGATACGGAGGACGCGGACGCGTTCATCAACTGCGTGCGCTATCTCGGTCCGTCCTTCGGCGGCATCAATCTCGAAGACATCAAGGCGCCGGAATGCTTCATCATCGAGGAGCGCCTGCGGGAATTGATGGATATCCCCGTCTTCCACGACGACCAGCACGGCACGGCGATCATCGCGGCGGCGGGCCTCATCAACGCCCTGCATCTGACCGGCCGCGACATGGCGAAGACCAAGCTCGTGGTGAACGGCGCAGGCGCTGCCGGCATCGCGTGCACGGAGCTTCTGAAAGCCATGGGCTTCGCGCCCAACAACGTCATTCTCTGCGACACCAAGGGCGTGATCTACCAGGGCCGCACCGAGGGCATGAACCAATGGAAATCGGCTCACGCGGCCAACACAAGCGCCCGTACGCTGGCGGATGCGCTGAACGGCGCCGATGCGGTGTTCGGCCTCTCGGCCAAGGGCGCGTTCACGGACGAGATGATCCGCTCCATGGCGCCCAATCCGATCATCTTCGCCATGGCCAATCCCGATCCGGAAATCACCCCGGAAGAGGTCGCGCGCATCCGTGACGACGTGATCATCGCCACGGGCCGCTCGGATTATCCGAACCAGGTCAACAACGTTCTCGGCTTCCCTTACATCTTCCGCGGCGCGCTCGACGTGCAGGCGACCACGATCAACATGGAAATGAAGATCGCCGCCGCACAAGCATTGGCGGACCTCGCCCGTGAGGACGTGCCGGACGAAGTGGCGGCCGCTTATCAGGGTTCGCGTCCGCGCTTCGGGCGGGAATACATCATTCCCGTGCCCTTCGACCCGCGCCTGATCCACACCATTCCCATGGCTGTGGCGAAGGCCGCCATGGATACGGGCGTCGGGCGCCGTCCCATCGTCGACATGCGCTCCTACAAGGCGCAGCTCTCGGCGCGGCTCGATCCGGTGGCGGGCACGCTCAACCGCATCTTCGAGCGCGTGCGCAAGTTCCCGAAGCGGGTCGTCTTCGCCGAAGGCGAGGAGGAGCAGGTGATCCGCGCCGCCCTGTCCTTCGTCAACCAGGGGCTCGGCAAGGCCATCCTTGTCGGGCGCGAGGATCGCATCCAGGAAACGGCCGTGCAGGCCGGCATCGAGCTCGAAGGCCGCGAGGGGATCGAGATCCACAATGCGCGCCTGTCGCATCGCAACGCAACCTACGCGCAGTTCCTGTATGAACGCCTGCAGCGCAAGGGTTACCTGTTCCGCGACTGCCAGCGCATGATCAACCAGGACCGCAATCACTTCGCAGCCTCCATGGTGGCTCTGGGCGACGCGGACGCCATGGTGACGGGTGCGACGCGCAATTACTCGACGGCACTCGCCGACGTGCGCCACGTGATCGACGCGAAGCCCGGGCATCGCGTCATCGGCATCTCGCTCTGCCTCGCGCGCGGTCGTACGGTCCTTGTGGCGGATACGGCCATCCACGAGATGCCGAGCGCCCAGGAGCTTGCCGAGATCGCCATCGAATCCGCCGGGGTCGCGCGCCGTCTCGGCTACGAGCCGCGTGTGGCGCTCCTCTCGTTCTCGACCTTCGGCCACCCGAAGGCGGAGCGTGCGGAGAAGATCCAGGAAGCCGTCGAGATCCTCGACGGCATGCGCGTCGATTTCGAATATGACGGCGAGATGTCGGCCGACGTGGCGCTCAACCGGGACGTGATGGCGCAATACCCGTTCTGCCGTCTGACGGGCCCGGCGAACGTGCTCGTCATGCCGGCGTTCCACTCGGCGTCCATCTCGACCAAGATGCTGCAGGAACTCGGCGGCGCGATGGTTCTCGGCCCGCTCGTCGTGGGCCTCGACAAACCCGTGCAGATCGTCTCGCTCGGAGCGACCGACAGCGACATCGTCAACATGGCGGCACTCGCAGCCTATAATATCGGCGGCTGATCCGCGCCTTCCGGCTTCCTCAATGCCCGTGCATCGAGGGAGCCGCTCCCCGTTGATCGGCACGGGCTTCGCCCGCAGGCAGGAACAGCGACAGGGTGGCGGACTTCACCGCCGCCAAGCCCCGGCTGCCGTGCATCAGCTCGATCTCGCCTCGCTGGGCGTGACGGGTGGCATGGGCCATGAGCCGGAGACGGAGATCTCCGGCTTCTCGCATGGCCTCGTCCGCCATGAGGATCGCTCCCTGGTGGTGCGTCGTCATGAGGCCGATGAAGAGCGGATCGAAATCGGTACTGTTCCTGCCGCGCAGCTGCTCCATCTGGTCCGGCGACAGCATGCCCGGCATGGTCGCGTGCTCCTCGGGAGAGACAGGCGCAAGGTCGCCGTCGAACCAGCTGCGCCACCATTGCCGGAAGACCGCAATCTCACCCTTCTGATCGGCCGCCATGAGATGCGCGAGATTCTTGAGGTAAGGATCCTGCGCCTTCTCGATGGCGAGTTGAGCGAGCTCGACGCCTTGAGCATGGTGACCCACCATGCGGCGCATGTAGCTCTGATCGAAGGCCGGGTTCCCTCCCATCCAGGGCAATTCCCGGTTCTGCCAGCCCAGGAAGGCGACGAGGCCGAGCGCCAGAAGCGTTGCGGTGGATAGTGCACTCCACACGACCGTGAAGCGTCGATGCGGCGAGGGAAGTCGGCCGCTTAGCCAGTCGCGCAGCCAGGGAAAGAGCGGGTACATCAGGGCCGAGAGGGCGTGCACCAGGAAGCCGATCCAGTACGGCTGGTTCAGGGTGAAGATCGGCTGCCGAAAGGGAATGAGCGGCACCAGGAAGAACCACTCCAGCGCCGAGGTGAACAGGGCCCAGGGCAGGGCGATCAGCAGAAGGGTCCGGGGCTTCAGGTGGGCCGTCCAGATCCCGAACAATCCGAAGAACACGATGGCCCACGAGAAGTCCGCCCATTGATGGAAGAGGATCCCGGCCGCGATGGACGACCAGGACGGCTCGCTCTGGAGCATGCCGTCGCGCAGCGGAATCGTCGCCACCACCATCCAGTCCACAACCGCATCGCGCCCGATCCTGGCGGCGAGGAACTGGCTGACGAGAGTGGAGAAAGTGCTGGAGATGAGGCCCAGGAGAGCGGCTGCGCGCCAGTTCAAACCTTTTTGCGCCTTCAGAAACCCGGCCATCCCACCTCCGCTTACCCGTCGAAGCAGGATAGAAACGCCCGGGCAGCGGCGTTGATCCGGCCAAGCTTCAGGTGCGGTTCAGTCCCAATGCTGTCCAGCCCCTCGTCTTTCGAAGGCTGCCCGTCGATCCTGGGAGTGGTGCGGGTGCCGCCGGGCGGCTAAACATGGGCGAACAGAATTGAAGGAAAGCATCTCTGGCCATGGGGCAGCCTAAAACCGTCGTGTTCGATATCGGCAACGTTCTGCTGCGCTGGGATCCGCGCAATCTCTACCGGCGGATCTTCGACGACGAGGAACGGATGGAGTGGTTCCTCGCCAATGTCTGCACCAACGAATGGAACCTGGAACAGGATCGGGGCCGCGACTGGGATGAGGCCGTGGCTCTTCTCGTGAAGGATCATCCGACGCACGAGCCTCAGATCCGCGCGTTCCACGAGCGTTGGGATGAGACCGTTTCGGGCGTCTTCGACGACCATGTGGCCCTCCTGCTGCGCCTGCGGGAGGCAGGCGTGCCGAATTACTGCATCACGAATTTCTCCGGCCCCAAGCTCGTCCTGGCGCAGCAGCGTTTCCCGTTCCTGTCGGGCTTCGACGGCATCATCGTGTCCGGCGACGAGCGCCTCCTGAAGCCCGATCCGGCGATCTACCATCTCCTGCTGGACCGGTATGAGCTGACGGCGGAAGACTGCGTGTTCATCGACGATTCCAAGGCCAATGTGGACGCGGCCCGGAATGTCGGCATGCACGCGATCCACTGCATCGAGACCATCGACCTGGCGGCGGAGCTGCGGCGGTATGGCTTCCCGGTGTGACATCCTCACCACGTCATCACCGGCCTTGTGCCGGTGATCTCGATCCGTAAAGCGCAGTGCTTCACTGCATCGGGATGGCCGGGACAAGCCCGGCCATGACGTGGAGGGCGTCGTCACGGGTAGCGACGGCCCGCGAATGACAAGCGATCGCACTTGCCCTCCGGGTTCGCTTGAGCCATCAGGCGGCATGCGGGTTTTCGACACCTCCCTTCCCATCGATGCCGTCCTCGGCGATCTGACGGCGGCTCTGCGCGCACGCCCCAATGCGGTCCTCGTCGCTCCTCCGGGAGCGGGCAAGACCACGCGGGTGCCGCTGGTGCTGCTCGACGAGCCCTGGGTCGATGGCGGCAAGATCATCGTCCTGGAGCCCCGGCGGCTGGCCGCCCGGGCAGCGGCGGCGCGCATGGCGCAGACGCTCGGCGAGGCCGTGGGAGAGACGGTGGGCCTGCGTGTCCGCCTGGGCTCCAAGATCAGCCGCAGGACGCGGATCGAGGTCGTGACCGAGGGTGTCTTCGCCCGCATGATCCTGGATGATCCGTCCCTCGACGGCGTTGCCGCCGTTCTCTTCGACGAGTTCCACGAGCGCTCCCTCGATGCGGATCTGGGGCTCGCCCTGGCCCTTGACGCGCAAGGGGGCTTGAGGGAGGACCTCCGCCTCCTCGTCATGTCGGCGACGCTCGATGGTGCAAGGGTGGCGAGGCTGTTGAGCGACGCGCCCGTCATCGAATCGGAAGGCCGCGCCTATCCGGTCGAGACGCGCTATCTCGGGCGCGACCCCAACCGTCGCATCGACGAGCAGGTGGCGGACGCGGTGATGCGTAGCCTGCGGGCGGAGAGCGGCTCCATCCTGGTCTTCCTGCCAGGACAGGGGGAGATCCGCCGGGTCGAGACCTTCTTGCGCGAGCGCGTCAACGATCCCGCTGTCGATATCGCGCCGCTCTACGGGGCGCTGGAGCGGGGCGAGCAGGATCTGGCGGTCAGCCCCGCCAAGCCCGGCCGCCGCAAGGTGGTGCTCGCTACCTCCATCGCCGAGACCTCGCTCACCATCGAAGGCGTCCGCGTCGTCATCGATTCCGGCCTCGCCCGTGTGCCCGTCTACGAGCCGAATATCGGCCTCACGCGGCTCGAGACCGTGCGCGTCTCCCGCGCCGCCGCCGATCAGCGCCGAGGCCGCGCCGGCCGCACCGAGCCCGGCGTGTGCTATCGGCTCTGGGAGGAGGCCGCGACGGGCGCGCTCGAACCGTTCGGGCGGCCGGAAATCCTCTCAGCCGACCTTGCGCCCCTGCTGCTCGATTGCGCCGCCTGGGGCGTCACAGATCCGACTTCTCTCGCCTTCCTCGATCCGCCGCCTGCGCCTGCCTTGAAGGAGGCGCGGATGCTGCTGCAGCAGCTCGGCGCGCTCGATGCGGAGGGGCGCATCACGGAGACGGGCCGGCGCCTGCGCGACCTGCCCCTGCCGCCGCGTCTCGCGCGGATGGTCCTGGTCGCAGGCGAGACGGGACAGGCGAGCGAAGCCGCAGATGTCGCGGCCGTTCTCGTCGAGCGGGGCCTGGGTGGCGATGCGGTGGACCTCGCCGAGCGCGTCGAGCGCTTCCGCCGGGATCGCTCGGGCCGGGCGCAGGACATGCGGCGCATGGCGGAGGGTTGGGCCAGGGGAAGCAACGGCTCCGGGCAAGGCGAACCGCATTCCATCGGCGCACTGCTGACGCTGGCTTATCCGGACCGGCTTGCGAAGGCGCGAGGCAAGACGGGCGAATACCTCATGGCCAATGGGCGCGGGGCCGTGCTGGAGGCGCATGAGCGGCTCGCCAAGGAGCCTTATCTCGCCATCGCCGAGATCGCCGGCGGTGCCGCCTCGGCCCGAATCCTTGCCGCGGCCTCCATATCGGCGGACGAGATCGAGAGCCTGTTCGGTGCGACGATCGAGCAGCGTGACGAAGTCGCCTTCGACCGGCAGGCGAAGGCCCTGCGGGCGCGGGGCGTCCGGCGCCTCGGGGCCTTGCTCCTCAACGAGCGCCCATTGAGGGTTCCGGCAACCGAAGAGGCCGCGCGGGCCCTTGCAGACGGTTTGGTCTCGCTGGGCCTCGATGCCTTGCCCTGGTCGAAGGCGCTGGCCCAATGGCGCGAGCGCGTGATGTTTCTCCGCAAGGCCGAAGGCGAGGAATGGCCGGACCTGTCGGACGACACCTTAAGCCGCACGGCCGAGGAATGGCTGGCGCCGCATCTCGTCGGCAAGACAGGCCTGAACGACATCGGGCCGGACCTGCTGAGCGAGGCTATCCGTGGCCTTCTGCTCTGGAACCTGCAGCGGCGTCTCGATGCGGAGGCGCCCACCCACATCGAGGTGCCGACCGGCTCCCAGATCCCGATCGATTACGGTGCGGAGGAGGGGCCCGTTCTCGCCGTGCGCGTGCAGGAACTGTTCGGGCTCGACAAGCACCCCACCATCGCGGCCGGACGTGCGCCGCTCATCCTGCACCTGCTCTCGCCGGCCCAGCGCCCCATCCAGATCACCCGCGACCTTCCCGGTTTCTGGCGCGGCTCCTGGGCCGCCGTGCGTGCCGACATGCGTGGGCAATATCCCAAACACCCCTGGCCGGAGGACCCGCTTACCGCACCGCCGACGCGGCGCGCCAAGCCGCGCGGGACGTGAGAGGCTCGCAGGAACATCCCGCTGGGTGAAACCGCTCCGTCATGGCCGGCCTTGTGCCGGCCATCCCGCTAAAGTGAGGCTCGGCGCTTCATCCAATCGAGATCACCGGCACAAGGCCGGTGATGACGTGGTCGAGCCAATGCGAATGATTGATCAAGTGAGACACGCTAATCCCTGAACGACTCGATCAGCCGTTCTGCCGTGGCGGGGTTGAGCGCCATGGGGATGTTGTAGACGAGGGCAAGGCGCATCAGCGCCTTCACGTCCACGTCGTGCGGATGCGGCGAGAGCGGATCGACGAAAAAGAAGAGCGCGTCGATCTTTCCGTCAGCGATCATTGCGCCAATCTGCTGGTCGCCGCCGAGCGGTCCGCTTTTCAGCCGCGTGACCGAGAGGGACGGGCAGCGCTCCATCACGCGCCCGCCGGTCGTGCCGGTGGCGAAGAGGGTGAAGGGCCGGATGTCGTTCTCGTACTTGGCCACGAATTCGGCCATGTCGGCCTTCTTGGCGTCGTGAGCCACGAGCGCCAATGTCAATTGCTTCATGGGAGGAACAGCTCAATTGCTCCAGCGGTCACGCCACTGCATCTCGCCGGCCATGCAGTTGGTGCGCGGAGGGGACTGAATGCGGTTGATCAAGGACTGCTCGGGCATCAGGTTGGCAACTTCCAGCAGGATCTTGGTCTTGATCGCCTCGATGAACTGATCGCGCTCGCGGGCCGGTACCGTGAACGCGCCCTGGCCGCCGATGACGCAGTCCCTGTAATAGATGTCGAGATCCGGGATGTCGAGGTAGCCGGGCTGGCGCAGCATGATCGGCAGGCCGTTGATGACGATACCCTTGGCCACGGCCGCATCGCGCGCCTCGATCACGAGCCGTCCCTGGTTGTTGGGCCCATCGCCCGAAATGTCGATGACACGCCGCGCCGCGTTGAGTCCGCTGTCCTCGAGAAGCTTCACGCTGAAGTCGATGGCGCTGGAGATCGAGGTCCGCTGCGCCCGGCGTAAGGGCGTCGAGGAAATCTTGTCCGCAAAGGCCATCAGGCTCTCGGAATTGTCGAGAACCGTCCAGGGAATAATGACCTTCTGGTCGGGCGAGCCTGCCCATTCCACGTACGTGACGGCGATCCGGCCCAACAGGCCGCCGCGGATCGCATCGTGAACGGGCTTGGACCGAAAGGCCTGGGCGAAGCCCTCCCGCTGCAGGGCCTGTTCGTCCGTATCCATGGAGAAGGAGATATCGACGGCGATGACGAGGGCGAGGTCCACCTCCGTGTCGGGCTGGGCCCGGGCGGGCAGCGCGAAAAGCCCCAGGAGGCAAGCAAGGCCCGCGGCAAGGCGGAGGAAGCCGGAACGAACCATCGGTATCTCCTTGTCGGGAGCCGGATTGGTCAGGTGAGTGTGCCAGCTTCTGAAACTAAGGCAAGGATACATCGGGACCAGGGGCTGCCCCAGGCATGGCGATTATGAGGTTCGTTCCTTGGCGCAGAAGCATTCTCGGACGATCCCTTCCCGTCATGGCCGGCCTTGTGCCGGCCATCCCGATGCAAAAAGGCTCGGCGTTCGACAGAAGCGGGATCACCGGCACAAGGCCGGTGATGACGTGGGAGGTAGAAGAGATCTAGCCGTTGAATGCAGAGCGCCTGCGCTCCACGAGATCGAGCGCGGCCTGGAAGGCGCCGTCGGCATCCAGGTGCGTCGTATCGATGGTCATGGCGTCGGCGGCGGCTTTCAAGGGAGCGGTGCTCCGGCTCATGTCGCGCTCGTCGCGGCGGCGGATATCCACGAGAATGGTCTCGTACTCGGCCCGTTCGCCCCGGCTCAGAAGCTCGCGGTGGCGCCGCCGTGCCCGTTCCTCCGGGGCTGCGGTGATGAAGAGCTTCACCTCGGCATCGGGGCAGACCACCGTTCCGATGTCCCGCCCGTCGAGCACGGCGCCCGGTTCCTGGGCGCCGAACTGGCGCTGGAAGGCCAGGAGGGCGTCCCGGACCGGCTGGTAGGCGGAGACCACCGAGGCGGCCTCGCCCATGGCGGCTCCGCGCAGGCGGGAATCGTCCTCCAGATGGCTGACGTCCAGGTTCTGCGCCGCTTGCGCAGCGGCGTCCCGGTCGGTGAGAGGGACGTCGCGGTCCATGAGCACGCGGGCGACGGCCCGGTAGAGCAGTCCCGTGTCCAGATGGGCGAAACCGTAATGTTCGGCCAGACGCTTGCCCAGGGTCCCCTTGCCCGAGGCGGCAGGTCCGTCGATGGCGATGATCATGAGCGGCTCAATCCTGGATCGTGGCGCCGAGCTCGCGCATGAGCGGGATGAAGGACGGGAAGCTCGTGGCGATCATGGCCCCGTCATCGACCGTCATCGGCTGGTCCGTCGCCAGGCCCATGACCAGGAACGCCATGGCGATGCGATGGTCGAGATGGGTGGCCACCGGGTTGCCGCCCCCGCGAACCTTTCCGTTCGATCCATGGACGAGGAGGTCGTCGCCCTGGATCTCGTGCTCGACGCCGGCTTCCGCGAGACCTGCGGCGACGGCCGCAAGGCGGTCGGATTCCTTCACGCGCAGCTCATGGAGCCCCTGCATCCGGGTCGTGCCCTGGGCGAAGGAGGCTGCGACGGCCAGGACCGGGTACTCGTCGATCATGGACGGCGCCCGGGCATGGGGGACCGTGACGCCGGTCAGGCGGCTGTGGCGGACGCGCAGGTCGGCGACCGTCTCGCCGCCTTCGTCCCGCTCGTTCAGGCGCTCGATGGAGGCGCCCATCTCGATCAGCGTGGTGATGAGGCCCGTCCGCAGCGGGTTCATCATCACGCCCTCGATCACCACGTCGGACCCGGGGGTAATCAGCGCGGCCACCAGGGGGAAGGCTGCCGAGGAGGGGTCCGTCGGCACGACGATGTCGGTGCCGCGCAGCTCGGGCTGGCCCAGGAGCGTGATCGCGCGACCGTCCGCGCCGTGCGGGACGACTTCGACGCTCGCACCGAAATGGCGCAGCATCCGCTCCGTGTGGTCGCGGGTGGCTTCGCGCTCGATCACGGTCGTCTTGCCCGGGGAGTTGAGGCCGGCGAGCAGGATCGCGGACTTGATCTGGGCCGAGGCGGCCGGGGTCTCGTAGGTGATCGGGATCGTCTCCTTCGGGCCGCGCAGCGTGAGGGGCACCCGTCCGCCCTCGGCCTCGCTGACCACGGTCACGCCCATCTTCGTCAGCGGGTCGAGGATCCGGCGCATGGGGCGCTTGCGCAGCGAAGCGTCGCCGTCGAAGGTGCTCGTGATCGGGTGGCTCCCCGCCACGCCCATCATGAGGCGCGAGCCGGTGCCCGCATTGCCGAAATCGAGAACGTCCTTGGGTTCCGTCAGGCCGCCGATGCCCACGCCGACGATCCGCCACCGGCCCGGCGCTTCGCGGGTGATGGTGGCGCCGAGCGCCCGGCAGGCTTCCGCAGTGCGGAGCACGTCGTCACCCTCCAAGAGGCCTTCGACCCGGGTCTCGCCGATGGAGAGAAGCCCGAAGATCATCGAGCGATGCGAAATCGACTTGTCGCCGGGCACGCGGATGCGCCCTTTCAGGGGCGTTCCAGACCTGCTGGCGACAGGGGACGGCGATCCGTGCGCGTGCGACATTTCGGGTTCCTCAAGACTCCTTATCAGGGCGCGCTCCTAACACGGGGTTTTCCCGCCGTCACGCGCAAGCTGGCACGAGCCTTCGCCCGCTCTTGCAATTTCCTATTTGACAAGCCATTCCCTCATGACTAACGGAGCGTTCCCAACCATTCACACCTGAAGGCAATCACCGTGGCCAAACCGGAACTCGGCTTGAAGCGCCAGTGCATGAGCTGCGGCGCAAAATTCTACGATCTCAACAAGGACCCGGCGGTCTGCCCGAAATGCGGCACCGTCTTCCAGGCTACTGCCATGAGCCGCGTCGCCGCTCCCGTGGTGGCCCGTGCCGCCGCCACCGATGACGACGAGACCGATCTCGAAACGACCGGGCCGGAGATGGTCTCCCTCGACGAGGTCGAGGCCGGCGAGAACGAGAAGGACATCCCGGTCGATGACGATATCGACGTGGGCGACGACGTGGCCGACGACGATACCTTCCTCGAGGACGAGGAAGAGGGCGACGACGACGTGTCCGACCTGATCGACAGCGATCTGGAAGACGACGAAGAGGCTTGAACCTCGGATCAGAGGCGACTATAGAGACGCCTCTGCTTCGACAGAGATCGCCGCGGCACCCCACGCCGCGGCCATAATGGGGCCATAGCTCAGCTGGGAGAGCGCTTGCATGGCATGCAAGAGGTCGGCGGTTCGATCCCGCCTGGCTCCACCAAATTCCTCAAAAACAGCCGCCGCCCAGGCGGCTTTTTTGTTGCACCGGCCCGGTTGGAGGGCCGAATCTAATCCCAAAGCATAGGCTCCGTCCGGAGCGGTCGTTCGTCCTTTTGCTCATGGAAATGACGTCGATCTTCATTTTTAGTCACAACGCCTTAAGCTAAGGCAAAGCCCATTAGCCACCGAAAGCGGGAACGATGACGACGCGCGTCCAGACGAACGGCCTCCAGGTTGCACCGGTTCTCCACGATTTCATCGAACGGGAAGCACTGGCGGGCACGGGAGTATCGAGTTCCGCCTTCTGGGCCGGCCTGGCCGGGCTCGTCCGGGACTTCGCTCCCCGGGACCGCGAGCTGCTCGCCGTCCGCGACAAGATCCAGGGCCAGATCGACGAGTACCATCGTGCCCGCGCCGGCAAGCCCTTCGACCAGGCGGATTATGAGCGTTTCCTGCGCGACATCGGCTATCTCCTGCCCGAGCCGGAGGATTTCTCCGTCCAGACCCAGCACGTCGATGACGAGATCGCCCGCATCGCCGGCCCCCAGCTCGTCGTGCCGGTCTCCAATGCCCGCTATGCGCTCAATGCCGCCAACGCCCGCTGGGGCAGCCTCTACGATGCCCTCTACGGCACCGATGCCATTCCGGAGGAGGACGGCGCCAACCGGTCCGGCGGCTACAACAAGGAGCGCGGGGCCAAGGTCGTGGAGCGCGCCCGCGAGGTGCTGGACCGGGCCGCTCCGCTCGCCGGCGGCAGCCATCGGGATGCGGCCGGTTATGCCGATCGGGACGGAGGGCTCATCGTCACCCTGCAGGACGGCACCGAGACCGGCCTGATCGATCCGACCCAGTTCATCGGCTACCAGGGCGAGGCGGCCAACCCGTCCTCCGTGCTCCTGCGCCACAACAACCTGCATCTCGACATCCGGATCGACCGCTCGCATCCGATCGGTGCCGAGGATCCGGCCGGCATCGCCGACGTGGTGTTGGAATCGGCCATCTCCACCATCATGGACCTGGAGGATTCCGTGGCGGCCGTGGACGCCGAGGACAAGGTTCAGGTCTACCGCACCTGGCTCGGGCTGATGAAGGGCGACTTGGTCGAGAGCTTCGAGAAGGGCGGCAAGACCGTCGAGCGCCGTCTCAATCCCGACCGGGTTTATACGATGCCCAACAGCGGCGAGCTGCGCCTGCACGGGCGCAGCCTCATGCTGGTCCGCAATGTCGGCCACCACATGTTCACCGATGCGGTGCTGGACGAGGAGGGGCAGGAGATCCCCGAGACCATCCTCGATGCCGCCGTCACGTCGCTGATCGCGATCTACGACCTGAAGGCCTCGGGGCCGATCCGCAACAGCCGCGCCGGCTCGGTCTACATCGTGAAGCCCAAGATGCACGGGCCCGACGAGGTCGCTTTCGCCAACGATCTCTTCGCGGCCGTCGAGGACATGCTGGGCCTTGCCCGCAACACGCTCAAGATGGGCATCATGGACGAGGAGCGGCGTACCACCGTCAACCTCAAGGCCTGCATCAAGGCGGCTGCCGAGCGCATCGTGTTCATCAACACGGGCTTCCTCGACCGCACCGGCGACGAGATCCATACCTCGATGGAAGCCGGCCCCATGATCCGCAAGAACGACATGAAGTCGACCGCCTGGATCAAGGCCTACGAAGACAACAACGTGGATGTGGGCCTCCTCTGCGGCCTGCCCGGCAAGGCGCAGATCGGCAAGGGCATGTGGGCCGCGCCCGACAAGATGGCCGACATGCTGGTGCAGAAGATCGGCCATCCGCAGGCCGGCGCCAACACCGCCTGGGTGCCGTCGCCCACCGCCGCGACGCTGCACGCGCTGCATTACCATGAGATCGACGTTCCGGTCCGTCAGGAGGAGCTGAAGGAGCGCCCACGCGCCAAACTGTCCGATATCCTGACCATCCCGGTGTCGCAGTCGAACTGGGCGCCGGAAGCGGTCCAGCAGGAACTCGACAACAACTGTCAGGGCATTCTCGGCTACGTGGTGCGCTGGATCGACCAGGGCGTCGGCTGCTCCAAGGTGCCGGACATCCACGATGTGGGGCTGATGGAAGACCGCGCCACCTTACGCATCTCGAGCCAGCACCTCGCCAACTGGCTGCGCCACGGCATCGTGTCGAAGGACCAGGTCATGGAAACCCTGCGCCGCATGGCCACGGTGGTGGACCGGCAGAATGCGGGTGATCCGGTCTACCGTCCGATGGCGCCCAAATTCGAAGGCCCGGCCTGGAACGCCGCCTGCGATCTGGTCTTCAAGGGCGCCGAGCAGCCCAACGGCTATACCGAATGGATCCTGCACGCGCGCCGCCGCGAGGCCAAGGCCGCAGGAGCGCCGGACCGCAGCGAAGAGAGCGGCGTCAAAACGAAGACGCAGGCGAAATAAGATGAAAAAGGGCGCCGCTGGTTCGGCGCCCTTTTTGTTTCAATCGCCGTGCTCGGCCGATGCGGCGGCGAGCGCGTCGACCGTGCCGCCGATCAGGTTGCGGCTCAGAAGATGCTCCGTCGTGAGCGCGAAGCGCACGGGCGTGAGGCTCGAGGGCAGGGAGGCCATCCAGTCCTTCAGCCGACGCGCGGCGGCCAGAGCCTCGTCACGCTCCACGGCCTTGAAGCGCACGGTCGATCCGGGGCGCATCTGGGCGAAGCGGGCGAGATCGGCGCTGATCACGGTGGCGATCTTCGGATAGCCTCCCGCCGTCTGCCGGTCGCGCATCAGCACGATGGGCTGGCCGCTGCCCGGCACCTGGATATGGCCGTCCACGATCCCGTCCGAGACGATGTTGAATCCCTTGGCATGTTCAAGGCGCGGGCCGGTGAGCTGGAAGCCCATGCGGTCGGCCTGGGGGCTGATGGTGAATTCGCTCTCCAGAAAGGTCCGGATTGTTTCCGGCGTGAAGTAATCGTCCTGCGGCCCCAGCATCACGCGGATCGGGCCGCTCTCCTCCATCACATCGGCGGTGAGCTGCATCGGTTCCCGGTCCTGGGCTTCGGTCCGGCCCGGGAGGCGGTCTCCCGCTTTCAGCGGCGCGCCCTTCAGGCCGCCGAGACGGGAGCGCAGATGGAACGACAGGCTTCCCAGTTCCGGCTCGACCGCAAAGCCTCCCGCAACGGCAAGGTAGGCGAAGGTGCCGCTTCGCGGATGCCCCACCTCCAGAACCTGCCCCTCCTTGAGAACTACGGAGGTCTGTGGAGCGACAGGCGTTCCATCGATGCTGCAGGAACATCCGGCGCCGGCGAGCGCCAGATGGAGGTCGCCGCCCTCGGACGTGAAGGCGCCGCCGAGATTGACGAACTCGATGGCGGCCGTCTCGGGCGCGTTGCCGACGAGCGCATTCGCCATTGCCAGCGCGCGGCGATCCATGGCACCCGAGGGCGAGACGCCGGAGCCCTGGTAGCCGAGACGCCCGCGATCCTGCAGGGAGGTCATCGGGCCGCAGGATTTCACCACGAGATCGGTCATGGGCGCACCTCCTCGGCCACGGGTTCGCCGGCGAGCGACGCCTTCTCCAGCGCCTCCCAGCGCGATGAATCGACCGGCTCGAAGACAATCTCGTCGCCGGCCGCGAACAGGAAGACCGGGTCGCGCCCCGGCGCATAGGGCCGAACCGGCGTCAGCCCGAGATTGTGCCAGCCGCTCGGCATGTCCATGGGAGCGATGCCCGCCTGCTCGCCGCCGATCATGATCGTGCCGGCCGGGATCTTCGCCCGGGGATGAAGCCGACGGGACGTGGCGATCCGTTTGTCGAGGCCCCCAAGATAGGTGAAGCCCGGCAGGAAGCCGATCATGTAGATCCGGTAGATGGCCGAGGAATGGATGTCGATCACTTGGTTCGGCGTCAGGCCGTGCAGGCTCGCCACCTCTTCCAGATCGATGCCGTACTCGCCGCCATAGACCACCGGCACGCGCCAGCGCCGGCCCACGGCGTTGCGGGGCGGCAGGTTCTGCGTTTCGGCTTCCAGAAGGCCGACCAGGGCGTCATAATCGGTAGTCACCGGGTCGAACTGGATCGTGAGGGAGCGATAAGTGGGCACCGTCTCGATCAGGCCGGCCGGGGCGCGGCTTCGGACGATGTCGTCCAGGGCCAGGACCATGCCGTTGATGTCCGGGTCGATCGTGGAGCCGAACTCGACGGTCACGGCGCTGTCGCCGCAGGGAAGTATTTTCGGTGTCGCCACGATGCACCCCTGTTGACGATCCGGAAGGGCCTCGTGCCCGAATCCCATATTGCTGCCGATCCGGCAACAGGTCCCGGAGCCAACGGGCCATGCATCCCAAGCAGATGAGGGGATTGCCGGAGGGTCAGCCTTCCGTGCTCCTTTTTGCTAGGCTGACCTTCGCCTTCTTGTTCGTGTTATGCCATCCCCCATCTCATGCCTGGAGCCCAGGCTTACGCGGAGTAGATCATGACTTTGACATCCAAGACTGCTGTCGTGACAGGCTCGACCAGCGGCATCGGCCTCGCCATCGCCCGCGCTCTCGCCAAGGAGGGCGCCAATGTGGTCATCAACGGCTTCGGCGATGCGGACGCCATCGAGAAGGAGCGTGCCGCCATCGAGAGCGAGTTCGGCGTCAAGGCGATCCATTCGCCGGCCGACATGTCGAAGCCGCACGAGATCGAGGAGATGATCCGCCTGGCCGAGCGCACCTTCGGGGGCGTCGACATCCTCGTCAACAACGCGGGCATCCAGTTCGTCTCGCCGGTGGAGAACTTCCCGGTCGAGAAATGGGACCAGATCATCGCCATCAACCTGTCGTCCGCGTTCCACGCGATCCGCGCCGCGGTGCCGGGCATGAAGGCGCGCCAATGGGGCCGCATCATCAACACGGCCTCGGCCCATTCGCTCGTGGCCTCGCCGTTCAAGTCGGCCTATGTGGCGGCCAAGCACGGCATCGCCGGCCTCACCAAGACGGTGGCGCTCGAGGTGGCGACCGACGGGATCACGGTCAACTGCATCAGCCCCGGCTATGTCTGGACGCCGCTGGTCGAAAAGCAGATCCCCGACACCATGAAGGCGCGCGGGCTGACCAAGGAGCAGGTGATCAACGACGTGCTGCTGGAGGCGCAGCCCACCAAGCAGTTCGTGACCGTCGATCAGGTCGCGGCGCTGGCCGTGTTCCTGTGCTCGGACGCGGCGAGCCAGATCTCGGG
>NZ_QDGA01000200.1 GCF_003347665.1 Microvirga calopogonii
AGATCCTATGGGGGTGGATAGCGGTCCACTCTCTGGCAGAGTGAGGTTGCGATATCCACTCACGCTGGAGACCAACCGATGTCCGTTGAGCCCCGATTTGAGCAAACCGCTATCCGCACCCATCTTGGCGCAATCTTCGTCTCACTGGAACTCAGTCGTTCGGTCTGGCTGATCACGTCCCTGTCGCCCGGGGCCGGGGAGACAATGTCCAAGCACAGCGTGCGCGGCGGCGATGTGGCCGGCCTGCTGACGCGGCTTGCTCAGTTGCAGGAGAAAGCGCGCACTCGAACCGGTCAGCTATTTCCGATCATTGTCATCCAGGAGGCGGGTCTGGATGGGTTCTGGATCCATCGCGTGCTGGAGAGCGAGGGGATCGAGAGCCATGTGGTCGATCCCGCCTCGATTGCGGTCTCGCGCCGCTGCCGGCGGGCCAAGACCGACAAGATCGACGGCGAGGCCCTGGTGCGCACGCTGCTGGCCTACAAGCGTGGGGAGCCGCGGGTGTGTGCGATGGTCCGGGCTCCCACGCCTGAGCAGGAGGATCGGCGCCGCATCAGCCGCGAGCGCAAGACGCTCACGGCCGAGCGCGTTCAGCACGTCAACCGGATCAAGGGCCTGCTGTTCGCGCAGGGGATCGGCGACTATGAGCCCCTGCACCGCGACCGCAGAACACGGCTCGAGGCGCTCACGACCGGTGATGGCCGGCCGCTGCCAGTGCACCTGAAGACCCAGATCAGCCGCGAACTCGATCGGCTGGAGCTGCTGCTGGAACAGATCAAGGCGGTGGAAGCCGAGCGGGACCAGCTGCTTGCCTCTGCCCATGAGGAGGCCGGCGCCGTGCCACCGGGGCGACTGCTTCCCCTGAAAGGCATCGGTCAGGAAGCCGCCGCTGTTCTGTGGGCGGAGGGCCTGTTCCGCACCTTCGCCAATCGCCGGCAGGTGGCGGCCTATGCGGGCCTGGCCCCCACCCCCTGGAAGAGCGGATCGATTGATCGCGAGCAAGGCGTGTCGAAGGCCGGCAACCCACGCCTGCGCACCACCATGATCCAGCTCGCCTGGTTGTGGCTGCGCCATCAGCCCGCCTCAGCCCTGAGCCAGTGGTTCCAGGAGCGTGTCCGGCGCAACGGCGGGCGCCTGAAGAAGCCGATGATCGTGGCGCTGGCCCGCAAACTTCTCGTCGCGCTGTGGAAGTATGTGACCGCTGGGGTGATCATCGAGGGTGCCGTGATGAGGTCTGCGTAAGGCACGGCACGACTGAGTGGATGTGCTTCGCTGGACCCTGATCAGGTCCGGCGGATCCAGGAGGACGGACCGATGTGCAATAGGGCTTGGCATGCCGCACTACAGAAGGGTCCCGTCGCCTGAGCCCTCGTCCGCTGCAAGCGGGATGATGGTGCGGCTGCGTGCGCGCAGCGACCGGATGTGAGTGGGAGCTGGCGCTGGACACGGGCCAGATCATGCAACGGGCTCAGACCTTGGATGTCAAACACCAGCCGGAGATCTGATCGGTGTTCCGATGACCCAGCATCTTGACCGACCAATGCCCATGTGAGTGGGAGCTGGCGCTGGACACGGGCCAGATCATGCAACGGGCTCAGACCTTGGATGTCAAACACCAGCCGGAGATCTGATCGGTGTTCCGATGACCCAGCATCTTGACCGACCAATGCCCATGTGAGTTGCGCCCTCCGCTTGCGATGTGAGGTTTGTGCCATCGCCTGATGCGCGCGACGCCAGGCGGACCAGGCGATCACGAAGGCAGGCTCGATCCGGCGTTGCTGGAGGCGGGTGGCGACGCGGCGGATTTCCTGGATAGACCAGCGTGCCAGCGCTGCAGCTTGGCTTCGTTGCTTCTTTTTTGGGGTGAGGTGAGAGCATTGGCGCGCTGGCGCACCACTGCCATCATGGCGAACGCCAGCATCACCAGCGACACATGCCGGTGCCAGCCATGCCACGAGCGCGTCTCGTTGTGGGTGAGCCCCAACTCGGTTTTGGCGGTCTCGAACGCGTCCTCGATCGCCCAGCGCTGCCCCTCCACCCGCACCAAGGTTTCCATCGGGGTGTCAGCCGGACACCAGGTCGAGAAGAACGCCAGAGCCCCATCAGAGAGGCGGCGCCGGATCAGCAGCCCCCGTGTCCATAAGCCGGTGAGATGCTCGTTGTATTCCTCCGCCGCGAGATCGGCGAGTTCGAGATAAGCCCAGTCATACAGGCGCGCTCCCGTCGTACCATCGCCGGCTGACAAGCGCGTCCAAGCCTCGGGAGAAAGAGCCTGCGCGATCTGCTCGGCCGTGCCGGCGACTTCGGGCTTGTCGATCCAGGACGAGAACTGATCGGTAGCATGCGCGCCCAGCACATAGCCCTTGCCGGCCCGGCGCAGCTGCATCTCGAACCGGCCCACGCCATAGACCGTGTCGGTGGCCACCCACGCGAACGGCACGCTGGCCGCAAGAGCGCGCTCGATCATCTGCGCGGCGATCTCAGGTTTGGTCACGAAGCGGATGCTGCCGGGCACCTGAGCCGCCGCAAGGCGCTCGGGCGTGTTCGTCCAGTCCTGCGGCAGATACAGCTGACGATCGATGAAGGCGCAGCCCTTGTGCGATACGTAAGCGGCAAACACGCCGATCTGGCAATTTGCAATCTTGCCCGCCGAGCCGGTGTACTGCCGGCCTACGCCACACGAGTGCTGGCCCTGCTTGAGAAAGCCAGTCTCGTCGAGGACGAGCACCGCCCCGGGTGAGGCGAGCGTCTCGAGCGCATACGCGCGCACCATGTCTCTCAAAGCATCGGCGTCCCAGTGGCTGCGGCCGAGCACCGCCTGCTGGCGCCAGGGGCCCGAGTCGCCCGCGGCCTCGGCCCGCATCCAGCCGGTCTTGCGCCGCTCCGGCCCGAGCACCCCATCGAGGAAGGCGGCCGCCGAGGTAGCGACGCTGGGATGGGCAAACAGCGATTGGAGGTGAGCTTTGACCTGACGCAACTCCACACACCAGAGTTCGAGCATCTGCTCGATGGCCACACCCGTCATGGCAGCCTCCTGGGTCAGATCAGGAGATTATGAGCCCATGAGCGGCACCTGCAACTGTAATGCTAAGATGTCTCATCCATTGCCAGTAGGTCCCGCTGGTAACCGGCAAGACGCAGGCTCCCGCCAGCGAGGTGCAGATGCACTCTTCTCACGAGCCCTGCGAAGCGCCGGTCAGAGGTCTCTCACACCACGGAGATGGCCAATGAGAGGCTGGTGAGCAATTTTATTGCTCGATCTAAGTGGTTGATTCAGAATAGGTTTGGAGCTGGGCCGCGGAGGCGGATGCGGGCTGTTTCACGTTTGAGGAGCCCGTGCCATGGATGTCCGTTCCTGCGCCAGCGATCTCACTGATGCGGAATGGACGCTGCTGGAGCCGCTGATAACCCGCAGCCATCCCGCCGGGCGACGGCAGACTTATCCGCTCCGACGCATCATCGACGCCATCTTCTATCTGCTGCGCACCGGCGCCCAGTGGCGGCTGCTACCGCACGAATACCCTCCGCGCTACGCCGTGTTCTATCACTATGCCCAGTGGCGCGAGAACGGGACGTGGGAGCAGGTCACGCGAGTGCTGCGCGAGAGTTATCGCCGCATGATTGGCCGGGCTCCTCAGCCGACAGCGGCGATCATCGACAGCCAGTCGGTCAAAACCACTGAGATGGGTGGATCACGTGGGTACGATGGTGGCAAAAAGATCAAGGGCCGCAAGCGTCACTTGCTCGTTGATACGCAAGGAACGCTGCTGAAGAACAAGGTGCATCCGGCCGACCTCCATGACCGCGCGGGCGCCGAGCTCCTGTTGGAGGGTTTAGAGCATCTCTTCCCGGCTATCGAGCTCATGTGGGCGGACACGGCTTATTGAGGGTTGAAGGATTGGCTGTGCAGAGCGCTCGGATGGAAGCTGTCCATTCCGCAACACTGGTGGAGTGGCGGCGTCTGGATGCGCGCCGACGCGGAGCCACCAACACGGCCGAGTGGCTTTCACGTGCTCGCACGCCGATGGCTCGTTGAGCGAACCATCGCCTGGTTGACCACCAACCGGCGGCTGGCCAAGGACTACGAACGCCTGGTCGAAACCGGCGAGATGCTGCTCTACCTCGCCATGAGCCGCATCCTGCTGCGCCGCCTCACGCGAACAGAAAGATAATTGCTCACCAGCGTCT
>NZ_QDGA01000201.1 GCF_003347665.1 Microvirga calopogonii
AGTGGAGTAAGAAGCGCGAATGCGCTTCTCCTCCCCGAACCGTACATGCACCTTTCAGCGCATACGGCTCTCTATTCAAGCTTGGCCCATGGCCATAGCAACATCCTGATAGTGCGATGTGACGGTGCTGCGGGCTTCGCTCCGGAAGATGTATGGGTTTTCCTCCGGATTGCGCCACCGGAACCGCGCCTTGGGGCTTGAGACAAGCCTGTGGAGCGCTTTGCCGATGGCCTCGCCACGCTCAGTCCGACCGTAAACAAGCCAGGTTTTTGCCTTGCCCGATTCCGGGGCCTTGTACCACTTGCGCATCAGAGGCTTGATGCGGGATCGGTATTTGTGCCCCAGCCAATGCGCCAGCTTCCAGAACACGACATGGTCGATGTGCCGGAACACGGACGCAGTGAAGTCGGTGAACTTGTAGAACGCTGCCCAGCCGGCCAGTTGCCGGTTGAGGCTGGCGATCATCTCGACCGTGCTGACACTATGATGGCCGGAGAGGACCTCAGTCAGTCTGCGAACAAACCCCTTGGCCTTCTCCTTGGGTATCGTCGTGACGACAGACATACGTCCGTGCGCCCCCCGCTTGCGAATGATCCGATGCCCCAGAAAGACGAAGCCGTCATTGACGTGGGTGATATGGGTTTTGCCCATATTCAGCGTCAGCTTCAGGTCACCTTCCAGAAAGGCACGGCATTCCTCACGGATCTCTTCTGCCTGAGCCTTGGTTCCTTTTACGATCACGACAAAGTCGTCAGCGTATCGACAGTAGGCGATGGCCGGCTTCCATTGTCGGTTCTCACGAACCGTAATGGGACGGCCTTGCTTGATGCCGAAGTTCCAGGCCCATCGATCCTTACGCGCCTTGTCACTGAGGTATTTCGCCTCGAGCCACGCATCAAACTCATGGAGCATGATGTTGGACAGGAGCGGTGACAGAACGCCACCTTGCGGAACGCCTTCGCTGGAGGCCACGAACAGGCCACGATCAATGTGACCCGCCTTCAGGAACTGACAGAGAAGATCGACAAATCGCCTGTCCTGCACCCGCCGCCGCACACATCGGAGAAGCAGCCGGTGATGGACCGTATCGAAGTAGCTTGCCAGATCACCCTCGATGATCCAGCGGCCCCTGGTCGTATCGGTTCCATCCTGAAGCTGTATCTTCACGGTACGGACAGCATGATGCACGCTCCGCTCAGGCCGGAAGCCATAGGAGAGCCGATGGAAATCGCTTTCCCAGATCGGCTCCATGACCATCAGCATGGCGCGCTGGACAATGCGGTCTGTTAGGGTCGGGATACCCAATGGTCGCAGTTTGCCGTTCGCTTTCGGGATGTAGATTCGCTTGACCGGCTGAGGGCAGTAGCTGCCCGTCAGCAGGCTCATCCGCAGATCGGCCAGATGCTGATCCAGTCCGGCCTGCAGCTGTTGCTTATCCTTTCCGTCAAGGCCCGGAGTTCGAGCGCCGCTCGACGCCAGAACGATCCGGGCGGCTTCGGCAAGCCACTCCCGATCGGCAATGAGCCGAAGAAGGCGATCGAACCGTCGGTTCGGATCATCTTTGGCCCATGTTGCGAGCTTGTGCTGCATTTCGCTGATTATCAAAGGTCTTCACCTCGTTGGGTCAGGTAGTTTGCACTTCAAGCAGTTTGAACTGTTCCCCTTCGCCATGTGACAGGCTTTCCCTGTCGCGGACTACTACGGGAACTCCGCCAGCATGATGGACATCAGGGTCAACTCCCTTGGCATTCCACCATGCCTTCCCTCGTTCATATGCTGGACATCTTGCGTATTGGTGAGGCTGCCGGTCGCAGTCTTTGTCCTTGCATTCTGCAAGTCGATGCCGATGCCATGGTCTGGCTGTGTTCTCCCCATGGCCCTTCGCGAGCGTCCTACATCTCTGCTCACGTTCGGATGCACGCCGTCCTTCGTGTCCGGCGACATCATCAGCATTCCGCCTGTTAAGCCGTGTAGGCGGAGGCGACATTCCAGCCCTCAGATGCGGGTGAACCGGTTCGTGTTCCTCAACCTTCCAATACTTCAGCCTCGGGAATCATCTCGGCGTAACGGCTTCGCCTCAATCCCCTTTACCTGCGGGCTCCGTCACCCTGCCAGTTGACGGCAGGTCACCGCCGCTTGGGCTCATGCCCCCTCACAGCAGGGGGCAAGGCATTCTCCTTTTCTCCTTTCTCCTTGCATTCCAGACATATGCACCCCGGACCATCCGGGACGAGGCGCACTGTAGGTGATGTCGGCCAGCCAGACCCGGTTCGGCCCGGCGATAGTGAACTTCTGCTGGAGCAGGTTGGGCGCAATCGGCAGCTGATGACGACTGTCGGTCGTTGTCGGCCGGAAGCGCCGGCGGGCCAGGGCACGAATGCCATGTCGGCGCATCAGCCGCTCGACCCGGCCGCGGCTGATCCGATGGCCCTCGGCTCGCAAGGCGGCATGCATCCTCGGGCTGCCATAGCGACCCTGATGCTGATCATGGAGCCGATGCACCTCTTGCAGCAGGCCGCGGTTGGCGCGGGCTCTTTGGCTCTCCGGCCGGGATCGCCAGGCATAATAGCCGCTGGGCGAGACCTGGAGCACGCGGCACATGAGCCGCACCGGAAACGTGCGGGCATGCTGCTCGATGAAGCCAAACCTCATTTCGGCACCTCCGCGAAGATGCCGATGGCTTCCTAAGAAACAGCGCCCTTGGAAGCGTCGACACCGACCTCCTGCAGCACAAACCCGAACGCCTTGGCGCGGCGGTGCAGGTTATCGATCACCCGCTTCCGATACCGTTCCTCATAGTACGACGCTCCCGGATCAACGTAATCCATGCCATGGCGCAGGGCGTTGTAGAACAGCGCTGCAATCTTGCGGGCGGTTGCAGTCACAGTTTTAGCCTTGCCGATCCGGGTCGACAGCCGCCGGTAAAAGGCACCCAGTGCCGTCTCCGTCTTGCCGATCGTCACGGCCGCCAGCCGCAGAAGGGCCGCCGCCCGACTGCCCGACCGGCGCGTCCGAGACGACAGCACCTTGCCACCGGAGATCTTATTGCCGGGCGCGAGGCAGAGCCACGATGTGAAGTGCTTGCTGCTGGGCCAAGCCGTCAGATCCGTGCCGCACTCCGCGATCAGTTTGAGCGCCAAGGACGGCCCCAGGCCGTGGATCCGGGTCAGGTCCTGGCCCAGAACCGCATAGAGGGCGCCACGAAGATCGAAGCTCGGCTCATTGGGCTGGCGGCTCATGCGCCGGCGAGGCGCCGGCAAGGAAGCGGGATCGGGCCCATGGGTGCTCAGCGCCTTGAGGACGGCCTCGATCCTCTGATCGCACGCCGCCACCTTGTGCTGATACGTGTCGTACAGCGCCAGCGCCTGTTCGAGCGCGAACAGATGCTCGGCGCGATAATGACCCGTCAACGCCTTCTCGATCGTCTCGGAGCTGGAGTGACACCGGATGTCCCGTAGGCTCGCCAGGACCGCCGGATCACGTTCTCCGGCCAGAATGGCGCGGATGATGCGCATGCCCGTGGCTCCAGTAATGTCGCTGACCACGTGATGCAGCTGCAGGTTCATCTCGGTCAGCGCCTTCTGCATGTGCTGGATGTGCGAGGCGGCATACTCGAGCAGCCGCTCACGCTGGCGCAGATACGCGCGCAGTTCCGCGATCTCGGCTTTGGGTTGGAAGCTGGCCCGCAACAGGCCATAGGCATGCAGCCGCTGGAGCCATTGCGCATCCTTCACATCCGTCTTGCGTCCGGGCACGTGCTTGGCGTCACGGGCATTGACCAGAAGCACCTCGAAGCCGCGGTCCTGCAGGATCTCGAAGACCGGGATCCAGTAAACCCCGGTCGATTCCATGACGACGGAGGTGACGCTACAAACCTCGAACCAGTCGGCCAACCGGTGCAGGTCGGCGGTAAAGGTCCCGAAGCTGCGCACGGGTTCATCTGTCCGGTCAGGTCCCACGGCCGCCATGTGCATCGTGGCCCCGACATCGATGGCGGCGGCATGGGGTGAACCATCGGCAGGCTCTGGCGATCTTTACCGGCCTCTCGTTTGCGTCTCATCGGCTCCTCCTTGGGGTGGGAGGGGCTGGACTGCGCCAAAGGTCAACTTCCTAACCGGGATCGCCCTGGGGCGTCACCACTCTCAAGCGCGCAACAGTCCATGGACCA
>NZ_QDGA01000202.1 GCF_003347665.1 Microvirga calopogonii
CTTCAGTAGACGCTTCAGCAAGCGCTTGGCGGCCTTGGTGTCACGGCGTGTCTGGACGATCTCGTCAAGCACATAGCCGTCCTGGTCGACGGCCCGCCAGAGCCAGTGCTTCTGGCCCGCGATCGTGATCACGACCTCGTCGAGGTGCCAGATGTCGCGGCGGCTCGGCCTCTTGCGCCGGAGGCGGCGCGCGTAGTCCGGCCCGAACTTCAGCGCCCAGCGCCGGACGGTCTCATAGGAGACGACGATGCCGCGCTCGAGCAGCATCTCCTCGACCAGTCGCAGGCTCAGAGGAAAGCGAAAATACAACCACACTGCATGGGCAATGATCTCAGACGGGAACCGATGGCGCTTGTAGCTGACAGACTTGGTCATGCCGGCCCGTCTACACAGTCGCAATCAATCCCGAGTTAACGTGACAACGCCGGCCCATGGAACTGCATTCGACATCGTCGGCAAAGGTGTCGCGTCGACCGGTGCACTGGAGAACGCGGTGCGTCTGGCCGCGAAGCTTGCTCGCGGTGGGGGCGCTCGCTCGGCAGTGTGACGGATCAGATTTGGTTTGCCCGGCGGCCATCTCAGGTCCCAGGCGCCACGCGGTGCTGCTCGTCCGTAACATGTTCCATCCAGGTGACATGGTTGCCCTCGAGAGCCTCCTGCATGGCAATGTGGACCATGCCGATCGCGGGTGCAGCGCCGTGCCAGTGCTTCTCATCGGGTGGAATCCACACGGTATCGCCAGCCTTGATCTCCCTGACCGGGCCGCCCCAGGCCTGCACGCGCCCGACGCCCGAGATCACGTGGAGGGTCTGCCCGAGCGGGTGGGTGTGCCACGCCGTCCGGGCACCAGGCTCGAAGGTGACACGGTTCGCGCGAATGCGGGCCGGAGGAGGGGCATCGATAATTGGATCATGCCAAACGGTTCCGGTGAACGCCTCGGCCGAAGCTCGCTTTGTTGGGAACGTCCCTGCGACGTGGATCTCCATGGAATTCTCCCTGTAGTGAGATGGCGCGCCAAGCTGATCTACTAGAGATGCTTGATGCCGAAGCTCTCGATCAATGGAAGGAGTTCGTCCCGGGCGTCAATGCGATGCTGCCGGGTACGCTGGTGAGCATCGGCCACTCGCCCTTTCCGAACCGCCTCGACGATGTCCCTGTGGGCGGAGGCCGACCCGGTTGGCTTGGACCGGAGCTTGAGCGTGAGGATCCGCGCGCGGTGAGCCTGGTCGGTGATCGTCTGGGCGATCCTGCGGAGGCGCCTGTTGCCGCAACGTTCCACTAGGATGTGATGGAACTGGTCATCGGCGATGGCCCAGGCATGCAGATCATCCTTCCGAAGGGACTGTTCCATGCGTGTGGCCGCCTCCTCGAGTTCATCAGCCACGCGGCGGCGTTCATCATAGGGGAGGGCGGCAAGCAACTCTGCGGCTCTTCCCTCGATGGCGATGATCACGTCATAGATCTCCCGGATGTCCTCCGGAGCGAGGGGGCAGACCTGAACACCACGCTTGGAGAGAACGCGGACGAGGCCGTCCTCCTGAAGCCGAATGATTGCCTCATGCACCGGCGTTCGGCTCATGCCGAGCCGCAGGGCGATCTCCTGCTCCGACCCTTGATATCCAGGCGGGAAGACATTCTCGCGGATCGCCTCCTTCAGCGCCTTGTAGGCATCCTCCACCAGCGAAGGTTTCTTCGCAGTCTCCTGTGCCGTGCGCGCCTGCAGCTTGTCCACCATCTGGCCCTCCGGCTTCATCATGCCTCTCCTGAAGCTTCCATACAATGATAAATGGATGCTTGACAAAGGAGAAAACTGACATCAGCTTTCTTGCATTCCAACTTGCATGGAAGATGCAGGATCGTATCGCAGCCAGCCAAACGCTCACAAGAACCGGGCATTCAGCTGCAAAGGCGCATGGACCCTGAGGTGAGCGCAGCAAAGGCCAGACCTCAAAGGCCAGACCCGCCGACAGGGAGAGGCGCCGGTAGCTGACAACAAAGCCCTCAAGGGAAGGGAACACATTATGAAGAAAGCTCTTTCGGTCTTTACAGCAGCCTTGGGCCTCATCACGACGGGCGCACACGCACAGGGGGCCTATCCCACGCGTCCCATCACCGTGGTGGTTCCCTTCGCGGCCGGCGGCACGACCGATGTAGTGGCTCGCCTCATGGCCGATCACATGGGTCGCACACTCGGTCAGCAGCTCGTGATCGAAAATGTCACCGGGGCAGGAGGCACCGTCGGCGTCACCCGCGTGTCCAAGGCCGAGCCCGATGGCTATACGATCCTCATGGGCAATCTTGGAACTCAGGCGGCAAGCGTCGGTCTTTATCCCAAGCTGGCCTACGATCCGCGCACCGATTTCGAGCCGATCATGAATTCGGCATCGACGCCGATGCTCGTGGTCGCGAAGAAGGATCTGCCGGTCAAGGATTTCAAGGAATTCATTGCATATCTCAAGGCCAACGCTCCCAAGATGAACTATGGATCGGGCGGAGTAGGCTCGACCTCGCATCTGACATGCCTTTTCATGGAATCTCTCTTAGGGGTGAAGCCGCAACACGTGCCGTTCCGCGGCTCAGGTCCGGCCCTGACGGCACTGCTCGGTGGACAAGTTGATTATGTCTGCGATCAGACGGTCGCCATCGTGCCCACCGTCCAGGCGAAAGAGGCCAACGGACTGGTCGTTGCGGTTCAGAACCGCCTTCCGGTTATCCCGGATGTCCCGACATCTGCCGAGCAGGGACTCCCGCGATTCCAGGCGACAGGGTGGAACGCGCTCTTCGCGCCGAAGAGAACTCCCAAGGACATCGTCACGAAGCTGAACGCCGCAGCCAAGGCTGCGCTCAAGGACGGGACTACGCGCAAGCGCCTCCTCGACCTCGGCGCCGAACTCCCGGACGAAGCGGGCCAGACGCCTGAGGCTCTCGCCACACTCGTCAGCTCCGAGATCGACAAATGGGTCCCGGTCATCAAGGCCTCCGGCGTTACAGGGCAGTAACAATCGAGGGCGGATGTGGGTGGCTCCATAGCCCGCATCCGTCGTCGGAGCACTCACGACTGACAAACAGGTTTTCACATGACATCGGATCAGAGGAAGCGGTACCGGCTGGCAGTCATTCCAGGTGATGGAATCGGAAAGGAAACGACGCCTGAAGGCGTGCGTGTTCTGGAGGCAGCGGCCAAGAAGTTCGGTTTCGACCTCCAGCTCGATCACTTCGATTTCTCCTCCTATGACTACTACGCCAAGCATGGCCGCATGCTGCCGGAGGACTGGAAGGAACAGATCGGATCGCACGAGGCTATCTTCTTCGGTGCCGTGGGCTGGCCGGAGAAGATCCCGGACCATGTCTCGCTTTGGGGATCGCTGCTGCAGTTCCGGCGAGAATTCGACCAGTACATCAACCTGCGGCCCGTGCGCCTGATGCCTGGTGTGCCGACGCCGCTCGCCAATCGCAAGCCCGGCGACATCGACTTCTGGGTCGTGCGTGAGAACACCGAAGGCGAGTATTCTTCCGTTGGCGGCAAGATGTTTCCCGGCACCGACCGGGAGGTGGTCATCCAGGAGACGGTGATGACGCGCATCGGCGTCGACCGGGTCCTGCGGTTTGCGTTCGACCTGGCGCAGAAGCGGCCGAAGAAGCATCTGACCTCGGCGACCAAATCGAACGGCATTTCGATCACGATGCCTTATTGGGACGAGCGCGTGGAGGAGATGGCCAGGAAGTATTCCGATGTGAAATGGGACAAGTATCACATCGACATACTCACAGCCCATTTCGTCCTTCACCCGGACTGGTTCGACGTGGTGGTCGCCTCGAACCTGTTCGGCGATATCCTGTCCGATTTGGGTCCTGCCTGCACGGGAACGATCGGCATTGCGCCGTCCGGCAACATCAATCCGGATCGAAACTTTCCGTCCCTGTTCGAGCCTGTCCACGGGTCGGCGCCTGACATTGCCGGGCAGGGGATCGCAAACCCCATCGGCCAGATCTGGTCCGGCGCGATGATGCTGGAGCACCTAGGGGAATCGGAAGCGGCAGCAGCCATCGTTCGCGCCATCGAGGA
>NZ_QDGA01000203.1 GCF_003347665.1 Microvirga calopogonii
GTCATTCCAGGTGATGGAATCGGAAAGGAAACGACGCCTGAAGGCGTGCGTGTTCTGGAGGCAGCGGCCAAGAAGTTCGGTTTCGACCTCCAGCTCGATCACTTCGATTTCTCCTCCTATGACTACTACGCCAAGCATGGCCGCATGCTGCCGGAGGACTGGAAGGAACAGATCGGATCGCACGAGGCTATCTTCTTCGGTGCCGTGGGCTGGCCGGAGAAGATCCCGGACCATGTCTCGCTTTGGGGATCGCTGCTGCAGTTCCGGCGAGAATTCGACCAGTACATCAACCTGCGGCCCGTGCGCCTGATGCCTGGTGTGCCGACGCCGCTCGCCAATCGCAAGCCCGGCGACATCGACTTCTGGGTCGTGCGTGAGAACACCGAAGGCGAGTATTCTTCCGTTGGCGGCAAGATGTTTCCCGGCACCGACCGGGAGGTGGTCATCCAGGAGACGGTGATGACGCGCATCGGCGTCGACCGGGTCCTGCGGTTTGCGTTCGACCTGGCGCAGAAGCGGCCGAAGAAGCATCTGACCTCGGCGACCAAATCGAACGGCATTTCGATCACGATGCCTTATTGGGACGAGCGCGTGGAGGAGATGGCCAGGAAGTATTCCGATGTGAAATGGGACAAGTATCACATCGACATACTCACAGCCCATTTCGTCCTTCACCCGGACTGGTTCGACGTGGTGGTCGCCTCGAACCTGTTCGGCGATATCCTGTCCGATTTGGGTCCTGCCTGCACGGGAACGATCGGCATTGCGCCGTCCGGCAACATCAATCCGGATCGAAACTTTCCGTCCCTGTTCGAGCCTGTCCACGGGTCGGCGCCTGACATTGCCGGGCAGGGGATCGCAAACCCCATCGGCCAGATCTGGTCCGGCGCGATGATGCTGGAGCACCTAGGGGAATCGGAAGCGGCAGCAGCCATCGTTCGCGCCATCGAGGACGTCTTGAGCGAGCGTACTCTGCGAACGCGCGACCTGGGCGGCAATGCCGGGACGGAGACGACCGGAAAGGCCGTGGCCGAGGCGCTTCGCTAGACAGGATTACGGACGAAAAGATCCTTAGCTGCCGCAGGTCGGCGGTCGACATCAAACAGGTGCAATTGTGAACAGCTATAAGATCGCAGCCATCCCGGGGGACGGAATCGGCAAGGAAGTCATCGCGGCGGGCGTCGAAGTGCTCCAGACCCTGGCGGCTCGGGACGGCGGCTTCAAACTCGATTTCGAGACCTTCGACTGGGGTTCGGACTACTACAAGAAGCATGGCATCATGATGCCGGAGAACGGCCGCGAAACCCTGAAAGGGTTCGACGCGATCTATTTCGGCGCGGTCGGCGCACCGGACGTTCCCGATCACGTCACACTGTGGGGCTTGCGCCTCGCCATCTGCCAGCCATTTGACCAGTATGCCAATGTGCGCCCAACCCGGATCCTACCGGGCATCGAGGGGCCTCTTCGCAATGTGGCGGCTAAGGATCTTGATTGGGTGATCGTGCGCGAGAACTCCGAGGGCGAGTACGCTGGCCAGGGCGGGCGCTCGCACCGGGGATTGCCGGAGGAGGTAGCGACCGAAGTCTCGATCTTCACGCGCGCTGGCGTAAGCAGGATCATGCACTTTGCTTTCGAGGTGGCGCGCTCGCGTCCACGCAAGCTTCTCACGGTGGTGACGAAGTCGAATGCGCAACGCCACGGCATGGTCCTGTGGGACGAGATCGCCGCAGAAGTGGCAGTGGATTATCCCGACGTGACGTGGGACAAGATGCTGGTCGACGCCATGACCATGCGCATGACCCTGATGCCTCAGAGCCTCGACACCATCGTGGCGACCAACCTGCATGCCGACATCCTGTCAGATCTAGCAGCTGCGCTGGCAGGGTCGCTAGGCATCGCCCCCACGGCAAACCTCAATCCGGAGCGCAGGTTCCCGTCCATGTTCGAGCCAATCCACGGCTCTGCCTTCGATATTACCGGCAAGGGCATCGCCAACCCCGTCGGGACGTTCTGGACGGCTACCATGATGCTGGAGCATCTGGGTGAAAAGCCTGCGGCCGAACGCCTGATGCGGGCCATAGAACGGGTAACATCCGACCCGTTGCTGCACACACCGGATCTAGGCGGTTCGGCCACCACCCGCCAGGTCACAAACGCTGTGATTGCCGCCATTCATGGTGATAACGCGTAGGCTGCGTACGCTCATTGAGAGATCGGAACGGGGAGCACAGCAGGCAAACCCGACACATCTTGCTAAGGGTGCTGTCAGGTCGTTAACAACTCGGGGCCTGTGGCAGGGTCTCGGGCATGAGCACGATATTCAGCCCGTACCGCGGCATTCGCTTTCCGCCTGAAATGATCAACCAGGCGGTCTGGTTGTATCACTGCTTCAGCCTCAGCCTGCGGGAGGTCGAGTTGATCCTGGCAGCGCAAGGCCTTGAGGTCAGCTACGAGACCATCCGCAAATGGAGCCTGCGCTTCGGCCGGATCTGCGCGCAGACACTCAGGCGCCGCCGGCCACGGCCTGGAGACAAATGGTTTCTGGACAAGGTGTTTGTCCGCATCCGCGGCAAACTGCGCTACCACTGGCGAGCCGTTGATCAGCACAGCAACGTGCTCGACGTCTTGGTCCAGAGCCGGCGCAACAAGAAGGCGGCCAAGCGCTTCTTTCGCAAGTTGCTCAGGGGCTTGTGCTACGCGCCCCGAGTGATCGTGACCGACAAACTTGGGTCCTATGGCGCTGTCAAACGCGAGATCCCGCCGGGCGTCGAACACCGTCAGAGTCGATATCTCAACAACCGCTGTGAGGTGTCGCACCAACCCACCCGACGGCGGGAGCACCACATGCGGCGGTTCAAGTCAGTCCGCCATGCCCAGCAATTTCTCGCCACCCACACCCCGATCCACAACCACTTCCAGCTCCGCCGTCACCGTCTGTCCGCCAATGAGTACCGGGCTGCGCGGGATCGCGCCTTCGCTACGTGGCGCGATGCGACTGGTACTGCTCTCGTAGGCTGATTCGGGCCGACGTGATGGCTATGTCTGCGCCAGCTGTGCTGACTTCGCGCCAAGTTGACAATACCGCGGCCGATCCGGATCAGGGCGTGTTTGGCCACCCGCCGATAGCTCTGGCGCAGTCTGACGCCACACCTCCTGGCGAGGTCCACGAGTTTGATCAGCGCCCGGTGCATCAGGCGGGCATCGGTGGGATAAGCCACCGCCTTGGGCTGAACCGTGGTGTCGACGGCGACCCGCTCGAGATCCTTGGTCGCCAGAGCTCCAGTCTGGTACGCCACCGCGAGGCTTTCCTGCAGCAGGGCCGTGAGATGCTCCTCGCCCAATCGCTGGCGCCAGCGCGTCAAGGATGAGCGGTCATCCTTCGACAAGCTCAGGATGAGGCGGCAGATCATGGCGGAAGCTGACCTCACCGCAGAAGAACTGCACGTAGGGGCTGTCGAGGAAGCGGGCGCACAGCGCCTCGTCGGACAAGCTCTCCATGTGCTTGAGGATCATCAGCCCGGCGATCAGCCGCACCGGCAAGGGCGGCTGGCCGGGTCCGGGCTTGTAGACGCTGCCGAGCCGGCGCTCGAGGAAGGCCCAGTCGATGCGCTGGGCCAGCAGCACCAAGGGATGCTTCAGGTCAATGATGCTGTCCAGGGCGGGGCGGAACAGATCCTTCTGGCGCTCGTCTTTCGGCGTCGACATGGCGCAACTCCGGCCGGGTGGAGTGCTCCTGATTGAATCAGATCCCGGGCCGGAGCGGCAACGGAAAACGCAGGAAATCCACCGCTGTCGCCCCGCAATCCTGCAAATCCGAAGCTGGCGATACGACCAATATCCCAATC
>NZ_QDGA01000204.1 GCF_003347665.1 Microvirga calopogonii
TAGTCCTTGGCCAGCCGCCGGTTGGTAGTCAGCCAACCGATGGTCCGCTCCACCACCCACCTTCGCGCGAGCACCTGAAAGCCACTCGGTCGCGTCGGCGGCTCTGCGTCAGCCCGCATCCAGGTGCCTTCACTCCACCAGTGTTGCGGAATCGACAGCTTCCATCCCAGCGCTCTGCACAACCAGTCCTTCAGCCCGCGATAAGCCGTGTCGGCCCACACGCGCTCAATGGCCGGAAACAGATGCTGCAGCCCCTCCAGCAGGAGTTCGGCGCCTGCGCGATCATGAATGTCGGCGGGCTGCATGCTGTTCTTCAGCAGATTGCCTTGCGTATCAACGAGCAGATGGCGCTTGCGGCCCTTCACCTTCTTGGCACCGTCGTACCCTCGTGGTCCACCCATCTCAGTGGTCTTGACCGACTGGCTGTCGATGATCGCGGCACTCGGCTGAGGATTGCGGCCGATCCGACAGCGGTAACTCTCGCGCAGAACCTGGGTCACGTGTTCCCACGTGCCGTCCTCACGCCACTGGGCATAGTGGTAAAAGACGGCACCACGCGGGGGATACTCATGCGGCAGCAGCCGCCATTGGGCGCCGGTGCGCAGCAGATAGAAGATCGCATCAACGATGCGCCGTAAGGGATAGGTCTGTCGTCGCCCGGCCGGATGGCTGCGGGGGCTGAGGGGCTCGAGCAGCGCCCATTCCGCATCGGTGAGATCACTGGCTGCGGATACCGGTGAAGCCGGACGCGTATTCCAAGGTGAAGCCGGACACCCATTCCGATTTCATTCCGGACAGCGTTCCGATCTGAAGCCGGACACTCTCCTCGTTTGATCCTGGGTCATGGGAGATGGTGGAGTGGGATTGGCCGGTCGTCAATCGGACGATGATGCAGCGGCCGGGGAGCGCTGCTTGCGCAGGCTCTCGCCGGACAGTTCAATCCTGTAAGCATTGTGGACCAGGCGATCCAGGATCGCATCGGCGATGGTCGGATTGCCGATGATCTCATACCAGCGGTCGACCGGGATCTGGCTCGTCACGATGGTGGAGCGCCGCTCGTACCGGTCCTCGACGATCTCCAGCAGATCCCGCCGCTGATCGTCAGCGAGCTTCTCGGGCCCCCAATCATCAAGGATGAGAAGATCCACGCGGGCCAGCGCCTTGAGCATGCGCGCGTAGCGGCCGTCCCCGCGGGCCAGACCAAGCGCCGCAAACAGCCGCGGGGCACGGTGATAAGCGACCGAGAAGTCCTCCCGGCACGCCTTCTGGCCCAGCGCGCAGGCCAACCAGCTTTTGCCGACCCCGGCTGGTCCGGTCAGCAGGAGCCCGCGTCGTTCACGGATCCAATCGCAGCCGGCCAGCTTGAGAAAGAGCCCGCGGTCGAGACCGCGCGCCGCCCTGAAGTCGACATCCTCGACATGCGCGTCATGGCGCAGGCGGGCCGCCCGCGCCCGGCTCTCAAACCGCTTCTGACAGCGCAGCGTCGCCTCGCGTTCGAGCAGCAGTGCAAGCCAGTCGCCATGCTCGAGAGCCCGAGCCTCGGGCTGGGATTGCAGAGCCTTGAAGGCACTGGCCATGCCGTGAAGACCAAGATCGGCCAGCAGAGCGAGAGTGGGATGGGTCAACATGCAGGATCTCCTTAGTGGAAGTAGCCGGGGCCGCGCAGGTTGGCGTGCTCCAGAATGGCGGTGGGCTCGGGGTCGCGGGCGGGTTGGGCGGCCAGGCGGTTGGCCAGGATCGAGGCGATGCTCTTGGAGGTGAGCGCCCCGATCTGGAGAGCGCGGGCCGACACCGCTTCAGCGCGAGCGGGTTCGAGATCGCGCAACAGGCGCAGAACCCCGAGGCAAGTCCGGAAGCCCTGCTCAGGATGCGGGCGGCGCGCCAGAATAGCCGTGATCAGACCTTCCGTCTGAGGGCCGACGGACGCCGCCCAACGGCGGAAGCGCTCCGGGGTCCAGTCGGCATAGCGCCGATGGGAACTCGGCATGTGGTCCGGGTCGGTGCCGTGCCGGCGCCCACCGTAGCGGCGCTGATGGGTTGCCACGCGCTGGCCGCGGTGGAAGATCTCGATCGTGCGGCTGGTGGCCCGCAGGTCGACCTGCGCGCGGATCAGGCCGTGCGGAACCGAATAGAAGAAGCCGTCGTACTCGACGTGATAGTCCGTGCCGACCCGCACGAAGCGCCATTCGGCGAACTCGTAGTCGTCGCCCGGCAGCGGCGCGAGCGCCGGGCGCTCCATCGTCTCGAAGAGATGCCGGCGGCTGACCCCGAGGCGGCGCACGACATGATCGTTGATGCGCTCGCACGCGCCGGCAATCGCCGCATTGGCTTCGGCCAGCGAGAAGAAAGTCTGGTGCCGCAGCCGTCCGAGAATGCAGGTCTGGGCAAAGCGCACGCCATTCTCCACTTTGGCTTTGTCCTTGGGCTTTCGTGGCCGCGCCGGCAGGATGCCGATGCCGTAATGCGCGGCCATCATGCCGTAGCTGCGGTTGATCTCGGGATCGTAGAACGAGGCCCGGTTGACCCCTGACTTGAGATTGTCCGGCACGATCAGGCGCGGAACGCCGCCGAAGACGCGGAACATGCGCCCATGCGCGCCAATCCAGTCCGGCAGGGACTGGGTCCAGGTCGCCTCAGCGTAGGTGAAGTTGGAGGCGCCGAGCACGGCGACGAAGATCTCGGCCTGGCGGATCTCGCCGGTGTCGGAATCAACGATGGCGATCTTCTTGCCGGAATAGTCGACGAACACTTTGTCGCCGGCAATATGGTCCTGGCGCATGGTCGGCGAGAGCCGGCTCTCAAACGAGCGGAAGAGCTCGCAGAAGCGGCTGTAGCCATAGCCGTTGGAATGGACGGCCCGGTACTCCTCCCAGAGGATTTGCAGGGTGACGCCGGGCTTCTTCAATTCGACGATGGCTTCGGCCCAGTGGGGCTCGGGCCGCCGGCGCTGTCCCTGCTTGACGCCGGCGCGGGCGAAAAGCCTGTTCTCCAGGGCCTCGTCGGTCAGGTCGCCGGGCAAGGGCCAGCTCAAGCCGGCCTGCTCGGCGCGCTTGAGGTTCTCCTGGACGGTGCTGCGCGCGATCCCGAGCCTCTCGGCGATGTCACGCACGCTGATGCCGTCCCGGGCCAGGCGCAGCATCTGTCTCAACTGTCTCATGGTCAGCTTCCTCTTGGCGGGCATTCCATTCTCCTCGATGACGTGAGGAGGGTGATGCCCGAGTTGCTGACCCAGGGGATCATCAGAGTGGGGAAAGTGTCCGGTAATTGATCGGAACGGTGTCCGGCTTCATTCCGGAATGCTGTCCGGCGTCAAATCGGAATCCCCGTCCGGATTGAATCGGAATCCGCA
>NZ_QDGA01000205.1 GCF_003347665.1 Microvirga calopogonii
GGTGTCGAACTTACCCGAGGGATCGCGGCCCTCGTGCCAGCCGAAGCTCATGTAGTGCTCGAGCGGGTTGACCCCGGCAGCGGCCACATCGCTGTAGGTGGACAGATAGGCTGAGGTGTCAAAGAAGGCATTCGGATCCCGCCCCTCCTTCCAGCCAAAGGTGTTGTAGTGGGTCAGCGGATCGATCCCGGCCGCGCCCACATCCGGGTTGGCCAACAGATAGTACTCGGCGTCAAAGGCGCCCTTGACATTCAGGCCGACCGCCTCGTAGGCCTGACGGCCCTCAGAGCGGCCGAAGGCAAGATAATGCTCGAGCGGGTCGATGCCGGCCGCCTTCACGTCGGGATTGTGCTGAAGGTAGAGCGTGGTGTCGAAGTTGATCGAGGCGTCCCGCCCCTCCTTCCAGCCGTTCTGGTGGTAGTGCTCGAGCGGGTTGATGTGGGCGGCGTTCACATCGGCATTGGCCGAGAGATAGCCGTTGGTGGAGAAAAAGGCGTCGGGATCGCGCCCCTCGTGCCAGCCGAAGGCGGCATAGTGCACGTCCGGATCAACCCCGGCCGCCAACACGTCCGGGTTATGGGCTAAGTAAAACACGTCGTCGACGAGAGGGGTGTCATCCACTGCGTTGGGTGTGCGAGTATCGATGGTCACTGTGTCAGTGTTGGAGGCATTGTTCAGATTACCTGCCACATCCGTAAACTTGTCCGCAGTTACTGCTACTGAGCCTGTGCCGCTCACATCTGCAGTCGCCGTGAACGTCGCGGTCGCGGACGTGTTGTCGCCAGCAAAGACGAGATTCGACAGTGTGCCATTTACTGCACTCACATCATCAAGCGTGAATGTCCCTGCTGCGATTGTCTCCGAAAAGGTGAACGTCACCTGCGAAGTCTTGTCAGCGTTGCTGAGAGCGGTGTCCACAATGTTGATCGTTACGTCCGGCTTCGTAATGTCGGGTGGGGGCGCCGCATCCAAGCGAAGAACCAATGAGATACTCTCCACGTCCACGGGGGTATTGGTGCCGGCCCCGGTATCACCTGGTCCAATGGGCTGGGTGAAGAGGATGTCCGAGATGTCGGCCGTGAACCGATAGCCATTAACCTCAAACGAGACCGGGGCAAATTCGGCCCTGAAATCCACATCGGCATCGCCGGTCGACCCTGGCAGCGTTGTGGGTGCCGGGTCGGCGCGATTGAAGGGAGGACTGAAGGCAAAGCCGGGAGGTCCGGACTGAACCTCTGGTATGGACTGGAACTGAAGTGGGGTCGCCACTCCATCCACCATCACATTGACCGTTAGTGCGAGTTCCTCAGGATGGTCCCGATCGACGGAGAACGAGAAATCCGGGTAGTCCGTTGTGTTGACGCTTCCGTTCGGCAGGAGTTCGTTGAGCCGTGGCTGATGAGCGATGTAGTCCTCACGCAAGATGGCGGTACCAAACGCTAAGGTTTTTGTGTCGCCGACGTTGTCGAACGTCAGCGATTGGGCGGAGATGGGATCAACGCGGAATTCCGCGTTCAACCGACCGAAAACGTTAGTTGTTGCACCAGTGTACCCGATCTCGTCCGAATTCGTACTCGCATTGTAGGCAATGCTGAAATCTTCGCTGTTGAGGGTCAGGGTAATTGCCATGGGGCGCCTCTTCTTTTGGGATTTGGCTGCTGAAAGCTTCAATTATCCCTGATTGATGGGTGAACCTTAATCCTACCATTTCGGGTAGGCGAATCCTTGCTCGGGCCAGCTAATCCGACCGAGTTATAACTGCTCAGGGACTACTGACGCAGTCAGATCCCAGTAGGCGGTCAGGCTTGTGAGATGGCCTGTCCCGTCGAGAAGTCTGTTCCAGGCGCGACCGACCGCCTCCAGGATGGCCCCATAATCGTCCAGCACGCGATGCGAGAGAGACCGCTCACGCAGGTGCAGCCAGAACCGTCCCACCGGGTGAAGTTCGGGTGAGGCAGCGGGCAGCAGCCGTGTGACCGTCTGCGGCACATCCACCGCCCGCGGATCGTACCAACCTGCCTGATCCAGGATCAGCACCGCGTGCACGCCTGGAGCCAGCTGAAGCGAGAAGTGCTCTGGAAAGACCGTCATTGCAGCGGCGTTCACCCGCCGCAGAGCCTGGGCGAAGGTCTCAACTCATACCAACTCCCATTGATCAGAACCCGTGCGCCCAATCACGCAAGCCAATGGACATGATGGTCCAAGGTTGATCCGTGAGCTTGGTCCAAGCCGCGCAGCAGTGATCGAGAATGTCGGTGTAGGACGTGAAGATCCGGTTCGAGAGCCAGTTCTCCCTCATGTACTGCCAGATATTCTCCACCGGGTTCAACTCGGGTGCCTTGGCGGGCAGCGGCACCAGGGTGATGTTGGCCGGCACCTGCAGTTTGCGTGAGACGTGCCAGCCGGCCCGATCCAACAGCAGCACCGCATGCGCTCCCGGCGCCACGGCTTGCGCGATCTCCTTCAGATGTTCGTTCATCGCCTGTGTGGTGCAGCGGGGCAGCACCAGGCCGGCTCCCTTGCCTTCAGCCGGGCAGATCGCCCCGAAGATGGAGGTGGAGGCGGTGCGCAGATCCCGCGGCGCCGAGGGCCGCGTGCCGCGCTTGGCCCAACGCCGGGTGATTTTGTTCTTCTGGCCGATGCGCGCCTCGTCGGCAAACCAGATCTCTAAGGGCTGGCCATGAGCCGCGGTGGTCGCGATCTCCGCCACACGCGCGGGGAAAGTTTTTTAAAATCCTCGACCGCCGCCTCGCTCTTGGCGTGATGCCGCGGGCGGGCCGAGAGCTTGCGATAGCCCAGCGCCCGCACTTCCCGGCTCAGCGTCTGTTTCGAGACCGGGAGGCGATACTCGTCCCAGAGCCACTGGATCAGATCGACCAGCCGCCAGCGCACCACCCCATGCACCGCCGGGATCGGGCCGGCCTCGATCATCTGCACCAGGTGCTGACGATGCTGATCGGTGAGCCTGGAGGGCTGGCCCGGGGGCTTGCGGTCGATGAGCCCCTCGGGTCCGTGCGCATTGAACTTGACCACCCAGTCGCGCACGATCTGCAGCGTCACCCCGCCGATCCGCGCCGCCTCGGTGCGGGAGACCCCCTCATAGATCGCCGCCAGCGAGAGCAGACGGCGGGCTTGCGGGCCATCCTTCGCCTTCCTGGCCAGCGCACGAAGCTGAGACGCATTGAAGTCAGAACGGAGTGGGATCGGCATGGCAAACCTCCCTGGTTCACCCAACTGAATCACACCTGCCACAGTCCGGGAAATCACAAACGAGTCAGCTCTTCAGGGACCTGGTAT
>NZ_QDGA01000206.1 GCF_003347665.1 Microvirga calopogonii
CACTACTTTGGCACTTTCATCAGTGAACCTAGGGTGAAGCGGGCACGGCAGAAGGGACATCGGAGGCGCATGGCATGCGCCAGATGATCAAGCAGCATGCGCCGAACGGCCGGCAGCGTCGGTTGTGGCGGTGGTCCGCCGGCTTTTCTTTTTTCCCCCTGTGGCGGCCTGCAGCCGCAGATGCTGCAAGAACAAATACGCGATCAGCGTCAGCAGCGCGTGTCGGTGCAGCCCGCGCCACGAGCGGCCCTCGAAGTGATCGAGCCCGAGCTCTTCCTTGAGCTGCTGGTGCGCCTGCTCGCACACCCACCGGGCTTTGATGAGAGAAGCCAATTGCTTCAGCGTCGTGTCGGGCGGCAGGTTGGACAGGTAGTATTTGCGCTCGCCTGAGGGGCGATGCTCGCCCACGAGCCACACCTCGTCGCCGGGCAGATGCTGACCGGTCCGTCCCTGAAGACGCACCTCAGGCCCATCAGCCACCCGCACGCGCACGGCTGCGAACTTCGCCTTCAGCGGACCCTTGGTGCCGCGCCGCCAGGTGACCTGACGCCAGGAGGCGGTGGCCAGCATGGCTTCGGCCGCGATCGCCTCCTGATCTGGGATGAGCCGCGTGCGGGGTCGGCCGCGCGAGGGCGGGGGCGTGATCATCTGCACGTCCGCCGTGTAGACCTTCTGAATGCGCGGAATGCCCACCGCCCACAGCAGCCCTAAGGCTGAGAGTGCCTGCCGGAAGGGCCCGCTGATGCCATAGCCGGCATCGGCCAGCACCGCCCCGAAGCTTACGCCGGCTTGCAGCAGACGTTTGAGTTCCTCCAGGGCGATCTCCGGCTTGGTGCGCTGCGTCCAGAACGCCTCGGGCACGCCCGCCTGCTGCAGGCGCTCGGGATCCTGGATCCAGGTGTCGGGCAGAAACAGCCGCAAAACGATCGGGACCGGCACCTCACCCTTGGCGAGGGTGAGCGACACCAGGCTCTGACAATTGGCCTGCTTGCCCACCACTCCGGCATATTGCGAGGCGACACCCACGGAGTGCGTGCCTTTCTTGAGCAGCGCCGTGTCGTCGATCACCAGGATCGCGTCTGGCCCGCCAACGAGCCGGGTGGCCTGAGCCAGGAGTTCGGCCTCGAGCGGCGCCTCGTCCCACGGGCCCACGGCCACGAAGTGATGCAGCTGGTCATAGTCGGCGGGCGCCACCCGGGCGGCCATCGGCTGCAGGCTCTTGCGCTCACCTGGCCCGATCAGGCCCGCCACATAGAGCGGGCACATGCGCCGGCGAGCCGGATGGTGAAGAGGGGTGAGGAAGGGTTCGAGCCAGGACTGAAGTTCGTGTTCCCACGCCACTGAGGTGCTCATGACAACCTCCTGCGGACCATCCTTCCGAGAAGACGTCGGCAGGCCTCGCCTGGTTCCTCATGCCTGCCAAAGTAGTGCTATGCCGTGTAGACTTTCGTGCATGGTTCTCAGCGAGTGATCCGCGGTCCTGCAAGCTCGGAAAATTCATTTCGTTTCAAGCCCTTCGCGCAAACGACCGTTGTTGGTCCACCTGAGACCTAAGCTCGAAGCCAGCAGTCCTCATGTAATCAGATCTTTCGAAAAGTGAATGGACGTCACTGCCTGACCGAGGCTGTGTCAAAACGCAGATCGGGACCGAGTGAGCTCACCTCTGTGATCCTCTGATCGGCTGGAGCGCAGGTGACAACGGCCGTTTGGCTCATCGACAAGGCTGGATGTCATTCTTGCTGGTGTCCCAGCCATCGTGATCAGCTTGGGTGCCTAGAGCGATGCCCCCTCAGGACTGGATTGCTGCCAGCAGCGGCCCTGGTCCGAGGATCGCCAGAACCCGCTTCAGGTTATAGGCGAGCACGTGCAGGCTCATCTCGGTGCGCACCCGCTCCAAGGTCCGGGTCAGGAAGTGCGTAGCACCCATCCAGGCCTTGATCGTTCCAAACGGATGCTCCACCGTCTGCCGCCGCAGACGCGGCGTCTCCGGGGCCCGATCGAGCCGCTCCTGCATCGCATCGAGCACATCCTCATGCTCCCAGCGTCTGACCCGGCGCTCCTTGCCGGGCGTACACTGATCTTTGAGCGCACAGGTTTGGCAGCAGCTGGTCCAGTAGAGATGCAGCAGCATCCCATGCTCGATGGTGGAGCATCGTCGCGTCAGGCGCTCTCCGGCGGGACAGCGATAGGTGTCATCCTCGGGATGATAGACGAAGTCCTGCTTGCCGAAGCGTCCGTCAGCCTTGGCGCTCGAGTTGAGGGTCTTGGGCACATAGGGCGTGATCCCAGCTCTCTCGCAGGCCAGGATGTCCTCGCCCTTGTAGTAGCCTCTGTCCGCCAGAGCCTCCAGGCTCGGCGTGCCCATGGCACCCTGCGCCTGCTGGCCCATCACCGATAACTGGCCCCGATCCGAGCCGCTGTTGGTGACCTCATGTGCGACGATCAGGTGGTGCTGGACATCCACCGCGGCCTGAACGTTGTAGCCGACGATGCCCGTGCCGATGCCCCGGTTGGTCATCGCCCGCGCGTCCGGATCAGTGAGCGAGATCTGCTGGTCGGGAGCCGCCAGCACCTGCTGCTCCAGCTCCCGGAACTGCTGCATCTGCTCTCTGAGCGCCGCGATCTTGTCCTTGATCCGCCCGGCCTTCACCTGCGCCAGCTCGCTCTCCTGCCGATCGGCCGTGTCGAGGGCGGACAGATAGTGTGCGATGCTGGCCTCCACCTGCTCGATGCGCTTGGCGAGCTTGGCCGGCGTGAAGTTCTTGTCCCGCGCGTTGACCGCCTTGAACTTGGAGCCGTCGATGGCCACCACCGCCTGCGAGAACAGGTTGAGCGTGCGGCACAGCCCGACGAACTGGCGGCACACGGCCCGAATGGCCGGTCCATTGTCCTTGCGGAAGCGGGCGATGGTCTTGTGATCCGGCTGAAGCTGGCCGGTGAGCCACATCAGCTCAAGGTTGCGGCCGGTCTCCTGCTCGAGGCGGCGGCTGGACGGGATGCGGTTGAGATAGCCATAGATGTAGATCTTGAGCAGGGCCGCCGGATGGTAGGCCGGGCGGCCCGTCGCCTGTGGGATGACACTCTCGAACCCCAGGGCATGCAAGTCGAGTTCCTCGACAAAGACGTCGATCACCCGCACCGGATTGTCGTCACTGACGTACTCGTCGAGGCAGACCGGGAACAAGGTGCCTTGGCTGCGCTCCTGGCCTTGGACAAACCGCTTCATCGCGATCCCTCCAGTCCGTACTGACCCAACCAGATTACTAGATTCCGCGTTTTGACACAGCCTCGACCC
>NZ_QDGA01000207.1 GCF_003347665.1 Microvirga calopogonii
GGCCAGGATATCATCCAGACTGCGTTCCAGGGCGCGGCGCTTGCGGGCCAGGGTCGAGGCGGCGAGGGTCCCGATCCCGTCAGCCAGGGCAAAGGCCCGGTGCAGCCACAGCTTGAGGCGGGAGGGCAGCACATCCTCGCTCACCTCATCGGCATAGGCGACGTCACGAGCGAGATGGGCCAGGCAGGTCTGATGGGCGTCGGCGTGGCCCTGTTGAGCGCTATAGCGATCGGAACACCAGACCTCGGGCCGGTGCCCATCCATCATGGTCCGGACCACGATGGCGCCGCGGGTCGGGGAGGCGTGATGGACCACCGCGTTGGGGCAGCGAAACACCCAATGGTAGGCATTCGAGCCTTCGATCCGGACGCCGGTCTCATCGGAAGCGACGACCCGGGCCTGGCGCAACGCCGCAATGGCCTTGTCGCGCTCGGCCACGAAAGCATTCTGCGCCCGGCGCAGCAGGTTCATGAGCCCGCCCTGGCTGAGGGTCAGCCCAAACAGATCGGCGAATGCGCTTTGCAGCCGCTCATAGGACAGAGCCTGGAAGGTCTTGAGATAAGTTGCCATGGCATGGACGCGGGGCCCGAACGGTGTCCCCTTGGCGGCGTCCGGCACGGGCGCGACCACCCGCGTTCCACAGGCTGGGCAGTTCACCGCCAGGCGCCGATGCTGGGTGACGCGGGGCGCCACCTCTGGCAGGTCAATCTGCTCGTGGATGCTGATCGTCTCCCCCGGCAGCCCCGCCATCAGGACGGCTGAGCAGCAGGAGCACCGGTCAGGACGGTGCTCGACCACCTCATCGGGCGTGGTGCTGATGAGCCGGCTGTGACCTTCATGGCCCGGCTTGGCGCCACCGGGTTTGGCCTGATCCCGCCGCTCCTTGCGATCGGTCGCGGGCGGCTTGGACGATGTGCGCGAGGTCTTCTGCGGCCGCTGCAGCCGCAGCACCAGCTCGATCAGCTCTTCCTTGCTCAGACGCTCAAGATCGCTGCGGCCCATCACACCAGGGAATCAGTGAATTCCCGTTCGCGCAAGGGCCTGGGTAATTACAGCGAGGATGCTCGCAGGAAAATGTCGAAAAGGTGTGGAAGCAGGCACATCTCTCTGAGAGACAACTCGGAGCCTTCATAGCGTTATATACTCTTGACGTTGGTGAGCCGCCCAAGTTGTTAAACGCTAGCCTCGTGAAGTTCCGAAACCAGGTTATTCACCAAGGGCGGATTCCGACGCGAGCGGAAGCGCTTAAGTATGGCCAGGGTGTCTTGGACATCATCCGCTCACTGATCTCCGAAGCAAAATCCCGGTTTCCGAAGGGGATAGAACAGGAAACCCACCGCCACATCATATCCAGTCAAAAGGAATGGGGTGGCGAGGTCCCCTCCACGATGGGCTTGGCGACCATTGTGAGCCTTACTCATGTCGATGAGGCGCGCAACAATCGAAGCTTGGAGGATAGCCTTGGCGATATAGAGGCCATGCGCTCTATTTATGCGAGCTAGCCCGGAAAATTCATGGAGGGTTGGCGGGTGTAGCTCAAGCCCCTGAGATGACTTAGGATTTGGTTGTCGAAGCCGATCCGCGTCATTTCTGGGAGAACCCACCCGCCATGAACCACTCTACGCTTCCACTACCGGGCCTGTCACCTGTTACCGGCAAAACCGTACTGGCTCGGTTCGACGGCGGCCTGCTGTCCTCCGACGCCGGAGTTCTCGCCCTGCGCGAGGTGGAGAAGCGTTTGGGTGTCGCCGAGCGGCTCGCCGCGTGCATCGATGACCCACGCTCTCAGGATCAGGTCATTCATCGCCTGGCCGATCTGATCCGCTTCCGGCTGTTGATGATCGCTGCCGGTTATGAGGATTGCAACGACGCCATCAGCCTGCGCTCCGACCCGATCTTCAAGATGGCGCAGGACGTGCTGCCATCGGATCGCCATCTCGCCTCACAGCCGACGCTCTCGCGCCTGGAGAATATGCCCGATGCGCGGTCGCTGCTGCGTATGGGACGCACGATGATCGATCTGTACTGCGCTTCGTTCGGACAGGTGCCGAAGCAGATCGTGCTCGACCTCGACGACACTTTCGATGCCGTTCACGGCGACCAGCAGCTGCGGCTGTTCAATGCCCATTACGACGAATACGGCTTTCAGCCCATAGTCGTGTTCGACGGTGAGGGCCGCTTCATCACGGCCGTGCTGCGGCCGGCCCGTCGGCCCAAGGGCAGCGAGATCCGGGCTCATCTGCGCCGGCTCATCCGGGCGATCCGAACCCACTGGCCCACCACCCGCATCCTGATCCGGGCTGACAGCCATTACTGCGGTCCGCTGGTGATCGATTGGTGCCGAGCCAACGGCGTTGACTTCATCCTCGGAGTGGCCTCAACCTCGACCCTGCGCCGGCACGTTGCGGGTCTGGAGGCGAGCGCCAAGGCGCGCTTTGCCGCGGCTCCTCGGAAAGGCAAGGTGCGGCGCTTCACGGAGTTCTTCGACGGTGCTGCAAGCTGGAGCCGGGTCGAGCGCATCATCGCTCGTGTCGAAGCGGGCGCGCAGGGCAGCGACACGCGGTTCATCGTCACCAATCTCACTGGCGGCAAAGCCAGAACGCTCTATGAGCGGATCTACTGTCGGCGCGGCACGGCGGAAAACCACATCAAGGCCTGGAAAGCCCACCTGGCGGCCGACCGCACGTCCTGCTCCCGAGCGACGGCGAACCAATTCCGGCTGTTCCTGCATGCCGGCGCCTATTGGCTGATGTGGGTCCTGCGGGCGAGGATGCCGAAGCGCTCGCTCTGGCGCATCGCGCAATTCGACACCTTGCGGCTGCGCCTGATCAAGATCGCCGCCCGGGTGGTTGAACGGAAGACCCAGATCCAGCTGCACTTGCCGAGCGCCTGTCCTGACCAGACGATCCTGCGCGTGGTTCTCGGCCGTCTGCCGCGCCTCGTCACCTGATCAATGGGGCGCACACGCCCCTGACCCGAGCCCTGTCCCGTCCACCTGCAAACCCGCCGCTCTCATCCGCCAAGCCGAATCCTTGGAGGTGGTGAAGACATGCCTGAAAGCCCGTCAAAGCTACCAGTAAGGCTCGCAAAGCCAACCTCAGAAGGGTCGCCGTGAATTAATCGGG
>NZ_QDGA01000208.1 GCF_003347665.1 Microvirga calopogonii
TGCGGATTCCGATTCAATCCGGACGGGGATTCCGATTTGACGCCGGACAGCATTCCGGAATGAAGCCGGACACCGTTCCGATCAATTACCGGACACTTTCCCCACTCTGATGATCCCCTGGGTCAGCAACTCGGGCATCACCCTCCTCACGTCATCGAGGAGAATGGAATGCCCGCCAAGAGGAAGCTGACCATGAGACAGTTGAGACAGATGCTGCGCCTGGCCCGGGACGGCATCAGCGTGCGTGACATCGCCGAGAGGCTCGGGATCGCGCGCAGCACCGTCCAGGAGAACCTCAAGCGCGCCGAGCAGGCCGGCTTGAGCTGGCCCTTGCCCGGCGACCTGACCGACGAGGCCCTGGAGAACAGGCTTTTCGCCCGCGCCGGCGTCAAGCAGGGACAGCGCCGGCGGCCCGAGCCCCACTGGGCCGAAGCCATCGTCGAATTGAAGAAGCCCGGCGTCACCCTGCAAATCCTCTGGGAGGAGTACCGGGCCGTCCATTCCAACGGCTATGGCTACAGCCGCTTCTGCGAGCTCTTCCGCTCGTTTGAGAGCCGGCTCTCGCCGACCATGCGCCAGGACCATATTGCCGGCGACAAAGTGTTCGTCGACTATTCCGGCAAGAAGATCGCCATCGTTGATTCCGACACCGGCGAGATCCGCCAGGCCGAGATCTTCGTCGCCGTGCTCGGCGCCTCCAACTTCACCTACGCTGAGGCGACCTGGACCCAGTCCCTGCCGGACTGGATTGGCGCGCATGGGCGCATGTTCCGCGTCTTCGGCGGCGTTCCGCGCCTGATCGTGCCGGACAATCTCAAGTCAGGGGTCAACCGGGCCTCGTTCTACGATCCCGAGATCAACCGCAGCTACGGCATGATGGCCGCGCATTACGGCATCGGCATCCTGCCGGCGCGGCCACGAAAGCCCAAGGACAAAGCCAAAGTGGAGAATGGCGTGCGCTTTGCCCAGACCTGCATTCTCGGACGGCTGCGGCACCAGACTTTCTTCTCGCTGGCCGAAGCCAATGCGGCGATTGCCGGCGCGTGCGAGCGCATCAACGATCATGTCGTGCGCCGCCTCGGGGTCAGCCGCCGGCATCTCTTCGAGACGATGGAGCGCCCGGCGCTCGCGCCGCTGCCGGGCGACGACTACGAGTTCGCCGAATGGCGCTTCGTGCGGGTCGGCACGGACTATCACGTCGAGTACGACGGCTTCTTCTATTCGGTTCCGCACGGCCTGATCCGCGCGCAGGTCGACCTGCGGGCCACCAGCCGCACGATCGAGATCTTCCACCGCGGCCAGCGCGTGGCAACCCATCAGCGCCGCTACGGTGGGCGCCGGCACGGCACCGACCCGGACCACATGCCGAGTTCCCATCGGCGCTATGCCGACTGGACCCCGGAGCGCTTCCGCCGTTGGGCGGCGTCCGTCGGCCCTCAGACGGAAGGTCTGATCACGGCTATTCTGGCGCGCCGCCCGCATCCTGAGCAGGGCTTCCGGACTTGCCTCGGGGTTCTGCGCCTGTTGCGCGATCTCGAACCCGCTCGCGCTGAAGCGGTGTCGGCCCGCGCTCTCCAGATCGGGGCGCTCACCTCCAAGAGCATCGCCTCGATCCTGGCCAACCGCCTGGCCGCCCAACCCGCCCGCGACCCCGAGCCCACCGCCATTCTGGAGCACGCCAACCTGCGCGGCCCCGGCTACTTCCACTAAGGAGATCCTGCATGTTGACCCATCCCACTCTCGCTCTGCTGGCCGATCTTGGTCTTCACGGCATGGCCAGTGCCTTCAAGGCTCTGCAATCCCAGCCCGAGGCTCGGGCTCTCGAGCATGGCGACTGGCTTGCACTGCTGCTCGAACGCGAGGCGACGCTGCGCTGTCAGAAGCGGTTTGAGAGCCGGGCGCGGGCGGCCCGCCTGCGCCATGACGCGCATGTCGAGGATGTCGACTTCAGGGCGGCGCGCGGTCTCGACCGCGGGCTCTTTCTCAAGCTGGCCGGCTGCGATTGGATCCGTGAACGACGCGGGCTCCTGCTGACCGGACCAGCCGGGGTCGGCAAAAGCTGGTTGGCCTGCGCGCTGGGCCAGAAGGCGTGCCGGGAGGACTTCTCGGTCGCTTATCACCGTGCCCCGCGGCTGTTTGCGGCGCTTGGTCTGGCCCGCGGGGACGGCCGCTACGCGCGCATGCTCAAGGCGCTGGCCCGCGTGGATCTTCTCATCCTTGATGATTGGGGGCCCGAGAAGCTCGCTGACGATCAGCGGCGGGATCTGCTGGAGATCGTCGAGGACCGGTACGAGCGGCGCTCCACCATCGTGACGAGCCAGATCCCGGTCGACCGCTGGTATGAGATCATCGGCAATCCGACCATCGCCGATGCGATCCTGGATCGCCTGGTCCACAATGCTTACAGGATTGAACTGTCCGGCGAGAGCCTGCGCAAGCAGCGCTCCCCGGCCGCTGCATCATCGTCCGATTGACGACCGGCCAATCCCACTCCACCATCTCCCATGACCCAGGATCAAACGAGGAGAGTGTCCGGCTTCAGATCGGAACGCTGTCCGGAATGAAATCGGAATGGGTGTCCGGCTTCACCTTGGAATACGCGTCCGGCTTCACCGGTATCCGCAGCTTGGCACCTGGAGGACAAGGATGGCGAGCAGCGCCTGAGGATCGAGTGGGTGGAGACGGGTGTGCCGGTCCTCTCGCTCGCGCCCCGGCGCAGCGGCTTCGGGACCGAGCTTCTGACGCAGACCTTACCCTACCAGCTCAGGGGAACAACGACGCTGACGTTCAAGCCCGGCGGGCTGCAATGCACCGTCGAGTTCCCGGCCGAGGGGGTGTTGCAATAGCAGGAGCCGGCTGATCGGTGCGACTGGCGCGCCGGTGCTGCAACTCTCTTTTGCGCGTGCGTCCGACGCCCGGTTCGGCTGTGATCCAAGCAGCCGGCACGAAGGTCGCCTAATGGGATGGTCCGGCCGTGCTTCTGCCCCGCTTGCCTGTAAGCTGTGGGGCTTCGAGCCACGCAAGGAGCACGTCTCATGTCACG
>NZ_QDGA01000209.1 GCF_003347665.1 Microvirga calopogonii
CACCCGAAACTCACGCCATGCAATGATGCTGGCCTGGACTGCCTCCCCGGTCGTCCCATTCCGCCACTCCCCGTTCATGCGCTCACACGGGAATGGAAGGATGTATGTGCCGACGTGATCCTCTGCCAGAACCTGCACCGGCAGCCCACAGCCCGGATACCCGTCGGTTGTGAAATCCTTTAAACGGGCAGTTCGCGTTACCATGCACCCGCTCCGAGTATTCCGATGTACCAATAGATCGATGGGGCAACGCTACCGTAGAAGCACGATGATACCAATAATGCCCTGAGCTTAGATGGAGCAGCACTCAACGTTAACCGGTCTCTCGTTCAACGGGAAGGGTCGTTCCCTATGCCGCCGCTTCGTCATCGGGCCCCTCCGGTTCTTCGGCCAGGGTCTTAGCCTTGTTGAGGTGAGGAGCTTTGGCCAAGCTCTGTTCGATCAACTTGCGAGCCTCGGTCTGGGTCAGCCGGCTGGATGCTGCCACCTCCTTGATCATGAAGTCCAGGGCGCCTTCGAAGATCTGCTGCTCGCTGTAGGAAGCCTCCTGCTGCTCTGAGCCGCGATTGAGATCCCGCAAAACTTCAGCAATAGCTGTCAGCTGCCCGGTCCCGATGCGCTCCTGAAGGTCGTTCGAGCGCCGGCTCCACACGCCGCGCTTGGCCATTGCCTTTCCGCTCAGGAGGTCGAGGGCCTGCTCCACCACCGCAGGTTCCGACAGTTTTCTCAGGCCGCTGCTCTTGGCTTTCGTTAGGGGAACCCGAAGGGTGAGGCGATCCTTATCGAGGGTGATCACAAAGAGCTCGAGCTTGAACCCGGCAACCTCTTGCTCCTCGATTGCAGTGATCACACCCACGCCATGGGCCGGGTACACAACCGTTTCACCAATCTCGAAGGAAAGAGCATTGTTCTTCGTGGTCATTCAGACATGATCTCCGTTAGGCACAGGCGAGGCTTCAGTCGAAACAGCCTGTGTCGCAGATACCGGGCTCGCAACTGTCGCGTCAATGCACCATTGGTTTGCAGAACTCGAAGCATCTTACGTGGTTCCCGTGGAACGGCTGCCCTCCATTTGGTGGATCCAGCAGTATCTGGGTAGAGTACGCGCCACACCTCGGCATCAGGCGGATAACGGGCTATCGGTTATCCGAGGAAATCGCGAACGCCTCGGGAATGTCTGTTGTCCCCTTCGCCAGCAGACATTCGGTCTACTTCGCAAATGTGCCAGGAGCTGACCTTTCCGAGTCCCGGTTGATCCAGCATTCGCAGGCAAAGGCCACCAACATTCGCTCTACCTCTCTCATATTGTGCGATCGAGTTCCTCGACCACAGCCGAGAAACCCTGAGAACTCTCCTGCGGCCAAAGATGTCCGGCGCCCGGCACCTCCACATGCCGGGCATGACGGATGCACCGTGCGGCAGCGAGTGATGGGATGGCGAAGACGGGTCGCGTCAGACCACCGTGGACAACGGAGACCGGCATCTTCAGTCTCGCGAGATCCTCACAAATGATCTTCGGTGGCGGCTCTTGAGCCATCAAACGCGGCAGCGAGTGAAGGTTGTCGCGAATGATAGTCCGGTATTCCGGACTTTGGCGATCTAAACAGCCATCCCCACCGGAGCCGTCGATCATCAGGCGAGCGGCTTCTTCCAGATCGCCATTGTTTACGGCAGTAACAATCGGCCCATACAGGGCATGGGCATCCCGCCCGAAGGCGGCCAGTTCCTCCGGGTCCGTTACATAACTCGGCACGCCCGGCTCGTAGACCATCACACGTCGGAACAGGTCCGGGCGCCGCAGCGCGGCCTGGAAGGCGACATGACCGGAATAGGACCAGGCAACGAGGTACACAGGGGCAAGCCCGAGAGCCTCTACGAGTGCAATGAGGTCCTCGGCATGCGTGGCGACACCGAACGGGGGTCCGTCATCGCGCCAAGAGGCGCGACCGAAGTACCGCTGGGTGTAACCGATGCAGCGGTAGCGGTTTGACAATGCCTCGCCATGTCCTTGCCAGGTCCTGAGGTCCCCGAGTGCTCCGTGCAGGAGTAGGAGGGGCAGACCATCGCCGACATCGAAGTATTCGAAGACATCGCCGTTCAGGGTAGTGCGACGTAGTTCATTCATGGCGGTCCCCTAGGGGGTTCCTGTCTGACTGCTCCAGCTTCACTCGCGAGGTGCGAGGGATGGCACTCTATGACCTCATGGCACGATGCCAGGCTATCCGGATTTCGGTCGTGAAGAGAAATATACAACCTGTCCCTACAAGGCCAAGATGAATTGGTGACCTTTGCTGCCGTGTGCAGGGTTGACCGCGCAAAGGGATGCTCTCGGCGGCCTTGTCCTCTAAAGCAGTGCCTTGGATCATTCGCGACCAGGAGTTCGGTCCGGCGAGGGAATGTCGCCGTCGCCATAACCGCGCCGGCCGTCGAGCTTGACTTTCGGGAGCGGTTCGGGGCGTTCGCCCAGCATCCTCACGGCTTTCCAAACCGAGTTCACCAGTTTCTGCGTGGAGGTGAGAGGACTCTTGCTCATAGTTGGCTCCCTTGCCGACCCCGAGGCGATCTGCGGCAATCGTTTCGTCGCCGCTAGCCGGCGGCTGTTGGGCCGAGGACGTCCGCGAACGCGACCGTCAGTACCGGTTGATTGGCCCGGTTGGTAATTTCGACGTGCCAGCGTCGCCGGTCTTCGCCCTTTTGATCGCCTTCCGCAATCATGCCATGGGCCATGACACTAGCAACATCCCGCGCAGCCTGAAGGTCAGGGTACCTGTTTCCTTCCGGGACTTCCATGAGGCTGCTCTCGGTCCGGATGCCGGGCGAGCATGTCCATCTGGTCTGGGGTCTTGATCGCCACGAACGACATGGTCGGCCGTTGCACCGCCTCCGCGATCGCCTCGGCATCGCGA
>NZ_QDGA01000021.1 GCF_003347665.1 Microvirga calopogonii
AAGCCGTCATGGCGGGCAGTGTGAACAAGGTGATCCTGGTAGGGAATCTGGGGCGTGACCCTGAGGTGCGGCGTCTGTCGAACGGGGAGCCGGTGGTGAACCTGCGGATCGCCACGTCCGAGACCTGGAAGGACAAGGGCACGGGCGAGCGCAAGGAGAAGACCGAGTGGCACTCGGTGGTGATCTTCAACGAGAACCTGGCCCGGGTGGCGGAGCAGTACCTGAAGAAGGGCTCGAAGGTGTATGTCGAGGGCCAGCTGCAGACGCGCAAGTGGACCGACCAGAGCGGCCAGGAGAAGTACACCACCGAGGTGGTGCTGCAGCGCTTCCGCGGCGAGCTGACGATCCTGGACAGCCGCGGCGGCGGCGGCGCGTCCGAGTACGGCGACGAGGAGCCGGGCCAGATCAGCCGCGGCGGCGATTTCGGACGGTCGTCCCCCATGGAGCGCAGACCCGAGCCGGCCGGCAGCTCCCGGCACAGCGACTTCGACGACGACATTCCGTTCTAGTGGCCTTTACGGACCGGATGTGAGGTCATCGCCCTTGGGCGAGATGACCTCACCTCGCAGGCCCTTACCTCTGCGTTGTCTACAATGAAGAAGGGCCGCCGGCAGCGCCGTATGCCGAACGACCGGCTGCCTTGGCCGCCGTTTACCAGCAGGCGCAGCCCTGCGCACGACCTTCGCGCCGTGCTGCGTCTGGCATCTGGTCGCGATGCTCGTACTCTGCATTCCAGCCCGGAGAGCCGCGCCCGAGCCGGATACGATGGTGCCTTGCGCGAGAAGGACTTCGAGCTGCACATGGCGGTGAACCGGATCCACCTCACCGAATAATGCACCAGGCTGCAAACTTCATCCCAGCCAATAACAGTCTCTAAGCCAATTGTTTGTATCCACTCATTCCTTCACTGCGCCGGTCATCGAAGACACGTAGTAGTCGACGAAGAACGAGTAGAGCAGCACGACCGGCAGCGATCCTAGAAGCGCACCTGCCATGAGAGCCCCCCACTCGTAAACGTCTCCGCGCACTAGCTCTGTCAGCACACCGACGGGCACGGTTTTATTCTCTGACGATTGAATGAAGGTGAGTGCGTAGATGAATTCGTTCCAGGAGAGGGTGAAGGCGAAAATGCCGGCCGAGATGAGGCCCGGCACGGCGAGAGGCAGCATGATCCTTGTCAGAATCTGCCAGCGCGACGCCCCGTCCACGAGGGCGCATTCCTCCAGCTCGTAGGGAATGGACCGGAAGTACCCCATGAGCAGCCAGGTGCAGAACGGAATGAGGAAGGTCGGATAGGTGAATATCAGGGCAAGTTTGGAATCGTAGATCCCGAATTTGAAGATCATGACCGCCAAGGGGATGAACAGGATCGAGGGCGGCACCAGATAGGCGAGGAAGATCGCCAGGCCGGTCCAGCGGGAACCAGGGAAGCGGATGCGTTCAATGGCATAGGCCGCGAATACCGATGCGACGAGCGACAGGATGGTCGAGCCGATCGCCACCACCATCGTATTCACGAGCCAGCCCGGATAGGACGTCTCGAACAGGAGATACCGGATATTCTGCAGCGTTGGATTGGACGGCCAGAACGGATTGTAGTCACGGAAATTGTTCAGTTCAGCGTTGGGCTTCAGGGCCGTGATCGTCATCCAGTAGAAGGGAAACAGAAGGACGATAATGAAGACCCCGAGAGGTAGGTACACCGTGAGCAGTCTCTGCGGGGTGCGATTGAGATAGCTCATGCCGACGCTGTCATCGGCAACGATACGATCAGAAGCTCTAACGGTTGAGGTCATGTCTCGGCCCCTCCCTGCTGCCAGCGACGGCGCTGCAGCCCGAAATAACTGAAGAGAATTGCGGCGAGAAGGAACGGCACCATTGCCACGGCGATAGCCGCGCCCTCCCCTAGCTGGCCGCCGGGAATGGCTCTCTGGAAACTCAAGGTCGCCATGAGATGCGTCGCGTTGAGAGGCCCGCCCCGAGTCAGCACGTAGATGAGCTGGAAGTCCGTGAACGTGAACAGCACGGAAAATGTCATGACCACGGCGATCAGGGGCGAGAGCATGGGCAGTGTGATGAAGCGGAATCGCTGCCACGAAGTCGCGCCGTCGAGAGTCGCCGCCTCGTGAAGAGAGGGCGAGATTGTTTGAAGGCCGGCCAGTAGCGTGATGGCCACGAAGGGAATGCCGCGCCAGACGTTCGTGAGGATCACCGTCGCACGGGCATTGTTCGGATCGCCCAGGAAGTTGATGGGCGAGCTGATCAATCCGAGCTTCATGAGCGCCCAGGAAATGATCGAGAACTGGGCGTCGTAGATCCACCAAAAGGCGATCGCCGACAGCACAGTCGGCACCACCCAGGGCAGAAGCACGATAGCGCGGATAAAGGCCTTGAACGGGAGATGCTCGTTGAGGAGAAGCGCGAGCCAGAGCCCCAGCATGAACTTCAGGATCGAGGCCACCACCGTATAGAGGATCGTATTGAAGACGGAGAGCCAGAAGATGCTGTCGTCCCAGAGGAGCTGATAGTTCTCCAGACCGACGAAGACGCCCGCGCGACCGATGCGCGTGTCGGTGAAGCCGAGCCAGACGCCAAGCCCGAGCGGATAGGAGAGAAAGACCAGAAGAAACAAGGCTGCCGGCAGCATGAAAAGCAGGCCGAGAAAAGCCTTGTTCTGCATGAGCGGCGTGCGTGCAGGCACAGCCGTCGCGCCAGCTCGGGAAAGGGCGGCATCGACCATGTGCGCCTCCAAAATCGTCACGAGGAAAAGGGACGGTGCTCGCACACCGCCCCTTCGGGTTCGTCAGACTCGATAGTAGCGGTTGGCCCGCTGCTCCGCGCGCTTGGCCGCCTCCTCGGGCGTGCGCTGCCCTGTGGCAGCCTCGGCCACCATGTCGACCATAACGTAATCCGCCATCGTGGCCGCGGACGCGTAACCGAGCGGGCCCGCATAGCCGTTCGGCCGCAGGGTTCCAGAGGCACGCTTGTAGGGTTCGTGCACCGGATCGGACGTCCAGACGGGATTGTCGATCAGACCTTTGAGGGGTGGGCAGCAATAGGCGCTCGATCCAGTGATCCACGCATCCATCTGCGGCTTGTCGAGCATAAACTGCAAATAGGCGCGCGCCGCGTTCGGGAATTTCGTGTACTTGAAAATCACCGCCGAGGTGGTCTGGTGCAGCTCCACGGATTGGCCGACAGGGCCAACCGGCATGGTTGTGGAGCGGATGTCCTGTGCCAGCTCGGCCATCTTCGGATCGTTCTTGGCCGAGTAGTAGAGCGAGACGCCGTTTGCCGTCACGGAGACGTCGCCGGCCAGGAAGACACGGTTGTTGTTGATGTCGAGCCAGCTTTCAGTGCCCGGAATGAAGGTCTGATAGAGCTCGCGGGCGTATTGCAGCGCCTTGATGGTCTCAGGCGAGTTGATAACGACCTTTCCGCTCTCGTCGACCATCTTACCGCCATGGCTCCAGACGATCCAGTGCGCGAAGTTGTTACCGTCGCCGACAGCCTTGCCAAGTGCGAATCCTGCGGGCTTGCTCTTCGCCTTGAGCGCTTTGCACAATTCAAGGAATTCATCCGACTTCTCGGGGAATTTCGAGAATCCGGCCTGCTTGACCATGCTGTCGCGGTAAAGAATGCCGTTGCCGATCGTCGCCAGCGGGAGGGCAATGAACTTGTCGCCCTGCTTGGCATAGCCTTCGAGGCCCGGGTAGTATCCGCCATACTTGCTGGCGAAGCTGGTGCCGATATCGGTGACATCCAGGAGCTTGTCCGGGTACTGGAAGGGGTCGTCGAACCAGACGAGCATGATATCCGGGCCTGAACCGACATTGGCCGCAACAGCTGCCTTGGGACGAATATCCTCCCAACTTTCCTTGTCGACCCGCACCTCGACCCCAGTTGCTTCTGTAAATTTCTTCGTATTGGCGAGCCAGGTATCTTCGTCCCCCTTCACGAAGGGGGTCCATCGCAGAACGCGTAAGGTGGCGCCCTGCTCCGGCTTGTATTGAGGTGCCGCAGCCTGCGCGAAAGCCGGCCCGGACTTCAGAAACTGGGCTCCCGCCGCACCGGCGGCAAGGCCCGCCGTCCCAATGAGCAGATCACGTCTAGACAGGGTCATCGTTCGCTTCCTCCATGATCCGGGATTTCTGATCACATGCGCGGCCGCCCCGGTGTGAGCAGCGCACTTAAGTCAGCCGCTCCCCGCCCCTGGCCTCCAGCGGCCGGCAGGAAAGCGACCCGTGTCAAATGTGATGAGGATGGGTCTGGCGAACCGTTTCCTGACGGATATGCCAGCCCGGATCTGCCAGGAATTCATGAGCTTGCGTATTCAGCGCACCGGACAAAGACCTGCCTGCAGGATAATTTGTCCGGATCGATTCATCCGGATTGGCGACCGTCCTATCGAACGTCCAAGTCGCGGACTCGCATTGAAGCATGCGCCTTCCTCCCGGCCCCGTTCATTCCTCTGGCCTGTCTGACGCAGGCTTCAGATGTTATTGGAATGAATATTCTAGGAAGAACCGCTCCATATCAAGCTGTGAAGATGACAGCTTTCACAACGGATCCATGATTCCTGTACATAGGTCAGCAAAGCTGACCATTGGCTGTACTTATGATTTCAGCTGTACGGGTGACTATATTTCAGTGTCGGAAAGCAAGTCGTCAATTCACCCCTATTCTGATTTTTGAGCCAAGCCCATAACCTCACTCGGATAGGCTGCCCTCATCAAGGAATGCACGGCGAAGGTCCTGTTCAAGGCAGGTGGTCCACGTTAGGCTGCGCCGCATGACCTGAGCGGACGAGCGGTTCACGTTCAAGGCTCTCAGCAGAATGGTGGAAATCATGTCTCTGTCGGCCACCTACGTCACCCGCCATGATCAGATGTTTCCCACCCTGTCTTCGGACGACATTGCCCGGATGCGCCGCTTCGGCATGGCTGCGACATTCGCCGCCGGGGAGCGCATCGTCAGGGCCGGAGACGTCGCACCGGGCCTGATCGTGATCGTGTCCGGCAAGGTCGAGATTACCCAGGATGTCGGGGGCGACCGGCACGAGACCATCATCGTTCATGGCCCGGGGAGTTTCGCGGGCGAGCTGGCGCAGCTCTCCGAACGCCCCTCCCTCGTGACGACCAAGGCCATCGAACCCGTCGACGCATTCGTCATCCCGTCGCGAAGACTGCGTGACCTGATGGTTCAGGAGGCCAGCCTCGGCGAACGCGTCATGCGGGCGCTCATCCTGCGGCGCGTGGGTCTCCTGGAGAGCGGCGGCAGCGGGCCCATCATCGTCGGACACCAGGGCAGTGGCGACCTGCTGCGCCTGCAAGGCTTCCTGACCCGAAGCGGTCACCCGCATCGCGTGCTGGACGCCGACACGGACCCCTGCGCGAAGACCCTCGTCGAACGGTTTCAGGTGGATCCTCATCACCTCCCGATCGTGCTGTGCCCGGATGGGAAGATCCTGCTCAATCCGGGAGACAGGGAGCTCGCCCGTTGCATCGGACTCGTCAAGCCGATCGATAACTCGAAACTCTATGACGTCGCCATCATCGGTGCCGGTCCGGCCGGCTTGGCGGCCGCCGTCTATGCCGCCTCGGAAGGCTTGTCCGTCATCGTGCTCGACTGCCGCGCCTTCGGTGGACAGGCCGGTGCCTCGGCCCGCATCGAGAACTATCTTGGATTCCCGACCGGGATCTCCGGCATGGCGCTGATGGCGCGAGCCTACAACCAAGCGCAGAAGTTCGGGGTGGAGATGGTCATCCCCAACGAGGCAGGGCATCTCGGCGTCGCTGCCGATGTTGCCGGCAAGCATTATCACCTCAGGACGAGTAGCGATGAGATCGTGAACGCACGGGCGGTGATTGTGGCCAGCGGCGCCCGCTACCGTCGCCTCGACGTGGCGAACCTGGCGCAGTTCGAAGGAACAAGCGTTCACTACTGGGCCTCCCCGATCGAGGCGAGGCTCTGCGGCGGGCAAGAGGTCGCCCTAGTGGGGGCCGGCAATTCGGCCGGGCAAGCGGCCGTCTTCCTGGCCGGCCATGTGAAGACGGTGTGGCTTCTCGTGCGCGGGGCCGGCCTGGAGTCCAGCATGTCGCGCTATCTGATCGAGCGTATCGAGGCTCAGCCCAACATTAAGGTCTTGCCCGAGACGACGGTCATCGCGTTGGACGGACAGGGAGAGAACCTCGAATCCGTCCGGTGGCGCAGCCGCCAAGGAGAAGAAGGGACGTGCCCGATCCGCCACCTCTTCCTGTTCATCGGCGCTGATCCCAATACCGACTGGCTCGCAGGCAGCGACATCGCGCTGGATGAAAAGGGCTTCATTCGGACCGGGATCACTGCAGGCCCGGAGCGGCACCTGCTGGAGACCAGCCGCAGCGGCATTTTCGCCATTGGCGACGTGCGCTCGGGCTCGGTCAAACGGGTGGCCGCGGCCGTCGGCGAAGGTGCCCAAGTCGTGGCGGCCTTGCACGCATACCTTGCCCGGGAAGGCCAAGCACCCGGTGTGTCCCAAACGATGAGGATGACCTGATGGACGGTCAATGCAGCCATGCCGCGAGTATCCGGGACGTCACGCCGAGCGCGCTCGGCTGCGAGGAATGCCTGAAGATCGGCTCCCCCTGGGTGCACCTTCGCCTGTGCCGCACCTGCGGCCATGTCGGCTGCTGCGACGACTCGCCCAATCGGCACGCGACAAAGCATTTTGAAGCGACCGGCCACCCCATCATCGAGGGCTATGATCCGCCCGAAGGCTGGGGTTGGTGCTACGTCGATGAAGTCTTTGTAGACCTCGGCAACGATACCACACCACAGAACGGTCCGATCCCGCGCTTCATCTGAGTGCCGAGCGCAGCGGTTCCCTCACCTCTGCTCTACTCGCCATTCACAGTACGATGGCTGCACAGGAATTGGTCTGCATTCCGCTACCTGTTCGTCATAGAGCAAGCCAATCGTCCTAAGGCGCCAAGTCAGGCAAGTGCCGTCCATATAATCCCTCCAAGAGCGTCTCTCGGGAGGTCGCACGAGCCCACCCCGGGACTCATTGCGGGCAAGCGCGGCAGAGCTCCACTCTCTGTGTGAAAGGGTAACGCTCGCCTCCAGCCCCGATCGTAAAACGCATCAACAAGCAAGGTTCAGCAAAGCCTGGCCAACTATCCTATGCACTAGGTGCTCCGGCTTCAGGCCGGTATAATATCGAGCTTTTCTCCATGACGGACATCCAACTACCTGACGCCAGCTTTACCATGGCATTGGTCGCCAACCTCCGGGCGGGCCTGCCAAATTTCGGCGGAATCGTCGATCAGCACGGCCATCCCGCCCCGGCCTTGCGACAGCTTGGTCTCGTTCACTGGGAGAATGGACGCTTCGACACAGCTGTCCAGACATTCGCGGCGGCGCTCTCGCTTGTCCCTGACGATCCCAATCTGTGGCGCGATCTGGCGGGCGTCTACAGCGCATCGGGTCGTGACGAGGAGGCCCTGACAGCGATACGCAAGTCCCTGGCGATCGATCCTCTCAATGCTCATTCCTGGCAGATCCTGGCCAGTGTGGGTGACCGGCTGGACGACGTTGAGACGGCCGAGGACGCCTATCGCCGCACGATCGCTCTCAACCCGAATGCTCCTGCTGCTCATCTCGGGCTTGGCCTGCTGCAGTTCAGGAAAAAGCACTATGAAGAGGCTCTCGGCTCCGTGCGCGCCTCCATCGCGCTCGATCCCGTCAACGGCGTGGCCCATTTCGCCCTCGGCCACCTGTCTTTCATCGCGAATGATTTCGCAGGCTGTGCGCGCGCCTTCGACGAGGCGGTACGCCTGACAATCCCGCTCGATCCGCTCACCCGGCAGAAGCGAGCTCGGGCTCTTACGTTCCAAGCCATGATCGACGGTCGTGTCGAGCAGGCCCTGCACGATTACGACGGAATTGCCGGCGAGGATCGCGAGGATCTGGACATCATCGCACGTGACGCCTTTTCTGTACTCAGCGCGTCCGGCAATCTCGAAGCCGCCGCCGAAGTCGGACGGCTGCGGCTAGCCGAGAAGCCTGACGATCCGGTGCGGCGCTATCTGCTCGACGCCGTCCTCGGCCGGAGCATGACGGCCGCACCACCGGACTACATCGAAACATACTTCGATCATTTCGCGCCCCAGTTCGACAACAAGCTCACCGAGACGCTCCAGTACAACGCTCCCCGCCAAATGGCGGAGCGGGTGGTCAAGCACCGAACCGGCTTTCGACACATGCTCGACCTGGGCTGCGGCACAGGGCTGGCCGCCGCGGAATTGCAGCCGCTAGGCGCCTCATTGACCGGGGTCGACATTTCCGCAGGCATGCTGGCCGAGGCGAAAAGGCGAGGCGGATACACCGAACTCGTCAAGGCTGAGGCGGTCACTTATCTTGAGACGGCATCCAATCAATTCGATCTCATTTTCGCGGCGGATTCGCTGATCTATTTCGGCGATCTCGCGCCGCTCATGCACGCCGCGGCCGGCGCCCTGGAGCCAGGAGGACTCTTCGCCTTGAGCATCGAGCTGGCCGCAGGAGATGGCTTTGTCCTCCAGCCCTCCGGCCGGTTCGCACACTCGCTCGACCACGTCCAGGCAGCGGCCACCGACTTCGTCATCCTGGAGACATTCGAAAGCAACATCCGGCTCGAGGCAGGGCGTCCGGTGCCCGGCCTCTATGTCCTGCTGGAAAGGTGCTAGCGCATCGTGCGGACCCAGCGGGCCGCGCTAGCGAAAAGCGGATCCGATATTCGCTGACGCGGCCCTTCGGGTCCGCACCCAACGATGTTCTAACGAACCACAGAACCGTGTCTGCGCTCGATTCGAGACCTTGAAGAGCGTGGGTTCCGCCGGAAAACAAACTCGATTGTCCTGATTTTCAGAAGCCGAGACGTCGTTAACTGGATGATGCCGGATTCTCGATAAGGTGGCGGATCCGCTGAATGTAAAGCTCGTAGTAGTCACCGAGTCCGAAGGTCTTTCCCAGCTCCCGACAGAGAAGGATCATCTCGAGCGCCTGGGGCCAATCGCGACATCGGTAGGCGGTCAGCATCATGCCGTTCCGTTCGTTCAGCTCTGCGAAGTCATTGCTCGCGGCCACATCGGCGCGTCCCAGGATCGTGAAGATCCTCTGCAGTTCGCTCTTTCCTCTGACCTGCAGATGGTCGATTTCGAGAACGGCGAACCGAGTGAGGACTGCCTGAGCGGTTCTTTCGCCGATGATGATGGGAACGCCGTATTGCTTCGTCATGCCCTCAAGACGCGATGCCAGATTGACCGTGTCTCCCAAGGCCGAATAGTTGAAGTGCAGGTCGGATCCGAAATTGCCGACGGCACAGAGGCCGGTATTCACGCCGATCCCGATCCTGAGTGGCGGAACCGGCTGATCGTCGCCGGCTTCCCGCTGACGCTGTTCGTTCAGCGCCTTAAGACTGTCCAGCATCGCGCACGCAGCCTCACACGCATTCACCTCGTGGCTGGGATCGGCGAGCGGAGCGTTCCAGAACGCCATGATGGCGTCGCCCATGTACTTATCGATCGTCCCGCGCCGTTCCATGATATCCTTGGTCAGCGGCGTAAAAAGCCGATTGATCAGGGTCGTCAGACCCTTTGGATCGTCTTTGTACAACTCGGAAATAGCCGTAAATCCGCGAATATCCGAGAAGAGAACGGTCAACACGCGCTGCTCGCCGCCAAGAGTCAGCTTATCGGGTGATTGCGCCAGCTGTTCGACAAGGTCGGGTGAGAGATATTGGCTGAACGCGGATCTGATCCGATAGCGGTCTGCAGAAACGGTGACGTAGTTTGTGCAGACCAGAACGGCATAAACCAGAAGGCTCGAGATCAGAGGGAAGGTGTAGTCGATCAAGAGATCAAGGGATGAGAAACAGTACCAGGACACGCCCAGGGTCACGACGGCTGTGGCGCCTCCGAGCGCGAAAAGGGTGCCGGCATTCACCCGGGGCGCAAGTGTGATCAGGATCAAGCTCAGAAGCATCGCAAGCACGATCTCGGTGAAGGCCGTGTATGTCGGCCTGCTCAGGGTCTCCCCCATGAGGGCGCTTTCCAGGAGTTGGGCATGCAACTCGACGCCTGGCAATGCCGGATGCACCGGAGTGACCTTGAGATCGAGAAGCCCAGCAGCGGAGGTTCCGATCAACACCATTTTGCCCGCGAGACGATCTGCGGGCACCCTGCCCTGCAGAAGATCGATGGCGGAAACATACGTGCCCGGCTTGAGGGACGAGAAATGGATCCAGACGCGGCCTTTCCCGTCGGTTGGGATTTCGAAATTTCCGACACCGACGCTCCGGACGCCGCTGGAATCGGTCTTGATGAGAATAGCTCCCGATCCGGCGGCGACCCGCAGCATTTCGAGAGAAAGCGACGGAACGATGATTCCATCGGCGATTGCCACGACCGGGACACGGCGGACGGTGCCATCCTGTTCAGGAATGATCGAAAAGATACCCTGCCCCTGTGCGGCCAAGTCGAGAATTGGAAGGTTGCGCAGGAGATGGGGAAAGTCGACGAGGAAAGGGCGCGGGTCCGCCCCAAGGATCGCGATCCCCGTCTGGATCGCCGGCCGCGCAATAGGCGCTGCTCCCGAGACACGATACCCCGACTGCCCGAGGACGACCTTCGACCTCCGAATGGCGTCGGCGAAGACTGCGTCGTTGCTGGGCAGCCGCCGGAGCTTCTCCCGTGTTGTGTCATCCAGTCCATGGAACGTCTCAGCCGCCACTTCTGGCGAGCTTCGATCCGGTTCAGGGAAAAGGACGTCAAAGGCAATGACCGTTCCGCCTCGCTCGACGATCTTCGAGAGCATTTCCGCCATGACCGTGCGTGGCCAAGGCCATTGTCCCAGAGCGCGCAGGCTCATCTCGTCGATATCGACAATCGTGACAAGATCCTGGCGCGCGGCACGCGGATACATCAGCTGGTAGATGTCAAATGACCTCTGACGAAGAGCTTCGACAGGTCCAGGATCCCAGATCCGTAGCGCGATCAGGCCGACGAGGAGCAGGAGGCCGACAATCCGTCCAGCTCCTAAGCGGCGCATCTCATTCAGGAGAACGTTCACAGCCGCCGCTCCTTTGGGACGCGGGCACATGCTACGATGATCTTCGCACTTTGGCCGTCACGAAGACATCGCATCTCCCATTGGGTCATACGGTCAGGGAAGGGATCGCACAGGAACGCCGGCAGGTGCATGGCCCCCTCACAGGATTGCGTCCGTAGAGCGGGGCAAAGCGCCTGCAATCGTCAGCTCCGTTGCCAAAACTTCTCCGCTCGCGAACCTGACGACGGCCGATATCGTATTCCCGTCCCCCACGAGCCGCCTCAACTCTCCAACCGAGGTCTCCAATGCAAGTCCGGTGGGCGTGGAGACAAGATCTTCCGGACCGATCCCGACGATCTCCGTACCGTTCACAAAGAGGTCGACGCGGGCGACTGTCCCACTCGGAACCGGAGCTCCGAGGACAGAGATGTCGATCTGCTCTGATGAGGTCAGCAGCGATGCCTCGCCGGTGTTGTCGATCTCATTCAGTTGAGAGAGATCCGCGCCCTCGCCGACTCCGACAGCGGTGATTTTCGTGCCGTAGACATTGTTCAACGTCGCAAGTTCGACATCGATCGCGCCCTGTCCCTTACCATCCGAAAGGAAGTACATGAAGTTCTTCGCACTCCCCTGATCTAAGACCTGCAAGCGATCGTTGGCTGCTTGCAACGCATTGGCGAAATCCGTTAGTCCATTGGAGTTGAGCCCTCTCAGGTAGTTTGCGATCGCCTGTTCTCCCTCTTGGGCGAGGCTGAAAGTTTCGGCATTCACGATGTGACCGGCTATAGGCTCGGTCGGATCGGCGCGTCCGTTGAATGGGATGATCGTGACCGTGAAGTCGGCAGGAGAGAATCCGATCCCTCTCACGCGCTCCGTCAACGCGATGAGACTGGAAATCTCTGCATCCAGGATGGTATTGGCGCGTCCGTCACCGTTGAGATCGCCGACCGGCGCTCCCTCGAACTGTTCCGACGTGCTGCCTGATACATCAACGAGATAAAGAATATTCATCCGGGGCTGCAGAAACGTCCCGAGATTGATGTTCAGGCTGAGATCGGCGCTTGCGGCCGTGGTGGCGGATGGTGCCTTGATGGACAGAGAGACCGGCTGATCGTTATAGTCGAGGATGCCGCTGGTCGATGCTGTTTGGTGAGGAGATGTGAACGTCCCGGTGCCGCGAACCTGCAGCGTGACGTTTTCCGTATCGGTTCCTCCCTTGCCGTCGGAGACCGTGTAGGCGAAGGCGACCGTGGCAGTTTCGCCTTCACTGAGGGCCCTGAAATCGTCTCCGGGGTCGAACACCAACTCCCCGGAGGAATCGCGGAAGACAGAGCCTTCGAGTGGGCTTGTCCAACGGATGACATGGAGCGGATCACCATCGACGTCACGGTCGTTCGAACGCACCGCCAAGACTCTCGTTCCAGCCTCGTCCACGCCGTAGATGTGGTCGCTCACGGCAACTGGAGCGTCGTTTCGGCCAGTAACTGTCCAAGAGATCGTCGCCGGGATACGGGCGCCGCTATCGATCAGCAGTTTGTAATCGACCCTGACGGTCTCGGTCTCTCCCTCACCTAGGTGCTGGTAGGCCGGATGGGATGGATCCAGAGAAAAACTGCGTGATCCGTCGAGATATCGTACGCCAGGGGGTAAGTGAGTCGGCACGATCACGAGCGGCAAGGCTGCTCCATTCGACACGACCGCATCCAGAGGGGCGCTGAGCCGTGCCAGTGGGCCGTCCTCGATAGCCGTGCCGCGGATCGGCTCTGGAACCGTCGTAAAGAATGCAAGATCGACCTCCCGCGCAGCAACATGTTGAGGGATAACCGGTGCGATGGCGAACTGCGACGGGTCGGGGGGATCAACCCGGTGAGGCAGGTTCACGGGAATGATCGGCGCATGATCGAAATCACTGCTTCCCCCGGGCTGACGGTTCTCCGTGGAGAAGAACTGAAACATGCCTCGCGCGAAATCGCTCTCGTGGCGGATGTCGTCAGCCGTTTTCGCAAGCTGTGTAATGCGCGGGTCCGAGCCGGTGACCGGCGTCAGAAGCGTCGCAACGCGTGCATCAGATAACGACGTGATCACACGGGACGGGTTACTCTTGTCCAGGAGAACGAACGAGCCCACGGTTCCATCCGGCTCGGTCAGAAGCGAGAACTTCGTGGTTCCGCTGAACGCTGCAATCTCGGTCTGGACGGCTGTCCCCCTGATTGCCATGGTGGCGACGGGGGTGTCGATCTTGAGGTCGCCGGACTTGGCTATCCGTCCCGCGACGAAGCCGATGACGCCCTGGACGAGGGTGAGCAGCGCCGAATTCGCATTCGAATCGGCGGAGTACACCATGTCGTTCACTACCATGCGAGCACTGGAAGACAGGCTGAAGACCGTTCCGTCATTGAACTTGATCGTCAGCGATGAATCCGCTCCCGTCTGCAGGACGTCGCCTTTGGCTATCACATCGCCGAGGCGCAACTCGACCGAAACGCCGTTCCGCAGCACGATCGCGGAGCCGGACACTTTCTCGACGCGTCCGATCGGCATCTGGTTTGGTGCCGGATTTCCTGCCTGGGCGTATTGTCCCGAGAGATTGGGACCTGCCAACGCTTCGACGGTGTCACCAGTGAGGCTCGCACCTTCAGGGGTCTTGATGCTCAGGCGCCGCCCGTCTCGGAAGTAGTCCAAGATAACCGCGGTTGCCTCGTGCCCTACCAGCAGGAGATCGGCTCCCGATCTCCTGAAATCGGCGGAGAAAAGGATATCCTTGTCCGGAAAAAGGATCGAGGGGTCGGTGTCAGCACGACTGCTCGCTGCCTCGGCAGCGTCGATCTTGATGTCGAAGGCAGTAGCGCCGTCCCCGGATTGGTACACAGCTGAACCCCTTGGGTCCATGCGATGATAATCCTTTAGCTCAATCTCTCCTACGGGAATGAAATCTTAGAAGCCGGAACTGCTTGTCTCGGCGACCTCGTTTTCCGCAGGTCGGCCCGGGGTTAAGGTCGTCTCAAAGCACGATTCGAGATTGTCCGGCATGCAGGCTGTGTGCGTGTGCCGCGCCGGCGGCAAGAGAGGTTAGCTTCCAGCGCTTTCAGCGGCTTTGTCACGGGAACTCAATGAGACGTCGTCTGAGCGTCGGGCCACAGTTAAGGCGACGACACTGGACAGGAACAAGCATCGCACACGTGAGGCGTGCCTGAATCGAGTTGTGAAGGCTGACGACACGAATATCAGGCCTGAGCTGAAGCCCCGAGGCCTGGAACTTTATGTCTAGCCGCCTGAGCGAACATCGACCTCCAAGCCGAGATCGAGGGGTAAAGTCAATCCTTAAAGGGACATTCACGCTTCGGCGCAGCGCGCCTAGCGTGGCTCTTCCCTAACGTCACAGGCAGCATCCGCATTCATCGCCGGGACGCTGAGGCCAACGATCAGATGGGACCGTGCCGGGCGAGCGAAAGCCTGGGCTTGCCAAACGAGCCGTGTGACGGCAGTCTCAGCCCAACAAGATGTGAAGCGGGTGTATGCCGGAGTATTTTCTCCTCGGGCAGCAGGACATGGGAAACGGCAAATCATGATCATGAACGGTGGGAATGCAGGTTCTGGAGAGACAGACGAGGGAGCCTTGCTTGGGCGACGGGCGGGGCTTCTCACCCGCCGGTCGTTTCTGGCCGGCTCGGCTGTCGGGCTCGGCACGTTGGGACTGGCCGGTTGCGTGACATCCGACGGCATGAGCTTCGCCGAGGCCGCCAAGGTCTATGGGCCAGTGCCGGATGAGAAATTCCCGATTCCAGCGATCGATGTCAGCAAAGTCGATCCGAAGTATTACCGGAAGACAGTTCGCTACGACACCAAAGAGGCGCCCGGTACGATTATCGTCGACCCCGGCAACTACTACGTTTACCGCATCGAGGACGACGGCACCGCCACGCGCTATGGTGCCAATGTCGGGCGCGACGGGTTCCGGTGGAGCGGTGACGCCTATGTCGGGCGCAAGGCCGAATGGGCGACCTGGACCCCGCCCAAGGAGATGATCAAACGCCAGCCCGAGGCGGCCAAGTACGCCGGCGGCATGCCGGGCGGCCTCGACAATCCGCTCGGTGCCCGCACGCTGTATCTTTATCAGAACGGCGCTTACACGCTCTACACGATCTACGCGAGCCTGGATGCCGAATCGATCGGCACAGGCATCACAAGCGGCTGCGTCGGCCTTCTCACTCAGGACATGATGCACCTGTACTCCCGAACGCCGGTCAAGACGAAGGTGATCGTACTGCCGGCATAGCAAGGGCGCCAGCTCCGGTCGGGGCGTTGCCCGTTCGGGCAGCGCAAGTCACAGGCCCGCCCCTGGAATCTGAGCGATTGTGCGGGCGGCTCCTGCAAGATCGACAACGTGACCTTTATCGTCTCGCAAGGCTCTGGATTGACGACGCCAGGGTCAGGCTGTTGAAAAAGGCACTCTAGGAGCGGCAAGGGCCTGGAGATGGGCGTCCCTGCTTCGGCTCGAGCATCGGACCCGAAAGTGCATTCCATCTCTGGTCCGATGCTTTAGGCGACGCCGTTAGTGGGGCACCATGCCGTGCCAGAGTGCGAAGGCGACGGCACCGCCTGCAAGCAGAACCAATGGGTTGAGCTTCGGGCGCAAAGCCAGGATGGCGGCTGCCATGCCGGCAACGGCCCAGGATTGGATGCCGGCCCCCGCAACCCGAAAGATCGCGACCACCCCGGCCAGGATCAGCCCGGCGCCGATGGGCGCAAGCCCGTTCTCCAATGCCGTATGCCAATGCCGACCACGGTAATGGTTCCACATCTTCGTCACGCCGTAGCAGAGCAGCGATGACGGAACGAACAGTGCAAGTGTCGCCACGACGGCGCCGGTCCAACCTGCCACCTTCCAGCCGAGCAGGGTCACAAGCATGGAGCCCGGACCAGGCGCGGCCCGGGCGATGGCGAAGAGGTCGACGAACTCGCGCGCGGTGACCCAGTGGTAGACCTCAACGGATTGGTGCTGGATGCCCGCGAAGATGCTGGGCCCGCCGCCGATGGAGACCAGCGAGAATGGCACGAAGACGACGATCAGGGACCAGAGAGCATTCTCACGCATCGGACGAGGCCTGCCACCAGGCAAAGGCGACGGACACCGGCGCAAGCCCCAGCACCACCGGCACCAGCGGCCATTGCAGAAGGCCCACGGCCACGAAGGTCGCTATGAGGATCAGGAACGGCACAAGCCTGCGGCTCGCGCTGTAGGCACCCTTCGCGGCAACGACCAGCAGCAGCCCGATGGCGGCCGCCGCTGCCCCGCTCATGGCGTCCTGGACCCATGGCATCATGGAAAGCTGGGCATAGGCTGTGACCAGGGCGATCACTGCGAAGAAGGGACCGATCACAAGGCCGACGAGGGCGCAGATCGACCCCGCCGGACCACGCAGGCGCTGGCCGATATAGACCGAGAGGTTGGTGACGTTAGCGCCGGGCAGGATCTGGGAGAGCGCCAACCCGGAGAAGAACTCGTCATCGCTCATCCAGCCTCGCAGCGTCACCACCTCGCGGTAGATCCAGCCCGAGAGACCGCCGCCGAAACTGAACAGCCCCACGCGGAAGAACACCAGAAAGAGCGAGACAAGGGAAACTGAGGCCCGGGTCGGGGTCATGGAATATCCGGGATCAAGTCTTGGTCGCCGCGGAGGAGAGAGGATGCAGACTTGCACATGCAATACCCATCACCCACTCGCTTCCGTTGTCGCCTACCCTATACCTTCTGCTGGATTGCATCCGCAATAGCTTTGGCGGACCGGCTGCAGGATTCATCGCCACCCATGTCGATCGTGCGGGTCTCAGGACTTTCAAGCACGCGGTGGAGGCCCGCTCGATGACCTTCTCGGCCGCAAGGAGATTCTCACGCCCGTGCCTCTGTCCCAGCCAGTCGAGGAGCATCGCCTCCGAGACGACCGTGCTGACCCGCTCGCGCCTCACGGGCGCAGCTGAGACCTTCTGGAAACTCACCTTCCGCTTATCTGGCTAGCAGAAGCGATACAGGGCCGTGAGCCAGCATGCCTATTTCACCAGGTCACTCAGGTTCTGACATCTAAGGGGGCCGTTGGCACTAAGACGTCGGAGGAATCGTTCCTGCGATTGATGCTTTGCCTATCGCGGCGGTACGGCTTCGCGAAATGTGCTTCAAGACGACGTCCAACGAGCGCGATTGTCCAGCACATCACGAAATAGACAACCAGAATAGTGCCGTAGATGAGGTAGGCTGGGCTCCCGCCACGGGAGATGGTCGTCTGTTCAATGAGGACCTGCGCGGACCGAAGGAGTTCATTGACACCAAGAACAGCACCCAGAGAGCTTGCCTGCACCAAGCCGGTTACAAGGCTGATGTAAGGCGGCAGGATGACCGGCATGGCTTGAGGCACAATCACCAGAAGAAGCCCCTTCCAACCACCAAGCCCAAAAGCCTGAACTGTCTCCCACTGCCCCTTTGAGACTGAGGCGAGGCCCGCTCGGATGATGTGCGCGCCATTGGCGCCGCCCCATACCGAGACGCTGAGTGCGCTCGACCAGAACGGATCGAGTGAGATCCCGACATTAGGAAGCACAAAATAAACAAGCAGCACCGTAACCATCAGGGGAATATCTCGCAGACACTCCACAATGAGGAAGACGGGGCGGTTGAGCCAGCGTGACGGCATCGACAGGCCGGCCGCGAAGATGACCGCGAACAGCGTTCCTCCCACAATCATCACCAGCGACAGGAGCAGCGTGTTAAGGAGGCCGTCGAACAGGAACGATTTGAACTCAAGAAGCAGCATAGGCTATCTCCCTGCGAACGGTCGGTTGAGGTGTCGCTCCAGCATGTGCCCCAGCCCGGAGAGGGCAAAGACGCAGAGCAGATAGATCACGCAGATGGAGAAGAACATCTCGATCGCCCGGAAATCGTAGGCGATGCGATCGACGGCCACGAAGGTCAGTTCCACAAGACCGATAGCCTGGAGATAGGCAGAGTTCTTGACTGTGGCGACGATGGTGTTCATCGAGGACGGCAGTGCCGCCCGGGCCGCCAGCGGGAAAACAACCAGAAGAGCATGTTGCCAGCGTTTCAAGCCAAGGGAAGCAGATGCATCGTGAACGCCGTGACCGACTGCTGCAAGCCCTGCCCGGAAATTCTCGATCTGGAAGGCGCTTGCCCATATGGTCAGCGCGGCGACACCCGACCAGAAGACCGACAGGCGTAGCCCGAGGCTCGGCAGGCCATAAAAGATGAAAAAAATCTGCACGAGATACGGTGTGCCGCGGATGAACTCAACATAGCCCGTGACGAGGTACTCAGCCAGTTTGAAGCCGCTCGTGCGCAGTCCGGCACCGATGGCGCCGATCGTGCAGGAAAGCAGGATACCGAGGCCGCTGACCATGAGAGTCATCTTGAGACCCGTCATCAGGTCCGGCAACGCATCGAGAATATAATCGAAATCCATCACGCTCCGCCCTTGCTGGAGATGGTCAGAGGAGAATCCGAAAATGACGCCGGGTGGCGGATCTGCCCCCCACCCGGCCTCTCGGGCCCGCTCAATTGGTTGCCGGCGGATCGGTTTCGAAGGACTTGATCATCTCCTTTGCGACGATTGGATCGGAAACATAGCTGGGCACCACCTGTGAGAAGAACTTCTCCTCTTTCATTCTCTTCAGAGCCGTATTCACGAAGGCCTTCAGCTCAGGCTCGTTTTTGCGGATGCCGACGCCGTTGAACCCGAGATCGACCTCCTCCTTCAGGACGCGGAGATTGGGATAGTTGCTGATCAGAGTCGCAATCGTGACCGCGTCGCCCACATAACCATCGGCTCGCCCTTGCAGGAGCGCCTGGATGTTGTCCGCATTGGTGTTGAGCTGAACGAATTGGATACCGGGAATACGGTCACGCAACCATTTGAGCTGATTGCCGCCCTTCACGATCAGGATCGACTTGCCCTCAAGGTCAGCAAGCTTCTGGACAGAGCTTTCCTTCGGCACGATGACGTTGCTGCCGCCCCAGTAATAGATGTCGGAGTAATCGATCACCTGCTCGCGCGGAGGGGTCTTGCCGAGAGTCGCGATGATCAGATCGATCTTGCCGCCGGTCAGGGATGGAATGCGTGCGTCGGTGGCAACGCAGCTCAGCTCCGCCTTCTCGGGAGAGCCGAAGGCATAGGTGCCGATCTTCTTCGCCATTTCAACCTCCACCCCAACCGGCTTTCCGTCCGGCCCGGAAGAGCCGAAAGGTGGGGAGTCACACTTGACGCCGATGCGGATGACACCTGCATCCTTGATCGCCTTCGGCAGACTTGGAAGATCCTGCGCTGCGACTGGCATCGACTGAGATGCCACCGCGGCAATGAAGCTTAGTGATGCGAAGGCGCAACGAAACATGCTGATCTGTCGGTTCATGAGTACGTCCCTTTGGATTTCTGGCATTTAAGACGCGAACGTTGATCGTTCATCGATGATTGCTGCAGCATTCTACCTTCTGCAGAAGGTTGGTTGATCCCTAGTGTAGGATCTGGCTCAGGAAGGTGCGGGTGCGGCTTTCCTGAGGATTGCTAAAGAACTCGTCAGGGGAGGCGGTCTCAACAATCCGACCCGCATCCATGAAGATCACCCGGTCGGCGACCTGCCGGGCGAAGCCCATCTCGTGTGTGACGCACACCATCGTCATTCCATCGCTGGCAAGTTGCGCCATCGTGTCCAGAACCTCGCGCACAAGCTCAGGGTCGAGTGCCGAGGTCGGCTCGTCGAACAGCATGATCTTCGGGTTCATGCAAAGGGAGCGTGCAATGGCAGCCCTCTGCTGCTGTCCGCCGGAAAGTTGGCTCGGATAGGACTGTGCCTTGTCTGGAATGCGCACGCGCTCAAGGTAGCGGAGCGCCAAGGCCTCAGCTTCCTTCTGTGGCACACCCTTCACCCATCGGGGCGCGAGAGTGCAGTTCTCCAGAACAGTCAGGTGCGGATAGAGGTTGAAATTCTGAAACACCATGCCGACATCCTGCCGGACACGATCTATGCTACGCTTGTTTTCCGTCAGCTCGATCCCGTTGACGATGATCCTGCCCTTCTGGTGCTTTTCAAGATGGTTGATGCAGCGGATCATCGTGGATTTCCCTGACCCTGACGGGCCGCAGACGACGACTTTCTCGCCTTTCCCCACTGTTAGATTAATGTCATGCAGCACTTGCACCGTGCCGAACCATTTGTCGACATTGCTGAACTCGACGCAGATGTCCTGACTGCCAGCGGTTGGATTATTGGTGGCTTGTCCCATGTCGGCCTCCAGAGCGTACTGTCCTACCTGCACCGTTGTTCAATGGTTGGCTCTCCGCGCAAGGCGCAGGTGCCGCAACCCGGCGCGTTAGGCAAATCGAGCAGGTCGGAACTTCGCGAGAAGAGGACTGACCTCCCCCGCGACGATTTCCCGGGCCAGCAGTTCGCCCGTGATCAGACCCATCGTGGCGCCACTATGGGTAAAGGCCACAAAATACCCTGGAACGGCATCGAGAGCGCCGAGCACCGGCTCACCATCCTGCGGCACCGGCTTTGGACCGACTCCATAGGAATCGACCTCAATCTTTGGGTTGCCAGCGAGAACTGCAGAGGCTTCCTCAGCGAGTTTCTGAACCGTTGATTCCTGCACCTCATAGGTCCCATCGGCATGGCGGATGACTTCATCCTCCGACCAAGCGGCATCGAACACAATGGCGCCGTCGGGCGTAGGGCGTACGGCTACGCGCGGTGTATTGAGAACAGCCCGCAGCCCTGCTTTGAGAGGCTTGGACCGGACCAGAAGCGAGATCGGAGTTGCATCTGGAATCCTGACGCCGACATCTGAGACCATCCTGGGCACGGCAGCGCCGGCGGCCACCAGAACCGCATCGGCCTCAAACCGCTTACCGCTTGTGGTCGAGACGCCTGCAGCGCGTCCTCCCTTGATCTCGACAGTAGCGCGGCCAGCCTGCGTAACGATCTCACCTCCCAATGTGGCGAACTCGTCGAGCAGCACGCGGATCAGGGACGGGAGGTCCACCCAGCCTTCCCCAGGATTGAAAATTGCACCCTGCCGCGTGATCGCACGGACATCGACGCCCGGTGTTACGGCTGCGACCTGTTCGGGAGCAAGAAGCCGCGCATCATAGCCGATGCTCTGTTCGTGTGCGAAAGCCTCCGCAATCCTGTTGGAATTGTCATCTGCATCCCAGGTGAGGCCGCCGTCGAAACGGAGCCAAGGCGCAGCTGGATACCGGGCAGCAAGAGTGCGATAGCGATCGATGCCGATCATGCGCAGCTTATGGTACTCGGCGGAACGGAAGCGGGCCGAGTTCAGCCATGCCAATGAGCGGCCCGATGCTTCGCTCGACAAACCGCCTTCGGTGACCAGTGTCACGCGAGCACCCAGGCGCGCAAGCTGCAAGGCCGAGGATGCCCCGAGGATCCCGCCGCCGATCACAATAACCCGCAAGGATGAGGATGGAGAGTTCACCGGAAATTCCCTTCTGCGATTTTGTTCGTCGAACGATTGAAGTTGTCAGTCGAAGAGGCTGCGGGCCGATCTGTTGCGGTAATGCGGTCAGGGCCGCTCCCATTTCCCGGTTTTCGCCGAGCGGAAGAGAGCGTCGATCACACGCATGTTGGCCACGGCATCGGCGACGCCCCACTCAAGGGGCTGCTCGCCGAGAACCGCCTGCGAGAAGGCGTCACCCTGCAAAGTGTACTGGTCTATTGCAGGGATCTTGATGATCTCTCGACCACTGCCGGAGAGATCTCGTCCGTCATCAACTATGATGGCTGCCTCCTGGTCCGCTGGTGCATTGAACGGAATTTGGATCTCAATACGCCCTTGCGTGCCGAGGATCTGCACGCGCTGGCACGGCACCAGCTGGGTAGCGCAGGTGAAGGCGAGTTGCCGCCCCTCTGGAAATGCCGCCAGGCCGCTGCTCAGCCGGTCCGTTCCCATTTGAGGATCGATGTCCAGGATCCCGATTACACGCTCCGGCTCGGCATCGAACGCGAAACGGGCCGTGTTGATGGCATAGCATCCGATATCGTAAAGCCCACCGCCGCCGATATCGGCTTGATTGCGGATATTGCTCGGATCGGTCAGAAAGTAGGAGAAGATCGTCTGGATGGCGCGCACCTCTCCCAAGCGTCCCCCGCGAATGATCTCGCGCACCCGTCGCCATTGCGGATGAAAGCGCACCATGAAGGCCTCGCCGAGGAGCAAGCCGCTCTTTTCCTGAGCATCCTGGATCTGCCGCGCCTCCTCCGCACTAAGAGCGATAGGTTTCTCGCAGAGCACATGCTTGCCTGCCTCGAGTGCCTTGATAGTCAGAGGCGCGTGCAGATGGTTGGGCAATGGATTGTAGATCGCGTCGATATCGGGATCGGCCAGCAGCGCCTCATACGATCCGTAAGCTCTCGGAATTCCAAGATCCACGGCAGCCTCACGGGCCCTATCTTCGTCTCGGGACGCAATCGCCACAATTTCTGTGAAAGCTCCCGCCTGCATGGCCGGGATGACATGATTTTTGGCGATCTGGGCGGTGCTCAGTACACCCCATCTGACTTTCTTCGACACGGATCATGCACCTTCGCAGGAGGAGAGCAAGGCAAGCGGCACGGCGGCTACGCACTGTCGGACAGCTTGATAGTTGCAAGTGGCCGGCCGCCTTGATGACGAGACGGTCTTGCCGGAAGCCAGGGCGAAACTCTCGGCTGCCAATGCCGAGCCTTGATAAAACCGCCCTACTCCCACGATGCCCGGGTCAGGGCCGTACTTCTCGGCACTCGCGGCACGAAGGTGATCCACGCTCATCTGAGTTTCCGTTTCCGCCCAATTGATTGAAATGCTAGTATGAGACCGGTTTCAAGGCTATGTGAGACCGGTCTCATCTGTCAACAGGACACTCTGCTTGACGATTCAGCAAATTGCCTCTTAGGTCGGCGCGCATGAACAATAGAACAGTCCAGAAACGATTGGTCACTCTCCAGGACGTCGCCCATGAAGCGGGCGTCTCCAAGGCCACAGCGGCAAGGGTGCTGGGCAGCTACGGGACGGCCAGCCCAGAGGTAAGGGAAAAAGTTCTCACAGCTGCGCGAGCACTGGGCTATCGGCCGAACGAACTCGCCCGCAGCATGACCACAGGCCGCTCGCGAACAATTGGCGTCATCGTTGGTGACATCGAGAACCCCTATTTCGGGCAGGCCGTCCGAGGCATCAGCGAAGTGGCAAGCGCCGCGGGATTTGATGTCATCCTGGCGAACTCCGGGGAGGAGGTCGAGAAAGAGCAGGCGGCGGTCCAGGTCCTTCTCGGCAAGAGAGTCGACGGCCTGATCGTCACCCCTGCCTCTATGTCCCATACCCAGCATCTGGAGAGTGTGCAGAGATCAGGTCGCCCTTTGGTTCTGCTGGACCGCGCCATCCCAAAGCTGAAGGTCGACAGCGTAGTCACCGATGACCGCGCAGCAGCCGCTTCGGCGACACGCATGCTGATCGAGGCCGGGCACAGGCGTATCGCCTACATTACGGCGACCGCTTCCGACGATCCGATCTATAAAGGACCTCACCAGATCAGCCTGACAACCGTGATGGATCGTATTGACGGTTTCCTGGCGGCTTCCACCGAAGCGGGAATTGAGCAACTTGAACAATACATCCGCTTGGGAGCTACGCGTCAGGGAGCCTCAGGGCGGATCATCGCGGATCTCCTATCGATGCCGCATCGTCCAACCGCCATTCTCGCATCGGACAACGTGGTCGGGCTTGAGGTGTTCAAGGTCATCCGCGCTCTGGGCATGTCGATCCCTGACGATCTTTCCCTCGTCGCCTTTCATGATGCAGACTGGACTAGCGTGACAAGCCCGCCGATCACGGTCATCGCGCAACCGGTCTACAATCTTGGTATGGAAAGTGCGCAGATCCTGATCAAGCGCATTAACGGCGTAGCCGGTTCGCCCAAACGGCTGATGCTTGCAACGAAGCTCATCGAACGGCAGTCGGTCGGCGCACCGCCTGCAATTACGGAAATAGCACGGCCCCACCCAACAGCGAAAGCGGCCAAGGGATAAGCTCATGTCGCAGGCATGAAGCGGTGCCGGGACGCCATGCGCGTGTCATTGATCGACAAACAGGAAGCCGAGGTCCTTATGCTGAACGCCATCCACCATGTTGCGATCATCTGCTCAGATTACAACCGCTCGAAGGAATTCTATTCTCAAGTCCTGGGATTGCCGATCATCCGCGAAGTCTGGCGCGCAGAGCGCCAATCCTGGAAATGCGATCTTCAGGTGGGCATGGCTCAGATTGAGCTTTTCTCATTTCCCAATCCGCCACCCCGCTCCTCCCAACCAGAGGCTCGTGGCCTGCGGCACCTTGCCTTTCGAGTGAAGGTCCTAGAGCCGATCATTGCTCGCTTGGGAAAGTTCGGGATTTCTGTTGAACCAATCCGCATCGATGCGCATACGCAGCAACGCTTCACCTTCTTCGCTGATCCTGACGGGCTTCCCCTGGAACTTTATGAAGATAAGGATGAGGGTTCGACGACCTGCTGACAGGTTTGCTGTTGGTGATGGAGAGTGTGCAACGGGGCAACCAATGCCCTTGAGCGATGCCCCCCGAAAGTCTCGATCCCGTTCCATTGCAGAAATACGGCCAAGATCAACCTCGTGCCAGATTGATAGGTCCCGCGGGTTGGACGCTGCCTTCAATGGTGGAAGGCCCGACATCAATCTTATCGAGGCTCCATTCCGATCCCTACGAATCGTCAGGTTGGCCGGGCCATTGTAGCCGGTTAGAACTGACGACGTCTCATCATGCCCCCGGAGCTGCTGCTGCAGACGCGAGACGTGCCTGTGAAGCCAGTCGAATAGGTGCATTCACTGCGCCATATCCTTTGTAGCTTCGCCGCTCCACGATCTCGAAGAAGAAGCCGCCCTCCAAAGCCTCGGTATAGACCTGGAAGTACTCGGCCTCGCTCTCACGGTCGTACAGGATGTTGCTTGCCCGCAGACGTGCCACGTCCTCTGCTGAGAGATCGGTTCTCACTTCCAGATCAGCATAATAGTTTTCCGGAATTGGTAGGATCTCGACCCCGTTCATCTTGAGATGTTCCACAGTTGAAAGGATATTGCCCGTCTCAAACGCAATATGTTGGACCCCTGATCCGTAGAGGTCGCTCAGAAACCGGAACGACATTGTGCGTTGGCTCTGCGATGCGTTGAGGACCAAGCGAAGCGAGCCGTCCTGGGTCTCAATGGCCTGGCTCTGCACGACGCCACCTGGATCGATCACAGTCTGGACAGGCGTCTTCCGCACATCCAGAAGCGATGTGTAGAACAAGAGCCAAGTGAGCATCTCCTCGTAATGCATCGATTGGGAGACATGATCAACGGAGCGCAGCCCCGCTCCGCTGAAGTCGTCGATCGCAACAGGCTCGAAGTCGACATCCCAGAGCCGATCCAGCCCGGTCTTGTGATCCACGAAGTACAGGAGGCTGCCGCCCAGACCGCGAACCGCCGGGATGTTCATCTCGCCGACTCCTACCGGCTGTTGGAAGGGCTGGTCCAGAAGGGTGATTGCGCGATCGACCGTTTCCTGCGCGTCATCGACTCGTAGAGCCAGAGCGCAGACGGAAGTGCCGTGCGTGATGTTGAAGGAATGCGCAAAGCCTTCCTTATCAGCATTCACGACGACGTTGATGTCGCCTTGGCGCCAGCGGGTGACGGCCTTGGAACGGTGGAGTCCCGCCTTGCGGAATCCTAACCCGCTTAGAGTCCTCTCTAAGCCAACCGCACTGCGCTCGTCGACGGCAAACTCCAGGAACTCGATACCTGAGCAGGTCGCCCTGGATGGAAGCTGGGGCAGATTGGGGACAGGCGATCTCGTGCGTCTACGCAGTTCATCCAGCATGACGAGGAGGGAGCGCTGCCCATCGATGGCGACGCGGCGGGCGGAGCCAGCCCGGAAGCGGTCGTTGAAGATCTCCAGGGATAAGGGACCTTCAAACCCTGTTGCATAGAGAGCATTCATGAACTCATCGATGGGCAGGTCGCCCTGTCCCGGGAAGCACCGGTAATGCCGGCTCCAGGAGAGATAGTCCATGTCGAGTTTGGGTGCATCGGCCATCTGCACAAGGAAAATTTTATCGCTTGGAATGGAGCGGATTGCCGACAGATCCGTTCCCCGCGCCAGCACATGAAAGGAGTCGAGCACCAGCCCGACAGCCGGATGATTGGCGCGTCGTACCACTTCCCAAGCATCGCGATAGTCGTGGATGTGCCGCCCCCAGGACAAAGCCTCGAAAGCCACGCGCATGCCACGCTTGGCGGCGCGCTCTCCAAGCTCATGGAAGTCTTCGGCCGCCCGTTCGATCCCGCCTGACGAATCCGGCGAGACATTGCTGCACACCATCAGAAGGTCACAGCCGAGCTCCTCCATGACGTCGAACTTTCGCTCGGCACGAGCAAACACCTTGGTCCGTTGTGGCTCGGGCATGCCCTCAAAGTCACGGAACGGCTGAAAGGTGATCGTCTCGAGGCCGAAGCCTTCGATCATGCGCCGGGCGTCAGCGGGGGTCCCGTTGAAGGAGAGGAGATCGGTCTCGAAGATTTCCACACCCTTGAAATGCGCGGCCGCAATGGCCTCGATCTTTTCAGCGAGAGTGCCGCTCAGGCAAACAGTAGCAATAGCGGTGCGCATGCTCGTCGATCCATTTCCTCTCAAGAGCCAGGGAGCATTTTGCTGGAGTGGCCTGCTCCTTCTGTTCAGCTGATTGTCCCCGTTGCGAGCGCATGTTCGACACCGCCAGCTACATGCCGCGTTAGAACTTCACAGGCACGCGCCGAGTCTCTTGACAGCGCACATTCCAGAAGAAGGGCATGCTCATGGGCCGCGATCTCGCCGCGATAGCTCAAGGCAATCATCTGATAGCGCAGGTATTTGTCGAATACCGCCGCATGGTTGTCGATCAGCATCTTCGATCCACAGGCTGAGATGAGCGCCTGGTGGAACTGCCAATCGTAGCGCTTCCACTCCTCTGTATTGCTTCTGTCTCCGTCTGCCATGCGTTCTTCCATCCTGGCGAGCCGGTGATGGGCGGCGACGACCCTGCCCTCCCAATCCATATCGCCTGCCCGGAACGACTGCTCCAGCGCGCGGCATTCGAGGAGTTGCCGGAGAGCGGCAATTTCCATCAAGTTCGGAATCGAGACGGGGGCTACCTCAAACCCCTTCTGCCCCTCGGCCACTACGAGCCGTTCGGACTGAAGGCGGTTCAGAATTTCCCTGAGCGTGCTCACGCTCACCCCATAGTCGGACTTCAGGCCTTCGAGCTTCAGCTTCTTGCAGGGTGGAAGCCGCCCGAAGATGATATCGGACCGGATCTTCCGATAGGCGCTCTCGCCCACCGTAGAAGGCTGGACGATTGCCTGCACGTTGTCGGTCATGTCAGCGCCCCGCTCTTGAGCGTATGAGCTACGCATCCATTCACATGCTGGGTCAGCAATTTGCAGGCTTCATCGGCTTGGCGCGTCAGAGCGCAGCTCAGCAGCATTCTATGCTCATCGGCAGCAATCTCTCCGCGGAAGATAACAGCCACCATCTGATAGCGCAGGTACTGGTCGAAGACGCCGCCGTAGAGGTCGAGCAGGGTTTGAGATCCGCAGGCTTCGATCAGGCATTGGTGAAATTCACGGTCATAGCGTTTCCAGAGTTCCGTTCCTTCCTGATCTCCAGCCATCATCCGCCGCTCCATGAAAGCAAGTTTGTGATGCGCGGCCACAACACGGCTTTCCCATTCCAGATCGCCGGCCGCAAAGGATAACGGCAGAGCATAGGTTTCCAGGAGCAACCGCATGGCCGCAACATCCTCGAAGCCGGCAGGAGATACGGGCGCGACCCGAAAGCCGCGCTGTCCCTCCGCGACAACGAGGCCTTCCGACGAAAGACGGCTCAGGATCTCCCGCAGTGTGCTGACGCTTGTTCCATATTTGCCGGCGAGTCGATCCAGCCGAAGGCGTGCTCCAGGACTCAGGCGACCGAATACAATATCGGCCCGAATTCGATCATAGGCACGGTCTGCAATGGATGTTGCCAGTAATTCGATGCTCATCCGTCTGCCACGACCTCATTCACTGACATCTCTCTGGTTCCTCGGAGCAGCTTGTCCATGGAGCACAGCCTCAAATCATATGCCATATATCAAAATATCATATGATTCTGATAATACCTATTGATTTTACGATTATCGGAGTCGATAGTGCCAGCCAAGACGCAGTTCAATGCGCTGTAGGACAAGGAGAGGAAACCATGGCATTCAAGATCAATCGGCGCCTCCTGATGGCGGCAGGCGCGGCCCTTCTGACGTGGAGCACCGTTGGGCCAGCTACGGCCCAGTCTTCGACGAACCTGCGCTTCTCGGCCGTTTTCTCGGAGCAAGACATCCGGGCCGAAATGATGAAGCGTTTCGGAGAGGAGATTAAGTCTCAAGGCTTTACCCTTCAGCCATACTACGGCGGCAACCTGTTCAAGCAGGGCACCGAGCTCGTTGCCATGCAGCGCGGCAACCTGGAAATGGGCAACATCGCCCCACAGGATATCTCCAACCAGATTCCGGCTTGGTCCATCGTCACATCCGCCTACCTGTTCCGCGATGCCGATCACTTGAAGAAGGTGTTCGCCAGCGACGTCGGGCAGCAGCTCAAAAAGATGGCTTCGGACCAGTTGGGCATTCACATTCTTGGCCCCACTTATTTCGGCGCTCGTCAGATTGGCTTGAAGCCGAACAAGAAGGTCAACACGCCGGAGGATATGGCTGGCATCAAACTGCGCATGCCTGGCGGCGATGCCTGGCAGTTCTTGGGTCAAGCCATTGGGGCGAATCCCACCCCGATGGCTTACGCAGAGGTTTATACCGGCCTGCAGACGGGGGCGATCGACGGCCAGGATAATCCCTTGCCGAACGTGCAGAACATGAAGTTCTACGAGGTGATGTCGCAGATCGCCCTGACCTCGCATCTTGTCGGCTTCGATCTGCTGGCGGTGTCCAACAAGGTCTGGAACGCCATGTCACCGGAAAAGCAGGCCTCATTTCAGGCCGCGGCCGACAAGGCGATCGAATGGAGTACCCAGGAACACCTGAAGAAGGAAGCGGAACTTGTCAGCTTCTTCAAGGAAAAGGGCCTGAACGTCTATACGCCAGACCTGAAAGCCTTCCGCGATTTCGCCCAGAAGAAGTATCTCGCTTCGGATCTGGCAAAGAGCTGGACGCCTGGCATGCTCGACAAGATCAACGCCATGTAAGGTCTGATCAAGGTTGCCGGCCATGCAATATCCCGGCAACCCTTTCGCTTTTCGAATGCCCCTGTTCGAACCAAGGGATGGATCGCGATGACCGCGCGGTTAAGGACGATTGGCTCCTGGCTTGCCCAACGGGCCGAGAATGTCGCGGCGGCAATGTTGGCGGCGATGTTTCTGGCTTTTCTCCTTCAGATCGTCTTCCGGTATGTACTCGGACTTCCTATCGGCTGGACGCATGAAGCGAGCGCGATCCTCTGGATTTGGCTGGTTCTGTGGGGTGCGGCCTTCGTCGTCACCGAACGGGAGGAGATCCGCTTCGATATCATCTATGGAGCGGTCGGCCCCGGCACTCGCAGAGTGATGTGCGTCATCACCGCCGTGGCATTGATCGCGCTTTACGTCGTCTCATTGCCGGCGGTTGTGGACTACATCACCTTCATGAAGGTGGAAAAGACCAGCTACCTGAAGATCCGCTTCGACTGGCTGTTCTCGATCTACATCGTTTTCGTGGTGGCCACCATTATCCGCTATCTCTGGCTTGGCTGGCAGGCTCTGCGCGGCGTGGCGCCAGACGAGTTCGATCCCACCAAGGCGAGTTCCGGCGTATGAACCTGACAAGCCCTTTCTCGCTCGCGATCGTCGCAATAACCTTGCTTGCCTTCCTTGGGTTGCCAATCGGGCATGCAATGATCGCAGGCTCGATCCTGTATCTGTTCCTGGCCGGGCTGGACATGGGAACGGCTGCGGAGCAGCTCCTGAATGGGATGTATTCCAACTACATCATCCTCTCGGTGCCGTTGTTCATCCTGGCGGCCGAATTCATGAACATCGGCAGTATGACCGACCGGCTCATGGCCTTCTGCAACGCTTTGGTCGGCCGCTTCCGCGGCGGGCTCGCCCATGTGAACATCCTGCAGAGCATCATCTTTGCCGGCATGTCCGGTTCGGCGATTGCCGACGCCGCTGGTACTGGGCGCATGATGCAAGTGATGATGACCCGCGATGGTCGCTATCCGCCGAGCTACGCGGCAGCCCTGACGGCCGTTTCGTCGGTCATCGGACCGATCATCCCGCCGTCGATCCCGATGGTTCTCTATGCCCTCGTGTCCGATGCCTCGATCGGATATCTGTTCCTGGGCGGCGTAATCCCGGGCCTGCTGATGGCATTGAGCCAGATGATCATCGTATTAATCACGGCGCGCCGCAGGAACTTCCCGGTCGAGAAGCCGGTCCCCGTGCGCAAGCTGCCGCGGATCACCTGGGAAGCCTTGCCCTCATTGATGATGCCGGTGGTGCTTCTCGGCGGCATATACAGCGGCGTCATGACACCTACCGAGGCGGCGGCAGTGGCGGCTGCCTACGCGCTCATCATCTCAGCCGGTCTCTATCGCAGCGTAAGCTGGCGCGACTTTTATCGATCACTCGCGATCAGCGCGCGCACGACCGCTTCTATCGGCATGCTGATCGCCGGTGCGCTCGTGTTCAACTACGTTGTTACGGTTGAAAACATTCCCGAGGGCGTGAAGGCGCTGCTCGCGGGATGGAACCTCTCCCCGGTCGGATTTCTGATCCTGGTCAATATTCTGCTGCTGCTGTTGGGCTGCGTGCTGGAAGGCACCGCGATCCTGCTTATCGTTGTGCCGGTCTTCATTCCGACGGCGCAGGCTCTCGGCATCGATCTCGTGCATTTCGGCGTCGTGGTGGTGGTGAACATCATGATCGGCCTGATCACGCCACCCTATGGCCTGCTTCTGTTCATCATGGCGAATATCTCGGGAGAGCCGCTGCGCGACATCGTCCGCGATACCCTTCCATTCCTCTTCGCTATGATCGTTGCGCTCGCGATCCTCACCTTCGTGCCAGAAACCGTGCTCTGGCTCCCGCGACTGTTCGGCTACCAAGGGTGAATGAGCCATTACACAAGAAGAGCCATCATGAGCAACCCGATCTACATTTTGAATGGTCCTAATCTGAACCGCCTTGGAACCCGCGAGCCGGAGATCTACGGCCATACCACCTTGACCGAGGTTGAGGCGTCGTGTCGGAATGCTGCATCCGGTCATCCCATCGTCTTCCGCCAGTCCAACCGGGAATATGAAATCATCGATTGGGTGCATGAAGCGATCGATCAAGGCAGCGGTATTATCATCAATCCGGCGGCCTTCACGTTTACCTCGATGGCGATCATGGATGCCTTGAAGATGTTTCCGGGCCCCCTTATCGAGCTGCACATCTCGAATATTCACAAGCGCGAGCCGATCTACCACAAGTCTTATGTGTCCCCGGTCGCAACGGCCGTGATCGCAGGCCTAGGCACCAATGGCTACCCCGTGGCCGTGCGGGCCTTGCTCGACATGATCGACAAACCAACGGCGCGGCCCTGATGCCCATGACCGGAGAACCACCCGTCGATACTGGGTCCAGAACCGACACCGTGGCAGATGTATGGACCTATCCCTCTATTCTTGTCGGATTGGTCGGTGCCGGCATCCAGGCCTCCCGGACACCTGCTCTTCACGAGCGGGAAGGCGCTGCGCAGGGACTGCGATACATTTACAAGCTGATCGATCTTGAGAAGTTTGGACTTGATGTGAACTCCCTGTCTGACATCCTCAAGGCAGCCCAGCATTTCGGTTTCGCCGGGCTCAACATCACGCATCCCTGCAAGCAGGCCATTATCTCGCTTCTCGACGAGTTATCGTCTGATGCAGAGGCTCTGGGTGCCGTCAACACGGTTGTGTTGAAAGAGGGCCGGCGCGTCGGGCACAACACCGATTGGTGGGGTTTTGCCGAGAGCTTCCGACGCGAGTTGTCCGATGTGCGTCGCGACCGCGTGGTTCAATTCGGCGCCGGTGGCGCCGGTGCGGCAGTCGCTCACGCTCTCCTGACGCTCGGTGTGGGTGAGATCAACGTTATCGATACGGATAGCAGCCGCGCCGAAAATCTTGTCGATGCCCTGCGCAGGCGCTTCGGCCCAACTCGCGCATCAACTGGCATCCCTATAATGGAAGCCATGACTGCGGCCGACGGAATGGTCAACACGACGCCGCTCGGCATGGCAAGGTATCCGGGGATGGCCGTCCCAGTCGATCTGCTGCGTCCGGACCTCTGGGTTTCCGACATCGTCTACTTTCCGCTGGAGACGGAACTGCTGCGCCAAGCCCGTGCACGAGGCTGCCGAACCATGTCCGGCGGCGGCATGGCCGTCTTCCAGGCTGTCGGCGCTTTCCGGCTGTTCGCAGGTCGCGAGCCCGACGCCGAGCGTATGCTCCAACACTTCAGCCAGATGTGACGCCCGCTGAGTGGATCGTGGTGTATCAGCTCGTCAAAGACCCATCGATTTCAGCCAGAATAGGTCCTTTGAACGGCAAACCCGAAGAGTTGCATCACGGCGCAGACCCTTCTACGGGACCACGGCTGCCGGCACATTATTGGCACAATCACCTCGGCGGCGCGCAAGGAGATCATCCCCCTCGTCGAGGAACATGATGCGCTGCTCTGGTATGTCTGTCACTATGAAGGTTTCGAGTCCAACGAATCCGTCATCTATACCGGCCCTTGTCTCGATCAGCACCTCCCTATGCTCGACTACGTGATGCCACGGTTCGGCCATCGTGGCTATATCATCGGAGCCAATGACGTTTGGGGATGGGAACCGAACCGGCTTGCCCGCCAGTTCCTGCTGGAGCGCGGCAGCTTGCCTGTGATCCCGAACAATCCAACCCGCAAGTGTCATCATCCCTTCGACCACGAACTCTATCGCGGTCGTAGCCGCATAGAGCGCACGATCTGCCGTCTCAAGGACTTTCGACGTATTGCCACCCGCTCCGACAAGCCGGCTCAAAACTATCTCGCCGCTGTGCACATCGCAGCTATCATGGCTTTTTGGTTATGAGTCCCGACCCTAGAGCACCGGACGGAAATTCGAACTCACGTCCGATGCCCTAAGCTTTTGTTTTTCTGCATCTTACACGCGAAACCGGTTCCCACTTTTGCGTTCGATGCTCTACGCGCAGCTTTGAGAAAGAAAGGGAGAGCTCCAACCGCTCCATCACGGACCGGACCAGAGTGCGCGACGAACGCGATGGTGGCTGTACCGAACGTGACCCAGGTGACGAAGATGTGCCTTCAGAGGCTGGCCAGCAGGAGACTGATGACGAGCAAGGCAACGAGGGAGGCAACGAATCGGATGGCAGCACCCGTGAACGTAGGCAATGGCACAGGAGGAAAAGCAGGCGCTTCGACTTCTGTCCGAAGCATGAGGAACACCTTAAATCAATTCAGCTGGTTCTGGAAATCCGACAAAGCATCTTATCGAGTGAGCCACTCGGCGGGCGTTCATCTGCTCGATTTTCGCGCTTTTGTCTGTAGTTTGCAGGACACAGAGATCTACTCCATGCACCGATCTACTTTGCTAGAGCGGACGACACCCGAGCCGTCCGCTCGCGATGGGCCGTGTAGAGACCACTGGCAATGATCACGCTCGCGCCGAGCAGCGTCCACTCGTCCGGTACATTGCCGAATATGAGGTAGCCTAACAGTCCGGACCAAACGAGTTGGCTGTAGGAGAATGGCGCGAGAACGGAGGCGCGCGCCTGCTGGAAAGCCAGCACAACCAGCCACTGCGCGATAGTGGAGGCTGCACCCGTGACAAGCCCCAGGCCCACTTCACGCCACCCCGGCATCACCCATGTGAACGGCACAAGAGCTGAAGTAACCAGCAAACCCACGACGGCAGCATAGGTGAGGGAGACCAGAGGCCCGTCCGATCCGCTCATCTTGCGCGTCACCACAAGGGCAACAGCCCAGCTGGCAGCCGACAGGATGGGCAGGATCGCGGCCGGATCGAACGCCTCTGCTCCGGGCCTCACAACGACAAGAACACCGAGCAGTCCCACGATGACCGCACTCCAGCGTCTCCACCCGACCACCTCTCCAAGGATCGGGATCGACAGGGCGGTCACGATCATCGGAGAGATGAACGCGATGGCGGTGGCCTCGGCCATGGGCAGGAAGGCCAGCCCCATGATGAAGAAGATGGACGAGCCGAGGACACCGAGCGCCCGCAGGGTTTGCAGGATCGGTCGCTTGGAGCGGAGAGCATGCGCCTGTCCCGTGCCGACCACGGTCCCCAGGACCAGAAGCGTGAACACGCAGAACCGGAGCCACGCCACCTCAACTGCTGGCAGGCTTGCGGTCATGAGCTTGGAGGCCGCATCCGAGCAGGAGAAAAAGGCCAGCGCAGCCAGCATGAGGATGATGCCACGCAGCGGCCGGTCGTGACGGACGGCGGGTTCATTCATCGATATGATCGGCTAGCTTCGGTTCCACCTCAGTGCAGTAACCGTCAAAAGATGAACCGCGTATTGATGAAGTTGGATTTGTGCTCGGTCACGATGGCGTCTAGCAACTGCTTGTTGGCCTCCGTTTGCTTGGTGGCAATCATGGAGCGGATCGAGAACGAGCGCAGGGCATCGGTGACGGACAACGTTCCCTCGGCTGAGTCCTTGCGTCCAGTAAAGGGAAACACATCTGGCCCCCGCTGACATTGGGCATTGATGTTCACGCGGCAGACTTGGTTCACGAGCGGATCGACAAGCCGGCCGATCTGATCCGGGCTTGAGCTGAAGATGCTGACCTGCTGGCCGTGTTCGGACGTGATGACGTATTCAAGCGCCGTTTCGAGATCTTCGAACGGCATCACAGGGACAACGGGCCCAAACTGCTCCTCCCGGTAAAGCTTCATGCCGTCCTTTACGGGATAGACAACTGCAGGATAGAACAAGGTTCCACAAACCGCTCCGCCACCTTCGTTGACAACGCGAGCTCCCTTGGCCTTGGCGTCCTCAACCAGCTGGGTCATGTAATCGACCTTTCCAGGCTCTGGCAGGGGCGTGATGCTCACTCCCTTCTCCCAAGGCATGCCGACCTTGAGCTTGCCCAGCTCCTCGGTAAATCGGCGCAGGAAAGTCTCTACAACCGACTGATGAACAATCAGCATCTTGAGGGCTGTGCAGCGCTGGCCATTGAAAGACAGACTTCCGAGGAGACATTCCTTGACGACCAGCTCGATGTCGGCGTCCGGCAGAACGATGGCGGCATTCTTGGCATCGAGGCCCAGGATCGCCCGCAGACGATGTGCCTTCGGGTGCAGCTTTTTCAGATGATCGGCGACCTTGCTCGACCCGATGAGGGTCAGGACGTTCACCTTCCCGGAATCGAGCAGGCGGGGCACGATCACGGAGCCGCGTCCGTATACGGTGTTGATGACGCCCTTCGGAAAGGCGCTGCGGAACGCCTCAAGCAGCGGGTAGAACAGCAAGGCGCCGAAGCGCGGCGGCTTGAACACCACAGTGTTGCCCATGATCAGCGCCGGGATCAGCGTGGCGAAGGTCTCATTGAGCGGATAATTGTACGGTCCCATGCACAGAACGACGCCGAGCGGAGTGCGCCGGATCTGTCCGATCGTACCTTCGACGATGTGGAAGCGCGAGTTGCTGTTGTCGAGTTCCTTCAGTGCTTCGATTGTCGCCCGGATGTAATCGACCGTCCGGTCGAACTCCTTCTCGGAATCGGCCTGACTCTTGCCTATCTCCCACATGATCAGGCTAACCACCTCTTGCCGGTGGGTGATCATTTGGTTCGTGAAGTTCTGCATGCAGGCGATGCGATCGGCGACCGTCATGGTCGGCCAGACGCCCCTGCCCTCATCATAGGCAGCTACAGCCGCAGCCAAGGCCTCCTCGGCCTCTGGCTCTCCTCCAATTGGGTAGCTCCCGAGCTCGATTTGCTCCAGCGAGTCGTCCTGTCCACGCACGCACACTGGGGATCTGACTGTTTCGACAGGTCCTTCCCAGGACCGTAGCTCCCCGTTGACGAGATAGACGCGCTGATGAACTGGGGACGGGGGCCGATGCTCGGCAAGCATATCGCTCTCGAAAGGAAACAGCTGCTTAAGCACGGCAGTGTCAAACATTTCCGTATCTCCCATCCATTCCAGCCGCTTGTGTCAGTACGGCAATGTCATCGGCATCTATTTGTCTCAATAGCCACGGCGAGGGGAATCGACGGCGTGGTTATGCTGCTCAAAACACATAATACATCATTGATCTTGTCCGGTCATCGTCTCAATCGGCCTGGAAGACTGCTAATCGTCCGTCGGGTGCCTTCTCCGTACAGGCCTATCGACGTATTCGTTACAGCTCCTGTGAAACGCAGCTGCTGTTTGGCGCATCTATCCTTCGCCCGTTACCTAGGAACGGCCCACCGACAGGAACAGACCTTCGATGCTGGAACACAGGGCATTGCATGAACAGTTATTCAAGAGTTCCCAGAAGATGAATGACGGCAGGCGCCCCGAGCGATACGCCTGAAAGAAAGAGGAGGAAGAACACGATGCGCCGCATCATGGTGGGCGAAACAGGAGGCGGCCATAGTCGTGCTGCGTAGGTTGCCCCCATGACAGCCGGAACGGCGAGGAGACCGGTGAGAGTGGATCCAGTCGGCAGATCACCGGAAATCACCACGAGACCGATCCGGAACACAGCATTAAGCGCGAACACGGTGACGAGCGTTTCCCGCACCGCCATCAGCGGCATCGGCTGGCGGTAGAAATGATAAACGAGTGGTGGTCCGGCCGTTGAAAACATTCCGCCCATCAATCCCGCGATGGCACCGAAGAATAGGAACGATCCACCATGAGATTGCCTCGTCAAAGGCTCCGGCTTTCGTGCGAGTTGCAAGCTCGAAACGATGATCACAAGACCGAGAATCAATCGCAGGGCATCAGCTTGCGTCCCAGCAAGCCATTCCAGCAGCCAGTATCCGACGAAGAGCATTGGAATGCTGGCAGTCATGACGAAGGCGAATTCGCGCCATGCCACATCGCGCCATCCCTTCACGAGCATCTGTATGGCATTCACCAACGTCAGGACGCTCACGATCATGGCGGCATCCGGCAGCGCCAGCAGCCCGGTGAGTCCGACGCCGCCCATGGTGATAAGCCCGAAGGCGAATCCCGTCAGGGTCTGGGCATAGGCGGCGAAGCCCGTCAGCATGAGAAAGCCGATGAGCTCCGCAGCCGACATCGCTCAGACGTTCCTCAAGCCCGCGAAGAGATCCGCAAACTCCGACGTGGCCCGATAGAATACCGGCGGCTCGCCGATGGGCGCAGGCACCGTGACGTCCTGCCCTCCCAGGAAAGTCTTGCCGGACCACACATGGACCCACCTCTCGCCACCCGGCACATAGGTGCTCCACTCCGTCTTCCCTGCCTGCCAGACAGGTGCAACGAGAAGGTCGGGGCCGTAGAGATAGGCGTCCTGGATCGCATAAGTACGGGGGTCGTCCTCGAAATGCAGAAACAGCGGGCGCTGCACCGGCAGGCCTCGCGTCGAAGCCTCTGCCACGAGGGATTTCAGGTAAGGTACAAGGTGCACATAGATCTTTGTCATCCGTGCGAAATGCCCGAGCACCTGCGGGTCCTGGTCGATCTGCAGATTGTCGCGCGGGCGGTTGCCTTCATGGGTGCGCATGACCGGCGTGAACGCTCCCATCTCGGCCCAGCGCATGATGAGTTCCGCCGTACGCACATTGCCGAAGAGGCTTGTGTAGCCGCCAATATCCGAATGATGGTAGGCGTTGCCGATAAGCCCTGACGAAAGTGCACCCGACATCACGGTCACGAGCCCGTCGTGACGCGTAAAATCGACCGACTGGTCCCCGCCCCACAGCAGGGGACAGTGCTTCTGGACGCCGGTGAAGCCGGCACGCATGAAGAAAAGGACCTCGCCGGTTTTGCCCCGGCTAGCCACCGCGCGGGCATTCACTTCCGCCCAGAGCGTCGGCCATGCGTTATGCATCAGCTTCGCATCGACCCCATTGGCGAGCTTCACATCGATCGGCAGATACTCTCCGAAATCAGCCATCCAGCCGGAGAGGCCGAAATCGAGCATGTTCTGCCCGATCACGCGCTCGGCGAACCAAGCGGCCGCTTCCGGGTTGGTGAAATCCACGACCCCGCAATCGAACTCGCCGAAATCCACCAGGGCTGTGTTTCCGCTCTCATCCTTTGCGAAATAGCCTGCGGCCTCCGCTTCCGGGAACAAAGAGCCATCGACGGCAAGATAAGGATTCACATAGCCGAGGAAACGGATGCCGCGACCTTCCAGCTCCGCGAGGCGCTGGCGCAGACTCGGATAGCGGTCTTCATTCGCCTTCCAGTCCCAGAACAGGCGCGCGCCGAAAGAGGTTTGGCGCAGACCCACCCAATCCTCGCACCAGAGACCGGACACCTTCGTGCCGGCCGCGATGATGTTCTCCAACCTCTCGAAGGAATTGCTGCCATCTTTCAGGCCGATGATCGCGCCACGATAAACCCACTCAGGCAACGGCGGCTGACGGCCGAAGCGCTCGGACATGGCTTCGACGAGAGCAATAAAGGTGGGACGCGCCGTGAGCTCGATCCGCTCAGGTACGGCCCAGATCTCAACTTCGTGAAAATCCCCGCGGCGGAAATCGAAAGCCGAATAGGCCGTCGTCTCCACATGCAGCGCATAGCGCCGGGATGAGAGGAACGTTGGCTGCGGATAATTGGTATTCCAGTAATCGCCTCCCGACTTGCCGGTGACATCAGCCTTGAATGTGATCTCCGTCGTCTTATCGCGCCCAACGCCGGGCTCCGATGTCCAGAGTGGAAATCGGCGGCCGCGCATGTCGAAATACGACATCTGCTCGCCTCCGCCCCACACATGTTCATCTTTGTCGGCCTTAACGCGAAGCCAGACGCGATTGATCGAGGGATTCGCCGAACGGAAAGCAACAGCGGCATTTCGCCCATCGCCCGACACGTTGAGAATGATCCGAGCCGGCTGGCCCGGTGCGGCCGAGAAGGCGATCTCACTACCCGACGCAACCGCGTGGGCGAGCGGCGTCCGTTCGATGACATAATCCTCGATGTCGAAATTGCCGCGGTACATATCCATCCGCGCATCACCCCGTCCCACGAAGAGGCACGGTGCATTGATGCGATGGCGCAGGATGAGCCTCCCGTCGAGAACGAGATCAAAGCCGTCGTCGGTCGTCTGGATTTGCATGGGACGCTCTCAATTCTGGGTCAGGCCGGCATCGATGATGAAATTCGCACCCGTGCAGCCGCCGCTTTCGTCTGAGCCGAGGAAGAGTGCCATCTTTGCCACGTGGCTGGCATCGAGCCGGAATTTCAATGCTTGAAGGTCAAGGAATTGCTGGTTCAATTCGGGCGTGAGCCAGAGCTGCTTCTGACGTTCGGTGAGGATTGCACCTGGTACGATACAGTTCACCCGAATGTTGGATGGACCCAACTCGCGCGCGAGCGTACGGGTCATGCCGTTGATCGCCGCCTTGGCGGTCGTGTACCCGACCATGCCGGGGCGCCCGCGCATCCATGAGATCGAGCCAAGCATGATGATCGAGCCCCCGCCTCGCGCCGACATGCCCTTCACGACCGCCTGTGTCGCGAAGAACTGGTGGTCGAGATTCAGCGCGAGGGCTCGCCGCCAGTAATCCGGCTCCACCTCGGCCATGTCGTGCCGATCGTCCTTGCCGGCATTGTTGACGAGAACGTCCACACCGCCCTGCTCGCTTTCGATCTGAGCCAGCACCTCGCGGAGCGCCGGAATGTCCGTGACGTCGCAGGCGTGGAAGGCGGCGCCCGTTGCGCCAGACAGCGCATCCCCCGACTCCTTCGCGATATCGATGAATGAGACCCGCGCACCCTGCGCCACAAAGGCCTTCACCATCTCCTCGCCGATTCCGGATGCACCACCGGTGACGACGACGGATCGGCCCTGAAGAGAGCGATACTGAACGGTTGTATAATCAAATACCATCGCAGCGCAGCCTTAAACAGAAGGGTCGAAACGGTCTTCGGGCAGGCCCGGCACATCGACCGGTATGGAGAACAGGCTTCCTGAATGCGGGAAGCCTTCGAGTTCCTCTATGGATCGGCCAGTGCGGGCGGACGTCACATAGAGCGTCTTCAATTCAGCACCGCCGAAGCAGACCATCGTGGGGCACCGGGCCGGAACGGAATATTCGGCCAGCAACCTTCCGTCCGGGGCATAGCGCTGGATCCGCCCGCCCTCGAACAAAGCCGTCCAGTAGCAGCCTTCCGCATCCACCGCCGCACCGTCCGGGCGGCCGCGGTCGGTTTCGGTGGGTTCGAGGCGCGTGAACAGGGTCTTGTCCGTGGCTTCGCCACTGACCGGATCGTAGTCGTAGCGCCAGACCGTGAAGGTCGGCGTGTCGGAATGGTAGAGCGTGCGTCCGTCCGGCGAGAAGGCGACACCGTTCGACGTGAGAAGCCCACTTGCAAGCGTCGCGAGACCTCGCCGGTCATAGCGGTAGAGATGTGCCTTGCCGCCGTCCTTCGGCTCGTCGATGGTGCCGGCGAGAAAGCGGCCCGCTGGATCGACGCGACCATCATTGAAGCGGCTGGTGCGATGATCTTCCGGATTGTCGGCTAACTTCGTCTCACGATTTCCCTGAGAGTCCAGCAGCCAAAGGCCCGAACGGAATCCCGCGATGAAGCCACCGCCTTTCCTGAGTCCGATGCAGCCGATCTCCTCCGGCATTGTCATGACGGTATGCTCGCCCGTCGCAGGCCGGAAGCGGTGAAGCGCCATGCCCTTGATATCGACGAAGAACAGCGCCTGCCCGTCAGCGTCCCAGATCGGGCATTCGCCCAGTTCGGCGCGGACATCGAGGGCAATGGAGAGGGGCATCCCAATGAACCTCAATAGGCCGCGACTGGAGCATCCGGCGAGGCCGGTTGATCACGTAAGGCGCCCAACCATTCGGAGGCACGGCTCGTCATCATGGCGATGTCGGACGCCACGGCGACGTAGCTGTAGCCGTAGGCAATGAAGCGGCGCACCATATCCGGATTGGGGCCGACGATGCCGACCGGCTTGCCGGCCTCACGTGCCCTCGTGGCAGCTTTCTGAATCAGCGCCTGAACGTCGGGATGCGCAATGTTGCCGATATGTCCCATGGCGGCCGCGAGATCGCCGGGCCCGACGAACAATGCGTCAATTCCGGGAACGGCCGCGATTTCCGGCAGCCGCTCAATGGCTTCGGGCGTCTCCAGCTGGACGATGACTGCCACCTGGTCATTGGCACGCTTGAGATAATCGGAAGCCCGACCGAACCGCGAGCCGCGATGCACGGCCGCGACGCCACGAATGCCTTCGGGAGGATACTTCGCAAACGACAGCGCTTGCCGGGCCTCGTCGGCTGTCTGAACGAACGGCAGCATGATTGTCTGAGCGCCCGCATCGAGCACACGCTTCACGAGCACCTGATCGTTCCAGGCGAGCCGCACGACCGCATCGGCAGGCGTGCAGCCGATGGCACGCAGGATATGAGCCAAGTCCGACACTTCGATCGGCACATGCTCCATGTCGACGACGAGGAAGTCGAAGCCGCTATAGCCCATGGCCTCGGCGGTCGAGGGGGCTGCCGCCATGAGCCAGGTGCCGAGCGGAGGGCGCGGCCCCGCGCCCTTCAGCCAGCCTTTGAAGCGGTTCTCGATATCGATCATGGGCGTGCCCCTAGAAGATGGACGGCTCGACCACCGGGCCGGGCGCGCTGAGGAAATCGAAGTCGCAGCCCTGATCGGCCTGCGAGACATGGCGCTGGTAGAGCGCCGCGAAGGACCGGCCATAGATGTGCGCGGTCGGCTTCCATTCGGCACGGCGGCGCTCCAGCTCGGCCTCGTCGACTTTCATGTCGAGGCGACCAGCCTCGACATCGAGTTCCACGAGATCGCCCGTCCGGAGAAGACCGAGCGGCCCTCCCACGGCCGCCTCGGGAGCGACGTGCAGAATGCAGGTGCCGTAATGGGTGCCGCTCATGCGTCCGTCGCAGATGCGGACCATGTCGCGAACGCCTTGGCGAAGGAGTTTCTTCGGAATCGGCAGATTGCCCCATTCCGGCATGCCCGGTGCCCCGACGGGACCGGCATTGCGCAGCACGATGACCGTATCCTCCGTGATGTCGAGATCGGGCTTGTCGATCGTCTGGTTCATCTCGGCGGGGCTGTCGAAGACGAGCGCGGGCCCGACGTGCTTGAGGAATTTCGGATTCGCCGCAGAGGATTTCATGACGGCGCCGTTGGGAGCAAGGTTGCCGCGCAGCACAGCCAGCGTCTTACCGCGCGAAAGCGGCACGACCGGGTTGTCCTCTCCCCGAATGACATCGTCATTCCAGCACTCGGCTCCGGCGATGTTCTCACCCAGGGTCCTGCCATTCACGGTCCCGGCATCTTGGACGAGATGCCGCTCCAGCTTCCTGAGCAGCGCCGGAAGCCCACCCGCGAAGTAGAAATCCTCCATCAGGTACTCGCCGGACGGGAAGAGGTTGGCGCAGACCGGCACCCTGCCGGCCATGTCGGACATGTCGTCGAGGGTGAGGTTGACACCGGCTCGGCGCGCCATGGCAATGAGGTGCACGGCGGCATTGGTGGAGCCACCGAGCGCCATGTAGGCTATCAGGCCATTGCGGAAGCTCCTTGCGTCGAGGAAGCGAGACGGCTTCCAGTCGTCCCAGATCATCGCGACAATGCGCTCGCCGCAGGCAGAGGCCATGCGCGGGTGGCCGCTGTCGGCGGCCGGTATCGAGGAAGCCCCTGGAAGCGTGAGGCCCATGGCATCCACGATGGACGTCATGGTGGATGCCGTCCCCATGGTATTGCAAGTACCGATGGAGCGGGTCATGCGGCTTTCCAAATCGACCCAATCGGCCTGGGTGATATTGCCCGCCCGAAGTTCGTCCCAGTACTTCTTGGTATGGGTGCCCGCCCCCGTCTTTTGCCCGCGCCATTGACCGTTCGACATGGGACCCGCCGGGCAGTAGATCACTGGAATATCCATGCTGATCGCGCCCATGAGGAGTCCGGGCGTGGACTTGTCGCAGCCGCCCAGAAGCACGGCCCCGTCGATGGGATGCGAGCGCAGGAGTTCCTCCACCTCCATGGCGAGGAAGTTGCGGTAGAGCATGGTGGTGGGTTTCACCATCACCTCGCCGACCGACAAGGCCGGCAGCTCCACCGGATAGCCGCCGGCCTGCCAGACACCGCGCTTCACGGCCTCCGCGCGGTCGCGCAGATGTGAATGGCACGGGCTCAAATCGCTCCAGGTATTGATGATGGCAACGACGGGCTTGCCGAGGAACTCCTCCCGGCGCAGGCCCATCTGCTGGGTGCGCTGACGATGCGCGAAACCGCGCATGTCGTCGGAGGCAAACCACCGCTGGCTCCGCAACTCTCCGATTGGTCGGCGCGTCATCTCATTATTCCTTATCCCTTGATGCCGCCAGAGGTCAGGTCGGACGCGGCATGCTCCTGGAAATTTACGATCAGGACCGCAACGGGCGCTATTTCCTCGAACGCCGCTGAGACCGCCCGTACTGTGATCTTGAACAGGGGTCCGCTACGAATGCGACCAGCCGCTCCATCCGATCACCGTCCTGTCGAAGGGCGGAGGCCATGGGTGCCATTCACAACATGCTCGGCGCGAACTACGTCGCATACCTATATCCTAGGCGGGGTCAGTCGCGCCGGCGCTTCGCCGAGCAGGAGCCGCCGCGGCACCGTCATCTTCGACTGGTCGAATCATCCAACGCCTTTATCACTCCTCTCAGTTCGGCCAGGCCCTTAAGGCGCCCAATTGCGGTATAACCTGGATTAACGCGCTTGCCTGAAGAGAGGTCATCAAGCATGCGATGGCCATGATCAGGGCGGAACGGGATCTTGGCGCTCTCCGGCCGCCGACGATCCTCTTTCAGGAGAACATCAAGGACTACAACCATATCGACGTCACCTTCGAGATGATCCGCTTCAAAGAAGCTCAGTCCATCCTGCTCCCGCCGCGTCGCCCTCAGATGAGCAAAGTGGATGCGTGATGCAAAGCGGCGGGCCATGCTGGAAAGGTCGTTATCGGCCCGCACGCCGAGGCTCCCCGTGCAAAAGCACATGCCATTTGCTTCAGACGGCACAGCCGCGAATAAGGCCTCATAGTCCTCCTCCGTCGACGCGACGCGAGGCAGACCGAAAAGCGGTCGCGGCGGATCGTCCGGATGGAGGGTAAGCTTAACCGATAGCTTTTCCGCGATGGGAGTGACCTGCTCCAGGAACTCGATCAGGTGCTTGCGGAGCTTTGCAGCATCGATGCCTTCATAGGCTGCTAGCCGGTCGCGAAAAGCCTCCAGACTCAAGGCATCAGTCGTGGATCCTGGCAGGCCCGCGGCGATGGTCTTCGTCAGCCGTTCGACGGCATCCTCGTCCAACGCGTCAAACACCCCCCGCGCGCGCATTCTAGCCTCCTGATCGTAGGAGTTCTCGGCACCGGGACGCCTCAATATATAGAGGTCGAAGGCTGCGAATGCATCCTGGTCGAAGCGCAGTGCCGTCGCCCCCGTCGGCAGCGGCCAATCGAGATCCGTTCGGGTCCAGTCCACCACGGGCATGAAGTTGTAGCAGACGATCTTAAGGCCGCCTTGCGCTGCAGCCTCAAGGCTCGCAATCCACGCTGCGATGGACTGTTTCGCATGACCTCCATGCCGTTTGATGTCGTCGGCGACCGGGATGCTCTCGATCACCGACCACCTCAAAGGAGAGCGTCCGGGTGGGGCGCTCTCAATGAGGTTGCGGTGGCGCTCGACATCGCCGAGAGTCCATGCCTCACCCGGAGGGACATGATGGAGTGCGGACACGATATCCGTGGCTCCGGCCTGACGAACTGCGTCTAGCGTTACCGGATCATCAGGGCCGAACCACCGCCAAGCCTGTCTCATGGGTCATGTCCTTCCTGATGTTCGAGAACCGATGTGATATGGCCTCAGTCCTGGAACGCCGGTGCGCCCTGCTCGATCTTGATGGCTCCCTTCGGCGCTTCGATCCGGATCTGCCCTTGAATGCCGACCGGACGAACCGAGATCGTGTCAAAGGCCGGCTGGTAGGAACCGACGGTGTCGAGAGACAGGACGAGATCCTTACCGCTTGGCTGGAGCTGGAAGCGAAGCTCCAGCCGGCTGTCGCCCTGCCAGTCTGATGTATCGCCGTCATCTTCGTAAAGGTACGCATCGGCGATCGCCCGTGGAGCCCCAAAGACAATCAGTTCGCGCTGTGCGTCGGCACTGGGATCAATCTTGTCGGTCTGCCGGGTCACCGGGATCATGGCACCGCACCGGACGAGGACAGGCAGGCGGCCGAGAGGTGCCGGGACCGTGACCGTCTGCCCCCCTTCGAAGTGGCGTCCGTCGTGGAAGTCGAACCAGCCGCCCGCATGCTCCGGCAGGTAGACCTGCCGGTCCGATGCCCCCTCTTCGAGAACGGGCGCCACCAGAATGTCTGGTCCGAGCATAAAGCTGTCCTGTACATCCAGGGCTGAACGATCTTCAGGGAAGTTGTAGAACAGCGGACGCACGACCGGTTCGTTTTCACGCGAGGCGCGCCACATCTGCGTGTAGAGGTAGGGCATCAGTCGGTAGCGCAACTTGATGACATCACGAACCTGGGGAATGACACTCTCGTGCATCCAGGGAAGGTTGACGATGCCGTTGTCTTTCCATGAGTTCATGACCATACGCGGCCAGAGCGCGCAGAACTCGACGAAACGGCAGAACAGTTCAGCATTCGGGCTGGGTCCGTGGAAACCGCCGACGTCATGCCCAATGTTGAACATGCCTGACAGGCTCATGGTGAGCCCTTGGGTCAGATTGAATCGAAGGGTCTTCCAGGCGGTTTCGTTGTCGCCGGACCAAGTCTGCGCGTAGCGCCACAGGCCGGCCGCGCCGCCACGCGTGATGGCATAGGGCCGCTTTCCGGGCGCGTCCGCAGCTTGCGCCTCGTAGGAGAGCTTCGTCATGAGAAGCGGCTGCGCCGGTCGTGCCAAGACTTGAGGAAATGGACGCCCATCACCGTTGCAGATGGCGTCTTCATCCCAGATCTCATATTCATTGTTGTCGTTCCAGACGGTGACGACACCATAGTCGAGCAGTGCAGACTGAATGCCATTCCGCCACCAGGTGCGCCCGTCGGGATTCGTGAAGTCGACGTGGAAGCCCAGGCCATCCCAGAACTGCGCTACGGCCGGCTGACCCGTCGCGCCATCTGCTACAAGAATTCCCTGCTCCATGGCTTCATTCAGCCGTGGATGATCATCCAGGAGGCAGGGCTTGAGATTGGTGACAGGCTGCATGCTGGCTTCCTTCAGCCGGCGCATGGTGCCTGCCGGATCAGGGAATTTATCGCGGTTCCAGTTGAAGGCGTAACGGCGGTGGCCAATCGATGTGTAGCCGGAACCGAAATGAAAGCTGTCGCAGGGAATCTGATGGTAACGGCACTTCTCGATAAAATCCGTGATCCTCGCATCGGCGTCGGGCGCGTCCGCGATGGTCATCGACGTGGTGGCGAAGCCCAGCGACCACTTCGGCGCGAAGGCCTGCCCGCCGGTGAGCCAGGAGAAGCGCCGCACCACATCCGGCACGCTGGGTCCTGCGATCACGTAGAAATCAAGATCACCGTCCTGCGCGCTGTAGGACCGGAACAGCCCGTGATAATTGTCGATCGTGCAACCCAGATCCATCTCGCCGATGGCAAGGTTGTCGTAGAAGACGCCATGCGCGCCCGCCGGGCCGTCGACGACGACAAGCGGAATCATTTTGTAAAGTGGATCGCTCAGCTCTGCGTCGAACCCACAAGGGTCCACCGCGTCGATCTTGAAGCGGCGGCCGGTGTGATCGAGAGGACCCGCCTTGTCGCCCACACCATAGTGGCGCTCGTGTTCGTCACGCGCCATGACATGCTGCAGTGCACCGGTCTTCCGTGATATGAAATAGGCTTGGGTCGTGCGGTCCCGCAGGAACGGGCGGTCTTCTCCAGCCCGATGCCACGCAATCCCAAACGGCGACAGGGTAATGACGGCGGTCAAGCCTGATGCCTTGAGCACGACTGTGCCGTTCTGTTCCGTCACGGACGCATCCGGGCATGCAAATCCCTCCGTGGAGTCCCTCGATCTGCCTTCGTAGGCGGGCTCAAGGCCATTCGGCGCGATGCTCCAACCCCGGTCGAGGCGGTAGCCGCCGCCACGCTTCATCACGACACGGCCGATGTCCTGCTCCAGAATGCCGACACGCAGTTCCGTGTTCCAACCGAGGTCGAACACGGCCCAGATTCCGTCGCGGCCATGATATCGGCCCTCGGTCAACGCTTTCATCGAAATGTCTCCTCAGCAGTATCAACGGATGCGGATTGCTTGTCCGTCCGCATCGAAAAGGTGAAGCGCCTCGCGCTTGAGGCGCAGTCCGACCCTCTGGTTCCGGTCGTATCTGGCCTGTCCATCCTGGCGCACGGTCAACTCCGGCAGTCCCGGGGCCGATCCGTACAGGTAAGTTTCGCCCCCGAGCTGCTCCACCAGGTTGACCGTGATGATAAGATCCGCCTGGGTCTCGTCTATGACATCAATGTGCTCAGGGCGCGCGCCCAGCGTGATGCTGGCTCCCGAGGCTGTCTGACCAGTCGAGGGCAAAGGTATGGATCGCGTGTCGTTTCCAATGGTGACCTGTCCGGAACCCATGACCCGCGCGGGAAGCAGGTTCATGCGAGGCGAACCGATGAAACCTGCCACGAAGAGATTGGCCGGATGATTGTAGACTTCGAGTGGCGTTCCGACCTGCTCGATCCGTCCCGCCCGCAGCACCACGATGCGGTCGGCCAAGGTCATGGCCTCGACTTGATCGTGAGTGACGTAGATCATTGTGCCGCCGATCTCCCCGTGCAGGGCGGCCAGCTCCTTGCGCGTTGCGACGCGCAGCTCCGCATCAAGGTTCGAGAGCGGCTCGTCAAACAGGAAGATCTTAGGATCGCGTACGATCGCGCGGCCGATCGCGACGCGCTGGCGCTGCCCCCCCGAGAGAGCTTTCGGCTTGCGGTCGAGATAGTCGGTCAGCTGCAGCATCTGGGCCGCCCGGCGGACGCGCTGATCGATCTCGGATCGGCTCAGAGCCATGTTCTCCAAAGCGAAGGCCATGTTCTTGTAGACGCTCATGTGCGGATAGAGCGCATAGGACTGGAACACCATCGCAAGCCCCCGATCCGAGGCCGGAACGTTCGTGACGCTTTGCCCATCAATCCGGATTTCACCGCCACTGACCTGCTCCAGACCGGCAATGATGCGCAACAGCGTGGACTTCCCGCAGCCTGAGGGGCCGACGAACACCACGAATTCGCCGTCCTCGATCGCCAGATCGACCCCATGAATGATCGTGGCGCTGCCATAGGATTTCTTGATGTCGATGAGCTTCAGCTCTGCCATTTTTCCATCAGTCCAATTATTTCATCCCGGTGTTTGCGATACCGGTGGTGATGAAGCGTTGCAGGAACACGAAGACGATCGCGACTGGTGTCAGGGTCATCACGGTCATCGCCAGGAGATACTGCCACTGTGTCTGCAACTCGCCCTGGAAGGCATTAAGGCCGATCTGCAGCGTATAGGACTCCGTCTTCGTCAGGACGGCGAGCGGCCACAGGAACTCGTTCCAGCGCCACATGATCGAGAAGATAGTCAGCACGGCAAGCGCCGGCAGGGTCAGGGGCATCACGATGCGCCAATAAATCTGCCACTCCGAAGCCTTGTCCATGCGAGCCGCTTCGATGAGATCGCGGGGCAAGGTCAGCATGTACTGACGCAGGAGGAACACGCCTGTCGGCGTCGCTGCGCCCGGCAGGATCACGGCCCAGAGTGAGTTAACAAGCCCGAGCTTGGTCACCACCAGATACACCGGCACCAGGATGATGGTGATTGGGATCATCAGCGTGCCGATCACCATCAGCATGGCGGCACTCTTACCCTTGAACTCATAGATCGAAAGGGCATAGGCCGCCATGGAGTTGATCAGAAGCGTGATCAGCGTTGCAACGACCGTCACGAACACCGAGTTCGCGAGGAACTGCGGGAAGGCAAAACGCTCCAGTGGTTCGGTGTAGTTTTCCGTGGCAAGTGAGAATTGGCGCACGGGCACCCGCTTGTCGATGGGCACCCGGACCTGCTGGCTCGGGTTGGCCGGATCGATCATCTGGGCTTGGATGCCGACACGGCGGACCTGAGCGAGCTCGCGCTTAGTACCGTCCTCCATGATCACGGTGAAGAGCGGCAGCGGTTGCGGGTAACCCGGCACCGTTACCTCCTTCTGGGACATCGGCAGAAGGGAGGGCGGAAACTCGAGGAGGCTGGCCTGCGTCTTGAATGACGACAAAACCAGCCACAGGACCGGCCCGAACATCAGGATCACGCCGAGGAGCAGGTATGCGTAGGCTGCAATGTCCGTCCAGTGCCAACCCTTGGAATTGCGACGGGCAGTGATGAAACGAGCAATGTTCATGACGGCCTCACGAGGACTTGCGTTGCGTGAAGGCGAGCTGCGTCAGCGTCAGCGCGAAGAGCACGATGCCGAGCACGACAGAAGCCGCCGCAGCGAGACCGAAATTCTGAACCTGGTTGGAGAATGCCGTCTCGTATATGTACTGCACGACCATGAGGGTGGATGTGCCCGGTCCACCTCCGGTGAGCACAAACACCTCATCAAAGGTTTGAACGGCGCGGATCAGGGACAGCACGATCACAACGATAAGGTTAGGCCAGAGCAGCGGCAGGGTGAGGCGCCAGAACACACGCCAGCGGGGCGTCGCGTCCATCTCGGCGGCCTCATAGATATCCGCCGGAATGGCCTGGAGCCCCGCCAGCAGGATAAGAGTGTAGAACCCCATATGGGCCCAGACCGATACGAAGATGGCCCAGAACATGGCCCAGCCGGGCTCGGCGAGAAAGAGAATCCGGTCGCCGCCAAAACCTGTGATGGCGGCGTTCAAAAGGCCGTCACGCTGCAAAATCCACTTCCAGATCAGCGCCACCACAACGGGTGACAACAGGACAGGAAAGAAGTAAACGGCCCGAAAGAAGCCGCGGCCGCGAATCTTCATGTTGAGCACGATGGCAGTCAGGAGCGACAGCCCCACCATCGCAGCTACCTGAAACACAGAGAAGAAGAGCGTGTTGTAGACACCGCGCCAGAAATGGTCCTCACGGCAGGTGTTCGGATCCACATAGGACCCGCAATCGAACAAATACGAATACTGGTCAGCTCCGACGTAAGGGCGCTCAGATGGAAATAGCGCAGGACCGCCGGTGACTGAATAGACGAAGTTGATGGCGATCGGAACGAACACGAACAGGCCGAAGAACACGAGGTTCGGCAGCAAGAAGACATAAGCCATCCGCCTTTCGCCGATGAGGCGTTGCAGGCTCGCCATTGGCCAATCGACGATCCGAGAGGCCAATTTCAGGACTGGATTCGTCCCGCGCGATTGGGTGCGGCCACCAGCGGGAGCCGGAGGTGTCACCGCAGATGTCTTTGACGTGAGGGTCATGGTGTCTTCAGCCAGAGAGAGAATGCCCCGGGCGGGATCACCCGGGGCAGGTTTCGGGCTTACTTCTTGGTACGCTCAGCAATCTGCTGCTGCACATCCGCCTCGATGCGCTGGTAGGCCTCGTCGAGCGACGCCTCTCCGGCGATGGCTTGGCCAAGCCGGCTGATCACCGCATTGAAGATCACACGGTTGTGGACGTAGCCCTGAAGCTTGGTGGCAACCGGAGAGAGCTGCGACACGCCTTCGTTGAAGACTTTCAGCGCTGCCTTGCCCTGTGGGGAGGCGCTCTTGTACTCAAGACCTTTCTTGGCGATGCCCAAGTGGCCTGGCACGAAGAGTGAGCGTTCATAGAATTCTGCCGCGACCGGCTCGCTGGCGAGATATTCCATGAGGCGCGCGACTTCTTTCGGATGCTGAGTGGTCTTGATGGCCACGAGCGCGGCGCCGCCCGGCATACCGGAGCAGTTGGCGGGTCCGCAGGGCGTCGGAACGGCCACCCAGTCGAATGCGTCGCCGATCGTCTTGTCGAACTGTCCGATCTGCCAGGAGCCGGACTCGTACATCACGACCTGTGCGTTCTTGAACTCGTCATTCGCACCCCGGTAGGCGGTGCCCGCGACAGAACCCCAGAGTTCCTTCGACATCACGCCATTTTTGTGCCAGTCAAAAACGAGCTGCGCTCCCCGCTTGAATCCTTCGTCCACAACGGCGGGTTCGCCCTTCTCGTTAAACAGCTTCGCGCCCTGCGTAATGGCAAGGCTGAAGAACCGATGGCCAGACCGGTCAATAGCGATCGGGAACGGCGCCTGCACCTTCGCAGCAACATTCTTCGCGGCTGCGGCCCACTCCTCCCAGGTTGCCTTTGGGCCAGGCATCGGGACATTGGCCTGCTCAAACAGGGTCTTGTTCACGAAAGGACCCGTCAAGGTGAGTTGGGTCATGAACCCTGGGATCGAGGTCGTGTCGCCCGGGACCCGCATCCATTCGAGGAATGGTCCGAAGTTCGTCTCGAAATATGCCGGATCCTTCAGATGGGGACGCAAATCCAGCATGTAGCGGGCTACACCTCCGAGATCCGCGACACGTGCGAGATCCGGTCCCTGTCCTGCTGCGAGCTGCACCGGCAGGTTCTCATTGATGGCTTTGAATGGAACCTGATCGAGAACGACCTTGATGTCCTTGTTCTGCCCCTCAAAGCGACGCAGGAGATCAGACATGACCTCACCTTCGTTGCCGTCCGAGTACCAGGTCATCCGCAGGGTTGTTTGAGCTTGAGCATTGCCAATTCCAAGGCTTGCCGCAAACAGCGCGCAGCCAAGGAGCATCGTTGTACCCTTCATCGTTTCCTCCGTTATTTTTTCTCGTCTAACGCCGAGATTGCCTCGGATCTGTGGCGCCACAGGGGCGTCAGATCTCATTGATAACCGTCTCTGTTTGTCGGCGGCATCCTCCAGGCGGAAGAGTTCCCTGAACCCCGGATCGGGTGCGGCTTCACTCAAGTCGGGTGTCAGTTAGGGACTGCTTGCCCGTGGCACGTTTGCCTTGGCGTGAACCCTCGGTTGGCAGAGCTGAAGCCGATCTTGCGAGTAGACTTTGGCAAACGTTTGCCAAAACTGTCTATCATCCTTTCGTCTAGGTCTGTCTATGAGAGCATCGGAGGTCTCGACAGGGCCCGTGATGTAGGGAACAAGGTGGCATGAACAAACAGAGACCCATCGGGCAAGAACCGGTTTCACTCGCAACGGTAGCGGCTCAGGCCGGCGTGTCGGTTGCTACCGTGTCACGCATTGTGAATGGCGAAACCCGTCGAGCATCGGCCGAGACTGTCGAGCGGGTTCAAAAGCTTGTGGCGGCGCTCGGCTATCGACCAAACCATGTGGGCCGGACGCTGCGACGGAGGGAAAGCCGCGTCGTTGCCATGCTGTCGCCCAACCTCGACAACCCAGCCATGGCGGCAATCGCAGCCTCGGTCGAGACGGCCCTGCGCTCGGCCGGATACGTCATGATCCTTTGCGACACCCATGACCGGGCCGATCTTCAAGACGAATACCTGCATGTGATGCGATCACAGGTCGTCCAAGGATACATCGTTGTTAATCCCGTGCGCAGCGAAGCGCTGTCGGACTCTGTGGCTCGCGGCGACCCCATGGTGTTCGTCGGGCGCCGGAACCCTGATGGAGGTGGCGCCTTTGTGGGGATCGATAACCGACGCGCCGGAGAGGATGCAGCCAATCACCTTTGGGAGCGAGGAATCAGGAATCTAGCGGTCATCCACCCTACGCAAGGATCATCGGCGACGCGCGATCGCGTGGGTGGGTTCATTACACGCCTTGAGGAGCTTGGTCTGCCCGACGAAGCGGTCCGGAAGGCAGAAGCGCCGGGCCTCTCCCATCTGGAGGTTGGCTACAGCGCGGCTCAGAGGCTCGTCGACGGAAAGCCATGGCCCGAAGGCCTGTTTTGTCCGAGCGATCTCATGGCCTATGGCGCTTACCGCCTCGCTCTGGAAACGGGTGTCCGGATCCCTGAAGACTGCAGAATCGTCGGCGTTGACGATAATAAACTCAACGCCTGGATTGCGCCTTGGCTGACCTCGGTCCACATCCCCTATGCAGATTTTGGCGCTAAGGTTGTGGATCAACTGCAAGCATTATGGGCCGGTGAGCAACCCTCCGAGCAGCTTCTGCCGCATACCCTCATCGTTCGCTAATCCAACGCACCTATTCGCCATGTCACAGTTTGTAGGTCTCTTTGGCGAAGCGATGGGTCGTCACGAGATGGGCGCAGTCGACCGGCGGGCCATCACCACGGTGAGTTCGCAGAGGAACTCTGCCGTAAGTCCGGACAGAAGACATGAAAGGAGTCTTTGCCTCTTGTAGCGATCGGAATTTGAACCGGATTTACGATAAGAGGGATCTCGTCAATCAAGACGGGACATGTTGGGCATATACATCCCGATCTTAAAAAGTGGAGTTCACAGATCTCACCAATCCAATCAAGCGAGGTATTTCTCGATGATATCCATCCGGGGCTCGACACCCAAACCGGGCGCATCCGGCAGATGAGCGAAGCCGTCTATGATCTTGACGGGCTCAATCGCGAGGTTCTTCGAAAGTTCACCGGGTTCGACGCAGTACTCCATGACGAGTGCATTCTCGAGAGCACAGAGAAAATGGAGTGAGGCGGCAGTATTGATGTCGGTTGTGAAGTTGTGGTTGCAGACCTTCCTGCGGCGACTTGCGGCATAGTCTGCGATTCGCATGGCCTGAGTGAAGCCCGTTCGGGTCAGGTCGATCTGAACGACGTCGACGCCGCCTTCATCGATTAAGCGCTCGAACCCGACAACCGTACATTCTTCCTCACCCGCTGCGATTCGCTGGGAGCATCCCGCCGAGACCTTTCCATAGCCGGCATAATCATCAGGATGAAGCGGCTCCTCAATCCAGAACAGGTTGTATGGCTCGAACAGCGAAGACCTGCGGATCGTCGTCTTCGCGTCCCAAATCAACCCGACATCGAGCATGAAATCAGTCTCGTCACCAATCGCTCGCCGGATTGACTCGACATACTTGACATCCATCGCCTCGCTCTGGCCGAAAGGCTCCCAGCCGAACTTGACCCCGGTGTGTCCGGTATCGACGGCATGCTTTGCGCGAGCAACGGTGTCCTCGACGCTGAACTGGAACATATTGGACGAATAGACGCGCATCCGATTCCGAAGCGCGCCACCAAGAAGCTCAACGATCGGCTTACCGAGTGCTTTGCCCTTGATGTCCCAGAGGGCGATGTCGATCCCGGCCATTGCCTGTACGACGGCCCCGCCACGGCCGTAGAATAGGGTCGCCCGATACATCTTCTCCCAAAGCCGCCTAGTCTCGAGCGGGTTCTCCCCGATGAGGAGCGACTTTAAACCGGTCACGAGCGTATGAGAATAGGGTGCATCAATGATCGCCTTGACCACGGAAGGGCAACCGTCCACTTCGCCCCATCCCACGATGCCGGCATCAGTCGTGATCCTGATCAAGAGGGCATCCTGCGAGCTGTCGGTGCGAGCTTGGATATGGGGCAGGCGCAGGTTGAAGGCTTCGACGTCTGTGATCTTCATTTTCTGTTTCTTCTCTTCGTTGAGACTTCAGTGGTCAAAGTGGATGCGGAACGGCGCTTCGAAATAACCGCCTCAATATCGATGTCATGAGCCTGATCGAAGATATGCTCGCGGACGGCCGCCTCCGTCGCGGCGACATCTCCCGAGAGGAACACATCCCGCAGCATCGTATGTTCCGCGACGATCGCCTTCATCGATTTCCCCAGCGTGGCTAGGCCGAAAATGATGGTCAGTTGCCGCGCCAGCGATTCCCACAGAAAGCCCGACACCGGATTTCCAGCAAAACCGCAGAGTGTTCGGTGAAATGCCGTATCGGCGAGGCCGAAGGCATAAGCGTCGTTCTCTGCCGCCGCCTTGCGGAGGCCTCGGATCGCCTCATCGAGTTCTCTCCGCTCCGGCGGGCCGATCCGGCCCTGCTCGATGGCCCGGCGGCAGGCGAGCGTCTCAAGCGCGATCCGAACGTCTATGATATGATCAAGACGTTCGTTGGTGACTTTCATCAGGCGAATGCCCTTATAGGGCTCGCTGGTCACAACTCCTTGGCTCTCCAATAGCCGGAGCGCTTCACGAATGGGAACGCGACTAATGCCAAGTTGACGGACGAGATCCGGTTCCGAGATGCGGTCCCACGGCAGGATATGCCCCCGGGCCGCGGCCGATATGACGGCGTCGACGGCGTGATCGACGAGTGTCCTCGGTCGAGCGATGCCCCAATTATCCTCGGCTTCGAGGGTGGAATTAGGATGGCCAGCAATCATTGTTCCCGCCTTCTACTGAATCTTTGACCATGGAGCCGGGTTCTTGTCCGCAGCACCTCACGCCCAGCGTCGATCGTTTGACTGTGCTGACCATCTTCAAAGATCATTCTTCCCCGCACGATCGTTCGCACAACCTTCCCGTGGCACCGTCTCCCTTCAAAAGCGCTCCACTTGCCATACCCCAGGAACGACCGACCCTCGATTGTCCAGTCTTGAGTTGGGTCGTAGAACACGACATCGGCATCGAACCCGATGCTGATCGCACCTTTTCGTCCGTAGAGTCCGAAGACCTTCGCTGGATTGGTTGCCGTCATCCGGGCAAATTGAACGAGGTCGACGCCCCGCGCCTTACACGCGGAAAAGAACAGGGGGACTGCGGTCTCGATCCCAGTCAGCCCCATACCGGCCTCCCATATGGACGATCTGCCACGCTCCTTGTCCTGGACCAGATACGGACAGTGGTCGGATGCGAGAGTATCGATCAGACCGCGCCTGACGGCGGACCAAAGCTCCTCCACGGTTCCAGCGCTCCGAAGAGGCGGCCCGCATCGCGCGAACGGCCCAATCTCGGCGAGATCGTCTTCCGTCAGCAGCAGATATTGCGGGCAGGTTTCGATGCTGATCCGAGCCCCTTCCTCTCGATCCCGCACATCGACGGCGGCTTGTGCCGAACTCAGATGAACGATATGAGCCCGAACCCCGGTCTCCTGAGCCAGCAGCATGACGCGATTGACAGCCTCGATCTCGGCGATCTCGGGACCAGCCAGTGCATGAGCGCGTGCATCGTGTCGACCTTCGCGCCGCTGCCGCTGCGCCGCGCTTTGCAGAAGATCGTGATTCTCCGCGTGAATGCCGATGACGCTGTCCCGCTGCGCGATAGCCCGCATGGCGTCGAGCAGATGTCCATCTTTCAGCCGCGGCAAACCGCTCGGGCCAGATGCTGCTCCATCGGGTTCAGCGCTGCATAGAAAGGCCTTGAAGCCCACTGCTCCCGCGTCGTCGAGGGCCGGGATTTCATCGAGGTTCTCTCCCGTCAAACCAGCCCAGAGGCCAAAATCGATGGCCGAGTGAGTGCGCAAAAGGTCACGCTTCGCAAGAAAGTTGGCCACCGTCGTCGCCGGCGGATTCGAATGCGGCATTTCCAGGAAAGTCGTCACTCCCCCGCGGGCGGCGCCTTTCGTCCCCTCCAGCACTTCTTCCCTCGGGAACGGGTTGGATCCCGTAAAATGGGTGTGTGCGTCGATGGCACCAGGAACGATGACGAGACCAGTCGCGTCGATGATTTCATCCGCGGCCGGAAGCGGCCGCGTGTCCTCCAGGAGGCCGACAATCCGGCCGTCCATGATGGCTATCGTCAAGATCGACGCCCCACTCTCTGTGACGACGGTGCCGCCGCGGATGAGAGTGTCATATCTCTGATCTGTCGTGGTCATTGATGCGCCTTCGCAAAGGACGTGTCGATGTTTGCCGCATAGTCGGCGGGTTCGGCGAGCCAGCCAATCTCCTGCAGGATCCCGCTAAAGCGATGGAATGACTCGGGAGCAATGAGGCTTCCCCTCGGCCAGGCGCCAACGGCGCGATAGTGTTCGAGGGCGAGCGTCAATGCAGAATGCGGGTAGTCGTTATAATAGGGTTGAACCCAATGGGCGATCTCCTGAGGCGGTGTGTTTGCAATATCGGCAAGCGCGCGCTCAATGGCCCGGGTAAAGGCTTGGAAATCCTCCCGCCGTTCAGCCAATACCCGCGGATCCGCAATGTAGGCGCTCCATGGCACCAGGCCGGTCGGCCCCGCGAGGTCGGCTGCCAATCCAAGGCCGGAGTTCGCGACGAGATGGGGTGCCAGTCCATGCAAGGAATGAAGCGCATAGTCGACTTGACCAGCCAGGACCGATGCAAGGTCCGCAGCCTCATCACGGCTCCCGGGCAGGATGGTCACATCCTTGACGCCAGCGGCTTTCAGCAGCCACCGGAAACACAGATTGGCCGTGGCGATGTTCGATATGTCGATCACGCGCTTGCCGGCCAGATCAGCGAGGTCTAAGCCAATGCGGGTCGATCGGCCCGCAAGGAACCACGGGTTCACGTTCACGGCCGCACAGAACGCGACAAGATGCGCTTCATTGTCCTGTCGCATCCTCATGATGACCATGGGCCCGCCGATCGTCAGATCGGCTGCACCCGAGACAATAGCCGGAATTTGTCCTCCTTGAACGGTTGCCCCGCCCGACGTGGTGGAGGTGAAGAGGACCTCAATGCCTTCTTTGGCGAAATATCCTCGGGTTTGAGCGATATAATGAGGAATATAGTAGACGCGGCTCTCGCTGGAATCGCCGAGGTTCAACTTGAGGGGGAGTTGGGATTTCATCGCGGGTCTCGCTCGCAGTAAAGATGGGATCGGTCCAAGTCCTGCGGGCGTTCGACCCCCATCCAGGCTGAGACAGCTGCGATCTCGTCCAACCATGCCTGCATGACCTCCCCCGCCCCGCTCTGACCTGCCGCCACCAGAGCCGTCACGAAGGGGCGCACGGCCACCGCCATGGAGGCACCGAGGCACAAGGCCTTGATTACGTCCGTTCCCCTGCGTACACCGCCATCCAGGAGAAGCGGAGCCCGCCCGGCCTGTCGGCCCATCCCGTGCAGCGCATCCGATGATCGGATCCATTCGTCAGTCTGCCGGAGACCGATGTTGGACACCATGATCGCGCTACATCCGGCCTCGAGAACCCGATGCGCGTCGCTCTTCGACAGGATACCCTTTGCAACCACGTCGATGCCGCTGCGTTTGGCATGCGCTACGACAGATGCGAAATCCTCACAGGACCATTGGGGAAATGACGGTAGCGCCATGACCCCAGGCTCATCGGATCCGATGGTGGTCCATCCGCGTGCTTTGATCTCGGCCGCGACGCTGTACCCGCCTGGCTGCAGCCCGGGCCTTGGATGCGTCGGGGCAAGCACGGTCACGACGACGACCGTGACCCCGCAGCGCGCGGCCAGATCGATGAGGTCGAACGTGCGACGAACAGGCCCAGCAGCCCTGAGCTGGAGCCACGACTGCGACCACACCTTCGTGATTTCCAAAAGAGGTGTCACCGTCTCCTCGGATACGATCAGGGGAAGTCTTGCCTTGGCGCAGGCGTCGGCAAGCGGAAGAATGCCATCGGTGTGGAAAATTCGGTCGCCCGCAAAAGCGCCAACCGCGAGTGGCGCCGCAAAGGACTGCCCTAGCAACGTCGTCTCCATGGATATGCCAGTGGCACCCGTGAGGACGCGCGGGACAAGCCGATACTGCTCCAAGGCCTTCTGGTTCCCGTCAGGTCCGGCATCCTGTTCTCCCTGTCGACCCAGGAGATACTTGACAAGCGGATCCCCCAGCTTTTCGCGAGCTGACTGCTCGAATGGCAACATCATGAAGTCGCGTCCTCTAGGTGGTGGTCGCGCTCCTGGCGCAGGAATGCCGCGAACTCGGGCGTCCGGGGGCACTGGAGAATGTCTGGGCTCCCCTGCTCGATCAGCGTGCCGCCTTGAAGGAAGACGACGCGATCGGCGACGCTCGATGCGAAGGCCACATCATGGGTGCTGATGACCAGCGTGATCCCGGTTTGGGCCAGCTTGCGGATGGTCTGGTTCACCTCTCGAACAAGTTCTGGGTCCAGAGCAGAAGTCGGCTCGTCGAAGAGGATGAGTTCGGGGTTGGCCGCGAGAGCCCTCGCAATCGCGACGCGTTGCTGCTGCCCTCCCGACAATTCGTGCGGCAGATGATGCTTGAAGGCAGACAGTCCGACCGTATCCAGCGCTGCACCGGCAGTTGCACGAGCATCCTGTCGCGACTTCTTCTGAACGATCGTCGGGATAGTCATCACGTTCTCCTCGGCGCTCAGATGGTCGAACAACGCGAAGTGCTGAAATACGATGCCGACTTTGGAAGCCGCGCGGTCGCGAGGAAGATGCCGCGCCGGAAGAGGAATCCCGTTCGCGTCCTTGCCGATCCGTTTGCCGCTGACACGGATATCGCCGTTCTCGACCGGGGTCAGTGCGACGATCGACTTGAGCAGCGTGCTTTTGCCGGATCCCGAGCGCCGAGGAGAGCCACGACCTCTCCGCGATTCACCCTCAGCGAGACGTCTTTCAGAACCGCTTTGCCATTGTAGCCGACTTTCAGGTTCTCGACGGCCAGCGCCGGCGGACCTGACATTGACGGCTTGTCTGCAAGGACCGGCTTCGCGATGGGAGCCATGATGGCCTCGCGTTCCATATTTCGCTTGACCCTGCGAGCCCGCATATCCAGAGCGAAACGACTTTCCAGCCGCCATTGGATACCAGCAATACAGGTCGAGAGCGCGACATAGATCATGCCTGAAGCCATCAACACGGGTATGAACAGGAAGTTTTCCGATACGATGGTCTGACTGCGCAGAGTCAGTTCGTTCACGCCAACCACAGAGGCCTGAGCCGTAGACTTCAGAAGCCCGACCGCCTCATTGCCAAGAGTCGGCATGATGGCGCGAAGAGCCTGGGGAAGGACCACGTGGATCATCTCGGCCGTACGGCTGAACCCGAAGGCCTGCGCGGCCATTCTCTGATTACGGTCAACCGACGAGATGCCCCCTCTGATGATCTCGGCGCAGTAGGCGGTTTCGTTGATCATGAGTGCCAGAAGGGCACTCATGAACGGAGATAACCGGATACCGAACTGAGGCAGGACGTTGAAGAGAAGGATGAGTTGCAGGAGGACAGGCGTTCCGCGCAGGAGGTAGATGTATGCCTGCACGGGAAGCCGGATCCATGCATGCGGCGACATGCTCGCGAGTGCGACAAAGAAGCCGATGACGACCCCGCCGACAAGTGCCCCGATCATCAACTGGATGGCTACGAGTGCGCCTTGCCAGAGGAAGGGAAACGTCAAGTAGTGCAGGAACGTTTGCATCGTTCATCCTATCTCTACGGTTCGCGTGATCAGCCGAAAATCTCGACTGGCCGCTCGGCGTGACCGCCTTGGCCCCATTTTTCGAGGAGCTTCTTCTCGACACCCGTTGCCTGAAGAACCTTGAATGCGTCGCGAAGGGCATCCTTCAATTCGACGTTGGTCTTCGCGACCGGATATCCGTTGCGAATGGGCAGATCGATGTTGAACGCCATCTCCAGCTTCGAATCGCCGGCCACCAATGCTCTCGCCACGGCCAGCGAGGTAATATGAATGTCGGCCCGACCGCTCTGCACGGTCTGAATCGCATTGTCGGTATTCTGGACGAGAAGAAGTTCCACCTTCGGCTTGCCGGCCTTCTCGCAGAGAGCCGTCTGCTGCGGCACGACGTTGACCGCTTCATAGGTTCCGGCCGCGGCTGCCACCGTCGCGCCGCAAAGACTATCCAGAGACGTCAGCTTCTTAGGATTGCCGGTCGGCACGACGGCGCCGTTGATCACCTGATAGGTGGAGATAAAGCTTACCTGCTGTGTGCGCTGTTCGGTGACATAGAGAGAAGGGCCCATATCAACGCGACCGCTCGCGATCGACGTCACGAGAACGTTGAACGAACCCATCTGGAAGTCGTAAGTGAAGCCAAGGCATGCACCGATGCGATCGAATAGGTCGGGATCAAGACCTTCGAGCTTGTTGGGATCGGCAGCGGTCGGAGACTGAAAGCCCTTGTTGTAACCACCGAGCCCTATGACGAGCTTCTTCCCGGCCAGTGCGGGATATTTGGCCTGAAGAGCTTTACACTCGGGCATGGCCGCAAAGGCGGAAGCATCCGGCGCGATTGGCTCGGCCGCCACAGCCACGGAGGCGCCCGATAATGCTGCCGCAAGGATGATGATTGGAATGACCAGCTTTTTCATGACATGCTTTCCTGACGCGAGTTGAGGGCCGCAAATGCGGGGCGTACGTGCGTCGACGCCGCCATCCGAGAAGTCTATTTAGGATGTTTGTCTAATCGTATACGAAGCAAGCATCGTCCTGGACGGATTGTCGAGTGCATAATTTGAGCATTGATGCCTTCTAAGCTGGCACTTCAGTAACCAGCTTGGCGATCCACTTCGTTGATGAGATCCTGACCGCGGGCAAAGCGGGCAACGTTCTCGACGAATATGTCGAGACAGGCACTGATGTAGGTGGTATGATCGTCGAGACAGCAATGCGGCGTGATCACCAGCCTCGGGCAATCCCAAAGGGAATGGGAGATGGGCAGTGGCTCTTCGGGAAACACGTCGAGTACCGCGCCCGATAATTCGCCGGATCGCAAGCGCGCTTCGAGTGCCTGATAATCGAACACGCCGGCACGCCCGACATTGATGATTCCACATTTCGGCTTCAGCCGGGCAAGCCTGCCCGCGCTCATCAGATTGCGCGTGCCTTGGGTCAGCGGAAGCGTGCACACCACAAGGTCAGCTCGCTCAAGGAGCTGGTCGAGATGCTCGACAGGATACAATTCATCCAAATCCTTGTGCGGAGAGCCGGATCGCGTGACGCCGATGACATGAGCCCCTTGGGATCGCAAGGTGCGCGCGGCTGCGGAACCGATGGAACCGACGCCCAGCATCAGGATCGTTTGCCCAGCAATCGTCCCGCCAAACCTCGGGGCCCAGACACAATGCGCTTTGTCGGTCACAAACTGGGGAATGTTGAAATTGAGCATGAGCGCGGCGCAGAGGATGAATTCAGCACCCTTGGCCGCGTGGACCCCTGAGGCATTGGCGAGCGAAACATCCGCCGGCAAGTGATCGAGATAAGCCTCGACGCCCGCCGAGATTGTCTGCACGAAGCGAAGGTTCGGGTTCGCGGCCCTTGCCTCGGCAATATTCATCTTGCGGCAGGCGAGAAGGATATCGGCATCATGCCCAACAGGCTCGCTCTGGCCTGTGTTATTGATACTGATGGCCGCTGAGACACCTGTGATGCCATTCAAACGCTGTCGCAGCGCTTGCTCCTCAACCATCAGTGAGGGAGCGGTTGGGTCGTTTTCGATGTGAATGCGCAGATGAGAAGGCATTGTCATACGGCCACCGCGATGGCATCCATTTCTACGAGAAGGCTTGGGTTGTTCAAGGTGATGCCCACCGTTGCACGTGCCGGGAAAGGCGCGTCGAAGAACTCGGTGTAAACGGCATTCATCGCGTCGAAACAACCAACGTCGGTGAGGAAGATACCGACCTTGCCGATATTCCCCATGGTGAGGCCGGCGGCTTCAACCAGCATCCTGATATTCATCAGAACCTGACGCGTCTGGGTCGCGACATCATCGCCCATGATCGCTCCTGTCGTCGGATCGATAGCGACTTGGCCTGAGATGAAGAGCATGTTGCCAAGGCGCACGGCAGGCGAGAGCGGCGCGGGTCCCATTAGGCGATCCTCTAGCTTCGTCTTCGGGTAGGCAATTGGGACCCGCATCAGTTGTTATCCTCATGGTAGGGAGTTCGTATTTTCGTATACGATCTGGATTTGGCTCGAAAGTGATGTTTGCCCCTAGATGCCTCTCGGAACATCATCTGCTGCGCAAATTTCAAGCAGGGGCTTTGGCATAGTGCTTGCATAGCCTCAGGCGGTTCATTCGAGGTTCTCATGTTGAATAGATTACGCCATTGGCTAGATGCGCTGCTTGCAGCCGAGCAACGCGGCGATGAGAAGGGTTATACGATTGCGTCAGGTGGAGGCGTTTGCTTAATCTGGCTTCACGATCAGAGCGTAGCTGCTGAACCCAAGAGGCTTAAGTCGTCGTCAGAATGATGCTATGTATGAGAGCGGCGCGCTTGTTCATGAAGGGTCGACTGGAATGAGTTAGAATCTAGGTCGGCCTCGAACCGGGCTCTGTCGCAATTGCTGACTAAGAACGAGAAGATCCTGGAGCGGCTCGAAGCTACGTATGCGGCAATCCGCTCGAACCGCTCGGCGAGCGACCGTTGATGAGTGCAGGCGTACTTCGCCTGCCTTTTGCGTATCATGTGGACCATCTCAGTCCCACCCAGGATTAGCTGGGCGCTACTTGTCACCTTGAACCCGAGCATGCATTGAACCCGCCTCTTTGTAGCAAGATGACCCTGCTCGATACGGTTATTAAGATCCGCACTCTCCCGAATGCGTATAGGTTTCGGCTTTCTGTCTTTCGGTGCGGCCTTGGCGTAGCCGCCGGCCATCTGCATCACCGCGGGCAACTGACCCATCATGGAGGCCAACATGACTGCTGCCTTCGATATCTAGGCTGGGCAGCGATGCACGTCTGACGTCAGCCCTCAGGGTACGCTCACCCGCTCGGAGATCAGTTTGAGAGCGTAGCGTGGCACTCTGAGTATAATTAGAAAGGACATGTGATCCTACACGTCCGCCCCAGGTCAAAGTGGCTCCGACAACTTTGCGATCACTGCGACGGGGCAGAGCAGGATCACCGATCGATCAAGATGCCTGCCCTTGAATACGCCGCCCTCCGCTCTTGTGACCGAAGTCCTGACAGCTGATACTCTGAACCTAAATGCTTGCAACAGGCTCTTACCAGGTCACTCTTCACCAACTGTCCGCCAGTGAATATCGCGAGTTCCGCGATCGCGCCTTCTGTTCCCGGCGCGATGCGGAGGTTCTAGACATTGGGGCTTAGGTTGCACGGTTGTGACGGTTGCGGCCACTATGCTTGGTCGACGCCACGTTGACCGTCCCATCGATCAGCTTCTTACGGCTTTTGGGTCGACAAACGAATGACGTTCCATGAGGCCGGAGCGAGCTTGGCCCGCACCCGTTCTCCCCAGATCTCGACACCCTCCAGAGGAGCAGGCGCTATCGTATCCGGCGCCTCCTTGGAGTTGACCGCCATCAGATCATCGTTGCGAAGCTGGTGGGCTTCCTTGACTGTAAGGCCCTCGAAGCCGCGCACGAGTGCTTCCATCGAAAGGCTCGCGTCGAGGCTGCGGTTGAGCGCGAAGATGGTGATGCAATCCTCGTCGTGGTTGTGAACCACCGACAACTTGAGGTAGGGCACTGCCGAAAGCGGGAACCGAAGATCGGCTGTTCCGCGTGGATCGTAGTACGTCGTCTCATAGGTGGGCGAGACCACCTTCGTTTGCAGCACAGTGCCGCGGCCGAGAGTACTCATGTCCTTGAACGGATAGAAGATTGTCTGCCGCCAGGCAGGTCCACCGGTCTCGGTCATGATGGGCGCAATAGCGTTCACCAACTGCGCCAAGCAGGCCGATTTAACCCGGTCCGCATGGTTGAGCAGGGAGATGCACGCGCCCCCGAACGCGAGCGCGTCCTGCATGTTGTAGATCTCCTCGAGAATCTGGGGTGCGACCGGCCATCCGAGTTTCACGCGCCCTTCGTTCTTGCGGCGGGTCCGGTACCAGACATTCCACTCGTCGAAGCTCAGCATGATTCGCTTGGGCGAGCGACGCCGGGCTGCGACCGCGTCCGCGATGGCGACAACCTCTTCGATGAAGCTGTCCATCAGATCCGGGCTTGCAAGGAAGGCCGGCGTGTCGTCCGCATAATTGTTCAGGTACGTATGCAGGGAGATGTACTCGACGTGGTCGAACGAGTGCTCGAGCACCGTATCCTCCCAGGTGCCGAAGGTCGGCATGTTGCGCGAGGAGGATCCGCAGGCGGCGAGTTCGATGGTCGGATCGATCCATTTCATGAGCTTGGCGGCCTCGGAGGCGATCCGCCCATATTCCCAGGCGGTCTTGGTCTCCATCTGCCATGGCCCGTCCATCTCATTGCCCAGGCACCAGAACTTCACGTTGTGCGGCTTCTCCCATCCATGGGAGCGGCGCAGATCCGACAGTTCAGTCCCGCCTGGGAAATTGCAGTATTCCAGCAGGCGACGGGCATCGTCGGGCCCTCGGGTGCCGAGATTGACGGCCATCATGGGCTCGACGCCGGCCGCCTCACACCAGTCCATGAACTCGTTGGTGCCGAACGTGTTCGGCTCGGTCGACATCCAAGCAAGGTCAAGCCGACGCGGGCGGTTCTCCACTGGGCCGACGCCATCCTCCCAATTGTATCCGGAGACGAAGTTGCCGCCCGGATAACGGATGATCGTCGGAGCAAGCTCACGAACGAGTTCAAGGACGTCCCGTCGGAATCCCCGTTCGTCAGCGCTCGGGTGGCCCGGCTCGTAAAGGCCGCCGTAGACGCACCGTCCCAAGTGCTCGACGAAGGCTCCAAAGAGTCGGGGATCTGTTTCCGCGATGGAGAAATCGCGGTCAATGGTGACTTTGGCTTCTTTCATGGGAGGCTCCGATCAGTAAGGCTGCAGGCTCGGTCTGTGTGAACCATCAGGGGAATGAGGATTGAATCAGGTGACGATCGCGGGCATGCCGCCCGTGAAGCTGTCGTCCCGCCAGGCGTCGTCGACCGACAGCACCCCTTGGCGAAGCTTGATGGAATAGGGATGCTGCGGCGCGGCCAGCACGGTCCGGGCGTCGCCGCCCTCGACCACCCTGCCCTTCTGCATGATGATCAGACGGTCGCTGATGTAATAGGCGGTCGCCAGATCGTGCGTGATGTAGATGATCGAGACGCCGAATTCGTCGCGAAGCTTCTTGAACAGGTTGATGACCGTCATGCGCAGCGATGCGTCGATCATCGAGACCGGCTCGTCGGCAACGATCAGGGACGGATTAGACACGAGTGCGCGAGCGATCGCGACGCGCTGGAGCTGCCCGCCCGACATTTCATGCGGATAGCGTCCCCGCACCTCCGCGAGCGACAGGCCGACCTTGTGCAGAGCCTCATCCGCCTTCTCCGCCGCCTGCTCTGACGTCCGGCACTCGGTGAAGCGCTGGGCCGCGCTGAACAGGTAGCGGTCGACGCGCTTCAAGGGGTTGAACGCATCGAACGGGTTCTGGAAGATCGCCTGAACATGGCTCATGAATTCGAGCCGAGCACGACGGCTGCGAATGTCGCGCAGATTCTTTCCCCGGAAGCGAATCTGCCCGCTCGTTGGAGCCACACTGTTCAGGATCATGCCCGCGAGGGTCGTCTTCCCGCTGCCCGACTCGCCGATGATGGTGAACACCTCGGCCCTGTCAGCCGCCAGGGAGAAACTGACATCATTCACGGCATGATTGACCCTCCGTGATACGAAACCGCCTCTCGTGAAGATCTTGTCGACGTGTTCGACCTCAAGAAGGTTTGGCCTCATACGCTCGCCTCCTTATGCGACCGGCCGAACCCTGGTGGGGTCGGCTTGAGCAACGTGGCAGGCTGTCCGGTGTCCGGGCAGGATTTCCACCATGGGGGGAACCTCGCGGCGGCAGACGTCGATAGCGAGAGGGCAGCGCGGATGGAACCGGCAGCCCGGCGGTGGGTCGGCAAGGCTCGGAGGCGAGCCCTCAAGCCCTTTCTTCGGCGCCTCGTCCCCAATGCGCGGCAGGCTTGAGATCAGATGCGCGGTATAGGGATGGAGCGGCCTCTTGAACACGTCCCTGGTCCTGCCTTCCTCCACCAGCCGGCCGGCATACATGATGCCGAGACGGTCAGTCAGGTTGGCGTGGACAGCCATGTCGTGGGTCACGAACATGACCGATGATCCGAACTCCTGCTGGATCTCTCGGATCATGGAGAGAACGCCCTTCTGGACGATCACGTCCAGCGCTGTCGTAGGTTCGTCGGCGATGATAAATTCCGGACTGCAGATAGTCGCCAGAGCGATGGTCACCCTCTGCCGCATGCCGCCGGACAATTCATGCGGATAGGCTTGGAGAACCGCGGGATCCAGGTGAAGGCGCTTCAAGTGCCGCTCCACGAGGCTCGTAAAATCGGTCCCTTTGGCGCTCACATGCGGCAGCGCAAAATCCGCGAAGGCGTGTCTGATCCGCCGAACCGGGTTCAGCACGCTCATGGAGCCCTGCATGATGTAGGACAGATGGCTCCAACGGATTGCCGACAATTCGTGCGGTGAGAGCTTGTAGATGTCCCGCTCCCCATCCTTGAAGGCGAAGCGCACGGAACCTTCGACGACCCTGAGCGGGGGGCGGATGGCGCCCGCGATGGTCTTGATGAGGGAACTCTTGCCAGAGCTCGACTCGCCCGCGAGGCCGTAGATCTCGTTGCGGTTGATCTTGAGGCTGACGTCGTCCACCGCCCGCACTTCGCGGTCAATACCGAACAGCTTTACCTTGTAATAGGCCTTCAGTCTGTCGACCGAGAGCAGCGGAACCGCTTGCGGAGCAATCAATTCGTCGGACGGTGGGATGGAGCGAAGTTCTGCGATCATGCCTGCCCCCCGAGACGGCTGAGGCGACTGCGCGGATCGATGTACTCGTTCATCGAAATGGCGAGCAGGAACAGCCCGATGAACAACATGATCACCAACAGGACCGGAAACGTGATCCACCACCAGATGCCAGAGACCAAGGCGGTATGCTGATTTGCCCAGTAGATCATGCCGCCGATGGTGGGCGTATTGATGTCGGTAAAACCCAAGACCGACAACGTGACCTCAATGCCGATCGACCAGTTGATGTTGTTCATGGTCGTCGAGAACACGATCGGCAGGACGAACGGCAGGTGCTCCTGGAGGACGATCTTGCCAGTCCCCATGCCGGAAAACACGGCCTGGCGGGTAAACTCGCGGGTCCGCAGGCTCATGGCGATGGACCGGATCAGCCGCGCGTCGTAGGCCCAGCCCAGCAGCGCGGTGATGAGGGCGAGCATCGTCCAAGTCATCTGGTCCCGCATGATGAAGTAGAACAGCACCAGGATGGGAAAGAGCGGAACGACGACGAACGTATCGTTGATCGACATCAGGACTCGGTCGACCCAGCCGCCCTTGTAACCCGAGATCAGTCCGACCAGGAGCGAAATGACCCTGCTGAGGGCCGCCACCACGAGGCCGAACAGGAGGGTATTCCGGATCGCGAAGGTGAGCTGCCAGAAGACGTCCTGCCCGCGTGACGTGGTGCCCAGCGGATATTCCCAGGAAGGCGGCACATCGGGCGGCACGACATACACATCCATCGGCGGGTAAGGTGAAAAGAACGAACAGGCGGCGACGGCCAGCACGATCAGAATGAGCAATAATCCGGTGGCGAACTCGCCGTTGTAGCGGAAAAGATCACGAAAAATCCGGAAAGCGCTCATCACCGGGCCTCCACGCGCGGGTCGATCAGCGGATAGAGGAGATCGATCAGCAGGACGGTGGCGGAGACGGCCACGATCGACACGGTAGTAATGCCGAGAACCAGGCTGTAGTCGCCCGCATGGACCGCGCTGATCAGCAGCGATCCGACGCCCGGATAGCCAAAGACCTGTTCGGTGATGATCGCGCCGTTGAAGATGGCGCCGAGCTGCAAGGCAAGTCCCGTGACCTGGGGCCCGAGAGCATTGCGCATCACATAGGACCGCAGGATCTTGCCGTGCCTGACTCCCGCCAGCTCCGCATAGACCACGTAGTCCTCCGTCACGATGTTGGACACGAGGGCGCGCATCCCCATGAACCACCCACCGATGCCGACCGCCATGAGCGAAAGAACGGGAAGGATCGAGTGGACCACGACATCGAGAGCAAACGCGAAGGTATTGGAGCGGTCCGACGCCATGGTGGCACCGCCGCTGATCGGCAGAACCGGCCAGAGAAAGCCGAAGATGATAAGAAGCACGAAGGCGACGACGTAGTAAGGGATCGGGTGGATTCCCATGCTCAGGACACCGAACGCCTTGAGAATGCGGCTGTTGCGATAATAGCCCGCGAGGCCGCCGAGCAGATTACCGAGAAACCAGGTCAGGAGCGTGGAGACCAACAGGAGTCCGACGGTCCAGGGAAGGGCTCGCAGGATGAGCTGCGAGACCGGTGTTGGAAATGCCGACAAGGAGGGGCCGAAGTCGCCGACCATGACCCGCTTCCAGAACGCCACGTACTGCTCCCAAGGCGTGCCTTCGAGACCATAGAGCTGGCGCAGCGACTGTCGCATCATCTCGATGGCTTCCGGACTGGTCGCCCCGTAGGTCGTCGCAGCCGATATTGATTGCTCGACCGGATTGATCGGGGTCATATGCGTCACCAGGTAGGTGATATTGATCCCGACGAAGACGACGACCGCGAACTGCACGAGTCGCTTGGACAGATAGGTCAGGTAAGCCCTCATGGACCCCTCCTTGTCTGAGGAAAGTAAGGAGTTGTCTGTGCGCTATGGCTGCTTGGGCTTGAGCTTCACCATCATCGAGCGGGAATTGCCCCAGTTCGGCACGGGATTGGCATAGGGATTTTCCGCCGTCGGATAGCCTGTCCAATAGGTCTCATCCATGGCCGTGAAGACGTTGTATGCCATCAGCGGGATGATCGGCATCTCGCGAACGATGAGCTTGGCGTAATCGCGGCCGAGTTCGACCGTGCGTTTGTCGTCAAAGGAAATCCGGCGCACCTCCTCGATGATCTTGTCGAGTTCCGGATTGCTCCACCGCTGCCAATTGCGAGGAGATTGCGTCTTGCCTGGGGCTGCGACGAACTGGGAGTGCCAGCTGTCGAGGAAGAACGACAGGTCGGGATGGCCGCCGTAAGTCTCGACGCTCCAGGAGATCAGCGTCTCGAAGTCGCCGGCTATGCGCCGATCCAGCATCGTGGTGCCCTGGGCGACCTCCGTCTTCGCATCGATGCCGAATTGGCGCCATTGCTGCACGATCATGGTGCCGGCCCGGGTCAGGATCGGGCGGCTGTCGCCCTCGACCATGAGCTTGATGGAAAACGGCTTGCCATCGGGCGTGTACCAAGCATTGCCGCGTTTCGTGTAGCCGGCCTTCTCAAGGAGTTCCGCAGCCGCCTGTGGATTGGGCTTCCACCAGCCGTAACCGAATGCCTTTTTGATCTCCGCCGGATCCGTCGGGATCTGCTCCTTCATCGTGGGACGCAGCATGTCGGCAATCTGGTTGCCGATATTCGGGTCGTAAGGCTTGACCTTGCTCTTTCCAGTGTCGATCTCATACGAAGCAAGCCACTCCTGAAGCGGAATATGGTAATCGTCCGGATGAGTTCCCGTCGGCGGGATCCCGATCGGCGAGAGCGTTGCGGCGCCGCGATAGGATGCCATCGAGACGGCCTTGATATCGATCAGCAGAGCCAGCGCCCACCGCACATCGCGGTTCTGGAAGGCAGGATTCTGCATGTTGAAGATCACAGACGGCAGGGTCGGATCGGGATGCGCGAACGGGAAGTTCGGGAACCAAGTCTTGAGGCTCGGCGACTGCTTGGTCAGGGTGAACATGCCCTCGGGGGCAATGTCATGCACGACGTCCAGGTTGTGGTTGAGCTGCGCGATCACGCGCTTATCCGGCGGACCCGGATCGATATAGGCTGCATATTTGGGACCCGGCTCACCATACCGTCCAAGCGTGGTGCGCTGCCAATCGTCGCGCTTCTGCCAGATATACCACTTTCCGTCAGGATCGAAGCTGTGAAGCTTGTAGGCGCCAAGCGAAATCGGAGGGTTGAAGTCGAATCTCTGCGGATCCGCCGCTTTCTCGAAAACATGCTTCGGCATCATCCAGATCGCGTTGAACCGCACAGTGAAGAGAGAGTGGAACCGCGAGTTCGGCTTCTTCAGCTTGAACACGACCGTCCATGGCTCCGGCGACGATACACTCTCGACGTTCAGCGCCAGCAGAGCACTCCAGCGCATGCCCGGGTTCTTGATCTGGGTCTCGACCGTATAGATGAGATCGTCGGGCGTGAACTCGACGCCGTCGCTCCAATAAATTCCAGGGCGCAACTTCACCGTCATCTCAGTGAAATCCGCGTTGTAGATTGGTTTTTCCGCCGCCAGGGAGTTTTCCCAGACGCCGTCGAGCCCACGCTCCGGATCGATGTACCAGAGCGTATCGAGCGCGAGCTGATGCAGGCCCGTATACTGACCGCCGGCATTGATGGTCCAGATATTGAACCATCCAGGGTTCTTGATCGTGCCCTCCGGGTTTTCGAGAATGATCGTCTCGTTCCGTGGTACGCCCGGAACATTGGTTTGAGACATCGCGGTGGTCGCTGCCAGGGCCAGACCGGTGGCAACGGTAAGCAGGCGTAGAATTCGCATTGGCGCTCCTCCTTGGCTGATTTTTATCTTTTCTCTTAGTTAGCCCTCAGATTTTAGGATCGGTCAACAGTAGCATTGATACATATCGAAACTTTCGATACATAAAGCGAGGTGCAGATTGCTTTCCGCTCTCTGCAATCTTGCAGTTGAGCGGCTCATGTCGACATTCAAAAGAAAGTTCCTGACCCTGATCCCGGAGGAGAGCTCTGAGACGCTGCGGGGAATCGCGTCGCCCGGCCGGATTCGGATCCTGAGGCTCCTGCGGGCGCGGGGACCGCTAAACGTCAATGAGATCAGCGGTGCGCTCGATCTGCCTCAATCCACGATCGCAACCCATATCCAGGTGCTCGAGCGCGCCGGGCTCATCGAGACGGAAACCATCAAAGCCTCGAAGGGCCAGCAGAAGGTCTGCTCGATCCGATACGACGAGATCATCATCCGATTCGATGATGAGGATCCGCTCAAGAGCAAGGATCACATCGAGGTATCCATGCCCATCGGCCTCTACACGAGTTGCGATGTGAGCGCCCCCTGCGGCCTCTGTTCGACGGAGAGTGTTCTGGGCGTTCTCGATGTGCCCGACCTTTTCCTCGATCCTCACCGTATGAACGCATCCTTGATCTGGTTCCGGCGGGGTTTTGTCGAATACAAGTTCCCCAATAACGGCAAGGTCCTGGGCGCCAAGATCGACAGGCTCGAATTTGTCATGGAGCTGTCGTCCGAGGTTCCGGGCACGAGCCTTGACTGGCCATCCGAGATCAGCCTCTGGATCAACAACGTGAAAGTAGGGAGCTGGATTTCGCCAAGTGACTTCGGCGACAAGCGAGGTCTCTACACGCCGCAGTGGTGGAAGCTGGAAGGCTCCCAGTATGGCAAACTGGTGACTTGGCGGATCACACGGAGCGGAACATCGGTAAACGATGTTCAAATATCCGACGTGTCGCTGGATAGGCTCGAACTCGATAAGCACCACGGAATTCGACTAAGGATCGGGATCGACGAAACAGCCCGCCACCCTGGCGGTATCAATATCTTTGGCCGGGGCTTCGGAAACTACGATCAAGATATTATCATGCGCATCCACCTGAGAGAGCATTGAAGTTCTCGAATGCAGATGGTTAGCGTCGGAAGCTCTCACGGATCAGGTTGTAGGCGTGCTGGACAATCTCCTGCACGCAGGTGCGCTCCAGACGGCGTATTGTGAAGTTCCCGAGGGCAAGCGTCTGGAAGTGGTAGATGAAGACGGCGTCGACTGCCGCGCCGCCCATCGCCCCACGGACCGGAACCACTTGGGCGGAGACCTTCTGCGAGACGACAACTCCAAACCGGGATCCGATCTGAGCCGACAGACGCATGATGGTCGAGGTGCTCTCGTCGACGACGACGCGCCCGGGCATCTACTAAAGGGCGCGGGCCACGTAGCTCCGCCCCCAAGCGCGAGCACAGCCCGCCGCAAGACTTCTTGGTCCTCATCCGAGAGGGCAACCTCCGGCATTGCAGCGCGTGCGTCCGATAATGGCGTGCGTCGTTGCGACGAAACTCCTGGCTCATGCAGGCTAATTTGCAATTCCAGACCGCTTCCGAAAGCCCGCAACCCTTCAGTGCAGCTTGGCGTTGGTCCGAGGGGCCGGAGAAGCCGATGCTGATAAGATCCGTTGCAGCCACCGTTTCAATCGTGATGGTCCAAGTTGCTGTGGCGCAGCCACTACCGCCTCTGCCGCCTCCACGGCCCGTCGAGTCTCCCTCCCGGGCGGCACCTGATGCCCAACCGCCTGAGGCTCCGCCGGCGTCGACGGCAGACACGCCATCAGCTGGCTCGGCAGCCGACGATTGCTTCGCAAGACTAAAAGCGGCCGGGTTTGAGATCGAGTCTGCGGAGCCGCCCCAGGTTTCGAACGAGCTCTGCCGAGTTGAAACGCCAGTGCGGCTCAAGTCTGTGCCGGTTCCGACGAAGCCTGAGACGGTTGTCCGGCTGTCCAATCAACCCATCCTCGCCTGCCGCTTCGCCGGGCCGCTCGGACACTGGATCGGCGATCTCGTCGCTCCGCTCGTTGCCGGTAGCAAGGGAAGCGTGCTGAAAGCCGTCGAGACCGGCCCGGGCTTCGAGTGCCGCAACCGGAACCGGGCAGCAGCGGGTAAGCTCTCAGCCCATGCGCAAGGGCTCGCGATCGACATCGCGGGGTTCGAGCTCGCCAATGGAGCGACCCTGCGGATCAAGCTTGAAAACGACACCGCGCCGGACCCAGCGCTCGCAGCTCTCCGAACGGCGGCCTGCGGCTGGTTCTCGACCATCCTCGGTCCTGGTTCGGACGAGGCGCATCATGATCACCTCCACGTTGACATCGAGCAGCACGGATCCAGCGACCGTTACCGCATCTGTCAGTAGCGGGCGATCTATCTCAAGCCGTCGCCTCAGGATCCATTACAACTTGGGACAACGGCGGGCGGATGTCATCGCTTTAACTGTGGTCACACGCAATAGATTGATCGCTTGGGACAGTGTATTGGCAATTTAGGACGGAATTTCGAAACCGCACTGGGAGTACGAGGCTCAGCAGCCAGTGTCATTTCCGCGAGCATCACCGGGAGCACTTCTTGTATTCGGTGCCGGTCGTGTCCTGCTCGTTGAAGTAGCGTCGGAGCGAGCCATCCGGCTGCGCTGCCACAAGAACCCTCACCTCACTACCGGCCACGGCGTTGGCGCAGTCAAGGACGAGAAGCTGCCGATCTCCAGTCGGCCGGGCCGATTTGATGCGGCACGACGCCTGGGGAGTTCTCAGGCGGCTTCCGGAGATGATGAAAGCGGGTGCGAAAATATCGACCGGCTTTTTGAACGAGACCCCTTTGCCCGCTGATGAGTAAACGTCCGCACAATCTGAGCTGCCCGACAGCCAAGCGCCGTTAAAGCCGGAGGGTGCACCCTGTGCCATCGCACTCGCATCCAAGTTTGAAACGGTCAATCCCAGCCCGAGCCCGATGGACACCGTTAAGCCTGCACTCCTCATCGCAACCTTCCCCAACAGCTGAACCGTCGACCTCTGCTGTCCGCCAGGGTAACAATGTAGACAGGTTGCGGCACCATGCTTGACGGAAGGGGACAATCACTTGACATTTTGGGCCATCAGGTGGTTCCGCTGTCGAGTGGCCCTTGCCTTGCCGAATGCTGCGGCGATAACCGGGACCAAAGATCTCGTCGACCGCTTCGACGTCGCTTGGCGGGGACCGGCGCGCCGGTCATCCATGATGTGGCGGCCTAAACTGTCAAAAGATTGTCGCGACCGATCAAGCGCCATGTTTCGGCTGAGCTAGGCTTCCCTGGAAAGGCAGCGAAGTATGGAGCCACGACTGATGTCCGCCGCGGTTGCGGGCTTCGAAACAGGCGCCATCGCAGAATTGGCTCGGCGACTCTCGACATGATCTGCTCCCAGACCAAGAGGATCTTGACCTCGCAGCCGCCCGCTCGCACCGGATCGGACCGATTATCGCTATGTGCGCGATAGGAGCTTTTGCGTGCTCCATGACACGGGATGGTCGGCTCGGGCGAGATGGGCACATATACAAGATGAACCGAAGTGGCCCGACCAGCGCATGGAAGAGAACAGGATGAGACCATGACGGACAAACCCTATCCTGACGCACACGCGATGTCCGAGGCATCGTTGCTCAGGCCGTCGCTCTTGTGGCTCTTGGTCCTCGCGCCCATCGCCGCCATCCTCGATCATGCCGGTAGAGTTCCGGCCGGAATAGTCTTCTTCTGTGCCGCCCTGGCCGTCGTGCCGTTCGCCAAGCTCATCGTCCAGGGAACCGAGCAGGTCGCCGCCCACACCGGCGCAACGATTGGAGGCCTGCTCAATGCCACCTTCGGCAATCTTCCGGAATTGATTATCGCCATGGTTGCCCTGCGGGCCGGCCTACTTGAGATGGTGCGCGCCTCCATTGTGGGTGCGCTACTTGCCAACCTCCTGGTCGCTCTCGGCTTGTCCTTCCTGCTCGGCGGCCTGCGCCATCATAGTCAGAAATACAATCCCGATGCGGTGCGAACCTACTCGTCGACCATGGTTCTGGCCTGGATCAGCCTGGCACTCCCGAGCGCTTTCCACCGTGTCCTTGAAACTGAGCCCCACCTTGGTGTGCATGCTACTCTGGACATCGTCGTAGCCGTCGTGCTGCTGGGCCTCTACGGGCTCTTCCTGATCTACTCCCTGAGAACCCACCCGGAGACCTTCGCCGAACTGGCCACCCCCGCCACGGCCGACGAAACTCACGATAATCCCAGCCTCGCATGGGGTATCGCGATGCTCCTGCTCGCGTCCATTGGCGCAGCATGGATGAGTGAGATCCTCGTAGGGGCGGCAGAGCAGGCCGGCCATTCGCTGGGCATGTCGCAGATGTTCATAGGTGTGATCGTGCTCGCGCTCGTCGGCGGCGCGGCCGAGTCCGGATCGGCCATTGCCATGGGTCGAATGAACCGTCCCGATCTCAGCGTCGGTATTGCCCTGGGAAGTTGCGTGCAGATTGCGTTGTTCGTGGCGCCGGTCCTGGTGCTGCTCGCGCCGGCTATGGGGCAGCCGCAATTCCGACTGGTGTTCTCGCAAGCAGAGATGTGGATGCTGTTCGGGGCTGTGCTCCTTGGGGCAACGGTTGTGACGGCGGGCCAATCCAACTGGTTCAAGGGCGCCCAACTATTGGCTCTCTACCTTATCATTGCTGCCGTCCTCTACCTGATCCCGACCGCTACGTCGTAGAAGCTCGACCCTGTTGCGGCGTCTCAAGCACAGAGTCATGATCTACTATCTGTTAGCCGAGCATTTTGGAAAACTGTCTCTGTTCAGTGGCCGAATCCAACGTCGCATAAGAGTTGAACCCCTGGCGGCATACCACCCGGGTCACGGAGACGCTGACGAGAATGGGTGTTCAACGGCAGCACTCAGAAAAGTTCGGTCCCAGGAGCCGCAATGCGGAGACTTGTTCTGAGGCACTCGCCATGAGCATGGACGGTCCTGAATATAGCGACGAGTGCGGAAGGGGCTAGTCGCTGCCGTGCAACGTTGGCTCGATGGAGCGCTAACTTGGCGGCAAAAGATACATTCATTACCCGTACCTACCGCCTTGCAAGACGCGTGGATGGCGGTGAACTACATGGGTCCGCTGGTCGCAACACTTCGGCCGAGACCTCTTGAATCTGCCTTTCCGTCTGACGCGCCGGATGATGGAAATCGTCATGTCTTTCTCACTTCCCGCTTCTGACATTGTTCCATGTCAGAGCGGTTGATGTTGCACTTTATCAAGGCGCATGAGAGCGAAGGCCCTACTCGGAAGCTGCTGATTTCACGTCCAAACGAGACGCCCGGCAGATTGACAAATGGCAAGGCCATCGGCACCGCGATCAGGTAGGTGAGTATGAGGTGGTGTTGGGAAGATGGAATCTATGCCCAAATACTTCTTCAATATCGTCCTGAATGGCCAGCCGACAGTGGATGGACGGGGACAGATTTTCCCGGATGAAAGTGCCGCGCGGGCACATGCCGGCCATCTTACCCTGCTTCTCGCGGACCGTTGCCGCGACCCGATAAACAGCTTTGTCGCCGTGAGTGGGATGGATGGTTGTCTTGTCTTCAAGGTGGCGTTTCAGCCATCCGAGCCGCAGGCATGAAAATTGAACCGATAATGCCGATGAGCACTGTTAAAAGACGACACAGGGTGCGCCGCCTAATGGAATGAACGCGATCTTGCGCCCTCTGTCCCATAACTCTACAGCGTTGCCATTGGCGTATTCCTTAGCCTTGCTGATCGCCTCCTCGTCGGTTTGGCAGATCAGGGCATGAGCTATGAGGATCCCGCCCCTGGGATCGATCACATAGGCGCGATAAACCGGATGGCTGGTAAGCGGAGTGTCCATGGCGCCCCTCTACCACCAGTGTGAGGGTGGCAGACCGTTCTGGTTCAACACTCACATTTTTAACTCATGTTAACACGCGAGGACAGGCGCCAAATTGTCCCTATAGGTTTAATCCGAAAGGCCGACTCAGCGGATGAGAGGCTCCTACACGCGTTGTGCCATGAGAGCGTGTCTCCGCCGAGCTAAAGGTGCCGACGCCGTGCCGTTGGAACTCGTACCCGCGCATCCTCGCTTCGGGCGAGCGCGAGCACGGATAGAACAACCGCGAGCAGGAGCGGAAGGATCATAACGGCTGAGGCAACCATGAAGGCTTCTCCCCTGAAACAGAGAGCGGCTACAGGCTCGGAATGGTGATCGAGACGGCAACGCCAACAATCAGGGGAATGCAGACGACGTGCCTGTACCGAGGCAGGACCAGGGACGTGACTTCGACCAGGCCATGACGGCTGCGCTGCGCTCGCGTACTGCCCTCAGACTCAGACAGGATGCTACCCAGGTATGCCAAAGTCTCATCATTGTCGTTGAGTGCGGATTCATCAAAAACGGGCATGCCGGGCCCCATTCAGTAGAGGTGAAAATCGGCGAGGCGATCAATGAAGCGGAGCGGTTGCTTCATCCCCTCCATCGGGCGAAGTCAGAGCCGGGGCATGACGCATGACGCCGTCCACCCGCATTTGAATCGCGCTCCGACTGAAGGCCAGTCCGGTCGCGAAATCTGCGGCCCCGATGAGGGCCGTCAGCGCCAGGGCGGCGCGTGCTCCGGCACTAAGGAAGGAGATAGGACGAGCGACATTCATGACTGTCTCCCATCGTGATCAGGACCATAAAATCCTGCTCCTGTTACGTCCGAACCACGCAGCCGTGAAATCGTGTGTCGCTTTGTAACGGTTTGTAATCGCCCCGCAGGCGTGGCTTGCCCTCCAGCTTAGATTACCACAAAGCCTGGACTATGGTCCTCGGGTCTCGAGGATCTCTCGAAGTGTTCGCGCCAGTTCCAATGTGCTGTAGGGCTTCTTGAGCCAACGCGCCTCGGTAGCCTGGCCGCGCCGGACCAGATCCAGCTCGGCATAGCCTGACGTGAACAGCACCTTGATCTCGGGTCGTCTGACATGGACGGCCTCGGCCAGATCGTTTCCGGTCATGCCGCCGGGCATCACCATGTCGGTAAACAGCAGGTCGATCTCCGGATGGAGGTCAAGCATTGCCAGCGCCGCGGGGCCGCTGGCCGCATCCAGGACGCGGTACCCGAGATCCTGCAGACGGGCCGCCGTCATCCGTCGTACCCGCGGCTCGTCTTCGACCAAAAGCACGGTCTCATTCTGTCCATGCAGGGCTTCCACGGATATCACGGGTGCGGGCGCCTCCACGACCTCATCCAGAATCGCGACACGTGGCAGATACATCCTGATCGTCGTCCCATGACCGGGTTCGCTGTAGATCATCACATGGCCACCCGACTGCTTGACGAAGCCATAGACCATCGACAGGCCAAGCCCGCTTCCGGCCCCCACTTCCTTCGTGGTGAAGAACGGCTCGAACGCGCGCTCCTGTATCTCCCTGGGCATGCCGGTGCCGGTATCGGTAACGGCCACCAGCACGTAGCGACCAGCTCGTACTTCCGGATGCATCCGGGCGTAGTCCGGCTCGAGCTCCGCATTCTCGGCCATGATCGTCAGCCGACCGCCGGCCGGCATGGCATCGCGTGCGTTGATCGCCAGGTTCAGGATCGCGTTCTGCAGCTGGCTTGGATCGACTAGGATCTGCCAGAGGTCACTGTCCGAACGGCTCCTTACCTGGATCGTCTCCCCCAAGGTCCGTCGCAACAGGGGCGTCATCTCGCCCAGGAGATCTCCGACATCAGTCAGTGTGGGCTGCAGCGGCTGCCGACGCCCGAAGGCAAGCAGTCTCTCGGTCAGCTGGGCACCATGTTCAGCCGTCTCTCGCGCCTCTCTCACCAATTCCAGTTCACGATGGTCCGTCAGCCGCATCTCAAGCATTTCGAGATTGCCGAGAATAACGGTAAGCAGGTTGTTGAAGTCGTGCGCAACGCCGCCGGTCAGTTGGCCGACAGCCTCCATCTTCTGAGCTTGGCGCAGCTCCTGCTCGACCTTCTGAGTCGTGGTGAGATCACGGATAAAGCCGGTGAATATGTGCTGTCCACCCACCTTCACTTCGCCTACGGCGAGTTCCATCGGAAACACGCTGCCGTCCTTGCGCTGACCGCTGACAACACGACCGATGCCGATGATGCGCTTCTCACCCGTCCGCAGGTAACGTTCCAGGTAGCCGTCATGCGCCTCCCGATATGGCGAAGGCATCAACATGCTGATGTTTCGCCCGATCACCTCGTCGGGCAGATACCCGAACAGGATTGCCGCCGAGCGGCTGAAAGACTCGACGGTTCCCTTTTCGCTGATCGTGATCAGGGCCTCCGGCACCGTTTCCAGAATGGAATGAAGTCGCGCCTCGCGTTCCTGTAAGATCGCTTCTGAGTGCTTGCGGGCCGTGATGTCGACGGCGGCGGCAATCGCTCCGACTACGGCGCCTGAGCGGTCTCGCAGTGGCGAGGCATTGTACAGCAGGTCCACGCGCCGACCGTCCTCGAAGCGGCTTCCCCACTCCTCGTTGCGCACTTCCTCACCTTGGATCGCCCGCCGAAGGGGCGCTTGATCCGGCGTGACCTCCGCGCCATTCCGGAAGATGCGGCGTTGGGACAATGGCCCGGATTGCGGATCCGACGACCCGAATACGAGAGACAGTTCGGGCAGCTCGGAGGCAAGCCGATTGGCCCTTACGTCGCGCAGGTCGGGATCGTAGGTAAACCAGACTGCCACCGGGGCAGTCTCGATCAGGGCCTCCCACTCCGTCGTCCGCGCCTGCAGGGCCGCCTCGGAAGCCTTGCGTTCCGTCAGGTCGAGCACGAACACCGCGAAGGTGTGGCCATTGTTGACCGAAGCCAGTTTCATGAGAACCGGGATGCGTTCGCCGTTTCGGAGATATTCCTTTTCGTACATGGAGGAGACGCCATGGGCCCGCGCCTCGGCGATGGCGCGCTCGTCGGCGGCCAGCCATTCGGGTGGCGTGATCTCGTCCCAGCGCACCCGGCCTGCGCGGAGATCAGTCAGTGAGCGGCCGATCAGATCGAGATAGGCCTTGTTGGCCTCGATCACACGACCATCGGCGTCCGACAGGATCGCCCCGATGGGGATAGCCTCCAGGATGGTGCGCAGCCGGGCCTCACTTGCCCGTTGCACCTCTTCGGCCTGCTTGCGCTCACCGATATCCTCGACGATGGAAAGACGGTAAGGGCGCTCTGGATCGGCCGCGGCCAAGGACGAGGTCACCCGAACCCAGGCGGTTGTACCGTTCTTGCGCAGATAGCGCTTCTCGATCCGATAGCTGGGAATCTCGCGTGCCATGAGTCGGGCCGCGAGCGCCAACACCCGCGGCCGATCCTCTGGGTGAACGATCTCCTCGAAGCTGCGCCCGATCAGCTCATCTCTGGCATAGCCGAGCAGGGTGCACACGGCGGCGTTCACGTCGAGCAGGCGGCCGCCGCTATCCACCAGCTCGATGCCTACCACGGCTTGGTCGAACACCAGCTGAAAGAGCGAGTGATCGGGGCCGTTGACCAGATCGCTCGTCCCTCCGGCAGAACCCAATGGATACCTCCCTTTGACACCCTGGCTCATGCGATCCGATCCCCGCCCCTGTTCCGAACTCTTCGGACCAAAAGCGAAATTACCGCCAGACCCGGGCGATCGTCGGCAACTTCGCGTCAGTCCGGAATATGATTGCTCCGCCCCATTCCGGGCTGGCTTCCAGACTAGAGCATCGTGCGGAAATGTGGACTTGCGCTTTTGGGACCGGCCTGATGCTCACCCACCAAATGCACATCCTTAGATGTGGAAGACATCGCCTCCTCGACAATCAATGCGGCCACTTTGCCGGGGTCCAGCCCGGAGCCTGCGGCTCGGCGTCGTCGAACTCGCCGGCGAGACGTTGCAGATCCGTCATCCGAAGCAGGATGATCCTGTGGCGTCCGTCCAAGGCGACCAATCCGTCGCGCTTGAGCTTCGACAGGACTCGGCAGACGGTCTCAATGGTCAGGCCGAGATAATCGGCGATGTCCTGGCGCGTCATGGGCAGCTCAATGGTCACCGGACGCCTTTGGTCGGCTCCCGTCCGGAGTGCTGCGGACACCAGGAAATGAGCCGCCCGCTCCTCGGCCCCCAATTGCCCCAGCACGATGATATGCTGCCTGGCGTCGCGGATCTCCTCAAAGACCTTCGCGAGAAACAGGGACTGCAAAGGCCTGGCCTCCTCGCTCATCGCCCGCAGGCGGGCACGGCTCAGCCGCCGCAGCCGCACTGGCGTAACGGCTTCGGCCGTGTAGCAATATGTTCCCTCGCAGGAGAGCCCGAGCGTCTCGCCGGCAAACCTGAAACCCATGATCGCCCGTCGTCCGTCGGGCAGGAGGCGGTACAGGCGCAGGCAGCCCTCGACGATCTGAAAGATGTCGGACGCCATATCGCCCTCCCAGAACACTCCCTCCCCGGCGGCGAACTTGTCTGCGGGCTGGCCGGCAAACAGATGCTCCAAGGTCAAATCCTCCGATGAAATGCCGGATATCGGTAGGGTTGCGCTTCCAGCTGAGGGAAGGAGATGGGAGGAGTACATAGGATGCTCCGATCACGATCCTGACTGTCGTGACTACAGCAGGCGAATGTCACACCTGTGCCGTTGTCCCGTGCGATTGTATGTCGCCCTGTAACGGTTCGTGACAGAACCTCTGACAGGGGATTGCAAATGGCCGGCACAGTCGCTCTCGGAGGTGGGACGAATGCTTCGGAGACAGCTTACAGCTGGACCGTGGTGATTCAGGAGGATTTCCATATTCCAAATCCGTCCGGTAACGTGGCAGCATCAACGTCAAGAGCGACGGAACTCATGGACCTTAGCCCGAGATGACAGAGGCGCCGCATATCCTCATCGTAGATGACGATGCCAAAATCCGTCAGATGCTCACCCGCTATCTGACCGATGAAGGTTTTCAGGTCAGCGCCGCCGCCAACGGCGAGGCCATGCGGGAATGCCTGATCCGTGCGAAGATCGATCTGGTGCTCCTGGATCTGGTCCTACCCGGCGAGGACGGCTTTCAGCTTGCCCGGGAGGTCCGAGCGCGGCCGCGTACGGACAAGACCGGTATCATCATGCTGACCGGAAGGTCCGACATGGTCGACATGGTGGTGGGTCTCGAGGTGGGAGCCGACGACTACATCGCCAAGCCGTTTCACCTACGCGAGGTCCTGGCCCGGATCAGGAGCGTCCTACGCCGCACCCATCCTGCCTTGCCGGTGGAATCAAGCTCTACAGCGCCTCCGGATGCCGGCGACATCATCCGGTTCGACGGATGGAGGCTCGATCTCGGACGGCGGGAGCTGAAGGCGCCGGACGGCTCCGAGATCGCGCTGACCACGGGAGAATTCGAGCTTTTGGCGACGTTGGCCCGCCATCCGGGCCGAGTGCTTAATCGCGACCAGCTGATGGACCTGACGCGTGGCCGACACTGGGAGGCCATCGATCGCTCGATCGACGCCCAGGTGGCGCGTCTTCGGCGCAAGATCGAGCCCGATCCGAAGCACCCCATGCTCGTGAAATCGGTGCGAGGCGTTGGATACGTGTTCACGGGACACGTTCACTAGCGCATCGGGCGGAAAAGTGGACCCGGTTTTCCGCCTCATCCGATGCGCCAGTCAAGAGAAGGAGCATCGGATGAATCCCAAAAGTGGTGTCCACTTTTGGGTCCGAGGCTCTAAGGCACCGAACGCAAAAGTGGGAACCGGTTTTGCGTGGAAAGATGCAATGGAGCGAAAGTTTAAAGCCCCGAACGTGAAGCCGATTTCGCATCCGGGGCTTTGATTCGATCGATCCCATGGAAGACCGTCATGGTGTCGCGGCGGGCGATACCGATGAGTGTGATGTCGAGATGCCGTGCTCGCTCCAAGGCGAGCGAGGTGGGCGCCGAGATCGAAACGAGGGTTCTCGCCCCGAAGGCGGCAACCTTCTCCACCAGCTCGAAGGAACAGCGGCTCGTGACGACGACGAAACCGCTTTCCGGTTTCGTACCCGCCCGGCATGCCGCCCCGATGAGTTTGTCGAGAGCATTATGACGGCCGACATCCTCGCGCACGAAGCGGATGGTTCCATCGAGATCGGCCCAGGCGGCGGCATGGACGGCATGGGTCAACTCGTTGAGAGCCTGCTGACGATCGAGATCGAGGAGAGCCGAATGAATGGCCGATATGGCGATGACCGGCGCTCGTCCTTCGGGTGCCCGGGCCTGAGGCAGGGCCTTCAGGTCATCGATGCCGCACAATCCGCAGCCCGTTCGTCCCGACAGGGCGCGCTTTCGTGCCAGATGTTCGTGCAGCCTGTCCGGAACCAGATCGATGGCGAGACGAAGGCCGCGCTCATCCTGTTCGACATGAATGCCACGAATATCCTGCGAATGCCTGATGACACCCTCGGTCAGGCTGAAGCCTAAAGCGAAATCGTCCAGGTAGGAGGGTGTCGTCATCATGACGGCGAATGGAATTCCGCCATAGACAAGATTGACCGGCACCTCCGACGGGATCGCCCGCGTTCCTCGCAACACCCCAGTCCCATCGAAAGGAATAACCGTGATCGGTGCCTCCAGAGCAGTAGGGTTCGTGGGATCCTCATGCTCCTGCCTGGCATCCTTAACCGGCGTCATAGGCTCCCCTGCTCCAAGCGCATTCATGGTAATTCATCGGCAGCCTCTCCATAGGGGCATTCCGCGCATCGAAACGCAAGATCCTGGCCCCGCCCTCAGAGCTTGACTGCCAGGGTAACGCCCTGAAGATCAGCGTGGTTGCCTTACGCGCCCCGACCTGAAACCATGCTTTGAAAATGAGAGGAGGACGCTCATGGATACGCAAAACGTTCGGCTCAGTCATTTGTCCCATGGTGGCGGCTGCGGATGCAAACTGGCACCGTCCGTCCTCCAGCAACTTCTCTCCGAGCAGCCGGCGGTCGGGCCGTTCCGGCAGCTTCTCGTCGGCACTGAAACGGCGGATGATGCAGCCGTCTGGCAACTGGATGACGAGACCTGCATCATCGCCACCACGGATTTCTTCATGCCGATGGTGGATGATCCGTTCGATTTCGGACGCATCGCGGCAACCAACGCTATTTCGGACGTCTATGCCATGGGCGGGCGCCCGATCATGGCGCTGGCGATCCTCGGCATGCCGCTGGGCAAGATTGGCCCTGCGACCGTTCGGGAGATCCTGAGGGGCGGCGCCGCGATCTGCGCCGAAGCGGGCATCCCGGTGGCAGGCGGGCACTCCATCGACTGCCCCGAGCCCGTATACGGCCTTGCGGTGATCGGAACGGCGAAACCCGGCGAGATCCGCCGCAACAGCGGAGCGCAAGCCGGGGACGCACTGATCCTGACGAAGGCCCTGGGCGTCGGCATCTATTCGGCGGCCTTCAAGAAGGATGCGCTTGCCCCGGAAGCCTACGCGGAAATGATAAGCTCGGTCACCCTGCTCAACAGGATCGGCGCCGAGCTCGCCCGGGACCCCGACGTCCATGCCATCACGGATGTGACCGGCTTCGGTGTTCTCGGGCACGGCCTCGAAATGGCTCGCGGGTCCGGCCTGACCCTGAGCATCGACCATGCCCGCCTGCCCTTGCTTCGGGAAGCCCAATCGCTTGCCCGGACAGGCTATGTGACAGGCGCCTCGACACGCAATTGGGACAGCTACGCGGACGGCATCCTGCTGCCCGACGGCCTCGAGCCATGGCAGAGGCAATTGCTCACGGATCCCCAGACCTCTGGCGGGCTCCTCGTCGCCTGCGCGCCGGGGCGGGCAGAGCAGATTCTCGGGCGCATCGTCGAGGCCGGCTATCCATCGGCGCGGATCATCGGCCGAGCGGAGGCGGGATCGCCGCAGGTCAAAGTGGTCTAGGGAACCTCCGGAACTCACCGCGCTCCGCCACGTTGCTCCGAGAGCTTAGCCAAGAGGAGCCGGACGCCATGCGTGCCCCCCTGATCCTTCTCGTTGCGGCTGTCGGCTTATCGACACCGTGTTGGGCGCAGACTGCGGGACTGAATCCCTGCCCGGAAGAGCCTGCGACCACGGCCGCGACGGCGCCCGATCAGAACAATCAAGCCGCCGGCACTTCGCCGGGAACGGCAGGATCGTCCGGTTGGACCGGCGGCCTTGGCGGCTCCTATATCGGTACGACTCCCAAAGGACCCACCCCGGAATCGCCGTCGGATCATCCCGCGACAGCAAGTGGCCTTGATCCCATGAAAAACGCTGCCGCGGCTCCGGCCGGGTCGTCCCGTGGGTGCAACCCATCCCATTGATCGCGGCACAGGCGGACGAACGCTAATTCCGTCCGTGCGTCAGGCCGATGGGTGACGATGGCGGAAGAGAGTGGGAGTCGAACCCACCTAGCCCGATTAATTCACGGCGACCCTTCTGAGGTTGGCTTTGCGAGCCTTACTGGTAGCTTTGACGGGCTTTCAGGCATGTCTTCACCACCTCCAAGGATTCGGCTTGGCGGATGAGAGCGGCGGGTTTGCAGGTGGACGGGACAGGGCTCGGGTCAGGGGCGTGTGCGCCCCATTGATCAGGTGACGAGGCGCGGCAGACGGCCGAGAACCACGCGCAGGATCGTCTGGTCAGGACAGGCGCTCGGCAAGTGCAGCTGGATCTGGGTCTTCCGTTCAACCACCCGGGCGGCGATCTTGATCAGGCGCAGCCGCAAGGTGTCGAATTGCGCGATGCGCCAGAGCGAGCGCTTCGGCATCCTCGCCCGCAGGACCCACATCAGCCAATAGGCGCCGGCATGCAGGAACAGCCGGAATTGGTTCGCCGTCGCTCGGGAGCAGGACGTGCGGTCGGCCGCCAGGTGGGCTTTCCAGGCCTTGATGTGGTTTTCCGCCGTGCCGCGCCGACAGTAGATCCGCTCATAGAGCGTTCTGGCTTTGCCGCCAGTGAGATTGGTGACGATGAACCGCGTGTCGCTGCCCTGCGCGCCCGCTTCGACACGAGCGATGATGCGCTCGACCCGGCTCCAGCTTGCAGCACCGTCGAAGAACTCCGTGAAGCGCCGCACCTTGCCTTTCCGAGGAGCCGCGGCAAAGCGCGCCTTGGCGCTCGCCTCCAGACCCGCAACGTGCCGGCGCAGGGTCGAGGTTGAGGCCACTCCGAGGATGAAGTCAACGCCGTTGGCTCGGCACCAATCGATCACCAGCGGACCGCAGTAATGGCTGTCAGCCCGGATCAGGATGCGGGTGGTGGGCCAGTGGGTTCGGATCGCCCGGATGAGCCGGCGCAGATGAGCCCGGATCTCGCTGCCCTTGGGCCGACGGGCCGGCCGCAGCACGGCCGTGATGAAGCGGCCCTCACCGTCGAACACGACTATGGGCTGAAAGCCGTATTCGTCGTAATGGGCATTGAACAGCCGCAGCTGCTGGTCGCCGTGAACGGCATCGAAAGTGTCGTCGAGGTCGAGCACGATCTGCTTCGGCACCTGTCCGAACGAAGCGCAGTACAGATCGATCATCGTGCGTCCCATACGCAGCAGCGACCGCGCATCGGGCATATTCTCCAGGCGCGAGAGCGTCGGCTGTGAGGCGAGATGGCGATCCGATGGCAGCACGTCCTGCGCCATCTTGAAGATCGGGTCGGAGCGCAGGCTGATGGCGTCGTTGCAATCCTCATAACCGGCAGCGATCATCAACAGCCGGAAGCGGATCAGATCGGCCAGGCGATGAATGACCTGATCCTGAGAGCGTGGGTCATCGATGCACGCGGCGAGCCGCTCGGCGACACCCAAACGCTTCTCCACCTCGCGCAGGGCGAGAACTCCGGCGTCGGAGGACAGCAGGCCGCCGTCGAACCGAGCCAGTACGGTTTTGCCGGTAACAGGTGACAGGCCCGGTAGTGGAAGCGTAGAGTGGTTCATGGCGGGTGGGTTCTCCCAGAAATGACGCGGATCGGCTTCGACAACCAAATCCTAAGTCATCTCAGGGGCTTGAGCTACACCCGCCAACCCTCCATGAATTTTCCGGGCTAG
>NZ_QDGA01000210.1 GCF_003347665.1 Microvirga calopogonii
TCTGCAGCAGGCTCAACGACCAGGTCGCGGTGCCGTCCGTCTCGCGCTCGGGCAATCGCGCCCACTCGGCCAGGATGCGCTGCTGCGCGTGAGCCCCGTAGCGGATGCGCGGTCCGCCGCCGTGGTGCGGGCGCACAGCCGCCAGCCCTTCGCGGTTGAAGCGGCTGACCCAGGCCGAGATGGTCTCGTTGTGGCCGCGCCCGACCAGACGCGCGGCGGCGGTGTAGCTGGCACCCTCGGCAATCGCCAGCAGGGCACGGGCACGGTCGACCTCGGCGGCAGGGGCGCTCGGCGAGCGACTCAGGCGGGTGAGTTCTTTGCGCTCGTCTACGGTGAGCGGGCGTAGTGGATCTTTCTGGTGGCGCGACATGGGGCACCTCGCAACACGAGGATCACCATACCTCTATACCATATCCGACGGCAGACGACCCACTAGATCATCGTCGGGCCGGCCACTGGTGTCCGTCATTCGCCTGTCATTGAGAGCCCCTAGATCCGCAGCCGTGGCCGCTTGGCCCGAGGGACAAGGATAGGCACGGATGTACTGCCTTCCTTGTCGCCTCACCCAAACTCAGAAGGTATGAGGTGCCGCGGGGCAACGATAGCGTCCGTGAACGGCAGCCCTTTCTCGCGGCAGGTCGCTCTGTCGGAATGATGACCACCCGCAATTGCCTCACCCCTTCGTGCTCCAAGGCAAAGCTTGATTTGAACGCTAAGCTCCAGGTTCCTCGCCTTTGTAGCGTTCCCAAGGAAATTCGTACCTCCCATGCCCCGATGCTCGTCCGCGTGGGAACAGCTAACTTCAAGCTCGCCTGGTGGACGAGGGAGGGCTGCATGTCGAGAATCGGAGGAAGGCTCAAGGAACTCGGATTGGTGTTGCCTGAGTCCCTGAAAGGACCGCCGGGACTGGTCCTCCCCTTTCCCTGGGTGAATGTCCGGCGCGACCGCGCCTTCGTGTCAGGGCACGGTCCCCAAGAGGCGGATGGCAGTCCATCCGGCCCCTTCGGATCTGTCGGGGACAGCATCTCCCTCGAGCAGGGGCGTGAGGTCGCCCGAAAGGTGGGGTTGTCCATTCTCGGCAGCCTGCAGCGTGAACTGGGCGACCTCGACCACATTACCGGCTGGTGCCGCGTGTTCGGCATGGTCAACTGCGTGCCCGGCTTCGACAAGCCCTCCGCGGTCATCAACGGCTTCTCGGACCTGATCCTTGAGGTCTTCGGCCCCGAGATCGGCCGCCACGCCCGCTCGGCCGTTGGCGTTGCCGGTCTGCCGCTCAACTTTCCCGTTGAGGTCGAGGCGGAGGTCATGATCGCCCACTAGCGAGCTGCAGGCCCGCTGGTGTAAGCCACAGGCTGGAGCCACAAAAACCAGCACTTGAGCATCCCGAGCAGCCGTGGAGGAGGTCGGCGAATGGACAACACGACAGTTCGCCTCGCGCGCCCTGGGGAAGAAGCCCAGGTCGACGCCTTCCTGGCCCGGCATGCTGACAGCTCTCTGTTCCTGCGCTCATTCCTGGCGCGGGGCGGCCTTGTCGACGAGGGCAAGCCGCTTCAGGGCACCTATGCGATTGCCGTGACCGACAGGCAGGTGGCTGGCGTTGCCATGCACACCTGGAACGGGATCATTTATCTCCAGGCGCCAGAGAGTGCTGCGGCCCTGGTGAGACTGGCGGTCGAGACCACAGGACGATCCTTGGTTGGTCTTGGTGGTCCTTGGCACCAGGTGGAAGCGGCTCATGTGGGGTTGGGTGCTCCGGCTGTCCAAAGGCGATCGCTGGAGGACCTGTTTGCCCTGAACCTCTCCGACCTGATCCCTCCTGCGCCTCTCAGCTCCTGCACTGTCGCGTGTCGCCGTGCGCAGGAGCGCGATCTTGATCTGCTGCGGGATTGGCGCTTCGGCTACGAGGTGGAGTGTACGGGCTTGCCGGAAGAGGACGCGACCCGTGCTTTTGCCGCCGGCACCATCGAAGGGCATGTCGCGCGCGGAGAAGCCTTTCTGCTCGAGGTGGATGGTATCCCTGTCTCGGTGTGCACCCACAATGCGCGGGTCCGGGACAATGTCCAGATCGGAGGTGTTTGGACGCCCCCCGGGCTGCGCGGGCGTGGCTATGCTCGCCGCGTGGTGGCCGGGGCGCTCCGAGTGGCTGAACAGGAGGGTGTGACGCGAGCTGTGCTCTTCACCGAAAATCCGGCCGCCCGCCGCTCTTACGAGGCTCTCGGATTCCGGCAGGTTGGGGAGTTTGGTGTGATTGTCCTGGCAACCTAATCCGGTCGAGAGAGCAGGTCTTGCCCATACCGGTGTTCCTATGAGCAGGAACACCGGCGGGGAGGGGGATCGCCGATACGCGGATTAGAACGAGCTCATGAGCGGAACACCAACCGCCGCCTTTGACAGGAGACGGGCCTCGTTCGAACTTCCGCACTCGCAGGTTGAGCGGACGTTCACTCAGGCTGCTTAATGTTACTAATGGGATGGTCCGGCCGTGCTCCTGCCCCGCTTGTTCGTAAGCTGTGGGGCTTCGAGCCACGCAAGGAGCACGTCCCATGTCACGGTCTTCTTTCTCTGCCGCCATTGCCACCCTGGGCATCGATCTGGGCAAGAACAGCTTCCATCTCGTCGGTCAGGATGAACGTGGCGCCATCGTGCTGCGCATCAAGCTCTCCCGTACCCAGCTCCCGCAGCGCCTGGCCCACATTCCGCCGTGTCTGATCGGCATGGAAGCCTGTGCCGGAGCCCATCACATCGGCCGTCAGCTCCAAGCGCTCGGCCATGACGTGCGCCTGATCCCGGCCCAATACATCAAACCGTTCCTCAAAGGGCATAAGAACGATTATCGCGATGCCGAGGCGATCGCGGAGGCGGTGCAACGGCCGACCATGTCGTTCGTGGCGATCAA
>NZ_QDGA01000211.1 GCF_003347665.1 Microvirga calopogonii
CGCCAAAACATCTTCGGCGTTGTAAGGTTAAGCCTCACGGTTCATTAGTACCGGTTAGCTCAACGCATCGCTGCGCTTACACACCCGGCCTATCAACGTCGTCGTCTTCAACGTTCCTTCAGGAGACTTAAAGTCTCAGGGAGAACTCATCTCGGGGCAAGTTTCGTGCTTAGATGCTTTCAGCACTTATCTCTTCCGCATTTAGCTACCGGGCAGTGCCATTGGCATGACAACCCGAACACCAGTGATGCGTCCACTCCGGTCCTCTCGTACTAGGAGCAGCCCCCCTCAATTCTCCAGCGCCCACGGCAGATAGGGACCGAACTGTCTCACGACGTTCTAAACCCAGCTCGCGTACCACTTTAAATGGCGAACAGCCATACCCTTGGGACCTACTTCAGCCCCAGGATGTGATGAGCCGACATCGAGGTGCCAAACACCGCCGTCGATATGAACTCTTGGGCGGTATCAGCCTGTTATCCCCGGAGTACCTTTTATCCGTTGAGCGATGGCCCTTCCATTCAGAACCACCGGATCACTATGACCTGCTTTCGCACCTGCTCGCGCCGTCACGCTCGCAGTCAAGCCAGCTTATGCCATTGCACTAACCTCCTGATGTCCGACCAGGATTAGCTGACCTTCGTGCTCCTCCGTTACGCTTTAGGAGGAGACCGCCCCAGTCAAACTACCCACCAGACACTGTCCGCAACCCGGATCACGGGTCCACGTTAGAACATCAAACATTAAAGGGTGGTATTTCAAGGTTGGCTCCACGCAGACTGGCGTCCACGCTTCAAAGCCTCCCACCTATCCTACACATCAAGGCTCAATGTTCAGTGTCAAGCTATAGTAAAGGTTCACGGGGTCTTTCCGTCTTGCCGCGGGTACACTGCATCTTCACAGCGAGTTCAATTTCACTGAGTCTCGGGTGGAGACAGCCTGGCCATCATTACGCCATTCGTGCAGGTCGGAACTTACCCGACAAGGAATTTCGCTACCTTAGGACCGTTATAGTTACGGCCGCCGTTTACCGGGGCTTCGATCAAGAGCTTCACCTTGCGGTTGACCCCATCAATTAACCTTCCGGCACCGGGCAGGCGTCACACCGTATACGTCCACTTTCGTGTTTGCACAGTGCTGTGTTTTTAATAAACAGTTGCAGCCAGCTGGTATCTTCGACTGGTTTCAGCTCCGTGAGCAAGTCACTTCACCTACACACCAGCGTGCCTTCTCCCGAAGTTACGGCACCATTTTGCCTAGTTCCTTCACCCGAGTTCTCTCAAGCGCCTTGGTATTCTCTACCTGACCACCTGTGTCGGTTTGGGGTACGATTTCGTGTTACCTGATGCTTAGAGGCTTTTCCTGGAAGCAGGGCATTTGTCACTTCAGCACCGTAGTGCCTCGTCATCACGCCTCAGTGTTAAAGTGAACCGGATTTACCTGGAACACACACCTACACGCTTAAACCGGGACAACCGTCGCCCGGCCGACATAGCCTTCTCCGTCCCCCCTTCGCAGTAACACCAAGTACAGGAATATTAACCTGTTTCCCATCGACTACGCCTTTCGGCCTCGCCTTAGGGGTCGACTCACCCTGCCCCGATTAACGTTGGACAGGAACCCTTGGTCTTCCGGCGAGCGGGCTTTTCACCCGCTTTATCGTTACTTATGTCAGCATTCGCACTTCTGATACCTCCAGCAGCCCTCACAGGCCACCTTCGACGGCTTACAGAACGCTCCCCTACCCAACAACACATAGTGTCGCTGCCGCAGCTTCGGTGCATGGTTTAGCCCCGTTACATCTTCCGCGCAGGCCGACTCGACCAGTGAGCTATTACGCTTTCTTTAAATGATGGCTGCTTCTAAGCCAACATCCTGGCTGTCTGTGCCTTCCCACATCGTTTCCCACTTAACCATGACTTTGGGACCTTAGCTGGCGGTCTGGGTTGTTTCCCTCTTCACGACGGACGTTAGCACCCGCCGTGTGTCTCCCGTGATAACATTCTCCGGTATTCGTAGTTTGCATCGGGTTGGTAAGCCGGGATGGCCCCCTAGCCGAAACAGTGCTCTACCCCCGGAGATGAATTCACGAGGCGCTACCTAAATAGCTTTCGGGGAGAACCAGCTATCTCCCGGTTTGATTGGCCTTTCACCCCCAGCCACAGGTCATCCGCTAATTTTTCAACATTAGTCGGTTCGGTCCTCCAGTTAGTGTTACCCAACCTTCAACCTGCCCATGGCTAGATCACCGGGTTTCGGGTCTATACCCTGCAACTTAACGCCCAGTTAAGACTCGGTTTCCCTGCGGCTCCCCTATACGGTTAACCTTGCTACAGAATATAAGTCGCTGACCCATTATACAAAAGGTACGCAGTCACCCCATAAAAGAGGCTCCCACTGCTTGTACGTACACGGTTTCAGGTTCTGTTTCACTCCCCTCGCCGGGGTTCTTTTCGCCTTTCCCTCACGGTACTGGTTCACTATCGGTCAGTCAGGAGTATTTAGCCTTGGAGGATGGTCCCCCCATATTCAGACAGGATACCACGTGTCCCGCCCTACTCATCGAGCTCACAACCAGAGTGCTTTTGTGTACGGGGCTGTCACCCTGTATCGCGCGACTTTCCAGACGCTTCCACTAACACTCAGGCTGATTCAGGCTCTGGGCTGTTCCCCGTTCGCTCGCCGCTACTGGGGGAATCTCGGTTGATTTCTTTTCCTCGGGGTACTTAGATGTTTCAGTTCCCCCGGTTCGCCTCACAGCACTATGTATTCATGCTGTGATAGTGCAACGGATTGCACTGGGTTTCCCCATTCGGACATCGCCGG
>NZ_QDGA01000212.1 GCF_003347665.1 Microvirga calopogonii
GCGCGCCCATGTCTCGGCGGCAGGCGCAAAAGGGGGCAGAGCCGCCAGGCCCTGGGCCGCTCGCGCGGCGGGTTCTCGACCAAGATCCACCTCAAGACCGACTGGGATGGCGAGCCGCTGGGCTTTCATCTGACCGGCGGTGAGGCCAGCGACAGCCCTCACTTCGAGACGCTGCTCGACCTTGGTCCTGAGATCACGCCGCGGGCGGTTGTGGGTGACAAGGGCTATGACGCTAAAGCCAACCGGCAGGCTGCTCGTTCCCGTGGCATCTGCCCGGCCATTCCGTACCGCACGACGACCAAAGACAAGCCGAAGTTCTTTCCCAAGGCGCTCTACCGTGGGCGGGCTCGCATCGAGCAGACCATGGGAAAGCTCAAGCGCTTCAAGCGCGTTGCTTTACGCTGCGAGAAGACGGATGAGAACTACGGCTCCTTCGTCACCCTTGCTCTCAGCTTCATCCTGATCAAATCCGTCCACACGACCTAGGCAGCCCAGTAGCCTTTTAGGAACAAACAATCCTTTCGGGGGCTCGCTGACGCCAGCCGAGCTTGCCGCTGAAATTGGAAGATGGTTGCAAGTTCAGCACCCAGTGGCGCTCCAGGAGGTGCTTCCGGACGAACTTGCCTCCCTGATCCGTCGATTAGGGAAGCGAAAGGACGATCAAAGTGAGTGAGCCATGATCACTGCACGATGCCAGACGCGTTTGCACCACTGCCGATCATTGCAAGTAATCATCGTTCGGTGCAGGGCTGACAGAGACGCCAAGCTCCCGCTGCATCTGCTTTCAGGAGGATAGGAGTCCTATCAGCCCCTGTTCAGCTATAACCGCCTATAAGAATGCCCCTGCTTGGAATGCACATAATTTGGTGCGCAGATGATCGAGGTCTGCCATCCGCCAGAACTCCTCCAGCACGCGCAAGCCCTTGAGCACTGGGCTGACTGCCGCGAGCGTGCGGTTGCGAGGCATGAGCTTAAGATCAGACAACTGGAAGATCAGCGTCGAACGGATGAAGCGACCCGCCTGCGCTCTGCGGCCCACTACCTACGCCAAGCAGCAGTTCGCGACCGCCTTGATGCCGCTGCCTTGCGAAGAGCGGCTCAGCCATAGCACCGCCACCCGGTTCTTTCGCCTCACAGGCGTGCGAAACTTGCCGTGAAACACATTTCATTTGAGATGCTGGGCAAGATACTTGTTCATCTCAAACATGCTGACCTTGTTCTTGCCTCCAAACACCGCCTGAAGCTTCTCGTCAGCCATAATCTCCCGCTTGTTCTGCGGGTTCTGGAGCTTGTGCCTCTTGATGTACTCCCAGATTTTGCTCACCACCTCCGGGCGAGGCAAGGGGGCTGCACCCACAATGGCAGCCAGTTCTGACGACGGCTGTAAAGGCTTGAGGAAAGGGGAGGCTGGCTCCTTAGCCGCATCCTTGGTTGCTTTCACCGGCTCGTCTGGTTTCTCAGGCTTTGAATTCGGCATGTGATCCTCCACCTTGAGCAGCAGCAGGGACGATTTCACATGAACTCTGCGGCCTGCGAGTGTTGGAGTGCGGCCTGCATCAGCCGATCTGGGCCGAGATCGTGCCGGTTTTCCATCTGCAACATCGCTGCAAGCTGACTACGGGCTCGGTTGACTCGGCTCTTGAGCGTACCCACTGCCACACCGCAGGCAGCCGCTGCATCCTCGTAGGTCGCCCCCTGCTCGGCCACCAGGACGAGAGCCTCGCGCTGTCCTGGTGGCAGACGCGCCAGCGCCTTGCGAAGGTCTTGCAGCATCAGCCTGGATTCCTGCTCAGGATAAACCATCAGGCGTCTGGCAAAGCCACTGTTTGGGTCTTCAACCTCGCGTCTGTGCTTTCGATGCTCAGAGTAAAAGCTGTTGCGCAGGATCGTGAACAGCCACGCCTCCAGGTTGGTGCCGTGCTGGAAGTGATCCAGGTTCACCCAAGCCCGCAAGACGGTACTCTGCACAAGGTCATCGCTCCAGATCGGATCGCGGGTCAGATGCAGCGCAAATGCCCGCAGGCGGGGCAGAAAGGCGGCGAGCTGGTCTCGCATATGCTGCGAGCGGCGGCTCGCGCGGGCTTCCTCAACCAGCGCGAGGTGCTCAATGTGCGAGAGCGGATGGATGTGACGCAGCCGTGCCCGTTTGCCCCGTGCGGACCGTCTGCGATCAGTGCCACTGAGGGCAGGACGGCTGTGTTGGCGAGCGGCGGTGGTCATGGCCTTGCTCCACCTTGGCGACAGCTTCACCATACACCTACGGTTGTTTATCAGCCAGCCCATTCGACCATAGAACTGAAGTCTGCTGGCGGCTTGACCCCTTGCCGGGGCAAGCGCACCATCCTGGCTCCAAGCCTCAGCCCCAGGAGGCTGCCATGGCTGAACGCAATGATGATGTCATCTTGATCCGGCGCTGGTTTCAGCGCCTCCGGGTCTGTATCCAGACGGTGGATTTCATCGGCTCTCGCCCGCTCTTCGCTGACGATATGGTCACCTTTGGCACCTTCACGGCTTTCACTGTGGGACGCGAGGCCACCGAACAAGAGCAGTGGCGTCACGTCTGGGGGCATATTGATCAGTTCCGCTGGCATCTGGACGATCTGCGTACCCTCATCTCGGGCGACCGTCTCACGGCGGTCGGCATGGCGGTGTTCGAGTCCACCGGCTATACCGAAGATGGCAGGGCGTTTGACCGCCCTGGACGCGCGACGGTGGTGCTGGGGCGGCAGGCTGTGGGGGAGGAGTGGGTGGCGCAGCACACGCACGTGTCGCTGTTCCCTGGCACTCCGTCCCGCTCCTTC
>NZ_QDGA01000213.1 GCF_003347665.1 Microvirga calopogonii
TCGATAAGGATCGCCTCACCCTTCGGGTTCCCCTAACGAAAGCCAAGAGCAGCGGCCTGAGAAAACTGTCGGAACCTGCGGTGGTGGAGCAGGCCCTCGACCTCCTGAGCGGAAAGGCAATGGCCAAGCGCGGCGTGTGGAGCCGGCGCTCGAACGACCTTCAGGAGCGCATCGGGACCGGGCAGCTGACAGCTATTGCTGAAGTTTTGCGGGATCTCAATCGCGGCTCAGAGCAGCAGGAGGCTTCCTACAGCGAGCAGCAGATCTTCGAAGGCGCCCTGGACTTCATGATCAAGGAGGTGGCAGCATCCAGCCGGCTGACCCAGACCGAGGCTCGCAAGTTGATCGAACAGAGCTTGGCCAAAGCTCCTCACCTCAACAAGGCTAAGACCCTGGCCGAAGAACCGGAGGGGCCCGATGACGAAGCGGCGGCATAGGGAACGACCCTTCCCGTTGAACGAGAGACCGGTTAACGTTGAGTGCTGCTCCATCTAAGCTCAGGGCATTATTGGTATCATCGTGCTTCTACGGTAGCGTTGCCCCATCGATCTATTGGTACATCGGAATACTCGGAGCGGGTGCATGGTAACGCGAACTGCCCGTTTAAAGGATTTCACAACCGACGGGTATCCGGGCTGTGGGCTGCCGGTGCAGGTTCTGGCAGAGGATCACGTCGGCACATACATCCTTCCATTCCCGTGTGAGCGCATGAACGGGGAGTGGCGGAATGGGACGACCGGGGAGGCAGTCCAGGCCAGCATCATTGCATGGCGTGAGTTTCGGGTGGAGAGCAGAGATCCACGACGTCGCTAAGCAGCCCAGCTAAGCGAGAAAAGACGCCAACTATCCTAATGCGACGGCTCTGGGGTCGACCCCGCATGCAACTCCGACTTGATATCAAACCCAGATATGAACATCTCTTCGCGGAGAGCCGAGCCTATACAAACGGGTGAGGCCGATGAAGTGTACCTGAACCGCCGTATAGGTCCGACGCGAGAAGGTCGTCACTCTCAAGCCTACACCGAGTGTTCGCAATTTCTATGACACTTCAATGTTCCGCTATGCCTCTGCAGGTGGTACGCTCCGAGCCCAACGTTTAGGAGAAGCAGCTATGGCCAAAGGTGAACAGCGCGGTAACCGGGAGGCGAAGAAGCCAAAGAAGGAAAAGGCGAAGACGATTGCCGCTGCACCTTCGACAAAAGGAACCGTGGGCTCAAGCGCCGGATCCAAGAAGTAGCCCTCGCTGAAGCCGATCCAGCTCGCCTTTCGGCTTCAGCAGCCATTTGCCGCGACTTGCTCCCGAAGCCGGAGCTCTTTTAGTCAGGTTGCAACCCTAACCACGCATCAGCGGGGGAGGGCGGCCGGCTTTGAGCAGTTGCACAGGACCTATTCCGTTGAAGATGCGTCCTTGGTGCTATAGCGTACGACACAGGTGCACCACCACCTGCGACCCGGACGCCGCAAGCCTCGCCGCAACGTGCGGAGCGGCAAGGCGATGTCGGCAGAAGCCTTTGGCCATCCCATCTGACCGCCTGGCGACGCGAGAGCCCGTCTGGGGCTAAGCGCAGGCACCATCGCACTGAGCCTCGCGCTCCGCGCACGAGCTCGTCGGCGGGCCTCGCTCAATGCTTGCGAGCTTGTACCAGGTAAACGGGTACGGTCGACTCCCCGAGTGCCTTGCAGGCCTCCAGTCGATGCAGCCCCTCGACCAGGACAAAACGTTTGCCATCGGGCCGCACCAGGATAGGTACCTCTTGTCCTTTTGACAGCATGCTCTCGGCAAGTGCCTCAACCTTCTGCTGATCAAGGGTTTGACGCCGTTGGACGGGCACATAGACATCCTGGATTGCAACGATCTGCTTTTTCATCATCTCTGCTGCTCCAGCGTCATGACATGTTAAGCCGGAGCTTAGGCGCTGCTGATCGGGTTGCATAGGACCTGTTCCCGGATGAGACATCCATGCTGAAGATTGGTTTCGTTCACCATGAACCAAGTGCGGACTGTCTGCTGGCGTGCAGCATGCCACAGGGTGAGCATCCTCCTTCGTCGACAGACGCGATTGTAGATCTTGTGCCTAGTAATCAGGTCGGCGAACCCCTATATCGGATATGTCAGGTTCGCCTGACTATGATCGTAGAGGCAGAGTGGAATAGGCGTTTAGGACGCGGGTTCGATTCCCGCCGCCTCCACCACAAGCACACCGGCCGTCCAGGTACCGCAGGACGGGGTTTGGGCGACTGGCCTTTCGTTGAGGTCGGGCCGCTGCCCCGGTGTGTTTGTGAGGGGGGCGACATGGGTTCGACTGGGCGCAATAAAGGCTAGGTTGCGATTAGGCTGAGCTACGGCCTTGATAGTGCAAATTCATAAATGCCAACGACAACGTTGACATGGGTGCGGTGCGCCTCGCGGCGTAACCATCCGGGGCTCGGGATAGCCTAGCAACAGAAACGGCACCTTCGGGTGCCGTTCCCATTTTCAGACCCTTGACCTTCCCAGCTCGCGCTGCCCCCATAACAGAGAGACGAAGAACAAATGTTGGAGATTCAGGTCGGCGGCTACATCCGCGTTTCCAAGGGAACCACGGTCTTCCCGACTGGCGACGGCGTCGAGGCACCAGCCACGCGCGATCAGGTCGTGAAGGTCACCGATATCTTCGACGTCGACGTGAAGAGCGACAACTTCTATCTGCTTCTGCCGGACGAGATGCGGTTGCGGTACTTTGAGGCCAGCGGTGGCAAACGTCCCATCGACCAGGATATTCTCGAGTTCACGGATCGCCTGAC
>NZ_QDGA01000214.1 GCF_003347665.1 Microvirga calopogonii
TAAATGGGTGAGCGCGTTGATGTGAAGGGGACTTCCTGCTCCAGTCATCCGGATCCAGCCGGGAGGGTCGCTTGCCGGGAAGCTCTGGTCAGAGTCGCGGTCGACCGGATCATAGCTCTCACCGGGGGCGTGTGCGGCCAAGGTCGTGACGATGTCGATCCCCGAGGTGAGCATGCCAACCAGCGGGCACATGTCTGCAACTTTGAGGAGGAGGTCACGTTGGGTATCCGAAAGTGGCCCGACAAGATCAACGCTTCGCTCGATGCGGTCGGAGATCTTTCCCGACGGTTGCCCGTCCGCACCTCTCGGGTGAGTTTGAGAATGGGTGAGGCGCACAACGACTTGTTCGAGAGGCCAGGCCTTACGCCGAGCGAAGGCTCCCACGATCATTGACGTACACGCCCCGAGCGCCGCCAGAAGGTACTGATAGGGATCAGGGCCGGCGGCTTGTCCGCCAGCGCCCAAGGGCTGATCGGCGTGCAGGGTATGGTCACCGACGAAGATCACTTGTCCGAATGCAGTATGCTCCAAGTTCGTGACGATGGCTGTATTGCTGCTGCCTTCTGCCTCGCGCTCGAGAGGGCCGAGTGGAGTGATCTGCATCTGCGATCTCCTTCAATGCGAACGCATCACTTCGATACTTTCTAACTGTGAGCGATCTCGACAACATGCCTGATTAAAGCACTATACCACTTCTCGCAGTCGCGGGCCCGCGTTTGGGCAACCGCTGCAAGAGATCGCTGGCAGCCGCTGGTCTCGGCCAAGAAGCGCCCCAGTCTCAGGACGTGATCGAGATGTTGGGCCGGGACCGGCCGGCGCATAGTGAGCGCGGCCCTCTGTGCATGAGCTTGCACCAATCCACCTGCCTCGCAATGCCCGCACCTACGCGAGTTTCAGTCATCAGCTCCGGCCGGGTCGCCAGATCGACACGATGGTCCAGAGGCTTCAGTAAGCCTGTGCACGGATATGAGGGTCTGCCTTGGTTAGGCCTGAGACGTCAGCCCCGTCCTACCTGTCGATAGGCCGCGAGATACTCAGGGACGATCGTCTCGAGCGCTTGGGGCTTGACACCAAGGTCACCAAGCGTCGGCTCGGAGCCGCTGACCACCTTGTCGGTCCTCAGCAGCCGGACCTGATCGCGGGTGAGCGGCGCATCAGGGAACACCTGCAGCAGCCCGCCCAACAACTCGGCCGCCCAGAACGGCAGGAGCACCAGCAGCGGCCGGGCGCTGATGGTCGCGCAGACAAACTCAAGCAGCTCTTTGAAGGTATAGACCCGGGGGCCGCCGAATTCGTAGGTCTGGCCGCGGCTGGCGGGGTTCGCCAGAATGGCACCAACGCCCGCCACCACATCCTCGACATAGACGGGCTGAAACCTCGTTCGCCCGCCGCCGATCAGCGGCAGGGCCGGGAGCCGTCGCGCCCGTGCGGCAAAGCCGTTGAAGAAGTGATCGTCTGATCCGAAGATCAGGCTGGGCCGGATGATCGTCACCTCGGGAAAGGCGGCGCGTACCGCCGCTTCGCCGGCCGCCTTGGACCGATCTGCCAGCGCGGGTGCCGTGCGGCTGGCCCCGAGTGCCGACATGTGAACCAGTTGCCGGACCCCCAAGCGCCGGGCGCTGGCCGCCACCCGGTGAGCCCCCTCTTCATGAAGGGCCGTGAAGGTTTGCCGGCGTGCCTGCGAGAGAATGCCGACCAGATTGATGACCGTGTCGGCTCCTTGGATCGCCGCCTGCACCGCCGCATCATCGAGAATGTCGGCCGCGACGTGTTGGATCTGAGCCAGCCTCGGAGGCTCTGCCGTGGTGAGCGGATGTCGCGCCGCGACCCGCACGGACACTCCCGCCCTGGCGAGATGCTCGACCAGGTGCCGACCGATAAAACCCGACCCGCCGAAGACCGTGACGTGCTGCATCGCTGCCGCTGTGCCCTGCCAGGATCAATGCGAACCGATCGCCTCAGTTCTGAGTAAGCTGGTCCTTCGCCCGCAGATGGCAGAGCCTCTCCGCGAGTTTGTTCGCATATTCGATTGATGTGAAGGTCGGAACATGAGCGGAGGCCGGTTGAGGCGCGTCAGGCTTTTTGGATCGGACTGGAGCAGATGCGTCTTGAGCAACCGGATCAACGTCTCCGGATGGACGGGCTTGCCGATGAAGAGAACCCCATCGGGTCGGTGGCCGGCTCCGGGATGGCTCTGGCATCGGCCCAAAACGCCGAGTTCGACGTCGCTGTTCTCGATCTCCGATCTGAATGGAAGGCTCAGCTATCCCGTCGCTGCGGTGATCCGCGGCCGCGGGATCCCCATCATCTTTGCAACCGGAGACGGTGGAGTTGGACTGCCGGGTCTGTCCTTCCTGGTTCGTGCGCCCGGACCTGAAGGACCAGCCTTTGCGTTATCATTTCGATCATGAGTGAATGCCCAGAGGCGATCCATCCCGAGCAAGGGAGGTGCTCATGAGACGAACCTCGTATTACGTGTTCCACTCGACTACGGCTCCTGACCTGCGTGGGATCACCGGCGATCCGGACGGGGCGAGGCTCCCCGTCTCGGACGGGCCCTGGACCCGTGAGCGGCAGATCGATCCGAACGAGCCTTGGCCCCTCGACGTCAACCAAGCCGTCGTGGAGTTCGGGGTTCTGGAGAACGGCTTCTATCTCTGGGGCCCGATCCCGCAGCACGCGTCATCCAAACC
>NZ_QDGA01000215.1 GCF_003347665.1 Microvirga calopogonii
CCGTTCTTATGCACGAGGTGGCTGGAGAAGGGCTGGCGGATGTAGCTTAAGCACTTGAAGCAGCGTAGGATTTGGTTGCTGACACCCGTCCTGCAACCCCTTCAAAGCTGCCACACCCGCCATGATGGACGATACAACCGCAACCTTCCCGTTTCCAGCCGTGGGCCGCAAGAAGATCACCGCTGCTTTCGACGGCGGACGCTTGTCGTCCGACGGCGGCGTCATGCTCCTGGCCCAGGCCGAGCGCCGGCTCGGCATCGCCGAGCGGCTGGCGCGCATCATCCCGGATCGGCGCGATCCCAGCCGCGTGACGCACGCGATCCCGGATATGATCCGCGCCCGCATCTTCGCCATCGCGTGCGGCTATGAGGATTGCAACGACTTCGGCCCGCTGCGGGCTGATCCGGCATTCAAGCTCGCCTGCGAGCGCCTGCCGGAAACCGGGACGGATCTGGCCTCGCAGCCGACCCTCTCGCGTCTGGAGAATGCGCCTACGATCCGTGATGCGATCCGCCTGAGCTACGCCCTGGTCGACCAGTGGATGGACAGCTATGCCACCCCGCCGGACGGCGTGGTGCTGGATATCGACGACACCTGCGACGTGGTGCATGGGCACCAGCAGCTCTCACTGTTCAACGCGCACTATGACGAGCGCTGCTTTCTGCCGATCCATGTCTACGACAGCACCGGCCGACCGGTCGCCGTCGTGCTGCGGTCGGGCAAGACACCCTCGGGTCGTGAGGTGCGGGCGCATCTGCGACGCCTCGTGCGGCGCATCCGCACGCGCTGGCCTCTCACCCGCCTCACGATCCGGGGCGACAGCCACTATGCCCGGCCTGAGGTCATGGCCTTCTGCGAGCAGAGCGGCCTCAGTTATCTGTTCGGGCTGGCCGGCAGCCGGCCGCTCACCAGCAAGGTGCAGGACACCGCGGATGCGGTGCGCACCCGACGGGCGATCGAGGATCGTGAGGTGGTGCGGGATTTCGCTGAGACCAGGCACCGGGCCAAAAGCTGGTCGTGCGAGCGTCGCGCGATCGCCCGCATCGAGGCGACCCGCCTCGGGCTCGACATCCGCTTTGTGGTCACCAACCTGACCGGCACCAGCCCGCGGGTCATCTACGAGAGCCTGTACTGTGCCCGGGGTCAGGCCGAGAACTGGATCAAGTTCCACAAGGCGCAACTCGCCTCCGACCGGACCTCGTGCCGGCGAGCAGTGGCCAATCAGGTTCGGCTGGTGCTGCACACGGCCGCCTACTGGCTGATGCTGGCGGTGCGCGAGGCTATTCCGGCTGCACGCGATCTCGCCCGGGCCGAGTTCGCCACGCTGCGGCTTCGCCTGCTCAAGATCGCCGTGCGGGTGCAGGAAACCACCAGCCGCATCCGCTTGGCCTACGCGTCCTGCTGTCCCGAAGCCGACCTGTTCCGCGCCATAGCGGCGGCTCTCCTGCCCAGCCCGAGAGCAGCCTCGCCATGAGCGCCGGGGCTGCCATCGCCCCGGTCACCCCATGTCTTCTCCGCCAACGCGTTCCTACGTTCCAAACCTCGCCGCGATGAAAAAGACGCAACAGATTGGCTCGCCCAAGCCGCAAGTCAGGTCATCGCAACAAGCTCAGGTGAATACGATCGGTTAGAGACGAGATTATGTTGGACCCCGCTGCTATACCGCGAACCTTAGATCGAAGCAATCAAGAAGCATTCAATATAACATTTCGCATAACATTTGTTTGACAAGAAGTCTGCGGCAGCGGGCTGTCGAAGTAATATAAAGCTTGACGATCAGCCGACCTCTCGCCTCGTGGTTCCTTAACGGTTCAGCTACCCCGATGGATCTATCCTGAGGCACACGGGCTCTCGTCCCATGAGCGCCACCAGCCGTCTATTCCGATCCAGATGGTTGTCGTGCCCCTATGGTCTTCCTGCTCCAGGAGCTTCGATGTTTCAGGCCTTCACGCGCACCCTCCCGCGCCGCTACCAAGCCGCTGCCGTCATCTTGGGCTAAGCGCCGTCGCCGGATGGAGCCTGCTTCCTGGATCACGCGGGTCGACAGCAGAATCAGAGCGTCAGGTATCAGTACCAGCTGCCGAACTGCAAGCAGGTCAGAGCCCAAAACTGCCTGCACGGGACCAAGCCCAGAGCCCAGCGACTGAGGTCCTGAAGCCCAATATGTCGAAAGGTTTTGCTCAGAACGAGATCGCTCGTCTGTCCCAGGAGAAGGTTTTAGGCCGTGTGGACGGATTGGGCCGAGCAACGGGTAGGTAGATTCCCAATCAGTCGGGCGATGATTCATGGCAGGTCGGCTTCAGGAGGCTCGACCATGCTGACAGGAATGACGGAGGACGATTGGGCGACAGTGCTGCGGGTGTTTACGGCCTCCCGCTCCCGGCGCGGCGCCAAGGGCGGCAATGACCGCCGCTTCCTGGAGGCGCTGCACTACTTCACGGTTCACAACATCACCTGGCGAGCCCTGCCCGAGCGCTTCGGCCATTGGAACTCGGTCTGGAAGCGCTTTTGGCGCTTGAGCCGGGCGGGTGTGTTCGAGGCCTTCTTCGAGGCTTTGGCGGCCCTGAGCGGGACCGCTCACCTGGTGCAGATGTTCGATTCCACCATCGGGCGCGCCCATGTCTCGGCGGCAGGCGCAAAAGGGGGCAGAGCCGCCAGGCCCTGGGCCGCTCG
>NZ_QDGA01000216.1 GCF_003347665.1 Microvirga calopogonii
AGTGGATGCGCTGCCGATTGTAGTAGCTCTCGATATAGCCGAACAGGTCCCGTCGTGCCTCCTCGCGGGTCGTCCAACGATGCTGATGAACCAACTCGACCTTCAAGGAATGGAAGAACGATTCCATTGGGGCATTGTCATAGCAGCAGCCCGTCCGGCTCATCGATGGCTTGGCGCTCATGCGAGCCAGTTGCTGGGCATACGCCTCTGCCGCGTATTGGCTGCCGCGGTCGCTATGATGAATGAGCCCTGGACCTGGTCGCTGCCGCTGGGCTGCCATGATCAGAGCGCCAAGGGTCAGCTCGGTGCGCATGTGATCGCGCATGGCCCAACCCACCACCTTCCGGGTGGCCAAATCCAGCACCGCGGCGAGATACAGCCAGCCCTCGCCCGTGGGAAGTGGAGTAAGAAGCGCGAATGCGCTTCTCCTCCCCGAACCGTACATGCACCTTTCAGCGCATACGGCTCTCTATTCAAGCTTGGCCCATGGCCATAGCAACATCCTGATAGTGCGATGTGACGGTGCTGCGGGCTTCGCTCCGGAAGATGTATGGGTTTTCCTCCGGATTGCGCCACCGGAACCGCGCCTTGGGGCTTGAGACAAGCCTGTGGAGCGCTTTGCCGATGGCCTCGCCACGCTCAGTCCGACCGTAAACAAGCCAGGTTTTTGCCTTGCCCGATTCCGGGGCCTTGTACCACTTGCGCATCAGAGGCTTGATGCGGGATCGGTATTTGTGCCCCAGCCAATGCGCCAGCTTCCAGAACACGACATGGTCGATGTGCCGGAACACGGACGCAGTGAAGTCGGTGAACTTGTAGAACGCTGCCCAGCCGGCCAGTTGCCGGTTGAGGCTGGCGATCATCTCGACCGTGCTGACACTATGATGGCCGGAGAGGACCTCAGTCAGTCTGCGAACAAACCCCTTGGCCTTCTCCTTGGGTATCGTCGTGACGACAGACATACGTCCGTGCGCCCCCCGCTTGCGAATGATCCGATGCCCCAGAAAGACGAAGCCGTCATTGACGTGGGTGATATGGGTTTTGCCCATATTCAGCGTCAGCTTCAGGTCACCTTCCAGAAAGGCACGGCATTCCTCACGGATCTCTTCTGCCTGAGCCTTGGTTCCTTTTACGATCACGACAAAGTCGTCAGCGTATCGACAGTAGGCGATGGCCGGCTTCCATTGTCGGTTCTCACGAACCGTAATGGGACGGCCTTGCTTGATGCCGAAGTTCCAGGCCCATCGATCCTTACGCGCCTTGTCACTGAGGTATTTCGCCTCGAGCCACGCATCAAACTCATGGAGCATGATGTTGGACAGGAGCGGTGACAGAACGCCACCTTGCGGAACGCCTTCGCTGGAGGCCACGAACAGGCCACGATCAATGTGACCCGCCTTCAGGAACTGACAGAGAAGATCGACAAATCGCCTGTCCTGCACCCGCCGCCGCACACATCGGAGAAGCAGCCGGTGATGGACCGTATCGAAGTAGCTTGCCAGATCACCCTCGATGATCCAGCGGCCCCTGGTCGTATCGGTTCCATCCTGAAGCTGTATCTTCACGGTACGGACAGCATGATGCACGCTCCGCTCAGGCCGGAAGCCATAGGAGAGCCGATGGAAATCGCTTTCCCAGATCGGCTCCATGACCATCAGCATGGCGCGCTGGACAATGCGGTCTGTTAGGGTCGGGATACCCAATGGTCGCAGTTTGCCGTTCGCTTTCGGGATGTAGATTCGCTTGACCGGCTGAGGGCAGTAGCTGCCCGTCAGCAGGCTCATCCGCAGATCGGCCAGATGCTGATCCAGTCCGGCCTGCAGCTGTTGCTTATCCTTTCCGTCAAGGCCCGGAGTTCGAGCGCCGCTCGACGCCAGAACGATCCGGGCGGCTTCGGCAAGCCACTCCCGATCGGCAATGAGCCGAAGAAGGCGATCGAACCGTCGGTTCGGATCATCTTTGGCCCATGTTGCGAGCTTGTGCTGCATTTCGCTGATTATCAAAGGTCTTCACCTCGTTGGGTCAGGTAGTTTGCACTTCAAGCAGTTTGAACTGTTCCCCTTCGCCATGTGACAGGCTTTCCCTGTCGCGGACTACTACGGGAACTCCGCCAGCATGATGGACATCAGGGTCAACTCCCTTGGCATTCCACCATGCCTTCCCTCGTTCATATGCTGGACATCTTGCGTATTGGTGAGGCTGCCGGTCGCAGTCTTTGTCCTTGCATTCTGCAAGTCGATGCCGATGCCATGGTCTGGCTGTGTTCTCCCCATGGCCCTTCGCGAGCGTCCTACATCTCTGCTCACGTTCGGATGCACGCCGTCCTTCGTGTCCGGCGACATCATCAGCATTCCGCCTGTTAAGCCGTGTAGGCGGAGGCGACATTCCAGCCCTCAGATGCGGGTGAACCGGTTCGTGTTCCTCAACCTTCCAATACTTCAGCCTCGGGAATCATCTCGGCGTAACGGCTTCGCCTCAATCCCCTTTACCTGCGGGCTCCGTCACCCTGCCAGTTGACGGCAGGTCACCGCCGCTTGGGCTCATGCCCCCTCACAGCAGGGGGCAAGGCATTCTCCTTTTCTCCTTTCTCCTTGCATTCCAGACATATGCACCCCGGACCATCCGGGACGAGGCGCACTGTAGGTGATGTC
>NZ_QDGA01000217.1 GCF_003347665.1 Microvirga calopogonii
CCTTCGAGCGGTTCTCGCTCCAGCCGATGGATGGACCGGATCAGGTCGCGAACACGGCGCGAGCCGTCGAGTATTGCCTGGCTCACCCGCAATGGCGCCTGAGCCTCCAAACACATAAGTACTTAGGAATTCGCTGATGTGGGAACTCACCAAGTCGTTTAACTTCGAAGCCGCCCATACGCTCACCGGTACCACGCTTGGGCCAGCCAGCGAGGAGATCCATGGCCATTCCTTTCGGGCCGAGGTCGCTGTGCGCGGACTGCCCGATCCTCAAACGGGCATGCTGGTCGATCTGGGCCTGCTCGAGGGTAAGCTCGCAGAGATGCGCCGCACCCTCGATCACAAGTTCCTCAACCGGATCGAGGGGCTGGAGCGACCGACACTGGAGAACATCACCCGGTTCATCTTCGATCGGGTCCAGCACATCGGGCCAGTCGCACGCGTGACGATCTACCGCGATACCTGCGGCGAAACCTGCACCTACTACGCGCCGCTCGACCATGACCACCGCTGACTCCTCTGCCCTCGTGGTCTTCTCGGGTGGGCAGGATTCGACCACCTGTTTGGCCCAGGCGCTGTCGCGCTACGAGCAGGTCGAGACGATCGGCTTCTCGTATGGCCAGCGGCACGCGGTTGAGATGGAGTGCCGGGAGCCGATCCGGCAGGCGCTTGCCCGTCTGTCGCCGTTCTGGGCTGGCCGCCTTGGACGGGATCGAGTGATCCCGCTCAATGTGCTGGGGGAGGTCAGCGTGAGTGCGCTGACGGCAGACCTGCCGGTGGCCGGCAGCCGCGCGGATGGGCTTCCCGCGACCTTCGTGCCCGGGCGCAATCTGGTATTTCTCACCTTTGCAGCGATCGTCGCCTTCCAACGCGGTCTCAAGCGGGTGATAACAGGCGTCTGCGAGACGGACTTCAGCGGTTATCCTGACTGCCGCGACGACACTGTTAAAGCGCTCCAGACCGCGCTGAACCTCGGCATGAACTCCCGACTGGTGCTCGAGACCCCATTGATGTGGATCGACAAGGCCCAAACCTGGACCTTGGCCGAGACCTTAGGCGGGGACGCGCTTGTCGACCTGATCGTGCGGGAGACGCACACCTGCTACGAGGGGGATCGTAGCACTCGGCACGATTGGGGCTTTGGCTGCGGCGAATGCGACGCCTGCCGGTTGCGGTCGGAAGGGTGGCAGCGTTACAGCCGCCTTCGGAGCGAGGCGGTGGGGGATTTGCCTTCGCATTGAGACCAAGTGAAGTGGGCTGTACCACATAGTGCGGTCTGGGTGCTCGCATGCCCAGGCATTGCCGGTCAGAGCCACCGTGCCGGAAACGATGCGCATTGCTCAGCGATCCAAGACGATGCGCCCCTCGGTTGTCCTGGCCTGCCAATGAAGGCGCTCAAGTTCAGGCACGTCATGGATGTCTTCTGGCCATCCGAGGCAGAGATAAGCGATTAGCTTCCATGAGGGCGGCACGTCCAATGCGCGTGTCACCTCGACAGGGTCGAGGATCGACACCCATCCGAGCCCGAGGCCATGGACACGGGCGGAAAGCCATAGGAGGTGGATGGCGCCCACGACCGACCAGGCGAGCGTCTCGGGCATCGTCGCGCTGCCGAGGCCATGCCCCTGGTTGGTCGCCTCCTCACAAAAGACAGCGAGCTGCAGGGGCGCCTGGTCGAGGCCCGACAGCTTGAGTTGTAGTAGTCGGTATTTGATCTGACATTTGGCGTCTGAGAGTGATCGGGTCGAGCCTGTCCGACAGGATCAGGCTGCAATCATCTTCTCCTTTGCCAGCGGCATGCCATCCATGAAGGTTTGCATCGGCGTCTTGCCAAAGCACCACCGCCCCTGGTGCGGCCGTTCCTCATTATAACTGCGAACCCAAGCATCGAGATCAGTCTGGAGTTCAGCGATCAAGCCATAGATCTTCTTGCGGAAGGCCACGCGATAGAACTCGTCCAGCACCGTCTTGTGGAAGCGCTCCACAATGCCGTTGGTCTGTGGGCTCTTGGTCTTGGTCCGGGTGTGATCCACGTCCTCGACCGCGAGATACAGCTCATATTCGTGGCGCTCGGGGTTCCCGCAGTACTCGGTGCCGCGGTCGGTGAGCACCCGACACAGCTTCACCTCATAGGCATCGAAGAAGGGGAGAACCCGATCGTTGAGCAGGTCGGCGGCCGTGATCGGTGTCTTGCGGTCGTACAGTTTGGCGAACGCCACCTTGGTGTAGGTGTCGATGAAGGTCTGCTGGTCGATGCGCCCCACCCCTTTCATGGTGCCCACGTAAAAGGTGTCCTGCGCCCCACAGTAGCCGGGGCATTCGCTCTCGAACTCACCATGCGCATCCTTCTCGGCCTTGGCCTTCTCCAGGGCTGCCACCTGGCTCTCCGTCAGGATCAGGCCTTCCTGCGCCACCTTGGCTTCCAGGGCTTTGAGCCGCTTCTTCATCGTCTCGAGATCGTGCCGCTGCCACACCCCACGCACGCCGGCCGGTGAGATCGAATGGCCGCGCTTGCGCATCTCGTTGGCGATCCGGATCTGGCCGAAGGCCGGCTGCTCCAGGGACAGCTCGACGATGACGGCCTCCACCTCGGGCGGGGTGCGGTTGGCCAGCAGCGGCTTGCGCCGGGTCAGCTCCTGCAGGGC
>NZ_QDGA01000218.1 GCF_003347665.1 Microvirga calopogonii
CTTCCGGAGAAGCCGGACCGACGCTGGCTTGGATGCAGTTCTGTGATCAGCAGCCACAAGAGTGCTCGATCGACTCTTCTGAGCCGGACACCATCCCGCTGACCGACGGCATCTGGGCCTCTCTTCAGGAGGTCAACACGCACGTCAACCGAACGATCGCGGCGGTGGCCGACCAGGATCACTGGGGTGTCGTGGATCGCTGGGATTATCCGGACGACGGGCTTGGCGACTGTGAGGACATCCAACTGCTCAAGCGCAAGCTCCTGGTTGAACGGGGGCTGCCGCGACGAGCAATGCGCATGACGGTTGTCATCGATGAACTGGGCGCCGGGCATGCCGTGTTGAGGGTGCGCACGGATCGCGGCGATCTCATCCTGGACAACAAGAGGGATGCCGTTCTGCCCTGGCAGCAAACAGGGTACGTCTACGTCAAGGGGGAGGGAACGGACAGCAAGGCCTGGGTCTGGTTTGGGGATCAGATCGCACCTACCGCAACCGCAGCCAAGTAACCGCTGTTCCGGCACTCTGTGGGTGGGAGCTGTCAGCACGACGTCCGGTGTTCCCCGCACGCTAAACGTTGCTTCGCCTGAAGAAGACCACGTTGTAGCTGGTCTCGACCACCTTCTGGAGTTGCGATAATTCCATGAACGCGTAGACGCGGTACAGCCTCCACATCGGGCTGGCCATCTCTTGGAAGGGGACTTCCGGGTTCGACGTCCAGCAGGACTCCCACTCCTGGGCGGTGAAGTCGTCGCCGTAGGCGTGCGTCACCATCAGATCCGGATCGAAGCCATCGTCGACGCACAGAGCCTTCGCCCTAGCCCTGATCTGGCTGTCCATGATGTCGGCTGTCTCGGCACCGTTGCGGCCTGAAACCTGAACCTCAGGGAGCAGATTGACCGCGTATGCAACATGGCGAGGCTGAGGCTTCCGACCCCATCATGCGGCGGTGTCTGCCGACCGCGGAGAGAACCATGACCCGACAGGTGATATCAGCCGAACTGACGGAAAGGGCTGCTCAAAGGGCTTGACCAGAATCCCCGGAATAAGAGGACGGTGCCAATTCGGCAGATGTGGGCTGTCCATGACGCGCGCATACAATCTATTTCCGCAAAGTTGAGGCCAGAGAGCCTGCGGATTGCTACTGGAATATGAGCAAAACTCGCGTCAGCAACGGCGCGGCTGATTCCGAGTCGGGCGCGGGGTCGGATTCGGTTGCAGGGCCGCCAGACGATTGACTGTCTAATGAAGCAGGTGGACTGCTTCCGGGCCGAGGACCTTCTTGGAGGTCGCCGACGAGTGAGGGCGGTGGAGTGATGCCGGTCCGAGGAAGAACGCCCATGCGTCCCCCAATTTGGCAACCTGCGAGGGCTGAACTGACCGTCAGCAATGTCAGTGTTATCACAAACACGCGCAATGCGGATCTCCGGTTGATATGCACTTCATCACTCACCAAGCCGACTAGCATGGCGTGAACATCGGTTGCTACCCCTGACAGTCGCTTCCATGCGGGCACACGGATTGAGTTGCAATTTTCAGCCCAAGCCTAAGAGCATGTGCTGGGCGACCTATGAGAGCATGCTGGATGCGCAGCTGGTCACGGCAGCGGCGCGGCTGATGAAGCGGCTCTAAGTCAAAGCCTAATCGGGAACCATGGCGATAGATGAACTTTCGCTCTCGCAGCGCTAACCAATTATTAATGTCTCAGGCGCAGCCTCTTTGCGTGCCGAGACGGCACGGTCGTTGTTTCCTCTGAAACGGGCCGTGAAAGGCGGCCTACCTTGAGCGCCAAGCGCAACTGGCGCTCTTCCTTTAATGACTGTTCCCTTATGAAGACAGCGCACATTGGCTAAGTTGCGCCGTTCCGTCAGCTACAGACAGAGCGACAGATCTGAACATGAGCGAGGGATTGATCCCTCTCATGGACGATACATTCCAAACAGTACAGAGAGGAATTGCTATGATTGTTCGCACACTAATTGTAACCAGCCTCCTGCTCACTGCTACCAGTGTCTTCGCTGCACCTTCGAGGTGCCGTCGCGAGCTGTGTTGAAATTCGGGTGGCGCGATCTCCGGCATGAACATCGTATTGGGTCAGGCGGCGAGGTCAATCGTCTCCTTTGCGGCTGATGCTTGCGTGAGTGTCTTCCAGCCATCGACCTTGCGCATGGTGATCTGACCTGATGCGAGCAGAGCCCAGAACAGCATGGCGGCGGTGGCAGCCGAGGGCAGCACCGTCTGGGTTTTGATCCGCCGCTTGAACTCCTCGTGCAGCCGTTCGATGGCATTGGTGGTGCGGGCCGACTTCCATTGCGAGGACGGCAGCGTCGTGAAAGCAAACAGCGCCTCGCCCGCCTCCTCCAGGCTGTCCGCCACCGCCCGATGCCGCAGCCGCCATTTGCGGAGAAAGGCCTGGCGGCGCTCCTCAATTTCCTCGGCCGTGGCGGCATAGATCATGTCGGTGTAGTCCGCCGTGATCGCGTCGTAGAGACGCTTGGGCGCATGGGCGAGCAGGTTGCGGTGCTTATGCACCGTGCCGCGCTGCAGGGGCACACCCTCCCACACGGCCGCGAGCGCCTGCTCCAGGCCCGGCGCGCCATCCACGATGACAAAGGCTGGCCG
>NZ_QDGA01000219.1 GCF_003347665.1 Microvirga calopogonii
CCGAAGGAGCGCCAGGCCTCGAAGGTCCAAGGCGGCCAGGCCCGAAGAACCCCGCCGCCGATGAGGCTGATGTAGTCGCTGGCCTCGGTCCTGTCAACAACCTTCCCGAAAGTTTTTCGAAGCTTTCGCGAGGATCGCTGGAGATGTTCCGCAGCCTCTCACCAGTAAAGGCCAAGCAAAACCGTTCGCAGAAACGTTGTCGCTTCTGCGCTCCCGTGCCGGAATGCTTGACTGCATCCCAGCCGTTGCTGGAAAGAACACCGCCAGAGGAGCCGAACACCGCGCCCGAAGAACCCTCGAACCGCCGACGCTCATGGCACAGGACCGGGGATACCCGCTCCGCACCCCGGACGAGCCCGCCGCCGGACCGGGCACCGGCCCGGACCTGGGACAAACCCCGCCCTGGTGGAAAACACCCCCGGCCAGACCCCGCTCACGCGACCAGGCCCCCCAGGGGAGGCGCCGATATAAACCCTCCCAAGCCAATTGCAAGAGACATCTTCAATGTCTGTCGTCCGAGAAAGGATGGAAGGGGAGGGGGCGCCTTGCTCTCTCAGGAATATAAGGAGGGCAGGGTGACTTTTGAAGGTGGGCGAACACAGTTTCCGTCTGGGGACAAGTCGCCTGCTGCCGGCCTCGTGCTTGTCTCCTAATCCTCTTTTTACCTTTGGCAGGCGTAATCGGGGAGAACCTCCTCACGGGCTGACTGGTTCGGCCCCAACACCATAACAGACAATGCATTTCAAACGACGGTCTCCACCTTCCGCGGTCCATGGTTATGGCTCTCTCACCCGGGAAGACGAGCAGCATCCCGAATTCGATGGGCATGGTGAGAAAGATCCATCTGCCGGGCTTGCGCAGGCTCCCATGACAGGAGCCCGGCAAGCCTCCTATCTCGAACCACACAGGCAAAATGGGCGCGGATTGATGAACGAGTTTGAACGCGGACAGGAAGCATCCCGGCCGAGGACAGCCGAGGATCGGCCTCGTGTCCGGGACGGCGTTGCGGATCGGGTTTCGCGAGACAGAGGTCCCAATGGCGCACCCCGCGGAGAGGTCTGGGAGCAGTCGTTCTCCATGTCGCCGGAGGTCCGCTTCACGCGCACACCTGAGCGGGTTCTGAAAGAGCGCCGAATGCAGACGCCCGCCCAAGCGGCACCGGATGCCGTGAGCCGCACGTCCAAGGAAATCGCATCCGTCCGCGCTGCCGATCCTGCGCCGGCCGTCCAGGAAAGACTGCTTGCGTTGCAGAACAAGGCGGCGTCCCAAGAGGTCGGTCACGGCGCGCCTCGCGCTTTCACTCGCACGCCTTCCCCCGCGCCCGATCACGCTAAACGGGTTCCGCCCGCGAGGTCGCGCGCAGACATGCCGCAGCGGGCGCCGGTCGCTTCCGCTCCCGCGGCCGCCGAACCTGCTCCAGCGCCGAAGGCCATGGAGCAGGCTGCGTCTCCGGCCAAGAGCAGTCCCGCTCCACTCGAACTTTCTACAGTCCAGCAAACCTACAGCTTCATGTGGCAGCCGGGGACATATCTCCTCGATCCGACGCTGCCTGCTTCCTCGGAAACGATCCCTGCGGCGGCCCCCGCGCCGACGCGCCCTGTCTCGGCTGCACCCGCTCCTGGTCAGGCCGAGCAGGAGAAGAATGTGCCGGTCGTGAAGAAAGCCGCTCCTTCGGTCGCGGCTACGGTGCGTGTTCCGTCGACTCCGCCTGCGCCACCGCGGCCGGTGGAACCCGAGGTTCTGCCGGAGGTTCTGCCGTGGGACGAGGATGAAGACGATGTCGACACCGACATCGAGATGCACATGGATCACGCCGAAGACCTGACGGACGACGATGATATCATCGAGGCGCCGACACGGCGTGCCGCGGTCGTCACGCCGCCGCCGCGCGTCAACAGCAATCCGGGCGTTCCGGTTGCGGCCAATGACAGCTTCCGCCGTGAGAGCCGTGACAACTACGCTTCGGTGTCGGTCGGCGTCTCCACGCCTGTAAGGGCTTCGTTCGAGTTCGAGCTGCCGGCTCTGGAGCTGCTGGCCGAACCGAAGATCTGGGACAGTGCCGAAGTGCCGGTCGAAGTGCTGCAGGAGAATGCCGCGACTCTCGAGAACGTGCTGTGGGACTTCAACGTCAAGGGCGAGATCATCAACGTTCGCCCCGGCCCGGTTGTCACCCTGTATGAGCTTGAGCCTGCGCCTGGGACGAAGTCGTCGCGGGTGATCTCGCTCGCCGACGACATCGCGCGCTCGATGAGCGCGGTCTCGGCGCGCGTGGCCGTGGTCCAGGGCCGCAACGCCATCGGCATCGAGCTGCCCAACCACAAGCGCGAGACCGTGTACCTGCGCGAGCTGCTCGCCTCCCAGGACTTCGAGACCTCGAAGCAGAAGCTCGCGCTGTGCCTGGGCAAGACCATCGGCGGCGAGCCGGTGATCGCCGACCTCGCCCGCATGCCGCACCTGCTCGTCGCCGGCACCACCGGCTCGGGCAAGTCGGTGGCGATCAACACCATGATCCTGTCG
>NZ_QDGA01000022.1:0-6786 GCF_003347665.1 Microvirga calopogonii
CTAAAGCGCTTTTGGTTTCAGTGTAGAGCATAGCCGGCATGCCTGATCCAGCCTTTGGCATCTTTTGCGGTGATGCTGTCGAGGGCGGGTTTGAGCTCTGCTTCCAAGGCTTCGAGAGTGCGTGCGGCTTTGGCTTTGAGCCGCTCTTTCACCTTGGCCCAGGCGTGCTCGATCGGGTTGAACTCGGGCGAGTAGCGCGGCAGGTACAGCAGTCCAATCCCAGCCTGATCGAGCAGGTCCTGCACTTCGATGGCGTGGTGCGGGCGCAGGTTGTCCATCACCAGAATGGCATCCGACTTGGTGCGTTTGAGAGCCGGTACCAGGATCTGCTCGAGATAGGCGAGTAACACGGAGGTAGAAGTCGAGGCCTCGATGCTCATCGTGGCAACCAGGCCCTCACACGCGAGCGCACCCAAGACCGTCAGCCGCTGCCAGGAGCCCAGCGGGATCGAGCCGTACGCCCGCTGCCCCCGTGGGGCTCGCGCATGGGTTCGGGCCATCTTAGTCGTTACCCCGCTCTCATCCAGGAACACCAAGCGTTCCGCGGGAAGCACGCTCATCTGCTGGCGGTAAGCCTCACGCTCGGCAGCAACCTCGGGCCGCTCCTGCTCGGCCGCCCGAAGCGTCTTTTTTTCGGACGCAGCTTGAGGCGCTTGAGCGCCTCGCAGATCACCGCCAGGCACACCGTCACGCCCGTTCGCTCAGCCAGGCGCTCACGGTACTCACGCAACAGTGCGTCATTGTCCTCGATCACGAGCTGACGCAGCACCTCGAGAACCGCCGCATCCAGGCGCGAGGGCACGCCGCCACTGTGCGGCTTCGCAGCACGCCGGCCTTCCTCGCGCTCCTGGCGGCGCCAGTTCGACACGGTGGCCGGGCAAACCTGGAAGCGGCGGGCGATCTCGACCTGAGGAAGGTCGCCGCGTTCGCAGGCGACCAGAACGCGCTCACGCAAATCGGCGGAATAGGCCTGGGACATGGCTCGCCTCCTGGGCCATATCCCAGTCAACGCACAGACCACCACAATGGATTCAAGGCCAGATCAAAAGCGCTTTAACTGCAGACTTCGCTAAAGCAACGGCTTGGCGGTGCCGAGTATAATTGAAGTGGCGGAGGACTCGCATTTCTCCCTCAAAGTCGACAACCGTCTCCAGGAAATTCGGTGGCCCACAAGCTATTCCGAAAGATGAACAGGAACTGCAAGGTCTGTTCGGACTTCTTTCAACAGCGCTCGTACATCTTCTTGAGCGATGGCAGCTTCGAGGCTGTCGCCACGGTTCTGACGCGGAGAATACGCAACATGAAGGCTCTTTGTGCAGTAGCGGCCATAGGACTTAGCTTAATGGCCACAATGGGCTCAGCCTCGGCCCAACGGTATGGAGGTCCTGGATCCGGGTACGATGAGCCAGATTACGGGTATCGGGAACCCGGCCCCAGATACAGAGATCGCGACTATGGATACGAGGAGCGCGGCCCCCGGTACCGCGGTCGCCCCAGTGCTTTCAACGAGCGTGAGTATCTGCGCTGCAATCGCGACGTTCTCCGGGCTGTCCGCCGGGGCGAAACGTCCGGGTTGCAACACTATCTGCAATATGGCCGCCGTGAGGGGAGACGCCTCAGCTGCTAATTGGCGGCCAGAGCCATCTCATGAGCCTCATCGGCACACGGGACCGGCCAGCCCCCCCTTGTTGATCGGATCACAGGGACGGCCGGGTGTGGCCCTTCCTGCTGCTGGCCGGCACTTTCTCACCCCTCCCCTTCGAGGTGCTCGGCTCTACAGCGGTCGTCGGCTTCGGCACGACTGGCTAATCAACGTCTGTGTTCATGGCACGAGACCTGTCGCGAACGGCGGCTCGGGAACGAACCTCCCGCGGGTGATCGGCGGCAATCATGCCGGATCCACCTGCGGGAAACCCTAGACCGAGTGACCACATCATCAAGAGCGCCAGCCCGCATGGTTGGCGCGGTGTTTTACCCTATGATGCCATCACCGAACGAAGAGCGCCCCTCGACGATGCCAAACCTCAGGTAGTGTTCCAGCGGATTGACACCGGCAGCCGCCACATCAGGGTAGGCAGACAGGTAGCGTGAGGTGTCAAAAGCGGCCGACGGGTCCCGCCCCTCTTTCCAGCCAAAGGCATTGTAGTGCTCCAGCGGATTCACACCGGCAGCTGCCACGTCCGTGTACGTCGCTAGATACGCACGGGTGTCGAAGAAGGCATTGGGATCCCGCCCTTCCTTCCAGCCGAACTGTGCAAAGTGCTGCTCCGGATCAATCCCTGCGGCGAGAACATCCGGGTTCTGAGCCAGATAGAACCCGTCATCGACGAGAACGTTGCCATCATCAGCAACTCTCCCGGGAGGAGTTGATGAGGCTGCCGAATACCCGAAGTTCTGGGTGACAACAGCAGCGTCCCATCCTTGCAGGTTGCCGATTTCAATGCCGATCCCAACTTCCTCAAAGGCCGGGTTGAGGATATTCGCGCGATGGCCTGGACTATTCATGAGGTTCTGGTGCATGAGCCGAACTTCATCCATGTACCCTTCGGGCGCACGGAGGGAGACCCATGCAATGTTCTCACCAGACCCGTAGGTCCCCGTAAATTGATAGCCTGCCGCCGCCATGCGCCCTTGAGGGCTGGAACCATCGACGCCCTGATGCGAGAAGCTATCTGAGCCTATCATCCACTGGCTGTGGCTCTCGGATGAGGTTTGAAGATTATCGTCAAAGACAAGAGGGCGTATTCCTGCCGCCGCCCGCTCTGTGTTGATCAGGTCGAGCATATATTGCTCGGCCGGTGTCGGCAATGACATATAGCTTCCCCTATTGTTGCGTACTTGCGCATGACTTGCTGAAGCGATCTTACGATACTTTACGAAATCGCAAAGTCGACTGCGTGTGCAAACGATGAGGCAGAATGATGACCGCCAGCTGCCTATTTCACCGTGGATTCTTAATAGTAGATAACCAAGGATCCTCCTTAGCACCGGAGGAAAGCTCGCCGCTCTACGCCGGCCAAAAGGTCAAGTGAACCCAGGGGCTATTCCCAGTGTGGCAAGGCCAGGATTTAGTTACATAACTGTCCTACTGCGGGTCTCATCGCGCGGCTAATCAACCAGAAGCTTTGTATTGAAAAGAGTTGCCGTCCATCCAAACCTGCAGCGGGCTGCAGTGCCGGCACATTCATCACTCTGGGGAAGGAGCCATCATCAGCTTGGTGAATGCGGATTGACGCGTTCGCGCGAGCGGGGTTCCGCCGAGCCAGGCCGCGATCCCGATGACGTTCACGGCCGCGGCTGTCAGCATGTGCCTCAGATGCGTCCTGCTCACTCCGATGTAGCGGGAATGCTGCAGGTGGAGGTCACAGCCCCCGCTGAGGTTGCGCCCTCGATCCCAGCGCTTCTGATCCGTTCGTGAAGGTGGGCTGCGCTTCACGGTCACAGGCCATCCCACGGATCTCAGGCTCCCGGCGTAGACGTCGTGGCAGCAGGCGCCGGCTGCTCCGGATGCACTGTGGCTTCAATGGAGAGGCTCCCGGCGCACTGCCGCAGGGTCCAAGCGCCAGCCGCCATGGGCATTCCGCCGGCGTCGCAGGGGCGAAGAGGGATAGAACGGGAACCGGAGAGCGGTGACAATCGTCCCGAGCCGGTCGCGCAGGCGTAGAATGGGACTACCTGGGGAAAGGCCGCATGGGCGACAGTCGTGGTCCACACTGGACCATCACCACTCAAGGCCAGGCGGAGCGACATGGCCCTGTCCAAGTCTCAGCCCAAACCTTGTCGAGCCCGGACACAAACCCCGCCTCAAACGCGCCAACCCACTCGCCAGCAGTGTCACCCCTATGGGAAGATTTGGTAAATATCCAGTCAGCTCCTCGATATGAACTGGCCTTCTGCAATCGAGCGCAGAAAAATGCCGGCCAGAGCTCCGAAATCCATCGAAGTAATTGATTCCAACGAAGTAATCATCAGCCCTCAAGAATCATATACTCATTTACGAGCTTCATATGGGAGGTATTACTCACAAATCGCCATCTTATCGCCTTAGCAGACTCGCTAGTCCTTCAGGACAGTTACACATCGGCCACATTTTGACCATCGTTCGTCTGGGAGCAACTTCCGACATATCAGTCCTTCTCATAATTTTAGGTGGTTATCTTGGCCTCATTAATCGCGCTCGATGGTCAGCTTGCAGATTGGACCCCGGTCGATCGCCTCGACTTTGGCGTGCCAGGTGTGGACGGGTTCAAGATCTATGGGCGTGTTGTCGATGGAACTTATCACTTTGCGATCGACTCGAGCTCCGTCGCGATTGGCGCCAACAGCACCATCTGGCTCAACACCGATCAGAACCTTGAAACGGGCTACAAAATCTTCGGCTCCCATCTTGGAGCCGATTACAAAATCGAGTTTAAACCCGACCCCAATGCGCCGTTCGGCGCGCACCCCGGCCTTTACACAGTAGCCGCAGATGGAACGGAGACACTTGTCGAAGGCGGCTTGTCCTATGCGTACTCCCCGGACGGCAAGATCATTGAACTAGCGCTCGACAAGACGAAGATCCCGGCGACGCCCGCAATGAGCGCGCTGATCGATATCAACGACACGTCCTTCGTCCCGAATCCCTACTCACAGGGTCAATTTACCGTCAAGGATGAGCTGCCGCCTGTTCGAACAGACACGACACTCAAAGTGGCAATCGTGTTCTCCCAAACCAGCGCGGACAAGTACTTTAGTGCGACCGCCTATTCCCAGCTGATCATGGCCGCTCAGAGCCAGGCGGCAGCCGCGGGCATTCCGTTTGACCTCCTGACAGAGAACGACCTGACCAACCTCTCGAAGGTCGTCAACTATGACGCGATTATCTTTCCATCGTTCGGCTTCGTGCAGAAAGACAAACTGACCGCCATCGAGAATGTCCTGACAAGCGCCGTTTACAAGTACGGCATCAGCCTCGTGGCCGCCGGCAACTTCATGACGAATGACGAGACCGGGGCCGCCCTTTCAGGCGATGCGTATGCGCGCATGAAGTCTTTGCTGGGCGTGGAGCGGATTGGCGGAAGCAACGTTGCCGAAGTCACGGTCACTGGAAGCAGCGACAGTGGCGCGCATATTATCGGCTATGGCGAAGGCGAGCCCATCCGCACCTATTCGCAGACGGGCGCGGCCCTGGTCGGCACGGCCTGGTTCAGTGGCGTCAGCAACGGGACCTCCCAGGTTCTGGCGACCCAGTCCGCATCGGATGGTACCCACGATGCCGTCTTGGCCACTCAGACCGGATCCAACAACGTCTTCTTCGCCACAGAAGGGATGATGGCTGACAGCAATATGCTGCAGCACGCGATTGGCTGGGCTGCGGGTGCGTTGGAAAGCCCGCAGCTCAAGCTTCAGATGGGCCGGCAGACGTCTCTTTTCGCCTCGCGCACCGATATGGACCAGTCGCAGGAGGTGAACGATGTCCGCAATGGCATCTACGATAAACTTTTGCCGATCCTCCAGCAATGGAAGACCGAGTTCAACTTCGTCGGCTCTTACTACGTCAATATCGGTAACAATCCCAGCGATGGGCAGATGACTGACTGGGCCAAATCGAAGCCTTTCTACGATCAGCTGCTGGCCATGGGCAATGAGATCGGCACTCATTCCTACACTCATCCAGAAGACACAAACATCCTGTCTCCTGAACAGATAGAGTTCGAGTTCAACCAATCGAAGCTTCTTCTGCAGGAAAAGCTCGGAATCACCATTCAAGGCGCCGCAGTTCCCGGCGCTCCGGAGACACTCGCCACATCCCAGCTGATCGGCCAGTACTTTTCTTATATCAGCGGCGGATATACCGGGGTGGGCGCAGGCTATCCTAGCGCATTCGGGTACATCACTCCCGGATCAAATAGCGTCTACCTCGCTCCTAACCTGAAGTTCGATTTCTCCATGGTTGAGGCGGAACCTCAGTTCGGCGGTGGCCTGACACCGGAGCAAGCCAAACAGGAATGGATCAAACAGTTCGAAGAATTGTCCCTGAAATCCGATCTCCCTGTCTTTGTCTGGCCCTGGCACGATTATGGACCAACCCAGTGGGTCATCAATGGAGGAGCATCGTCTCCTTATACCAAGGAGATGTATACCGATTTCCTGCGCTACGCCTACCAGCATGACGCCGAGTTCGTCACGATGTTAGATCTCGCGCAGCGCATCAAGGCGTTTGAGCAGGCCAGCTTCAACTACAGTTTCGACAGCGCCAGCAATACCATAACTGCAACGGTCACGGCGAACCAAATCGGCACGTTCGCGCTTGACGTGGAAGAGGGCAAGACGATTGGGAGTGTCTCCGACTGGTATGCCTATGACAATGACAGTGTCTTCATGGATACCGATGGCGGAACATACAAAATCAAGCTCGGTAGCACCCCTGATGATGTGACACACATCACGTCTCTACCCTCCCGCGCTCAGCTGCTATCGGTCACTGGCGACGGGACAAACCTCAACTTCTCGCTCCGCGGAGAAGGAAATATCATCATTGACCTCACGGATCCCAAGGGACGTCTGGTCAAGGTCGCAGGAGCAGAGATTGTTAGCCTCAATGTAGACCGATTGGAGTTGAAGGTTAGCGGAGATAAAGAGCATCTTGTCTCGGTCGAACTCGTGCCCCCCGCCGGCAACAAGGCCCCGACGGCGGTAAGCCTGGTCAACCCGGTCCTCTCGACGCCTGAGAATGGCGCTGCTTTGAAGGTCGCGGACATCGCTGTGGTGGACGACGGGCTCGGCACCAACACCCTGTCGCTG
>NZ_QDGA01000022.1:6818-85556 GCF_003347665.1 Microvirga calopogonii
CTCCTACGCGGTCGAGGTGAAAGCCACTGACACCGCAGGTCTCGGCGAGATCACCTCGCCTACGTTCAATCTGGCCATCACGGACGTAAAGGAAGACGCCGGCAACAAGGCCCCGACGGCGGCAAGCCTGGTCAACCCGGTCCTCTCGACGCCAGAGAATGGCGCCGCTTTGAAGGTCGCGGACATCGCTGTGGTGGACGACGGGCTCGGCACCAACACCCTGTCGCTGGTCGGGGCGGATGCCGTCCAGTTCGAGATCCGCGACGGTGCCAGCGGCAAAGAGCTGTGGTTCAAGGGCGGGGCCGACTTCGAGGCCAAGAACTCCTACGCGGTCGAGGTGAAAGCCACTGACACCGCAGGTCTCGGCGAGATCACCTCGCCTACGTTCAATCTGGCCATCACAGATGTGAAAGAAGATACAGCGGCCTTCAACTTCAAGCTGACCGATGCCACCTTCACCTTCACCGACTCCAAGGTCGTAATCGACGGTCCCGGAGGACAGCACTTTGTCCTCTCTGACTTCAAGCACTTCCAGTTCATAGATGGCAGTGTGGATGAGGCGGACGGCAATGCATTGGTAGATGACCTCTTTTACTACGCTCACAATGTGGACGTGTGGAACGCCCACGTTGATGCCGATGCACACTATGCGCAATTTGGGTGGAAGGAGGGCCGTGATCCGAATGCTGTGTTCTCCACCGTCACCTACCTCGGAGCCAACAAGGATGTGGCTGCCGCTGGCATCAACCCGGTTGAGCACTATCACCAGTTTGGCTGGAAGGAGGGGCGGGACGCGTCAATCAACTTCGACACCACGCTTTATCTGCAGCACAATCCCGACGTGAAGGCGGCCGGCATCGATCCGCTCGAGCATTACCTTGCCTTCGGCCGCTCTGAGGGCCGTCAGGCCTACGAGGCGGTTGGCCTGAACGTCAAGGGCGCCTTTGACGCCGAGTACTATCTCCTCGCCAACCCGGATGTGGGCGCCGCCGGAGTTGACCCACTCACGCACTACAATACCTCTGGCTGGAAGGAAGGACGCGATCCAAATGCCTTCTTCGACACCTCAGCCTATCTTTCCACCTACAGCGATGTGGCGGCCGCCGGGGTCAACCCACTCGATCACTACAACGCGTTCGGCTGGAAGGAAGGACGCGATCCTTCACCCGAGTTCGACACGAACGCCTATCTGACCGCTTATGCAGATGTGGCAAAGGCCGGAGTTAACCCGCTGCAGCACTACCTACAGTTCGGCATCTACGAGGGACGCTCCGGCTTCAGCGACAGCATCATCGGGTAGACAAGCCCTCGTCAGCACTCGTCAAACGATAACCGAAACAGGTGATGCAGGGTTTTCATGCTGCACCACCTGTTTCGGTCCCACATGCCGACCCTTATCCACGGCCGAAATAATAAGGAGTGGGACTCAATTGCGTCCCAGACAATGCAGCGCATCGTCGAGGCGAGTTGTCGCTTCTGCCGCGGCCCTCAGCTTCGGCGCGCCGTACGGGTTGCAAGCCAGCGCCTTTGTACAAAGTGCAAGGCCTCTCGCGAAGGACTGCTCTGGACCGGACATACTCCGGGCTCAATGCCTATGGTTGTCCCCCGCTGAGATCAACTCCGTGCCGAGCGGCCCTCCCGCCAAGACCCGCAACCCGCACGGCTGCTGTGTTGCTTTATCCTACGATGCTATCGCTGAACCGAGGCCGCCCCTGGTAGAGGCCGAACCTTAGATAATGTCCGAGCGGATTGACACCAGCCGCCGCCACATCGGGGTATGCCGAGAGATAGCATAGAGTGCCGCGACACTCAGCTTATTACCTTTCTTTGCTAGCCGAGCTCAGCGACTACCCAAAATATCAACGATCTTACCAGGCCTCAAATCATGATTTTCAATGCTGCCTAGCGTATAATCAGCGTCTGTGCATGAAACCCAAGCGGATAAGCTTAGCCATTTTCCGTGCATCTGCGGAGGAAATGCAATGTTTTATTATGATGACGTTTACTATTCAGACGACCCGCTCTCCTATAGTGATCCATATTATGATTTCGCTCTTGGCTTCTCATTCTATGAATCTCCAGTCGACGTCGCATACGACGATTACTATGATAGCTATTACGCCTTCGACCCAGTCATCGACTGGTCATCCCCCCTTTCGCCCACCTACAATCTTCTGGTGGACGATGCTTTCTATCTGCGAACCTACCCTGACGTGGCCGCGGCAGGTATTGATCCGGATGTTCACTATGCCACTTGGGGTTGGCTCGAGGGGCGGGACCCCAATGCCTTCTTCAGCACGGACGGCTACCTTTCAGCCAACATCGATGTCGATTTGGCCGGAATCGACCCGCTAGATCACTATGCATCCGTCGGCTGGCAAGAAGGGCGTGACCCAAGCGTCGGGTTCGACAATGAGCTCTATCTGCAGACGAATCCAGATGTGGCCGCAGCAGGCATCAACCCGCTAGAGCATTATCTCGTCTTCGGGCGGGCGGAGGGCCGCGAGATCTATGCCACCATCGGCCCTGACATTGCGCCGAACGCCTTCGACTTCGAATATTATCTTCTTGGCAATCCCGATGTCGGGTTCTTTGGACCGCCCAACCCGCTGACACATTACAATTCCAACGGCTGGCAGGAGGGCCGTGATCCCAGTGCGTACTTTGATACCAGCGATTACCTGCAGGCCTACAGGGATGTCGCAGCCGCCGGCATCAACCCTCTTGACCACTTTGATACCTATGGTTGGCGAGAGGGCCGCGATCCGAGTATATGGTTTGACACGAAAGCCTATCTGGCAGCCAATCCCGATGTCGCAGCTGCGGGCATCAACCCTCTAACCCACTTCCTGCAATTTGGCGTTTACGAGGGCCGCCTCCCCCTAGGAGACGGTATCTTGGCGTAGAGATCCCGTAAGGATTTTACCCTTGTCCACCGACGGTATGGAGGTCCTTCTTCGTCTGGAGTGCTGGAGACATGTGCTTTGACCGCGATCCAGCAATGCGGCGGCCTTTGGGTTTCTCCGCTGCTACTTCAAAGCCCAGATTGTCTGGTTTAAACCATGATATCAGCAGAGACGATTAGCCAAACCTTGAACACTTCGAACGGCGGTTCGGTGCGGTGATGATGTTGGCAGTCGCCGCATCAGATTGACCGCCGGCAGTGCTGTATCGGACATATCTCCTGCCCGATGTCGTTGTATCCGGGTGAGCATCGCGGGTCGCACTTGGCATGACTGTTGGAGCACGCTGGATCCCGCCCATCTTCATCCATCAGTTCGCGCGCGCCACGACCTAATGGATTACCCCGAAGGCGTATAGCATCCTCTCGATGCAGCTCTGCCTATACTTTCCACTCCGAACTAATACCTCGGATGCGGCGGAGCATCGGAGAGATCGGAATGTTAAAGTTTCTCGCTGGTGTGCAGATTGCTCGTAATCGCAGCATCGCCACCGAGGTCTTCTTTATCTAGGGCTCGTCATTATGGCACAAAAGATCGTTCCTCTCATCATGTGCGGCGGCGCCGGAACCCGTTTGTGGCCAGCCTCCCGTGAGCGAGCGCCTAAGCAGTTCATCAATCTGCTTGGAAAGCATTCGAGTTTCCAAGAGACGATCCTTCGGGTTACAGACTCTGAGCTTTTCGCTGAACCTGTTGTGATCACAAATCGTGCCTACAGCCACATGGTTGCGGACCAACTTCAAGAACTTGGCATCCAGGCCGATATTCTCCTGGAGCCCATGCAGCGCGACTCTGGACCAGCGATTGCGGCAGGCGCGAGTTACGTGGCTCAGCGCGATCCAAAGGCTCTGGTCCTCGTTTTAGCCGCCGACCACGTCGTGCGAGACGTAGCGGCCTTCCGCGGTGCGGTTCAAGCCGCGGCAAGACAAGCCGAGGTCGGAAACATCGTTACGTTCGGCATTGTCCCTGATCATCCGGCAACGGGCTATGGCTATATCAAGCGGGGGATCGAACTGGACCCATGTGGTCTCTGCCAAGTCGAGGCCTTCGTTGAAAAACCTGATGAGGAAACCGCGAGGCGCTACCTTGAAGCGGGCTACCTTTGGAATTCCGGCAACTTCCTCTTCCGATCGGATCTCGTGCTATCAGAATATGAGCGGTTCGACCCGACAACGGTTGCCGCGGCGCGACGCGCTGTGACAGATGCTAGTCAGGACCTCGGATGCAGTATTCTAAATCAGGAGGCATTTGGCACCTGCATAGCCCAATCCTTTGATTTCGCTGTATTGGAGAAAGCGGACTGCATCGCCGTCATGCCGGTCGATATGGGATGGTCAGATGTGGGCTCGTGGCATGCCGTGTGGCAGCTCACCGACAAGGATCAAAACGGGAATGCATCAAAAGGCGAAGCCGTGTTTCTCGATGCCAAGGACAACTTCGTCTCAAGCGAAGATCTTGTCTGTGTCGTCGGCGTCGACAATCTCGCGGTCATTTCGACCAGAGACGCCACGCTCGTATACGATCGTCGCAAGGGCGATAAGGTGCGCACCCTTGTCAAGACGCTAAAGAGTGAAGGACGCAAAGAGGTTGAGGAGCATCTCAGGGTGTTCCGCCCGTGGGGCTCCTACCAGTCACTTGATCTTGGGCCCCGTTATCAGGTCAAACGGATCATGGTCAAACCCGGCGGACGTTTGTCACTGCAAAAACATTTCCATCGTGCGGAGCACTGGATCGTTGTGCGCGGAACGGCCCTCGTCACAATTGGGAACCAGGAAAGGATCCTGCATGAGAACGAGTCGACCTTCATCCCGATTGGGGAAGTCCATCGGCTCGAGAATCCGGGCAAGATCCCCTTGGAACTCATCGAAGTTCAAACTGGCAGCTACCTAGGAGAGGACGACATCGTGCGTCTTGACGATGTGTATCACCGCATCTGAGTGTCATGAGTGTCAGATCGACGCCTTCCCAAGGTTATGAACCGCCATAACGTAACAAGAGCACTGCATGAATTTGACTACAGGACAGTGCGAGTCCTGTTCTGCGACAGAAGCCAGCTAGTGCATGCGGATTGACCGCACGTGCAGCACGTTCTCCGAAGGCGATAGGAAAACCTATCGCTGAGGGAGACGACCTTACTCTCTGTGATTGCGACCCGTTTCAGGGAAGTGGCGGCCGCACCCCAAGGGGACATCAGCTACGGTGCCACGCTTTCGGTGCCGGTGGTCGGCCTTATCCGCTCAGGCTGAACGAGGCCCCTAAGACGTCCCTGCACCTCTTAGATTTGCTCCAGCACCACTGACGGCCTTCACGTCTCCTTGGCGCCACTAGGAAGGATGCATGTTCCCTGACGGGCTCTGGCTTCGCCCGCGGTCCCAAGGTCGGGACTTGGCCCAATGCGGGTGCAAGGCCAAGCTCGAATGGCGCCACTCTGATTGACACGCCTGAGCTTGCCCACCTTCCGCTAACCATCTATTGGGGCGGACTGCTTTTGGAGAGCTCGAATGCGCGTTCTGGCCGTCGCCGTCGCTTACAATCCCGACACGGAGCTGCTGACCCGGGTTCTGCAATCCGTGGCGGCCCAAGTTCAAGGGATCGTGGTGGTCGACAACGGCTCGGCGAACGCCGTTAAGGTGAGAGATGTCGCATCGAGTACCGGAAGCCAGGTCATCCACAATGAACAGAATCTGGGCATTGCTAGAGCTCAGAACCAAGGCGTTGCCATGGCGCGATCCCAGGGCTACTCGCATGTCCTGTTGCTTGACCAGGATACGGTTCTGGCGCCGGGTGTCGTGGCGGATTTGTCGAATAATCTGACGGCTATCGAGAAGGAGCATGGCTGCATAGGCGCCATCGGACCTGCCTATTATGAACTCAACAGCCAACGCCAGACGAGAGCCTATCGGGCCAGGGGGCTGCGACTATCGCGACTTTCACTCGCAGAGCGGGACCATCCCTTAGAGAGCGATTTCATCATTGCTTCTGGCTCTCTCATTCCACTTTCCGTTCTGGAAACGGTAGGTGGCTTCAAAGAAGATCTTTTCATCGACTTGGTCGATGTGGAATGGTGCTTCCGGGCGAGGACCGCCGGTTATAGATGCTTCCTTTCGCCCAGTGCCACTGTAGACCACCGGCTTGGCACCGGGACGACCCGGTTAGGTTCACGTCAAATAGCCGTGCATGCCCCGATTAGGAACTACTACTGGGTCAGGAATGCGCTCTGGCTAGCGCGTCAGCCCAGCACACCTCCGGCTTGGAGGCTCTATTTCATCAGCAGGAGCCTGGGCTTCTTGGTTGCTTATACCACTCTCGCCGACAACCGAATCTCGCGGCTCCAACTCATCTGCCGCGGGATGTGGGACAGCGTCAACAACCGACTTGGCCACCTCGGGCAGAAATCGGTTTAACCATGCGTAGAGTTGAGTTTGTTCCTGTGCTCACCCAACCCATCGCTTGGCCTCGGCGAGCCCCCAGTTTAGGAGGCTCTCGGCTCGTGCCGGAGTCATGGCTTCGACATAGACGCGCAGTTCCGGCGCATTGCCGGAAGGCCTGAAGTGCACGACCTCACCGTTCCTCCCGGTAATTCGCAGTCCATCGCGGGTGTTGATTCGATCCGCGCCACCTAAAGGTGCCATCAGATCTGACAGGAACGCGTCATCATGCTGGAGCCTGGAAACGAAAGCGGCGCTCTTGTCTGACGCAATCCGTTCCAGACGGTTGCTAGCTGCTGCCTTGAAGGAAAAGGCCTGCGCGATCGCGGCGAGAGGCTTGCCCTGAGTGATAATCACTTCAAGAGCACACAGGAGGGGCAGCATGGCATCCCGAGTTGGGAGGGCTGTGAGCGTGCGGCCTGCTCGCACAAACTCGGAACCAAGCAGGACGCCGCCATTGGCCTCGAAACCGACGATGGCCTGGGCTCCGGACTGCGCCGCCTCCTTCATCCCCTCGATGACATAGGGTGAGCCTACGCGAGTGCGAATTACTGTTCTAAAGGCACCGGCTGATTCCAGCGCAGAATTGGAGGTCACCGGCGTCACGACAGCATCAGCGCCCAAAGACTTGGCGGTAATCGCTCCAACCAGGTCGCCTCTCAGGAAGGCGCCACCTGCATCCGAAACGAGAGGGCGATCCGCATCGCCGTCGGTTGAGACAATGGCATCGAGCGTCTGCTTGTTGGCCCATTGCCGCGCCAGTACCTCATCCTCATCGCGAAGGGCCTCAGTGTCGACGGGAATGAATTGCGTGGCACGCCCCAGCGGCACTACCCGCGCGCCGAGGACTTCGAGGACTTCGACAATGATATCCCGAGCCACAGATGAGTGTTGATACACTCCCACCGTAAGGCCTGACAGCGCCCCTACCCCAAAGTAATCCAAGTAACGTGCCTTATAGGCGGCAACAGGGTCGGTATCCGCCGCTTCCGCACGGATCTTCCAGGCATTGTCTGGCAGGTGCAGAATCCTCTGCTTGCTATGCCAGGCGAGAATACGAGCCTCATCCTGTTTGTCGATCTCACCCTGCGCCCGGTAGAATTTCAGGCCGTTGCGATCCTCCGGAATATGGCTCCCAGTAACCATGATCGCTGGCAGGCCGAAGCGCTTGCCATGGTAAGCGAGCGCTGGGGTTGGAAGAGCACCACAATCAACGGCGACAAGCCCCGCGTCTTGCAAGGCTGCACAACACAACTGTGCGATGCTGGGGCTGCTCGCGCGCAGGTCCCTCCCGACCAGCACCTTGCGCTGCGAGGTCGCAGCCGAGCCATCCTCCTTCAGCAGTTCGGCGAAGGCCCGGGTATAAGCGAACGCGGGGACTCCATTTAGTTCGGTGACGAGACCCCGCAGTCCGCTTGTTCCAAATTTGAGTGATGACGCCATATCCCTGGTTGCTCCGCTCGTCCATGCTGATGTCGCTAGCAGTCAGGCCGCTCCAGCGAATGATCTTGGCAATGGTATCCTGATGTTCGCCCCAAGATAGTCCCCTAGAAAGAGTAATCCTCCTCCCGTAGACCTGTCGCTGGTGCCTGCAAGCGCACCGTCGCGGGGCAAAGGGTGCGGAGTCATCTTGACGTGGCCCGCTCTTCCTTCCAGAAGTCCGCAAACGATCTCTGGGAATTCCTATGCCCACCCATCATCCGAGCGATGCCGAACACGCTGCCGATGTTCCGGCGTTGCTGGCGCGCATCCAGGCTCGCCAAGCGCGCATCGGAATCCTCGGCCTTGGTTATGTCGGCCTGCCCTTGGCCCTCACGGCCGCCAGGGCCGGTTTTTCCGTACTCGGCTTCGACATCAACCCGTCCTATGTCGCGCGGCTCAATGGCGGCGAGAGCACAATCAAGCATATCCCTTCCTCCCTTGTCGCCGAGGCTGTCATAGCCCATCGCCTGGAGGCCACCACGGATTTCAGCCGTCTTGACGAGCCCGACGCCCTCCTGATTTGCGTGCCGACACCTCTCACCAAGTACCGTGAACCTGACCTGTCCTATGTCAAGACGACGGCGCGGGCCATCGCTGCCCGGTTGCGCCCAGGGCAGCTGATCGTTCTGGAGTCCACCACCTATCCCGGCACGACGGATGAAGTGCTCAGACCCTTGTTCGAGGCCACAGGGCTCACTAGCGGCAAAGACTTCTTCCTCGCCTTCTCGCCCGAACGCGAGGACCCCGGCAATCCGGATTTCGCCACATCCACCATTCCGAAGGTGATCGGCGGCGATGGCCCCGACGCACTTGCCCTCGCCAATTCCCTCTACAGCGAATTTGTGGCCACCACCGTTCCGGTATCCTCCACGGCCACGGCCGAGGCCGTCAAGCTGACTGAGAATATTTTCAGAGCGGTCAACATTGCCCTCGTGAACGAGCTCAAGGTGGTCTATTCCGCCATGGGTATCGACATCTGGGAGGTGATTGAGGCCGCCAAGACCAAGCCCTTCGGTTTCATGCCATTCTATCCTGGCCCGGGTCTTGGCGGGCACTGCATCCCAATCGATCCGTTCTATCTCACCTGGAAGGCGCGGGAGTTCGACATCACCACCCGGTTCATTGAACTCGCCGGTGAGATCAACACCCACATGCCCTATTATGTGGTCGACCGACTTGCCGGGGCGGTCGACGAGCGCGGCGTCCCCTTCAGCCGAGCGGCCATCCTGATCCTCGGGGTCGCCTACAAGAAAAACGTTGATGACATGCGGGAAAGCCCGTCCCTGAAGCTGATCGAATTGATCGAAGCCCGCGGCGCGCGCGTCGACTATCACGACCCGCACGTGCCGGAACTGCCACCAACGCGCAAGCATGCCCCTTTGGCCGGACGCCGCTCGATCCCTCTTACGCCCGAAATCCTGCGGACATACGACGCGGTTCTGATCGCCACCGATCACGACGCCGTTGATTACCGCTCGGTTGTCGAGAATGCGGCACTCGTGATCGACACCCGCAATGCCTGCGCCAAGGCCGGCATCGTGAGCAGCCGGGTCATTAAGGCCTGACTGCAAGGCTCTAAGAGCGATCTGCACATGCTCAGTTTGCTTACCGCAATGCCTCAGATCGCAGCGGCAGCTCCAGAGGCTCTCCCCCTTTGTTTCCAGCTGCTATGCAAGGAACAAATATCTCCCGGCTGAGCCACCGCAGGATAAATTCGAACAGGGCAACAAGATCCTAGACTGATGCTCAATCAGCGACCGAGGTGGCTCTTTCTTGCGATCTCATCACTTAGTCTAAGATGAGAAGCCTCGTCCGGACGGTTCAATCACCACGCCCCAAGGGAGAACTATCCTGAAGCGGGAGCTTGAGCCCTCCGACTCATCTGCCATAATGGCAGGAATCGCGAAGATTCATGTTGTCAAGTGCAAAATCTCGCAGGATGCTCTTCATCAAGCGCGTCGCAAACGATTTGCACGGTTCGGAGGCGGCGCACCACCTGCTCAGGCGGGGACCAACTTTCAAGCGTTCTGCCGTGCGAGGGGCATTCTCATGTTTGCCGAGATCGACGATATCAATGAGGCTGCGACAGTGCTGGCGACTGCTATGCGCAAGCGCGGGCTCGCCGATGACAGGCTGGTCCGCATCACCGCCCGTGACAGCGGCCTCGTCGAAGCTTGCGAGGGCAGCCCGACGGTGATGTGCGGTGCGCTGCGGCTGGTCACAGGAATGCTTGAAGATCCCGAGTTCCGGGCTCGGGCCCACGAGGAGGGACTTGCCCGGATCGAGCAGGCGAGGAAGATCGCCGGCCCTCTGAAGTCCAAGGTCAAGCCCTCATTGATTGCGCTCGGTTCGAAGCCGGATGCCCAACTTGAGCTGGTGCTTAAGGACCATGGTTTCAAATGCGTAAGCGCACCGGACGCTGAACCGGTCCTGTTCGTCGGAACCGCAGATGTGAGCCTCCTGCGGCCTCTGGTGCGCCTCGCTGGCGGCACCATTGGCACCTACAAGGCCCCGGCGGCTGCCATAGGGCTTGAACCGCCCGCGGCTATCTCCAATGAAAGTGAGCCGCGACAGACCATCCTGGATTGTTCACAGGCCGAGGCGACCCAAAACAGCTGCGAGCCGGAAGAAGCGGCTCCCCACGTGACGAGGGAGCCTCTGGAGAGCCAGACATCGTCGGTCGACGAAATCTTGGCTGACCTCTACGAAGCGTGCACTGACGAGGTGGTCCCGAAGGCCTCCTCCCCTCTCAATCCTCCGAGCGCGCCATCCGCCCTCGGACCTGAAGAGCGTGCTATCGCGGCTTGGAACCGCCGCGAGGCCCCGCCCCGCTCTTCGATCACTGGTCCGACGGATCCCGACCGCCGATCTGTTCCGAGGACGCTTCAGGATGCATTTGCTCCGGCGCTCGACAGTCTTGGCCGTTACGCCGTGGGCGTTGTGCACGGATCCGACGATCCGCGATTCGCGGATCCCGGGCCCGTGGCGGGAAAGACGAAGACGGAAGAAATCGCCTGATGGCCCCGGCGGGCTCTTACTCTCTCCGCAGTCAGATCAGGTCAGAGCCCGTCGCGAGCCTCGGCCAGAAGAATGCGGCGAACAGGGGCAGTATGCCAAGGCCGCGACCGGTTGCGCAGCGTGGATCAGGCCCTACCGACAAGCTGTGATCTGGGCCGTCCCAGGGAGGCCTCATGCATGGGCATCAGGAGCACGGCTGCCGGGCAACGCGAAACGCTTTGCGGGCAGGCAGGATTTCGTTAACCAACGCCTAAGAATGCGGCTTGCCGTCTCGGAATATGTGGATATCTTGGAGAATGCAGTCCCAACTGCTGGTCAGCCCTCACAAGGGGCGGCCGCTACGGGTGGTAGGACACCGGTAGCGACCTGACCATAACCCTCATCTCAGGAACAGATGATGATTACGGCTATCCTTGCTCTTAGCGCCTTCCGCCGAGTCGCGGAAGCCCTGATTGACTCCATCGGCCCCATGAGGCTCATGGCCCTCTCCTTCCTTGTCGGCAAAGCGCTGCGCGGTCCCCGGCTCCCGGCCTGATCTCCCGCCGCCTTCATCAACAATCCCTCGTGACAGGCTGACGCGCATCGTGCGCGCCTCTTTGGCTCGCCCGGTGCGCTGGCCTGATCGCAGCTGACAAGGAACAACATCATGTCGCTTTCTTCCATCCTGCGCTCCATGCGCAGGCTGATCACACCTGTCATCCCTGAGCAGACCGCCTCCCGGCCATGCTCTATGGTCCCCGTGCAGGTGACACTGCTCACCGACCAGCCGGGCGGCGCCCGCCTCATCACGACGCCGACCAGCGGATTGGTCGTCGGCATAGCGCCGGTGACCGACGCCCCCATTCTGCTCACCCGGACCCTTTTCCAGCGCCCCCTCTGCTACGCCCTGTTCCACCGGGGAGCATTGCGGGAACTCGGCATCGATGGTGTCGATGCTCCCGAGGCCAGGATCGGCGAGACCATGTGGCCGCTTAGGCGTTTCGAGGAGCACTTCAACGCCCCGCCCCTTCCCATTGAGGAGCTCCTGCTGGTCGCTTCCCGAGACGAGGACGGCTTTGGCCGGGACGAGATTGTGGCCCTGCAGGAGATCCTGACGGAGCGCGCCGTCAGGGCGGGCCGCTATGAGGTGACTGGCGCCCCGCCCACCCGATCCTGGCTGCGTCAAGTCCAGCCTCAGCTCGTCGAGCATTGGCTGGCCGATCTCAGGCCTATGCTTATCAGCGCAGGTTGCGACATGTTCGAGCCGCGACGGGCCGTGCTCGTTCCGCGTCATATGGCACGGCCAATCCCGGCGCATGAGCCTATCCCACAGGCCCAGGCGGCTCTACCGCCCCTGCCCTCCGGCTTCACGGTTGACGTGCCGGAGGACCTTCTCTCCCATCCCGAAGCCCGACGCTACAGGCTCACCTTCAACGGGGCCTCGGCACAAGCCCGCGTGATCGGACCCTGGACCGTGCTGGAGAAAGGCTCGTTCGTTGCCGGCGAGGACCGCTTAGGCATCCAGCCATGTCTCGCCAACAAGCGACGGCTGATGCAGGAGCGCGGCGTTCTGCGGCCTGCGGCCCGCCAAGGCCTCCTGCGCGTCACCCGGCATGTGGCCCTGCCCTCGCTCACCAATGCGGGCCGCGTGGTGACCGGCGGCAACGGGCCCAAAGACCTCTGGGACGCAGCCTGAGAACTCGTGGCCTGCGTGAGCAGGCCACCCCCTCCCTTCGATTTCATCGCAACGCCGCGCGTAATCCCGCGCTGGCGCTTGCCGGAGCACATCCATGCGAACCTCCTCCACTGTCAACCACCAGCCCAGTTCCAGCCGGGAACAGTCCTCCTGCGGATGTGCCAATCGGCCCGAACCCCCGTACCCTGACCTCCCGCCGCTGAAGGAACCGGATTCGGACCCGGCCTTCGAGGAGAGCGGAGCGTTGCAGCCTGGTGCCGCAACCGTCGAGACGACCTCCTTCAATGACTTCATGGACCTTGCCTCCAAGACTGCCCCTCGACGCGGCAGCTCCTCGCTGTCCCACCAGACGAGCCTTTCGCCCACGCAGCTCATCGCCCGTGCCGCGGTCAAGGCAGCGCTCAGCCGCGCCGCCTTAAGAGGTTTGCGCGACAGGAGGGCAATCGTTATCGTCCTGCAAGTGCCGAGTGCGGCCTGGGTGGAGCCGGTCCAGGATGCGATAGCAAATCTGGCCGTGGGCCGTGTCGAGGTGATTGGGGCAGCCTATCGGGAGAAGTCCACATCGGATAACCGCGAGGACAGTGCCTTGCACGCAATGTCGTTGGGGCGTCCGGTTATCGGCATCGCGCCGTCCATGGCGTTCCTCCCGCAGGTCCTGGTGGCGGCGGCCGATCATACCCTCGCAATCCCGCCATTGAGCCCTGCTCTCGTGGGTCAGGTGATTGCGAAGTGGTGCGGTGTCAGGCGGCCCCCACTCGTGCGAGCGGAGCATTTGGCGGGCCTTGACCTACGCGACGTGGCAGCGGTACTGCGCTGTGCTGGTACCACCACCTCCCCGCGCGCCTACCTGGCCCGATTGAAGCGCGCCGCGCGCCACCGGGTTGGCCCACCAGAGGCGGAGACGCTGCCCCCCCTCGCTGACCTGACTGGTTACGACGAGGCGAAGGTCTGGGCTGAAATGCTCGTGGCCGATATTGCCCGGGTTCGCGCTGGGGATCTCGATCCCCGCGAGCTTGAGGGCGCCCTCTTCTGGGGCAAGCCCGGCACCGGCAAGACACTCCTGGCAAGAGTTCTGTCAGCAGAGGCGGGCGTGCCGTTTCGTGCCACGAGCGTGGCCATGTGGTTCGGCAATTCCCCAGGCTATCTTAACGACATAATCAAGCAGATCGACCAATTCTGCGACGGTTTGTTGATGGCCGCTCGGAGCTCCTCAGCCCGAACGGCGGTCGGATTCGTAGACGAGCTTGATGCGCTTCCGAACCGAGCCAAGCTCTCGGACCGCAACAGCGACTTCTTCTCAGTTGTCGTCACGCACTGCCTCATGCGATGGGAGGAGTTGCGCCGGGCCGGCATTGTGCTGATCGCGGCCACGAACCATCCGGAAAATATCGATCCTGCCCTGCTACGTCCCGGGCGTTTCGACCGTCAGTTCGAGATCACGCCACCCGATGAACAGGGCCGTCTCGGGATATTGCGACAGCATCTGGGTCCTGATCTCGCAGCGGTCGATGTAACCCCTGCCGCGCGCCTGAGCTCAGGGGCCACGGGCGCGATGCTCGCCGGCTCTGTCAAGGCAGCCCGGCGCCGGGCACGCTCTTCCGGCCGCCCTATGAGTCTTGATGACCTCCTCTCCGAGATCGCACCGCCCGACGCTCGTCACCCTGATGAGATCCGCGCTGTGGCCATACATGAGGCAGCCCATGCCATTGTCGCCCACAGGCTCGGCCTGGCGGTGGTGCAGGTCACCGTTCAGCCTGCCGGCGATGCCGCAGGGGCAACCAGGCTGCGCCTCCTGACCGGTGTTCCCGGCCGCCAAGATCTGGAGCGGCGGGCGCTCGCACTGCTCTCCGGCCGCGCAGCAGACTCGCTCCTCGGCCGCGGTGCCAATGCCGGGGCGTCCCATGACCTACAAGAGGCCACACGAATCGTGACCAGCTTGCATGCTTCTCTCGGTCTCGGTGCGACTCTCGCGCACCGGATCGAGCCCGCAGAGGCAGAGCGCCTCCTGCAATGGGATCGGGAGGTGACCACCCTGGTCGAGCAGGACCTTCAGCATCTCATGCGGCAGGCCGAGGCCGTGGTATGGGCAAACCGGGAGGCGATCCTCGCAACGGCCGAACTCCTTGTGGTCCACCGTGTGTTGGTCGGCGACGAGGTGGCGGCCGTCGCAGCAGCGCATCCTCCGCGGGTACGCGTGAAGGCGGTGCGCCGTCAGCATCCCGCAATGCCCTCACCGGCGGAAGCAGGATGCAGTCCAGCGTGCCGCCAATAGCTTGGCCCACCGTGGACCTCCCACCCCACCCTGGACGTTCCAGCTTGCACGCCCGACCGTGCGTTGATCTTTGAATTGCCAGGGTATTGTTTGCCCACCGGCCCGATTGCACGTCGGTGGGCAGGCCGTTAAGCGGAGCCCACGCTGATGAACTGGACGCCGCATCTCTCCCCCCTACCGAGGGCTCAGAGAGCAGAGCGATCCTGAAGCGGGCGGTCGATATGGGCATGATTGGTCTCATACCGATTGTTCAGGACGGAAGGGCTGACGACGGTGCCCGCATTCTGCAATCGGAGGAATGCCGCGACTCGGCAAATCGCTCTCGGGCCGAGATTGCCGGCCCGCATGACCATAGGCATGGCTGCCACGCTCGCTTGGCACGATACCCAGCGGAAATCCGGTCCACCCACCCTCACAGCCGGGCCTTCTGCAGGACTCTGGGGACCACGAAAACCGCGCTCGTTTTCGTCCCCCCGTTACTCCTATTAATTGAATCGTTTTTACAGCTCGAAGTAACGTTTTTCCAAAACTCCGCGGATTCGAGGATGCAATGTCGGCGACACCGCCAAGGCCGCCGAAGGCAATGGCCGCCTTTCCATGCCGTCCTAGCGTAGTGCAGCCTGCAAGCAGGATTTCTGCCACATCCACCTTCTGCAGATCTGTCATCGGCCTCGCACCTGATCACAGGATCAACCGATGAACCTTGGCGTACCCAGCCATGCAGTTGCATTATCGACATCCGTTTGGAGCCATTAAGCTCATCAGCCACTCAACTACCACGTTTGAGTTCTTGAACCGGCAAGCGAAGCTTCGTGTCAGATCATCCCGCTTCCCGACTGGTCTGCTCGTCGACATCCCGCCTCGCTGAGACAAACCCGAATCTTTCTCTGCCGTTGAGCCTTGGAGCCGACCAGATACTGAATGTGTGCGCTGACGCTGCCCCCGCTATGGTCCTCCTCGGCTCAGATCACTGGGACGATCATCCCTGCCCGGATCATTCCTTTGCGCTTTGGACAAGCTGCGAATGCGATCATCGAAGAGGCCTTGCCGCAGTGCGAAGGCGATAGATCGCTGGCGCGGGCCCCTTTTCACGGCGAGAGGGCCGAATGCAGGATTTCGCACAACAGACTGGTCAGGAGAGTACTGGCGCCCGGCGTGACACGAGAGCCGCGGAACCAAATCGCATCAAAGTTTCGTTTCTCGCATCAGGCCTGTTGCGAGAAGGGCTGAGGAGACTTAACCCCGGTTACAGAGCCATCGCGGCTGTGATGGGCAGGAACCACAATCACGGTAGCACACGGTATCAAATTCCGGCTGTCATCTGTTCCGCTCATTTGCTTTTCATCTGGCCCGGGCCCCGCGCCTCCCTTCTATTGAGGAATTCGCGAATTTGCCCGAGGGGGCACCGATATGGTCAATCTGAGCAGCCTGATCTAAGATATCTGTGAAAGGCCGACGCCTGAAGGCGGGTCGGGCTTACCGCGACGAGTGCTGTGGATCTGGCCGCCAGCCTCCGCAGCAACCCCTTCCTTCTGCTGCATTGGTCCTGCCTTTGGCGAAAATCTGGTAGTCGCCGGCTCTATCGCCTCCGATCAAGCGCCATCCAAGCGGTTTTTTGCTCAGAGGCGAAGCGTTGCCCCAGCCCCATCGCCGTTCGGGTTTGTCAGTCTCCAGGGCAAAGTCCTTGCCCCAATTGCCTTATCAGTCTGCTAGCGGAGAGAACTCCCAATCTCTTCTTCGAGCGCCTCAACCGTGCCAGCAGTCAGTTCGCCCGTCACGGTCAAGCCGCGGGCGCGCTCAAAGGCCTCGACCGCTGCCCGCGTGCCGGGTCCTATCACACCGTCCGCGTCCAGACGACCGAAGCCCAATTCGGTGAGCGCTTCCTGGGCGGTGCGGATCTGTTGCTGCGACAGAGGAGGCGATGGCCTTGGAGGCGGTGCAACCCGTGAGTTTGCCTGCGGTTCCGGAGCTGGCCGCCCACCAAGCTGTGCCTGAGCCCGGTCCACAGCCTCACTCAGCCGCACCCGCAGGAACTCCAGATGGGCGACCTCCTCCTTTGTCCGCATCAAGCGCCTCTCGGCGTTCTGCAGGTCTCCAATCTGTGCCCGAAGTTGGTCACGCTCGCCCGCCAGTTGATCGCGCTCAGCTGAGATCCTTTCGAGATCACTTTGCCGGCTCGCCGCCTGGCTCGACATCTCCCTGGTGCGATCAGTCAGCACCGACCATGCCCACAAGCCCCATCCAAGAGCCGCAACGAGGGCCCAACCACCGCCTAAGGCTTTGAGGGCTGTCGCCTTTTGGTTTTCGGCGTTCATAGCAACTCACCAACGAGATTGAGATTGCAGCGAGCAATCGTCACGGTCCAGCAGTAGGATTTGGGCGCGATTGCTGTCAAGATATGTGAGCTTCCAGGTAGGGCCTACTCAGCCAGCGCCTGAGCACTGACATAGGACAGCAGCCGTGCACGACATGTGGAGCCGATCACCCCGTGACCAGCTATGTCCGATTTTTCGCGACCTCACAGTTCGGACCGAAATCCCGCGGCGTTCAAGACGTTGCCTGAACCCATACCTGATCGGGTCCTTGGTAAAAGGTCACTTTCCGCGATACAGTACCGCATCGCTTGGCAAAGGGATCCGCTTTTCCGGCTAAGGCGATGCGCTTTTAAATGATGTGGAACATCGGATTGGGTCTTGAATGTGGGCTCTTCTGGGGCCGATGCTCCAATACAGTGCAGATGATGAGGAATTTGCAAGCATGGCCAAGATGAGACTAGGCATTAAGGTGTCGGAAGACCGCCAGTCCGTTGCCATTGAATTCGCCGCAGCTGGGCAAGCCCCATCCCCTATAGTGCTGGATTTGGATCAGCTTAGTAGCTTGATCAAGGTCCTGGGCCAGACCCGCCATCGCATGGTCGAGGGCTTGCCGATGCCACCGCTCGAAGGTCAAACCGTTGCCACCGTGAACCGACCGAGATGGTACATTCAGGTGGCACAGCTCGACGGATCGGTTCTCGCGTTCGACCATCCTGCTTTCGGCGCGGTCGGGTTTGCCATACCAAGACAGGAGGTCGCAGCGATGGTCCGAATTTTGAACAACCATCTTTCGATGCCGTCTGGTCATCCCACGACCCGGAACTGAAGGGCTCATCGAAGTCGGAGCAGACTGGACCAACCCTGCCGAGAGGCACCTTGCTTCTGACCTCCACAGCCGATCGGGATGCTTCCATGGTTCATGAGCGTGAACATCTTATCCGGCGAGCGGTCCAGCGGGTTATCAGGGCACTTGCGGACGAACAACATACGGTCGGCGCCGGTGGTCTGTTCGAGCTTGCCTATCCGCTTGTGGCCGCGGACGTGCCCGACGCCTCAGCGGAGGAGATCAGGGCTGCATTCGCCTCTGCGTGGGACATCGCTCCTGTGAATCGAGCTCTCTATGAACAGGTGCTTGCCGTCTGCGACAGACACTGGCCTGGTGAGAACGAAACCATCGACCAAATTCTCCACCGGGCTTCAAGAGGTGGCGACGTGGAAGCGATGTACCTCCTCGCCTTAGTGAAGAGCGCCCATTGACCGCCGCACCTCTCCGTCGCCCGTTTCGTACTCCACTGACCACCCACTCTGATCATAAGCATCGGCTCTGTGACCGTATGCCAAGTAACCCCGCGAAGGATCTGGTGGGAGGTGGGTGATGCGGACACGGGGCGCCGGATAGCTGCCCGTAACGTCAAACGACACCGCATCGGGTTGCTCCGACTTCCTCATCGTCGGCAATTGGACTTCGTCGAAATGCGACTCGCCATCCGAGGTCGCATAGATGCGCAGGCACTTCGTTGCGGCTGGCTCCTGTAATGGAATTTCACAGCTGGGCCCATATGCGATTTCCCAGCAACGAGAAATTTACCTAGGTTGAAAATCAAACGAATATTCTGAGGTACCCATCTCCGCTAGATTTCGTAGCAATAGAGAAGGCTGCTCAGCCTTCCTTGCATCTATTTAGTCCTTTCGGATCCCTATGAGATTAACGTGACTTAGTTCAATCTAAGCCCAGGGTCGTCACGTTCTCGCGATAATTCGCCACATTTGAGGCCAAAAGGGTACCCATTTCTGGGAGGAGGATTTGTTCCTGCGTATGGAGAAATCAGCTCGCACGGTTTGCTCCGACGGAGCCTCACCTTCTATCAATGACAGGAAATCTGAAGTCCAACTCACATTGGGACAAATGATAGGTCAGAATGCCAGGCGCTCTCCGCACCAGCCTGCCATTGTCTCTTCCGGATTTGCACCTCTGACTTACCAGGATCTGCAGCGCCAGTTGGCCGAGATCCGCCGACAACTGCGCAAAGCTGGTTTTGATTGCCGCGCCCGGATCGGAGTGCTGATGCCCAATGGCCCAGAGGCACTTCTCGCCATTGTGGCGGTGGCCTGCTGCAGCACTGCGGTCCCTCTTGATCCACGACTGAGCCTGGCGGAAATCGATCGGCGTCTGGACATGCTGCGCCTGAACGCTCTTCTCGTGCCGCAAGGTGGTGCCTCCGACGTTCGTCCGATCGCACAGCAGAGGGGACTTGCTATCATCGAAGCGGCACTGATCGAACACGATCGACTCGAGCTAGCTATTGCTGTGCAGGCTTCCGATTGCCCTGCTAGCGACGCAGAGCCAGATCCGTGCTCAGCCGCCTTCATCCTGCAGACCTCGGGCACGACCGCGCAGCCAAAACTCATTCCCTTCAGCCATGCCAATATGCTGGCGGCGGCGGCCCGGCTCCAAGCCTGGTTCGACCTCACACCCCAAGACCGCTGTCTAAGCATATCGCCCCCGTACTATTCTCATGGGCTCAAAGTCACCATCTTTACGCCGCTCCTGACCGGCGGCAGCATTGCGATCCCCGCGAACGTTGCTGTCCCGGCTCTGGACGAGTGGTTCGATGCGTTGCGGCCGACTTGGTACTCAGCGGGTCCCACACTGCACAATGCTGTGCTGGACAAGGCAACGAGCCTTGTGGAGGTGCAGGCGGCGCACACTTTGCGCTTCGTTCTATCCGGCGGGGCCCCCCTCCCAAAGGAGGTGCAGAACGGTCTGCAGGGAATTTTGGGGGTGCCGGTGCTGGAGCATTACGGCTCCAGCGAGGCGGCGCAGATTGCTGCCAATCAGCCACAACCCGGCCTGAACAAGCCAGGGACCTGCGGGAAACCTTGGCCCGATACAGTGGCCATTGTTGGTGGAGATGGAGATCCCGTACCGCCTGGCGAGCGGGGTGAGGTCTGGATCCGTGGACCCACTGTGATGTCTGGTTACCTCGATGCACCGGAACTCAATCAGGCTGCTTTCGTAAGGGGCTGGTTTCGCACAGGCGATATTGGCAGCCTAGACAGAGACGGCTTCCTGTCCCTCCATGGCCGTTTGAGCGAACTGATCAACCGTGGCGGCGAAAAGATCGCTCCAGCCGAGATTGATTCTGCGCTGCAACGTCATCCGGCAGTAGCCGAGGCCGCAGCTTTCGCAATCCCCCATCCGCGCCTCGGCGAGGACGTTGCAGTTGCCGTCGTTCTCCGGCCTGGAGCGCGGACCACACCGGCGGACCTACGCCAGTTTCTGCGGAGCGAGCTAGCCTCGTTCAAGATTCCCCGCCGCATCCTCATCCTCGGCCAGCTGCCGAAGGGGGCAACGGGAAAGGTTCAACGACGATGGCTGAGCGAGTCTCATGGCGCCCTGTTGGACCGTCCGGTGGCGGCGCCTGTGCGTGATGTGACTGAACAGCCATTGGATTTGGAATCTGAGTTGCTGCGCCTATGGCGGAAGCTGCTCAAGTTCGAAGCTATGACGGTCGACGATGATTTTTTTGACAGTGGCGGTGACTCTCTTTTAGCGATGGAAATGCTCATGCACGTCGAGCAGATCATCGGCCATTCCGTACCGGAAACGATCCTGTTCGGGGCAGAAACCATCCGTCAGCTTGCCGCAAAACTCGCCACGAAAGCAGCCATGCCGGCAACGCCGTTCTTCCACTTCAATGCTGACAGCAACCGGACGCCCCTGTTCTTCTTTAACGGGGACCTCGTCAGCGGCAGTTCGTGTATGAGGCAAATGGTGAAGCTCATCGGGCATGATCATCCGATCATCACCATCGATCCCCATGGTCTTCGTGGTGAGCCGATTCCATCGTCGATCGAGAAGATGGCCACCGACCGCCTACCGCTTATCCTGGAAAGGCACCCGAGCGGCCCCGTCGTTCTGGGCGGCAAATGCAACGGCGCGATGGTGGCGTTTGAAGCAGCCCGCCAGTTGATGGCATCTGGTCGCAAGGTAGAATTGGTCGCGATGGTCGACCCCCCGACGGTCAATGCACGTCCAGTGCCACGGGCAATACTCGGGCTCATGGAGCACATGGTTTCACCTCGTCGGCTGCGCTGGACCTTTGAGCTGATGGCCTGCCTGGAGAGGTTCTTCAAGCGGTCGACAAGCGAGCAGATCTCTACGCTGCAGAAGCAGTTTTCCAAGCTGCCGGCAAGCCAACAGATTGCCAAGATGTTCGATGCTCTGTCCAATCCCAATAAAGAGATCCCGCCATCGTTATGGGAAACCTATTCAATCGCGATGGCGCAATATCGTCCGGCGCCACTTGATGTGCCTGTCGTCTTTTACTCGGCCGACCACGACGGCCGTTCATGGCGGCACCTCAGCCCTCGACTTGAGGTGATCCAGGTACCCGGGGGACATCGCGATTGCTTGACCATTGGCGCGGGACTGCTGGTTACTCATCTGCGGCACAAGGTTAGCGCTCTGTCAGGTGACGTCGCGGTAACCTGAGGAGACTGCGCCAAGGCTTGCTTTAGTTAGCCCAGGTGGGTCGTGTCGCCGGGCCCGCACGAGGCTCTTCCACCCGACCGATACTGGCTGGCTTATGTGGCGGCCATCTGTCGGATCTCAGCCGGCCAAGACAGGTTCCCACGCAGCGGTTTTTCCTGAATGCCGCAGCGCATCCAGGATGCGCATGTTCATGACGGCATCCTCAAGACCATAATCCAATGGCGCGGTACCACGGATCGCGCGGCTGAACGCCTCTCCCTGGAGCTGATACTGGTCCACTGCCGGGAACTCGATGGCCCGGGCGGAGCGGTTGCCATGGGCGCTGCCGTCGTCGACGAAGATGCGGGTCGGGGTACCGGGCGGCGCATTGAAGGGAATCTCGATTTCGACCCGCCCTTTCGCCCCGAGGATCTGGACCCGCTGGTACGGCACGGCCTGGGTCGAGACCGTGAAGGCCAGTTGCCGCCCGGCGCCGAAATCCATCAGGGCGCTCGTGGTCCGATCGACGCCGAAGGCGGGGTCGCGATCGATCAGCGTGACGACCCGGAGCGGCTCGGCCTCGAAGAAATAGCGCCCTGCGGCGACGGCATAGCAGCCGATGTCGAGGAGCCCTCCCCCGCCGATATCGGCCTTGTTGCGAATGTTGCCCGGGTCGACGTTGAAATACGAGAAGACGATCTGCATCGCGCGCGGCTCCCCGATCTCGCCGCTTCGGATGATCGCGCGGGCGCGCTGCCATTGCGGATGATGGCGAACCATGAAGGCTTCGGCGATCAGCACCTGCGATGCGGCCTGCCGGAGCTGCTCCGCCTCGTCGGCCGTGATGGCAATCGGCTTCTCGCACAGCACATGCTTGCCCGCGGCAGCGGCCGCCAGGGTCATAGGCACATGCAGGTGATTGGGAAGCGGGTTGTAGATCGCCTCGATGTCCGGATCGGCGAGCAGCGCCTCGTAGGAGCCATAGGCCTTTGCGATGCCGAGCTCCTTCGCCATGGCGCGAGCGGATTCCTCGTCCCGGGACGCAACGGCGACCACGTCGCAGAGCGGGCTCTTCATCATGCCCGGAACCACTTTCGTCCGGCCGATTTTCGCGGTGCTCAGGATTCCCCAACGGACCGGCTGCATGGCGTTCTCCTCATCCTTGAAAAAATTATCGTCGATGCAGCGCGCTCAGATCGAGGAGCGCCGCAGGGATTGGTAGTCCTTGTGCAGAACCGGTCCGGTGGTATCGCGCTCCAGCAGAGTCAGCGGCAGCCGGATGTTCCAGTCTTCAGGCTTCATGTCGTCCTGGATCAGCTTCATGAGAACGTCGGCGCCGGCACGTCCCAGCTCGTGCAGGGGCTGCCGGAACGTGGTGAGCGTCGGTTCCGTGTAATCGGCGAATTCGATTCCATCGAAACCGATCACGGACACATCCTGCGGAACGCGGATTCGCTCCTCCCTGATGCGCTTGATGAAGCCTATGGCGCTCTCGTCGCAGGCGGCGAAAATGCCCGTGGGGCGATCCTTCATCCTCAGGAAGGATTCGGCCGCCGCGACACCCGTCGCGAACACGAACGGCCCCTCCCAGCGCACGAAGTCGTCCTGGCCGCAGCCCGTCGCCTCGATGCCTTCCCGGAACCCTCCGAACCGCTCGTGCTCGATGATCGAACCCGGCGTTCCCGAGATGTAGCCGAATCGGCGATGTCCGAGCCCCGCCAGATATTCGACGGCCTTGCGGGACGCCTCGCGATCCTCGACGACCACTTTCGGGATCTTGTCATCGTCGATGGCCGCACACACGGCCACGATCGGAAGCCCGGATTCCCGCATGTCGCGGGCACCGTTCTCCGGAATGTATCCCGTCAGCAGAAGAACGCCGTCCACCTGCCGGGACAGGGCGAGGTCGACATAGCGGGCCTCACGCTCCCTGCGATTGTCCAGATTGCCGATGATGATGCCATAGCCCGACTGCGTCAGTTCGTCGTCCACGCCGCGGAGGATCTCGGCGAAGACCGGATTGGTGAGACGCGGCGCCACCACCAGCACATTCATGGTGCGGCGGGTGCGCAGTTTCTGCGCCGTGCTGTTGGGGATGTAGCCGCTCCGGCGCACCGCCTCCATCACGAGATCGTGCGTTTTCTGTCGCACCTTTCCCGGCTCCGAGAGGACGCGGCTGACGGTGGCGGTCGATACCCCGGCAAGTCGAGCCACATCGGCAATGCGTATCTCCTTCACCGAGCGCCAGCTTTTCCGGCTCATGCAGGTTACCTCCGCGCCGTCAGCAAGATACGTTACCTTCTCTCATAGGAAATAACTTACCTCAACTCATGTCTTGACTAATCTAAAAAGCCACTACAACCTATATCGCAAGATGTAATCGATTACAAAAATCGATAAAACGCTTCTGGGAGGAAGCCATGAGCATGAAGACACGCGTTTCCGCGTATACCCTTTCTGTTGCCCTTTTCTGCAGCACCGGAGCGATGGCTCAGCAGATGAAGGCGGAGGTTCTGCATTGGTGGACATCGGCTGGTGAGTCCGCCTCCGTGAAGGTCTTCGCAGATCAGTTCACGAAGGCCGGCGGCACCTGGGTCGACAACGCCATCGCGGGCGGTGCCAATGCCCGCACGGCCGGCATTAACCGGATGGTGGGCGGCAATCCCCCCACCATGATGCAGTTCAACACCGGCAAGCAGTTCGACGAACTGGTCAGCAATGATCTGGTGCGCGACGTGGATGCGATCGCCAAAGCCGGCAAGTGGCGTGAGATCATGCCCAAGCCGATCGTGGATGCTTCCGTGCGCAACGGCAAATTCTACGCTGTTCCGGTCAACATCCACGGCCAGAACTGGATGTTCTACAACACCAAAATCTTTGCGGATGCGGGCCTCGACGTTCCGAAAACCTTCCCCGAACTGGTCGCGACCGGAGAGAAGCTGAAGGCCAAGGGAGTCATCCCGATTGCACTCGGCGGCCAGCCGACCTGGGAGCACAACCTGTTCCGGGCGGTGCTCGTCGGCCATGGCGGCGCGGACATGTTCCGCAAGCTCTACGGAGCCCGTGACCCGCAGATCACGAAGGATCCGAAGTTCAAGGAAACGGTCGAGCTCTTCGGCAAGATGCGCGGCCTTGTCGATCCCGGCAGCCCCGGGCGCAACTGGAACGACGCGACCGCTCTCGTGATCACCAACAAGGCCGCGATGCACTTCAACGGCGACTGGGCCAAGGGCGAGTTCACCGCGGCCGGCCAGACGCCCGGCAAGGAATATGGCTGCACCCTCGTAGGCGAAAGCCCCAAGGAGGTCATCGGCGGTGACGTGTTCGTCTTCCCGGCGACCAAGGACAAGGCCGCCCTCGCGACCCAGGACAAGCTCATCGAGGTCCTGCTCGATCCGAACACCCAGCTCGAGTTCAACAAGAAGAAGGGCTCGATCCCGGTGCGGATGGATGTGGACGTCTCGTCCATGGATGTCTGCGCCCAGAAATCCCACGCCGTCCTGAAGGATCCGGCCAATCAGGTCGAGGCGATGGAACTCCTCAGCACGCCGAATTTCTCCGGCGCCATGCAGGATGCCGTCACCCAGTACTGGAACACTCCCAACATGTCGGCGGATGCCTTCATGGAGAAGGTCACCAACGCCATGCGGGATGCGACCTGAGCGTCGTTCGCCTCGCCCCGTGACACGGGGCGAGGCACCCATGCCTGAGGTTCGAACACTCTCCATGGAGCCTGTCCGGTGGAAACGATCTCGATCCGCGCTCCCAGCGTCAACCCGAGCGGCACGAAGACCCGACGCAGCGTGCGAACACGCCTGCCCGCCGCCATTGCCCTCCTGCCGACCGCTCTCGTCGTTCTCGTCGTCTATATCGGCTGCATGCTCTGGACCGTGCGGCTCTCGTTTACGAGTTCGACCCTCCTGCCCAAGCTCGATTGGGTCGGCCTTGCGCAGTACAGCCGCCTCTTCGTCAATGACCGCTTCGTCACCTCGGCCGAGAACATCGTCATCTTCGGCATCCTGTTCATCTCGGGCTGCCTGATCATCGGTTTCCTGCTGGCGGTCTTCATCGATCAGAACGTGCGCGGCGAAGGGCTCTTCCGGACGGTCTTCCTTTATCCCTATTCCATGTCCTTCGTGGTCACCGGCGTCGCCTGGCAGTGGTTCCTCAATCCGGGACTCGGCCTGCAGAAGCTCGTGCGCGACTTAGGCTTCGAGAGCTTCACGTTCGATTGGCTCGTGAACCAGAGGATGGCGATCTACACCATCGTGATCGCAGGCTTGTGGCATGGCGCGGGCCTCACCATGGCCATCCTGCTGGCCGGCCTGCGCGGAGTGGACAAGGACCTGTGGAAGGCGGCCAAGGTCGACGGCATTCCGACCTGGCGCGTCTACACCTCCGTCGTCATCCCCCTGCTCCGCCCCATGATCGTCACCGCCGTCGTGCTTCTCGCAACCGGCGTGGTGAAGCTCTACGACCTCGTCGTCGCCATGACTCTGGGCGGTCCCGGCATCGCCACCGAAGTGCCGGCCAAGTTCGTCATGGACCACCTCTTCGAGCGCAACAACATCGCGCTCGGAACGGCCGCCGCGACCATGATGCTGATCACCGTCGTGATCGTCCTCGCGCCGTGGGTCTATGCCCGCTACATCCGCCAGGAAGGGAGGCACGCATGAGCACCCTGGTGCCCCAGGGCCGCCGCCCGCAGCATCTCACGATCGGCCGCATCGGCGTCTATGCCTTCCTTGTCACGGCTGCCCTGTTCTTCCTGCTGCCGCTCTGGATCATGGTCATGACCTCGCTCAAGCCCATGGACGAGATCCGGCTCGGCAACATCATCGCCCTGCCCGCCGCCATGACCTTCGAGGCGTGGAGCAAGGCCTGGTCCTCCGCCTGCACGGGCCTGGAATGCAACGGCATCAGCGTCGGGTTCTGGAACTCGGTGCGGATCCTGATCCCGTCCGTGATCCTCTCGATCGTCGCAGGCGCCATCAATGGCTATGCCCTGTCGTTCTGGCGGGTCAAAGGCGCCAATGTGATGTTCGGCATCCTGCTGCTCGGCGCCTTCATCCCGTATCAGGTGTTTCTCTATCCCCTGGTGCGCATCTTCTCGATGACGGGCATCTACAACTCGCTCACCTGCATCGTGCTGGTGCACGTGATCTTCGGCCTGCCGACGATGACGCTTCTGTTCCGCAACTATTACGCGGGACTGCCCATTGAGCTGTTCAAGGCCGCGCGCATCGACGGCGGCGGGTTCTGGTCGATCTTCTTCCGAGTGATCCTGCCCATGTCGACGCCGATCCTGGTGGTGGCGACGATCCTGCAGACCACCGGCATCTGGAACGACTTCATCTTCGGCCTGACTTTTGCGGGCCGCGAGAACCTGCCCATGACCGTGCAGCTCAACAACATCGTTCACTCGACGCAAGGCGAGCGCGCCTACAACGTGGACATGGCCGCGACCATGCTCGCGGCGCTCGTCCCGCTCGTCGTCTACTTCGTCTCCGGACGATGGTTCGTCCGCGGCATCGCCGCCGGCGCTGTGAAGGGATAAGACATGTCGACCGTTTCCGTTCGTGACGTGACCGTCGCATTCGAAGCCGTTCAGGTTTTCGACGGCCTCTCGCTCGATATCGATGAGGGCGAGTTCATCGTCCTGCTGGGACCCTCCGGCTGCGGCAAGTCCACCCTGCTCAACGCCATCGCGGGCCTGCTCGACGTGGCCGAGGGGCAGATCTGGATCAACGGCAAGAACGTCACCTGGGAAGAGCCCAAGGATCGCGGCATCGCCATGGTGTTCCAGTCCTATGCCCTCTACCCCCGCATGAGCGTGCGCGAGAACATGTCCTTCGGCCTGAAGATGGCCAAGACACCGAAGCCCGAGATCGAGAAGCGCGTCGCGAAGGCCGCCGAACTCCTTCAGATCACGCCGCTCCTCGACCGGCGCCCCGACCAGCTTTCCGGCGGCCAGCGCCAGCGCGTCGCCATCGGCCGCGCCCTGGTGCGCGATGCCGCCGTGTTCCTGTTCGACGAGCCACTCTCCAACCTCGACGCCAAGCTGAGGAACGAGCTGCGAGTCGAGATCAAGCGGCTTCATGCCCGGCTCGGCAAGACCACGATGGTCTACGTCACGCACGACCAGATCGAGGCCATGACACTCGCGGACCGGATCGTGGTCATGAAGGAGCAGAAGATCCAGCAGATCGGCACACCCGACGAGATCTACCACCGCCCGGCCAACCTGTTCGTGGCGGGCTTCGTCGGATCGCCGCAGATGAACTTCATCAAGGGCCGGCTCGAGAACACCGGAGAGGGCCTGAGCTTCCTCGCCGGCGACCGACGCCTGTCGCTCTCCGCCTATCCCTTCGCCACAGCGCCGACGGCCGGCCAGGAGGTCGTGCTCGGCGTGCGGCCCGAGCATCTGGAGATCACGAGCAACGGAGCATGGCCGGGCTTCAAGGTCGACATCGTCGAACCCATGGGCGCCGACACGGTCATCTGGTGCAGCGATCCCATCGGCTCAGTCCAGGTCCGCACGACCGGCAGCCGCAGGGCCACACCGGGCGAGAGCATGACGCTTCACGTCGACCCCACGCAGGTGTCCCTCTTCTCGGCCGAGACCGGCGAGCGCCTGTGACCACGCCAACATCGCGACAGACCTCGCCGCACGGCTTGTCGCACCCTTTTCACGAACCCTGAGGACCCCATGAGCGTCACGGATATTCTCTCCATTCAACTCTACACCTTGCGATCCCTCGAGGATCTCGACCTGATCCTTGATACGGTGGCCAGCGCCGGCTATCGCTACGTGGAAGCGGTCGGCTCGCATCTCGACAAGGCCGCGGAGGTCCGCGCGAAGCTCGATGCGCGCGGTCTGAAAGCTTCCTCAAGCCATGTCAGCATGGCGGCCCTGCGCGACAAGCCCGATGCCATCGTGGATGCCTGCAAGACGCTCGGTCTCACCCATCTCTACATGCCGGCGGTTCCACCCGAGCAGCGCGACATGGATGCCGACGGCTGGCGCTCGCTCGGCCGCGAACTGGGACAGATTGCGGAGCGCTTCCAGGGACAGGGAATTCGCCTCGGCTATCACAACCACCATTGGGAGCTGAAGCCGAAGGACGGAGCGAAGACGGCCCTCGAACTGATCTTCGAGGCTGCCGGTTCGAGCCCCCTCGACTGGCAGATCGACGTGGCCTGGCTGGTGCGCGGCAATGCGGATCCCAAGGAGTGGATCGACCGCTACCGCAGCAGGATCACGGCCGCCCACGTGAAGGATATCGCGCCCGCCGGGCAGAACGAGGATCAGGACGGCTGGGCCGATGTCGGCTCGGGCACCCTGAACTGGCGCGAGCTCTGGCGCGTGTGCCGCGACGCCGGGGCCGAATGGATGGTCGTCGAACATGACAAGCCGGCAGACCCGGCCGCGACCGCCCGCAACAGCTTCGCCTTCCTGCGCACCATCGAGGATTAGGATCATGAACTCCCTCAACGTCGGCATCATCGGATGCGGCAACATCTCGGGCATCTATCTCCGGAACATCCCCGCCTATCGCGGCCTCACCCTGCGCGCCTGCGCCGACATGAAGCCGGAGGTCGCGCAGGCTCAGGCGAGCCGCCATGGCATCGAGGCCCTGACGGTCGATGAGCTTCTCGGCCGTCAGGACATCGACCTCGTGGTCAATCTCACGGTACCGGCCGCCCATTTCGGCGTCTCGCTCGCGGCTCTCTCGGCCGGCAAGCACGTCTTCTCGGAAAAGCCCCTGGCGGTGGACTTCGAGCAGGGCCGCAAGCTCGTGGACGAGGCGGAAGCGCGCGGCCTTCTTCTCGGCTGCGCCCCGGACACCTTCCTCGGCGCCGGTGGACGTCTCGCCCGTAATCTCGTTGACGAAGGCAAGATCGGTCGCATCCTGTCCGGAACGGCGTTCCTGATGTCGCACGGCATGGAGCACTGGCACCCGGATCCGGAATTCTTCTTCAAGCCCGGCGGCGGCCCGATCCTCGACATGGCGCCCTACTACCTGAGCGCCCTTGTCAACCTGATCGGCCCCGTCCAGCGCGTGTTCGCCATGTCGAGCATCGGTTTCCCCGAGCGCATCGTGACATCCGAGTCGCCACGCAAGGGCCATCGCATCCCCGTCGAAACACCGACGCATGTGATGTCGCTCCTCGAATTCGCCTCCGGCGCGCAGGTCACCTTCTGCATGAGCTGGGACGTATGGAAGCACAGCCATCCGGCCATCGAGATCTACGGCGCGGAAGGCTCGCTGCGGGTGCCGGATCCTAACTTCTTCGGCGGTCAGGTGGAGATCACCGAGCGCGGCGGCGACTGGCGCGCCGTCGACTCGAGCGAGATGCCGCTGGGCTCTCCCAACTGGCGCTCGCCGAACTGGGCTCCCGACGTTCCCGACAAGGCGAACTACCGCGCACTTGGCCTCGCCGACCTCGCAAGCGCCGCGCTGAACGGAACCCCGCACCGTTCCAGCGGCCGCCTGGGTCTGCATGTTCTGGAAGTGATGCACAGCATCCTCGAAGGAGCGGCGACCGGACAGCCTCGGGCGATCACGACGTCCCTCGAACGCCCGGCCGTGCTGGAGGATGCCGACGCGGCGCCTCTCTGGAAAGGCCCGCCCGAGACGGCCTCCGCCGCCTGAGACCGATCGAAGCGAGAGAGAAGAAGGTACGAACGATGCGCGAAGCACTCATCGTGTGGGGCGGCTGGCACGGCCATGAGCCGGAGCAATGCGCCGCAATCGTGGCCGGGATGCTGCGGGACGAGGGTTTCCAGGTACACCTGGAGAACTCGACGCGCGCATTCGCCAGCCCTCAGCTCTCCACGATGAGCCTCATCGTGCCGATCTTCACCATGTCGAAGATCGAGAAGGAGGAAGTCTCCAATCTCTCCCGGGCCGTCCGCGAAGGCACCGGCCTCGCCGGTTTTCACGGCGGCATGGGCGATGCCTTCCGCGAGGCGGTCGAGTACCAGTTCATGTGCGGCGGCCAATGGGTGGCTCATCCGGGCAACATCATCGACTACCGGGTGAACGTCACGCGGCCCGACGATCCGGTGATGCAGGGCATCCGGGATTTCGACTATCATTCCGAACAGTACTACATGCACGTCGATCCCTCGAACGAGGTTCTCGCCACGACGACCTTCTCGGGCGAGCACGCTCCCTGGATCGAAGGCGTGGTCATGCCGGTCGTGTGGAAGCGCCGTCACGGCCAGGGCCGCGTGTTTTACAGCTCCCTCGGACATGTGGCGAAGGAGTTCGACGTGCCGGAAATGCGCACCATCCTCCAGCGCGGCATGGTGTGGGCGGCACGGGACTGAGACGCAGCACCTCTTTCCGGTAAATATCGCACCCTTGTCATTCCGGGTTCCGCTACGCGGCCACGGAATGACAGTGCCCAACCACGTCATGGCCGGGCCTGTCCCGGCCAAGCAATCCGGATCACCGGCGCAAGGCCGGTGATGGCGTGGAGGGGACCTTCAAATGTTTTCCAGCGCACCCTCGACCGCGTATCGCCGCCGCTTCGCCGAAAGCGCGCTTAATGCTGGAACACGCAGCCTAACGCGCTTAAAGAAGACTTGAGTCATTTTCCCTCTCATTCAGCTTTCACGCGAGGATCATCATGCGGATCATTGTCTATGGCGTCGGCGCAATTGGAGGGACCGTTGCCGCGGCCCTGACGCTCTCGGGCCGGGAGGTGATCGGCATCGCGCGCGGCGCCCACCTCAAGGCGATCCAGGATGACGGCCTACTTCTGCGCACGCCGGAGAAGACCGAGCGGACCAAGTTCTCCTGCGTGTCCGACCCGACGGAGATCGACTTCCGCCCGGACGACGCCATCCTGCTGACGATGAAGACCCAGGACACACTCGCCGCTCTCGAACGCCTGCGTGCTGCGGGCGTCGCCGGGCAGCCCATCTTCTGCGTTCAGAACGGCGTCACGAACGAGCGGCTGGCCCTTCGCCTGTTTCCCGAGGTGCATGGCGTGACGGTGATGATGCCGGCAGCGATCTCGGCGCCCGGCGAGGTCAGCGCGTTCTCCGTTCCGCGTCACGGCATCTTCGACATCGGGCGCTATCCAGGCGGAAGCAACGGACACGACACGAAGCTTGCGGAAGCTCTGGAAGCGGCCAATGTCGCGGCCTTCGTGTCGCAGGACGTGATGCAAAGCAAGTACGGCAAGCTGATTCTCAACCTGAGCAACATCCTGCAGGCTGCGCTCGGCATGGATGCCGATTACAAGCATCTGGAAAGCCTGCTTCGCGCCGAGGCCGAAGCCGCCTACAGGGCTGCCGGCATCCAGTGGCTCGATGTGGGCGCCGCCGATGCCCGCAGGGCGCAGCTCATGAAGCAGCAGCCGATTGCCGGGATCGACCGCCTGGGCAGCTCGACGACTCAGAGCCTCGCGCGCGGCGGCGGGTCCATCGAGACGGATTACCTCAACGGCGAGATCGCACTTCTCGGGCGCCTGCACGGTGTGCCGGTCCCGGCGAACACCTACTTCACGGAACTGGGGGCGCGCATGGCGCGGGAAGGGCTCAAGCCCGGAGCGGTCTCCGTCGCTGAAGCCGAGGCGCAGCTGTCGGCGCTTGGTGCGCTGCCGAAGCGCTGATCGAGCGCCTCTATGCTTATCCGATGAATGCACACTGACGGAGATTCACATGGATTACCGCAACCTGGGTCGATCCGGCCTCAAGGTCTCACCGATCTGCCTCGGCACGATGATGTTCGGCGGACCGACTGACGAAGCTCTCTCCGCGCGCATCATCGCAAAGGCGCGTGAGGCGGGCGTGAACTTCATCGACACAGCCGACGTCTACAATGAGGGCATCTCCGAGGAGATCACGGGACGGGCCATCGCGCCTCACCGCTCCCATTGGGTGCTCGCCACGAAGGTCGCCAATCCAACCGGACAAGGCCCCAACGAGCGCGGTCTCTCGCGTCGGCACATCATGGAGGCCGCCGAGGCGAGCCTGAAGCGCCTCGGCACGGAGTGGATCGACATCTACTACATCCACAGGGAGGATTATTCGACGCCCCTCGCCGAGACGGTACGTGCCATGGGTGACCTCGTGCGCCAGGGCAAGATCCGGCATTTCGGCGTCTCGAACCATAAGGCTTGGCGCGTCGCCGAGATCTGCCGCCTCTGCGATGATCTCGGCATCGACCGGCCCGTGGTGAGTCAGCCCTATTACAACGCCATGAACCGGATGCCCGAGGTCGAGCATCTGCCCGCCTGCCAATACTACGGCCTCGGCGTCGTGCCCTACTCGCCCCTCGCGCGCGGCGTCCTCACCGGCAAGTACAGCCCTGACGCGCCGCCGCCGGAATCGAGCCGCGCCGGCCGTCAGGACAAGCGGATGATGCAGACCGAATGGCGGCCCGAGTCCCTCCAGATCGCGCAGGACATCAAGCGCCATGCGGAGGCTCGCGGCATCACGGCGGGCCAGTTCGCCGTGGGATGGGTTCTGAACAACCGCATCATCACGGCGGTGATCGCGGGCCCGCGCACGGAAGAGCAATGGGACGACTATCTGAAGGCCCTCGATTATCGCTTCACGGCCGAGGACGAAGCCTTCGTCGACGGCCTCGTCCCGACGGGTCATCCCTCGACGCCCGGATACAACGATCCCGCCTACCCGGTCGAAGGGCGGGCTCCCTGGACGGCTCCGTCGGCCTGAACATCGCTCGGTCGCTCGGCCGTGCGCATTCCGACTGGAGGATGCCTCGCCCTTGGCGGGGCATTCTTGCATTTCGGCAACGATTGCCCTGCAATCAGGTCCATTGCATTGCATCGATGAAAAGATCAGGTTCTTGCCACACGGACCATAGTGGTCCCGGAGACAATACCATGATCGACACCCGCCTTGCTCCCTATGGTGCTTTCGCCCTTCGTGCGGCTCTTGGCATCATGTTCATTGCCCATGCCTATCTGAAGATCGCCGTCTTCACCGTACCGGGCTTTGCCGGCTTTCTGGGACAGGTCGGCTTCCCGACCGCTCTCGCATGGCCGATCATCCTGGCCGAGCTGATCGGAGGCCTTGCCATCCTGCTGGGCTTCTACGGCCGCGCCGTGTCCGTCGTCCTCCTGCCGATCCTCCTGGGCGCCCTGCTCGTCCATGCCCCGAACGGCTGGGTCTTCAACGCTCCCAATGGAGGCTGGGAATATCCCGCCTTCCTGGCGCTCGCCGCAATCGCCCATGTCCTGATCGGCGATGGAGCATTCGCCGTGAAGCCCGCCACCCTCGGCCTCGGCTCCGCGGCTCCGCTTCGCCCCCGCGTCGGGTAACTTTCGGACGAAATCCTTGAGCGGCCGGCAAAATCCCGCACGGCCGCTCATCGGTTTGATACATGCCCAAGGTCCAGCACCATCAGTTCTTCGCGATGGTCAATTCGGCCTTCACCCAGTCATGGAAGGCCGACAGCGCCCGGCTCCGCGGCAGGGCTCTGGATGTGACGAACCAATAGCCGATGCCGGTAGTATGGCGATCTGGGAAGGGGCCATCAGTCTACGAATGGAGCCTGGCGGAATCGGGCAGCAGGCAAGCCATTGGATCGAGCTCCTTTTCACTGAGCGAGGCAGCCGAAACTCGCAAACGATCTCCCGTTCACTCGAGTGATGGAGCAGGAGGCAGACGATTCCGGTAGAACGATCGTCGTATTGTTCGCCGACGGCCCAAGCGGAGCAGCAAGCGGGATCGGATCGAAAGCGCTCCTAGGCACATAGGTCATACCGACGAGATAAACCGGGATTGGTCGATTGGAGCCGCGCGGTGTCACTCTCAGAACAAGAGGACGGCTTTCCTCAACCCGACGGATGTTGGATTGAGCACCGGCATGCAGTGGAGCGATCACGGATGCAAGAGCCGTAAGAATCCAGATTGGAAGCGTGTTTCGCATGAGCCGCCCTCCCAATCATGGGCAGACTTTCAAAGGCGCCCCATGGAAGATGTTGCGCGCGTGGCGTCAGATCGTCAACTGTTCGTCAGGATAGTGACATCGGACTCAGATGCAGACCCCGGCGTTGCTCGACGGCCTATCCGACGCGAGGTCAAGCACCAGGGCGTTTGGAAAAAGCTCTCGCAGTTACTGGATCGCCACGGCTTCCACGAGACCTGGTCATGTTTTTGAAGCTTTCCTACCGAAAGCTACACACTGACCTGTCGCGAAATATCAAGCGATTGTCCGCATCGATCAAGCATACCGGCTTTCATGAGCCACAATGGCCCATCGTCCTGCTATGACCAGCACTGGAGGGCCTTTCCAATGACTCGAAGCAGTCTATCACGGATCACCGCAGCAGCCCTGATGGCAACCGCCCTCACCGCTCTGAGTGGATCTGCGGTATGGGCACAGGCTGTTGAAGCCGGCCCCGGCCTGTCCGCGGCCAGCCTCAAGGAGCAAGAGGCCTTCGCCATCGCCAGGGACGCTTACATCTACGGTTATCCACTGGTCACGATGGAGATGACCCGCCGCGTTATCACGAACGTCGCCCAGCCCAGTGGAAGCCATGCTCCGATGGGCCAGGTCGTCAGCCTGCGCGAGTACCCAACTGCAACCTACAGGGATGTTACCGCGCCGAATGCCGACACCCTGTATACCGCAGGCTTCGTGGATGTCGGCCAAGAGCCTTATGTGATCTCCTTGCCTGACATGAACGGACGCTACTTCCTCTTCCCGATGCTCTCCGCCTGGACCAACGTCATTGCCGATCCCGGCAAGCGCACAACCGGCACCGGCCCCCAGTCCTACGCCATCACAGGACCGAACTGGCGCGGCACGTTGCCGAACGGAGTTAAGGAAATCAAATCGCCGACCAGCATGGTCTGGATCCTCGGCCGGATCTATTCGACTGGCACACCGGAAGACTACAGGGCCGTCTGGGCGCTGCAGGATCAGATCAAGCTAGTCCCGCTCAGCGCCTATGGCAGGCCCTATACCCCACCCGCAGGAAAGGTGGACTCCGGGATCGACATGAAGACGTCGGTGCGCAAGCAGGTCAACCGCCTTGAGCCCGGCCCGTTCTTTAGCCTGCTGGCGCAGTTGATGAAGGACAATCCACCTCCTGCGGAGGATGCACCGATACTCGCCCGCATGGCGAAGATCGGCATCGTTCCCGGGCATGCATTCGACACCGACCAGCTCGATCCCGAAATTGCGAAGGGTGTCGAACGCGCCCACCGGGCAGGCTGGGAGGAAATCGCCGGAGGCGTCCGAGCCATCGGCGAGATCGAGAATGGCTGGATGGTCGCCACGACGCTCGGGCGTTACGGAATCGATTATCCCAAGCGCGCCACCGTCGCGGCCTTCGGGCTGGGCGCCAACCTGCCGCAGGACGCCGTCTATCCGGTCACCAGCGTGGACTCTTCGGGTCGCAAGCTCACAGGAACGGAGAAGTACGTCCTCCATTTCGACAAGGGACAGCTGCCTCCAGTCGAGGGCTTCTGGTCGTTGACCATGTACGACTCGCAGTTCTTCTTCGTCGGCAATCCGCTCAACCGCTACACGCTGAGCGAGCGCAACAGACTTGCCCAGAATCCGGATGGGTCCATCGACCGCTACCTCCAGAATGAATCCCCTGGCGCGGGCAAGGAGGATAACTGGCTGCCGGCTCCCAAAGGCGACATGAACCTGATGCTGCGCCTTTACTGGCCTAAGGAGACCGCCCCGTCGATCCTGAACGGCACCTGGAAGCCTCCGAAGATCGAGCGTGCCGAGGAACGTTCGGCGGCGGATCAAACCAGAATGGTGCCGACGAGCGCCAGCATCCCGGCAACGACGGGCAGTGCCAGCACTGATCCTATCGCGGGCTCATCGACAATCGGTGTTGCCATCACGGACGTGCGGGTGCTCTACAGCGGCTTCAGCGTGAAGAACCAGATCCTCGGACGCGAGATATACAACGACAAAGGCGAGCGGATTGGTCATGTCGCAGACCTGATCGTCGCACCTGACAAGACAGCCACCTACGCCATCGTCGGCACGGGCGGCTTCCTCAATCTCGGGGAGCACCTGACCGCGGTGCCCGTCAGCCAATTTACGTTCAAGGACGGCGACATCGTGCTGCCGAATGCGACCAAGCGGTCGCTGGAGGCGATGCCCCGCTTCGTACGGGCGAGCAACGAGTAAACACGGTGGGCGCTGTTTCCTGGCGCCCCGGTTGCCAACACGTGCAATGGAGAGATCATCATGCCCCGTCTGACTTCAACTCTCGCGTTGATCTTTCTGTCGACAGGAGCTCTGGCTCAGGTCGGCCCGTCAACGACAGGCCGGCCCTGCTCAGCCGACCGCAATCTGGTGAGCTCGCGAGGTGCTATCGTTCTGAGTACGGGCCAATACACTTATGGACGCTTCGTCCGGGATGCCCGCTATTGCCAAGTCGACCAATATCCCCAACCTGCCTATGTGCCCAGCGATGACAATCCGCAATGCTTTGTCGGCTATCGCTGCGCCGACGGGCCTGACGACGATTTTTGACGGCATGACCGGACCTTTCCACTGGAAGCTGGGAAAGGGCTATCTGCCCGGACGGTCGCTCCATAACGAATGGCGGATGCCAATTCCATCGCTCATTCATCAGCCAATCGGAACATCCACTGTGCAGATGACACCAGTCGCGGCGAAATCGATGCGAATATCACCATCGAGATCCAGGGCGAGGCTTCGCTCGATCAGCCGACTACCGAAGCCTCTTCGTGTGGGCGGCTGAACCGGCGGACCTCCGCTCTCTTCCCAACGGAAGCGAAGGCGTCCAGGAGTGCCCCCGTCAAGCCTCCAACTCATCCTGATCTCGCCCTTCGCACTGGACAGTGCACCATACTTCACCGCATTCGTTGCAAGCTCCTGGAGCATCATGGCTACGGCAAGCGCCATCCGGGGCGACAGACGAACCTTGGGCCCGTTCAGATGCAGGCGGTCTTCGCTACGGTTACTGTACGGCTCGACTGCCTGGGCTGCGATCTCGCGTAGCTCTGCCCCCTCCCAGTTCTCTGAGGTGAGAACGTCGTGTGCCCGGGATAGAGCCAGCAGCCGCCCCTCCAGAGCAGTCTTGGCGTCCTCCATGGTTGGCGCATTCCGGAGCGTCTGCCTGGCAATGGACTGCACTGTAGCCAACGTATTCTTCACCCGGTGATTCAACTCGTTGATCAGGAGCCTCTGGTGCTCTTCGCTGCGTTTGATGTCGTCGATGTCCACGATCACCGCCAAGGCGCCGCTCACCCGCCCATCGGAGTCACGTATAGGGATACCGCTTACCCGCGTCCAACTCTCCTGGCCATCGGGCAAGCGATGTAGGAACTCGATGCCTGTAACCAGCTCGCCCCGCAGCGCACGCGCACTGGGATACTGGCTCTTTGGCAAAGGACAACCCTGGTCATCATGGGCGATCCACTGCTCCCGGTCATCGGGCAATCTCGATGGAATGACGCCGTCGGGCCGGTAGCGGCGGAAGGCCGGGTTCGAAAGCACCGTCGTCCCCTGTATGTCGACAAGGGCCACGCCTACGAGCAAGTTTTCGATCAGCGTTGCGAGACGGGTTCGTTCCTGCGCAAGCTCCAGGGCGAGCCTCTCGATGGATTCCTCGGCTTGCCGGCGGGCCGTCACGTCGCTTGCGGTTCCGAACCATTCGACGACCTCGCCGTCTTCCCGCAGGATCGGCAGCGCGCGCGAGTGTACCCAACCAAATGTTCCGTCTGCCCTGCGCACGCGATGCTCCAGCTCGAACATGCTCTTTGCGCGGGTCGCTTCCTGGATCGCCGACACGACCTGCGGCTGGTCGTCGGGGTGAACATAGCTGCTGAGCCAAGCATCGTTTGGGCTCTCCGCATCCAGGAGGAGCCCCCTTCCTTCGAGCTGACGCAGCTCGGCCCAGTCGGGGCTCATGCGGTACACCACGTCAGAGCTTGCAGTCACGAAGGCGCGAAGCCGCTTTTCGCTGTCCGCAAGCGCAGCCTCGGCTCGTGCTCGCTCCACGGCCGACCATGTTCGCGCGGCGACCTCCTCGATCAGCTCCACCTCCTCGGAGGACCAACGGTGAACCTCCCGAAAATTCACGTACAGAGATGCTGTGAAGCGGCCATTGCGGACCAGCGGTACCGACACGAAGGCGCGGGTCTCGATTGCCACCCAGGTCGCATGTACCTGCGCCGGGTCGGCCACGAGATCGTCGCAGACGTCGATCTGTCCCGCCCGCTGGCGGGCAATGCTGTCAGGGCCGAAGGCGCGAAGCGAAAAAGTCCCGATGAGGGGCTCCACGCCATTAACGAAGCACGTCTGGCAGACGATCGTCTCATCGTCGGCCTGCACTTCGCTGTAGCCGACCCGGTTGGCGCCCAGATGCTGCCCAAGCGCCTCGACTGCTGCCTCCATGACTTCGCGGGGATCGGCGAGAATACGAAGCGTCTCCTCAAGCTTGATGCGGAAGGCTTGCCGTCTCTCGGCGAGGATCTGGCCCGTCGTCTCGGCGACGGCACAGAACATGCCAGCCACCTGGCCGCTCTCGTCGCGTACCGGGGAATAGGAGAAGGTGAACCACGTCTGCTCGTCGAAGCCCTTGCGGTTCATGAGGAGCGGCAGGTTCTCCCGGTAGCTTGCCTCGCCAGCCAGAGCCGCGTCGATCAATGGAGAGATGTCGGACCAGATCTCGGACCAGATGTCGTGGAAGCGCAGGCCGAGCGCCCGTGGATGTTTGGCGCCGAGGATCTCAGCGTAGGCATCATTGTACAAGAATCCGAGTTCCGGGCCCCAGGCTACGAACATCGGGAACTTCGAGCCGAGGAGCAGGCCAACCACGGAGCGCAGCGACTGCGGCCATGTTGAAGGTGCTCCAAGCGGCGAGGACGACCAATCGTGCGCCCGCATGAGGGAACCCATCTCGCCGCCCGAAAGGAAGTCGAGCGCAATAGGATCACGCTCGCTTGGCAGCCTATCGTTCATCAGGTGGTTCCCAGAACGGTTGCCGCCCCTGCTCGGCTCGGCGCTCGCGCTCATCAAGGAGCCGTAGGGTAGCGTGAACGACCTCGCTTGCGCTGCGATAGCGGCCCGCTGTGACCTTGTTGTCGAGGAAGGCTTCAAGCTCGGGTGTGAGCGAGACGTTACGAATTTTACGGATTCTCATAGAGGGCGAGTAGAAGGCCATATTTAGTGTCAACTTTAGACACTTGAACTAGCTCCCGGTTGCCCCAAAGCAAGAGGCTGGAATGGCTCTTCGCCTCGTGCTCGATGACCTTGTCTGTGGACAGAACGTCGTTGTCGCCCTGTAGTCCAGCGCCGCCAAAAGGGTCGCCATGCGGGCTTCCGGCTAGGTTCGCATTCCCGGGCATGAGGGGATGAACGGCCATCTCCCCCCTGTGAGCGCGCCGGCAACGCGCAGCAGGGAGAGCGGCTATATGGGGCTGGGCGGGATCAAGGTCCTCCCAGGGTGTCTGGACTCGCACGACATCGCGACCGGGGTCATGACCCCCATGGTTCCTCAGCCCAGGCATGAACCCGTGCACGATACTATATCACAACAAACGTATCCCGCTATCCGGACTTCCCGCCCGGTGTCTCCTCCGCGCCGGGACGCGCCCCAACTCATCATCGAACGGACCGATCCACAATCCGTCCAGGGAGCAGACCACCAGAGCACCGGCTCCCAGCGTGGCCTGCTCTCCAGTCCATTGCATCAGGACTTGGCAGGAGGTGTCGGCTCGCCAAGGGATAGCATCAGGCGGTTCGCCCAATTGAAAAAGGCCGCGCCGTTGATGACATCGACAATTTCCAGATCGGAAAGTCCAGCCGCCCGGAGCTCATCGACCTGCCTGTCACTGAACGCCATGGGCGTGTCGGTCAGTGCGACGGATGCAGCAATGATGGCGTTCCAGCGGCGGTCGATATCCACATCGACGCCCTCGTCGAGAAGGCGCTGAACGTCGGTTCCTCGCTTCGAATACTGCGTGGCGAACCGGGAGTGGACGGACGCGCAGAAGATGCAGCCGTTCGAGCGTGAAGTCGCCGTCGCAGCAAGCTCCCGCTCGGCCCGGGGAAGGCCGTTGCTCGTGTTGTAGAAGATGTCCTTGTCGGTCTTCGTCCTGGCCTGCAGAACATCCGGGTCACGGGCGAGCAGAAGGAAGTACGGTGACTTGGCGCGTGACGCGTCGACGAGACCGGCCCAGTGCCTCTCAGTCAGTTGCTCTGCAGGAAACGGCTCAAGCCAGGGAAGCCAGCCCAATTCCTCCTGTGTGAACGCGGTGGGCTCCCGGTTATCGGGATGGAGCAGCGTTGTCTCGGTCATGGAATGGCTCCTTCTCAAACGGCCCCGGACGCAAGAACGCCCGTGAAGATCTGCGTATATTCCGCATCAGTCGCCTCGATCGCGGATGCGCCCGCAAGGGCCCGCAGCCCCGCGACGACGCGGATCTGGAATGACAGAAAAGCCACGAGCTGCGACAGGGTTACGATATCGGTCGTCGACCATCCGGCATCGAGCAGCCTCTGCAGTGCGGCAGGGTTCGCGTCCCGGGGATGAAAGACCAGCAGATGCGCGTGCTCCAGGGCAGCGACAAGGCGGGATCCGAGAAGCTCCTTGTTCTCGGTGGAGACGTGATAATCCAGTCCGTTTTCATCTTCGACCGTGAGCGGGCCCTGCGGATAGCGGCCGTAGGGGCCCTCCGTGAAACCTCGTGCCGTTTCCGCCCTGATCGCGTCGGTCAGCCTGGGATGTCCGAGTTCTTGCAGGGACGCCGCATAGAATTCGGTCACAGGGGATTGACGATGGAGGCCCGCCACGAACGTGGCGACGGCATAGCGCTCGATTGCCGTTACATGACCTGGGACCTCCGGCTCGAACAGCGCCAGATAACTCTTCTGTGCGTTCTCCCGGGCCTGAGGCCGCTGCTCGCGCAATCTGTCGAGGCTGGAACCTGGGCTGATTCCGGCAAGATGATCGATTACATCCGGTATGTTTGTGCTCATGATCTTCTCACATTCGGTTTGGTGACGTGATTTGCTTAATGCACAAGGGCGACGCGTCTTTCAGGTTTGGCAACCGGCCTCTGCCAGCCGAGCGCCGGAGCGACCTCGCTCGCGATGAGTTCGATCGACCTGAGGATGTATTCGTGCGGTGGGTCGACCGAATGGACCTGAAACACGAGGTCCGTCACCCGTGGCAGGGTGGTGTCCCGGCTGAGACTTTCGATCACGTCCTGCGGCGTGCCCACATGCGTGTCGAGAGCAGCGATGATATCCATCAGGGTGTCGCCCGGGATCACGTGCCCCTTGGCGGCGAAATCGCTCACGACGCGGCGCAACCCCTTCTCTGCGAGGCGCAGCGCCTCCTCCCTGCTGTCCGCGACGAACAGCGAGCGTGAGGCGACGATACGGGGAGCACGACCGGCCGGCAGCGCTTCGAGATAGGCATTGATGATGGGATGCTGAATATCGGCGAGCGTTGCCCCGGGCGCATCTTTCGGTCGTGGTTGCGTGCGCGAAAGCATGAGGCCGTCGCCTGCCTTGCCGGCGCGGATCCCTCCTCCGACGGAGAAGGTCGCCTGCCAGACGCGATCGTTCAGATCCGGCGCGGCTGGATAAAGCGTGTCTCCGCCGTCGAAATGTCCGCCGCTCCAAGCTCTCCGCAGGATGGCAAAATGCCTCTCGTAGATTTCGGAGCGGTTGGCGCTGTCTAAGCCGAACGCCGTGAAGGATGAAGGCGTGCCTCCAGTTCCAACACCGACCTCAAGGCGCCCACCGGACAGCAGATCCAGGACGGACGCATCCTCCGCGACGCGAATGGGATTTTCGAGCGGCAATGTGATGATACCCGTGCCGAGGCGAATGTTCGAGGTTCGCGCAGCAACGTGCGACAGGAAGACGAGGGGTGAAGGAAGCCCGCCTTCCGCCTCATGGAAATGATGCTGGGCCACCCAGGCGGAGTCGAATCCATATCGCTCCGCGTGGATGATCTGCTCCGCCGCCAGGCGATAACGCTCGCCTGCACTCGCTTCGTCCAGCAGGCGGGTGAAGAAGCCGAGCCTTTTGGGTTGCGAGGATACTGCCATCGGTTTGCTCCGCTTGATGGTCTGCAATTAGTGCTGAATGGTGGTGCCTTGTCCGGGAATCGCGCTGATCAATTCGCGCGTGTACGGACTGCCGGGGCGCAGAAACACGTCCTCCACCGGCCCGCTGTCGACCTGCCGGCCATTGTGCAGGACGGAGACCGTATCCGAGATCTGGCGAACAACCGCGAGATCATGGGAGATGAAGAGATATGTCAGCCCGAGGGCCTGCTGGAGTTCGTCGAGAAGGGCGAGGATCTGTGCCTGCACTGTGACGTCGAGCGCCGATACCGCCTCGTCCAGCACGAGCATCTTCGGATTGAGCACGAGCGCGCGGGCGATGGCGACACGCTGGCGCTGCCCTCCGGAAAGCGCGTGCGGTTTGCGGGCCAGAACCGATTGCGGAAGACCGACACGGTCAAGAATGGACTGAACCTGTGTCGCACGGTCCTCCCGCGACAGAGGATCGAAGTTCAGAAGCGGCTCTTCGACGATCTGGAAAATGGTCTGCCGCGGATCGAGCGAGGCAAAAGGGTTCTGATAGACGAGCTGGATCGTCTTGCGGAACCGGCGCAGGTTTTCCCCGCGCAGGGTGGTGACATCAATGCCGTCGACGAGGATGCGCCCCGACGTAGGTTTCTGAAACCCGACGATGCTGCGTGCGGTGGTCGTTTTGCCAGAACCGGATTCTCCGACGATGGCGTGTGTCGTTCCCCTCTGGACAGTGAAGGATACGCCGTCCACTGCGCGAAAGGACTCCCGGCGGTCTCCGATGGGAAAATCCTGCACGAGGTTCTCGACGGCGATGACTTCATCGCTGCCGCTGGTGCGCAAGGATGTGCCCCTCGGTGCGGCACGAGCCTTGCCAAGCGAGGGAGCATCGGCCAAGAGCTTGCGCGTGTATTCGCTGCGCGGGGACGACAGAACCTCCGCGGTCGGACCCTGCTCCTGAATGCGTCCGCCCTTGAGCACGACGATATGATTGGCCCGGTCGGCCGCGACACCCAGATCGTGCGTTACCAGAAGAACGGCTGTGCCGTATTCGCGACGCAGCTCGTCGATCAGGTCAAGAATGCGCTTCTGCACCGTTACGTCGAGCGCGCTGGTGGGCTCGTCGGCAATGATCAGGGCTGGACGCAGCGCAATCGCAATAGCGATCAGGACACGCTGGCGCATACCCCCCGAAAGCTCATGCGGATATTGTCTGGCGCGCAGCTCCGGTTGAGAGAGGCCGACACGTGCCAGAAGTTCGATGACACGCGCGTCGATCCCTGCCCTGTTGCCCTGCCGGTGGATCTCAAGCACCTCGGCCACCTGGGCACCGATGGTCTTGACGGGGTTGAGCGAACTCGTCGGGTCCTGCGGGATCAGGCTGATCTTGCTACCGCGGATCGTATCGAGCTGCCTCTGCGACCATCCTGCGATATCGGTTCCGTTGAGCCGGACCGCCCCCGCCTCCAAGCGACCGTTCTCTGCCAGGAGCCCGATCACCGCTTGGGCGGTCGTGGTCTTTCCGGAACCCGACTCGCCGACAAGGGCCACCACTTCGCCCGGCTGAACCCGGAGTGAAACCTCGTGGACGACCCGTTGAAACCTGTCGCTGCCACGATAGCCCACCGCGAGGTTGCTGATCTCGAGAACAGGCGCCGCCGAGACGCCCGCAGACACGTGCCCGATGTCGATTGCCGTGGTCATGCTTTGGCCTTTCCAAAGGACTGGCTGATGCGGTTCGCCGACAGAACGACGAGGATCACCACGATTCCGGGAACGGTCGTCAACCACCAAGCCCGCGCGATGTAGTTTCGCCCCTCGGCGATCAGCAGACCCCACTCAGGAGTCGGCGGCGGTGCGCCGTAGCCGAGAAAGCCCAGTGTGGAGATGGTCAGAATGGCCCATCCAAGTTGCAGGGCCGCGAACGCGATCACGGACGTGAGGGAGTTCGGCAGAATGTGACGCAGCAATACGCGGCTGAACGTTCCGCCGCTCCCAAAGGCCGCCTCCACGTAATCACTGGCACGGACCCGCACCACTTCGGAGCGGGCCAGCCGCGCGAAGCTGGCGATCGATGTTACGCCGACCGCGATGGCGGCATTGAGAATGCCAAAGCCCAGGAGGATGACGATGCTGAGCGACAGAAGAAGCTGCGGAATCGAGAGCAGCACGTCGACGCAGCGCATGATGGCTCCGTCAATCCTGCCGCGCGCCGATCCTGCGACGATACCGAGGGTCGTACCTACTACGAGGCCGACGCCGACGGCCACGAAGGCCCCCGAAAGCGAATTGCCCGCGCCATAGATGATGCGGGCCAGAAGGTCGCGCCCGAGCGCATCCGTCCCGAGCCAATGCTCGGCACTCGGTGCGCGGAGCTGCTGGCGTGCGACGCCGACTGTCGGGCTGTAGCCGGTGAACCACTGCGGAAACAGCGCCCAGAGCACGACGACAGCCATGACAAACCATGACAATGCGAGACCCGGCTGAATGCTTCCGATGAACCGCAGACGGCGCGCGCCAGGAGCAATATCCCTCGATCCAGAGGAAGAGGCACTCTTGGAAATGTCCGTACCGTCGCGCAGCAGACTGCGCCCGATCATGTTCTGTCCGGTCATGCGGGAGTTCCTTGTCTCACTCTGAGGCGAGGATCGAAGACGGGGTAGAGCAGGTCCACCGTGAGATTGATGAGCACGAAGGCTGCTGCGGAAAACACGACGATGGCCTGCAGCACGGCGATGTCCTGATCATTGACGGAGCGCTGCGTCAGTCCGCCGAACCCGTTGAGCCCGAACACGGCTTCCGTGACGACCGCGCCGGCCAGAAGCTCGCCGAAGAGGATACCGGCAATGGTAAGAGTCGGCAGAACGGCATTCTTCGCCACATGCTTCCACAGCACCCAGCGGTGGGATGCGCCCTTGGCGCGCGCGACTGCCACGAAGGGTTCCGTCAGCACATGGTCGATATTGCGCATCAGGATTTGCGCGAGGGGCGCCGATATCGGAACGGCCAGCGTCAGAACGGGTAGGATCAGGGCCTGCCAGGGTCCCGGATTGATGACGGGAATGAGCCTGAGCTGAAATGAGAAGACCTGGATCAACAGGATTCCCAGCCAGAACACAGGCGTGGAGATGAAGAGGGCCGGAATCGACTGGATGAAGGAGCGTAGCCACGAGAAAGGCGACAGCGCAGCGAGAGCGGCAAGCGTGACTGCGATGATGACCGCCAACACGAAGCCCAGCGTTGCAAGCCACAGGGTGGGCGGCAGGTTGGCGAGTATAAGGTCGCCGACGGGGACGCCCGCATGGATGGAATAGCCGAAATGACCGGTGAGGAAATTCGTGGCCGTATGGAGATACTGCACCCAAAGCGGGCTGTCCGCCCCATAGGAGGCACGGATATCAGCAATCTGCTCCGGGCCCAGGCCGAGTTCGGGATTGAGGAACTTGATGAGCACGGCGTCGCCCGGCAGGGCTTGGAGCAGGATGAATGAAACAGTGAACGCGGCCCAGAGTACAAGGGCTGCCTGTCCGATCCTTCCGATCACGTAGCGCGACATGGATGATCCCTGTCCGATAATCGAGACGATGCGATCCGGCCGGATATCGTTCCCGCGATATCCGGCCGGCACGATGCTGTTGTCAGCGGCGGGGTGCGAGCCAAGTGCCGTAGAAGCTTGGACGTCCGACGGCTTCGAAGGACACGTCCTTCACGTAAGGGGCGGCGGCGAAGGCCTGCGGCTCCTCGAAGATCGGGATCGCGTAGGCCTGATCGATCACATAGTTCTGGACGTCGCCGGCGATAGCGAGGCGCTTGGTGCGATCCGGCTCGGAGGCAAGCTGATCCAGAAGCGCATTGAGGCGCTCGTCGACGAAGGATTGCACCTTGTCGCTGTTTCCGCCCTTCTGCAGGAGGACATTGCGGTTCGTCGGGAAGTATTGACTCTTGATCACGTCGGGATCGGCACGGCCGACCATGGCTGGTGAGACGGGTGCCTTGGCCGGATCGAGATTATTCACCGTCGCACTGCCCGAATCTGCGGTCAGCACGTTCAGCTTCACGCCAATCTTTTCCCATTGCTGCGCGACGAGTTGCAGGGTTTCCTTGTTCTGCGGCTGCGGCAGGGACTCATAGGCCGACAACTCAAGCGTCTGTCCGTCCTTCTGGCGCCGTCCGTTCGGGCCGATTGTCCAACCAGCCTCGTCGAGCAGCGCCTTGGCCTTCTCAATATCATAGGAAAGCTTCGACGAGAGATCGACATACCCGAGCGCCGTTTTGGCGATGATCGAGGTCGCCTTCGGGTAATGAGCCGAGAACAAGGTCGAGACGATTTCATCCGTGTTGGTGGCATGCAGCAGAGCGCGACGAACCCGGACATCGGCCACGAGCGGATTGTCGGGACGGAAGACAACGCTGTTGTTCACACCGCGGGTCGAGGGCGCATAGATCAGATAGCCTTCATCCTCAACCTGCTTCTCGTCATAGGCTTGGATCTGGCGAATGATGTCGGCCTGTCCTGCCACGAGAGCACCAATGCGCACGCTGTCTTCCGGCGTGACGATGTACTTGATCTCGTCGAGATAGGCGCGACCTTGGTGCCCGAGTTTCGCCGGCCCCCAATTATAGTCGGTTCGCGCCTTCAGAGTGAGCTCGCGTCCGAGGGTCTCGCTGGCGACGACGAAGGGGCCGGAGCCGATGATCTTCGTGGCATCGCCCAGCGCCTCGTAGGGCAGCGCGAGCGTCTTCAGGGAAACGAGGCCGGAGCCGATCACGGACGTGCCCTGCAGAAAGCCGGGAGACGATTTCTTGAAGATGAACTTGACGGTCTCAGGGTCGATGACTTCGCTCCGGTCGTAATTATTGATGACCTCCGAGACCGGGAGCTTCAACTCCTTGTTGCCACGCCCGAACGTGTCGTAATTCTTCGCCACCGCAGCGGCATCGAGCGGCGTGCCGTCTGAGAATGTCACGCCCTTCCGGATCTTGAAGGTATACTCCGTCGCATCGGCATTCACCGTCCATGACTCGGCAATCCAGGGTTCGATCTCGAGCGTCTTCGGATTCTGATAGGTGAGCTTGTCGGTGATCTGATTGAGAATTCCGCCATTGGGGTAGAAGCCGCCAGCCGGCGGATACAGATTGGTATGGGCCTGCTGCTCGAGATAGATCAGAGAGCCGCCCTTCACGGGTGTCTGACCGGACCCGGCGGCCATCGTGCCGCTCGTCCCCATCGAGAAGCCTGCGAGGAACGTAGCCCCTGCCAAAGCGAGAAGGCCGACTTTGCCTCCAAAGCGAGATTTGAGTGTCACGATAGATCCCCTATGCGGCTGGCCGTGAGCTGAATTGCAAGGGAATTATCGCCTTCGAATGTCCGCTATTACAACCAGAATGTTCTTTTTTTAGAACACCCGGTAGTAGCAAAATCTGCTCTCGGACAGCGCCGCCAGAGATAAATGTTCTTATTGATGGGGATCTGAACCTTGAGCAGAGTTTCTTGAAGCTGCCGCAGCGTCGAACCAGGCAAGGTTGTTCTTCATAGAGAACGCCCTTCCCGCAAGCCAGCTGACGATCTCCGATGTCGGGAAAAGACAGGAATGCGCAGTATTGCAGAGCCTCTCGCCCACAGCCTGCGAAAGCTCTTCACGCTCAAAAACTTTGAGAGATGGCTGGGGCGCCAGGAGCCTCATCTTGGGTACCATTAAGCCATTAAAATGTAAGGATTTGAAGGGTTTTAAGCGTTGCTTTGGGTACGCAATCTGGGTACGCAGCGGGGTACGCGCTGAATCTCAGACACTCGAAGAGGACCATGAACAAGACTGATAAGAGCTATCTTGAGAAGCACGGGGGAATGTGGCGGGTCACGGTGTCGGTACCCAGGGACCTTCAAAAGACACTTGGCGCAACCAAGCTCAAGCGAGGGCTGAACACCGATAGCCTCAAGGTCGCCAACGCCCTCAAATGGAACGTTGTAGCTGAACTCAAGGCCCAAATCGCGAAAGCCCAGAAGAACACGCCCGCCGACCCTCTGCTTCAGGAGGCCTTGGCATTGCGTGCTGAGCTGGCGCGGATGAAGCCCCATGAGGTTGAGGAGTTCAAGCTCTGGGTTGTGAGTGAGCGGGCTGAAGAAATCCGCGGTGACCCGCTCGATAAAGACCCGCACCCCTATTCGGGCCAGTATGAATACGATCCTGAGCGTGAACAAAGGGCCGACCATTTCTATGGCATTGCGACAGGCCGGACCACGCCCCTGTCAGCCTATGTTGACGAGTGGCACACACAGACACCTGACCGGAAACCCAGGACCAAAGATGAGGACCGTCGTGCCCTCAGGTACCTCGAAGAGTGGTGCAAGCGTGAAAACGTCAGCCCAACCATTGAGGCCATCACCCGCAAGGCGGCTGGTCGCTTCATCGGCGGCATGTCGGCTGTTTCAGCAAGCGGCCAGAGCGGCCAGAAGCTGAGCGTCCGTTCCATCAACAAGAACATTTCGCAACTCACCGCCTATTGGAAATGGCTCAAGCGGCGTGGGCTGGTTGAAGACAACCCTTGGCGCGAACAGTCCCTTCCGAAAGAGCGGACCCCCAAGGGCGAGGCGGAAAGAGCGTTCACAGATGAGGAGCTGCTGAAACTTCTCAATGGGACGCCCCACAACAAGGCGCTGGGGCCGCTCATGCGTATCGCGGCGCTCACGGGAGCCCGTATTGACGCCATCGTGAGCCTGAAGGTGAAGGATTGTGTCAATGGATTCTTCGTGTTCAAGCCCCAGAAACGCGAACCAGGGGAAAGGATTGTCCCGATCCATTCGGCCCTAGTGCCGCTCATCGCGGAAATGACGGAAGGTCGAAGCCATGAGGACGACCTGTTTCCTGAGTTTCCAGAGCCGCCCCCTAACAAAGGGCGGGAACGCTCGATGCCCGCTGTTAAGGCCTTCGGGCGCTATCGTGAGTCCGTTGGCGTCCATGAGAAAGTCGAGGGAAGGCGTAGAGCCCGCACTAATTTCCACTCGTTCCGCCGCTGGTTCATCACCAAGGCGGATGAAGCCGGACAACCCGAATCCGTCATTGCGGCTGTGGTCGGGCATAAGCGCGGGGGCATTACGCTCAACGTTTATTCTGGGGCGGAGCTTCGTGAACAATGCCGGGCCTGTATTGAGGCTGTGAGGCTTCCTGAGAGTCCTGACACGAGCCAAGCTCTTCAGGTCACAGAGGACGCGAAGGCGGCCTAAAGGCCTCATATCAAGCGAGGGGTGTCGTGCCGTACTTGAAGTCCGCCCAGGACCGCCCACGCCCCCTCGTACACCAAAGAAATCTAGGGCCACTTCGCGGCGGGTTGCTGACAGTCTCAGGTCTTCTGCGCCTTCAACATGGGTGACCGTGAATTACCCCCTTGACACGCTGAATGAAGCTGGTCCAGTCTAATGGGGCTAACCCACCCCCATGCAGGTGATCAAATGGACAACACCCACCTCGCCCGTATCCGGGATAACGCGGCAAAGATGCTTCAGCTCGCTACCGAAACGTTGAGACTTCTTGATGCTCAGAATGGACAGGATAGCGGACCGCCGCCGATGCCAGCCGAACTCCGGTCGGTTCCTGGCGACAATAGCTCCGCACTTACTCCTGAGGCTGACGAATGGCTCTTCGCCTCCTTCGACTACGGAATGTCGGATAATGCCCTTCACAAGATGACGGGGATTACCAAGGAGTCATTACGCAAGAAGCGCAGGTACTGGCGAGTTGCGCGGGGTATGGAGTAATCAGGGGGCTTCGGCCCCCTTTTCCAAAATTGAACGACACCTCTCAACGAAAGCAAACAACAACCTTGGGCTTTAGCCCTTTTTTCGAAGTGAGGGCGAGGGTGCCACCTGGTATATATTTCTAATATAGGACCCATGAAGGCCTGACAACTTAGAATAAATACAATTGCGACGTAATCTATTAGATAACCACACCCAATCTTTTACCGCCCCCTCTATCTGACTATTTGACCATATCCCAGAATAGCTTCAGCTATCTAGGACGCTAGCCCATCTTCTAATTGACGAGAATTTGAACCACGCTAAGTTACAAACGTGAACGGTCGTTCTGGTTTGTGTACGGAGCCTAGATGTCTAGGAAATATGTCTCTTACCGCCGCGTCAGCACAGAGGAACAGGGGAAGTCTGGGCTTGGCCTCGATGCTCAAGAGCGGGCCATTGCTGCCTTCGTTGAAGCTGAGGGCGGCGAGGTTATCGCAGACTTCTCGGATGTCATGAGCGGGAAGCACGACGACCGCCCTGAGCTTCTGAAGGCCCTTGCCTATGCCCGCAAGCACAAGGCCTGGATCGTTACCAGCAAGTTAGATCGCCTATCGCGTGATGTTGAGTTCATCGCTGGCCTCATGAACCGCAAGGTCCGCTTCGTCTGTGCCAACATGGGCCATGACGTTGATGAGTTCATGCTTCACATATACGCCTCGCTTGGCCAGAAGGAACGCAAGCTCATCAGCCAGCGGACCAGGGAGGCCTTGGCTGAACTTAAGGCTCAAGGGGTCCGCCTCGGGAAGGAACAGAACCTTGTAGAAGGCCGCGTGAAGGCCACCAAGACTATCAAGGAACGGGCTGAGAAGCGGGCGGCGAGTGTCCTGCCCATTATCGATCATATCCGCTCCCAGGGGCTAGTGACGCTTGAGGCCATCGCTGCCGAATTGAACAGGCGTGAAGTGAAGACGCCGCGGGGCGGTGACTGGCACAAGACTACGGTTGCGAGGGCTCTTCGGCGGGTCACGTGAAACCTATTTTGAGGGCGCCTTAAAATAGGAATATAGACAGTATGAATTAGAGACGCCTATTTGAAATAACCGCCTCAACATTTGCAACCAAATGCTCTGGGAACTCAACGATCTAAGCCACCTAAGAGGGTCTTGTGGCGGACTATAGAAGGGCCTGTGCTGGCCTCTTTACTCATTGGCCCGCCATCGTGCGGGCTTTTCTTTTTTACATGCTTTTGAAAGGACCTAACGATGAATAGCGAACGCCTCTATGCCCCCAGAGGGCTGAATAATGTTTAGGAAGTTTGACGTTGAGCTTCCGACATCTCAGGTGGACCTTGAGGAGCTGAAGCGGCTTGAGGACACAGAAGAGCAGACCCAAGAGCGCCCGAGAGGGCTCTGGCTGAACGATATTCAGATTGCCGATAAGGTCTTTCAGCCCCGCTTCCCTGGTGGGAACGCTCTGGCGAGCAATGAGCATATCAGGGAACTCGCACAGGCTCTTGATAACCAGGGCGAGCCTTTAGACCCTATCTTAGTTACGCCCATCGGCCAGCGGTTCTTTCTCGTGGACGGCCACCATCGATATGCGGCCTACGAAGCGGTGAGATGGGAAGACCTAGTGCCGATTACGGTGTTTGAAGGGACCCTTTCGGAAGCCTTCAAAGAGTCCATCGCCCTCAACAATAAGAACAAACTTCCAATGACCCCGAACGACAGGCAAGAGCTTGCTTGGCGTCTGGTGAAACTTGGGGACGCTAGGCACGGTGGTTACTCAAGAAAGCAAATTGTGGATATGACTAAAGCCAGCGATGGCGCTGTTGCAAACATGAGGCGGGTTTATAAGGCCCTGAGTGAACAACGGTTCGACCTTGATAGCGTGTCATGGCGTCGGGCCCGAAGCAATCACTTGGCCTCTGAGCATTGGGACCGTGAAGAATGGTTTGACAAGGAAGCCAAGAAGCTCGCGGAGAAGCTGTTGAAGTCTGGTGTATTCTTCAGAGATAAACCAGACATCCTAGCGAGGGCTTTGGAATACATCAGCCCTGGCCTTCCAGGAGCCTTGATTGAGGCATGGTTTGAAACCGCCTTGGCGCTAGTTGAGGAACACAAGGAAATGATCGCCCAGGAAGGCGCCTTGAACATCTAGGGTTAGCCTTCGATGTGCACTTACAACAATGTGCAAGTTGCACAGATGGCCTAGGATGATCTTAAGTAAAATCGTTGCACAGCGACGATTTTTCTTGGGACCGCCTGGGCAACTATGACTCGTTAGCCTCACCCCGGGTTTGTCCACCGCCAGGGTGTTAGCATATCAAGGAGAATTTTTGATAACGTCCCCGAAGTTCAAATCACAACACGTAAGCATACTGCAAGCTTAGCTACTGAATGTGTGAAAATCTGAGGAAATTTGTTGGCCGAACCCGGTGAGTCATTGCTAGGATTATCTGACTAGCCTATAGCATTGGGCCAAAATGCAATTACTGGCTAGCCGGACCTAAGCTTGGCTATAATCGGGGGCAACGATGCATAAGACTCTTCAGAAGCTATGTGATGCGCTGGACAAGGTGTCCACTGCTGTTCTTGCCCTCAATCCGAATAACACACAGCGGGTTACCGATTTATTCGGGACTTGGAACGTAGCCCCGCTCACCCTAGAGCAAATTTCCGATGTACCAAAGCAACTATCGGTGAAGATAAAGGCACAAAATATCACCGAATTGGATGACGCTGACAGCGAGAGTTTACTGAAGCTGGTCGCTTCGATTGAGGCTCTTCACCCGTCCATTATACCGCATATGGGTAATAGCAATATCTCAACGGCGCTTCCTCCTTACCTTCAACTTATTAACGTTGTCGCTGACCAAGTTGCCCGCTTGCTTGGTTGGGAAATCGTCAAAGACAAGAGGGCCTTACCCTCTGCTTTGGCGCGTAGAGTCGAAACAGCACAGTCCCAACTAGATACTATTGTTGGCGACCTAGTGACGCTCGAAGCCAAGGTCGAGAAGATCAACAACGCACATGACACAGCAGAGGAACTTCCGACAACGCTGGACCGGCTCAAGAGGGACAGTGCGGCTATCGAGCGGATGGGCGAAGAAGCGTCTCAATGCATTGGCCGGATCAAGGGGAACGATGAGCAAGCTAAGAACTTAGTTGATGCCCTTCAGGAACGTTCCAGAGAAGGTGAAGAGCTAGTGAGCAAATGCGCGGAAGCCTACCGCGTCACTACATCAGTGGGACTAGCCGCTGCATTTGATGACCGCGCAACCAAGCTCAATCGCTCCGTCAATATCTGGGTAGGTTGCCTAGTATTGGCTCTATTGGTGGGCATGGGGATAGGCTATGGCCGCGTTCAGGCCTTGTCAGAGTCTTTGAACCAACCCGCTGTTGTTTGGACAACGATATGGGCCAAGGTTGCCTTAGCTGCGGTCAGCCTTGCGGCTCCCCTATGGTTTGCTTGGCTCGCAACAAAACAGATTGGTCAACGCTTTCGCCTAGCTGAGGACTACGCTTTCAAAGCATCAGTGGCGAAGGCATATGAAGGGTATCGCAGAGAAGCCGCGCGCTTTGATAAGGCTCTTGAGGCCCGTCTGTTTGGGTCCGCACTGACCCGCCTTGAGGAAGCGCCACTTCGCCTTGTTGAGTTGGAAACTCACGGCAGCCCATGGCACGAACTTCTGAAGTCAGCGGAGTTCAAAAAGGCCCTGGAGTTAGTGCCTGGCCTTGGCGATCGACTCAGGCAAGTGTCAAAGGCGGAAGGTGGCGACACCCCGCTGGTAAGGCCGGAAGCGAACAAGGAAATTCGGGTCCCCACGTCCTCGACACCCGCTGAGTAGAAATGGGCTCACATCGCGGGTGATCCGCCTTCCAAGAGGCATCCCAAATTGCGAAAGGGGCTTGAACCTAATTCAGGCCGTTTCCGATGGCTAAGCCCCTTCGCTACTCCGCGATCAAGCGGCTGCTTGGTTCTTCCGCTGCAACAGCAAACCTAGGAACGATCCAGAGAAGAAGCCGATGGCTATGAACATCGTGCTTAGGATGGCAAAATTCCTATTGCCCATGAAGTTACCTGGAAGGGCGAGCAAAGGGAGAAGGGCCAGGAGAACAGCCCACGCCCAGCGCCATTTACTCTTCAATTTGAACGCTAAGAATCCTGAAAGAAACATTGGAAGCCAGTTCAACCAATGCTCTAGCGTCAACAAAACCATAAATTCCATATCGCCCCCATAAGCTAAGTTTCAGCCCGCTGTTGTCTATCACAGGCCGAATCAGCCGATGAAGGTTCGGCCTAACATCCACAGGCCTTTTCCCTACCCCCCGCGCACGAAGATGGGATCAGCCTTGTTCGCGGGTACTCACGCTGGGTACGCGCTTGGGCACGCAGCCAGCTTAAGACTTTAATTAAGATGTTGATCTTGTGGGCAATTTTCTATGCCCAGAAACATTGGCTGGGGCGCCAGGATTCGAACCTGGGAATGGCGGTACCAAAAACCGCTGCCTTACCACTTGGCGACGCCCCAACAGATGTGGCGTGTACATAATCGGCCAGATGGCGGCTGGCAACACCGTTTTGCGCGAGGTCGGATATCTCGAAGAAAGACCGAATTCTCCCCTTGCGGCGCCCCCGCGCCACCGCTATAAGACCGGCCTCCCGGGAATTTCTCGGTGTCGGAGTGTAGCGCAGTCTGGTAGCGCACCACGTTCGGGACGTGGGGGTCGCAGGTTCAAATCCTGCCACTCCGACCATTCTTCTCACGATCGAAATCGTCGATTGAGCTGCGGGGCATCATCCCCGTGGGATGATGTTCGGTTTCCGACTAGGCGCCCTACCCCGTCGCTTCTCAATGGGTCGAAAAGCGCCCCTCCTCCTGATAGGTTTCATAGTGAAGGGTCTGTGCCGGCATCGCCTCGAGCTGACGCGGAGACTTCGGCCAATCCTGGGGTGTCTCGTTGGTTTGGGGCATGTAACGCGGACGGAAACGCAAGTCGACGAGGCTGCGGAGTTCCGGGGCCGCCAAGTCCAGCACATTCGCATCGCGCCAGCGGCGATGCAGCTTGGCCTTGCCGAACATCCGGCTCCAGAAGCCCATCACCTCTTCCTCGACCTGCAGGACAATGCGGCCGGTGAAGGTTTTGCGAAGATTGAAACGTCCCGTCAGAGCCATTCGACTCTCCTCAACTCTCGATTCTTCAAAAACGCAGATCGCCTAAAGTGCAACTGCCGATCAAGACTGCCCCAACCCTGGCCTTGGCATCAGTTGAATGCATTCCTGTTAGCCAATGCCGTTGCACAGTAAGGGTTCCGGCCATTCCACTATCGACAAGTTGTCACAGGAGCGATGTGCGTCAGGTCACGAACGCGTGCCGCTCGATATTGAATTAGGCGCTCTGCATGAAGGTTCAGCGGAGGGGGCGATCAAAATATTGGGAGGAGAAAAGTCTGTGAGGCTCATCCGAAGCGCCGAACATCTCGTCGGCGATTGACGTCACGCGCGACGCGGCTTGGACGTGAGATCGATGGTGACGAGCTGACCGGTTTTCGGATCGAGGATGGTCATGAAAGCCCCCTGTTCTGTTGGCGTAGGAGAAACGCCCAAGTCGTGGGCCGGATCAGAGCGAGTTGGGAACGTGGTAAGCAACTCGTTACCGGAAGCTTCGCGTTGAAGGCTGGGAAGATCGAAGCCGAGCCTGTATCGGGACTTCGCTCACGGGCGGATCGGCCAAGCCATCCGCTCCACCATCTGCAGCTTGGAGACCCTTGATGAACACCACTCGGCTCGAAACCGTCTGGGCCCCGCGCCTTCTCAGCATCCTGCGCATCGTCGCTGCCCTCATCTTCATGGCGCATGGAACGCAGAAGCTCCTCGGCTTTCCGATCTCTCCCAATCCTGGACCGGCGGCCTTCAGCCTTCCCTGGATTGCGGGCGTTCTGGAGCTCTTGGGCGGAGCCCTCCTGATCCCCGGCCTGTTCGTGCGCCCGGTTGCTTTCGTGCTCTCGGGCCTCATGGCTGCCGCCTATTGGATTGCCCATGCTCCGCGCAGCTTCTACCCCGTTCTGAACGGCGGCGATGCGGCCATTCTCTATTGCTTCGTGTTCCTGTTCATCGCAGCGGCCGGCGGCGGCGCATGGAGCCTGGATCGAGCCCTCCGCGGCAGCCGCTAGAGCATCGGACCCGAAGTGGACCTGCACTTTCGGGATCGCGTCACCGCTCAGTTCCTTGGGCGCATCGTGTAAAAACCGGATCCACTTGTCCGCACGATGCGCTCGGCCTGACGGCACGGGCCGAAGAGATGGAGGGCGAGCCGCAGAGAGACCTTTCCCTCTTCCTATTCAGGCTTCGTGCCCGTCGGGCGGCGAAGACGCTCGTCCTCCAACTCGACGTGGAGCGTATGGTCGCCATCATCTTCATCGAAGGGAATCGGCATGAGATCCGTGGTCAGCCCCGTGGTGGTTGAAGCGGCAGCGCCGATGGGAGGAGCGGGAGCTTCATCCTCTTCCCTTGCCGCCGCCCTCGTCTCTTCGCCCGGTTCGATCTCGCCCTCGTCGTCGAGAATGCGCACGACCCTGTCCCTTTGCGTCTCATCAACCTTCACAGTCACGAGCGCGCCGCCGCGGCGGACGCCTTCCGCGTAATTCTGCGCTTCCTCGTCGCCGAGCCCGGCATCGACCAGTGCGCCTGCGAGGCCGCCGACGGCAGCCCCGGCGCCGGCTCCCACGAGTGTCGAGACGATCCACCCCGCGGCGATCACGGGCCCGAAGCCCGGAACGGCAACCGTGCCGAGCCCTGCCAGAAGGCCGGCTCCAGCCCCGGCGACCGTGCCGGCTGCCGCAGTGGCCCCGGCGAATTCGTGTGGCGCCCCCTCCTTGTCGAAGGAGCGTGTCGCGCGATGCGTATAGGCATCGTCGAAATTGTTGGAGACGAGGCTGATCTCGAAATTCGGAACATGGGCCGCCTCCAGCCGCTCCACTGCCCGCGCGGCTTCGTCGTAAGTGTCGAAGAACGCGGTGATCCTGCGCTCAGCCATGGGAGCCCTCCTGATTCTCGAATCGGTCGCAGGGCTAATGAGCGGCCAGGCGGGCAGGTTCCGCCCTGCGCATTGCCCCAGCGGATGCGCGTCCATGCCGCCTTCCGGTCGATGGCATTCCTTGATACATTCCAACAAAAGGTGCCCGGAAAGGGTGATTTGGGGGCTTCCCGTTATGCGACATATCCACCTGGATGAAGGTTTGCGGCTGCGTTTTCCCGGCCGCAGCGAGGATTTCGATCAGGGCGTCGAAATCGGCATGATTGCCGTTCTGATGGACCAGGGGTTGGGCGAATTCTCGCGCTGGATCGCGCGGTCGAACCTCAGCCAGGTCGAGGCCATCGCCAAGCAGATGGGCTATCGGATCGAGGAAAACGGCGGCGACGAGGAATGGGCCGACGTCACCTTCCTGTATGGCTCCGCCAAGGCCAAGCCCAAGCTCCGGCTGGTGCACTCGGTCGGCTGAACGAGCCGGCTCAGTTTGATCTCCAAAATGAAGAAGCCGCCCGAAGGCGGCTTCCGGAACACGTCACGCTCGGGACCCGGTCAGGCCTTGGCGCCGCGGCGGGTCACGGACCAGGCCGCCTGCATCAAGGCCACGGCCAGGGCGGTCTTCACGACGGTTGCCGCCACGAAGGGAGCCGCACCCACGGTCCAGGCTTTCGCGAAGGGCATGACCAGCGACAGCTGACCCAGACCGAAGGCGAAGATCACCGCGTGACCGATGACCATCATGATGATGACGCGCGGGAGCGAACGATCCCAACCACGCTCGGCCATGAAGCCCATCACAAAGGCTGCGGCCAGGAAGCCGATGAGGAAGCCGCCGGTGGGACCCATGAGATAGCCGATTCCGGCCGTCGGGCCAGCGAAGACCGGCATGCCCATGGCGCCCTGAGCGAGATAGAGACCGACGGTCGCGCCGCCGAGGCGCCAGCCGTACGATGCGCCGATGAGCAGCACGACCAGGGTCTGCAGCGTCATGGGTACGTAAGGCAGGGGAACCTGAACCTTGGCGGAAAGGGTGAGAAGCGCCGTGCCGACAGCCATCAGAACGATGGCGCGGAGGGCCGCGAAGCGGGCATCGTCCCGGGACGGCCAGAGCAGGCCGACGAGGGTCGACGGAGAGGACAGCGAAGACACGCCGGTCGTCATGAATTGAATCTCCAGATCGTTCCGCCATTCGCGCGGCGGCTCATGAAGCCTTATAAGGAGGTCCGGCCCTTGCCTCAAGCGAAGGTTCGGGCCTTTTGCCGGTGCTTGTGGACACGAATGGGCCCGATATCCGCTTCGAAAACCGGGTCCACTTTTCCGCACGATGCGCCGCTCTTTGAAGAGCGCATCGTTGGGCGCGGAAAACCGGGTCCACTTTTCCGCACGATGCGCTAGGAAGCGCTGGATGCCAATTGCCTCCATGAGGAATCCTGCATGGCCGACGATCTCACCTTCGACATCCGCTCTCCTGCCCAATCGGGCGAATGCGTGCGGGTAAGTCCTCTTGTTCGCAGGATCGTCGCCAGGAATCCGGGGCCCATCACATTCACGGGGACCTGCAGCTATATCGTCGGCACGGGGAACGTCGCCATCATCGATCCGGGCCCCGACGCGCCCGGCCACATCGAGACGCTTCTCGACGCGGTGCGGGGCGAGACGGTAACCCACATCCTCGTGACACACACCCATAAGGACCATTCGCCCGCCGCCCGCGCCCTCAAGGCCGCCACGGGAGCCGAGATCGTCGGCTGCGCGCCTCATCACAGTGCCCGCCCCCTGTTCTCGGGCGAGATCAATTCGCTGGAAGCGAGTTCCGACAGGGATTACGCGCCCGACCGGGAAATGCGTGAGGGCGATGCGATCGAAGGTCCCGGCTGGACCCTGGAGGCGCTCGCGACTCCCGGGCACATGGCGAACCACCTCGCCTTCGTTCTGCCCGAGGAGAAGGCACTGTTCTCCGGCGATCACGTGATGGCCTGGTCGACGACCGTGATCGCGCCGCCCGACGGCTCCATGAGCGCCTTCATGGAATCCCTCGACAAGCTGAAGGGCCGAGAGGAGACGCTCTATTGGCCCGGCCATGGCGGCCCGGTGCAGGAGCCTCAGCGATTCGTGCGGGCCCTCATCCACCATCGGCGCCAGCGCGAGGCCTCGATCCTCAACCGGCTCAAGGCCGGCGACCGGACGATCCCGGAGATCGTGGCGGCGATCTACCAGGGACTGAACCCGGCCCTGGTCGGGGCTGCAGGCCTTTCGGTCTTCGCACATCTGGAAGATCTGGTCGCCAAGGGACAGGCGCGCGTCGAGGGCATACCCGCCCTGGACAGCGAGTACCGGCCTGCCTGATCAGCGCACGGCGATCGCCAGGTTCGAGGCCTCCTCGAGGAAGTCACGGATATAGCCCGCATTGGCACCCAGATCGTGGCTGCCGAAGCGTGAAGCCGAGCGGATGTCGATGCGTGTGCCGTCGACGCGCGGCCGGACCCGGACCGTGATGTCGCTCGGCATCTTGAGCAGGCGCGAACGGTCGACCGCCTCCAGCCGCCCGAGCCCGATGCGCCCGCCGGGCGGCACGGCCTCGATCACCTGCCAGCCAAGATTGTGGGCGGCCTTCTCCACGATGGCGAAGGCCTCATCCGGGCCGATATCCAGCGTGAGCGGGGCGATCTGCACATAGGAGGCCCGCTGCATCTCCCGCGCCTCCGGTGCAACATCGGGTGGAATGCGCCCGTCACGGGCCTGGAGCGCAGCACGCGAGCGGGAAAAGGCCGGCGGATCGTCCGTGTCGGTGCTGACATCGGTGATCGGCGGCAGGGTGGCGGCCTTGAGCGCCATCAAGCCCGGATAGGCGAGAACGAGCGCCGCGATGATCAGCCCTTTGACGGCGCTGCCCAGTCCCCGGCGCCCCTCCTGCCAGATGCGGACGAAGCCCAGCAGGGCCATGGCGACCGCCAGGAGCGCAATCGCAATGCCTGCGCCGAGCGCGATGAAGCCCGATTGATAATCGATCCGGCCGAAGCGGATCAGCAACACGGCAAGCACGGTCACGACAAGCGCGAACGACGCCAGGGCGGGAGACCATTTGGCCGGGCGTGAGACCGGTTCTTCGATGATGAGACGGCGCATCAGGTCGTCTTACAAATCTCTTTGAGCGCGCGCCACTCCTCTTGATCGAGAAGCGGCTCGCCTTGACGGGACGGCACCTGTTTTTCCAAAGCTTTCAGCCGTTGATCGGTAACCGGGTGGGTAGACAGAAAAGCCGGAATTCTGAAATCGTTCCCGTCTTCCTCTTTATCCTCGCCTTCGATGCGTTTGAGCAACAGGGCCATGGGATGAGCGGGCCGCCCCAGAGCCGTCATCGTGTGTCCGGCGAAACTGTCTGCGGCCGCTTCGGCGTCGCGGGAATAAGCGCTGTCGATGAGATAACGGCTGACGAAGACGATGGCTCCGCCTCCCGTCACGTCGCCGAACAGGAGACCGAGCAGATACGAGGTGCCGCCGGCCTGGATCATTTTGCGCAGTCCATCCCGATGGAAGACATGGCCCATTTCATGACCCAGCACGCCTGCGACCTCATCGGCGGATTCGGCTTTGTCGAGAAGCGCACTGAACAGGTAGATCCGGCCACCGGGCAGCGCGATGGCATTGGGAACCTTGGATTCGAGCACCGCGATATCGACATCGACCGGCATATTGTGATTTTTGCGCAAGTGCGCCGTCAACGTCTTCAGGGCGGCGAGGCCGCGCGGCTCCTCACAGATCTTTCCGCTGAAGATCGCCCTCACCTGGTTGTCGACCGCCGTTCCCAGACGGCGTTCATAAGAGGCCGGGATGAGCGGCGTCAGCCGCTCCGCCAGGATGGGCAGCAGATAGAAGACGCACAGGATGATGGACGCGGCAGCGCCAGCCGACCAGAACAGGATTCGTCCGGTCCGTTCCCGGGCATGGCCCGTCTCGAGTTGGCGGCAATGAAGCCGGATGGCCGCCTGATCGGCCGCATCGATGACATCGAGCCGGGCGAGGGGCGACCCGCTCTCGCAGGTCAGTCGCAACACCCCATCGGGGGCGTCCTTCCGCCTCACCGCGCCGACGGGCCATGAGGCGATCCAGTCGCCTCCCTCATGGATATCGAGACTGGATGCGGTGAGGTTCAGGGAGACCACCCTGCGGCGGGCGCTCTCCCCGTCATAGAACACCGCATCCGTCATGGCTCACCTCATATGCCGACGTTGAAGTCGAGTGCGTCGGCAAGGCCTTCGCCAAGTACTCCGGACGGTTGACCCGCCGCCACGGCGGCATCGACCGAGCGCAAATTCGCAACCGCCGTCGTCGTGACGATGGCAGCCCACAGGCCGCGTCCGAAGAAGTAACGTTGAAGGACGCCAAGGCCCATGAGCACGGCGAGATATGCAAGAGCGATCAGAAGACCGACGCTCACAGACGCCCAGGACATTTCCTCGATATCACGCATAGCTTCGATCGCTTCCTGAAAGAATGCTCCGAAGAGCAAGTAGCAAGCTGCTGCGACAATGCCGAGAATCGTGAGGAATCCGATAGATGAGAAGATCAGCTTCAAGAACAGCCCGTAGAAAGTGCGTCGACGAAGCTTGCTGGCGAGCGTCACCTCTCCGAATTTCAACCCGTCAATCTGCCAGCGTGTGAAAACGGCCATTGCAAGCGGGAGGAGGATAAGAGGGACGACAATTAGGAAGAATGGGATGAGTTGAGCGGCAATGTTCCCAATAGCAACAGTTCCCCCTTTCGAGCGGAGAACTGCATCGTCGCTAGAGACCAGCAATGCCCCCAGACCGGCTATCAGTAATGGAATGCCGAAGACCAGGACAATTCCTAGCGCCCAGATCCACCATCCGCGTTTGAAAAGCGACCAGCCCGTCCCGACAAAATCACCCTGAACATTGCCGAAATAGGTGTGGCGCATGCGGTAGCGCTCCAGGGAAGCCATCGCCCATGGCAGGGTGAGGCCGAGCGTCAGCAGGGTCGCGACATCCCACAGGATCGCTCGCCCGGCATAAGCCCAGCCAGCCCCCTTCATCCAGAACCGCACCCCGCGAAACACCGTCCGACTCGCCCGATACTTGCGGGCGCGATAGCTGCCGAAATGCGCCAGCACATACATGACGAGGACCAATGGCACGCTGGCGAAGGCATAGCGCTCCTCGGCCATGAAAGTGAGAATAAAGTAGGCGATGTAGAGCGGCGCGAGGACAGCGAGGGCGATCAGAAAGCCGATCAGCAGTTCCTTCGCCGTGCCCGTATATTCAAACGACTCGCCCTCGACCTGCGTATTTGCCCAGAGATGGCGCCGCAGCTTTGTAATCATCCAGAAGCGATAGAATCCGAAGGTCGGAATCTGGAACAGGCTTCCGGCGATCAGGAGCTTGAGGAACTCACGCCCGCGTCCGGAAAAAGCCATGGGAGAGGCCTGCGGTGCAGTGAGTGGGAAACCAGGGTCGTACGAGGTCGTCATCGGCCTTATCCTTCCAGAAAGATAAGGTCATATTTAACATAATAACACATCATTAACAGGAATGTTGGTGACTGAATCCTTCAGCATCCACGACAATTCCATATGGATGAGAAGCCAGATGGCACGCCAGCTTTCCACAGGGATGACGACGCGGATCGTATCGATGTAAACTATCCCCGATTACAGGAGCCCAAAGCCTTTGACATCCCTCTCACCAGTCCCTGCTCCCGTCGAGACCGCCGATCCTTTGCGGATCTGGTTCCGCTTCATCCGCCTGAACCGCCGCGCCACCAATGCGGTTGCCGCAGAGCTGAAGGAATTGGGATTATCGATTCCACAGTTCGATCTGCTCTCCACGCTCACGGAGCGCGAGGGCATGAGCCAGCAGGAGCTTGCGGAGCGGCTCTACGTCACGAAGGGTAATGTCTCGGGACTTCTCGACCGCATGGTCGAGGCGGGGCTTGTCGAGCGGCGATCGATCCCCGGTGACCGGCGGTCCAATGCCCTTTACCTGACCTCGAAAGGCCATGAACTGGCAAACCGCGGGATCGCCGCGCAGCGAGCCTATGTGATGCGCACGCTCGGGACGCTTCCGGCTCAGGATCTCGTCGACTTGGAGCGCATCGTCCTGGCTTGGCGCGATACGGCGCGAGCCGAGGAAGTCGCAGCCGGCACCAAATCCCGATAGAGCCCGATGTTCGATGCGGTGGCCTTCGCAGGCGGCGGCAACCGCTGCTATTGGCAGGGCGGCTTCTGGGAGGCAGCTTCCCCGCTGCTCGGCCTGAAGCCCGATATGGTCGTCGGCGTGAGCGCGGGCGCCTGGTCGGCCTGCTACAGCCTCCTCGGGCTCGGTCGGCGCGTGAACGAGATGGTGGCGGAGGGCTGCAGCCTGGGGCGCCGCAATTTCGAGTGGCGCGCTTGGCGCAGCGAAGGCTCGCCCTGGCCGGTCTCTCTCATGTACCGCACCTTGATCGAGACCATCATCGACGAGGCGGCCCTGGAGCACCTGAAGCAGGGTCCGACCATCCTGATCGGGCTGGCCCGCAAGCCGCGCCGCCTCCCCCTCTCGCTCGCCATCCCGCTGGGCATCGCAACCTATCAGATCGAGAAGAAGTGGCGTTCTCCCGTCCATCCGCACGGCGGCCGAGCCCTGGGATTTCGCCCCGAATTCGTCCAAGTGCAGGACCTGGCATCGCCTGCGGAACTGTCAGCGACCCTGATGGCGAGCGCCAGCGTGCCGCCCTTCATGCCGGTCGGGCGCATTGGCGGCATGGCCGCCCTCGACGGCGGGCTCGTGGACAACGTGCCGACGGAGCCTCTCCTGCGGGTCGAAGAGCGGGGTGCCAGAACGCTCGTCATTCTCTCGCGCCTCTACCGTGCTTTCCCGAAGGTGAAAGGCCGCACCTATATCCAGCCTTCGGAACCTGTTCCGGTCGGACAGTTCGACATCACCAATCCCATCGGAATCCGCAAAGCCTACGAAATGGGTCTGAGGGACGGCGAGGCTTTCGCTAAAAGTGCGGGTGCGCACGGCATTTAGCGTGGCCTTGCCCTACAGGATCTAACGGAAGCCTCGTCCATGCGGCCGGGCGGCGATCTGCTGCAAATCGCCGGAATGTTGCACCGTTAAGGATTGATTCAGCTTGAACAATTCATCTGCAGCCAAGCCAGCACATGATCACAGGTCTGCCCCAAAGCGGTCACAGGCGAGCGGATCATAAGACGCAGGTTGAGAAAACAACCTCAATATTTCGGAGAGGATTAATGACCCAGCAGGCTTCAGAGCAGAACACCCGACCCGGCGAACAGAACGCCGCCCACTCGATTCCGTCTTTCAAGGCCGTCGCGCTGCCGGCCCTCGCCGCAGCCGTTCAGGCCGCCAAGCTGCAGCAGAATCCTCCGAAGACATCCGAACTTCCCGCGATCCTGCGCAAGGAAGCCATGCTCGACTGAATTGCTCCCGAAACCAAAAGAGCGCCCTCGAGGCGCTCTTTTCATGTTCGGCCGGCTTATCCTCCGCCCTATCGGACGATGACCTTCGTGTTCAGGGTGACACGGTTGTAGAGGTCGATCACATCGATATTGCGCATCCGGATGCAGCCCGACGACACCGCGTGGCCGATCTTCTCCGGCTCGTTGGTACCGTGGATGCGATAGAGCGTGTCCTTGTTGCCCTCGTAAAGATAGAGCGCCCGTGCTCCGAGCGGATTGCCAGGACCACCCTTCGTATATTGGACATGCGGCCAGCGCGCCTTCATCTCGGCCGGCGGATTCCAGTCCGGCCATTCCGCCTTGCGGGCGATGGTGGCCGTGCCGGTCCAGCCATAGGCCTCGTCGCCGACGGCAACGCCGTAGCGGATCGCCTTCTTGTTGGGCTGCACGTAGTAGAGCTGGCGCTCCTTGGTATCGACCACGATGGTGCCCGGGGCCTCGCCCGTTGGATCGTCGATCATGTAGCGGCCGAACCGCGGATCGTCCTCGGCCGTCGGAACCTGCGCCATCCACTCGGTGTCGCGGGCGGAGACCTGGGGGTCCGGGATGCCTTTGAAGTTACATCCGGCGAGGGCCGTGATCATTGCCAAAAGAAGGGGCAGACGGGAAAGGCGCATTGTGTAAAGCTCTGCAAGCTCGGCTCGGGCCAAGACGGAAGTCCGTTTCAGCCGGGTTTATAGACCGAGAGGTCATCAAGTCGAATCGAAACACACCATGGCACGGCTCCGCCTCGAAGAGTGTTGCATCGCAACAACATAGACAGCCGCTCGTGACACTGCGACACTCCCGGCGGCCCCTTACTCAAGAACGCACATGTCCACGCTTTACGTCGCCCATCCGGCCAGTCTCGACCATCAGACACCGATCGGGCATCCCGAACGGCCCGACCGCATCCGCGCCATCGAGCGCGCCCTGGAGAAGGAGCGGTTCACCTCGCTTGTCCGCGAACTGGCACCGATGGCCGAGATGGAGAGCCTGACCCTTGCCCATCCACAGGAATACATCATCCGGCTGCGGGATATCAGCCCCCGAGAAGGATTAGTCAGGATTGACGAGGACACGGTGATGTCGCCGGGCACCTACGAAGCGGCCCTGCGGGGCGCCGGCGGCGCTGTGCTGGCGGTGGACGAGGTGATGTCCGGCCGGGCGACCAACGCCTTCGTGGCCATGCGCCCGCCGGGGCACCATGCCGAGCGCGTGCGGGCCATGGGCTTCTGCTTCTTCAACAACGCGGCCATCGCGGCCCGGCATGCGCAGAAGCGCCACGGCGCCGAGCGCGTCGCGATCTTCGACTGGGACGTCCACCACGGCAACGGCACGCAGGACATCTTCTGGTCGGATGCCAGCGTGCTCTATTGCTCGACCCACGAGGCCCCCCTTTATCCCGGGACCGGCGCCTTGTCCGAGACGGGCGTGCACGGCACCATCGTCAACGCGCCCCTGAACGCGGGCGACGGCAGCGAGGCGTTCCGGGAGGCGGTCGAGACCGCGATCCTGCCCCGGATCCACAATTTCGGCCCGGACCTGATCGTCATATCGGCGGGCTTCGACGCCCATTGGCGCGATCCCCTTGCGAGCCTGAACCTGATGGAATCGGACTTCGCCTGGGCGACCCAGAAGCTGATGGCCCTGGCCGAGCGCCATTGCGGCCAGCGGATCGTCTCCGTCCTCGAAGGCGGCTACGACCTCGAAGGCCTGGCGAGATCGACGGCCTTCCACCTCGATGCCCTCATGGGGCGCGAGACGGGGGTGTAATCTTCAAAACTCACACCGCGGTCATTCCGGGGCGCCGCAGGCGAACCCGGAACCCATAACCGCTGACACTGCAGAAAGAGTCGGAACATCGCGCGCTCTTTCCTTCCATGTCCTGTTTATAGGTTCCGGGTTCCGCTACGCGGCCCCGGAATGACAACGCCGTGTCACGACCTCAACACTCGATGGGCTCTTCGCTGAGCAACTCGATCCCGAAGCCGCTGAGGCCCACATAGGACCGGCTCGATGTGGCGAGGTTGCGGATCGACGCGACGCCGAGGTCCCGCAGGATCTGCGCGCCGAGGCCGATCTCGCGCCATTGGCTGGAGCGCATGGCTTCCGAGCCCGTCTCGTCGCTGTCGGAGAACGAGGTCGTCGGGACGCCGGCAGTGCCGTCGCGCAGATAGACGAGGACACCCCTGCCCTCCTTCACGAAGCGCTGCAGGGCCGCGTTCACCGTCTTGCCTCCCTCGAACACGTCGGTGAGCGCGTTGGCGCGGTGCAGTCGCACGGGGATGTTCGTGCCGTCGCCGATGCGGCCATGGACGAGCGCGATATGCTGCACGCTGTCGAATGGCGTGGAATAGGCATAGCCCGTGAACGGGCCCCATTGCGTCTCCACCGGGAAGGTGGCGATCCGCTCGACGAGCTTTTCGCGCGCCTGGCGATAGGCGATGAGATCCGCGACCGAAATGCGCTTGAGGGAATGCTTCTCGGCGAAGGCGTCGATCTGCGGTCCCTTCATGACCGTGCCGTCGTCGTTGGCGAGTTCGCAGATCACGCCGACCGGCGGCAGGTTCGCGAGCTTGCACAGGTCGACAGCCGCTTCCGTATGGCCGGAGCGCATGAGCACGCCGCCGTCCTTGGCGATGAGCGGGAAGACGTGACCGGGACGCACGAAGTCGGCCGCGCCCATGTTGTTGTTGGCGAGCGCCCGCACGGTGTTCGAGCGCTGCTCGGCGGAGATGCCCGTCGTCAGCCCGTGCTTCACGTCGACGGTGACGGTGAAAGCCGTGCCGAGCGGCGCATCGTTCGCCTGCACCATCGGGTCGAGCCGCAGGCGGCGAGCCTCGGACACGGTGAGCGGCGCGCAGACGATGCCGCAGGTGTTGCGGATGATGAAGGCCATCTTCTCCGGCGTGCAGAGGGAGGCGGCGACGATCAGATCGCCCTCGTTCTCGCGGTCGTCGTCGTCGGTCACGATGACGATTTCTCCACGGGCGAAAGCCTCGATGGCTTCGGTAACGGAGTGGGACATCCATGTCTCCTTGGCGGATTCGGGCAAAAAATCGTTGGGCGTGACTGCCCCTCGGGTTTCACGGGCGATCAGTTCGGCCGTGTCCCGGGAAAGCCATGCCTGTTCGGAATTGCACATCTGGGTGATGGCACCGGGCGTCACGCCGATCCGGCGCGCGAACGAGACACGCGACACGCCATTGCGGGACAACCATTCGGCCAGCTTCATGCCACTGGCTTAGCCGAGGGCCGGATTTTAGTAAAACTAAAATTTGCAATGAGGCTTTTGCGAAATTGTTTGAGGCCAACGAGCTGGTGAATTGCCTGCCCACGTCATCACCGGCCTTGTGCCGGTGATCCCGATTGCTTGAGGCGGCAGCGCTTTTCCCATCGGGATGGCCGGGACAAGCCCGGCCATGACGGACAGGGTGTGCGCCCGTCCCTCATTCTCGGAAGCCCGAAACATCGCCGAGGGTGCTATTGCAGATCGGCTTCAACCCTCGAACGGCCAGGACGCGCCCTGCCCCACCTGACCCCGGTGGCGCAGCAGGTGGTCCGCGAGAACGCAGGCGACCATCGCCTCGCCGACCGGCACGGCCCGGATGCCGACGCAAGGGTCGTGACGGCCCTTGGTCCGCACCTCCGCCTCGCCGCCCGTGCGGGTGACGCTCGAACGCGGCGTCAGGATCGAGGAGGTCGGCTTGACGGCGAAGCGGCACACCACCGGCTGGCCGGTGGAGATGCCCCCGAGCACGCCGCCGGCATGGTTCGACAGGAAAGTGGGCGCACCCTGGTTGCCGGGGCGCATCTCGTCCGCATTCTCTTCGCCGCGCAGGGCCGCCGCCGCGAAACCGTCGCCGATCTCGACCCCCTTGACCGCATTGATCGACATCAGGGCCGAGGCGAGGTCGGAATCGAGCTTGCCGTAGATCGGCGCGCCGAGACCAGCCGGCACGCCTTCGGCCACGATCTCCAGGACCGCCCCGATGGAGGAGCCGTCCTTGCGCAGGCCGTCGAGGTATTCCTCGTAGAACTGGGCCGCCTTGGCGTCCGGACAGAAGAACGGATTGCGCGCCACCTCGTCCCAGTCCCAGTTGCCCCGGTCGATGGCATGCGGCCCCATCTGCACGAGCGCGCCGCGGATGGTGACGCCGGGCAGCACCTTGCGGGCAATGGCGCCGGCCGCCACGCGGGCCGCCGTCTCGCGGGCCGAGGAGCGGCCACCGCCGCGATAGTCGCGGATGCCGTATTTCACGTCATAGGTGAAATCCGCATGCCCCGGACGGTAGGAGTTCTTGATCTCGGAGTAATCCTTGGAGCGCTGGTCCACGTTCTCGATGAGGAGCGCGATCGGCGTTCCGGTCGTCACCTGCCGTCCGGTGCGCTCGTCGATAAACACGCCCGACAGGATCTTGACCTGGTCCGGCTCCTGGCGCTGCGTGGTGAAGCGCGACTGGCCCGGACGGCGGCGGTCGAGCTCCGCCTGGATCTCGGCCGCCTCGAGCGGAATCATGGGCGGGCAGCCATCGACCACGCAGCCCAGGGCAGGTCCGTGGCTCTCGCCGAAGGTGGTGACGCGGAACAGGTGGCCGAAGGTGTTGTGGGACATGGCGCTTCTTCGATGTTCAGGGCGTCTTAGAGCATCGGACCCAAAAGTGGAATGCACTTTTGGGATCCCATCCGATGCTCCACCCTTTTGAAGAGGGCATCGTTCGAGGCGGACCCAGCGGGCCGCGCTAGGACCAAAGCGCCCCGGTGTCACGCGCCATGCAACCGGCTCCCCCGATCTCGGGTCGCCGCGACCCGTCCCGCTTTATTCGACGCGGATCCTGTAAGTCTTGGTCAACACGGTCTGTGGAGCAAGGTCATTGCCACTCCAGGGAATGTCGATCACCACCTCGTCCATTCCCTTGAACCCTCTCTTCGGCGTGTAGACGTAGGCGAGCCCACGAACCTTCGTGCCCGGGCAATGCGAGTCCTTCCCGAGCGCCTCCTCGTGCGGACGGATCTGGATACTGCCATTGGCAGGCTCCTGGCGAACCTTCACATCGGGGATGATGGACGGGTAGCAGGTATTCACTTCATAGCCGAGGAAGCCGCCGATCGCCGAAATCGTGTTGGCCTTGACGGTCCGCTCGATGGTCTCGGCGGATGCAGAACCCGTCAACAGGGCCAAACCGGCTGCGAGGACAATGGCGCGATACATAGGAAACTCCGGAATTTGCAACAGAGTTTCGTCTAAGAGCATATTCCTCGGACAACCTCAACGGTGACGAGCAGGAAAACTGTGAGCATGCACGCAGCAGTCGTCAGACCCGGCTATCCGGGTCAGCCTTCATCGGCCTGTCAAAGAGCCAGCGCCTGTGGGCCCGCAGCTTGCGCTGCGAGCCTTCAGGTCAGTCGAGGGAGGTGCGCTGCGTGGCCCGGCTCGCTGTGTGTGATGAAAGTGGAAGAGCCGGACGGCGCCTCGCACGCGGTTCTTTTCAGGTGGACCAGCTGGCAGGGCCAGGGTCGACCTCCCGCGACCACAGGGTTGCGAGGCCTGCGGCGGGACCGCCTCCCGCCCCGGTGCTGCGACGCCTCGCGAGCGCGCCCCTCGCCGGGCGGGAGTGAGGGATGATATAGCCGAGCTTGGCCCGCCTGTCAAGAACAAAGTGAGAACATAACGTTGCTCTCATACACCCTCGCCGTCATGGCCACCGCCTCCTCATGTCACCCGCCACGTCATCACCTCCTCGGACTTGATCCGGGGACCCGTGCCGGTGATCCCGATTGTTTGGAGCGCCGTGCTTCACCGCATCGGGATGGCCGGCACAAGGCCGGCCATGACAGGACGGGATGGAGCGCCCGATTCAAGCACAGCCGAGGTGAAGGGAGATCACGATCCGGCGCAGCACCATGGATCCCCTTCCCGGCCTTTCGGCCGTCGGGGACGACACCTGAACCCGATCAAATCTCGATGGAGCTGCCGATCTCGACGACCTGTGCGGCCGGGATGCAGAAGTAATCCGCCGTCAGTTCGGCGTTGCGGTTGAGCATGGCGAAGATCACCTCGCGCCAGAAGGCCATGCCGGGCAGCTTCCTGGAGGCCACAACCGTCTGGCGCCCGACATAGTAGGTGATCGTGTTAGGGTCGAGGTCGGGCAGGTGAAGGCGGGCCGCCGCGAGGCGAAGCGCCGAGGGCACGTCAGGTTTTTCGGTGAAGCCGAGGCGAAGAACGAGACGCTGGACACCCTTACAGATCGGCACCAGATGGACACGGCCGTCCCCTTTGACGATCGGCTCGTCCGTGACCACGACCGACACGAGGAACACCGTCTCGTGCAGCACCCGGTTGTGCTTCAGGTGATGCAGAAGGGTTCCGGGAATACCGGTCGGGGATGCCGACATGATCACTGCCGTTCCCGGAATGCGGATCGGGGGCTGCTGCTCCAGCAGGTGCTGAAACTCCTTCGTGGACATGCGCAGATGCGTCCGTGCACGCTGGACGAGCTGCTGTCCCCTGCGCCACGTCAGCATCATGAAGGCGGCTGTCAGTGCGATCAGAAGCGGGAACCAGCCTCCTGCCAGAAGCTTCGTGGTGTTGGCGGCGAAGAACACCGCGTCGACCAGCAGCAGGGCTCCGTTGAGCAGATAGACGAGAACGGGCCGATGGCCCCAATGCAGCGCCACGAAGGTCGCCAGGATCGTCGTGATCACCATGTCGAGCGACACGGCCAGGCCATAGGCGCCCGCCAGATTGCTGGACGACCCGAAGCCGAGGACGGCCGCGAAGGTCAGCGCCGCAAGAGCCCAGTTCACGAACGGCACGAAGACGTGCCCGCGCTCATGGGACGACGTGTGAATCACCCGCATCCTGGGCAGGAATCCGAGCTGCATGGCTTGCTGCGTCAGCGAGAACGCCCCCGTGATGACGGCCTGGGACGCGATGACGGTGGCGAAGGTGGCCAGGACCACGAGCGGGTAATGCGCCCAATCGGGGGCAAGATGGTAAAAGGGGCTCTCGATCGCCTTCGGATCCGTCAGCAGAAGAGCCCCTTGGCCGAAATAATTGAGCATGAGGGCCGGCAGGACGATGAAGAACCACGCGTTGCGGATCGGGGCTGGACCGAAATGGCCGAGATCCGCATAGAGCGCTTCGCCACCGGTCACGGTGAGGAACACGGCGGCGAGAACCGCGAGTGTGACCGAGAGATCCGTGTCGATCAGGAAGGCCAGCGCATGAAGCGGGTTGATCGCGGCGACCACCCCGGGAGCGGCCACGATCCCGCCGAGGCCGAGCAGCCCCAGCACTGCGAACCAGATCAGCATGAACGGACCGAAGATGCGCCCGATGCGGCCCGTCCCCATGCGCTGCACCGAGAACAGCGTCACCAGGATGGCCATGGTGATCGGAAGCACGTACGGCTTGAACTGATTGGAGTCGACGGCGAGGCCTTCGACCGCGCTCAGGACGGAAATGGCCGGCGTGATCGTGCCGTCGGCATAAAGCAGAGCCGTGCCGACGAGCCCCAGCACGGCGAGGTAGATGCGCCAGGAACCGGGCTGGATGCGCCGGACGCCGAGCAGAGCGAGAAGCGCGATGATTCCGCCCTCGCCGCGATTGTCGGCCCGCAGGATGAACAGGCAATACTTGATCGAGATGACGACGATGAGCGACCACAGGATGAGGGACAGCACCCCCATGACCGTCGCCGGGGACAGCACGCCATGACCGGCTGCCACCGCCGCTTCGCGCAACGCGTAAAGCGGGCTGGTGCCGATATCGCCGAATACCACGCCAAGGGCGCCGAGGACCACGGAGTGCGAGGCGATGCCGGCTCCGGCGTCCTCAGCATGGGTGTCTGCGATCATGGCCATGACGGTCCAAATGCACGGCAAGACCCTGCTTGCGTGCTCAGGTATAACCGGAAGGCTACTGCTCAGTTCCTGAGCGGGGTAAGTTGCCGGACCTTAAAACGGATTACCGATAGGGGTAGCAATCGGCGCGGCTGAGGGTGAGGCCGAAGTGATGGCCGAGGGCCGCGATGGCTTCCTCGTGCTCGGGGTACGGATCACGGTTCTCGGGGCCGACGATGATGATCCTGAAGCTCGGGTCGCGGCGCCCCTCCGGCGGCAGCATCGCCGTGACGAGGGTCTTGCCTTCGGCGTCTCTCAGGGTCAGGAACAGCGGCATCATGCGCTGTATATGAGCTTTAAGTCCGATATTCCGCTCGATGAAGGGACTGGAGGCCGCCTGATAGCTGCTCGCCGCAGCCTCCCAGGCATTGCGGAAGTGCTTCTCGACCGCGTGGCTCATGGCGTCCGATTCGAGCGCGGCCTCGCCTTCCGTCTCGATCCGGAACCATGTCTTCGCCCCCGGGGCATCGCAGATGTATTGCATGTTCTGACAACGCAGGAGCGCGGCGAAGGTTGTCGCCGTGCTCTCCCGTCACACCCAGCGGTAGCTTCGACCCTCAATGACGAGCACACGCCCCTGCCAGATGTCCATGCTGGCGGCCTGACGGGGGTTCACTCCGCAGCAGATCGACAGGAAGGCGCGGGCGACGCCGCCATGGGCGACGATCACCGTGTCGCGGGTGAGGTCGTCCAGGATCGGGCGAACCCGGTCCACCAGCATGGCGTAGCTCTCGCCCCCGCCGGGGGGCGCGTAATGCCACTTGTCCTGCTCGCGCAGGGCCGCCAGCGACGGCTCGGCCTTGCGGACCTCCTTCCAGGTCATGCCTTCCCAGGAGCCGAAGGTGAGTTCGACCAGGCGCTCGTCGAGCTTGTAGGATTCCGGGTGCAGGCCAAGCGTCTCGCGGAGGATCTCCATGGTCTCGCGGGTGCGGGTCATGGGGCTCGCCACATAGGCGAGATCCTCGACATGCGGCACGAGAGCCTGGAGCTTGCGACCGGCCTCCTCGGCCTGGACGCGGCCGACATCGTTGAGCGGAATGTCCTTCTGGCCCTGGAGCCTGCCCTCCAGATTCCAGTCCGTCTCGCCATGGCGAATGAAGTAGATCTTGGGGCGGGACGGGATCACGGTTACCAGGTCCGATACGCTGACGTTACTCTTTGTCGAGGGAGAGATCCGGCGCTTCCGGGTTCTTCATGCCGACCACGTGGTAACCCGCATCCACATGCAGGATCTCGCCGGTCATGCCGCGCGACATGTCGGACACGAGATAGGCGGCGGTCTCGCCGACTTCCTCGATGGTGACCGTGCGGCGCAGGGGCGAGTTGTACTCGTTCCACTTCAGGATATAGCGGAAATCGCCGATGCCGGAGGCCGCGAGCGTCTTGATCGGCCCGGCCGAGATGGCGTTGACGCGGATGTTCTTCGGCCCGAGATCGGCCGCGAGATAGCGCACCGACGCCTCCAGGGCCGCCTTCGCCACGCCCATGACGTTGTAGTGCGGCATCCACTTCTCGGCGCCGTAATAGGTGAGCGTCAGGAGCGAGCCGCCGTCGTTCATCAGCTTCTCGGCGCGCTGGGCGATGGCCGTGAAGGAATAGCAGGAGATCAGGAGCGACTTGGTGAAGTTGCCCTCGGAGGTCTCGACGTAGCGGCCGGTGAGCTCGTCCTTGTCCGAGAAGGCGATGCAGTGGATCACGAAGTCGATGGAGCCCCAGAGGCGCTTCACCTCGTCGAACACGGCGTCGATCGTGGCGCCGTCCGTCACGTCGCAATGGCCGACCACATGAGCGTCGAGCTCCCTCGCCAGGGGTTCGACGCGCTTCTTCAGGGCATCGCCCTGGTAGGTAAAGGCGAGTTCCGCTCCGTGCTGGCGGGCAGCCTGGGCAATGCCCCAGGCGATCGAACGGTTGTTCGCCACCCCCATCACCAAGCCACGCTTACCGGCCAGAATGCCGGTGGCCTTTGTCTCCGCCATGATTCACCTAGATCGTCACTGGACAGGTCAAGAAAGAACGGCCTCTTTAGCCGACCCGGCGGCGGGGGGGAAGACCTCTTGAGCCAGCTTGAGGCGATCGAGCCGCTTCGCGTCATACTCTCCACGTCATCACCGGCCTTGTGCCGGTGATCCCGATGGGAAAAGCACGGCGCTTCACCGTATCGGGATGGCCGGGACAAGCCCGGCCATGACGTGGTGGGTGCATTCCCGGCCGGAGCGTCAGCGGAAGGGAACCCATGGCTCATCGCTGAATGGTGCCCGGCCTTACGGCCGCCGGGAATGACACTGCAGGTCCTACTTCGCGTTGGCCGAGCGGCGCTTTCGGGCGTATTCCATCAGATCCTCGTCCACGACCTCGGGCAGCCTGATCTCCGTGGTCACGAAGAGGTCGCCGTGGCCGGTCTTGGTGGGCAGGCCCTTGCCCCGCAGGCGGAAGGTGCGGCCGGAATTGGTCATGGGCGGGATCTTCATCTCCACCGAGCCGGTCAGGGTCGGCACCCGCACAGAGCCGCCGAGAATCGCCTCCTCGATTTCGACCGGAAGCCGCAGACGCAGGTCCGAGCCCTCAGGCGTAAAGCGCTCGTGGGGCGCGAAATTGATGGTGAGCAGCGCATCGCCGGGATCGATCCCGGGGGCGCCCTGCCCCAGCCCGCGCAGGCGGATCACCTGGCCGTTGCTGACGCCCTTGGGGATCACCACGTCCACGTCGCGGCCGGTGGAAAGCCTGATGCGCTTCTTGGCCTCCTGGGCCACTTCCTCCAGGGTCACGGTCAAGGTGGCGGCCACGTCCTCGCCCTTCTGGGAGCGGGCACGGCCCTGGCGCGGCGCCTCGCCGCCGGAGCGGAACGCGTCGGCGAAGAATTGGGAGAAGAGGTCCTCGCCGAAGTCGGCGCCGGAATTGCCGCGGCTCGACCGGCGAGCGCCGCCGGTAAACCCGGAGAAGCCGCTGAAGCCGGAGAAGTCCTCCGGGCGCGCGCCGCCGCGTCCGCCGCCGAAGCCTTCGAACCCCTGGAAGCGCGGCTTGCCCTCCGCGTCGATCTCGCCCCGGTCGAACTGCGCGCGCTTTCCGGCGTCGCCGAGGATCTCGTAGGCGGAATTCGCCTCGGCGAACTTGTCCTTCGCCTTGGGATCGTCCTTGTTGCTGTCGGGATGATAGGTCTTGGCGAGCTTGCGGAACGCCTTCTTGATCTCCGCTTCGCTCGCGGAGCGGGATACGCCTAGAACGTCGTAGGGGTTTCGCATCGTGGATTCCATGAACCGTCGGAGAACAGGAGCTTGAAAGCTCAACGGGTTTGACGGTCATATGGGCGAAGTGTTGCCCCTTTGCAACGCCCTTACCTCCAAGAGCTAGGCCTTGGCGGAAGCCTTGAGAGGCTTGACCTCCTTGATCGCCCAGTCGCCCCCGGACGGCCGGCAGGCGGTCCCGTGCAGGGAGGAGGCCGAAGGTCCGCTCAGATGGGCCGAGAAGCTGCGGCAGATCTCGTCGTTCTTCACGAAAGGCGCGCCCATGGGCGTGAAGGTGCCTTTCATGGTGGTGGCGGGATTGTCCCACGACACCTGGGTGCCCGGGCCCTGCGGATCGAGGGCGACGGCGAGCGCCGCCTTGGCCCGGCGCCAGTCCTCCTGGTCGAGGTCGGCGGACAAGGGAGTGTCGGCCTTGGCCGCGATGGTGCCGGTGGATTTCGGCTCCTCGTCGTCGAGAGCCGAGAGGCCGAAGGAGAAGCTGCATGCGCTCGTGGACAGGGCCAAGAGGCCGACCGCCAACAGCTTCATGGCTTCGCTCCGGACGACATCTGATCTATAACGGCGCGCATTGATCCACGTCACGCGTCGGATCCCCCAGAACCTAAAGTCACAGCACGAGATAACCATTGAACCCGTTAACAACCGGTGACTTCACTGAATCGGAAGAGCCCTTCGCCCTCTTCAGGACCTGGCTGGCGGAAGCCGAGGCCTCGGAGCCGAACGACCCCAACGCCATGGCGCTGGCGACCGTCGACGAGACCGGGCTGCCGAACGTCCGCATGGTGCTGCTGAAGGGCTTCGACGAGAACGGCTTCGTGTTCTACACCAACACGGAATCGAACAAGGGTCGCGAATTGCTGGGACAGAAGAAGGCGGCGCTGGTCCTGCACTGGAAGAGCCTGCGCCGTCAGGTCCGGGCCCGCGGGCCGGTGACGCTCGTGAGCGACGCGGAAGCCGACGCCTATTTCCAGAGCCGCCCCCGCGACAGCCGCATCGGCGCCTGGGCGAGCCAGCAGTCGCGCCCGCTGGAGAGCCGCTTCGCCCTGGAAAAGGCGGTGGCGCTCAACACGGCCAAATACGCCATCGGCGAAGTGCCGCGCCCGCCCTACTGGACGGGCTTTCGCATCGCTCCGGTGTCCATCGAGTTCTGGCAGGACAAGCCGTTCCGCCTCCACGACCGGGTCGTGTTCACCCGTGAGGGCGACGGCTGGCGGAAGGTGCGGCTTTATCCGTGATATGCGAATGGCGCCGTAGACCCTGACCCTGAACCGGGATATGGGTCTGCCCCCTCTCAGAAGAGAACCCACATGTCCGCTTCGCCCAGCAATTCCCGCCGCATCATGCTGCTCACCGGCGCCAGCCGGGGGATCGGACATGCGACCGTCAAGCGCTTCTCCGCGGCCGGGTGGCGGGTCATCACCTGCTCGCGGCACGGCTTTCCGGAGAACTGCCCCTGGGAGATGGGGCCGGAGGATCACCTTCAGGTCGATCTCGCCGATGCGGAAGATACTCGCCGCGCCATCGCCGAGGTGAAGGAGCGGCTCGCCGCCGAGGGCGGCTGCCTCCATGCGCTGGTGAACAATGCGGGCATCTCCCCCAAGGGGCCGGGCGGCTCCCGGCTGGATGCCATCCACACGACCCATGATGATTGGCTGCGCGTGTTCCAGGTGAACTTCTTCGCCTCGATCATGCTGGCCCGCGGCCTGCAGGACGAACTCACCAAGGCCAAGGGCTCGGTGGTGAACGTGACCTCCATCGCGGGATCCCGCGTCCACCCCTTCGCGGGCGCGGCCTATGCCACGTCCAAGGCGGCGCTGGCCGCGCTGACCCGCGAGATGGCCGCCGATTTCGGACCGCTGGGGGTGCGCGTGAACGCGATCTCGCCGGGCGAGATCGACACCTCGATCCTGTCCCCCGGCACGGAAAAGATTGTCGAGCAACTGCCGATGCGCCGCCTCGGCACGCCGGACGAGGTCGCCAAGGCGATCTATTTCCTCTGCACGGATGCGAGTTCCTACGTGACCGGCGCGGAACTCCACATCAACGGCGGCCAGCACGTCTAGTGGGTCGTCTGCCGTCGGGTCTGGCATTCTGCTGGTGCCTGTGATTTCGGCTGGGGCAGCGGTTGGCTGGTACAGGCTCCGGAACCGCCAACGCGATGGATCTGCTCCGTCGCGCAGCGCCGGCGCCGCTGCCGGCGCTGCCGTTCCAGACAAACGGTGTCGGCTGCGCATTCCAGCTTCGTGCCGTCTGCTCGAACCAGATCCCGATCTCGTCGGAACTCTGCGGATGCTGTCCCGCGAGCGCCCGCCGTTTGAGCACGCGCTGGATCGACTCCGCCATGTTGAGCCAGCTGCCGGCGACCGGCGTGTACAGCGGCATGACGCCATGCGCACACAGCCACAGCACCAGTTCAGGAGTCTTGTGGCCGGTAAGATTGTCCCACACCAACAGCAGCCGCAGCGGCGGCACCTCCTCCGGCAAGGTGAAGCACCGGCTCAGCCCGGCCTGCCAGGCCTCCCACGCCGCGTGCGTGAGAGCGGGATCGGCGACAGCTGGGGCGGGCAACTCCGCCAGGATCGCGCTGAGACGCTCGCGCAGCCAGGGATGCAGCACCGCATTCGTACAGTGCTCGGCCGGCTGCAGGCGCACCTGGCCCGAGGCGGGATGGAACAGGGTCAGGATCTTGGTCGTGC
>NZ_QDGA01000220.1 GCF_003347665.1 Microvirga calopogonii
GACGCCACACCTCCTGGCGAGGTCCACGAGTTTGATCAGCGCCCGGTGCATCAGGCGGGCATCGGTGGGATAAGCCACCGCCTTGGGCTGAACCGTGGTGTCGACGGCGACCCGCTCGAGATCCTTGGTCGCCAGAGCTCCAGTCTGGTACGCCACCGCGAGGCTTTCCTGCAGCAGGGCCGTGAGATGCTCCTCGCCCAATCGCTGGCGCCAGCGCGTCAAGGATGAGCGGTCATCCTTCGACAAGCTCAGGATGAGGCGGCAGATCATGGCGGAAGCTGACCTCACCGCAGAAGAACTGCACGTAGGGGCTGTCGAGGAAGCGGGCGCACAGCGCCTCGTCGGACAAGCTCTCCATGTGCTTGAGGATCATCAGCCCGGCGATCAGCCGCACCGGCAAGGGCGGCTGGCCGGGTCCGGGCTTGTAGACGCTGCCGAGCCGGCGCTCGAGGAAGGCCCAGTCGATGCGCTGGGCCAGCAGCACCAAGGGATGCTTCAGGTCAATGATGCTGTCCAGGGCGGGGCGGAACAGATCCTTCTGGCGCTCGTCTTTCGGCGTCGACATGGCGCAACTCCGGCCGGGTGGAGTGCTCCTGATTGAATCAGATCCCGGGCCGGAGCGGCAACGGAAAACGCAGGAAATCCACCGCTGTCGCCCCGCAATCCTGCAAATCCGAAGCTGGCGATACGACCAATATCCCAATCGTTCCAATGGGATCGGGATTCTTCACAGACGACTTTGGATCCCAGCCGAACCAGACGTAGGACGCACGCGCAAAGAAGGTTGCAGCATGAAGCGCGCCAATACCGACCCGCTGGCTCCTGCTACTGTAACACCCCCTTGGCTGGGAACTCGATGGTGCACCGAAGCCCGCCAGGTTTGAACGTCAGCGTCGTTGTGCCCAGGAGCTGGTAGGGCACGGTCTGCGTCAGAAGCTCGGTCCCGAAGCCGCTGCGCCGAGGCGCATTCGTAATGACCGGCACCCCCGTCTCCGTCCACTCGACCCTCAGGTGCTGAGCGCCATCCCGGTCCTCCAGATCCCAAGTCACCGTCACGTGGCCTTCCGCGCTCGACAGCGCACCATACTTGACCGCATTGGCCGCAAGCTCATGGATCGCCAAGCCGAAGGTCTCGGCTGCCTTGGGATGAAGGCGAAGGTCGGGACCTGACAGCTTGAACTGCTCGCCCTCTCGAGCTGCACAGGTGAGCAACTCCTCGGCCACCAATGAGGCCAGATCGACGCCCGCAGTGGGATCGCGCGTCACCGCCGCCTGCACCCGGGCAAAGGTATCGAGACGACCGTCGAAGTGCATAGTATAGTCCTCCACCGTCGCGCTCGTCTCCGCAGTCCGGCGTGCGATGGAGCGGATCACCGCGAGCGTGTTCCGGACGCGATGCTGCAACTCGGCCAAGAGGACCTTCTGGTGCTCCTCACTGCGCTTGCGCCGGGTCACGTCGACCAGCATGTTGACCGCTCCGATCACCGCTCCGGACGCGTCGTGCAACGGGGTCGGAGAGGCCAGAAAGGGAACCCGTGTGCCATCGGGGCGCTCGGCGATGGCCTCGCCATCATGGATGGCCCGATCCTCTTTCAGCGCAATGGCCATGGGACATTCATCGTGCGGCATCGGCCGCCCATCCGGCCAGTACAAGCGCCAGGAGCCGCACCACTCACTTTTCCCGATCTCTGGGCGACATCCCCACAGGTCGGCGGCGGCCTGGTTGTAGAAGGTGATCCGTCCAGCGGCATCGGTGGTGTACACCGCCGCCGGCAAGGCTTCGAGGACAGGCAACAGCGGGTGCCCGCCCGCGATCTTGTCCAGTGCGCGGGCCCCCGGGAAGCGCCGGAACCCGTCATCGGCGTCGGTCAGGTGTGGCCTAGCACTCGCCATGTCAGCAAGAACCCAAGTTAGCCCGTGGATGGTTCGAGAGGAGATCCCGAGACCTGGAGCGGGCAATTTCGGTAAGGGTTGTCACAAGTCAACGCAGCGAGAAGCGCTTGTTCCCGATTGCATGCCGCCATGATCGGTCAAAGAACCCTTTCCTTGGACGCCAAGCCTGTGCGTAAGCCGTCGATCCCCTCGGCAGTTGGATCTAAGCAGGTTTCAGCGGGGTAGCCAACGGATGCTGCGCATGATTCCATCGCGTGAACGGATGCGGGAGGCGGATCATGACAGGCAGGTCCCCGGTTGTGGCGAGTGGCGAACAACGACGCGAACTGGAGGAACTCAGCCGGTCGCGGGATCGCGGCGAGGCCGATCGGGCCCGGGCGATCCTGCTGACCCTGGCGGGCTGGACGAGCCCGCGGATCGCCGAGGCCTTCGGGGTGCGCGAGGATACGGTGCGCCTCTGGCGCAGTGCTTTCATGGCAGGCGGGGTCGCGGCGCTGCGGACATCCGTCGCGCCGGGCCCGGTTCCGGTCAAAGCCGCGTGCGCCCTCGCAGTTGCCGAGGAGGTGCTGTCCGGGCCGGTGGCGGATCGCCCCAA
>NZ_QDGA01000221.1 GCF_003347665.1 Microvirga calopogonii
AAGTGGTTGATTCAGAATAGGTTTGGAGCTGGGCCGCGGAGGCGGATGCGGGCTGTTTCACGTTTGAGGAGCCCGTGCCATGGATGTCCGTTCCTGCGCCAGCGATCTCACTGATGCGGAATGGACGCTGCTGGAGCCGCTGATAACCCGCAGCCATCCCGCCGGGCGACGGCAGACTTATCCGCTCCGACGCATCATCGACGCCATCTTCTATCTGCTGCGCACCGGCGCCCAGTGGCGGCTGCTACCGCACGAATACCCTCCGCGCTACGCCGTGTTCTATCACTATGCCCAGTGGCGCGAGAACGGGACGTGGGAGCAGGTCACGCGAGTGCTGCGCGAGAGTTATCGCCGCATGATTGGCCGGGCTCCTCAGCCGACAGCGGCGATCATCGACAGCCAGTCGGTCAAAACCACTGAGATGGGTGGATCACGTGGGTACGATGGTGGCAAAAAGATCAAGGGCCGCAAGCGTCACTTGCTCGTTGATACGCAAGGAACGCTGCTGAAGAACAAGGTGCATCCGGCCGACCTCCATGACCGCGCGGGCGCCGAGCTCCTGTTGGAGGGTTTAGAGCATCTCTTCCCGGCTATCGAGCTCATGTGGGCGGACACGGCTTATTGAGGGTTGAAGGATTGGCTGTGCAGAGCGCTCGGATGGAAGCTGTCCATTCCGCAACACTGGTGGAGTGGCGGCGTCTGGATGCGCGCCGACGCGGAGCCACCAACACGGCCGAGTGGCTTTCACGTGCTCGCACGCCGATGGCTCGTTGAGCGAACCATCGCCTGGTTGACCACCAACCGGCGGCTGGCCAAGGACTACGAACGCCTGGTCGAAACCGGCGAGATGCTGCTCTACCTCGCCATGAGCCGCATCCTGCTGCGCCGCCTCACGCGAACAGAAAGATAATTGCTCACCAGCGTCTTAGGTCAACCGCGGCGAACTCGCCCTCACTACCCGTGTTACGGTCTCATTGGCAGAGTTGCTCAAGATGTTTCCACATCTCGTCCGCTGAGATGCTCGCGAGCAGGTCTTGTTGTAGGTCTGACATTGTCGCGCCTTTAATGCATGAAGCAGACATTGAGCGTTAGAGTGTCTTTCGTTAAATGGTCCGCGCGGCGGGGATGGTTTTGCATTCCATCCTCGCCGCAACGGAATTTTTCTCACTAAGAGCGCAACCTTGTTCTCCCAAACTGCGGGTGTCAGCCTGCAACAAGGTCGATTTGGCGGCGGGCCTCCCGCAGCGCTGAGATCAGCCGGTTCTGCCCGCGAACGAGCTGTGTTTTGGCAAAGCCAAGTGTCGCCTCGCCATGATTGCCGAGTTCGGCCGCGACCGCAATCGACGGCAGCGGCGGGATAGTCAGCGCGGGGTCATGGCGGAAGCGGTTTACGCGCGTGAAGTTAATTGGCACGAGGATACGCGCAAGGTCTTGGATAACTCTGTTGGCCAACTTTGGGTCGATACTACCAGCCTGGACACGCGAGTAGAATGCCTCCAAAGCAGTTGAAAGCTCCGCAACGGCCTCCCTCGATGGCGTCAGGTCGAACCGGTTTGCGGCCTTTTTCTGATAATCGGCAACGGTGTTGTCACATTAACTCGAGTTTGACCGCCACCGTGTAGACGGGCCAGCATGAGCAAGCCTGTCAGCTACAAACGCCATCGCTTTCCGCCTGAGATCATCGCCCATGCGGTTTGGTTGTACTTCCGGTTCCCGCTGAGCCTGCGGCTGGTGGAGGAGATGCTGCTCGAGCGCGGCATTCTCGTCTCCTATGAGACGGTGCGTCGCTGGGCTCTCAAGTTTGGGCCGGCCTTCGCGCGCCGTCTCAGGCGCAAGCCACCAAGCCCCCGCGACATCTGGCATTTGGATGAGGTCGTGGTCACGATCTCGGGCCAGAAGCACTGGTTGTGGCGGGCGGTTGATCAGGACGGTTATGTGCTCGACGAGATCGTGCAGACGCGCCGCGACACCAAGGCGGCCAAGCGCTTGCTGAAGCGTCTGTTGAAGAAGCAGGGCGGTCCGCCCCGGCGCATGATCACTGACAAGCTCGGCTCCTACTCGGCCGCCCGGCGTCAGATCATGCCAGAAGTCGAACACCGATCCCATAAGGGGCTCAACAATCGGGCGGAGAATTCGCATCTCCCGTTCCGCCGGCGAGAACGGGCGAGGCAAGGCTTTCGATCACCCAGGTGCCTGCAGCGGTTCGTCAGTGTCTTCTCTGCCGTCCGCAACCTGTTCGTTCCACCCCGCTCGCGCCGCTCTGCCCGCGCGACCCACCTTCACCGCGTCAACGCCATGGCGGAGTGGAAAGTCGCGGCGGGCGTTGCCACTTGATCCGTTAGGCAATTGGGCCTGCCTGAATACGTCCAGTTCTAGTTAACGTGACAACACC
>NZ_QDGA01000222.1 GCF_003347665.1 Microvirga calopogonii
TGTACCGCCCGCAGTTTTTGAGACACCGGATTGAAGCCTACGCGGCGAGGGCCGCGGATGGAAGCTGGTTGTGCCGGACGGCTTTCGGCGTCTGAAATCCGTGCCGGGCTATCAGCCAGGTGGAGTTGTAGGTTTCTCGGAAGGTCAGCAGCGCCTGGCGCAACTCCTCGATGGTTTCGAACGAGCGCACCCACAGCAGGTTTTCCTTCAGGGTGCGGATGAACCGCTCCGCACAGCCATTGCCTTCAGGAGCCTGCACAAAGGCCGGCGAACTCTCGATCCCAAGGAACCGCAACTCGTCCTGGAATGCTCGCGACATGTATTGGCTGCCATGGTCGTGCCGGATCGACAGGCCTGAAGCAATCCCTTTGCTAAAGCCGCCAAAGTGCTCGCGTACGCCCTGGCGCAGCGGCTCGAGAGCTTCAAAGCGGGTGGCTTGGCGACTGGCATGAATGCCGACGCACTCGGCACTGTAGTGATCGACCGCCACGAACACGGCAGCTTGCCCTTCGCCAGTCCAAGCGGTGGTCATGTCGGTGCCCCACAGGGTGTCGATGGTTGCCGGAATGATCGTGCCGTCGTGGTTGCGCGGCCCACGCGGCGCCCCCATCCGGGACGGCGCCAGCAGGTCGTGCTCGCGCATCAGCCGCAACACACGGCGGAGCGAGGTGCGGATGCCCTTCAGGCGCAGGCGGGCCCAAACTTTCCGATGCCCCTCGCCATGGAACGGACTGGCGGCCAGGACGGCACGGATCTCGGTTGTGAGCACTGGATCGGACAGCGGTCCGACCGGGCCGCGGCGCCGCCGGTCCGTCTGCGGCTGACGCTGCCGGTAGACGCTCGCCCGGGCCACGCGCCAGATCCGGCAGACACGCGCCAAGCCATAGGGCCGGCCGCTGCTCGGCGAGAGGGCCCGGCTCATCGCCTCGACCTCCTCTGAGCTAAAGGGCGGCCGCCCTCCAGAAGGGCAATCTTGGCCTCCAGCAGCTCACGCTCCAGCAGCATCTCGCCGAGCCGGGCCTTGAGCCGCTCAGTCCCCAGCGCCTCACCGGTGGCCAGCCGGGTGGCGAGACTGGCCTCGCCGGCTGCCAGGAAAGCATCGCGCCAGCCGCTCAGCGTGGCGGCCGTCACGCCCAGGGAGCGCGAGACCGTGTCCAGATCCTCACCGCGCAGCAGCCGCAGAACCGCCTCGCGTTTGCGCTGGCGCGACATGCGCCCACCACGGCCCGGACCGGCCGCATCCTTCATCATCTCTGTCATCATCATCACCCTTCTGCGGATCCAGTCCGCTTATAGGATGTCTCAGGAAACTGTGGGGCGGAGGACCACCTTTATTGCAACGAGCTAGGAATAGCCATAGATCTTGCCATCAACGGTGCGGGAGTTGCACTTGTTAGTGATACGCTTGCCGCTCAAAGTCTCAATCGGAATATTCTTATTAAGCCTTTCCCCTTTGCGATCGATATATTTGGCGGATGGCATGTCATCTCCATTGACCGGAGCTTGCAGCGCTCGGCGGTTCGGCTGTTTCTCCGATGGCTGCTCACCTGCTTCGGTCGGCACTCTGTCATTGATGCCATCCTCTAGATAGGGGGCTCACCTAAGCCATTGAGTAACTGTCGCGACGAGGACAATGGCGGCCAGATAATTAACAGCCAGCCGGTCATATCCAGTGTAAGCGGTAAGCTGGCCGCATCTGGCGCGGCATGATGCGATGGCTGATCTTTACTGACATCAAAGCAAGGAGCTTTCGGTGTCAGTTACTATGTCTGCGCCTATGCCTGATGATAGAAGCTTCCAGGTGCTGGAGGTTGTTCCCAGCCGCCTGGAGGTGAGTCCCGAGCGGCCCCGCCGGCGCTGGTCGACACAGGCCAAGATGGCCCTGGTCGAGGAGACCCTGGAGCCTGGCGCCAATGTCTCGGTTATCGCACGACAGGCCGGGATCTCGCCGGCGCAACTGTTCGGCTGGCGCCGTAAGGCGATGCAGGCTGGTGTCGTCCAAGGCGAGCGGCATGAGCAGCGGCTTGGATTCGTTGAGGTCACGCCGACATCCGCCTCGATGATTGAGATTGTTGTCGCTGACGTGGTGGTTCGCGTTGCCGCTGATATTGATCAGAACCACCTGATCAAAGTCCTCCGGGCGGTTCGACAAGCATGATCCCGGCCGGCGCGAAGGTGTTCCTGGCCAGCCATCCGGTCGACTTCCGCAAGGGACCGGATGGTCTTCTAGCGCTGGTGCGCGAGGCCGGATCCGATCCCTTCTTATGCGTCGTGAGAGATTATGTGGCGGCGGCGGAACCGATGACGGCATTGCGGCGCTTTGCGGC
>NZ_QDGA01000223.1 GCF_003347665.1 Microvirga calopogonii
GGTGTTGTCACGTTAACTAGAACTGGACGTATTCAGGCAGGCCCAATTGCCTAACGGATCAAGTGGCAACGCCCGCCGCGACTTTCCACTCCGCCATGGCGTTGACGCGGTGAAGGTGGGTCGCGCGGGCAGAGCGGCGCGAGCGGGGTGGAACGAACAGGTTGCGGACGGCAGAGAAGACACTGACGAACCGCTGCAGGCACCTGGGTGATCGAAAGCCTTGCCTCGCCCGTTCTCGCCGGCGGAACGGGAGATGCGAATTCTCCGCCCGATTGTTGAGCCCCTTATGGGATCGGTGTTCGACTTCTGGCATGATCTGACGCCGGGCGGCCGAGTAGGAGCCGAGCTTGTCAGTGATCATGCGCCGGGGCGGACCGCCCTGCTTCTTCAACAGACGCTTCAGCAAGCGCTTGGCCGCCTTGGTGTCGCGGCGCGTCTGCACGATCTCGTCGAGCACATAACCGTCCTGATCAACCGCCCGCCACAACCAGTGCTTCTGGCCCGAGATCGTGACCACGACCTCATCCAAATGCCAGATGTCGCGGGGGCTTGGTGGCTTGCGCCTGAGACGGCGCGCGAAGGCCGGCCCAAACTTGAGAGCCCAGCGACGCACCGTCTCATAGGAGACGAGAATGCCGCGCTCGAGCAGCATCTCCTCCACCAGCCGCAGGCTCAGCGGGAACCGGAAGTACAACCAAACCGCATGGGCGATGATCTCAGGCGGAAAGCGATGGCGTTTGTAGCTGACAGGCTTGCTCATGCTGGCCCGTCTACACGGTGGCGGTCAAACTCGAGTTAATGTGATGTCGTGGATGGCGCCCTCCACCAGCGTCAGACGTGCCAGAATAGGCATGTTGAAGAACCGGAGAGGAACCAGCCATCATGCCTGAGATTGCCACGATCGGCCTTGATATCGCAAAGAACGTCTTCCAGCTGCACGGCGTCGACAGGAGTGGAAAGATCGTCCTGCGCAGGGCGCTGCGTCGCAGCCAGGTTCCAGGTTTCTTCAGCACACTACCTCCCTGCCTGGTCGGGATGGAGGCTTGCGCGACCGCTCATCACTGGGCCCGCACACTCATGGCTTTCGGGCATGAGGTTCGCCTGATCCCTCCCGCCTACGTCAAACCCTATCTGCGCCGGCAGAAGAATGATGCCGCGGACGCGGCGGCCATCTGCGAGGCCGTCACACGGCCGTCGATGCGCTTCGTTCCGGTCAAGAGCCCGCAACAACAGAGTACCTTGATGCTGCACGGGGCTCGCGATCTCCTGATCGGGCAGCGGACCGCCCTGATCAATGCCCTACGCGGTCACTTCGCAGAGTTGGGCATCGTGGTGGCGCAAGGGGCTCGCAACACGCGCCAGCTGATCGCTTTCCTCCACGAGGCCAATCCAGATTTCCCCGCACCAGCTCGAACTGCGCTTCAGTCTTTGGCCACGATGCTGGTTGAGATCGAAGCGCAGATTGCCAAGCTCGACAAAGCCATTCTGGCGGCCCACCGCAGCGATCCAGTCAGCACGAGGCTCGCCGGCATTCCGGGCATCGGCCCGATTGTGGCCTCTTGCCTCGCGGCCAGCGTCCCGGACCCCAGTCTGTTCCAGGGCAGTCGGGAGTTTGCCGCCTATCTCGGCCTCGTGCCCCGGCAGCACTCAACCGGCGGCAAGGCGCGGCTCGGCTCCATCTCCAAGATGGGCAACCGGCACCTGCGCAAGCTGCTGGTCGTCGGAGCGCATGCCGCTCTCTACAGCATGAAGTCGGGCAAGACCCGGACGGCCATGGCGGATTGGGCCCGGAGCCTCCTGGCCAAGAAGCCGTTCAAGGTGGTCGCCGTCGCCTTGGCCAACAAGATAGCCCGGATCGCTTGGGCTGTGATGGCCAGGAGCACGGCTTACGAGCCCGGGACCAACGGAGTGGCCGCGCCGGCGGCATAGACGACAAGTTCAAACGATCTGCCCGTAGGGCACCCCAGTTGGCACGGTGACGATGAAATGATGTGAAGCATGAGCGGACATGGACCGCCGGAATTGGAGAACCCGTGGCGTTGTCTTGCGTCAGTCAAGCGCGATAATGTGAGAGGGACCAGCTTCCAGCGTAAAACATCAGGGCCTGCGGTCATGAAGTGCCGCGTTCAGAGGCCGGAGACATGACTGCACCCGCCCCGCCAAGCCCAAACATCATCAACAATCACATTGCCAAACGGGCGCCATCCAGACATGACAACACCAGGCTGTGGGGGAGGAGTGGATCGCTCAGCACACGCACGTGTCGCTGTTCCCTGGCACTCCGTCCCGCTCCTTCGGCACCAAGCGGGAG
>NZ_QDGA01000224.1 GCF_003347665.1 Microvirga calopogonii
GGCCATTTTTTTAATCAGGTTTCCGATGCGCCGGGCAACCGTTCATCCATCCTGTCACATCCTTCTCGCGAACCGCGGCGGGAACTCTATCCTCGAACTGTCGGCCGTCTGAGCAGGCTCAGGCCGTCCGTGCGGCAAACTCCGGATCGTAACCGTTCGCGTGGGACAGCACGCTCCAGGCGATGCGCGCGAGCTTGTTAGCCAAGGCGGCCGCCAGCACATTCCGGTGCAGCCGGGCCCGTGCCGCGGCCAACCAGCGGCCGAAGCCGTGCCCATGCCAGTGGCCCGGGTGTTGCAGGAGAACTTGGGCGCCGCTGACAAACAGCGTGCGCAAGTAGCGGTTCCCGCGCTTCGACAGGCCACCCAGGATGGTGCGGCCGCCGGTCGAGATCTGCTTGGGCACGAGACCGAGCCAGGCGGCAAAATCGCGGCCTTTGGTAAACGCCGCTCCGGTGCCAATCGCCGCCACCATGGCGCTGGCGGTGATCACGCCGACGCCCGGGATCCCCATCAGCCGCTGGCAGCCCCCCTCCTGACGGGCCAGAGCCGTGATGTCCCCGGTGATCGCGTCAATGCGCTCATCCAACCGGTGCCAGTCTCCCGCCAGATCCTCGATCAGGTGGATCATGCGCGGCGAGAGCACGTCCGTGCGGTGGGACAGCAGAGTGGGCAGAGCCTCTCGTAAACCGGCAAGTCCCTGCCTCACCGGGATGCCGCACTCGAGCAGGAAGCCGCGGATCTGGTTGATCACCGCCGTGCGCTGCCCGACCAGGCGGCTGCGCACCCGGTGCAGGGCTTGCAAGTCGAGTTGCTCGGCCGACTTCAGCGGCACCGGGCGCATGGTTGGACGTTGCGCCGCCTCGGCGATGGCCTCGGCATCGCGATAGTCGTTCTTGTGCCCTTTGAGAAACGGTTTGACGTACTGGGCCGGCAGCAGACGGACATCATGGCCGAGGGCGGCGAGCTGACGCCCGACGTGATGAGCCCCGGCACAGGCCTCCATGCCGATCAGGCAGACCGGCACATTGGCCAGGCAGGGCAACAGCTGCCCGCGCGAGACTTTGCGGCGCAGCACGATCCTGCCGCGGGCATCCATGCCGATCAGGTGGAAGGTGGTATTGCCCAGGTCGATGCCGATGGTGGCGATGGTCTCAGCTGTGGTCTGCTGTGTCATGACAGGGCTCCTTCGCTGCGGGACAATCCCGTGCTCCCATGCTCCACCCGGGAGCACGGCCGGTCCATGCCATTAGCCCTGATGGCGGCGGAGTGCGCACGCGCCGACGTGCGGGATGAGCGCCGCGTCTGGCATGCCCAGCGTCAGCCCCGCATGCGCCAAGAGCCGCACCGCTTGGTGTTCCTGGACGAGACCTACGTCAACACCAAGATGACGCGCCTGCGCGGGCGCTCGCGCAAAGGCCAGCGGCTGCGCATGAGCGCTCCCTTTGGACACTGGACAACCCACACGTTCATCGCAGGGCTGCGGTGCAGCGAGTTGAGCGCCCCGTGGGTGATTGATGGCCCGATCACCCGGTTGGCGTTCGAGGCTTACATCGAGACACAGCTCGCGCCGAGCCTCAGAACAGGGGATGTGGTGATCCTCGACAACCTCGCCGTCCACAAGAGCGAGAAAGCCGCGCAGTGCCTGAAGCAACGCGGCGCTTGGTTCCTGTTTCTGCCTCCGTACAGTCCAGACATGAACCCGATTGAGCAGGCCTTCGCTAAGATTAAGGCACACCTGCGCAAGGCCGAAGCCCGCACCTTTGACGCGCTCTGGCGCGCCCTCGGCGACATCTGCAACTTGTTCGAGCCGCAAGAATGCTGGAACTTCCTCAAAGCTGCCGGCTATGCGTCCGTTTAACCGTCCGATGCTCTAGAATTGAAGATCAGATTGGTTTGTACCGAATGTGTAAAGGCGGATCCGATTAAGGCTGTGTTTGGCATGCAGAGAGTCGAGCTGCTTGATGGAAACAATTATACGTTCACATGCGAGAACGGACACAAGCAGACAGTTCTTCTTCAGCAACAAAAATTCGAGATGCTCTTCGAGGTTGGGGCAAACGCTATTCTCGATGGATACTACCGTGAGGCCGTCTCTTCATTTGCGTCTTCCCTCGAGCGTGCGTACCAATTCTTCTCGACCGTGTGCCTGATAGAGCGAGGAGTAATTACCCACGCCTCATTTTGAGCTGAGATTCAGGCGGACACGGTCTGAAGAATTGTCTTG
>NZ_QDGA01000225.1 GCF_003347665.1 Microvirga calopogonii
CGCGAAGCCGAATTCATCCTCCTGCGGCGTGGGAACGAGCCATTCGAGCAGATAGACGCGAAAGCCTCGTTCGAGGCAGTGGCGGACCACGCTCACCGGCGGCAGAAGATCCCAGAGATAAGCCCGCTTGAAGGGAGCCGGGATGATGAGAAGCACCGGCCCTCGGCGAACATCGCCGCGATGGTAGGCTCGTACCCGCGCACCGGGACACTGGTTGATGACCCGGTGGGGCATCTCCTCTGGCCCGACGCCGACGGCATCAAGCCCAAGCCCGATCTGCCGGCGCATCTCGTCCAACCATCCGGTCACTGGAGTGTTCACAGGACCGCTCCTGTTCACGCGTCAATCTAGCAAAGGCGGGCCAGTGCGGATCGCCAGCATTGGCTCACAATACCAAGCCGTGACGCATCAGAAGAGCAGCATGCACCACATCCTCCAGGCATAAAAGGCCCGGACTATCAGCCTGCAAATGTCGGCTGTGGGTCGAGGCTGTGTCAAAACGCGGAATCTAGTAATCTGGTTGGGTCAGTACGGACTGGAGGGATCGCGATGAAGCGGTTTGTCCAAGGCCAGGAGCGCAGCCAAGGCACCTTGTTCCCGGTCTGCCTCGACGAGTACGTCAGTGACGACAATCCGGTGCGGGTGATCGACGTCTTTGTCGAGGAACTCGACTTGCATGCCCTGGGGTTCGAGAGTGTCATCCCACAGGCGACGGGCCGCCCGGCCTACCATCCGGCGGCCCTGCTCAAGATCTACATCTATGGCTATCTCAACCGCATCCCGTCCAGCCGCCGCCTCGAGCAGGAGACCGGCCGCAACCTTGAGCTGATGTGGCTCACCGGCCAGCTTCAGCCGGATCACAAGACCATCGCCCGCTTCCGCAAGGACAATGGACCGGCCATTCGGGCCGTGTGCCGCCAGTTCGTCGGGCTGTGCCGCACGCTCAACCTGTTCTCGCAGGCGGTGGTGGCCATCGACGGCTCCAAGTTCAAGGCGGTCAACGCGCGGGACAAGAACTTCACGCCGGCCAAGCTCGCCAAGCGCATCGAGCAGGTGGAGGCCAGCATCGCACACTATCTGTCCGCCCTCGACACGGCCGATCGGCAGGAGAGCGAGCTGGCGCAGGTGAAGGCCGGGCGGATCAAGGACAAGATCGCGGCGCTCAGAGAGCAGATGCAGCAGTTCCGGGAGCTGGAGCAGCAGGTGCTGGCGGCTCCCGACCAGCAGATCTCGCTCACTGATCCGGACGCGCGGGCGATGACCAACCGGGGCATCGGCACGGGCATCGTCGGCTACAACGTTCAGGCCGCGGTGGATGTCCAGCACCACCTGATCGTCGCACATGAGGTCACCAACAGCGGCTCGGATCGGGGCCAGTTATCGGTGATGGGCCAGCAGGCGCAGGGTGCCATGGGCACGCCGAGCCTGGAGGCTCTGGCGGACAGAGGCTACTACAAGGGCGAGGACATCCTGGCCTGCGAGAGAGCTGGGATCACGCCCTATGTGCCCAAGACCCTCAACTCGAGCGCCAAGGCTGACGGACGCTTCGGCAAGCAGGACTTCGTCTATCATCCCGAGGATGACACCTATCGCTGTCCCGCCGGAGAGCGCCTGACGCGACGATGCTCCACCATCGAGCATGGGATGCTGCTGCATCTCTACTGGACCAGCTGCTGCCAAACCTGTGCGCTCAAAGATCAGTGTACGCCCGGCAAGGAGCGCCGGGTCAGACGCTGGGAGCATGAGGATGTGCTCGATGCGATGCAGGAGCGGCTCGATCGGGCCCCGGAGACGCCGCGTCTGCGGCGGCAGACGGTGGAGCATCCGTTTGGAACGATCAAGGCCTGGATGGGTGCTACGCACTTCCTGACCCGGACCTTGGAGCGGGTGCGCACCGAGATGAGCCTGCACGTGCTCGCCTATAACCTGAAGCGGGTTCTGGCGATCCTCGGACCAGGGCCGCTGCTGGCAGCAATCCAGTCCTGAGGGGGCATCGCTCTAGGCACCCAAGCTGATCACGATGGCTGGGACACCAGCAAGAATGACATCCAGCCTTGTCGATGAGCCAAACGGCCGTTGTCACCTGCGCTCCAGCCGATCAGAGGATCACAGAGGTGAGCTCACTCGGTCCCGATCTGCGTTTTGACACAGCCTCGGTCA
>NZ_QDGA01000226.1 GCF_003347665.1 Microvirga calopogonii
ACTGGCAAGGACGAACCGCCTTCAAGGTGCGCTTCTCGACGACCCACTGTCGCCCCTGCCCATTGAAGGCACAGTGTACTCGGAGCGAGCGGCGGCTTCTCACGCTGCGCCCTCAGGAGGAGCACGAGACCCTTGCAGCGGCTCGCGAGCGTGAGGCGCAGCCCGCCTTCGCCAAAGAGTACCAGAAGCGCGCCGGCATCGAGGGAACGATTTCGGCTGGCGTGCGCGCCCTACACTTGCGGCGCTCCCGCTACATCGGTCTCGCCAAGACGCATCTTCAGCACGTGCTGACAGCGGCTGCCATGAACCTCATCCGGCTTGGTGCCTGGTTCGCGGGCACGCCGCTCGCACGAACCCGGCAATCCGCATTCACCAAGCTCATGATGGCTCCCATCCCAGCATGGTGAATTCGCCAGCAGTATCTTTTTCGGAGCAAGTCCAAGGCGTCCGGCGCATTGAAGAGGCGCAGGCGCGCTGCGACCGGCTCGACCTGGCGCTGGCCGAGGCCGTGGCTGGCTGGTCCCTCGCCCCCCTCGTTCAGGCTTTGCAGGCTTTGCGCGGGGTCGGTCCGGTGGTTGCTGCCACGCTGGTGGCCGAGACCGGCGACCTGAGCCGCTTCGAGACGCCCAAGCAGTTGATGAGCTGGCTTGGACTGGTGCCGTCGGAACGGTCAAGCAGCACCCGTCGGCGCCGGGGTGGGATCACCAAGAGCGGCAACGGGCATGCCCGCACCATGCTGGTCGAGGCGGGCTGGTCCTATCGCTTGCCGGCCCGCGAGGCGGTGCGATACCGCGCCCGGGTGGAAGGGCTCCCAGCCGAGATCCGAGCGGTGGCCTGGCGGGCCCAGGTTCGGCTCTGCCAACGCTTCCGGCGTTTGATGGCCGCCGGCAAGCCGTTGCCCAAGGTGACCACGGCGATTGCGCGCGAACTGGCCGGGTTCGTGTGGGACATTGCCCGTCGGGTCCAGGTTGCCCCTGCGGCAAGGGTTCGGGAGGTCTAACGAGCCCCAAGCCTGCGTTCGCACACACGCAGAGGAGGTTTAAGCGAGCAGAGAACGATACCGACCTGACCGGCGTGCCGTGGCGCCCTGGAGCGATGGGAAATCCTCGAGATACGTTAAGGCAAGCCTTGCGGCTAACGCACGAAGCTAAGACTGAGGAAGGCCCACGACGAACACCGGGTAATGCGGTGGCCAATCCGCGGATGAGAGCTTGATCAATCGTCGTCCGATCAGGCGCCGCGGCACACCCGTCAGGTCGCTGGATCTTGCGCCGACTCGCAACCGGCGACAGGATCCTATGCTGACGTCCCGGAATGACGGTCATAAGAGAGCGTATAATCAGGAACAGATCTTGCGCTGACCCCAATTTACCTTGCATTTTCGGAGTTTGACTCCATAAATGCAAGGATGATCGAACGTCGCATTGCCGCCGAGCTGAACGAATTGCTCGACAGCTATCCTGCCGTCGCCCTCCTGGGCCCGCGGCAGGTCGGCAAAACGACACTGGCTCTGACCATCGGGGAGCACCGTCCGTCGATCTATCTCGACCTGGAATCCGATGCTGATCGCGCCAGGCTGTCAGAACCAGAACTCTATCTCGCCGGCCATGAAGACAAGCTTGTCATTCTTGACGAAGTCCAGCGGCTACCGGATCTGTTTCAGAACTTGCGCGGTCTGATCGACCGCGGTCGCCGCAAGGGGCGGCGGACGGGCCGCTTCCTGCTCCTCGGATCCGCGTCACTCGATCTCCTGAAGCAGTCGGGCGAAAGCTTAGCCGGGCGGATCGCCTATCTCGAAATGCACCCGATCGATGGATTGGAGGTTCCGGCTTCAGACTTGAACCGATTGTGGCTGCGTGGTGGCTTCCCGGACAGCTATCTGGCCACCAGTGATCGTATCAGCCAACGGTGGCGACAGGATTTCATCCGAACCTACCTGGAACGCGATATCCCCCTGCTGGGGCCTCGCATTCCGGCCGAGACCTTGCGTCGCTTCTGGACCATGCTGGCACATCATCAGTCCGGACTCCTCAATGCCGCCGAATTCGCACGTGCACTTGGCGTGGACGGAAAGACCGTGGCGTCCTACCTCGACCTGCTGGTCGACCTGCTGCTCGTGCGGCGACTGGAACCCTGGCA
>NZ_QDGA01000227.1 GCF_003347665.1 Microvirga calopogonii
TAGTCCTTGGCCAGCCGCCGGTTGGTAGTCAGCCAACCGATGGTCCGCTCCACCACCCACCTTCGCGCGAGCACCTGAAAGCCACTCGGTCGCGTCGGCGGCTCTGCGTCAGCCCGCATCCAGGTGCCTTCACTCCACCAGTGTTGCGGAATCGACAGCTTCCATCCCAGCGCTCTGCACAACCAGTCCTTCAGCCCGCGATAAGCCGTGTCGGCCCACACGCGCTCAATGGCCGGAAACAGATGCTGCAGCCCCTCCAGCAGGAGTTCGGCGCCTGCGCGATCATGAATGTCGGCGGGCTGCATGCTGTTCTTCAGCAGATTGCCTTGCGTATCAACGAGCAGATGGCGCTTGCGGCCCTTCACCTTCTTGGCACCGTCGTACCCTCGTGGTCCACCCATCTCAGTGGTCTTGACCGACTGGCTGTCGATGATCGCCGCTGTCGGCTGAGGAGGACGGCCGATCGTACGCCAATAGCTCTCCCGCAGGACCTGGGTCACGTGCTTCCACGTGCCGTCCTCACGCCACTGGGCATAGTGGTAAAAGACGGCACTGATCTTCCCTCGTTTTGACGGACACCTCTAATACGCTCCTGTAGAGCGGGAAGGTGTTTGATGACGAAGACAAGGCGAGAATTCACACCCGAGTTCAAGCAAGAGGCCGTGGCGCTTCTGGAAGGCAGCGGCCGTCCTCTGATGCAGATCGCGACCGAGCTGGGGATCTCTCCCTCCATGCTCAGGAACTGGCGCGCTATTGCCCATGGCGCATCACCCCGGTCCTGGATTTGCTTCGCTTAAGTGGAGAGCGGTTTGCTAGCTATTCGGCCAGCCTTTCGAACTGAACCGGACTGACATAATCGAGTGTCGAGTGACGCCGGACGGGGTTGTAAAAGCCGTCGATGTAGTGGCCGATCGCCTGCTTGGCCTCGGCTCTGGTCTCAAAGACGGTGCGCCAGACCAGCTCAGATTTCAAGGTCTTGAAGAAGGTCTCAACAACGGCGTTGTCGAAGCAATTGCCTTTCCCGGACATTGAGATCTGGATGCCGTGTTTCTTCAGCGCGGCCTGATACTCGTTCGAACAATATTGACTGCCGCGATCCGCATGATGGATCAGCCCCTCACCAGGTCTTCGGATCGCCAGAGCCTTGCGCAGGGCTTCGAGCGCCAGTTCCTTGTGGAGGCTGTCACTGACCGCCCAGCCGACCACCCGGCGGGCGAAGAGATCGAGGACGACGGCCAGATAGAGCCAGCCCTCGTTCGTCCACAGATAGGAGATATCGGCCGCCCACTTCTCGTTCGGGCGCTCGGCCGAGAAGTCCTGCTCGAGCAGGTTGGGCGCGATCGGAAAGCCATGATGGCTGTCGGTGGTGCGCTTGAACCGCCGCTTCTGCCGGGCTTTCAACCCGTTCTCGCGCATCAGCCGAGCAGTCCGACGGCGACCGACCTTCAGGCCCTTATCCTGCAACTCGCAAGTCATGCGGGGACTGCCGTAGGTCTCATGCGAGCGGATGAAGGCCGAGCGGACATGGGCCAAGAGCACCAGGTCCTCCCGCTGACGGCAACTCGCCGGACGCGATCGCCAGGCGAAATAGCCGCTCTGGCTCACGCCGAGAACTTGGCACAGGCGGGTGACGGGGAACTCCTCTTTCGCCACATCGATGAACCGGAACTTCATCGACTTCCCTCCTTGGCGAAAAAAGCCGTGGCCTTCTTCAGGATCTCCCGCTCCTGGCGCAGGATCTCGTTCTCGCGCCGCAGTCGCTTCAACTCGGCCGCCATGTCCTCTTGGCGCTCTTCGGGCGGATCATCGATCTGGTGCTCGCGCCGGCGATCAATCCAGTGGCGCAGGGTCGACAGGCCGACCCCGAGATCCGCGGCAATCGCACGCCGGCTGCGGCCGCTGGTCAGAGCAAGCCGCACCGCCTCATCCTGGAACTCTCTCGTAAAGCGTGTCTGGGGCATGGAGATCCTCCTGCTTCATGAAAGGCTCTCCATTTTTTCG
>NZ_QDGA01000228.1 GCF_003347665.1 Microvirga calopogonii
GCCCAGAACAGCATGGCGGCGGTGGCAGCCGAGGGCAGCACCGTCTGGGTTTTGATCCGCCGCTTGAACTCCTCGTGCAGCCGTTCGATGGCATTGGTGGTGCGGGCCGACTTCCATTGCGAGGACGGCAGCGTCGTGAAAGCAAACAGCGCCTCGCCCGCCTCCTCCAGGCTGTCCGCCACCGCCCGATGCCGCAGCCGCCATTTGCGGAGAAAGGCCTGGCGGCGCTCCTCAATTTCCTCGGCCGTGGCGGCATAGATCATGTCGGTGTAGTCCGCCGTGATCGCGTCGTAGAGACGCTTGGGCGCATGGGCGAGCAGGTTGCGGTGCTTATGCACCGTGCCGCGCTGCAGGGGCACACCCTCCCACACGGCCGCGAGCGCCTGCTCCAGGCCCGGCGCGCCATCCACGATGACAAAGGCTGGCCGCCGCAGCTGGCGCGCGACGAGGTCGTCGAGGACCGCACGCCAGGCGGCCGTGGTCTCGCCGCCCATGTTCCGGACGGCCAGCAAGACCTTCTGGCCATCCTCGCGCACCCCGATCACCACCAGCAGCGCAATCGAGGTCGCCTTCTTGTCGAGCCGGACGCGCACCACCGTGCCGTCGAGGATCAGCCGCACGATCGGCTCGTCGGCGAGCGAGCGCTGGTTCCAGGCTTGCCAGTCGGCCTGCACCTTGCGCCAGACCCGGCTGACCGTGTCCTTGCCCACCGCCCCGCCGAACAAGGCCGCCAGTGTACCGCCCGCAGTTTTTGAGACACCGGATTGAAGCCTACGCGGCGAGGGCCGCGGATGGAAGCTGGTTGTGCCGGACGGCTTTCGGCGTCTGAAATCCGTGCCGGGCTATCAGCCAGGTGGAGTTGTAGGTTTCTCGGAAGGTCAGCAGCGCCTGGCGCAACTCCTCGATGGTTTCGAACGAGCGCACCCACAGCAGGTTTTCCTTCAGGGTGCGGATGAACCGCTCCGCACAGCCATTGCCTTCAGGAGCCTGCACAAAGGCCGGCGAACTCTCGATCCCAAGGAACCGCAACTCGTCCTGGAATGCTCGCGACATGTATTGGCTGCCATGGTCGTGCCGGATCGACAGGCCTGAAGCAATCCCTTTGCTAAAGCCGCCAAAGTGCTCGCGTACGCCCTGGCGCAGCGGCTCGAGAGCTTCAAAGCGGGTGGCTTGGCGACTGGCATGAATGCCGACGCACTCGGCACTGTAGTGATCGACCGCCACGAACACGGCAGCTTGCCCTTCGCCAGTCCAAGCGGTGGTCATGTCGGTGCCCCACAGGGTGTCGATGGTTGCCGGAATGATCGTGCCGTCGTGGTTGCGCGGCCCACGCGGCGCCCCCATCCGGGACGGCGCCAGCAGGTCGTGCTCGCGCATCAGCCGCAACACACGGCGGAGCGAGGTGCGGATGCCCTTCAGGCGCAGGCGGGCCCAAACTTTCCGATGCCCCTCGCCATGGAACGGACTGGCGGCCAGGACGGCACGGATCTCGGTTGTGAGCACTGGATCGGACAGCGGTCCGACCGGGCCGCGGCGCCGCCGGTCCGTCTGCGGCTGACGCTGCCGGTAGACGCTCGCCCGGGCCACGCGCCAGATCCGGCAGACACGCGCCAAGCCATAGGGCCGGCCGCTGCTCGGCGAGAGGGCCCGGCTCATCGCCTCGACCTCCTCTGAGCTAAAGGGCGGCCGCCCTCCAGAAGGGCAATCTTGGCCTCCAGCAGCTCACGCTCCAGCAGCATCTCGCCGAGCCGGGCCTTGAGCCGCTCAGTCCCCAGCGCCTCACCGGTGGCCAGCCGGGTGGCGAGACTGGCCTCGCCGGCTGCCAGGAAAGCATCGCGCCAGCCGCTCAGCGTGGCGGCCGTCACGCCCAGGGAGCGCGAGACCGTGTCCAGATCCTCACCGCGCAGCAGCCGCAGAACCGCCTCGCGTTTGCGCTGGCGCGACATGCGCCCACCACGGCCCGGACCGGCCGCATCCTTCATCATCTCTGTCATCAT
>NZ_QDGA01000229.1 GCF_003347665.1 Microvirga calopogonii
GGGTCGAGGCTGTGTCAAAACGCGGAATCTAGTAATCTGGTTGGGTCAGTACGGACTGGAGGGATCGCGATGAAGCGGTTTGTCCAAGGCCAGGAGCGCAGCCAAGGCACCTTGTTCCCGGTCTGCCTCGACGAGTACGTCAGTGACGACAATCCGGTGCGGGTGATCGACGTCTTTGTCGAGGAACTCGACTTGCATGCCCTGGGGTTCGAGAGTGTCATCCCACAGGCGACGGGCCGCCCGGCCTACCATCCGGCGGCCCTGCTCAAGATCTACATCTATGGCTATCTCAACCGCATCCCGTCCAGCCGCCGCCTCGAGCAGGAGACCGGCCGCAACCTTGAGCTGATGTGGCTCACCGGCCAGCTTCAGCCGGATCACAAGACCATCGCCCGCTTCCGCAAGGACAATGGACCGGCCATTCGGGCCGTGTGCCGCCAGTTCGTCGGGCTGTGCCGCACGCTCAACCTGTTCTCGCAGGCGGTGGTGGCCATCGACGGCTCCAAGTTCAAGGCGGTCAACGCGCGGGACAAGAACTTCACGCCGGCCAAGCTCGCCAAGCGCATCGAGCAGGTGGAGGCCAGCATCGCACACTATCTGTCCGCCCTCGACACGGCCGATCGGCAGGAGAGCGAGCTGGCGCAGGTGAAGGCCGGGCGGATCAAGGACAAGATCGCGGCGCTCAGAGAGCAGATGCAGCAGTTCCGGGAGCTGGAGCAGCAGGTGCTGGCGGCTCCCGACCAGCAGATCTCGCTCACTGATCCGGACGCGCGGGCGATGACCAACCGGGGCATCGGCACGGGCATCGTCGGCTACAACGTTCAGGCCGCGGTGGATGTCCAGCACCACCTGATCGTCGCACATGAGGTCACCAACAGCGGCTCGGATCGGGGCCAGTTATCGGTGATGGGCCAGCAGGCGCAGGGTGCCATGGGCACGCCGAGCCTGGAGGCTCTGGCGGACAGAGGCTACTACAAGGGCGAGGACATCCTGGCCTGCGAGAGAGCTGGGATCACGCCCTATGTGCCCAAGACCCTCAACTCGAGCGCCAAGGCTGACGGACGCTTCGGCAAGCAGGACTTCGTCTATCATCCCGAGGATGACACCTATCGCTGTCCCGCCGGAGAGCGCCTGACGCGACGATGCTCCACCATCGAGCATGGGATGCTGCTGCATCTCTACTGGACCAGCTGCTGCCAAACCTGTGCGCTCAAAGATCAGTGTACGCCCGGCAAGGAGCGCCGGGTCAGACGCTGGGAGCATGAGGATGTGCTCGATGCGATGCAGGAGCGGCTCGATCGGGCCCCGGAGACGCCGCGTCTGCGGCGGCAGACGGTGGAGCATCCGTTTGGAACGATCAAGGCCTGGATGGGTGCTACGCACTTCCTGACCCGGACCTTGGAGCGGGTGCGCACCGAGATGAGCCTGCACGTGCTCGCCTATAACCTGAAGCGGGTTCTGGCGATCCTCGGACCAGGGCCGCTGCTGGCAGCAATCCAGTCCTGAGGGGGCATCGCTCTAGGCACCCAAGCTGATCACGATGGCTGGGACACCAGCAAGAATGACATCCAGCCTTGTCGATGAGCCAAACGGCCGTTGTCACCTGCGCTCCAGCCGATCAGAGGATCACAGAGGTGAGCTCACTCGGTCCCGATCTGCGTTTTGACACAGCCTCGGTCAATCTGAGTCATTCAGCGCGACTGTAACAAGGTCCGCTCTTTGGCTGATTCCTGACGTTCGTTGATTCTGGCAGTAGGGTTCGACCTGCGGGTGAACCGATGCGATAGCGGGGAAAAGCTCACTTAGTTGAGCTTGCTTCCCATACGCTTCCGAATCCGGTTTTCTGGGAAGCAGGACCAAACTCGATCAGCAACTAGTGGGTCGTCTGCCGTCGGATATGGTATAGTGGCATGGTGATCCTCGTGTTGCGAGGTG
>NZ_QDGA01000023.1 GCF_003347665.1 Microvirga calopogonii
CCTGAGGAGCCGCGCCAGCGGCGTCTCGAAGGAGGCTCCAGCGCGCACGGGAGACGCCCTCGTGCCCGGACAGCGTCCGGGACCTCGAGACGGTCACTGACATGACCTCCTCAGGATGAGGGCTGTAGGGGTGACACGACAGACCGGGATGGCCGGGACTGATCCCCGGATCAAGTCCGGGGACGGCCATGACGTGGAGGGGCGGCATTGAGGCGCTCATCCCCTCTCTCGTGGAAGAGAGGGGCAGGGTGAGAGCGAGCCGGATCAAAGCCCGAACGGGTAGGTCTCCGGCATCCCCTGCCCGTGGGCGTGGGTGAGTGGCGTGACGGCCCTGGTCTCCTCGAACCAGACGAAGGCGTCGAATTGCTCGGCCAAGACCGCCTCGAAGTAATGGCTGTAGAGTTCCGTCTCCGGGCGGTAGACGACGCCGATGGCCCGCTCCAGCCGAGGACGAGACAGAATCGCCGTGAGCTCGGCTTGGCCGTTCTCGCGCCAGTCGGTCAGGAAGCTTCCAAGCCCTGTCTCCCGGAAGATGCGCTCGTGGCTGTCGGGCCGTGCGGGCCGCACGGTATTGACCTGCATGGGCTCGTCCCAGTCGTCGGCGGCTGCCACCGTGCCTCGGTCGGTCCCGAAGCCGACGAGGACGGCCTCGTTGTGGTAGGCCTTGCGGCAAAGCTCGCCGATATTGAACTCGCCCTGCCAGCCCATGGCCGTGGCGTCCGCATTGCCGATATGCGAGTTGTGGGCCCAAACGACCGCCTTGGCGTTGTCACGCCGCGCGAGCAGGCTCTGCAGGGTCTCGAACATGTGCCGGTCGCGCAGGTTCCAGGATTCCGTCGCGCCTTCGTACATGATCCGGTAGTAATGCTCGGCTGCGTGGACGATCTTGGCGTTCTGCACCGCATCGAAAAATCCCTCGCCGCCATCGGCTTGGAGATAGTCCATGCGTTTGTCGAGAATGTCCTGCAGTTGGCGGAGCAGTGCCTCGTCGCAGGGCTTCTTCTGTCCGGTCAGCACGGCGCGGCCGTAACGGGCAGGGTCGGATTGCCACGGACTGAGGCAGCCGTAGCGAGCCCTCGCCTCCCGGGCCTCTTCCGGATCGACCTTGTCGAGATAATCGAGTACGGAACGGATCGACGTGTTCAGGCTGTAGACGTCGAGCCCGCGGAACTCGACACGCTCATCCTCCGCCCGCTCCTTGTTGAAATCGCGCATCCAGTTGACGAAGTCGTAGACCTCCTCGTTGCGCCACATCCATGTGGGAAACCGCTGGAAGGCCGTATCATCACCGTCGGCAACTGGGCGGTGGCGCACATAAGCGTCGATGCGCGCCGCGTCCGGCCAATCGGCCTCGACGGCGACGATGGTAAAGCCGTGCTGCTCGATCAGGCGTTTCGTGATCGCGGCACGAGCTAGGTAGAATTCCGACGTGCCGTGGGTCGCCTCGCCCAGGAGCACGACCTTGGCGTCGGAGAAGCGGTCGAACATGGCGCCGAAGGCTTCGCCGTCATCGAGATTCGGAAGCGCCTCGCCGTGATCCCTGACCACCGCGACCGCCTCATGAATCGAGCGCTCGGATTCGGGTTCCCTGAAAGAGAGACGGGCCATGACATACCTCACGCTATTGCCGCCGACGTGCCGGACCCGAGCCGCATCCACTGGACCAGGATCAGCTCTCTCTTCGAATTTCGTCCCCTGTTGAGGGCGAACCAGATTTACCACGCACGGGTGGTGTTTAACGACGGCGCGAGGGACGCGGTTCCTTTCGTGTGGTTGTCTGTGAACAAGAGCTGCGCCTCTCATTCAACTCTGACGAGGTGAAGCGGGAGCGCTCAACCGGCTCAGATCCGGCTGCGACTGCCGACGCTTTTTTTCTTTGCCGCTTCAGTCCTGTCCTGGGCCCAACTTCGGCATGACGGAACTGGAACGCCATCCTTGGAAGCGTCACATTCCACACAACAAAAGACCCTCTCCGTTCATATGACGGAGAGGGTCGAGGGGAAGCTCGTTCATTCAGATGATGTCGAAATCCGAAGCCGTCAGCTTGAGATTCTTCTGGAGGATCCCGATCTGCACCTGGGCTGCAGCGCCAGTCCCGTCCTTCGTAGGACAGAATCCCGGTTTTCTTGTCGTAGATGATCCGGTCCGACGCATCGTGGGCGACCTTGCCCGTGTAGAATGCCGCAGCCTTCAGCTTGCCGGGATGATCCTCCGTGCCCTTCCCGGCCTTGAAGTACTTGTCATCCAGCCAAATCCTGTCTTCCTTCGGCTTGAAATCGGCGAGTTTCTTGATGTTGGAGAAGGTCGGCTTCGCATTGAAGACGAACACGTCCTTGCCGGATCCGCCTGTGAGGACATCTCTCCCGCCGGCGCTCATAATGGTGTCGTCGCCGTCACCGCCCTGGATGGTATCGTTGTAATTCTCGGACCTGATGACGTCCCCAGACGATTTGGCGGCAATTCTCTCGTTCTTGATGTTGTTCACCGCGATCGTGAAGACCTTATCGAAGGACAGCCCGCCCTGGTCGGTCACGCGCAGCGTCACCTGGTGTGAGGTCTTGGTTTCGTAATCGATATTCGCGTTGGCGCGTACCTGGAGCTGGTTACCGACCACCTGGAACTTGGCGTCCGGATCGCTCACGAGCGCATAGGTGAAGGTGCTGCCCGCGTCGGGATCGGTGGCACCAAGCGTGCCGACCACCGCTCCGGCAAGGCTGTTCTCGTTGATGCGCGTTCCGGAAAGCGTAAGGCTGGCCGGCGCTTCATTGACGTTGTCTACGGCAATGGTGAGAACCTTGTCGAACGATAGTCCGCCTTGGTCGGTTACGCGAACGGTGACTTGATGAGCGGTCTTGGCCTCGTAATTCAAGCTGGCGCCGTTTCGCACCTGGAGCTGGTTGCCGACGACCTGGAACTTTGCATCCGGATCGCTCACGAGGGCGTAGGTGTAGGTTCCGTTCGCATCCGGATCCAACGCCCCGAGCAGCCCTACCGTTGTAGCGCCCGCGCTGTTTTCGTCGACACTGGATTTGGACAGGGTGACGCCGGTCGGAGCCTCGTTCACGTTGTTGAGCGTGATCGTGAAGGTTTTCTCGTAGCTGAGATTCGACTGATCCGTGACGCGGATCCGAACGTCGTGCGAGGTCTTGGCCTCGTAATCGAGAACCGCGCCGCTGCGGACCCGAAGCTCGTTGCCGACCACCTGGAACTTGCTGTCGGGATCGCTCACGACAGCGTAGGTAAACGTGTCGCCAGGAGTGTCCGTGGCGCTCAGAAGCCCGACGAGGGGGGCATTCTCATTCACGCTCGTTGCCGAAAGAGCGATGTCGGTCGGCGCCTGTGTGCCCGTCCCCTCCGGTTCGATGTTGTTGACGGCGATGGTGAAGGTCTGGTCCTTGTAGAGCCCACCCTGATCGGTCACCCGAACGGTGACCTGATGGGAGGTCTGCGTCTCGTAATCCAACGTTGCGCCGGTCCGCAGGCGAAGCTCGTTGCCCACAATCGCGAACTTGCTGTCGGGATCGTCGATGATCGTGTAGCTCAGGGCGCTGCCCGCATCGGGATCCGTTCCGGTCAGCACACCGATGGAAGAGCCGCCCGTCCTGTTCTCGTCGATGCTGGCATTGGACAACGTCAGGTTTGTCGGCGTTTCGTTGACGTTGTTGACGACGACCGTGAAGGTCTGGTCCTTGTAGAGCCCGCCTTGGTCGGTCACCCGGACGGTAACCTGATGTGAAGCCTTCCCCTCGTAGTCCAGCGTTGCGCCGCTTCGTACCTGAAGCTGGTTGTTGAGGATCTGAAACTTGCCGTCCGGATCGCTCAGGATCGAATAGGTCAAGACGCTGCCGGCATCGGGGTCGGTGCCGACGAGTGTCCCGATGGCGGCGCCACCGGTCCGATTTTCGTCGATGCTGGCGCTCGACAGGGTCAGGCTTGTCGGAGCCTCGTTGATGTTGTTCACGACAATCGTGAAGGTCTCGTCATAGGTCAGGTTCCCCTGATCCGTGACCCGGATCGTCACCTGATGCGAGCCCTTGGATTCGAAATCGAGCGTTGCTCCAGCCCTGACCTGAAGTTCGTTGTTCAGGATCTGGAACTTGCTGTCCGGGTCATCGACGATCGTGTAGGTGAATGTGCTGCCCGCTGTATCCGTAGCGCTCAGGGTGCCGATGGCATATCCGCCAGCCCGCGTTTCGTCCACGGACGTGGCCGACAGTGAAATATCGGTCGGAGCCGTGTTCGGATCGGTCGTTCCGGTGAGTGAAATCGTCTGGTCGGCGAATTGGGCGAACTGGACGTTGCGAAGCGTATCGACCCCGTCCTTGCCGGCGCGGGTATCCGTCACGGTGATGCTGCCGTCGCCGTTGACCACGAGCGTGTAGTTCGACCGGTTGCCTGAGAAAACGGCTGTGTTCGTGCCCGTTCCGCCGTCGAGGGTGTCGTTGCCCCACACGCCGGTCAGGGTGTCGTTCTCCGACCCGCCGTTCAGTACGTCATCGCCAGCACCACCCCACAGGACGTCATTGCCCGCCGATCCATTGAGGGTGTCATGGTTGTAGCCGCCATCCAATTTGTCTGCAGCAGAGGTGCCATTCCAAGTAAGGCCGGTCACATGCGCCGGGCTGCTGTAGCCGGCTGTAATCACGGCATTTGCCGGCTTGTTCTGCGGCGTGTAGTCGATCGTCTGGACCCCGTGAGCCTCAGGGTTTTCGAAGGGATGATAACTCCAAAGAAAAGCGCCATCGAGCCACTGGCCGCTGTAGTTCTTCATCACATGGTACAGAGCCTGATAGGCGTCCTGCTGTTCCTGGTAATCGACTGTGCCGCTGCCGGCCCAGAGACCGGGATCCTTGTTCGCCCCGTCCATGCTGCGGTAGCCGACCTCCGTGAAGAGCACCTGCTTTCCATACTGCTCCGCAAGCGACTTATAATAGTTGATCGCCGATTTGCCCTGATAGAGCGTGTCGCGGATCCAGCTATTGGCATGCGGCAGAATCCAGGCATCGATCATCTGGGCGACTGTCGGGGTGTTGCTGGTGGTGAGCGGAAGATAAGCGTCGACGCCGATGAAATCGACGCGATCCCAGAAGCTGACCTTCGTCACCTCGTCATAGGTGGCTGCATAGGTGATCTTGCCACCGTAGACGGCGCGGATTGAATCGATGAGCTCCACCCACTTGTCGCGATAGGTCGTGGTGCCGTTGCCGCCTTGGGCGGTCGGGATGATCCCGGGGCCGCTCAGACTCTTCATCTCTGTTCCGATGCAAAGGATCGGCGCGCCCGTCTCCTGCGCAAGCTGAGCGTATTGCAGCATCATCGCTTTGTAGTTCTGGAACCACAGCGGGATGTTCGTCGGCTGGATCTCCGCACGCCACGCATAGTCCTTGGACTCGACGTGCGGCTTCAGCATTACGTTCATGCCGCGAGAGGTCACGTCCAGCATCGCCGCCCGGGTCTGTGCGATGGTCTCGCTTTTGAACTGGCTCGTATCGGCCAGCCCCATCGTGTTGCCGTACTTGTTCTCCATGTAAAACGACGGGATGATCGCAACCGAACTCGCGCCGGTGTTGCGGATCTGGTCGAATGCCACGTCGGCCGTCGCGGTGCCCCAGTTGCCGCCCCAGTAGGATGGCAGGCTGATCCCCTCATAGGTAAGAATTTGATCCCCGGACATCGGCATGGTTCAACCCTCCTATGGCACCTTCTATTACGTTACAACATTGCTATAACAATGCAAGAGACGGTTTTTGGAGAAACTCCTCTCTTGCCGCGACAACACGTCCCTTATGCGAGCCTTGGGCTCCTGAGACGGCATGGACCAAGGCCCGCAGGCTCGGGCAGCGGATTTCAGGAAGTGCTTCCCATGAGTGCGCTATAGGCCTCCTCGGCTGCGATGACGGTGGCCATCTGGACCGTATGGGCGAAGCGGTAAGCCTCGCCGTAGATCGTCTCGTCCGGGAACTCCGTGATGAGGGTCAGCGGCGAGGGATGACGCTCATCGGCCGTGATCAGGCAGGGAATGTCGTTGATGATCTCGTACGGCGTCCCGCCGGAATGGATCGCGCAGATCTCGACTTGGCGGCGGTTGAACTCGGCCAGTCCCGGCACCGCCGAGAGGCCCGTCGTCACGGCTTCGACCAGGGTTCGGGCCGTCTCGCCCCATGAGGGATGATGCCTCATGACCAGGAAGAAACCCTTCGGGATCGACCAGAGCTCGAAGCCGCGCGGCAGATAGCCGGTAAACGGCCTCGTCCATTCGTGGGCCGGGTAGCCGTGGAAGTTGAGGTGCAGCTGAGCGCCGGAGAGTTCCAGCGCCTGGTTGCGCGCGCCGATCTCGTAGAGCGGCTCCTTGCGCCCGTATTCCAGATCGCAGCCGAGCGAGGTGTAGCGCGCCGCATGATGCATATGGCGCGGATTACTCTCGCACAGCCGCCCATGAAGGGCATAACCATCGGGATTCTCGACCGGAACATAAGCGACGTTGGTCTCGGGATTGGCCAGCAGACGGCGCACGGCTCGCAACGTTCCCACGGGAGCCGAGGTCTCGTTGGCATGCTGTCCGCTGGTGACGAGGACGGCCGGACGGGAGCCCGCACGGTAAATGCCTCGCACCGGACGTCCCTCCCGGGAGATCCCTTCAAAGGTTTCGCCGGGAAACGCCGCGAGTTCGCGATAGATCTGCTCGAGCCCAGGCGCGGCATCGGCCGTCTCGATGTCCTGCTCCGGTCTCGCCGGGTTTTGGGGCGGCCCGAAGGAGCGCAGCGTCACGCGGACATGCGCATCGCCGTCCCCGGCGCGGATATCGGGCACGATCTGGCCCGGCTGCACGCTGCGGTCCTCCGGCGGACGGCCCGACTTGCGCTTGAAGAACTCGAGCAGGGAGAAATAGAAGTCCTCGTGCAGCGCCTCGCGCGTGCTCATCACCTCGTCGCCGTAATCGAGCGGGCGCTCGATGCCGGGGATCGTCACGTCGATGGCGATGGTCTCCGCATAGGGCTCCGTGTCGGGCCAGTCATGGGCTGCGGCGGCTGCCATTACCTTGTGGAAGACCTGCTCGATCTCGGTCTCAAGCGGCTCGTCGAGGTCCGGCGCAGCATCCGGCCGCCCGGCGACCTTCAACCACCCGGTCGGCGTGAGGTCGACCTGATCGAGATGGTTGGGGCGCAGGCGGTTCGGCGCGAAGACCGCATGCTCCGCCACACGTCCGTCCTTGTCTTCGAGCGTGACACGATAGGTCAGATCGGCAACACCGGGTTCGAAGATGGTCTCGATGCCGTCAAGCAGGGCCGCCAGAGGATAAGCCTCCGAGAGGAAGCGGAGACGGTCGGCCTCCTCGTGCACCGGGTAGCGCACGGTGACGCGCCTCAGATTGCCGGTATCGAATTCTTCGAGGAAGGCATGGACGAGCGGCTTGTAGGCACTGCGCAGCCGTGCCCTGACGCCCGCTTCCGCCAGCACGGCTTCCGCCGCGCGCCGCGCCGCCTCGTCCTCGAAAAGCCAGGCTTCGAGCCGCACGCCGCGATGATCGTTCCTGGCCCATTCACGCAGGAGGGAATCGAGAGTGCGCGAGATACGCTCGTCGAGCAAAATCGTCATCGTGATGTCTGTCCTGTCGGATCGAGAAGGTCGCGCAGCCAATCACCCAGAAGGTTCAGGCCGAGCACGGTGAACATGATGGCAAGTCCCGGAAACACGCTGACCCACCAGGCCGTCTGCAGATAGGTGCGGCCGTCGGCCAGCATGCCGCCCCAGCTTGGGATGAGCGGATCGACGCCGAGGCCGAGGAAGGTAAGACTGCTTTCGAGGAGGATGTTGTTGGCCACGTTGAGCGTCATCAGGATGACGATGGGGCCGAGCACGTTGGGCAGGATGTGGGTGAAGATGATGCGACCGTTGCCGACGCCGATGGCACGGGCCGAGAGGATGAACTCCCGGTCCCGCAGCGCCAGCACGGAGCCGCGCACGAGCCGTGCATATTGCACCCATTGGGCGACGATCATGAAGAAGATGATCTTGTCGACGCCGGTGCCGAGAATGGCCAGGAACATGATGGCGAGCAGGATGAAGGGCAGCGCCAGCTGGATGTCGGCGAAGCGCATCAGCAGAACCTCGGCGATGCCGCGATAATATCCGGCGACGAGACCGACGATGGTACCGACGATGACCGCTCCCACCACCGAGAGAACGCCGACCGTGAGCGAGATCCGGCCGCCGACGATCACGCGCGCCAGCACGTCGCGGCCGAGCGGGTCCGTGCCGAGGGGATGCGCGAGGTCCTGGAACGGCGGCGTGAGACGGGCCATGAGATCCATGCTCTCGCCGCCATCCGGGAACAGGAAGCCCGAGAACAGCACGGCCAGGCCCATGCCGGCGGTCAGCAGGAGACCGAGGACGAGCTCGAACGAGCGGAAGTGCCGGCGCGCCGACGATACAGCCTGAGCGGCAGCCATGGACCCTACTCCGTCCGGATGCGCGGGTCGATCAGCCCATAGGCGATATCGACCAGAAGATTGATGAGAACGATGAAGAGCGCGAGCACCGTGATGGTGCCCTGGAGCACCGGGTAGTCGCGGTTCGAGATGGCGTCGAAGGCGAGCGTGCCCATGCCGGGCCAGTTGAACACCCGCTCGATGATGACGATGCCGCCGATGAGGCCGCCGAACTGAAGGCCGATATAGGTGACGAGCGGAATGGCCGAGTTGCGCAGGGCATGCTTGTAGAGGACGATCCGGTCGCGCAGGCCCTTGGACCGGGCCACCATGATGTATTGCTGCGAGAGCGTTTCCAGCATGGAGGTGCGCACGAGACGAACATTCGTGGCGGTGAGGATGATCGCCATGGTCAAGGCCGGCATGACGAAACTCTCCGGCCCCTCCATGCCGCTCGGCGGCAGCAGACCGAGCACGATGGAGAACAGGAGCACCATCATGATGGCGAGCCAGAAGTTCGGAAAGGACAGGCCGACGAGCGACAGAATGCGGATCATCTGATCCGGCCAGCGCCCGCGGTTCACCGCGGCATAGACGCCGAGAGGCACCGACAGGACGATGGAGACGATCAGGGACGTGAACGCCAGCAGGAGGGTGGCCGGCAGCGCATTGGCGATGAGCATGGAAACGGGCGTGCCGCCCATGAAGCTCTTGCCGAAATCGCCTATTGCCATGCCTTCGAGAAAGTCGAGGTATTGAACGAGGAACGGCCGCTCGAGGCCGAGCGCCTGCCGAATGTTCTGCAGATCCTGCTCGGTGACGTTGCCGCCGCCCATCAGCATGATCGCGGGATCGCCCGACAGCCTGATCGCGAAGGAGACGATCAGAGTCACTGCGAGGACCACGAAAACAGCCTGCAACAATCGTTTAAGGATGAAGCCCGCCATCGGGTGGTCCTTCTTGCACTCGGAAAAACGGCCCCGCAAACGCGAGGCCTCATCTTGAAACTCAACGCCCCGGACACTCACCGCGAAGGGGATGTCCGGGGCAACTTTTTACTCCACCGTCGTTTCCGTGAAGCGGAAGCGTCGGTCGGCGGGGGCGTCGAAGTTCTTCACCCGCTTGTTCACGCCGTAGAGCGTGTTCTGGTTGTAGAGCGGAATCTCGAGCGCCTGATCGGCCACGTAGCGGGCGATCTCCTGGAGAACCTTCTCACGCTCCTTCACGTCGTACATCGTGCGCTGCTTTTCGAGCAGGGCGTTCAGCTTGGGATCGTTGTCGTACGGGTTCCACTTCTCGCCCGAGTGATACATCAGGTAGGCGGTGTTGTCGTAGTCGAAGGTCCATCCGCCCCAGGCGTTGTGCCAGGCTTCGCCGGTCTTGCCGTTCGGAATGATGTCGTTGAGCAGAACCGGAGGCTCATGCGGCTGGAGCGAAGGCTTGAGGCCGAGAGCCTGGAGGAAGCCGGCGGCGGCCTGCGCGACCTCGCGGAAGGTCGCGTCGTTGCCGCGGAAGTCGATCCGCACCGGGGCGCCGGCGGGAACCTTGGCCTGCTGCAGCATCTGCTTCGCCTTCGCGAGATCGAACGGCAGCGGCTTCATGCTCGGATCGTAGCCGAAGGACAGGTCGGACTGGAAGCTTGCAATCGGCTTTGCGTGACCGAGGAGAACGGCCTTGATGATCGCGTCACGGTCGATGCCCATGATCAGCGCCTTGCGGACGTTCACGTCCTTCGTGATGCCTTCCTTGGTATTCAGGCGCAGCGCGACGACGGTCGGACCGGTGATGCTGATCAGACTCAGGTTGGGGCTTTTCTCGACCGTCGGCGCAAGACCGAACGGGATGAGGGTCGCCACATCGATGCGGCCTGCCTGCAGCTCGGCCACCTGGGTGTTCGCCTCGGAGATGAAGCGCGTCACGACCTTGTCGAGCTTCGGCGCGCCGCCCCAATGCTCGGGGAAGGCTTCGAGCGTGAGGCTGACCTTGGGCGTGTATTCCACGAACTTGAACGGCCCGGTGCCGACCGGGTTCATGTTGAAATAGGCGTCGCCCTTTTCCTGGATGTACTTCGGCGGCACGATCATGCCGCCATAGCCGGCGAGCTTCGTCAGCAGGACGGGATCCGGCTGCTTCATGACGAAATCGACCGTTGAATCGTCGACGACCTCCACATGGTCGATGGAGTTGTAGTTCGATTGCTGCGGGCCCTTCTTACCCTCCTCGCCGAGGAGACGGTCGAAGGTGAACTTCACGGCTTCCGCATTGAACGGCTCGCCGTTGTGGAACTTCACGTTCTGGCGCAGCTTGAAGCGGATCCGGTTGTTGTTGTCGAGGAACTCCCACGACGTCGCGAGACCGGGCTTCAGCTTCATATCCGCGCCGCGAGCCGTCAGTCCGTCGAAGATGTTGTTGGCGGCGGACGACCAATCGACAAGGAACGTGTCGATGGGATCCCAGCTGCCCGGATCGATGGCGACGGCGGTGGTGAGCGTTCCGGCGGCCTGGGCGCCGGATGCCATCAGCGGCGCCAGCGCGACGGCGGCCGTCAGGCCGAGCGCTTTCATCGTAGCAGAGAACTTCATTTTCTTATCTCCCTTATCATTCGCTTCTCAAGCAGCCCCGCGGAGCTGATCGGTCTCGATGGCAACCCAATGACCCGGCTCGACCTCGCGCATGCGATGGATGGCGGGCTCCTGTCCCACCGGGCGCACGGGGCTCGGAATTTCGCCCTCTATCCGCGTCCTGGCTCGCTCGCGCTGCGGATCGGCGATCGGCACGGCCGAAAGCAGCTTGCGGGTGTAGGAATGCTGCGGGTTCTCGAAGATGGCCTGACGGGTGCCGAGTTCCACGATCTGGCCGAGATACATCACCGCGACGCGATGGCTGATCTTCTCCACCACGGCCATGTCGTGGGTGATGAAGAGGTAGGACAGCCGCTTCCGCTCCTGGAGTTCCATGAGCAGGTTGACGATCTGCGCCTGGATCGACACGTCGAGCGCGGACACGGATTCGTCCGCGATCACGAGCTTCGGGTTGCTCGCAAGCGCCCGTGCGATGCAGACGCGCTGCCGCTGGCCACCCGAGAACTCATGCGGATAGCGCTTGGCATGCTGCGGCTGCAATCCGACCTGCTCCAGTAGCTCGTGCACCCGCCGCTCCCGCGCCTTGCGGTCGCTGATCAGGCCATGGACGATGATCGGCTCCGCGATGCTGTAGCCCACCGTGTGGCGCGGATCGAGCGACGCGAAGGGATCCTGGAAGATGTACTGGATTTCCTGCCGCAGACGCCGTCTTTCGCCCTGGCTCATGGCCGCCATGTCGCGCCCGTCGAAGCGCACGGTGCCGCCCGTCGGTTCGACGAGCTGCTGCAGCGTGCGCCCGATGGTGGACTTGCCGCTGCCGGATTCTCCCACCAGCGCCAGCGTCTCGCCAGGATAAATGTCGAAGCTCACCTCCTCGACCGCATGGACCCGGTGGGTCACGCGACCGAAGAAGGTCTTGCCCACATCGAAGCGCGTTGTGAGCTTGTCTACCTGGAGGATGGGCTTCGTGTAATCGGCCGTGTTCTGCTCATGGGTCTCGCCCACCGCCTTGGCCACACCACCATCCATCACCATCACGGGCGTGCGCTTCGGGAAAGGCAGTCCCTTCAGGCTGCCCAGGCGCGGCACTGCGGACAGAAGGGCTCTGGTGTAGGGATGCTGAGGCGCGGCGAAGATGTCACGCACCGGCGCCTGCTCCACTTTCTCGCCCTTCCACATCACCACCACATCGTCGGCCATCTCGGCCACCACGCCCATGTCGTGCGTGATGAAGATGACGGCGGTGCCCATCTCCTGCTGGAGATCGCGGATGATGTTGAGGATCTGCGCCTGGATCGTCACGTCGAGCGCGGTCGTCGGCTCGTCGGCGATCAGGAGCTTCGGATTGCAGGCGAGCGCCATGGCGATCATCACGCGCTGGCGCATGCCGCCGGAGAGCTGGTGCGGGTAGCGGTCGAGCAGCTTGTCCGCGTCGGGCAGTCGCACCTTCTGCAGAAGCTCCTTCGCGCGCTGGCGCGCATCGCGCGCACCCAGGCCCTGATGCAGGATCAGGGTTTCGGAAATCTGGTTGCCGATGGTGAAGACGGGATTGAGCGACGTCATCGGCTCCTGGAAGATCATCGCGATGTCGTTGCCGCGAATATCCCTCAGTTTGGCATCCAACGCCTTGACGAGATCGATCGCGTCGCCCCCGTCGGGGCGGAACAGAACCTGTCCGCCGGTGATGCGCCCGCCCGTGTAGTCGGTCAGGCGCATGATCGCCAGCGAGGTGACGGATTTGCCGGACCCGGACTCGCCGACAACCGCCAGGGTCTTGCCCGGCTGCACATCGAAGCTGACGTCCTTGACGGCTTTGAAGGCGCCCTCCCCCTTGCCGAACTGCACCGACAGGGAGCGAACCGACAGGAGGGCTTGGTCCTGAGACCTACGATTGGCAGTATCCGTCATCTATCCATGCTCGCGAGATGGCACGGAGCTTAAAATGCATAAGCTCTGTACCTCTTTGATACCTGTCTTCCATCACAGTGGCGGACCCGGTCCGTCAAGCTCTGTTTGCGTCGGATCAGGCAATCTTCGGCGGCATAGGTGCCGAAACCGCTGCAATACGCCAGACTCGCGTTATGACGTAACCCATTCACCGCCGCGCATGAGAGGCTCGGGCCTTCCGCCCTGCGTAATGCCATCCACGTCGATCTGGTCTGAACCGATCATCCAATCGATATGGATCAGGCTCTTGTTGGAACCCCGCGAGGCGAGTTCCTCCTCGCTCATCGTTCCACCGTCGCGGATGCACTTGCTGTAAGCTTGGCCGAGCGCGATGTGGCTGGAGGCGTTCTCGTCGAAAAGAGTGTTGAAGAAGAGAAGCCCGCTTTGCGAGATCGGCGACGAATAGGGCACGAGAGCCACCTCGCCGAGGCGGCGTGCGCCCTCGTCCGTGTCGAGAACCTTGTTCAGAACGGCCTCGCCGGTGCGCGCCCTGCTCTCGACGATCCGGCCGGCCTCGAACCGCACCTGGATGTCCTGGATCAGGGTCCCGTTGTAGGAGAGCGGCTTGGTGCTCGACACATGCCCGTCCACCCGGTCCTTGTGCGGCGTGGTGAAGACCTCCTCGGTCGGGATGTTGGCATTGCAGACGACGCCGTTCTTCGCCTTGGTCGAACCGCCGTTCCATTCATGCCCGTCCGCCAGGCCGATACGGAGATCGGTGCCGGGCCCGCGGAAATGGAGCGCGGCATAGTTCTTCCCGTTGAGCATGCGCGTGCGCGCCTGGAGGTTCGCGTTGTGCGCCTCCCATGCGGCGATGGGATCGGGCGTATCGACGCGTGAGGCCGAGAAGATCGCCTGCCAGAGCTTGGCGACGGCCACGTCCTCCGGAACGTCCGGGAACACGGTCTTCGCCCAGGCGGGGGTCGCGGCGGACACGATGGTCCAGTTGATGTCGAACCCGGCGATCATGTTGAGGGCCGGCATGTAGGCCTTCGAGCGCGCCCGGTTGGCGCGGGAGACCTTCTCCGGATCCTCCTTGGCGAGCAGGGACGGATCCTCGCCGACGATGGCGAGTCGCGCCGCGCCGTTCCTGTAGGCTGCCGCCATGCCTTCGTAGAGCCAGGCCGGAGCCGTGTCGAAGCTCTCGTCACGGGCATTCCGGAAGCGCATCAGCGCGCTCTCCTCGTCGGAGAAGATCGTCGTGACGAGGGAGGCCCCGGCCTTGTAGGCGTGTTCCGTGATGCGCCGCACGAGGGCGACGGCGTCGAGCGGCGCGGTCACGACCAATTCCTGCCCGGGCTTCAGCCCCAGTCCGACGCGGACGGCAACCTCCCCCAAGCGGTCGAGAAGCTTGGCATGGGATGCGGCATCGGTCGGATCGCGGAATTGCTCGTTCATGGTCTGACGCTCTCGAAGCTGGAAACATTGGCCGGAGAGGCTACACGGCTCTGCCGCCGACGCAACCTCGACGGGAGGGAATATCACATATGCTGCGGCACTACGGTCCCGAGAGCTTCCGGATCGAAGGCAATGCTCTTGATGATGGCGTGGACGGGAAGCCCCGGAGCAAGGCCGAGTTCGCTCACCGATTTGCGGGTCACGCGGGCCACGAGATTGTCCCCGCCGCAATCCAGCATCACGTCGACGCTCGGACCGCCGGCATCGTCGATGGAGGAAATGAGTCCGGGCAGGACGTTGAGTGCGCTCAGCCCCTCGGGCCGGTGCAGCGAGAGGATGATGTCGCGGGCGCGAAGGCGAACACGCAGGGAGGTGCCGATGGGGCGGTCGATCCGCGGCACGGTCAGGGGACCGGCCTTGGCCTGAAGGATGGTCAAACCGAAGCTGTCCTCATGGCGCAGGACTTGGGCCTCGACCAGGGCGCCGGCTTCCGCCGGACCGGCTTGCGCGAAGAGATCGGTATGCCGCAGGATTTCCGACGCGGAGCCCGATGCCGTGACCCGGCCTTCGGACAGGACGACGATGGACGTGGCAAGCCTTGCGATCTCGGCCACGGAATGGCTGACGAGAACGATGGGCACCCCGCCCTCGTCGCGCAGCCGCTCGATATAGGGATAGATCTCGGCCTTTCTCGCCTCGTCCAGGGAGGCCAGCGGCTCGTCCATCAGCAGCAATTGCGGGTCGGCCAGAAGCGCCCGACCGATGGCGACCCTCTGCTTCTCGCCGCCCGACAACGTGGACGGCCGCCGTTCGAGCAGATGGCTGATGCCGAGAAGATCGACGACATGATCGAAGCTCGTCGTCCTTTCTCCCTTGGGCGTGAACCAGCGCCCGAAGAGCAGATTCCGGCGCACATCGAGATGAGGGAAGAGGCGTCCTTCCTGGAAGACATAGCCGATCCTGCGCCTGTGCTTCGGCACGAAGACGTTCTTCTTCGTGTCGACCAGCACGCGATCCTGCACGACGATCCTGCCGTAGTTCGGTCGGACGAGGCCGCCGATCGCATTCACGATGGTCGTCTTGCCGGAACCGGACGGGCCGAACAGGGCCGTCAGCCTGCCGCCGGATCGAAAGCTCGCCTGCAGGACGAACCCGCCCTGCTCATGCCGGATGTCGACCCCGAGGATCATCACGCATGGACCCGTAAGCGCGCGCGGCGGGCCAGCCATTCGGACATCCAGAGCGCCGCAATGGATATAACGATCGAAACGAGCGTCAGCCGCATCGCTCCGCTCTCGCCTCCCGGCACCTGCGTATAGGCATAGATGGCACTCGGGATGGTCTGCGTTTCACCGGGGATGTTGGATACGAAGGTGATCGTTGCGCCGAACTCGCCCATCGCCTTCGCGAAGGACAGCACCATGCCGGCGATGATGCCGGGAATGATCAGCGGCAGCGTCACGACCGCAAAGACCCAGATTGGATGCGCGCCCAACGTGCCGGCGGCATCCTCAAGCTTGCGGTCGACCGATGCGATGGACAGGCGGATGGCACGCACCAAGAGCGGAAAGCCCATGATGGCGCAGGCGAGTGCGGCGCCCGTCCAGCGAAACGACAGGACGATACCGAACTGCTCGGCAAGAAAGGAGCCGATGGGCCCGCGGCGGCCGAAGCCGATGAGAAGAGACCAACCCACCACGACTGGCGGCAGGACGAGCGGGAGGTGTACGACCACGTCGAGCGCCTGCCTTCCCCAGAAGCGGCCGCGTTCCAACAGCATCGCCATGGCGATGCCCGGAACGAGGCTTGCGGCCATCGCCACGAAGGCGACCTTCAGGCTGAGGCGGACGGCCGTCCATTCCTCGGGGGAAAGCCAATCCGTCACGAACCCGAGGTCGCCTTGCCGACGAACGTGAAGCCCTGCTTGTCGAAGAACGGCTTGGACTTGTTCGAGCGCAGGAAGGCCAGGAACACCGCGGCGTCGGGATTGGCCGAGTCCATCGTGAGCGCGACCGGATAGACGATCGGCGGGTGGCTCTCCTTCGGGAACGTCGCGACGATGCTCACATTCGGATCGGACACGGCATCGGTTCTGTAAACGATGCCGAGCGGCGCCTCACCACGGGACACAAGCAGGAGAGCGGCGCGAACGTTGTCCGCCTGCGCGACCTTGTCCTTCACGCCGGCCCAGGCGCCGAGATGCTCGAGCGCGGCCTTGCCGTATTTTCCCGCCGGAACCGCATCCACATGGCCCATCGCCAAACGATTGCTGCCGAGGATGGCAGCGAGATCGACGCCAGGCTGGAGCGCAACCTGCATGGTCGAGCCCTTGACCGCGACGAGGACAAGCGCATTGCCGAGCAGGCTGACGCGGCTCTCCGGCTTGATCAGTCCCTTCGAGGCCAGATAATCCATCCAGTCGAGGTCGGCGGAGAAGAAGACATCCGCCGGGGCACCGGCCTCGATCTGCTTGGCGAGCGCATTGCTGGCCGCATAGGAGATCGTGACCCGCTTGCCCGTCTCACGCATCCAGGAGGCTCCGGCGTCGTCGAGCGCATTCTTCAGGCTCGCCGCCGCGAAGACGATGACATCCTTGGTCTGGGCCGACGCCGCGCCGACCAGCGTGAAGCCGGAGAAAAGCAGGCCGACAAGAACCGTCTTCGCAAATTTGCCAATCGAAAGACGCGTCCAACCCATCTTCAGTCTCCCGCTTGCAGGTGGCCCGCTCGGTAAAGACATCCTAGTGAAGTCGCCGGGGTCTTCAAGCGGCGCGCCGCCTCGAAGAGGGCTTCTTCACCATCGGGCGGACCAGCCGATAGCCGAGCAGAACGGCGACAATGGCCGTGTAGACAAGCGGTTCGGGCGGCCAGGACTTCACCACCAGGAGGAAGTGCAGCGCCGCCCCGATGGCCGCGAGATAGACAAGGCGGTGCAGCTTCGCCCAGGCCTGTCCACCCATGCGCCGGATCGCAGCGTTGTTGGAGGTCACCGCCAGGGGGATGAGGATGACGAAGGTCGCCATGCCGATGGTGATGTAGGGCCGTTTCACGATATCGGCCACGATCGCCGCAAGATCGAGGCCCTGGTCGAGCACGAGATAGGTGGTGAGATGCAGGGCGGCATAATAGAACGCCAGCAGGCCCAAGGCGCGGCGGTAGCGCAGCAGGTTGATGTTGAAAAGCTGGCGCAGCGGGGTGATCGCCAGGGTGGCGATCAGGAAGCGCAGAGCCCAAAGACCCAGCGCCTGCTCCAGGTAGCGCATCGGGTCGGCCCCGAGCCGGTCGTTGATGCCCGCATAGAACAACCAGACCGCCGGGATGAAGCCGACGATGTAGACGGCGATCTTCGGCACCTGAGGCAGGGCAAAGCCTTTCCTCTCGCCCTGAACGGAGGCTCGTCCCGCCATCAGTAGAGCTTTCGCAGGTCCATGCCGGTGTAAAGGCTCGCCACCTGCTCGGCATAGCCGTTGAACATCAGCGTCGGCCGACGCTTCGCGAACAGGCCGCCCTCCCCGATGCGCCGCTCCGTCGCCTGGCTCCAGCGGGGATGGTCCACGCTGGGGTTCACATTGGCATAGAAGCCGTATTCGCTCGGCGCCTGCTTGTTCCAGGAAGTTGCCGGCTGCTTGTCGACGAAGCTGATCCGGGTGATCGACTTGATGCCCTTGAAGCCGTATTTCCACGGAACGACGAGACGGATCGGGGCGCCGTTCTGGTTCGGCAAGGTCTCGCCATAAAGCCCGACTGCCAGGAGGGTCAGGGGATTCATGGCCTCGTCCAGGCGCAGCCCCTCCACATAGGGCCATTCGAGCACCGGAAAGATCGTGTCCATGCCGGGCATCTGCTCCGGCCGGAAGGCGGTCTCGAAGGCGACGTATTTCGCGCTGCCCAGAGGCTCCACCCGCTTGATCAGGTCCGCCAGCGGGAAACCGACCCAGGGAATGACCATGGACCAGCCTTCGACGCAGCGCATGCGGTAGATGCGCTCCTCCAGGGTCGACGACTTGATGAGATCCTCGACGGCGAACTCGGCAGGCTTACCCACCATGCCGTCGACCTTGACCGTCCAGGGGGAGGTCTTGAGGCTGCCGGCCTTTGCCGCCGGATCCTCCTTGCCGGTGCCGAACTCGTAATAATTGTTGTAGCTCGTGACGTCCTCGCGGCTCGTCTTCTTCTCGTCCGTGGAGAACGGGCTCTTGGCGGCGGACAGGGGCGCGGCTTCCAGGCCCTTCGGCAAAGCCGCCGCCAATGCCAATCCGGCAGCGCCTGCCATCCATTGGCGGCGATTGAAATAGACCTCCCGAGGCGTGATTTCGGAAGGCAGGATATCGTCTGGGCGGCGGATCAGCACGGCATCACCTCGTTTGGAACCCATTGTGAATGGGTACACCCGAGAACGCCAGAAGTAGTCTCACTTTTCCGTTACAAGTTTTCATTCAAGGCTGGTGGGCTGGACGAACCGCCTGGTGATTTCGCGCGGGTTCGTGATGGCAGTCCCCACCACCACCGCATGGGCTCCACGCCGAAAAGCTTCTGCAACGAGATCAGGCGTATCGAACCGCCCTTCCGCAACGACCGGCACCGGCAGTCCCGCAACGAGCGCTGACAGAAGCTCCAGGTCAGGTCCCGGGCCCTTGCGGGAGGCTGTTTCCTCCGTATAGCCGGCGAGCGTCGTTGCGACATAGGTCGCGCCGGCGGCATGGGCGGCCCGCCCCTCTTCCAGGGTCGCGATGTCGGCGAAAACCTCCCGGCCCAGTTCCGTCCGAATGCGGCCGATCAGGCGCTCCACCGGATCGCCATCGCGCGCGCGCGGCGTGGCGTCGATGCCGATGATGTCAGCGCCCGCCATCGCGATCTGCTCCGCCTGCGCGAAGCCGGGGGTGATGTAGACCGGAAAACGGTCGTCCCATACCTTCGAAATCCCGATGATCGGGAGGTTCGTCACAGCACGGATCGCCGCCACGTCCGCCTCGCCGTTGGCACGTATGCCTTTCGCGCCGCCCGCCTCCGCGGCCCGTGCCATGGCGGACATGTAGACGGGACCGTGCAGCGGATTGTCGGCCCGAGCCTGGCAGGAGACCACGAGAGCGCCTTTCGGGATCAGCATTGTCCGTCTCCTACTTCACGGCGCCTGCGGTCATGCCCTGGATGAACTGGCGCGACAGGGCGATGTAGAGGAGCGTGATGGGCGCGGCCGCGATGGTGAGACCCGCAAACAGCATGCCCCAATCGGTGGTGTATTCGCCCATGAAGGTGGTCAGGCCCTGCGGCAGGGTCTTGCGCGCATCGGTCTGGATGAAGACCAGCGGAAAGAAGAAGTCGTTCCAGATCGGCACCGCGTTCTGGATGGCCGCAATCGCCATGGGCGGGCGCGCCAGCGGCAGCATGACCGACCACATGATGCGGGGCTCGGACGCGCCGTCGATGCGCGCCGCGTCCTCGAGTTCCGCCGGCAGGGTGCGCAGGAAACCCGCCATGATGAACACGGTGGATGGCAGACCGATGGCCGTGTAGGTGACGATCAGGCTCCAGCGGCTGTCGAGGAGACCAAGGTCGCGCAGAAGGATGAAGAGCGGGATTACCGCGAGCTTCAGGGGCAGCATCAGTCCTGCCAGGAAGAACAGCAGGATGAACGTGTTGGTACGCGACTCATAGCGCGCCACCGCGTAGCCCGCCATGGTGCCCAGCACCAGGATCAGGATGATCGAGGTGCCCGTCACGAGAACCGAGTTGACGAAATAGGTCGGCATCGCGGTTTCGCCGAGCACCTTGGCGAAGTTCTGAACCTGCGTGAAATCGGGCAGCGCGAAGGGATGCTCGAAGATCTCGCCCGTCGTCTTGAAGGCGGACAGCACCATCACCACGACCGGATAGAGCATGATGAAGGAGTTCGCGATCAGGATGACCTGCGCGAGCAGGACGAACGGAATGGCTTGGCGCGTTGCCGGCGTATCGGACGTGATGGCGGTCAAAACTGGATCTCCCGACGGCGCAGCCACAGGGTCAGCATGGACGCGAAGACGACGATGAAGAGAAAGAGGAGCGTGGCGAGTGCCGAGCCCATGCCGAAATTCTGGATGCTGGCGCTCTGGTTTCCGAAGGCGGTGCGGTAGAAGACAAGGCCAAGCACGTCCGTGGAGCCGAAGGGCGAGCCGTCGAGACCGACCATCACATAGGGAATCTCGAACCAGTTGAATGCGCCGATGAAGAGCAGCGTGAAGAGAATGGTGGTGCTCGGCGCCACCAGCGGCCACACGATGTTCTTCAGAAGCTGCCACTCGTTGGTGCCGTCGAGCCGCGCCGCCTCGATGACCTCCGGCGGGATGCGCTGCATGCCCGCGAGATAGACGAGCGCCGGGAAGCCGACGAAGTGCCAAGCGTTGGCGAGGATGAGCGCCCCAAGGGCCGTCGAGGAATCGCCCAGCCAAGGCTTGGCCCACGAATCGAGCCCAAGCGAATAAAGGGCCTGATTGATGATGCCGAAATTCGGATTGAGAAACAGCTTCCAGAGGAAGCCGACGATGATCGTCGACAGCACCACGGGCACGAAGACCGCGATGCGGTGGAAGCGGAAACCGAAGGGCTCCTTGTAGAGAAGCCAGGCGAGCAGGAACCCGCCGCCGTTCTGGATGATCATCAGCGCAATCAGAGCATAGACGTTGTGCAGGAACGCGTTCCACACCACCGGCGCCATGGTGGTGCCGAACAGCACTTCCTTGAAGTTCTTCAGGCCGACGAAGGGCCCGCGCGCCAGTCCCTGCCAGTCGTAGAAGGCATAGGCGAAGGCCGACAGGATCGGATAGACCACGAACAGCGACATGAAGGCGATGGGCGGGACGACGAGAAACGCCACCCATAAACGGTGCTTCAGCGTGCGGGGCTGTTGGCGCGAGGCTTGCATAACATGCATTCTTTCAGAAAAAGGCGGCAGGCCTCACAGCATGCCGCCTTTTCATTGGTGTCTTACTTCTGGAACGGCTTGTAGTAGGTCGCGATGCCCTTGTTGATCTCGGCAGCGGCCTGCTCCGGGGTCTGCTGGCCGGCGAGCATCTTCTGCACGTTCGACTGCAGCAGCACCGAACCGCTCGGCTCCTGATAGCGGAAGCGCACGAGCATCAGGTACGACATGGAGTTCTCGGCGAGCTTCGCCACGTCCTGCGTGATCGGATCCTCGATCTTGATGCCCTTGATCGGCGACAGGTTCTTGAGCGTGTTGGTGAAGGCCGTGCCGTATTCCGGCGTGGCGAGGAAGCGCACGAACTTGAGCGCCGCGTCCTTCTTCTCGGTCTTCGCATTCACCGCATAGCCGCCGTCGTAATAGGTGGCGATCAGCGCCTGGTCGCCCGCCTTCAGGACGGGAGCCGGGAACACGCCGAGATCGAGGGTGGGGTTCTGGTTCTTGAAGTTCGCCACCTCGTAGGAGCCGCCCGCGAACATGGCCGCGCGGCCCGCCACGAAGAGCTGCTGCGAGGACGGGTAATCCACGCCGGTGAAGTTGGGCGCGAAGTACTGGCTGATGTCCTTCAGCTTGGCGAGGGCGCTGACGAAGCGCGGATCGGTGAAGTTCGCCTTGCCGGACACGATGTCGGCCTCGAAGTCCTTGCCGAGCATGGACGAGAGGAGGCCGCCCACGATGGTCTCGTTCTGCCAGGCCGTTGCCGTGCCGTTGGAGAACGGGTTGATGTTCTTGGCCTTCAAGGCTTGCGCCAGGGACATCATCTCGTCCCAAGTCTTCGGCGGGTTCAGGCCGTTATCCTTGAAGATCTTCTTGTTGTAGACGACGAGCTGCGCCTGCATGGCGAAGGGAACCGCATAGACCTTCCCGTCCGAGCGCAGGGTCTCGGCCGCGAGCGCCGCTTCCGGGAAATTCGCCAGTTCCGGCACGTTCTGCTTGTCGAGGGCGAGCAGATAGCCCGGGGTCGCGATGGTCTCGAGGTTGCCGTAGGCGCGAACCTGGATCACGTCCGGACCGCGACCGGCGGCGAGCGCAGTGGACAGGATGGTCTGGTAGTTCTCCGGCGCGTAGGTCTCGAACTTCACCGTAATGCCCGGCTCGGCGGCCTGGAATTTCTTGATGATGTCCTGGTAGAAAGCCTTGTCTTCCTGGCGCCAGCTCCAGAAGGTCAGCTCGGTCTGGGCCATGGCGGCCGTGCCTGAGAGCAGGAAGCCCGCGGCGGCAGCGCCCATCAGAATGCGTCGGGTCAGTTTCATTGTCGGTTCCCTCATCGTTGAAGTCCTTGTCCTCCCACCACCCGGCCTGATTCTCGGCCATGCCGGGCGGAATTCCTTCAGCCATATGGCTCGGCTGAGATCACGAGAAACGTCGCGTCGTCGTGGGTTTTAACACGAGGATAAGCGCCCGCCATGAGGTCGCCCCGCTCTCTTTCCCGCAATTCCTGCATCAGCTCGGTCCCCTTGCCTGCCGCAAGCCGGGCATGCAGGGTACTGTCCGAGTACGCTCCGAACACATCGACGAGCCTCATGAATCCGTCGGTCGCCACGACGATCGGGGCGCCCGCTTCCACCTGCGCGTCGAAGCGCAGTTCTCGCCCGGCCCATGGGCGGCGCGGGTTCACGACCCAATAGCCGTCCGGCCGATTGAGCCTGGCACGGTTCTCGAGGATCTGGCGCCTGACTGCCTCGGGGATGGAGCCTGGCTCATGCTCCCGGGCCCCGAGGGCCGCCAGGGTCTTCCTCTCGAAAGGCTTCGCCCGTTCGTCGCTCCAGCGAACAATCCCCTGCTCCGTGGGCACGAGAGCGATCACGTCGCCGAGGAACCGGCCCTGCACGGCGATGCGCCCTCTCTCCCCAGCTCCAGCCTCGATCAGGCCGAGGCAGGCGGAGGGCGCCTGATGGTCGTCAATTTCCTGCAAATGGGCCGTGACCTCCCGAAAGACCGCATCGATGGCGGCTTCGAGCCGGCTCAGCATCGCATCGGCATCCATTTCCCCGGCGAGGTGCATCAGCCGGTCGCCGACGGTTCCGGCGAGCCAGGCGGCATCGCTGCCTCCGGAGGTGAGCTTCTCGTCCGAAAGCCCGGTCGCCCCGTCGATGACCCAGGCAAAAGGTCCGTGCAGGCCGATCCCGTCCTCATTGACGCGGGAGCCTGGCAGGGACAGCCGGTCCAAAGACCGGAAATGGGGAATGAGTCCAGTCGGGTTCACGAATTAACTGGTCTCATATTGGTCGCTTCGTGTCTATACTGGTCTTAAGTGCTTTTCACATGCTTCGCGAGACCGGAAAGTCTTGAGGCCTTTCGGTTTGATCGAATTCCGCACCTAGGCGTTAGTGCTTTGATCAACCTATTGTCGAAGGAAGAGCCATGGTCACCCTGGAAATCGACGGCAAGGCGGCCGCCGTGACGAACGCGGACGAGGAACAGGCCCGCGAACTCTTTTTCAGTGAGAGCTTTAAAGATGACCTAAAGTCGTTTAAGAGCGAGGGCCGGTCCCTCTGGGACGGCTCAGCTGCCTTGACGACACGGCCCGCATCGGAACATGAGATCGATGCCTTCTATGAGGCCCTGGATGAAGAGGACGAGGTCGACGAAGACGACGAAGACAATGACGGCGACCTCGATATCGATGTCGTGTTCCTGGTGTCCATCGACGAAATTGACGACGCCGCCGCCTCCGGCTGATCATTCCTAACGGAGCCCTTGGTAGGCTCCCCAACACGGTTCAGCCCTATTCACATGCCTTTTCCCAAGACCAATCCCAGCCTCGAACGCGCCCTTGCCGACCGAGGCTACAACGACCCGACCCCGGTCCAAGCCGCCGTGCTGGAGCCGGATGCCCGTGACCGCGACCTCCTCGTCTCCGCCCAGACCGGCTCGGGCAAGACCGTTGCCTACGGCCTCGCCATGGCATCCACTCTCCTGGGCGACGCCGAGCGCTTCGACGCCCCGCGCGAGCCTCTGGCCCTGATCATTGCCCCGACCCGCGAGCTCGCTCTCCAGGTCAACCGCGAACTCATCTGGCTCTATGGCCCGGCGGGTGCGCGGGTGGTTTCCTGCGTCGGCGGCATGGACGTGCGCCGGGAGCAGCGGGCCCTGGCCGACGGCTGCCATATCGTCGTCGGAACGCCGGGCCGCCTGCGCGACCACCTGGAGCGCGGCCGCCTCGACACCTCGAAGATGCGCGTCGTGGTGCTCGACGAGGCGGACGAGATGCTCGATCTCGGCTTCCGCGAGGATCTGGAGTTCATCCTCGACGCCACGCCCGAGGATCGGCGTACGCTCCTGTTCTCCGCCACCCTGCCGAAGAACATCATCACCCTGGCCCGACGCTATCAGCGCGAGGCGCATCGCATCGACACCTTGGTCGAGAACGAGCCGCATGGCGATATCGAATATCGCGCGCTCAGGATCGCGCCCAACGAGGTCGAGCATGCGGTCGTCAACGTGCTGCGTTTTTACGAGAGCCGGGGCGCCATGGTGTTCTGCCATACCCGCGAGGCGGTGCGTCACCTGCATGCCAGCCTGATCGAGCGCGGCTTTGCGGCGGTCGCCATCTCGGGCGAGCTGACTCAGAACGAGCGCAGCAACGCCCTGCAGTCGTTGCGCGACGGCCGCGCCCGCGTCTGCGTGGCGACCGACGTGGCGGCCCGCGGCATCGACCTGCCCGATCTCGGCCTCGTGATCCATTTCGACCTGCCGAACGATCACGAAACGCTCCTGCACCGCAGCGGCCGCACGGGCCGCGCGGGCCGCAAGGGCGTGTGCGTGATGCTCGTGCCCTATACGCGCCGGCGCAAGGCCGAGAGGCTGATCGACATGGCCGGCGTCGACGTGACCTGGGCCGGTCCGCCCACCGCCGATGAAATCCGCCAGCGCGACCGCGAACGCATGATGCAGGATCCGATCTTCTCCGAAGAGGCGACGGAAGAGGATCTCGCCATGGCGCGGGCTCTCCTTGCAGAACGCTCGGCCGATGACATCGCCAATGCCCTGGCGCGGTTCTTCCGCGCGCGTCTGCCTGCGCCGGAAGAAATCGTCGATGCAGGCGCAGATCGCGAGCCACGCCAGCGCAAGGACAAGCGCGAGCGGCAGGACGAGCGCCAGCGCGGTTTCAAGGAGAGAGGCCGCGGTTCGTCCGACGAGGGCTTCGAACGCTCGTCCGAGGATATGGTGTGGTTCCGCATGAGCGTCGGGCGCCGCAACAACGCCGACCCCCGCTGGCTGCTGCCGATCATCTGCCGCCTGGGTCACGTGACGAAGAAGGAAATCGGCTCGATCAAGATCTTCGATCGCGAGACCAAGTTCGAGATCGCCAAGTCGCATGCGCCGAAATTCGCCGCAGCCGCGCGCAAGTCCAATGACGAGGACATTCGCATCGAGCCCGCAGATGCGGGACCGGGCAAGTCACACGACAGGCGCCCCCGTGAGGGCAAGCCGTGGGACAAGCCGAAAGGCAAGCCGTCCCAGGAGAGAGGCGGACCTCCTCCGTACCGGACGGCCAAGGACAGCAAAGGTCCGAAGGACCAGAAGCGCCCGAAGGACAAGAAGAGATCTTCGGAGAAACGCTCCTGATGAAGGAAACAGGCCGGGACAGCAGCGTGTCCCGGCCTGAATTTTTTGCGCTCAACGATGGTGAGGCGATATCACGCTGTCCGTCTCCGTTTCGTAGGAGAAGTGGGCAAGCTCCTGAGACGGTCTCCAGGGAAGCTGCTTGCATTGCGCATTGCAGCGAGACTATTGTGCGATGCAACATAAACCCCATATGAGGCGTTGGCTTTGAGATAACTCCTTACCCGAAAGGGCCCAGTCATTATGCAACGCTTAGGGCAAATGATTCGCCAATTGGCACATTACCGCCGCCAGTGGGAAACCGTTATGAACGCGGCGAACGCCGCATCCCCTGCGATGGGAACTCCATCGGTGCCTTCGCGGCTGAACGAAGTCAGCGGATTCGGCTCCAATCCCGGCAATCTGAGAATGTTGACTTACGTTCCGGAAAGTCTGCCGCCTTCACCCGCCCTCGTGGTTGTCCTGCATGGATGCACGCAGACGGCGGCAGGCTATGATCATGGCTCGGGCTGGTCGGCGCTCGCGGACCGCTACGGGTTCGTTCTGCTCTATCCCGAACAGCAGGAGACCAACAACCCGAAGCGCTGCTTCAACTGGTTTCAGCTTGCCGATATCGAGCGGGACCGCGGCGAGGCTCATTCGATCCGGCAGATGGTCGAGCACGCGATCGAGCGGCACGGCCTTGATCGCCGCCGGATCTTCGTGACCGGGCTCTCGGCCGGCGGCGCAATGACCTCGACCATGCTCGCTGCCTATCCGGAGGTCTTCGCCGGGGGCGCCATCATTGCCGGCCTGCCCTATCGCTCCGCCACCAGCATTCCGGAGGCCTTCGAGTGCATGTTCCAGGGGCAGACGCGTTCCGCCGAGGAATGGGGAGCCCTCGTACGGGAAGCGTCATCCCACAGGGGACCGTGGCCCAAAGTGTCCGTGTGGCACGGCAGCGCAGACGCGACGGTCAAGCCGATGAATGCGGGCGAGATCATCAAACAATGGACGAATGTGCACGGGCTTCGTGCCGAAGCGAGCCGCAGCGACGTCGTGGACGGCTACCCGAGACGCGCCTGGGCCAATGACGCAGGCGACGAGATCATCGAGGAATATGTCATCACCGGCATGGCGCACGGCACGCCCTTGGCCGTCGGCAACGACGAGCACAATTACGGTACGGCCGGCCCCTTCCTGCTCGATGTGGGCATCTCGTCGAGCTACCGGATCGCGAAGTTCTGGGGGCTGACGGAACCCTTCGAAGGGAGAGTATCGAGCCAGAGCGCCGATGACGCTGCCGCCCGCGACACGACAGCGACCGTTCACGTGCTCCCCTCCGCAACGGAAGCGCCCGACATGGAGAGCCCTGCGCACGCTGCGCAGCGGAGCAAGCGGCCGCCGTCTCAGTTGGATATCGGCGCGGTGATCACGAAGGCACTCAGGTCCGCTGGCCTCATGAAATGAGCATGGAGGTGGCTCCACGCGCGTGGAGCCAACTCATCCTTGCGGGGTCGCATTCTTTGGCGATGGATCGGATCCACTCCATCGAAAATTCTCCCGGTGGGCACAGAGGAGTTGGAGCGCCCTTCAGGGCTTCTTATCCTGGCTCAGCAGATCTTCCTGCTTGCGTCTTTCCCCCGTGATGCAGTTCATGCTTCCCAACTGGGCCGGCATGATCAAGGACCGCGCATCGCCAACCCCCGCGACCTCCCGCATGATCTTTGTGCGGACCATCATGGCGAACTGCTCCGGATCATGCAGGGGAAGCACGAAGGAGCCGACGCCCCCGATCACGCACTCCCTGTAGTAGAGATCCAAATCCTCCTGCTCTGCAGTGCCGGTGCCACGAGTGAACATGATGGGCAGGCCGTTGATGATGATACCGTCCGCGACTGCCTCGTCGCGCGCATAGGTGACATGGCGGCCGTCGTTGTTGGGACCATCTCCCGATATGTCGATGACGCGGCGGACCGGACTCCCTCCTAGCTGCTCGAAGAGCTTGCGGCTTTGGTCGATGATTCCGGAAATCGAGGTCATTCCCGCTTGGCGAATCGGCTGATAGGCGAGCTGGTTGGAGAACGACATCGCCTTTTCAGGGCTGTCGATGATCGTCCACGGCACGATGACCCGCTGATCCTTGACACCGGACCATTCCACATAGGTGACGGCGATGCGGCCGTTCAGGCCGCTCCCGATGGCCTCATGGACGAGAGAGGATCGGAAGGCATCGATGAAACCTTCGCGCTGAAGACCCTGCTCGTCACTTTCCATCGAGGACGATACATCGACCGCGATCACGAGGGCGACATCGAGCTGGGTTTCCGGAGCGGGTCCGCCAGCAAGAACATCACCGGCCAGAAGAAAGAACGCGAGAGTACTCAGGAACATATTCGCCATGACCATCTCCGTTCCCGGCCTTCAATCGCGCGATCCGCGGCCAAGATTACTGTCTGTCAACGTTTCAATCAGGCATTTGATACGCAAACTTGGCCGATAAATTGGCGAGTTTACTTGGCGTCGCGAATACTCCCCTTTTCCCGACGGCTGCGAAACGGCGGGCAACCGCCGACCATTCGTTTTCGGAGCACGCCCGGAATACGTAACAAAATCCACCCTCTATACGCAGAGCAGACAGGGATGACCCGTTCGAGTAGATATTTCTTACGCTACGCAAAGGGCAAAACCATGAAACCGGATATGGATCTGATCGGCGCTCTCACCAGCTTCTCCGTCGGTACGCTCGACGGCCGCGACGCGATGATGGTGATCGAACTCGCGACAACGCCTGAGGAATACGAGCGCGGCATCCGCCACCAGATGCCGGTTGCCATGACGCCCGAGCACGCCCGGGAACTCGGCGAGGCTCTGCTGCTCGCAGCCAAGGCGGCCCAAATGGGCGAGGCTCCGAGCTACGCGTTCAACTGATCTATCCTTCGCCTCCAAAAGCGCGAAGATCAGTCGATCATGGGTCACACGCCGAGCATGCGTTCAGATCGGAATGAAGATGATCATGGTGAGCCCGAACGCAGTCGCGGCCGAGTGCGGAATCAACAATTTGCGTAGCGCTCTTCAAAGAGAGGAGCATCGGATAGCATCCCAAAAGTACAATCCACTTTCAGGTCCGATGCCCTAGAGTGCACCGTACGCCCCTGTGGGCCGCTCCAAACGATGCTCTGGGGTGGGAAGAAACGACGCTGATAGTTGAGCGTTTCTACCGGCCCAATTGTGCTCGACCAGAATCAAGTATCCATAAGCCAGAGTATACCTGCAGCATCGATGGCAGTTTCGTTGCGCTGGACGCTTGCGCGGTGATTGACGCCATGACGGGCGTACGTGCCGAGATGTGTGCCCGAGGAAGGTTTCCTGCCCAAAGTGCTACCGGGTCGTCGGGCGAAGGACATGTGACTCGAACAGCGCCCGGCCATCCTGTGCATGCAAGGAGGCGAGGCCTCTCAATCCAGTCTTACTGAGAAGCGGGAGGCTTTCATCGCGACACTCAGGAAGACGCCACCGCCCCAGAGCTGTCTCCACTTGCGAGGAAGCCTCTCTCCTCCGCGCCGGGCCGCATTCTGCCGCTGAACCGGACCCCTTCACCGAACAATACCCTCAACGAACAGAGCAAGGCGGATGGCCGCCTTGCTCCCTGTCGGAAACCTGATGGGACATGCGTCGGGCGCTGTCCCCGTCGCTCAAGGATCAGATGGATTCCTTGAGGTCCTTGGCAGCGCGGAAAGCGATCTTCTTCGAAGCCTTGATCTTCACCGGCTCGCCGGTCTGAGGGTTGCGGCCCATGCGAGCGGCGCGCTTGCGCACCTGGAGGATGCCGAGGCCAGTCAGGCGAATCTTGTCGCCCTTCTTCAGGCTCTTGGCGATCATCTCGACAACCTGGGTCAGCATCTCGTTGGCTTGGCGCTTGGGAACCTCGTGCAGCTCGGAGAGCTTCTCAGCGATGTGGCGCAGCGTCAGGATCGGGGACGATGCCGAGGAGGAAGCCTTCGCAACCTTCTTCACGGCCGCCTTCTTCGCCGGAGCCTTGGTCGCAGCAGCCTTGCTGGCGGCCTTCGCGGGTGCCTTTGCAGCCTTCGACGATGCCTTCGCTGCAGCCTTAGGGGCCGCAGCCTTCTTGGCCGGGGCCTTCTTGGAAACCTTGGTTGCAGTCTTGGCCATCAGAAACTCCTTATTGTAGATGGTGAATGCATAAGACAGCAGAATCTCAATAACGCTTTCAGCCAAGAATTAAAGATGGCAAAGCCGGCTTTCCGCACAATAGTACGAGTTACTTGTCGATTTCTCGTCAAGAATGGCCTGAATGCTAGCTCCGCAAGGCTTTGAAGCGCGCTCCGTATCCGACGCCTGACAGGAATCGCATGCAAAGAAACGTCGCCGGCAGAACCGCATTTCGAGTCCGGATAGGGGTTATCCCACGGTTGCCCTGTCTCTTTCTCGTCTTAGGTCTGGACATCCGGGGATATTTTGATGTCCCCTCTCCTGTCGCAAAATTGCAGTATTCCGGTTATTGGATCGGCAACGGGCTGAGGCTCTCCACGTTCCGAAACGCGCCACGGTGAAATTATGACAAAAGTCGCCTGCATCGGTGAATGCATGATCGAGCTTCGGGAGGAGGCCGATGGCCGGCTGTCCAGAGGCTATGGCGGCGACACCTTCAACACGGCCGTCTACTTGGCCCGTCTCGGAACCCGGACCGACTACATCACCGCGCTGGGAGACGACAGCTGGAGCGACGAGCTGATCGCGGCCTGGAACAAGGAAGGCGTTGGGACGCAACAGGTGCTGCGCCTGCCCGGGCGTCTCCCGGGACTCTACATCATCCAAACCGATCCGAAGGGCGAACGCCGTTTCTCCTACTGGCGCGAAACCGCAGCCGCGCGTCTGCTGTTCCAGGCGCCGGAAGCCGCGAGCGTCATCGAATCCATCGGCACCTACGATCTCGTCTACCTCTCGGGCATTTCGCTTTCTCTCTACGGGGAGAGCGGCCGCGAGCGTCTGTTCGACGTTCTTCGCGACGCCCGGTCCAGGGGCCGGCGGGTTGCATTCGACACGAATTTCCGCCCGCGCGGCTGGCCGGATCCGGAGGTCGCGAGGGCTGCCTTCCGTCAGGCCTTCGAATGCGCCGACATCATCCTCGCGTCCACGGAAGATCTCGATCTCCTGTTCGGCGACAAGGGTGTGGACGAACTGCTGGCTTTCTCCGACCGGGCGGAGATCGTCCTCAAACATCCCGACCTGACCTGCCGCGTCCTATCGCAAGGTGAGGACATTCTCGTGCCCGGCAAGCCTGCGGAAGACGTGGTCGACACCACGGCGGCCGGCGACAGCTTCGCCGCCGCCTATCTGAATGCACGCCTGTCGGGGGAGACTCCTCGTTCCGCTGCGGCGGCAGGACATCGCCTCGCCGGACAGGTCGTGCGCTATCGCGGCGCGATCATTCCGCGCGAGGCCATGCCATAGAGCCTTTCGATCATCTCCATCCAGGGAGTTCCTGTCATGCCTCAAGACCAGAAGGACCTCGCCAGCGCCCGCAGCAAGACGCTGGCCGATCTCCTCCGCGCCGGCCCCATCGTTCCGGTGATCACGCTGGAGCGTGTGGAGGATGCCGTTCCCCTCGCGCGGGCTCTCGTAGCGGGCGGGCTGCGCCTGCTGGAAATCACCCTGCGCACTGCCGCTGCAGCAGAATCCGCAGCCGCCATCATCCGGGATGTGCCGGAGGCCATCGTCGGCATCGGGACCGTTCTGACCCCGAAGGATCTGGAGCGTGCTCAGGCCCTCGGCGCACGCTATGCCTTGAGCCCCGGTGCCACGCCGGACCTGCTCGAAGCGGCGAGCCGGAGCGAGATGCCGTTCATTCCCGGCATCGCGACTGCCTCCGAGCTGATGGCAGCCCTCGCCCATGGCTTTCAGACCGTCAAGTTCTTCCCGGCGGTTGCAGCCGGCGGCATTCCGGCTCTCAAGGCCCTTGCCGGACCGTTCCCGCAGGCGCGCTTTTGCCCGACGGGCGGGATCGACGAGAAGAACGCCCGGGACTGGCTCGCCCTGTCGAACGTCGTGGCGATCGGCGGATCGTGGGTCTGCCAGCCCTCGGATATTCGTGCCCAGGCCTGGGGCGAGATCACGGCGAAAGCGCAGCGCGCCATGATGTCGATCAAGGAATGAAGCTCCGCGGGTCGTTCAAAGGCTGACATTTCGTAGGATTGTCAGTGTCCTTCCCCCTGGCGATACTCGTCGGCGGGGGAGGAATGCCCGTGACCTCAACGATCTACGATACGAACCTCGACAAGAATCCGGCAAATTTTCAGCCGCTGACGCCGCTCTCCTTCCTGGAGAGGGCCGCGAGCGTTCATCCGGATCGTCCGGCCGTGATCCACGGCTCTCTCGTTCGCAGCTATCGTGACTTCTACGCCCGGGCCCGGCGCCTAGCGTCCGCGCTCGCCAAGCGCGGAATCGGTCGCGGCGATACCGTCTCGGTCATGCTTCCCAACACGCCCGCCATGCTCGAATGCCATTACGGCGTCCCCATGGCCGGCGCCGTGCTCAACACGCTGAACACGCGCCTCGACGCCAAGATCATTGCCTTCTCTCTGGAGCACAGCGAAGCCAAGGTGCTGATCACGGACCGGGAGTTCTCGGCCACCATCAAGGCGGCGCTGGCGCAATCTTCGGTTAAACCCCTCGTCATCGACTATGACGACCCTGAATTCACCGGCCCCGGCGAACGGCTGGGTACCATGGAATATGAGGAACTGCTGGCCGAGGGCGATCCTGAGTTTGCCTGGAATCCACCTCGGGACGAGTGGGACGCGATCACCCTGAACTACACCTCAGGCACCACGGGCGACCCGAAGGGCGTCGTCTATCACCATCGCGGCGCCTACCTGCTCGCCATGGGCAACATCCTCACCGCCGGCATGGGGCAGCATCCCGTCTATCTGTGGACATTGCCCATGTTCCACTGCAACGGTTGGTGCTTTCCCTGGTCGCTGTCCATCGTCGCGGGCACTCATGTCTGCCTGCGCGCAGTCCGCGCGAAGCCCATGTACGACGCGCTTGCCGACCACGGGGTCACGCATCTCTGCGGTGCACCCATTGTCATGTCGACGCTGCTCAATGCGCCTGCTTCCGAGAAACGCCCCCTGCCCCATGCGGTCAAATTCCTGACGGCCGCGGCTCCCCCGCCGGAAGCTGTGCTCGCGGCCATGAAGGCAGCGGGCTTCGACGTGACGCATCTCTATGGCCTGACGGAAGTCTATGGTCCGGCGGTCGTCAACGAGTGGCATGAAGAATGGGATGCGCTCGACTCAAGCGGCTATGCGGCCAAGAAGGCTCGTCAGGGTGTGCGCTATCCGGTGCTGGAAGCCCTCGACGTGCTCGATCCGGAAACGATGCGCCCGGTACCTGCCGACGGGCAGAGCCTCGGCGAGGTCATGTTCCGCGGCAATGTCGTCATGAAGGGCTATCTCAAGAATCCGTCCGGCACGGCAAAGGCCTTCGAGGGCGGCTGGTTCCATTCCGGCGACCTCGGCGTGAAATATCCCGACGGCTACGTGCAGTTGAAGGACCGCTCCAAGGACATCATCATTTCCGGCGGCGAGAACATCTCGTCCATCGAAGTGGAAGATGCCCTCTACAGGCATCCTGCGATCCAGGCGGCTGCCGTCGTCGCGATGCCGGACGAGAAATGGGGCGAGACGCCCTGCGCCTTCGTGGAGCTGAAGCCCGATCAGTCACTCCCGGCGGAGGACATCATAGCGTGGTGCCGGCAGCATCTCGCCTCCTACAAGTGCCCCCGCACGGTCATCTTCACGGAGCTGCCCAAGACCTCCACGGGCAAGATCCAGAAGTTCCAGCTGCGGGAGATGGCCCGGGCTCACAAGGCCGGAGTTTGATCGGGGCGATTCATCGCCCCTTCCACACGGGCTTACGTTTCTCGATGAAGGCATCGATCCCCTCGGCGGCATCTTCAGCCATCATGTTGCAGGCCATGACGTCTCCGGCATAGGCATAAGCCTCCTCCAGGCTCATGGAGCGCTGACGGCTGAACATGGCCTTTCCCGTCCGGATCGCAACCGGGCTCTTGGCACAGATATCCGCCGTCAATGCGGCAACGGCCTCGTCCAGCATGGCATCGGGCGCTACCCTGTTGATGAGCCCGAAAGACAGGGCCTCGCTGGACGAAATGAAACGCCCGGTCACCAGCATGTCGAAGGCGTGCTTGGGTGAAACGTTGCGGGAAAGCGCCACGGCCGGCGTGGAACAGAACAGACCCACATTGATGCCCGAGACGGCGAAGGTCGCGCTCTCGGCGGCAACAGCCAGATCGCAGGAAGCAACCAGCTGGCAGCCCGCGGCGGTCGCCATGCCATGCACGCGAGCAATGACCGGAACGGGCAGGTTGATGATCCCCTGCATCACCCGGCTGCACTGCGCGAACAGCGCCTGATAATACGCCTGCCGCGGGTTGGCCCGCATCTGCTTGAGGTCGTGCCCCGCACAGAAGGCCCTGCCTGAAGCGGCAAGAACGACGCAGCGGACCGCGTCGTCCTCCTTCAACTCGTCCAGCGCTTCCTGGAGCGCCGTCAGCATGTCCTCGGACAAAGCATTGAACTGGGCAGGACGGTTGAGAGTCAGCGTCACGACCCCATCCTGCTCGTCGCGCATCAGAATGTCATGGCTGGACGCGGCCTGCTGGGCACTCATCGGCGTTCTCCTCCAGATCGGTTCTCGCACATTGTATGGAGGATCCAACCTGAATAAGCTCGATCTGGCAATAAGACCTCGAGGCACGCCACCTCGTATACAGGGTCTTACTCGAAGAGGTGCCAGTCGTGAGCAAGCCGCCGATCAGCCGCTTTCCCGTCCCTGAGATCTCCGGCCTCCCGGAGGATATCCGCACACGGATCCTTGCGGTTCAGGAGAAGTCGGGCTTCGTGCCGAACGTCTTTCTCGTGCTGGCTCGCCGACCGGACGAGTTCCGCGCCTTCTTCGCCTATCACGACGCCTTGATGGACAAGCCCGGCAATCTGACCAAGGCCGAGCGAGAGATGATCGTGGTGGCGACAAGCAATGCCAACCAATGTCAATATTGCGTCGTCGCCCACGGGGCGATCCTGCGGATCCGTGCCAAGAACCCGCTGATCGCCGACCAGGTCGCGATCAACTACCGCAAGGCCGACATCACGCCCCGCCAAAAGGCGATGCTGGATTTCGCCATGAAGGTCGCGCTGGAGGCTTATTCGGTCGGCGATGAGGATATTGCGACGCTCGCCTCTCACGGCTTCTCGGAGGACGATGTCTGGGACATCGCGGCCATCGCGGCATTCTTCGCCATGTCGAACCGCCTCGCCAATGTCACCAGCATGCGGCCGAACGACGAATTCTATTCGCTCGGCCGTGGCTGAGCCCCTCAGACCGAAAGCACCTTGCCCGGATTGAGACGGTTGTCGGGGTCGAGCGCCCGTTTCACTGCACGGGCGAGCTCCATCTCGGGAGCTGCGCGGTAGCGTGCCAGCTCGCCCACGCGGTACTGGCCTATGCCGTGCTCGGCCGAGATGCTGCCGCCGAAAGCCGCCACCACGTCGTGCACGATGCGGTTCACCAGGCCTGCGTCGTGGCCTGCATCCACGAGAACATTGTAGTGGATGTTGCCGTCGCCGAGGTGTCCGAAGGCGTTCACGCGCGTGCCCGGTGCGCCGGCGGCCAGCGCCTCTCCCGCTTCGATGAGGAATCGTGGCACCTCGGTGAGCGGAACGGAAACGTCGTGCTTGACGCTCTTGCCCTCCCGCGCTTCGGATTCCGTCACGTGCTCGCGCAGGGCCCATAGCTGGGCGGCCTGAGCGCCTGATTCGGCGATGACGCCGTCGAGTGCGATCTCCTGCTCGAAGGCCGTGCCCAGCATGGTTTCGGCAGCTTCACGCAGGCCAGCGAGGCTGGAAGCCGCTTCGATCAGCACGAACCATTCGCCCTCGGCGATGGGTGCTTTCAGGCCAGCGTGCCTGGCGACGAGCTGCATGGAGGTGGCCGAGATCAGTTCGAAGGCCGAGATCTGATCGCCCAGTTCGTCCTGGGCGAGTTCCAGAAGGCGCAGGGCCGCTGCAGGGTTTGCCACCGAGAGCAAAGCCGTCACCGCATGCTTGGGGCGCGGCAGAAGCCTCAGGACCGCCGCCGTGACGATCCCGAGCGTTCCCTCGCTGCCGATGAAGAGCTGTTTCCAATCATAGCCCGCATTGTCCTTGCGCAGTTTCCGCAATCCATCGACGAGCGTGCCGTCGGGCAGGACGACCTCGAGGCCGAGCACGAGGCTTCGGGTCATGCCGTAGCGCAGAACGTTCACGCCACCCGCATTGGCCGCGATCACCCCGCCAATGGTGGCCGAGCCCTCGGCCGCCAGGCTGATCGGCAGAAGGCGCCCCGCCGCCGCAGCGGAATCCTGGGCGACTTTCAGGATGCACCCGGCCTCGGCCTCGATGGTCAAGCCGACAGGATCGACGCTGCGGATGGCCGCCATGCGGTTGAGCGACAGAACGACCTGTGTGCCGGACGCATCCGGCACCGCCCCGCCAGCAAGCCCCGTGTTGCCTCCCTGCGGGACAATTGCGGCACCCGCCTCGCGGCAGATCTGCACGATCTGGGCAACCTGCTGGGCCGTGGAAGGACGGACGACGCAGGCGGGTTTGCCCGGAAAGAGCCTGCGCCAGTCGATCGCGTAAGGCTCGAGATCCGCCCCCTCCGTGATGACGACCGAAGGGCCGAGAAGGCCGGTCAGGCGTTGCAGCAGGTCCGTCGCGTTGGCCATGGAAAAATCCCTCGCGGTTTCACCACCGCTCCTGACTGATCAGGATGCAATCGTCAACGTAGCAACCGCGAGGAATTCATGGGAGCATCCGCAACAAGGTGGCGATCAGCGCTTGCCCGACCCCGGCTCGGCCATCTTGCGGTGCTGTTCGGCGAGCATGCCGGCCGGTGTCACATTGGCAAGAATCGTCGTGAACTTGTTCTTCCACCCGCTCACCACGTCCCCCTCGCCGTTCATCATGGCGTCGAAGCCGACCTTCGCCACGGTGGCGGGATCGTCCTTCTTGTCCTGACCGATCCGCGTGTCTTCCATGCCGGCGCGTTCGAAGAACTCGGTATCGGTCGCGCCTGGCATCAGGCAAGTCACCGTGATGTTCGTATCCTTCAGCTCATTCCGCAGGGCAAAGGAGAAAGAATCGATGAAGGCCTTCGTGCCGTTGTAGACGGCCTGGAAGGTGCCCGGCATGAACCCGGCGATCGAGCCGGTAATGAGGATCTTGCCCTCGTTCCTGGCTCGCATGTCCCGGCCGACCTTCTGGATCAGATAGATCGTACCGGTGATGTTCGTGTCGATCACGTGGCGTGCTTCGGAAAAATCCTGATCGAGGAAGCCATGACCGAGCCCGTGCCCGGCATTGGCCAGGAGCGCACCGACCGGCCGCCCTTGAGCCGCAGCGTAAAGCTTGTCGACGCCCTCGAGAGTAGCGAGGTCGGCCTCGACAGCATGGACCTTTGCCCCGAGAGCCTGGAAGTCCTTCGCCGCATCGTGGATGGCAGTTTGATCAGCCGCAATCAGCAGATCGTACCCGTTCCGGGCACAAAGCTTCGCGAGTTCGTACCCAATGCCCGAGGAGGCACCTGTCACGATGGCAAGCGGCTTTGCGGTATCTGGCATAGCATTCTCCCAGCCGATGATAAGGATGGACCCGGCCACAAGTGGAGAGAAGCGCAACCGGCATGTGGTGCTTGAACTCCTGAAAGGCGCTACAGTTCAATTGCGCATCAAGCAGCCAGCCGTCCGGCGCGAATAACCTTGACAGTTCGGTCCGGTCAAAGACCAGTTCCGTGAGGGTATTGGACAGTTGCTTTCGCAATGGGGGCAAGATACCTTCACCATAACAATAAAAGAAAGCTTACGCCCTTAAGGGCTGTGGCTGGGAGAAGCGCTCTTGGGTTCGCAAGAATCGGCGACGTTCGGCGTCGCGGTGAGTGGTCGCGCATGCGGGCATGACATTGCCCGAAACGCGGTGGGGCGTGACCCCGCGACGATCCCTCCATATCCTGTCCTTGACGCTCCCCATGCAGCTCACGGCGGAGGGGCGCGCCGATGACCCTTGCCCTGGAAGGCGTATCGAAGAAGGTCGGATCAGCCACGCATATCGATGATGTCAGCCTGACCCTGGAGCGCGGCTCCCTCAACGTCCTGCTTGGGGCGACGCTCGCGGGCAAGACCTCACTCATGCGGCTCATGGCCGGACTCGATTCACCAACGAGCGGCCGTGTCCTCGTCGGTGGGCAGGACGTGACTGGATGGCCCGTGCAGCGCCGCAGCGTGGCCATGGTCTATCAGCAGTTCATCAACTACCCGTCGCTCGATGTCTACGAGAACATCGCGTCGCCCCTACGCGTTGCAGGCCTGCCGAAAGATGAAATCGACAAGCGCGTCCGCGAGGCCGCCAAGCTTCTGAAGCTCGAGCCTTATCTCGACCGCAAGCCGCTGAACCTCTCAGGCGGTCAGCAGCAGCGCACCGCGATCGCCCGGGCGCTGGTGAAGCGCGCGGATCTCGTCCTGCTCGACGAGCCCCTGGCGAATCTCGACTACAAGCTCCGCGAGGAATTGCGCGAGGAGCTGCCACGGGTCTTCGCGGCATCGGGCGCCGTTTTCGTCTATGCGACGACGGAGCCGTCGGAGGCTCTGCTCCTGGGCGGCAACACGGCGACTCTGTTTGAGGGCCGAGTGACCCAATTCGGACCGACGCCGCAGGTCTACCGTCGTCCGCGCGATCTGACCACGGCGCGGGTTTTCTCCGATCCGCCACTCAACACCCTGAAAGCCCGTAAAGCGGGCGGCAAGGCGGTCCTGAGCACGGGGGCAGAGATCGACACGGCGGGCCCGCTCGCAGCCGTCCCTGACGGGGAGTACACGATCGGCTTCCGGGCTCATCACCTCACCCTCGAACCGGCAGGCCCCGATGGGATCCCCATTCCGGCTGTCGTTTCCGTGTCCGAGATCACCGGGTCGGAGAGCTACGTCCACCTCGATGCGCGCGAGCATCGCCTCGTTGCGCTCATGCCCGGCGTGAGGCGGTTGGAGCCGAAATCCACCGTCACGGCCTATATCGATCCGCGACACCTGTTCCTGTTCGACACGGAAGGCCGCCTGGCCGCCGTCGACCCGGCCCAGAAGGCCGCGTGAGGAGAGACGGATGGCCCGCATCACCCTCGATCATCTCGCCCATGCCTACAGGCCCGATCCCCGCACGGCGGACGATTACGCCCTGAAGGAAATCAACCATGTGTGGGGCCAGGGCGGCGCCTATGCGCTGCTGGGGCCGTCCGGGTGCGGCAAGACCACCCTGCTCAACATCATCTCAGGGCTGGTCCGTCCCACGCGCGGGCGGGTTCTCTTCGACGACCTCGATGTCACGGATCTCCCGACGGAGGCGCGCAACATCGCCCAGGTGTTCCAGTTCCCCGTGGTCTACGACACGATGAGCGTGCGTGAGAACCTGGCCTTCCCGCTCAAGAACCGACACGTCCCCCGCGACAGGACCACCCGGCGTGTCGAGGAGATTGCGCGTCTTCTCGACCTGACCCGGGTGCTCGACCGCAAGGCGAGCAACCTTACGGCGGACATGAAGCAGAAGATCTCTCTCGGACGCGGCCTCGTGCGTCCCGACGTGGCAGCCATCCTGTTCGACGAGCCCCTCACGGTGATCGACCCGCACCTGAAATGGCAGCTGCGCTCGACCCTCAAGGAGATCCACCGCGCCCTCGACATCACCATGATCTACGTGACGCACGATCAGACGGAGGCGCTCACCTTCGCCGACAAGGTCGTGGTCATGCATGACGGCGCCGTGGTGCAGACCGGAACGCCCGACGAGCTGTTCGAACGCCCGGCCCACACCTTCGTCGGGCATTTCATCGGCTCGCCGGGCATGAACATTCTTCCCTGCAAGGTCGAAGGCGCCACGGCCTTCATCGGCAATCAGGCCATTCCTCTGCAGCGGATCTATCGCACGCTCTCCGACGGTGAGCGGGTCGAACTCGGCATCCGGCCCGAATTCGTGCGCCTTCAGCCGAGAGGCTCCGGACTGCCCGTCCGGGTGCGTCGCATCGACGATATCGGTCGCGCCCGCATCGCCCGCGTGGAGATGAGCGGACGACCTCTGGCTGCCAGCGTCCCGGACGATATCCCCATCGACGGGAATGAGGCATCCCTCGCGTTCGATCCGCGCCAGATCCACATCTATGCCAACGGGCACCTCGTCTCGGGAGAGCCCATCGGAGGGGGGCGGGTATGACGAAGACCGTCAACAACAGAGCTTGGTTCTTCGTTCTTCCGGTCTTTGCCATCGTGGCCTTCTCGGCCGTCCTGCCGCTGATGACTGTGGTGAACTACTCGGTCCAGGACACTTTCGGCAACAACCAGTTCTTCTGGAATGGAATCGGCTGGTTCCTGGAACTGCTCGATCCATCGACGGAACTCGGAGGACGCTTCTTCGGCGCCCTCTGGCGCACCCTTCTCTTCTCGGCGATCATTCTCATGATCGAGGTGCCGCTCGGCATTGCGGTGGCGCTCGCCATGCCGCGAGAGGGCTGGACCGTCGCGCTCTGTCTCGTCCTGATGGCTCTGCCGCTGCTCATTCCATGGAACGTGGTCGGCACGATCTGGCAGGTTTTCGCCCGTGGCGATATCGGCCTGCTCGGCTGGACGCTCAGTCGCATCGGCATGGATTACAACTACACCAACGATCCCATCGACGCCTGGGCGACGCTGATCGTGATGGATGTGTGGCACTGGACGAGCCTCGTCGCGCTTCTCTGCTATGCCGGACTGAAATCCATTCCCGATGCTTATTATCAGGCCGCCCGTATCGACGGCGCATCGCGCTGGGCCGTCTTCCGAACGATCCAGCTGCCCAAGATGCGTCGCGTTCTGCTGATCGCCGTGCTCCTGCGGTTCATGGATTCCTTCATGATCTACACGGAGCCCTTCGTGATCACCGGCGGCGGCCCGGGCAACGCCACCACGTTCCTGTCCATCGATCTGGTGAAGCTGGCCCTCGGCCAGTTCGACCTCGGCAAGGCGGCGGCCATGTCGCTGGTCTACAACCTGATCATCCTCGCCATCTGCTGGGTCTTCTACACCGTCATGACCAACGTGGATGCCGAGCGGGAGAGAGTCGAAGCATGACCGGGACCATCGCCGTCGGCACCTCAGAAACAAGACCCGTCGCCACCCCTCTCGCCGCGAACCGTGCCCTGTCCGGCCCGCGCGTCAACGGCCGCGTGGTGGTGATGACGCTCTACCTCCTGTTCCTGATGCTGCCGATCTACTGGCTCGTGAACATGAGCCTGAAGACGAACATGGAAATCACGTCCGGCCTTACCCTCTGGCCGAGGGAAATCACCTTCGACAACTATATCAGGATATTCACCGATCCGAGTTGGTACTCGGGGTACATCAACTCGCTGACCTATGTCGTCATCAACACGGTCCTGTCGATCTCCTTCGCGCTCCCGGCGGCCTATGCCTTCTCGCGCTACAGATTTCTCGGCGACAAGCACCTGTTCTTCTGGCTGCTCACCAACCGCATGGCGCCGGCTGCGGTCTTTGCCCTGCCCTTCTTCAATCTCTATTCCGCCATCGGGCTCTTCGACACGCCCTGGGCTGTGGCCCTTGCCCATTGCCTTTTCAACGTGCCGCTGGCCGTGTGGATCCTGGAAGGCTTCATGTCGGGTGTTCCGCGGGAGATCGATGAAACCGCCGCCATCGACGGATACTCGTTTCCCCGCTTCTTCGTGAAGATCTTCATGCCGCTGATCGCCTCGGGCATCGGAGTCGCGGCCTTCTTCTGCTTCATGTTCTCATGGGTCGAACTGCTGCTGGCGCGCACCCTGACCTCGGTCAACGCCAAGCCCATCGCCGCCACCATGACCCGCACCATCTCGGCCGCCGGCATGGACTGGGGGCTGCTCGCCGCTGCCGGCGTCCTCACCATCGTGCCGGGCGCGCTCGTGATCTGGTTCGTCCGCAACTACATCGCCAAGGGCTTTGCCCTGGGTCGGGTTTGAGGAGAGCGCCATGCCTGATCTCGCCTGGATGGCCTGGACGTGGCAGACTGGCCTCTTCTTCGCCGGCATCGCGAGCCTCCTGCTCGTCATGACCCTGCTGGCAGTCCAGCGCCCGGAGACGGAACGTATCGGCGTGTTGCGCATTCCCACGACCCGTGGCGACCGCCTCTTCATCTCGCTTCTCGGTGCAGCTTTCATCCACCTCGCATGGCTGGGCCTCATTGGCCCGGACCTGTGGTGGGCTTCCGGCCTGTCCCTGCTCTACGCAGCAGCCGTGTTTCGCTACGTCTAGGAGGGATGGCTCAAGAAAGCTCTTCGGTTAGCCCGGACCGGAGGGAAACAAGACCAGCATACAAGCCGGCCAGGGCATTACCTGGGAGGAATGAATGAAACTCACCCAATCTCACCGGCACTTGAAGCTGTTTGTCACAACAAGCGTCCTCGCCATGGCGCTTGGCTCCAGCGCCGCTCTCGCGGGCATGGAAGAGGCCCGTCGCTGGATCGACAGCGAATTCCAGCCTTCCACTCTCTCCAAGGATGAGCAGTTGAAGGAGATGGAATGGTTCGTGAATGCGGCCAAGCCGTTCGTGGGCCAGGAGATCAACGTGGTCTCCGAGACCATCACGACCCATGAATACGAGGCCAAGACCCTCGCCAAGGCCTTCACGGAAATCACAGGCATCAAGATCAATCATGACTTGATCCAAGAAGGCGACGTGGTGGAGAAGATCCAGACGCAGATGCAGTCCGGCCGCAACATCTACGACGCCTGGGTCAACGATTCCGATCTCATCGGCACCCACTTCCGCTACAAGCAGGCTATCCCGCTCGACGACTGGATGGCGGGCGAAGGCAAGGACGTGACATCGCCCACTCTCGATGTTGCCGATTTCATCGGCAGGTCGTTCACCACGGCGCCCGACGGCAAGATGTATCAACTGCCGGACCAGCAATTCGCGAACGTCTACTGGTTCCGCTACGACTGGTTCCAGCGCCCGGAATTCAAGGAGAAGTTCAAGGCCAAATACGGCTATGACCTCGGTGTGCCGGTGAACTGGTCGGCCTATGAGGATATCGCCGAATTCTTCACCAACGACATCAAGGAGGTCGACGGCGTCAAGGTCTACGGCCACATGGATTATGGCAGGAAAGACCCGTCGCTCGGATGGCGCTTCACCGATGCCTGGCTCTCCATGGCCGGGAACGGCGACAAGGGCATTCCGAACGGTCTGCCGGTGGACGAATGGGGCATCCGGATGGAAGGCTGCCGCCCCGTCGGCTCCTCCATCGAGCGCGGCGGCGACACCAACGGCCCCGCAGCCGTATATTCCATCGCCAAATATCTCGAATGGATGAAGAAATACGCTCCGCCTCAAGCGCAGGGCATGAACTTCTCCGAGTCGGGGCCGGTGCCGGCACAAGGCAACATCGCCCAGCAGATCTTCTGGTACACGGCCTTTACCGCCGACATGGTGAAGCCCGGTCTTCCCGTGGTGAATGCGGACGGCACGCCTAAATGGCGCATGGCGCCCTCGCCTCACGGCTCATACTGGAAGGAAGGCATGAAGCTCGGCTACCAGGACGCCGGCTCGTGGACGCTGCTGAAATCCACTCCTGTCGATCGCCGCAAGGCGGCCTGGCTCTATGCGCAGTTCGTCACGTCCAAGACGGTTTCGCTGAAGAAGAGCCATGTGGGTCTCACCTTCATTCGTGAAAGCGACATCTGGGACAAGAGCTTCACCGAGCGAGCGCCCAAGCTTGGCGGGCTGATCGAGTTCTACCGCTCTCCCGCCCGCGTGCAATGGACCCCGACCGGCAACAACGTGCCCGATTATCCGAAGCTCGCGCAGCTCTGGTGGCAGAACATCGGCGATGCGGCTTCCGGCGCGAAGACGCCGCAGGAAGCGATGACTTCGCTCGCCAATGCGCAGGACGAGGTGCTCGGTCGCCTCGAGCGCGCCAACGTGCAGGGTGAATGCGGCCCGAAGCTGAACCCGAAGACCTCCGCCGAGGAGTGGTTCAAGAAGGCTGAAAGCGCCGGCACCATCGCGCCCCAGCGCAAGCTCGCGAACGAGAAGCCCAAGGGCGAGACGGTGGATTACGACACGCTCATCAAGAGCTGGCCCGCCTCCCCGCCGAAGCGCAGCTGACGCATAGAGGCCCCGCCCGGCGGGCGGGGCCTTTTCTCGTGTCGGGGGCAGCCACATCACCTAGCCGCCCGGCCAGTATCAGGGAAGGACGTTTGCCTGCAGGATCGCCCGGACGATGACCGAAAGGGTTTGTCATGCCAGATCCAACAGCCGGCTTCTCCCTCGACACGATCTCGAACCATGTTTCTGATTTGCTCGATGGTATCGCGCCACGGCTCGTGACGGTCCGTGGGCGCCGACGTGGGACCTCGAGCGGCTTTCTCTGGCGCCCCGGCCTCATCATCACCGCGGAAGAAGCCTTGGAGGCGGACGAGGACATCGCGGTCATGCACCCCGATGGGAGCAAAGTCGCGGCAGGCCTCGTCGGTCGCGATCCAAGCACGGATATCGCCCTTCTCCGTATAGAAGAAAGTCCGCTGGAGGATATCGCCTTCAGCCCGACGGATGGTCTACGCGCCGGTCATCTCATTCTGGCGGCGGGGCGACAGCCGGAAGGGCCGAGTGCGGCACTGGGGATCGTGTCCCTTACAGGCGCGGCTTGGAAGAGTCTGCGCGGCGGCCATATGGACCGCAGGATCCATCTGGATCTCAGGCTCGACTTCCAATCGGAAGGCGGGGTTGCCCTCGACACGAGCGGGCAAATCGTCGGCATGACGGTATTCGGTCCATGGCGCCGCGTCCTCGTCATCCCGTCGGAGACCATCGAGCGCGTCGCTCCTCAGTTGCTTGATAAAGGTCGTGTCGCTCGTGGCTATCTGGGCCTCGGACTCCAGCCGATCCGCATCGACAAGGCCGCAGCCGACACGGCAGGACTCAGCGAGCCGCGCGGCCTGATCGTCGTCAGCATGGACCAGGACGGGCCGGGGCAAAGGGCCGGTATTCGCCAAGGCGACATTCTCATCCGCTGGAACCATGACGCCCTGCCCTCCGTCCGCCGGGTCTACAGGCTCCTCGGGCCTGAGAGCGTGGGTCAATCGGTCGATCTTGGAATCGTGAGGGCGGGTGAACATATCACTCTTGCCGTCGAGATCAGGGAGCGCCCGACACCTCAATAGCCCATTGACGTCACGAGGGTGAAGCCTTGCACAGGGTGGCACTTCACATCGACGATGAGAGCCTGCTCGACCGCATCACCGCGATCCTGGCCGACGAGGCCGGCATCGATCTCCTGAACCCGGTTAACCCCGATGTGGTGATCACGGACCATCTGCCGTTCTCAGAGGCGGCGCCAACGATCGTCCTGGGCGATGAGTTGAGCGGATTCGAGATGCTCAAGGCCGGAGCAAGCGGGGTTCTCTCCCGCCATATCGACGCCTCGGGCCTTATGCTGGCCGTGGAGACCGTGAAGAGAGGCTTCGCCATCCTGCCGCGAAGCGGGATGGGAAGCGGCCAAGACCCGTCACGGGACGATCTGCTCACCGCGCGCGAGCTCGAAGTTCTGCGGCTGCTGGCGGAAGGCGCCTCGAACAAGCTCATCGCTCGCAAGCTTGGGATTTCATTCCACACCGCGAAATTCCACGTCGCCTCCATCGCGGCGAAGCTCGACGCGACAGGACGAACGGATGCAGTCGCCCAAGCCGTCCGCCTCGGTCTCATCCTGTTGTGATCCGGCCCTTGGCCTTAACGCCCCGCATCACCACATGATGTGAAATAGCGTTAACCTTGGAGGGCTCAATGCTCGATCGCACTCCAACCTTTCTACTCAACACCGATGAATCCGCAACCACCTCGCAGCCGATCTCCGTTCCTCCCGAGGACGATATTCTGCTCGATTCCTACTCGCAGGCCGTGACGAGGGTGGTGGACCGGATTGGTCCCGCGGTGGTGCGGGTCGAACCACAAATCTCTGGCCGTACGGCCGGGATGGGTTCCGGTGTCCTCATTTCGCCCGACGGGCTCCTTCTCACCAACAGCCATGTCGTGCAGGGAGCCAAAGAGGCGAAGCTCACGGGCTCTGATGGGCGCACCATCGAGGCACGGGTCATCGGGGACGATCCGGACACGGATCTCGCCTTGTTGCGCGCCAGCGGCGACAGACTTCCCTTCGCTACCCTGGGCGATTCCAAACGGCTGAAGCGTGGTCAGATCGCAATCGCCATCGGCAATCCCCTGGGGTTCGAATCGACCGTCACGGCGGGCGTGGTTTCGGCCCTCGGACGGAGCCTGCGGGCGAAATCGGGACGGCTCATCGACGACGTGATCCAGACGGATGCAGCCCTGAACCCGGGCAATTCCGGCGGTCCGCTCGTGGCGACCTCCGGCGAGGTGATCGGCATCAACACTGCCGTCATCATGGGAGCGCAGGGCATCTGCTTTGCCGTCGCAAGCAACACGGCGAATTTCGTCGTTTCGGAGCTGATCCGCCACGGTCGCGTCCGCCGCGCCTCGATCGGCATTGCCGGACAGACGGTGCCCCTGCCGCGGCGCATCAGCTATGCGGCCGGATTGGCCGGGACCCACGGCGTGGTCATCGCCGCCGTGGAGCCGGACAGCCCCGCCGACCAGGCCAAACTGGAACAGGGTGATGTCATCCTCTCGCTCGACGGAGAGCCGGTCGGTGGTGTCGACGATCTCGTACGCCTGCTGAACGGCGAACGGATCGGACGCTTCGTCGAACTCGTTCTGCTCAAGAAGGGCGAAATGCGCACCGTGACGATCACCCCGGTGGAGCGCAGGATGAAGACGGCCCGCTCCGAGTGAGCGGCGACAGGAATTTTGAGCGGATCTCCGGGTCTGTTCCGGGTCCGCTCAAGTCTGACTTTCGTCCAGCCATGCAGGATCGAGCGTGAACAGCTCCTGCGGCCGGGCGATGCCCCGAAGGGCATACCGGCCGACCGACACCAGACATTCCCGGTCCTCCTCCGCCGCTGCCGAGAAGAAGGCGGACGACACCAGAACATCCCTCTCGACGGAGCGGCACAGTGCGCCGATTCGACTCACCTCGTTCACGGCAGGTCCGACCACCGTGAAATCGAGCCGATCCTGGCTGCCGATATTCCCGTAGAACACCTCGCCGATGTGCAGGCCGAGATAGGCCGAGGTAACCGGCAGGTTGCACGACAGGCGCTCTTCGTTCAGCGCCCGTATCCGTGACTGCATCAAACGCTCCGCCTTGAGAGCGCACCGGCAGGCCTGGCTTGGATCCTCCTCCTTGAAGATCGCGAGCGCCCCATCGCCGATCAGCTTCAGGACATCGCCGCCCGCCTCGTAGATGGATGAGATGATCGCTTCCGAATAATCGTTGAGGAAGGGTATGATCTGCTCGGGATCGGCCGTCTCCGTAATGTGGGTGAAGCTGTGCAGGTCGCTGAACCACAGGACGGACTGGATCCGGTCCGTGACGCCACGGGCGATCCGGCCGCTCAGGACGAGCCGCCCGGCATCGCGGCCGAGATAGGTCTCGACAAGGGTTTTCGCGATGCGCGCCAGCGAGGCGCATTTCACGGCCAGCATCAAGGGCGATGCCAGCTCACGCAACAGCGTGATCTCTTCGTCTCCGAAGCCGGAAGGCACATCCGTCGTCCACGAAGAAAAAAAGGAATCCATCTCGCCGATGGCCCCTTCGGCTTCGAAGCGATGGATCAGGACCAGATAATCCGTCTGCCCCTCGGCGCGGAGATCCGTGAGAACCGAGAAGTCCTCGATGTGACCTGGACCGAGCCGCCGACGCAGGAAATCCTCACCGCTTGCCCAGAGATGATAAAAGGTGCTGCGGCGCCAGTTTTCCGCCGCCTGCCCTTCCACGTTGGTACGGCCATATTCGATGATCGAATTGAGACCGTCCTGATCGTCACGATGCCATCGGAAAACCCGACCTTCGTGGATCGGGTGCAGCGTATCGATGATGATGTTCACCCGGCAGACAGGCAGTCCTTCCTGAGCAAGGCGGGTGCAGAAGCCGCGCAGGAGCTCCAGCTCGGACATGCCGGCCAAGCCGGCCTCGGTGACCCATTTCGCGATGTGTGCTGCCTGGGCTGTGTCCATAGAAATCTCTTCACGATATCAATGCGTCCGACCTTTCATGCCAGCATATGGGGCGCCGGGTAAAGTCGAACAGCGATCACGCGGGCCGCACGGCCCTCGCCTACTCGGCCGGGGACGCTCGAGTTTCCATGGAGCCGGCCCGCTTCGGGCTGGCGCGCTTGAAGAGGCGCAGCACGACGAGCCGGACCGCCACGTAGAAGACCGGCGTGAGGAAGAGGCCGAAGACCGTCACGCCGAGCATTCCCGAGAACACGGCCGTACCGAGGGATCGGCGCATCTCGGCTCCGGGTCCGGTCGCGATTGCGAGCGGGAGCACGCCGAGGATGAAGGCGAAAGCCGTCATCAGGATGGGCCGCAGGCGCAGCCGGCACGCCTCGACGACGGCTTCCACCGGCGTTTTGCCGTCGAACTCCGCCTGCCTTGCAAACTCGACGATGAGGATCGCATTCTTCGCCGCCAAGCCGACGAGGACCACGAGGCCGATCTGTGTCAGGATGTTGTTGTCCAGGCCTCTGATCATGACGCCGATCAGCGCCGAGAGAACGCTCATCGGCACGATCAGGATGATGGCGATGGGAAGCGACCAGCTTTCGTACTGGGCCGCAAGCACGAGGAACACGAAGAGCACGGACAGGGCGAAGATGAACACGGCCGTGTTTCCGGTCTGTCGCTCCTGAAACGCCAGCTCCGTCCATTCGAAGCCCATTCCAGGGGAAAGGTTCTGCCGGACCAGCGCCTCCATGGCATCGAGCGCAGTGCCGGAGGACACGCCGGGCCCAGCATTCCCCTGCAGAGCCACCGAGGTGAACATGTTGTAGCGCTGAATCAGGTCGGCTCCCGAAATCTCCCGCATCTCCACGAGGGTGCCCAGGGGCACGAGAGCGCCCGTTGATGACCGGACCCGAAGCCGGTTGATATCCTCCTGGTCGATCCTGAAGCGCTGATCGGCCTGCGCGCGAACCTGGTAGACGCGGCCGAACGCGTTGAAGTCGTTCACATACGCCGTGCCGAGATTGATGCGGAGCGTCTCGAAGATGTTCGGGATCGGCACGTTCAGGATGCTCGCCTTCTGACGGTCGATTTCCAGATAGACCTGTGGCGAATTCGCCGAGAAGGTGGTGAAGACGCCAGCGAGGTTCGGGTTCTGCCGCGCCTGTCCCATCAGCTGGTAGGCGACCGCCAATATACCGCGCACATCGTCGCCGGTCCGGTTCTGGATCTGAATCTTGAAACCGCCCGAGTTTCCGAGTCCGCGGACGGGCGGCGGCGGGATGGCGATGATGAATGCCTCCTCGATCTGCTGCATGCGGGCGAAGAGATCGCCGATGATCTTGGCCCCGGAATCACCCGCCTTGATCCGTTCGTCGAACGGCTCGAAGCCGGCAAAGATCGCCGCAGCATTGGTCGCATTGGTGAAGGTGGCTCCCGAAAAGCCCGCGAAGGCCACCGCGTTCTTAACGCCGGGCGTCTCCTGGATGATCTTGGATGCCCGCTGCACCACCGCATCCGTGCGCGCCAGGGAAGAGCCGTCCGGCAACTGGATCACGACGATGGCGTAGCCTTGGTCGAGGGTCGGGATGAAGCCGCGCGGGACATGGTTGGCGATCCAAACGGTGCCGGCCAGAAGGCCGACATAGACCGGCAGCACGATGAGCTTGTGCCGCGCCAGCGTCCCAACCGCTCTGGCATATCCGTTGGACGTGACATCAAAGCCACGGTTGAAGCCATTGGCCAATGTACGCCCGACCCGGGCAACCGGGTTCCTGGAATGCCCATGACTGTGCGGCTTCAATAGGAAAGCTGCCAGGGCCGGAGAAAGCGTCAGTGAGTTGAACGCCGATATGACAGTAGACACGGCGATCGTCAGGGCGAATTGTCGGTAGAACTGACCGGAGATGCCAGGAATGAAGGCGGTGGGCACGAACACCGCGACGAGAACCAGCGCGATGGCCACGACCGCGGTTCCGACCTCGTCCATGGTCGTATGGGCGGCGTCTCGCGGCGTCATGCCGAGAGCGATGTTGCGTTCCACGTTCTCCACCACGACGATGGCATCATCGACCACGATGCCGATCGCCAGCACCATGCCGAACAGGGTCAGCGTATTGATCGAGAAGCCGAGAGCCGCCATGAAAGCGAAAGTGCCGATCAGGGAGACCGGGATCGCCACGATGGGGATGATCGCCGTCCGCCAGCTCTGCAGGAAAATGAAGACCACGATCACGACGAGCGCCGTGGCCTCGAACAACGTCTTGTAGACCTCGTTCACGCTCTCGGAGATGAACTCCGTGGGATTGTAGACGATCTGGTACGCGATGCCCGGCGGGAAGTTGCCTTTGAGCTCCTCCATGGTCCGCGTGATCTGCTCGGATGCTGCGAGCGCATTGGTCCCTGGCCGCTGGAAGATGGCCAGAGCGACCGCGGGCTTGCCGTTCAGATAGGAATTGGTGACGTAATCCTGGGCACCGAGTTCGATGCGTGCGACGTCCTGCAGCCGAACGAGGCGTCCCTGCGGTGTCGCCTGGACGATGATCTGGCGGAACTGGCGTGGATCCTCGAACCGCCCCTGCGTCGTCACCGTCAGCTGGAACGCCGCATCCGTCGGCGTCGGCTCCTGGCCCAAGGCGCCGCCGGAGACCTGGACGTTCTGCTCCTGGATCGCCCTCACCACCTCGCTCGACGTCATCCCGTACGAGGCAAGCTTCTCGGGATCCAGCCAGACGCGAAGGGAATATTGCCGCTCGCCGAAGATGATGAGGTCGCCCACCCCGTCGAGACGGAGCAGGATGTCGCGCACATAGTTGCGGGCATAGTTCGAGACATAGAGCTGGTCGTAGGATCCGTCCGGCGAGAGCATATGGACGACCATCATCAGGTCGGGCGAACTCTTGAGCGTCGTCACGCCGAGACGGCGCACCTCCTCGGGCAAGCGCGGCGTCGCGATCGCCACCCGGTTCTGGACGAGCACCTGGGCCTTGTCGAGATCGGTGCCGAGCTTGAACGTGATCGTCAGCGCCATGGCGCCGTCGCCGGTGGAATAAGAGGACATATAGAGCATGTCCTCGACGCCGTTGACCTGCTGCTCCAGCGGCGTGGCGACCGTGGCCGCAACCGTCTGCGCATCTGCTCCCGGGTAATTCGCTCTGACCACCACGGTGGGCGGCGCGATATCCGGGTATTGCGCGACCGGCAGGGTCGAGTAAGCGATTCCCCCGATGATCAGGAAAAGCGCCGACAGGACCGTCGCGAAGATGGGACGGTCGACGAAGAAATGGGCGAAGCGCATGCAATCGCACTCCTGGCGTGGGATCAGCTGCCGTTTCGTTCCCGCACCGGGGGGAGCGTTATCATCTGGGGCGTAATCGGCGCCCCGGGCCTGACGCGAACGAGGCCGTTGACGACCACTGTCTCGTTTCCGGTCAAACCGTCACGAATCACCCTGTAGCCGTCGATCCGCGGGCCGATGCGAACGGGCTTGAGATTCACGGTGTTATTCTCGCCGACCACATAGACCACCCGCCTGTCCTGGTCGCTTCCGATCGCTTCGTCAGGCACGAGGATACCCTTGTAAGGATCGGAGGCGCCGACAGTCACACGGCCGAACAGACCGGGTGTCAGGAAGCGATCCTTGTTCTCGAACACGGCACGCACGCGGATCGTGCCGCTTGCCGAATCCAGCCGGTTGTCGACGAAATCGAGATGTCCCTTGCGCGGCTCCAGGCGCTCATCCGTCAACCTGAGAACGACCTCATTGGTCTCTCCGTTGGCCGAGGTATTGGTACCTCCACGGGACTGCCTGGAGAAAGCCAGGAACGAGCGCTCATCGACATCGAAATAGAACTGGATCGGATCGAGCGAGAGGACGTTCGTCAGGATCGTCTCATTGGCGTTGACCAGATTGCCCTCCGAGACGAGCTTGCGCGAAATGCGCCCCGATAATGGAGATTTGATCTCCGTGAATTCGACATCGAGCTGGGCCTGCCGGAGAGCCGCCTGGGCACGATCCAATTCGGCCTTGGCCGTCAGGAACGATTGCCGGCGCTGATCGTAGAGTTGATCGGTGATGTTCCCGCTCCGACGCAACTGCTCGGCGCGATCGAGATCGCTTTGCGCGAATTCCAAACGGACCTGCGAGGATGTGACGGCCGATTGCGCCTGCTCAAGCGAATTGCGGTAGGGCCGCGGATCGATGGTGAAAAGAAGGTCTCCCGCCTTGACGAAAGTGCCGTCCTGAAAATGAACCTTGTCGAGATACCCGGATACCCGCGCCCGGATATCCACCTGATCGATGGCCTCGAACCGTCCGATGAAATCGTCCTGCTCGACGATGTCCTTCATGATGGGTTTTGCCACAGTCACTGGTGGAGGCGGCGCGGGGCTGCCCTGCGCCAATACGGGATTCGTCGCAAACCAAGAGAACAGAACGCTGGAAACAAGCACGGACCGAGGAAAGCGCATGCGTAACCTCCTGATCGACATGACGGACGCAGCACTGCGCCTCCAAATTCTAGATTATGGCCCTCTGCGCGGAGGCACGCAAAAGTGCTTTTGTTCTTATTGCAGGGCAATATTACGCATTGTTGAAACCCTGACAAGGTACGCAACATTAATACACTTTGACCGGGATCGCTCGCCGCAAATTGCAATAGGAAACGGTCTTGAGCTTGGGAGCGAGTTTCTCAGGTATAGGCATTGCGGAGATCAAGGGTGCTTTGCTGTCCAATATACCGGTAGTTTTTCGCAAGCCATGCGCGAGCCGCCTTCCTGCCGAGATCTTTCAGCTCCTTGAAGAAGCTCCATTGAGCGCTAAGGCGCGACGCCGCTGTGAACTCATCGAGTTTATCACCGCCATGGATTCGATGCATGAGGACCCGCTTGTAGTCCGCGGTCGAGAGCTTTCCCTCGTCGATCAGCCGCGTCACGAATGCGACCGCTCTGAACTGCTCAAGCAGATTGGCATTGAATGTGATCTCCGTCAGCCTGTTCTGGATCTCCTGCACGCTCCGAGGTGTCGAGCGGCGCTCGATCGGATTGATCTGCACCAGCAGGATATCGTCCGATTCGGTTTCGTAGAAGAGCGGAAAGAGCGCCGGATTGCCTGTGTAACCACCATCCCAATAGGGCTCGCCTTCGATCTCGACGGCCTTGAAGAGCATGGGCAGGCATGCAGAGGCCAGAACGTGATCCACGGTCAGCTCGGGGCCCTTGAAGACCCTGATCTTCCCGGACCAGACGTTGGTCGCCGCAATGAACAGTTTCGCATCTCGACACGCCCTCACCCGCTCGAAATTGATCAGGCTGTTGAGAGCGTCGCGTAGAGGGTTGATGTCGAGCGGATTGAGATCATACGGACTTGCGACCCGGGACCAAGCATCGAACCAGAGATTCGAAGATCCGTTCATGCTCCAATAGCTCAAGAGACGGTCGAAGAGCGATCGCTGAATCGGCGAGAGCACGCCGTCGAGGCTCACACGTTTCCAGAACTTTCGCAGCTGCTCGCGCGCTCCGTCACGGCCTCCCTCGAGCCATCCTTCGAAGACAACGACCGCGTTCATCGATCCAGCGCTCGCGCCGGTGATCGCCTCAATCGTCAGCCTCCCGTCCTCAAGAAGATAATCGAGCACACCCCAGGTGAAGGCGCCATGCGCGCCACCACCCTGCAACGCCAGGGATACGGTCTTCTCGGCATTGGGACACACCAGGCCCCGTACAGGGCTTCTGCGTTTCTCGGCTCGACCCGTCATTGCGATCTCCAAGTCTCGGTCGACAGATTACCACCAGGACGGCGCCCAAGCGCAAGTCGGAGCCTCACCCATTGCCCGGGACAAGCGATCGACCACGTCAAAGGAACATGGGCCCCGGCCAAGCTTGGCTTCCGTGGACCGATGAGACACACTAGAGCCTCGGACCTGCAAGTGGGTTCATTTTCCGCCGGCGCGACCCTTCGGTTCAGCACGGTGTCCAGGACCCGCGGCGGTCGAGCGGAATGTATGGAAAAAGGCATAATCTCGGCCCTGATCATGCCGGAGCTCAAACATGATCGTGCGTCTGCCCAAGTCGGCTCAATGGAGATTACTTCAACTGAAACTTATCATCCAGTCGGCTGCTGCCCGCACAGCCATGCGCTGGCGGATCCATCGATCACGTCGCCCCCACAACCTACCAGGGGAACTCGTCGTATCCCTGACCTCTTATGAGGCACGTTTCGAAACTCTCCCGCTGACCTTACGTGCGCTTCTCTGTCAGACCATCAAGCCGGATCGCATTGTTCTTTGGGTGTCTTACGAAGACGAAGCAAAGCTTCCAAAAGCCGTGACGAGGCTCAAGAGATATGGCCTGGATATTCGCGTAACGGATGACTTTCGATCATTCAAGAAGATCATTCCGTCGCTGAAAGCGTTTCCGGAGGCATTCATCGTAACGGCTGATGACGACGTATACTATAAACAAAATTGGCTCGCAGATCTGGCATCTGCATCGGCGGGGCGAAGGAACCTCATCGTCTGCCACCAGGCAAGGAAGATAAACATAGATCCGTATGGTCACCTGCAACCATACGGAACATGGCCTTATATCACCGAGCCGGAAGAATCCTCTGCCGTTTTCCCTGTCGGGCGTGGCGGTATCCTCTATCCTCCGTCAGCTCTCGCACGCGAAGTCCTGAACCATGATGCTTTCCTCGAACTTTGCCCGAAAGCCGACGACGTTTGGCTGTACTGGATGGGCCGCAACGCGGGAAGCGTCTATCGCAAGATCGGTCGCTCGGAAATTGCTTGGGATTGGCCAGGAACGCAAAAGGTCGCGCTTTTTCGTGAAAATCTCCAATCCAACTTGAACGATTCACAGATCGATGCCGTTGCCAAACGCTATGGATCTCCTGTTTTCCGTGGAATGCCGCGCCCCGAAGATCAAATGCGGTAACAGGCCGAGAAGCTCCGGCGTGCTTTGGACATTGCAATGGATAGCTGGCGCAATGGCACCTTCTTTCAACCGAGACCTGTTGTGATGCCGCCTGCTCCGAAGAACGAGATCGGATGCACTATTCTTCGGATGTCGGATCCTATCACAAAGCGATTCACCGCAAGGGAATGGAGCATCGGAGCACCACGAAAGTGAATTCCTCTGTCGAACTTATGCCTTATCGCCAAGCTTCATTTTTCTATTGGACATTTCGGCGGGACTGCGCTGAAGGAGGTTTGATTTATTTATTGACATTCCGACGGTTCAAACGAATATGTCTGCGGAACTTACGCTCCGCCGACGTACACAGAGTACTGAGTTTCCTGAATGTACATGCGTGGAAGAGCTGAGCCTGCGGTCTGTTGAATATGGTCGCTCGCGTCTCCAATAAACTTATAAATTTCTGGTGGCTGATTTTAGTCTCATAGTGAGCAAGGTGAGCTGCTGCCTGGCCTGAGACAAGAGAATATTGTCAAGCGGAGAGGCTGCATGAGCTCTCAGGATTATCCGCTTACCCGAAGCTTTCGGAGTGCAGTCCAAAGCGTCCTGGGCTGTTTTGCTGTCTGGATCATATTCCTTGCCCTTCTTCCCGGTGGGGCCGCTGCTGCAGAGTATCGCCTGGGTCCGCAGGACAAGATCAGGATCAAGGTCGCTGAATGGCGGGCTGGCAAGAGCGAGTATTTCGACTGGGCAATCCTCATGGGTGAGTACACCGTGAATGCCTCAGGTAGCATCGCGCTACCGCTTCTCGGCAACCTGCCTGTCAAAGGACTGACGGTTGATGAACTTGCAAGGCTCGTTGCCGAAACTCTCCAGACACGGGCCGGGATCCCCAACCGCCCTGAAGCCGCTGTCGAGATCATCCAATATCGTCCAATCTATGTTGTCGGAAGCGTCCAGCAGCCCGGTGAATATGCCTATCGGCCAGCGCTAACCGTCCTGCAGGCGATCGGCTTGTCGGGAGGCCTCTATAGGCAAACGGAATCCGGCCTGATCCGCCTCGAGCGCGACAGGGTTTCCGCCATTGGCGCCTATGAAAGCGCACGTCTCGAGATCCGCCGCCTGCTGGTGCGGCGCGAACGTTTGACCACTGAGCTGGCCTCGGGGCCGCAGATCCCGACCCCAGATGACCTACGCGACGATCCCGATGCCCCCCGTCTCATCGCAGATGAAATTGCGGTCATGAACGCACGCAGTGACGCTCTGCGCTCTCAACTGGCCGCCAATGCCGAGATCAAGGATCTTTTCTCGAAGGAAATCGTAAGCCTGGAGCAGAAAGTCACAGCACAGGAGCGGCAGATCGCCATTGCACGTCGTGAGTTGCAGACCGTCGGGAACTTGGTTGAGAAAGGCCTTGCAGTCAGCTCGCGTGAATTTGCGCTTGAGCGCACCCTGGCAGACCTCGAGAGCAAGATGCTCGACTATACGACCGCGATACTGCGAGCGCGCCAGGAAATCAGCAAAGCGGATCGGGATGCCACCGACTTGCAGGCCGACCGGAAGGCGAAGATCGAAGCTGAGAGGCAGGAGACGGAAGCCGCTATCGATCAGCTCAGGTCGCGCCTCGCGACGTCTCAGAGCCTCATCAATGAAGCCACAACGACAGCGCCTCGACTCCTCATGGAGAGAATGGAAGCCACACGGCAGATTACCTTCTGGATCGTGCGGCAGAGCGACACGAACTCGATCAGGATTTCAGCCGACGCGGACACGGCTGTTGAGCCGGGTGACGTCATCCAGGTTGAACAGAGCACCACCGCGGACACCAGAGCCGAGTGGCCTGATCGAAACGCCGTGAGCATGGATTCCAACATGCAGTCCCGCTCCAAATCCAATTAATGAACGATGTCATCCTCCATGGTCCAAGCAAGAGATCTGTTTCGGCTAGAGCATGGCTCCGCACCTACAAGAAGGCAACCACTGCACCCGGCGACCATATGCCTTCACATTGCTGATGGAGATTCTGATGAGACCGATTTCAACGGAAGGGCTTGAAAAGCCGACAAGTATCGACGCCGGCGCCGTACCGATGCTTCAATGGCTGAAGATTGAAGATCTCCTGGTCGACCCCACTTACCAGCGTCCTATTGTCGGCCAAGGTCGCCGGAATGTTATCCGGATTGCCCAGTCCTTCTCATGGTCCTGCTTCTCGCCAGTGGTCGTCTCTCCCATCGAGGGAGGAAAGTTTGCCATCATTGATGGCCAGCACAGAACTACTGCCGCGGCACTGGCCGGATTTGATAGTGTTCCCTGCCAAGTTGTCATCGCGGCGCAAGAGGACCAGGCGATCGCCTTCAAGGCCATCAACGGCGTGACTGTCCCTATCTCGCCAATGGCGCTGTATTCGGCCGCTGTCGTTGCACGAGAGCCGTGGGCTATTGAAGTTGCCGATGTGTGCCTCAGGGCAGATGTGGAATTGCTGCGATATCCCCTCCCCGTCGAGCGCCAACGTCCCGGTCAGACGATGGCAGTCGGCGCGATTGCGCGTTGTCTCAATCGCTACGGTCAGGCAACACTGATTACGGCGCTCCAGTGCGTCACCCAGACCAACAACAATGTCCCGGGGGCGCTCACAGCCCGAGTCATCCGGGCCATCTGCGAAGTCCTTCACAGCAACCCCCTTTGGAGAGACAGCGGCCTGACACTGCTGGAAGCGTTCGACTCAATCGACTTGGCCACGCTTCAGAGCGAGGCGGCCCTGCACACGGGTCCGACCCGCACGAGTCAGGTTGAGTTCATGATAGAACGAATTCGAGCAGAGCTTTTCAGCTTGATGCCGAGGCCACAAATACCGCTTCAGACGTGGTCTCAGGGTGTACAGGAACTCCAAAGTGCCACTAGTTGAAGTGGTAGTCGACGGTCAAGGACGTTCATCGGGCGAGACTCCGGGCCCATTGATGTGCGGATCCGTCCCAGGATAATGAGGCCGACGGTATGGAGACAAGCATACCGACCTTTCCGACGCCGATCGTGCTTGGCGTGTTTCTCGCATTAGCCCCCACCACGATTCTGGCGGCACTGCGCCTGAGGGACAAGCTGGCATGGTTTCTCCTTGGCGCGGTTTGGCTGCGCTATCTCATGTCGGCGCTCCATCAGTACACCTACTCTCCGTCTCTCGCCGGACTGTCGCTTAATGCACTGGCGTCAGTTGCAGTTGCTGGCGTCGGCGTCCTGATGCTCGATAAGCGCTTCCTTTTCTTGAAGGCCTTGGCAGGGATCTATCTGGTGATCCTCGTTCTGGTCGCTAGTGCAGCCGTCAATCGCTATCCAGGAGCCGTCGGGAGTCTTGCCAAGTGGGCCTATCTGACCGCATTGGCTGCGATTACCTATGAACTTTTTCGCCGGCATGGATCGACCGCGATCTTCACTGCCCTACTGACGGTCTTTCTGCCACCCCTTGCCTTGCAGTTTCTGTCGGTAGCCATGGGATTGGGGAAACTCAGCGAGTCGGATGGTTCCATATGCTTCATAGGCGGCTACAACCATGAAGCTGCATTCTCCATCATCATTCTCACCTTTCTCTACTGTGTCTGCTTCCTGGAGGCTGAACGTCCTAAGCTCGCCTTTGCGTGCATGCCGATCGTGATGGCGGCCCTCCTTCTCGCCAATTACAGAACGTCTCTTCTGGCGTCCCTACCAATTATTGCAACAACGATCTTCTTCGGCACACTCAGGCGCTTTTCACCCTCCGATCGCCCCTTCCTGATCATCGTTCTATGTCTGGCTGGAGCTACCCTCCTGTATGCCGCAGGGGTCGCCATGCAGGGCCGTTTCGATGACCTGTTCACAGCACTTGCGAGAAGCCCCGAACTCATCAAGCCTCCCGAACAATACACAAGGGCAGAGGGCGAGCTTTTATCCGCTCGCGCGATCATCTGGAGTCGATATATCAGCGCATACCTGAACGGCTCTCTCACCAACTATATGCTAGGTTACGGCCCCGAATCCTGGGAGGACACATTCACATTGTATGCGCATAATACATTCGTGTCCGCTCTTTACGAGACTGGATCAATCGGCCTTGTGAGCATCGTCCTCCTGTTCGCACTGCTTTTCCGCCTCGCCTTCCGGACCACGCGGAACCATCGCACCCTGATCGTGAGCGCCCATACAGGGTTTCTTTTGCTCAATCTCGCCACGATGCCGTTATGGATGATCGAAGGCAATGTTCTCCTGGCGCTCACGCTCGCCTACACCATGTACAGGCAGGCCGCTCGACGACACTCGCAGGTTTCGGAGCAGCTCAAGACAACGTGATCATCATGATGGATGAATAGGCTCCTCGGTCAGTGCTTACGCCCCAGGCGCACCGGAGGACTTTTGATCCGGTTGTAGATCTCGACGACCTTTTGAGCATGAGTGCTCGCAGAAACATCATCAATGACCCGCCGCCGGTCCTGCCCATGAAGGACGAGCTCATTCGGATTCTGCATGACCTTTAGCACATGCAAGGCGTAATCGTCCGCAGTGGCGTCCAATGGAACAAGCCCCCCCCCACGCCAGCGATTCCAGGTTTCCCGATAGCCCGCACTGTCCGTCGCGAGGTACGGCGTTCCAGTAATGATCGCTTCGACCAAAGTCCGTCCGAAGGGCTCTCTCATCGAGGTCGCGAGAAGGAGATCAAGCGCAGCTATGTTTCGTTCGCCGGGCATATGGAACCCTGCGAAGGTGACCCTATGAGCTATTCCGAGATCTCGGGCAAACGTTCTCAGATCATCCTCCGCTTCGTCACCCTTGCGTCCGAATGTGACGAAGTGGCAGTCGCGCCGCTCACGAGCGATCCTAGCACAGACGTCGAGGAAGAATCGCGGCCGTTTCCAGTTCCAGAAATTGCCTACGAATCCAATCAGGAATGCCTTTTCCGGACATCCGAGTTCGCGAGCGAAACGCCTTCCTTCCATCCGGATCCGCTCATCGGCCGATACCATGATCGGATTGAGCACAAAGGTTCTTTTATCCGGAGAGATGAACTCAACATTGCTCTCGCATGCCTCGGAAATGCAGATAATCTGATCTGCAAGGTTTACGAGCATACGTTTAGGCAACGTCATGTGATTAAGAGACCGGTGGTGATAGACGATGTGTCTGCCCGAGAGCCGAGCCACCGGCCCCCAGGACTGAACGGCCGACAGGTCATTGAAATGAAAGATGCTGTCTGCGGGGATGCCCTTGATGAGCTTCCATCGGTTCGCAAAGCGCAAGGCATCGACTGCCGGATGATGGCGCGATACGGGCGGCTCGCCGCAATCGATGACCGCGAGCCCTTGGTGGCGTGCTTGCTCGGCGAGCCTGGTCCCACCAGGGCAGAGGACGATACAGCGCATGTCATGCTCGTCCTGAAGAACTTGGCCCAGGGTTAAGGCCGAGACATGACTGCCTCCGATTTCACTTCCTATGAAGGGGAAGATTACGGATCCTGCCGTCGTTGACCGGATGTCCTCCGATGAAGCACAGAGCGGCGTCATTGATTCACTCATGTGCATGTGCCCAGCAACAAATCGCTAGTACCAACGTAGAGACTTCAGATCCACGCGGTTCAGAACCACACCGATCCATGGCAACTCACCCATGTCGATGCCGAGCAAGGTCTCTCTAATGAAGTCAGCGCGGGTTCGTCCCCAGTCAACAACGAGAAGTGCACTCTCCACCATTGATGCCAAGACCCTTGCATCACTGCTCACGCTGAGCGGCGGAGTATCGACGATGACATAATCGAATGCGTCTCTGGCTTCGCAAAGAATCTCCTCGAAGCGCTCCCGCGCGATCAGTTGATTGGAATGGATGAGGTCGGGACGGCTCACCGTCGGAAGGAGGAGAAATGTGGACCCCGGAACCACGTGCAAAGCCGAGCGCCAAGCCTTTCCCTCAGCGAGAACTTCAAGCAAGCCGGTCTCCGCATCGGGAACAAGCGTCTTGCTCAAGGTCGGATTTCCGATATCGCCATCGATCAGCAGGCAGGTCTTCCCAGCATTTGCCAGCACCGCCGCCAGATTCGTCGCGAGGAGTGTTCTCCCAGCTTGTGGCTCTACAGACAATACTGTGAGAACTTTTGCGCTATTGCCTGAGTGCCGATGGATAACGGTTGCTGCAATGGATCTCATCGCCTCTGCAAATTCCGATTGAGGAACGTCGATGGCAAAGCGGAGAAGATCAGGCAAGCGGTTTCGCTTAGGTTCCGCCGAGGTGTTCGGCGTCATCCAGGACCCCCACGTCGAACTCAACCGGGCAGGAAATATTTTCGGCAGCAGCCCTACGCAGCTTAGACCGAGTTTCTCCCGAACTTGGACTGCAGTTCTAATGGTATCATCTCGCCGCTCACGGATCGCTCCACATGCACCGCCAGCGATAGCGCCCAGGAAGGCCGAGAGGATAAGGATTGGGATCGTCTTCGGGTGGCTCGGGCTCATGGGTGGAACAGCAGGGGTCACGATGCGGGCATCTCCTATCGGGAAGGATTGCTGCTGAACCGTCTGCTGATAACGCTCCATGAAAGATTGATAAAGGCTCCGATAGGTGTCTGCGGCCCGCTCGAGCTCTCTCAGTTGTACAAGTCGATTGTTTGCATCCGCGGCATTGTCAATCAGCTTGCTCACACTCTTGTCCAATGTCTCGAGACGAGATTTTGCTATTTGGTAGTCACTCTCATAGCTTTCTGCGATGCGGCTGAGTTCGGAAAGGATCTGCCGTTGGATATCACTCTTCTCTAACTTGTACTGGACAGCCCTCTCGTGCTCAGGACCAAAGCGCGAGACGATCTCAGCTTCGCGCCTGCTCGCATCCATGAGTCTCACCTGAAGTTCACTGACGGTAGGATTAGTTATGGCCTCGCCAACCTGCATCTCGGTTTGGCCCGAACTCAGAACCGTACGGATGCGATCAAGGCGTGCGGAAGTCCGCGCAACATCTCCACGGGCTACGCTTAGCTGTGCGTTCAGTTCTGAAAGCTGCAACTCCGATACGAGTTGTCCACCCACGGCTATAAGGTTGTTCGCAGCACGGAACTTCTGAACGGCGAGATCGGAATCCACGGATTGCTGCCGCAGCTCGGCAAGGCGCGCCTCGAGCCATGTGTTTGCCCGCCGGGTCGCTTCATACTTTGCATCCAATTGTTCCGTCAGATAAGCATCCACATAGGCGTCGGCGATCTGCACGGCCTGTTTTGCGTCTGATCCGGTGTAGCTTACGGTAATGACATAGGTCTTCCCGACCCGAGCGACAGTGATCTTGGAAAGAAGGCGGTAGACGGCCCCCCAACGCTGAGCCGCTTCAGCCTGAGCCGGATCCGTTTGAATGTTCTCGGTCGGACCTGTCACCCAGGCGATAATGTCACGCGTCGTGTCCCCGAGCCATTGAACCACCCAAGTTAGCAACCATCCCTGCGGGGCTTGAAAGGTTGCATTGTTCACAAGGTCCAATTTGTTGACGACTGCGAGAGCAATTGTCTCGGACTTCATGACCTCGACTTGACTGTCGGCGACGATAGGAGCGTCAATTCCAAGGTCTGTGACAGCAGAAACATCTTGGACTGCCCGAACCTGGCGTCGGTCAATCACGATGCTTGTCGTGGCAGTGTAGAGCGGAACCGATGTTGCGACATAGATCACTCCAAGAACTATCCCGACCAGAGTCCCCCCGATAATGATGCGGGATTGACGACGGATGGCTGCAAATATCGATTTCAGGTTGATGTAATCATCGCCGTGCTCTTCCATCGGGAAAGGTTCGGCGACTTGCTGGGCCATTCGTCTTGAAAGCTGAAGCATGACGTCTCTCCCGACACCGATCCTAAACTTGATAAGTTTAGGTAGGTTCAACCTTCCTATGTCGAATACTCTCGTGCTTGGATCAGTGCCGGCTCAAACGAGCGAGGTCCTCGGTCAGCCTACAAACAAGTAGTTACGGTGACGCTCAGCGCTTTGGGCAAGCCTACAGTCATTGTCTCAAATCCCGAAACGCTCATCCCAGCTTTCCGATGCAGAATGCCAAGTTTGCATGCTTTCGAACAAGTCGATCTGGATCAGAAGCTTTGCCGCAGCTCTTCCTTTCATGCTTGATGGCTTCTCAGTGTTCTTCGGTCTAACCGATCAATTTCATATCTAACGAACTTCACGTTCGTCCGTACACGTCTTCTGTCCTGCACATGACGATGAGACAGCTCATTTTGTCTCACGCTAGTTTAGCACACGAGAAGTTCACCAAGGCCCCTATGATCGCACCAAGCGTCTCCTAGCCATATCACTCGAACTACTGAACCTCTAGGCCGTGCTCTGATTAACGAAATTCTCCATCTTCCGCATTCTCAAGCAGGCACGGCACCCCAAGCTAATTTAGTACCTCTCGGTTCGACCAAGCCGATCGCGCATTCCTGAGATCCTTTCGCGCGGACCGTCCTTGATTATGGTTAGGCAGAACCTAATTCCCCTTCGCGAATTTAATACTTATCTGACACAGGAACTGCAAAGATTTTATCTTGCATATTAAGTAATTATCGGCGTTTTGCTTTTATTTACTGCTCTTCACAGCGCAGTGGAGAGCGCTATCTGACCCACGGGTTATCAAGGTTATCGAATATGGATCCGGCCTCGACATTCCTCCCACCGGTTCCGGGGATACGATGGCGGGGCGGCAGACGCAAAAAGATGAGGGTATCGATCTTCATCTGTTTGCGCTGCACGCAGGTCGACTTCGTTCGTGCTGCCATGGGCAGAGTAAAGTCACGTTTCAAGCCACTGTACATCCTGAGGAGACGCTAGACGTGACGGTACCACATCCATCCTCACTGATATCGATCTACGCTTTCGATGCTAACTACGCAGCCCTCAGTCGAGTGGGACGCGCGCAGAAGCGCGTACTGGATATCGTCGCTTCTTGTATCATCTTAGCGACGATCTTTCCCGTTCTTGCGATCATTGCAGCTGCGATCAAGATCGACTCTGCAGGTCCTGTCATCTTCCGCCAGACCCGTGTGGGACTTAACGGACAATGCTTCAGTATTTATAAATTCCGGACGATGACGGTGCTTGAGGATGGCGAGTTAATCGTTCAGGCGAAACGCTGCGACCCAAGAGTCACCCGCATCGGACGGTGGCTAAGGCGCTCAAGCTTCGACGAGCTTCCACAACTGCTCAACGTCTTGAAAGGTGAGATGTCGCTCGTAGGTCCGCGGCCGCACGCTTTGGCGCATGACCATGCATTCGCGAAGCTCATAAGCAGCTACGCAATCCGCGGTCGCGTTAAGCCAGGCATTACAGGCTTGGCGCAGATTCATGGCCTGCGTGGAGAAACAGTGACCATCCAAGCTATTCAGAGACGTGTTGAACTCGACGTCGAGTATATAGCGCGCTGGAGCATACTTCTGGATCTGGAGATCCTCGTTCGAACGACCAAGGAAATCATCAGACCTAGGAACGCGTACTGAGCCGAGTTCCGACATACTTGTCTGAGCCTTACTTGCGGCTTTCGCTCTAAGGCCTGGAGGCTTGCATGATCCCTCGCTTGCAACCGGCACAATGCATGTGGCGCAAGCTCATGGTCGCCGCTCTCCTGCATCTCGGGAGCATCCAAGTGTGTTTCGCGATCACCGCGGAACATCGCACCCTGTATGTAAGTCCTTCAGCTACGGGGACCAGAGACGGAACGAGCTGGGACAATGCCGGTTCATTAGACATGCTTTCGCTGTTCATTTCGCGTGTCGGTGCAGGTGGGACGATCCTCCTCCGCGCAGATGCCGGGCCTTATCGAACTGAACGGCAGATTTCGATCCGCTCGGGGGGATCTCCAAATGCGCCTGTCACGATCGCAGGCGCGAATATCTCCGGAACGCCTGCAAGAGCATTGATAGAAGGCAACCGTTCTGAACCCTGGACCGTGGGAAGCAATCCCGGATCAGAGGCATTCCGTCTTGAATCCGGCGCCAACTACCTTCGCTTCGAGAGCCTCACGTTTCAGAATCAGGGCAATGGCTGCTTTCGCGTCTCAAGCGATGTTCAAGGGCTTGAGCTTCAGGATATTGACGCTCGTAACGTTCGGCGCTTCTTCGAGAACGGACCTGGAACGGCCGATAAGATAGCGAGCGTAACAGGCCTCACCATCCGCAGAGTGACCGTGCGCGGCTATTCCAAGGGTGCGATACGACTCAGCGGCAATTCGAGCGATATCATCATTGAAGACGTTATGGGAGACAGCGAGCGTCAGGACGGAGACGACTTCGCGATCGGCGTTGCCCTGCAGGGATCGGTGAAGAATGTCCTGCTGCGCCGTGTAACGATGATGAACAGCCAGGACACGACGCATGGCTACTGGAACGGCGATGGCTTTGCAACGGAGCGACACGTTTCCGGAGTCAGATTTGAGGACACCGTCGCAGCCGGATCCACCGACGGCGGCTATGACATCAAGTCCTCGGAGACGATTCTGATGCGGACGAGGGCGGAAGACAACATGCGGAACTACCGCATATGGGGCAATGTCAAGGTTGTCGACTGCATAAGCCGTGATCCCAATAAGCGCGGCGGAAACGGCAAGCAGAACCACTTTTGGGTAGCCAAGGACGCGCGCGTCGAGATTTCGGGATGCCGAATAGAAGGAGGAGACGCAAGAACCATCGCGTTCCAAATTGAGTCGAAAGGCGAAGTGATCGTTCGGGATTCCGAGATCAGCATAGGCCCCGACGCCCGCATGTCGCTCATTGAGACCGGTGGATCACTCGATAGCAGAGGCATCCAATAGGGCCTGAGGAGGCGGTGGTCATGAAGATCTGCGTCCTTGGACTGCGAGGCATCCCGTCGGTCGTCGGCGGGATCGAAACTCACTGCGAGCAGCTCTATCCCCGACTGCAGGGCCGGCGATCTTCCGACAGCTTTACGATAATCGGCCGGCGTTCCTATTGCGGAGACCAGTCGTCTCAATTCAATGGCGTGGAGGTAGTAGCGCTTCCGCATATGAAAAGTAAGCACCTCGAGGCGATTTCAAATTCCATTATCGCCTTGCTCTATGCCAGATTTCAGCTTCATGCAGACATCGTTCATATACATGCGATCGGGCCGGCGCTTGTGGCTCCCATCGCGAAAGCTCTTGGCTTGACTGTCGTCGTAACGCACCATGGAACGGATTATAACCGCGACCGATGGCATGCTTTGGCAAAAGGAGTGCTTCGAATAGGTGAGTTCTGCGCCTTGCATTTTGCCGATCACGTTATCGTTGTTTCTCCATCCCTGACTAAGAACCTGAAGAAGCGCCATCAATCGCGCTCATCCCACATCACCTTCATCCCGAACGGTGCGAACCATGTCCTTGATGTCACTGCGTGGCAAGCCGCCAGTTCAGCGCTGTTGGACAGGTTCAACCTGAAGCCTGGTAGGTACGTTATCACTGTCGGCAGATTGGTTCCCGAGAAGGGCTTCGACTGCTTGATCAGGTCCTTCAGGCGTTCGAACTGCGGCATGAAGTTGGTCATCGTTGGCGATGCAGGGATGGATCAATCCTTTGTTGATACGCTTCATCGCGAGGCCGACGAGAACGTCGTTTTCACAGGCTACCTGAGTCAGCCAGATGTCGTTGTTCTCCTCCGGCATGCTTCGCTCTTCGTCCTGGCCTCTCGGCATGAGGGCTTGCCGATTGCCGCGCTGGAGGCAGCCATGAGCGGGTGCCCGGTTCTTCTCAGTGATATCGAGGCGAACCTCGATCTCGGGTTCCCATCGACAAGCTACTTTCGAGTCGGAGATGTCGAAGATCTGGAGCGTAAGTTACGGGCGCCGCATCATACATTCTCAGTGGACCGGCCGGCTGTTCTGAATGATTACGACTGGAACAGGATCAGTGAGGCGACGAGCCAAGTTTATACGAGGCTGATGTCTTCCACATAGATTTCATTCCGCCGCAACATCTTTTGAGGCAAGCCGCGCATAGGAACGGGGCTCATGAGTCGGCACGTATCCTCTTGTAGACTGCGAGAACGTTCTCCGCGTGTCGCGCCGGAGAAAGCTCGTCTGCAATCTTACGCCTGACCTCGGTCGGGAGAGCCGTTCCCTTGGGATCGACTAGAACGTCCAAAGCAACCTTGGCGAATTCCTCGGCCGTTGCATTCTTCGTGACAAGACGCCCGCCAGCCCACCGCCGGGCGATTTCACTGTGACCTGCATCGTCGGTTGCCACGTAGGGGATCCCGAGCAGCAATGCCTCGACGAGGGTTCGGCCGAACGGCTCAGCGAGCGCAGGGACGAGCAGGAGATCCAGTGTGGCGAAGTTCTTTTCGGACGGCGACCGAAACCCAGGAAGGATAATCTTGTCACCGATCCCGAGTTCATCGGCTTTCTTCTTAAGATCGGCTTTCGACTCCTCACGGTCGGAACCGAACAAGGCAAAGCGTGCGTTCGGCAGCGTTTGGGCAATAATACTACACACATCGACGAAGAAGCCGGGCCTCTTGCGTCTCTGCAGATTGCCGACGAAACCGACCAGAACAGCGGTTTCATCCACTCCCCAAATCTGATTGAACTCGGCTCTCCATCCCGAGTCAGGATCAAAGACCGGCTCTGAGAATGGATTGACGATGCTGTCTATCTCAGCCTCTCGCAGAAAGCCGAGATTGCGGCGGCACGGTTCGGAAATGCTGATGACGGAATGAGCCATTTGCAGGAGCTTTCGATCCAGCACCGACATGTTGAGAATGGCACGGTGATGGTACACCACCGGAAGTCGGAGCAGTTTCGCTGCGCTTCCCCAAGCTTGAAGCGTCCAGAGATCGCTGCAATGAATGATCGCGCCAGATCCATAGCTTCGCAGGGTACGGACACGCTCCGGAAGCTTTAGGAGATCGGCGAGAAAGTCGCGCCGCTTGGCTGGAACATCAGCAGTCGCTAGCACCTCCAACCCCATCTCGGCGGCGCTTTCCGCAACCTGCGAATGGGCAGCAGCCACGATGACGGACCTGATCTTGTATCGTGTGCCCAAAGCACGAGCCAGATGGAAGGTGGAGATATGACTTCCGCCGACACCCATACCGGTAAATGGGAAGAGGACTGGGCCAATCGCCGCGCTTGTCTTGGATAGCATCATCCGGCTTCTGATCCTGGATCGCCTCCCCAAGGCAAAGCACGAAGCTACTTGAAGCGCCGGAATAGGAGACTTTCCCCTCAGGTCCGATTGCTCGTGATCAAGTGGCCGCCGGCCTCGTGGGCCTTCTTCGGAGTTTTCATCCTAGTACCGTTTCGTCTCCGAGGCCACCGCTCGGCTCCGTCTCGAGCTCAGCTCGTCCTAGTATTCATTGACGAACCCCTGAAGCAACCGAGACGATTTGCTAAATTAGTTCAGATGCGTCTCCTGATGAGAGAAATCGAAGAAAACATCCTGAGCGAAACCGGATCCACTTTTTCGCATGCCGCGTTAGTCCTATACATGATCGACGGCTTGGATCTGCCCATGGCGGGCTTTTCCTTTCATCTTCCATAGCGCTGCGATCCTGCTGAAGAGAGAGGATTTTCCATCGCCTTTGGTGTCACTCACTCTTGAGCGCGTTCCAGCGCCGCGGGAGGATGATCATGGAGAGCGACAATCGCCGACAGCCGAAGGACGATCTGACGTGGCCCCGCGAAAACGGCGTCCACCCTCGCAGCTTCCTTTTCACTCTCGATACCCGTTATGACGCTCCCGGGCTTGACCATGTTCTCGTGCCTATCGGAAAGCTCCAAATCTCGCCGGACTATCGCTGCTATACCGTTGCGAGCCAAGAGTCATTCTTGGTCCTTATCGGCCATTGCATCGACTTACGGGCTCCTGCCAATCAGGAAGCCGATGCGGCCAGATCCCTCTTGCAGGCAGCGCTACATGATGGCATCGAGATGATGCTAGCCGCATCCGACCACATGCTCGGCCGTTACACGGTCATCTGCTACAGCCGAGGAATGTGGACCGTCTTCAACGATGCATGCGCTACGCGGTCCACCTATTTCGCGGAGGATGCAAACGTAATCGCATCCCATTCGACACTCATTGGCCGTGCCCTTGGTCGAAAGGCACGTCAGGAACTTTTCCGGCATTTCCGATATGGATTACCCGGCAACGTCTCGCCTGTCGTTGGCGTTCGTGTCCTTCCAGCCAACTTCTCTCTTGATCTCCAGAGCAAGAAGCTCACACGGTTCTGGCCCCGCCGACGTAGGGTCGAGAGAACAGTCGAGGAGCTCATCTCTCCTCTTGAGGATACGCTGACGAGAACTGCGGATGCCATAGCGCTCCGTTGGACGCCGGCCCTCTCCTTAACCGCCGGGATCGACAGCAGGACGACGTTGGCCGCGTTCTCGCATATCCGCGCCACGGTTCCATTCACCTATTATCGCGGGCCGGATGATACGACGGATATCGATGTCGCGGACATGCTGTGCCGGTCCGTCGGGTTAGACCACCGGCGCCTCGCTGTCGTGGATCGGTCGGAGGCTCCATCGATATATGCTGCTGCTGACGCGATGACGGACTACAAGCACTTCGATGAGGCGAGCGCAATGTACTTCAAGGCGTTCGCTCGTGGTAATTATATTCACGTCCGGTCGAACCTTGCTGAGATCGGCCGCGCGTTCTGGCGACGGCATCCCGTAATGCCAACGCGTTTCGGGCCGGATAATTGGATCGACGTTGCAACTCATCAGGACCGCCAAGGCGAACCGCTTCGCCGAGAAGCCATGCGTTACATGCAGGATGAGATGAAAGCCTTCATCGGCTTAGCCGGGTATGATCTCTCAGACCCCTTCAACCCTTCTCTACTCGGCTATGATGCCTGGGACCTCGTCTACTGGGAGCATCGCATGTCGACTTGGCATGCGCAGGTTTTGTTAGGCTCGGACTTTGCCTTCGATACGCAAGTCATCTTCAATTCGCGCGCTGTTCTGGATCTTCTCCTGTCCGCGCCGCTGAAGGATAGAGCCAAGGCATCGCTGTTCCATCAGTTCATCGACCGGAGGTGTCCTGAATTCAGGAGTATTCCAATCAACCCCCGATCATCCCATCGTAGTATGGAGGATCTGATCGTCGGAGCCTACCGCAGACTTCGCCGGAGGTTTCCCATTCTCAGATCGCTCGACCGTTCTACGAACGTAATGACCAGGTTGCGATAGCGGAACGGTCTGGAACAGGCTGCCACGTCATGGACTGTCGCTCAATTTAAGCGTGGCTTCATGTTCCCGCACGGCTCTATCAGAATCCGAGGCCGCACGCAGTCGATCCAGGGAACGCTGGTACCTTGACAGGGAGCGGCGAAAGAGATCGGCCTCGATGCTGTCCAAGCCCTGTGCCAGTGTCGCCGCTGCCAGCTTCTTCTGACCGAAGACACTGCGCGGCACACCAGCCTCTTCGGCAATTCTTCTGGGAATGGGGCGATCATAGGTTCCGCGATAGCGCCATTGCCGCACCTTCCTCGGGAGCCATCTTGAATCCCAGAACCGTTGCAAGAGAGGATGTGTTTTCAATCCAAGGACCGGAATGTTGATCGCGAGTGATCGGATCTGCAGGATCCGGCCGCTCCTCCAGGGCCGCATTTCGTCTGATAATCCTATTGCTTGCAGCAGGGGATGGGCCTTGAAGCCAAGCATCGGAACCGGAATGTGAAGGAAACCCACTCTCAAGCGGAATTCTCCGATGCTCGCGCCGGAACTATCTCCTCTTTTGAGGGTGGTCGACGGGTGCAGGGAGGGATCCCAGATCTTGTCCCCGTGGAAGCCCGTCAGAACCGTCCTCCCTGCCAGTAGCTCGTCTGGAGCATGGAGGCATTCGTCCAGAACGCCCATTCCAATATAGAAATCCGACAGCCGATCTATGTCGGAATCCGTGACCGACTCCCGGCCTCCATCTCCTTTCTCGGCAGATCGTGATCGGTCCTGCCGGCTCAGCGTCTCGGCTCGCATACCAAGTGCGCGCGCAGCCTCGATGCCGGCATCGGCATGACCGGATCGCGCATTGTTGATCGTGATTGCCAGGCAGTCTCTATCCACTTGCTTTGCAAGCGCCGCGCATGCTGTCGAATCATAGCCTGTCGACAGGTAAACCGAAATGCCCTTGCTTCCGTATGTGTCGCTTGCCTGTCGAATGATGGAGAGAAGGAAACGACGATAGGTCTCGAATGACGTGACCCCCGACAGATCGGAGTCTTGGATGCTCTCTCTGGGCTCGCTTCCCTCACGACACTGAATGATGGCATTGAAGTATCTGTAGAGGCGGAGATGCGGCGTTTCATAGATATCCCGCCGGTATCGATCGAGGCCTTGAACCAACGTCTCCAGCTTGCTTCGAATGCTGCTGGATTCAAACTCTGTCACGCCTGCGCCGGTCAACACAAACGGCAGTGAGTTCGAGGCAAATAATGCATCTGGGGTGATGGCAACATAGACTGCTTCCGCAGTATGGCTCGGCGCAATGAGTGAAAGACTATCTCCGTCCCAGACACCGCCAGACCCCAGGTAGATACCGTCCGCTCTCAGGGACCGTGGACTATCGGTTCCGGCCCATCCGCCCTCGAAGAACCAGTCGGAGTGACACCGAACACCCGCTCCATTCACCAGCTCGAGAGTGCTGCCTTTCAGCCTTGAAAGCCAAGCTTGTCGCGGCGTATCCCGGCTAGATTTGACGATGATGTTGCTTCGCATCGACTAGATCCAAAGATGCAATCGAGATCGGACGCCCACTTGGCAAAATATAGCCGTTTGAACGCCGGTTTACTGCGATATGGCACGTTGATTATACAACCACTTCGTCACTTCTCGCGGGATTATATCACCCGCAACCTCTGCGCAGACGCGGCTGACGGCTACTGAATCCTTAGGTGAGAAGGGACTTAGTACGTATCTGGCCGCGCTGTCCGGCCCTGCCGGCCTTCCTACTCCGATTTTGACCCTTGTGATGGAAGCAGAGCCGAATGCCTGGAGCACCGATCGAACGCCCCTGTGTCCGCCGTCACTTCCCTTGGCGCGCACGCGAACGGCACCGAGTGGAAGATCCATATCGTCGTGAACAAGGATGCATTCGTCCGGACCGAAGCGAAACTCGTCTGCCAGGCTCTGGAGAACGGCGCCGGTTTGGTTGACGTGGACCATCGGCTTGACTAGGCACAGCTTTGCCCCGTTCCATGTCGTGCTCGCCAGGAGGGCATCCGGATAGGATGTCCATTCCACGCCGAAGAAGCGAGCAAGATCGTCGAGAGCTTGATGCCCAACATTGTGCGGGCTTTGGCGAAGCTCAGCCTCCGGGTTCCCGAGCCCGATGATGAACATCATTCCAGGGCCACCATTCGGGAGTTCCATCGGCACGGAATTCTCTTTTGTGTCACTCGTTACATGAGGGCGCAGCGCATGAACTCTTGGCGTCGGTGACGCCGTCTCTTCCGGCACTATTTCAGGGCTCTTTGCGCCTTTGCCGGGTTCCGGATCCGACATCTCAAGAAGTGAGTAGATCAGGTCGAATCTGTCCGCTCGCTCAGACGCCTTGAGAAGGACCAGATCGCCCGCTTGGAGAACCTTGTCCAGATGATCCCGAGCCTGCGCGACCGAGGCAAAGATCCAGAGCGAATTCCCTCGTAGAGTGTTTTTGACCTTTGAGCACTTCGATGCTTTCGGGCCGACGAAGATGACCATGTCGGCTGCTTCAAGGGCAGACTTGGCGACCCGCTTGTAGGTCGTCTCCGAGTTCCCGGTATAGTCGGAAATGGTTCCGATCACGATAATCTTTCGAGATGCTCTGGCGTCCTTCATGAATTCAAGAGCCGGCGGTATGGAGTTAAGGGACGCCTTTATGTCATCGCGAATGAAAGTGATACCGCGGGCTCCGGATATCGGCTCCATTCGCCTCTTGTTCGGCATGACACTGCTCACAGCTCGTGCGGCATCGGCAAGGGGAACCCCCAGCTCAAGGCCCACGCTAAGGGCTGCGAGTACGCAGGGTACCCAGTGCTTACCGCAAAGTTGCGTCTGGATACGGTAGCGCCCCCCGTCGTGAAGGCACTCGAAGGCGAGCCGATTTGGCCAAGCACCGTCGATGTTCTCCGCTCGCACCATTGCATCAGGCGATAATCCATAGGTCACGGCCTTGCCTCGAAACCGCGAGCGCATCGCCAGGACATTGGGGTCGTCGGCATTGAGGACCGCCACACCGTCTTGGGGCAGCATTGCTATGAGCTTGCCCTTTTCAGCCGCAATTTCTTCGATGCTTCCGAATGCCCCGATGTGGTCCGTCCCGATGTTCGTCACAACTCCGATGCGGGGTCTGACGAGGTCCAGGGGGCGCTCGAGAGCAACCCTTTGACCACCTATGGCCGCAGCTATTTCCTGAACGCAATAAGCGTGGCTTGGCCTGACCTGATAGATTGTTTCATGAACGGCCAAGTTATCATTGGCCCGGCTCTTGTGCCCCGTGAACCGGGTGGAGAGGATAGCGTGAATTAAATCCTTCGTCGTCGTTTTGCCTGTACTGCCGGTCACGCCGATAAAGACGACCCGGCCGAGCAACCCGACCCGGTAGAACAGCACGAGCGCCCGGCCGAGGCCTGTCAAAGTGCCGCGTATCGGCGAGGGGAGCCTCTGGCTCAATTTCCTCAAGACGATCTTCGGGCGCCACCCCTTGGCGCTCTCTTGACCTGTACTGCTCCATGACAGGCGTAAACGATCAACGACATACATGGCGGGCTCTCCCTCCGACTTCGTGCGGAATGGGACAAGAGTTCAACGGTCTGCCGTAAAGTCTTTGCATCCTCGCCTAGGAAGGCAGAGTCAGGCTTCGATTCTCTGCGCCGCGACTTCCGGTATCTGGGAAGCTTCGGCAGTAAACGTATCGTCGATGCAGCTCCACATACAATACCGGGATCCAGCTCCATGCGCCATGATCCTAGCCCTGCCTCTGGTCATCGGAATGGAGACAGCGCGAGAACCGTCTAAATTAGATGCGCCCGCGCCAAGCGGTTGCTTCAATCGTTCAGCTAGAGGCGCAAGTCTGTGCTATCATTCCTGCAGGTCTCCAGAACTAAGCTCGGCCTTGCCCGCCGGGGTGGACATGCCTCACTCATGACGAACGAAGCACGAGCCCCGAGGATCCTCTTCGTGATCAACTCGCTCGAGGGCGGAGGAGCCGAACGGGTGATATGCCTTGTGGCGTCCGTCCTGGCGGAAGCCGAGACGAACTGGAGGGTGTCTCTTGTCACTCTCGACCAGACACCTGACAGCTACTCACCTTCGGAATGCGTTTCCCGTATTCGTCTGAATGCACGAGGAAGCCTTTTACGGAGCATGACCGCCCTTCATAGGCTGCTTCGTAGGGAGAACCCCGATATTGTCGTCAGCTTTCTAACGCGTTCGAACTGTGCTGCAATTGCCTGCTCGCGTATGGCGCGTATCCCGTGCATCGTGAGCGAACGCGTCCATACCACAAGTCATCTCTCGTCTGCTCATGACTGGCGCCTGAAGAAAACCCTTGTCAGGCTCCTCTACCCCTCTGCGGATCGGATCATCGCCGTCTCTCATGGCATCAAGAATGATCTCATTGAGAACTATGGAGTGGCTGCATCGAAGCTAACCACGATCTACAACCCGGTCGATACCGGCAGAATCGAGGATGCCGCGAGGACGTCTCCTTCTGTCGATCTTCCTCCGGACTTCATCGTGGCAGTGGGGCGCCTGGTGCCAAACAAGAACTTTACGATGCTCCTGCGTTCCTATGCTGCTGCGGGTATCAGCAGCTCGCTCGTGATCCTCGGAGAAGGTGCTGAACGGTCCAGTCTTCAAGCTCTCGCCCGCGAGCTTGGCATTTCCGACAGGATTCACTTGCTTGGTTTCGCTGCCAATCCCCACGCTATCATGGCCAGGGCCAGATTCTATGTGTCGGCGTCCAATGCGGAAGGATTTCCGAATGCGATGATCGAGGCCATGTGCATCGGTCTTCCTATCGTTTCGACGGATTGCGATTCCGGCCCATCCGAGATTCTTCAGGGAGCTGCCGGAGAGCCCAAGGTGACGGCACTGACGATGGCCAAGTCCGGCATCCTGGTTCCAACCAATAACGAGCACGCCATGACCGCCGCGCTTCGGATGATGAGCGAGGCTCCCAATCGCAAATACTTCGCCACCGCAGCCAGGAAGCGTGCGCTCGACTTTTCCCTTGACCGTACTCTGGCAGAGTATCGATCCGTCATTGGTACGAGTCTCCCATCCCTCACGAGTGGGAGGCGGCTGAACGCGCCAGCATGACCTTTGTCGTAAGTTCCCGGCATCACAATCAGGATGAGCGATGACGACTTCCCTGGACCGGCTTCGGAACCACCTCAGCATGACTCTCTGCCAGTTCGTCTGCACTCACAAGGCATGCATTGCACACCGGGCAGTCCGATGACCAAAAGGGTCTCAACTGCGCGAGCCGTCGTGTTCATGGGAGCAGCTCAGGTTTGCAGGTTGCTGGTTACGTTCGTAACCGCTCCGATCCTGGGACGCTTGCTCCATCCGGCCGATTTCGGCCTGATTGCGACCTCGGCGCCTATCATCGGCTTCGTTACGATGATCCAGAACCTCGGCCTGACCCAGGCGCTCATTCAACGGCAGACAATCACGAAAGGTCAAGCCAACACGCTGTTCTGGCTGTCGCTGCTCCTCAGCCTTACATTCGCCGTCGGGCTCGTCGTTCTGGCACCCTTTCTCGCGGGGTTTTTCGAAGAGCCACGTCTGACGGCGGTCATCTGGGCCGGGGCGGCGCTCACGGTATTCTCCGTCATCGGTGAGCAGCCGATGGCGCTCTTGACGCGTAGCCTGCGCTTTAGGTTGCTGGCCTGCCTCGATATCCTCGGCGTCGTTGTCGGGGCCGCGCTCGGGGTTGCGGTTGCCTGGTACACAGGCAGCTACTGGGCCCTGATGGTGCCACTCACGTGCGCGCGAATCCTGAACCTGTTCGTTTCGGCCATCGCGGCGCGATGGTTCCCGGGGCGCCCGCTCTGGGACGAGGCTGCGCGGCAGATGATCGGCTTCGGTGCCGGCCTTTCCATGTTCAACATCTTGAACTTCTTCGCACGCAGCGCCGACAATCTGATGATTGCAAAAGCCCACGGCGCCGTTGCGCTCGGATTCTACGACCGCGCCTACCGGCTCATGCTTCTGCCCCTCACGCAGGCGACCTGGCCCTTGAGCCGCGTCATGACGCCGATCCTCTCGCGACTGCAGAACGAGCCGGATGAGTTCCGCCACACCTATCTCAACAGCGTAAGCCTCCTGATGATGGCCGTTCAACCAGGCGTATTGTGCGCTGTGGTCTTTTCCGATGCGACTGTCGCACTGCTCCTCGGAAGCAAATGGACGGAAGCCGCGCCCATCTTCGCGTGGCTTGGGATTGCAGCGCTGCACCAGACCTTCACGTCGACACTGGGCTGGCTCTTTATCAGTCAAGGCAGGATGCGTGATCTCGGGATTGTCGGCATTGTGGCCTCAACATCAACGATAGTCTCGTTCGCCGTCGGTCTTCCCTGGGGGCCCCTTGGCGTGGCCATCGCCTATGTCGTCAGCGATTACGTGTTCCGCCTTCCGTTCATATGGTATATGGCGGGGCGCGCGGGCCATGTGAGCATCGCCGACATTCACCGGACCGTTCTTCCCCATGTCACCGGCCTCGTGGTGAGCGCGTGTACATTGATGCTTGGCAAGGAGTTTCTGCATACTCCGTCGATCATCGAGCTTGGCGGCGCCCTCGCCGTCACTTACGCCATCAACCTCGCAGTGCTTATGCTCTTCAGGTCCAAGCGCATCCTGATCATCAAGACTCTTAAAGCGACATATCAGGATGTCATACTACGCCACAATGTCTGATGCAGGATAAGGTCCGGCGCATCGCAGCGCCGAACCTTATCGCCTGTCGTCCGTCAGATCACGAGTATATCGGCCGCGGTCAGTCGTGCGTGGTTACTGATCGTTGCCACATGGACGGCGGTCGCTGCGCCATTTCCGTCGGAATCATAGAAAAGGCCGCCGGATCTGGAATCGTAGATGACGTGATCGTTCGCATCGAGAGCCTTGGTCCCGGCAACGAAATTCGTTGAACTGAGAGTCCCGACCTTGAGTTTGCCGAACACGCCGTTCTCGAGGCTGATGACGTCCTCTCCCGGGCGGAAGTCCACGATGGTCGCAGCAGCCGTCTTGCCGCTTGGCTTCGTGTCGAACACGAAGGTGTCGCTGCCCTTGCCGCCCAGGAGAACATCCGCTCCGCCCTTGCCGCTGATCGTGTCGTTGCCCCTGTAGCCGAAAATCGTTTCCGCCGCCGATGTCCCGGTCAGCTTCTCGGAACCGTTCGTGCCGTATCGCGCACCGGGCGCACCACTCGCGGATGACGGGGCGGATGCGGTCGATGCCTGTGATGTGATCCCGGCTTTGCTGGCTGCATCGAGGAGAAGAGATGACGTGGAATGAAGGCCCGATAGTTTCCCGGCCGTAGAAATCTGGGTACCATTCACTTCAAGAACTGCACCGGCCTTCCAAAGGTCGAACACAGTCAATCCGGGGTTCTGGTCCGAAATATACCCGGATGTCACTTTCCCATGCGAATTCTCACCCAACCAGAAATGGTCCGTCGATGCACTTCCGCCGAAATGCCTTGGATCAAGACTCTGGCTGTTTTCCATTGTGATGGAGTCGCTCCAGAAACGGTAATTGCGGTTGTTGCCAACGGCAATGGCATCGACCAGAACCGTGTTGCTGGATTTCAGATCGTAACCCGCATCTGTGTTGCCGAACGCCACGGTGTTCTCGAAACGGATGTTGTAGGTCCCGCCTTCTGTGGAAAATCCGTCTCCATTCCAGTACTCGTTGCTTGCTCCACGGGCATGACTGTTCTGCATCGTCACGTGTCTGAAGAGCACGTTATGAACGGTCCCGTCGAGCGAAACGCCGAACACGTATTGCTCGGGCGTGGTGGGATCGCCGCGTCCTATGACATCCTCGATGACGATGTTTCTGCTGTCGTACTGGAGCTTGATGGCGTTGTGCGAGTACTTGTCGATGTCGACATTCCGCAGGGTCAAGCCATCGATGCTAGCACTGGAATAGCCGCTCGAAACCGTGTTCGCCACGAAGCGCTTCACGTTCGTCGCATACATGTCCTGAAGCGTGATATCCTTGATATCGGCGCCGATGCGAAATGCTCCGTCACCGATGTTCCTGAACGCCATATCCTCGAACTTGAGGTGATCGGCTCCGGACAGCAACCGGAACACTTCGGATCCGACGGCCTTGCCGGTCGTCCAATCCGTGGCGCGGGTTCCATTGATCTGGGCGAGCTTCGTATTGCCATTCCCATCAACGCCCCGAACCGTCACTGGAGCGCCAGCGTTGCCGCCGCTCTTGATCGTGATTTGGCCCGAAAGATTGTACGCGCCCTGGTCGGCACGCAGGAGAACCTGCCCCCCGGCGCCGGCCTTGCTGATGAAATTCGAAAGACTGGAAAGAGTGCCTGCGTTGGCCAGAGATGAGCCGTCACGGCTTCCTGATCCTGTCGGCGAAATATAAAATGTAGCCAATGTTATATGCCCCTATTTTTAAGTAATCGCTTCGCGCGACCGTTTTGCCGGATGTCGTTGCATCCGGTGCTTTTGTTGTCCGATCGCGTGAGATCATCGTGCAATCGGGCAAAGCTGCGCTGGTTGTTATTGCAACTTGATCACGCAACCTTGCCTAGGAAAAATCCCTATCATGCGACGGATGCCGCTGTATAGTTGACATTATGCGACAATACGCCAGCGCCACTCGGATGATCTTGTGCAAATAGTCTCTCGTGACATCTTTATGCCTAGATGGAAGATCGCGATCATTTCAGAAATTAGCGACGACTACACAGGCTTGGGATCCCGAATGCTTGATGAACAAGCGAGTTGCCTTATAAACGGGATGGACGGCGCTCGTTGCTGGCGCGCGCCCGACGCTGCGGCTCACCAATGAGGCTTCGCAAGTATGGAGCACCCACGAGTCTCGGTTGTCATCCCGACTTATCGAATGGATGTGCAGCTTCGTGAATGCCTGACGTGCCTCGCCCAACAAATCTATCGGAATTTCGTTGTTGTCGTTGTCGATAACGACGCTGAGATAGGCGAAGGTCCGTCGTCTAGGATCCAGGCGCTGATTGATGAGTTCTCCGCCATCGGCCTTCCCGTGGTTGCGATGGCACATACAGAACCGGGATCATACAATGCGAGGCACGCGGGCGTTCTCCGTACTCGTTCGGAATTGATCGCTTTCACGGATGCGGATTGTCGCCCCCGGTCTTCCTGGCTGGAATCGGCGGTCGCAGCATTCGACCTTCACCCCAATGTCGGTGTCATTTCGGGCCCAGTGGTGCTTTTCGCTGCAGATGACGGCCCTGTGTCGTCCTACGAAATGCGTCACAGCTACCTTGCGCGAAACGACATCGATGACGGTTGCATCACGGCGAACTGGCTCATGTCGCGGCGGGTCTACGACGAACTGAATGGCTTCGATCTTTCCCTGAGGTCGGGCGGAGACGTCGAATTCTCGCAGAGGATAAAAGCCGCAGGTTACAGTCTCGTATGGTCCGACGTCATGATCGTCGAGCATCCGACACGTACATCCCTCCAGGAACTGGTCAGAAAGCACCGTCGAACTCTTGGCGGAGCCTGGAACCGGAGCCCGCAATCATTTCGCGCCTTGCGCGTTCTAAAACATGTCCTCAAGCGAGGTTGGCGACGATCCCGATCAATCCTTCAGGACCCGAAGGTCGACGCAGAACGTGCAGCCGGAATTCTGAGGGTGCAACGCGCGGTCACATTGGCTGAACTCCGCGAGGTGCTCCGGCTGGCTCTCGGCGGCAAACCCGAACGTTGACTCGGAGCACGAGCCCGACCTCCCGACGATCAGGTGCGATTCATTTCATGGGCTAAATCTTTGGTCTTGCGATCTGCCTGCGTGGTTCTGCGGAGATCGCCAATCGCATTCGGGCTACTGCGCCATAGCTAAAAAATTCTGACCTGTCATGCTTTGGCCCTATTCTGAAATCAAAACCCCTTCCTAGTGTTTCCGAGCAATCCTTCAGCTCATGATATTTGGAAGGAGAAATCATGTGATCACGTTAGAAGTATCCTTCGTCTGAGTAAGAATATGAAGTGAGTATTTTCCTGAGTTTATCACATCAGAATTCCTCACAATTCCTCCCCTAGACTATCTCCTCTCATACGCCACACGGCATCAACATTCATAATATTGAGATTGCGTTCAGCGCCCTGCGCCTGAGCCAACAATCCTCTTTGCCGAAGAAGAGCGCGTTCTGCGCAATTCACATTTCATCAAACCTTTCCCTAATCCTTTTGAGCGAGAAGAATCATGGCTACATTTTACGTTTCGACCACGGGCAGCGACTCGAACTCGGGGGCTTCGGGCAGCCCGGTCAAATCGATCACCAAAGCCGCCGGGCTCGCCAAGGCGGGCGACACCGTGCTGGTCTCCGGCGGCGTCTACAACGGCAACGTCTCCATCTACAACAGCGGCACCGCCTCGGCGCCGATCACCATCAAGGCCGCCGACGGCGCGCATGTGGTCATCGACGGCAGCCAGTCCGCCTCGGGCTCGGATCTCGTCACCATCACGGGCGACTACGTCACCTTCCAGGGCTTCGAGGTGCGCAACGCCAAGCGCGGCGGCATCAGCCTGTGGGAGACCCATGACACCAAGATCCTCGACAACAACGTGCACGACAGCGTGCGGGTCGGCATCTGGGCCGGCGGCAATGTCGGCAACTCCTACAACAACCTGATCGACGGCAACGAGGTCTGGCACAACGTGCTGGAGAACAGCAGCCGCTCGATGACCGGCGGCGGCTGGGCGCAGGGCATCAGCCTGGACAAGTCGGACGGCAGCGTCATCAGCAACAACTACGTGCACGGCAACTACGGCGAGGGTGTCGGCGCGATGTTCACCAAGGATGCCAAGATCACCGGCAACAAGGTCTACGACAGCTTCAGCGTCGGCATCTACCTCGACAACGCGCAGGGTGCGGTGGTGCAGTCCAACACCGTGGCGCACACCTACGACACGGACTTCTACCGCGGCGGCAAGCCGGCCACGGGCATCGAGATCGCCAACGAGAGCGGGGATCGCCAGCTTCCGTCCTCGGGTCTGGTGGTGACCAACAACGTGCTCGGCGGTGTGGGCGACGTGCATTACAGCACCTACGGCGCCAACACCGGACTGGTGAACTCGACG
>NZ_QDGA01000230.1 GCF_003347665.1 Microvirga calopogonii
ATGCGCTGAAAGGTGCATGTACGGTTCGGGGAGGAGAAGCGCATTCGCGCTTCTTACTCCACTTCCCACGGGCGAGGGCTGGCTGTATCTCGCCGCGGTGCTGGATTTGGCCACCCGGAAGGTGGTGGGTTGGGCCATGCGCGATCACATGCGCACCGAGCTGACCCTTGGCGCTCTGATCATGGCAGCCCAGCGGCAGCGACCAGGTCCAGGGCTCATTCATCATAGCGACCGCGGCAGCCAATACGCGGCAGAGGCGTATGCCCAGCAACTGGCTCGCATGAGCGCCAAGCCATCGATGAGCCGGACGGGCTGCTGCTATGACAATGCCCCAATGGAATCGTTCTTCCATTCCTTGAAGGTCGAGTTGGTTCATCAGCATCGTTGGACGACCCGCGAGGAGGCACGACGGGACCTGTTCGGCTATATCGAGAGCTACTACAATCGGCAGCGCATCCACTCGGCGCTCGGGTATCTCACACCCGAACAGGCCGAGCGTAAATTGAGCTAACCCGGTGTCCGCGCAAGCGGGGGAAGATCACTGAGCCGCGGCGCCGAGATGGAGGCCAGGATCGTCGCCCTGAGCCGCGCTCCTCCGCCCCACAGTTTCCTGAGACATCCTATAAGCGGACTGGATCCGCAGAAGGGTGATGATGATGACAGAGATGATGAAGGATGCGGCCGGTCCGGGCCGTGGTGGGCGCATGTCGCGCCAGCGCAAACGCGAGGCGGTTCTGCGGCTGCTGCGCGGTGAGGATCTGGACACGGTCTCGCGCTCCCTGGGCGTGACGGCCGCCACGCTGAGCGGCTGGCGCGATGCTTTCCTGGCAGCCGGCGAGGCCAGTCTCGCCACCCGGCTGGCCACCGGTGAGGCGCTGGGGACTGAGCGGCTCAAGGCCCGGCTCGGCGAGATGCTGCTGGAGCGTGAGCTGCTGGAGGCCAAGATTGCCCTTCTGGAGGGCGGCCGCCCTTTAGCTCAGAGGAGGTCGAGGCGATGAGCCGGGCCCTCTCGCCGAGCAGCGGCCGGCCCTATGGCTTGGCGCGTGTCTGCCGGATCTGGCGCGTGGCCCGGGCGAGCGTCTACCGGCAGCGTCAGCCGCAGACGGACCGGCGGCGCCGCGGCCCGGTCGGACCGCTGTCCGATCCAGTGCTCACAACCGAGATCCGTGCCGTCCTGGCCGCCAGTCCGTTCCATGGCGAGGGGCATCGGAAAGTTTGGGCCCGCCTGCGCCTGAAGGGCATCCGCACCTCGCTCCGCCGTGTGTTGCGGCTGATGCGCGAGCACGACCTGCTGGCGCCGTCCCGGATGGGGGCGCCGCGTGGGCCGCGCAACCACGACGGCACGATCATTCCGGCAACCATCGACACCCTGTGGGGCACCGACATGACCACCGCTTGGACTGGCGAAGGGCAAGCTGCCGTGTTCGTGGCGGTCGATCACTACAGTGCCGAGTGCGTCGGCATTCATGCCAGTCGCCAAGCCACCCGCTTTGAAGCTCTCGAGCCGCTGCGCCAGGGCGTACGCGAGCACTTTGGCGGCTTTAGCAAAGGGATTGCTTCAGGCCTGTCGATCCGGCACGACCATGGCAGCCAATACATGTCGCGAGCATTCCAGGACGAGTTGCGGTTCCTTGGGATCGAGAGTTCGCCGGCCTTTGTGCAGGCTCCTGAAGGCAATGGCTGTGCGGAGCGGTTCATCCGCACCCTGAAGGAAAACCTGCTGTGGGTGCGCTCGTTCGAAACCATCGAGGAGTTGCGCCAGGCGCTGCTGACCTTCCGAGAAACCTACAACTCCACCTGGCTGATAGCCCGGCACGGATTTCAGACGCCGAAAGCCGTCCGGCACAACCAGCTTCCATCCGCGGCCCTCGCCGCGTAGGCTTCAATCCGGTGTCTCAAAAACTGCGGGCGGTACA
>NZ_QDGA01000231.1 GCF_003347665.1 Microvirga calopogonii
GGCCATTTTTTTAATCAGGTTTCCGATGCGCCGGGCAACCGTTCATCCATCCTGTCACATCCTTCTCGCGAACCGCGGCGGGAACTCTATCCTCGAACTGTCGGCCGTCTGAGCAGGCTCAGGCCGTCCGTGCGGCAAACTCCGGATCGTAACCGTTCGCGTGGGACAGCACGCTCCAGGCGATGCGCGCGAGCTTGTTAGCCAAGGCGGCCGCCAGCACATTCCGGTGCAGCCGGGCCCGTGCCGCGGCCAACCAGCGGCCGAAGCCGTGCCCATGCCAGTGGCCCGGGTGTTGCAGGAGAACTTGGGCGCCGCTGACAAACAGCGTGCGCAAGTAGCGGTTCCCGCGCTTCGACAGGCCACCCAGGATGGTGCGGCCGCCGGTCGAGATCTGCTTGGGCACGAGACCGAGCCAGGCGGCAAAATCGCGGCCTTTGGTAAACGCCGCTCCGGTGCCAATCGCCGCCACCATGGCGCTGGCGGTGATCACGCCGACGCCCGGGATCCCCATCAGCCGCTGGCAGCCCCCCTCCTGACGGGCCAGAGCCGTGATGTCCCCGGTGATCGCGTCAATGCGCTCATCCAACCGGTGCCAGTCTCCCGCCAGATCCTCGATCAGGTGGATCATGCGCGGCGAGAGCACGTCCGTGCGGTGGGACAGCAGAGTGGGCAGAGCCTCTCGTAAACCGGCAAGTCCCTGCCTCACCGGGATGCCGCACTCGAGCAGGAAGCCGCGGATCTGGTTGATCACCGCCGTGCGCTGCCCGACCAGGCGGCTGCGCACCCGGTGCAGGGCTTGCAAGTCGAGTTGCTCGGCCGACTTCAGCGGCACCGGGCGCATGGTTGGACGTTGCGCCGCCTCGGCGATGGCCTCGGCATCGCGATAGTCGTTCTTGTGCCCTTTGAGAAACGGTTTGACGTACTGGGCCGGCAGCAGACGGACATCATGGCCGAGGGCGGCGAGCTGACGCCCGACGTGATGAGCCCCGGCACAGGCCTCCATGCCGATCAGGCAGACCGGCACATTGGCCAGGCAGGGCAACAGCTGCCCGCGCGAGACTTTGCGGCGCAGCACGATCCTGCCGCGGGCATCCATGCCGATCAGGTGGAAGGTGGTATTGCCCAGGTCGATGCCGATGGTGGCGATGGTCTCAGCTGTGGTCTGCTGTGTCATGACAGGGCTCCTTCGCTGCGGGACAATCCCGTTCTCCCATGCTCCACCCGGGAGCACGGCCGGTCCATGCCATTAGCCCTGATGGCCGCGGAGTGCGCACGCGCCGACGTGCGGGATGAGCGCCGGGTCTGGCGCGCCCAGCGTCAGCCCCGCATGCGCGAGCAGCCGCACCGCTTGGTGTTTCTCGACGAGACCTTCGTCAACACCAAGATGACGCGCCTGCGCGGGCGCTCACGCAAAGGGCAGCGGCTGCGGATGAGCGCCCCCTTTGGACACTGGAAAACCGATACCTGTCTCGCAGGGCTGCGGTGCAGCGAGCTGTGTGCACCGTGGGTGAGCGATGGCCCGATCACCCGCTTGGCGTTCGAGGCCTACATCGAGACACAACTCGCGCCGACCCTGCGCCAAGGCGATGTGGTGATCCTCGACAACTTGGCTGTCCACAAGAGCGAGAAGGCCGCGCAGTGTCTGAGAGAACGCGGCGCCTGGTTCCTGTTTCTGCCCGCTTATTCGCCCGATATGAACCCGATCGAGCAGGCCTTCGCCAAGATCAAAGCGCACCTGCGCAAGGCCGAGGCCCGAACGTTCGACGCGCTCTGGCGAGCGCTCGGTGACATCTGCAATCTCTTCGAGCCGCAAGAATGTTGGAACTACCTCAAGGCCGCCGGATATGCGTCCGTTTAACCGTCCGATGCTCTA
>NZ_QDGA01000232.1 GCF_003347665.1 Microvirga calopogonii
GTCGGCGCGGCGCGCACCCCCGTCGGCTCGTTCAACGGCGCCTTCGCCAATACCCCGGCTCATGAGCTCGGCGCCATCGCCATCAAGGCGGCCCTCGAGCGCGCCAAGGTGGAAGGCGGAGAGGTGGACGAGGTGATCCTCGGCCAGATCCTCACCGCGGCCCAGGGCCAGAACCCGGCCCGCCAGGCCGCCATGGCGGCGGGCGTGCCGCAGGAAAAGACCGCCTGGGGCCTCAACCAGCTCTGCGGCTCCGGCCTGCGCACGGTCGCCATCGGCATGCAGCAGATCGCCAACGGCGATGCCGCCATCATCGTGGCGGGCGGCCAGGAATCCATGTCGCTCGCACCCCACGCGGCCCATATGAGGTCCGGCACCAAGATGGGCGACTTCAAGCTCACGGACACCATGCTCAAGGACGGCCTGATGGACGCGTTCCACGGCTACCACATGGGCACCACCGCCGAGAACGTGGCCCAGCGCTGGCAGCTCACCCGCGAGGAGCAGGACCAGTTCGCCACGAGCTCCCAGAACAAGGCCGAGGCCGCTCAGAAGGAAGGCCGGTTCAAGGACGAGATCACGCCCGTGACGATTGCCTCCCGCAAGGGCGACATCATCGTGGACCAGGACGAGTACATCCGCGCCGGCACCACGCTCGAAGCGCTCGCCAAGCTGCGCCCCGCCTTTTCGAAGGAGGGCACGGTCACGGCCGGCAATGCCTCGGGCATCAATGACGGCGCCGCCGCCGTCGTGCTGATGACGGAAGCCGAAGCCGAGAAACGCGGCCTGACCCCGCTCGCCCGCATCGCCTCCTGGGCGACCGCCGGCGTCGATCCGGCCATCATGGGCACGGGTCCGATCCCGTCCTCGCGCAAGGCGCTGGAAAAGGCCGGCTGGAAGGTGTCCGACCTCGAACTCGTCGAGGCCAACGAGGCCTTCGCCGCCCAGGCGCTCGCGGTCAACAAGGACATGGGCTGGGATCCGTCCATCGTGAACGTGAACGGCGGCGCCATCGCCATCGGCCACCCGATCGGAGCATCGGGCGCCCGCGTGCTCGTGACCCTGCTGCACGAGATGGGCCGGCGCAACGCCAAGAAGGGGCTCGCGACCCTCTGCATCGGCGGCGGCATGGGCGTGGCCATGTGCCTGGAGCGCTGAACGGCCTGACGCACCGAAACTGCTAAAACGTCATGAAGCTCCGGAAATTCCGGAGCTTCTCTCTTTCCCGTTCCGCCAAATATCCTAAGCTATGTTGTGAGGGGCTCGGATCGGGCCGCCTGACAATGAAGGGATCCTCGAGAGATCCGCACGGAAACGGTCTTGGGAAGGAAACAGCATGGCGCGTGTTGCATTGGTCACCGGCGGCACCCGCGGCATCGGTGCCGCGATTTCAAAAGGCTTGAAGGACGCGGGCTACAAGGTTGCCGCGAATTACGGCGGCAATGACGAAGCCGCCAATCGGTTCAAGACGGAGACCGGCATTCCGGTCTTCAAATTCGACGTTTCCGATGCAGCATCCTGCGAGAGCGGCATCAGGTCCGTCGAAGCCGAACTCGGCCCGGTCGACATCCTGGTCAACAACGCGGGCATCACCCGCGACGGCATGTTCCACAAGATGACCTACGATCAGTGGTCTGCCGTCATCCGCACCAATCTCGATTCCATGTTCACCTGCACGCGCCCCGTGATCGAGGGCATGCGCGAGCGCGGTTTCGGACGCATCATCATCATCTCGTCCATCAACGGCCAGAAGGGCCAGATGGGGCAGGCGAACTATTCCGCTGCGAAGGCAGGCGTGATCGGCTTCGCCAAGGCGCTGGCGCAGGAGAACGCCAACAAGGGCGTCACCGTCAACGTGATCGCGCCGGGCTA
>NZ_QDGA01000233.1 GCF_003347665.1 Microvirga calopogonii
GCACGACCAAGATCCTGACCCTGTTCCATCCCGCCTCGGGCCAGGTGCGCCTGCAGCCGGCCGAGCACTGTACGAATGCGGTGCTGCATCCCTGGCTGCGCGAGCGTCTCAGCGCGATCCTGGCGGAGTTGCCCGCCCCAGCTGTCGCCGATCCCGCTCTCACGCACGCGGCGTGGGAGGCCTGGCAGGCCGGGCTGAGCCGGTGCTTCACCTTGCCGGAGGAGGTGCCGCCGCTGCGGCTGCTGTTGGTGTGGGACAATCTTACCGGCCACAAGACTCCTGAACTGGTGCTGTGGCTGTGTGCGCATGGCGTCATGCCGCTGTACACGCCGGTCGCCGGCAGCTGGCTCAACATGGCGGAGTCGATCCAGCGCGTGCTCAAACGGCGGGCGCTCGCGGGACAGCATCCGCAGAGTTCCGACGAGATCGGGATCTGGTTCGAGCAGACGGCACGCTGCTGGAATGCGCAGCCGACACCGTTTGTCTGTAATTACCCAGGCCCTTGCGCGAACGGGAATTCACTGATTCCTTGGTGTGATGGGCCGCAGCGATCTTGAGCGTCTGAGCAAGGAAGAGCTGATCGAGCTGGTGCTGCGGCTGCAGCGGCCGCAGAAGACCTCGCGCACATCCTCCAAGCCGCCCGCGACCGATCGCAAGCAGCGGCGGGATCAGGCCAAGCCCGGTGGCGCCAAGCCGGGCCATGACGGGCACAGCCGCGCCATGAGCCCGGATGTCGATCGCCTCGTCGACCATCAGCCGGACCACTGCCCATGCTGCCGTACCAGGCTGGCGACCGATCTTCCGACCGAGACCGTGAGCGAACACGACACGATCGAGCTGCCCGCGATCAAGCCGTGGATCGAGCGCCACCGGCGCCTGGCGGTGCGCTGTCCGTCCTGTGGAACGCGGGTCGTCGCGCCCGTGCCCGCCGCCGCGAAGGGGACGCCGTTCGGGCCGCGCATCCATGCCATGGCGACCTACCTCAAGACCTTCCAGGCTCTGTCGTACGAGCGGCTGCAAAGCGCATTCGCGGACCTGTTCGGGCTCACCGTCAGCCAAGGCGGCCTGATGAACCTGCTGCGCCGGGCGCAGCGCACCTTCGCAGCCGAGCGCGACAGAGCCATCGTGGCGTTACGCCAGGCCCGGGTCATCGCCTCCGACGAGACCGGCGTCCGGATCGAGGGCTGCAACGCTTACCATTGGGTGTTTCGCTGCGCCGAGGCGGTGGTTCATCACGCCTCGCCGACCCGCGGTGCCGTCGTGGTCCGGACGATGATGGATGGGCACCGGCCCGAGGTCTGGTGTTCCGATCGCTACAGCGCCCAGCAGGGCCATGCGGACGCCCATCAGACCTGCCTGGCCCATCTTTCCCGCGACGTCGCCTATGCCGATGAGGCCAGCGACGATGTGCTGCCCTCGCGTCTCAAGCTGTGGCTGCATCGGGCCTTTGCCCTGGCGCAGGAGGTCACAACGCTGGCCGCCTCGACCCTGGCCCGCAAGCGCCGCGCCCTGGAACGCAGTCTGGATGATATCCTGGCCGCGCCGACCGCCTGTGATCTCGCCCGCGCCCTGCAGAGCAAGGTCCGGCGCGCCCGCGATCAGCTTCTGACCTTCACTCACTGGCCTGGACTGGTGGAGGCGACCAACAACGCCTGCGAACGCGCGCTCAGACCGGCCGTCATTCAGCGCAAGGTGACCAACGGCTACCGGGCCATGTGGGCGGCCGAAGGCGAAGCAGACATTCGCACCGTCGTCGACACGGCTCGTCTCGGCCTGGGAACCAACGCGTTCAAGACAATCCTTCAGACCGTGTCCGCCTGAACCTCAGGTCAAAATGCGGCGTGGGTAATTACG
>NZ_QDGA01000234.1 GCF_003347665.1 Microvirga calopogonii
TAGCCCGGCGCGATCACGTTGACGGTGACGCCCTTGTTGGCGTTCTCCTGCGCCAGCGCCTTGGCGAAGCCGATCACGCCTGCCTTCGCAGCGGAATAGTTCGCCTGCCCCATCTGGCCCTTCTGGCCGTTGATGGACGAGATGATGATGATGCGTCCGAAACCGCGCTCGCGCATGCCCTCGATCACGGGGCGCGTGCAGGTGAACATGGAATCGAGATTGGTGCGGATGACGGCAGACCACTGATCGTAGGTCATCTTGTGGAACATGCCGTCGCGGGTGATGCCCGCGTTGTTGACCAGGATGTCGACCGGGCCGAGTTCGGCTTCGACGGACCTGATGCCGCTCTCGCAGGATGCTGCATCGGAAACGTCGAATTTGAAGACCGGAATGCCGGTCTCCGTCTTGAACCGATTGGCGGCTTCGTCATTGCCGCCGTAATTCGCGGCAACCTTGTAGCCCGCGTCCTTCAAGCCTTTTGAAATCGCGGCACCGATGCCGCGAGTGCCACCGGTAACCAATGCAACACGTCCCATATCCTGCTCCTTCTGACGGTTCATCCCTGGGGGAACGCTCCGGATCCCCTGTCAAAACAGCCCGGGTTGATCCGGGCTGCTGGTGTTGTCTTAGCGCTCCAGGCACATGGCCACGCCCATGCCGCCGCCGATGCAGAGGGTCGCGAGCCCCTTCTTGGCGTTGCGCCGGCCCATCTCGTGCAGCAGGGTCACGAGCACGCGGGCGCCCGATGCTCCGATCGGGTGGCCGATGGCGATGGCGCCGCCGTTCACGTTCACGATGGACGGATCCCAGCCCATGTCCTTGTTGACCGCGAGCGCCTGGGCGGCGAAGGCCTCGTTGGCCTCGACGAGTTCGAGGTCGGACACCTTCCAGCCGGCCTTTTCCAGCGCCTTGCGCGAGGACGGGATCGGACCCGTGCCCATGATGGCCGGATCGACGCCGGCGGTCGCCCAGGAGGCGATGCGGGCGAGCGGGGTCAGGCCGCGTTTCTCGGCTTCGGCTTCCGTCATCAGCACGACGGCGGCGGCGCCGTCATTGATGCCCGAGGCATTGCCGGCCGTGACCGTGCCCTCCTTCGAAAAGGCGGGGCGCAGCTTGGCGAGCGCTTCGAGCGTGGTGCCGGCGCGGATGTACTCGTCCTGGTCCACGATGATGTCGCCCTTGCGGGAGGCAATCGTCACGGGCGTGATCTCGTCCTTGAACCGGCCTTCCTTCTGAGCGGCCTCGGCCTTGTTCTGGGAGCTCGTGGCGAACTGGTCCTGCTCCTCGCGGGTGAGCTGCCAGCGCTGGGCCACGTTCTCGGCGGTGGTGCCCATGTGGTAGCCGTGGAACGCGTCCATCAGGCCGTCCTTGAGCATGGTGTCCGTGAGCTTGAAGTCGCCCATCTTGGTGCCGGACCTCATATGGGCCGCGTGGGGTGCGAGCGACATGGATTCCTGGCCGCCCGCCACGATGATGGCGGCATCGCCGTTGGCGATCTGCTGCATGCCGATGGCGACCGTGCGCAGGCCGGAGCCGCAGAGCTGGTTGAGGCCCCAGGCGGTCTTTTCCTGCGGCACGCCCGCCGCCATGGCGGCCTGGCGGGCCGGGTTCTGGCCCTGGGCCGCGGTGAGGATCTGGCCGAGGATCACCTCGTCCACCTCTCCGCCTTCCACCTTGGCGCGCTCGAGGGCCGCCTTGATGGCGATGGCGCCGAGCTCATGAGCCGGGGTATTGGCGAAGGCGCCGTTGAACGAGCCGACGGGGGTGCGCGCCGCGCCGAC
>NZ_QDGA01000235.1 GCF_003347665.1 Microvirga calopogonii
ACTGCTCTTTAACAATTTATCAGACAATCTGTGTGGGCACTCAGGTGACATGGATTCTTAATGTCCTCGGACACTAAATGAATACCAAGTCTCACGGGTGAACACGTAATTCATTACGGTTTAATTCGATGAGCATCAAACTTTAAATTGAAGAGTTTGATCATGGCTCAGATTGAACGCTGGCGGCAGGCCTAACACATGCAAGTCGAACGGTAACAGGAAGCAGCTTGCTGCTTCGCTGACGAGTGGCGGACGGGTGAGTAATGTCTGGGAAACTGCCTGATGGAGGGGGATAACTACTGGAAACGGTAGCTAATACCGCATAACGTCGCAAGACCAAAGAGGGGGACCTTCGGGCCTCTTGCCATCAGATGTGCCCAGATGGGATTAGCTAGTAGGTGGGGTAACGGCTCACCTAGGCGACGATCCCTAGCTGGTCTGAGAGGATGACCAGCCACACTGGAACTGAGACACGGTCCAGACTCCTACGGGAGGCAGCAGTGGGGAATATTGCACAATGGGCGCAAGCCTGATGCAGCCATGCCGCGTGTATGAAGAAGGCCTTCGGGTTGTAAAGTACTTTCAGCGGGGAGGAAGGCGATGCGGTTAATAACCGCGTCGATTGACGTTACCCGCAGAAGAAGCACCGGCTAACTCCGTGCCAGCAGCCGCGGTAATACGGAGGGTGCAAGCGTTAATCGGAATTACTGGGCGTAAAGCGCACGCAGGCGGTCTGTCAAGTCGGATGTGAAATCCCCGGGCTCAACCTGGGAACTGCATCCGAAACTGGCAGGCTTGAGTCTCGTAGAGGGGGGTAGAATTCCAGGTGTAGCGGTGAAATGCGTAGAGATCTGGAGGAATACCGGTGGCGAAGGCGGCCCCCTGGACGAAGACTGACGCTCAGGTGCGAAAGCGTGGGGAGCAAACAGGATTAGATACCCTGGTAGTCCACGCCGTAAACGATGTCGACTTGGAGGTTGTGCCCTTGAGGCGTGGCTTCCGGAGCTAACGCGTTAAGTCGACCGCCTGGGGAGTACGGCCGCAAGGTTAAAACTCAAATGAATTGACGGGGGCCCGCACAAGCGGTGGAGCATGTGGTTTAATTCGATGCAACGCGAAGAACCTTACCTGGTCTTGACATCCACAGAACTTTCCAGAGATGGATTGGTGCCTTCGGGAACTGTGAGACAGGTGCTGCATGGCTGTCGTCAGCTCGTGTTGTGAAATGTTGGGTTAAGTCCCGCAACGAGCGCAACCCTTATCCTTTGTTGCCAGCGGTCCGGCCGGGAACTCAAAGGAGACTGCCAGTGATAAACTGGAGGAAGGTGGGGATGACGTCAAGTCATCATGGCCCTTACGACCAGGGCTACACACGTGCTACAATGGCGCATACAAAGAGAAGCAATCTCGCGAGAGCTAGCGGACCTCATAAAGTGCGTCGTAGTCCGGATTGGAGTCTGCAACTCGACTCCATGAAGTCGGAATCGCTAGTAATCGTGAATCAGAATGTCACGGTGAATACGTTCCCGGGCCTTGTACACACCGCCCGTCACACCATGGGAGTGGGTTGCAAAAGAAGTAGGTAGCTTAACCTTCGGGAGGGCGCTTACCACTTTGTGATTCATGACTGGGGTGAAGTCGTAACAAGGTAACCGTAGGGGAACCTGCGGTTGGATCACCTCCTTACCTTAAAGAACCTTTCCCTG
>NZ_QDGA01000236.1 GCF_003347665.1 Microvirga calopogonii
GTCAGGCGATCCGTGAACTCGAGAATATCCTGGTCGATGGGACGTTTGCCACCGCTGGCCTCAAAGTACCGCAACCGCATCTCGTCCGGCAGAAGCAGATAGAAGTTGTCGCTCTTCACGTCGACGTCGAAGATATCGGTGACCTTCACGACCTGATCGCGCGTGGCTGGTGCCTCGACGCCGTCGCCAGTCGGGAAGACCGTGGTTCCCTTGGAAACGCGGATGTAGCCGCCGACCTGAATCTCCAACATTTGTTCTTCGTCTCTCTGTTATGGGGGCAGCGCGAGCTGGGAAGGTCAAGGGTCTGAAAATGGGAACGGCACCCGAAGGTGCCGTTTCTGTTGCTAGGCTATCCCGAGCCCCGGATGGTTACGCCGCGAGGCGCACCGCACCCATGTCAACGTTGTCGTTGGCATTTATGAATTTGCACTATCAAGGCCGTAGCTCAGCCTAATCGCAACCTAGCCTTTATTGCGCCCAGTCGAACCCATGTCGCCCCCCTCACAAACACACCGGGGCAGCGGCCCGACCTCAACGAAAGGCCAGTCGCCCAAACCCCGTCCTGCGGTACCTGGACGGCCGGTGTGCTTGTGGTGGAGGCGGCGGGAATCGAACCCGCGTCCTAAACGCCTATTCCACTCTGCCTCTACGATCATAGTCAGGCGAACCTGACATATCCGATATAGGGGTTCGCCAACCTGATTACTAGGCACAAGATCTACAATCGCGTCTGTCGAAGAAGGAAGGGCTGCTTAGCGACGTCGTGGATCTCTGCTCTTCACCCGAAACTCACGCCATGCAATGATGCTGGCCTGGACTGCCTCCCCGGTCGTCCCATTCCGCCACTCCCCGTTCATGCGCTCACACGGGAATGGAAGGATGTATGTGCCGACGTGATCCTCTGCCAGAACCTGCACCGGCAGCCCACAGCCCGGATACCCGTCGGTTGTGAAATCCTTTAAACGGGCAGTTCGCGTTACCATGCACCCGCTCCGAGTATTCCGATGTACCAATAGATCGATGGGGCAACGCTACCGTAGAAGCACGATGATACCAATAATGCCCTGAGCTTAGATGGAGCAGCACTCAACGTTAACCGGTCTCTCGTTCAACGGGAAGGGTCGTTCCCTATGCCGCCGCTTCGTCATCGGGCCCCTCCGGTTCTTCGGCCAGGGTCTTAGCCTTGTTGAGGTGAGGAGCTTTGGCCAAGCTCTGTTCGATCAACTTGCGAGCCTCGGTCTGGGTCAGCCGGCTGGATGCTGCCACCTCCTTGATCATGAAGTCCAGGGCGCCTTCGAAGATCTGCTGCTCGCTGTAGGAAGCCTCCTGCTGCTCTGAGCCGCGATTGAGATCCCGCAAAACTTCAGCAATAGCTGTCAGCTGCCCGGTCCCGATGCGCTCCTGAAGGTCGTTCGAGCGCCGGCTCCACACGCCGCGCTTGGCCATTGCCTTTCCGCTCAGGAGGTCGAGGGCCTGCTCCACCACCGCAGGTTCCGACAGTTTTCTCAGGCCGCTGCTCTTGGCTTTCGTTAGGGGAACCCGAAGGGTGAGGCGATCCTTATCGA
>NZ_QDGA01000237.1 GCF_003347665.1 Microvirga calopogonii
TAGTCCTTGGCCAGCCGCCGGTTGGTAGTCAGCCAACCGATGGTCCGCTCCACCACCCACCTTCGCGCGAGCACCTGAAAGCCACTCGGTCGCGTCGGCGGCTCTGCGTCAGCCCGCATCCAGGTGCCTTCACTCCACCAGTGTTGCGGAATCGACAGCTTCCATCCCAGCGCTCTGCACAACCAGTCCTTCAGCCCGCGATAAGCCGTGTCGGCCCACACGCGCTCAATGGCCGGAAACAGATGCTGCAGCCCCTCCAGCAGGAGTTCGGCGCCTGCGCGATCATGAATGTCGGCGGGCTGCATGCTGTTCTTCAGCAGATTGCCTTGCGTATCAACGAGCAGATGGCGCTTGCGGCCCTTCACCTTCTTGGCACCGTCGTACCCTCGTGGTCCACCCATCTCAGTGGTCTTGACCGACTGGCTGTCGATGATCGCCGCTGTCGGCTGAGGAGGACGGCCGATCGTACGCCAATAGCTCTCCCGCAGGACCTGGGTCACGTGCTCCCAGGTGCCAGCATCGCGCCACTGGGCATGGTGATAGAAGACAGCATACCGGGGTGGATACTCATGCGGCAGCAGCCGCCATTGGGCTCCGGTGCGCAGCAGATAGAAGATCGCATCGACGATGCGCCGCAACGGATAGGTCTGCCGCCACCCGGCCGGATGGCTGCGCGGGATCAGGGGCTCGAGCCACACCCACTCGGCATCCGTGAGATCGCTGGCGTAGGATCAGGCATCCATGGCGGGGCTCCTGAATCGTCAAACAGCCCACATCCGCCTTAGCGGCCCAGCACAAGTCTATTTTAAATCAAGCACTTAGCTCGACTTTGGCCATTTCTGACGGGTGATGTGGGAGCGAGGGCGGCGAAGCGAACGATGCGGTAGACTGGCAGCGTTTCCGCCAAGAGACACCGCCATGCTGCACCTGCCCGCTCGCTTCGCCGCGATCATTGTAGCCTTTGCCCCGCTCTTGTGCCACCGGACGTGGCGTCATGCCGAAATCCTGCTCGTCGGGGCCATCCTGGCGCCCGGCAAGCGCACCGTGACCAGCATCTTGCGCATCTGCGGCCTCAGCCGCGAGCGCCACTTCGTCAACGACCATCGCGTGCTCAGCCGGGCCCGTTGGAGTGGGCGCGAAGCGGCCCGGCTGCTGCTGGGCCTGCTGATCCAGGCCTTTGTCCCGGCGGGTCCGGTCATTCTCGGTCTCGACGACACCATCGAGCGCCGCCGCGGCAAGCGCATCAAGGCCAAGGGCATCTACCGCGATCCGGTGCGCTCCTCGGATGCTCATTTCGTCAAGGCCTCGGGCCTGCGCTGGCTCAGCCTCATGCTCCTGGCTCCGATCCCATGGGCGGCCCGCACATGGGCTCTGCCGTTCCTCACCGCCCTGGCACCCTCCGAGCGGTACTGCCGTGAGCGCAGACAGCGGCACAAAAAGCTGACCGACTGGGCCCGCCAGATGGTGCTGCAGGTTCGGCGCTGGCTGCCCGAACGCGAGCTGGTGCTGGT
>NZ_QDGA01000238.1 GCF_003347665.1 Microvirga calopogonii
CGTCGGCAGGCGACCCTGCTTCCTGACTGCCTGGATGACTATGTGAGCGAAGACAATCCGGTTCGGATTGTTGAGGCCTTCATCGACGAGTTGGACCTCGCGGCCCTGGGCTTTGCCGGCGTGGTGCCGGAGGTGACGGGCCGCCCATCATCCCATCCCGCCACCCTGCTCAAGATCTACATCTACGGCTATCTCAACCGCCTCCCCTCCAGCCGCCGCCTGGAACGCGAGACCCAGCGCAACCTCGAGCTGATCTGGCTCACTGGCCGGCTGAGGCCCGACTTCAAGACCATCGCTGACTTCCGCCGCGACAATGGACCAGCCATCCGGGCCGCCTGCGCGCAGTTTGTCGTGCTGTGTCGGCAGCTCAACCTGTTCACCCGGGCGGGTGGTGGCCATCGACGGATCCAAGTTCAAGGCGGTCAACAACCGTGACAAGAACTTTACCGTCAACTTTACCGTCGCCAAGGTGGCCAAGCGCATCGAGCAGGTCGAGGCCAGTATTGCCCGCTACCTGGCAGCTCTGGATCGGGCCGACCGGCAGGACAACGATGTGGCCGAGGCCCGCACCAGCCGGCTCAAGGAGAAGATCAAGGGCCTGCGCCGGCAGATGCAAGCCCTCAAAGACATGGGCCAGCAGGTCGAGGCCGCGCCCGACCAGCAGATCTCTCTGACCGATCCGGACGCCCGCTCGATGGCCACCAGCGGCAAGGGCACCGGCCTTGTGGGCAACAACGTCCAGATGGCGGTGGAGGCCGAGCATCATCTCATCGTGGCGCACGAGGTGACCAATGTCGGCAATGACCGCACGCAACTGCTGGCGATGGGGCAACACGCCCGGGACGGAATGGCGTGTGAGGAACTCACCGTGCTGGCGGATCGGGGCTCCTACAACGGTGACGAGGTGCTGGCCTGCGAGGGCAGCGGTGTCCTGCCCTATGTTCCCAAGACGCTGACCTCCGGCAACACCAAGCGCGGTCTCTTCACCGGGCAGGACTTCATCTACGACGCCGAGCAGGACCACTACACCTGCCCGGCGGGCCAGCACCTGACCAAGGGCAAGGTGCGTTCAGATCGCCGGGACAATATCGATCATTACCGGAATCTGACCGCCTGTTCGAGCTGTGCCCTCAAGCCCCGCTGCACGCCGGACACGCACAAGCGGGTAAAAGCGCTGGCAGCATGAGGATGTGCTTGACCGGATGCAGGCTCGGCTGGAGCGGATGCCGGAGGCCATGACGATCAGGCGGCAGACGGTGGAGCATCCGTTCGGGACCATCAAGGCCTGGATGGGCAGCACGCACTTCCTGATGAAGACCTTGGAGAAGGTCAAAACCGAGATGAGCCTGCACGTGCTGGCCTACAACCTGAAGCGGATAATCAGCATCCTCGGTGTCCAGCCGCTGCTGAAGGCTCTCGAAGCCTGACGCCACACGCCCGCCCATGCGCACCATCACGG
>NZ_QDGA01000239.1 GCF_003347665.1 Microvirga calopogonii
GGCTCGAGGAAGCCGGGGAAATAGGCGCCGGTGCGCAGCTTGGGGATCTTGAGGTTCAGGGTGCCCAGGCGGGTGTCGAGCGCCCGCTCGCGATAGCCATTGCGGTAGGTGGCCCGCTCGCCGCTGCGTTCATACCGGGCGGCACCAATCACGCCCTCGACATCGGCTTCCATCAGGATCTGGAGCACGCTTTCGGCGACACTGCGCAGAAAGTCGCCGTCGTCGGCCTTCGCCATCAGTNTCAGCCAGTGGTAGTCTGTCATCGGTCATTGGGGTTCCTTCAGCTGGGGTGCAGTCGAGCAACTCCACCATAGCCGGTCCTCCCAATGACCACCTCACCCCATCACCCGGCGCGTCAGCAAATTTCCACCACCAGCGCGGACTCTACCCCGGCGGCATCGAAATGGCCCGCCCAATGCACAAGTAACCGGTGAAATACCTCTGCCGTCGGTGAATACCGTTGGCCGAGTAGTTTGTTACTCACTGCATGAGAACGACACGACAGACCGCGTGCTTTCTCATCCCTGATCCGAATCTGTGACTGAACCGTCAGAAGAACCGGCGGATAACTAACCTTTTGACAAGAAGTCTTTAGATAGCCGACCGCAAGTTCATCTACCGGCCGGAAGTCCCTCGGCTTTTGCCTCGATTCTCAAAAGATAGCTATCCGGAGATCTGGCGGCCTGATCTTGAAGCGCGGTCAGGTCCACTACCGCTCCTTCGAGCGCTTCATATGCCACGCGTTGAGCAGGACGGCACCCAATCCCGAGCTATGACGGAATTTAGGTGATGGGGCCGGTCAGGCGGCGCTGTTTGTCGGCATCGGAATGACCTCGGTGCCGTCCTTAAACCTGACACCGGCGATCACCTTGGGCAACTGGTTTTCGCCCATCAGCCTGCGCCAGCCTTTCGCGGCTGCCATCACGAGCTTGAACACCATCAGCCGGGCGGTGGTCGGCGACAACGAGCCCTTGGTGCGCACGGTCCGGTGCCGGACCGTCGCGAACACGCTCTCGATTGGGTTTGTAGTCCGCAGATGGATCCAATGCTCAGCCGGCCAATCGAAGAAGGCCAGCAGCGCCCGCTGGTCCTTGCGCACGCACTCCACGGCTTTCGGATAGCGCGCCTGATAGGCTTCAGCGAACAGATCGATGGCGACCTCGGCCTGGGCTCGTGTCGGCGCGAGATAGATCTCCCGCAGGGCCACCTTCATGCCGGGCTGCACCGATTTCGGCACCTTGTTGAGCACGTTGGCGGTCTTGTGCAGCCAACAGCGTTGATGGTGCGTGCCGGGAAAGAGTTCGTCGAGCGCCTTCCAGAAGCCGAGAGCTCCATCCCCGACAGCGATCCGGGGCAGGACGGACAAACCCCGCCGCTTGATCTCGACCAGAAGCTCGCGCCAGCTCTGGGCGCTCTCGCGCACGCCGGCCTGGAAGCCGATCAG
>NZ_QDGA01000024.1 GCF_003347665.1 Microvirga calopogonii
CGGCTCTTCTGCCAGCTCAGGCCCGCCTCGTGCAGGGTGCGCGCGATGGTGAACCGGCTCACCTGCGGCAGGCCGTCCGGGGCTTGGCGCAAGGCCTTCTGCAGCAGGCTCAGCGACCAGGTCGCGGTGCCGTCCTGCTCGCGCTGCGGCGCTCGCGCCCATTCGGCCAGGATGCGCTGCTGCGCGTGAGCCCCATAGCGGATCCGTGGCCCGCCACCGTGGTGCGGGCGCACGGCGGCCAGGCCCTCGCGGTTGAAGCGACTGACCCAGGCCGAGATGGTCTCGTTGTGGCCGCGCCCGACGAGATGGGCGGCGGCGGTGTAGCTGGCGCCTTCGGCAATCGCCAGCAGGGCACGGGCACGGTCGACTTCAGCGGCAGGAGTACTCTGGGAGCGGCTCAGGCGGGTGAGCTCTTTGCGCTCGTCTACGGTGAGCGGGCGTAGTGGATCTTTCTGGTGGCGCGACATGGGGCACCTCGCAACACGAGGATCACCATGCCACTATACCATATCCGACGGCAGACGACCCACTAGCTGGTCGTTGCCTGCGAGGCCATTGAGCGTATCGCCGCCGGCGCCGCCGATGAGTGTGTCGGCGCTGGCTGTTCCGGTTCGGGTGACGGGAGCCGGAGTGGTCGGCTCGCTAACGTCGGTGACGTTGATCGTGAAAGAGCTGGAGACCACGCCGCCGTAGCCGTCCTCTGCTTTGACAGTGATGGCGTATTGGCGAACGGTCTCGAAATCGAGCGCCTTCTTCAGGACGAGGTTGCCGGCCTCGATAGCAAACGTGCCGGTCGGGTCCGTGATCGTATAGGTGAGGCTGTCACCATCCGCATCTTGCGCCGAAAGAGTGGCGACGATCGAATTGATCTCGGCATTCTCCGCGACTGTGGAGCGCGAGAGTGCCAGGTCGAGCGGATTGGCGTTCGGGCCGCCGACACCAGGATCGTACTCGACGACGTAGAAGAGAGTGTTTGTGATCGCTATGTCGTTCCACTGGCCCATTATACCGAAAGGCCAAGAGGTCAGAGCAAGTGCGCCGCCGTCCTGGCCATTGGGGCTTACGGAGTCATTTCTATAGTCATCCGGCTCGCGTTGATCTCCGACAGATCCCCAATTCGAATAGAGATTCACACCCCCTCCGTTCCTGTAGTAGAACGGTGTGCCGTCGGCCCATTGCCACTGCCCCTCGGTAGTGGTGTCATTTGCGCCAATCCAGACGTATTCGGCTCCGCCGCCGTCCGCGGCCGTGTGGCGCTGGTCCGGCGACCAAGCCTCCCGCTCATGCATGACATAGTTGAAGATGGCCGTATTCTCGGCGGCGGATTCAATTTTTGCGAGATGCCCGCCGAGGGCTATTGCCGCATCCTTAGCGCCTTGCCAGGAGAGGGGCTGCTCCATGCTGCCGTAACCCCTGACCTCGTAAACGTGACCGTTGAAGTGTAGATAAGACATAGGATCTCAAAGTTGCCCCATTTCGCATTGTTATAAAATTTAGATCAGCGAAGGGCAACTGTGGCATCCGATGCTGAATGGCAGTCCTTCAAAGTCCCATCGTCCCGCTTCGTTCACGACCCGTTCAACTACCTTGGCCTTTTCTGCTCCCTAAGACCCGCAGGGTGGGTGAAAGGTGCGTAATCCGTGTCTCGTCTGAAACGTGCTATCGTTTTTATCGGCTTCTGTCTGGTAACCGCAATCGGGCAGGCCTCCACCGCGTCCGCTCAGGACCGTCTCGCCTTGGTCGTCGGGCAGGGCGCTTATCATGGCCGGCAGCTTCCGACAGCCGTGAACGATGCCGGTCTCATCGCCCAGACGCTGACCAGCGCCGGCTTCGAGGTGATCCAGGGACGCGACCTAGGTGCTGGCGATTTGCGTAGCCTCGTCCGGGATTTTCTCGACAAGACCCAGAACTTGGAGCCTGGCTCCACGGTGGCGGTCTATCTCGCTGGCTATGGAGTCCAGCTGGAAGGCGAGAACTACCTGCTGCCGATCGATGCACGGATTGAGCGTGACGTGGATGTGCCGCTCGAGGGCTTTCGCCTGTCCGATCTCGTCCGCTCCCTTGAGCGCAGTCCCGCAAAGGTGCGGATGATCGTCGCCGACATGGCGCGGGATTATCCGCTCGGCTCCCAGGGCGAGCCGATGGCCAAAGGGCTCGCCCTGATGGAGCCGCCGGCCGGGTTCCTGGTGGCTTTTTCCTCGGCTCCCAACATCACCGCGGCCGACGGGCAGGGGCCCTACGGCGCCTATGCGACGGCCCTGGCGGAGATGATCCGCCAACCTGGAATGCCGCTCGACGAGGTCTTCGCCCGCACGCGCCTCAGGACGCACGAGGCCACGAACGGCCTGCAGATCCCCTGGCATTCGGCCAATCTTGGAAATGCTTCCTTCGTCTTCTTCGAGCAGGCGGAGGCGGCCGCCGCGCCGCTGGTGCGCGAGGTGCGCCGGATCGAGGAGGTCCCGGCCGAGGAGGCTTATGCCATTGCGGTCGAGCGCGACACGATCCAGGATTATCAGGCGTTCCTGCGCCGCTACCCCGACCATCGCCTCGCCCGCCGCGTGACCGCGCTGCTCGCTGCCCGCCGCGAAGCCATCGTCTGGCGCCGCACTCTCGCCAGCAACACGCGGGAAGCCTATTGGACCTATCTGCGTCATTATCCGAGCGGCCCGCATGCCGCCGACAGCCGGCGCCGGCTCACGCGCTTGTCCGCGCCTTATGCTCCACCGGACGCCTTCGAGGAGGTGGTCTACGCGGACTTGCCGCCGCCCTTGCCGGAAGTGGAGCGGGTCGAGGTCGTGGAGGTCGTGACCATCATACGCGATGTGCCGCCGCCCCGCGCGCCTGTCTATCTCCTGCCGCGATGGGATGAAGACGAGGAGTTCGTCACGATCATCCGCGAGCCCCCGCCGCCCCCGATCATGGCCGGCGTCCTGCCGATCCCGATGGCCATTCCGGTTCCGGTGCGTGCCCGCCCGCCGCGCTCGTTCTATCAGCCCATCGCGCCGGTTACGCCGCGCGGACCCGTCGCCATTCCCGTGGCCGCTCCGCCGGTTTTCGGTGGTCTCATGGGAGATGAAAGCGGTCCCCGTCCGCGCCGCGGCCTGCGGCCCGAGCAGCCGGCTGTTCCGCGTCAACCCGGACTCGCCGCACCAATTCAGCCGCTCCCGGTATCGGTCGATCCGCGAGCATCGCGCGAGGGCAGGGGTGCTCGCCCCGGGGATGTGCCCGAAATGCGCCCTGGCCGCATTCCCGCCCGTCCGATCCCGCTCGTGAATGTCCCTCAGGAGCGGCTCCGTCCGGGCCGTTCCGATATGGGCGAACCGGCTCCGCGCCCGGAACCGCCGCGTGGCCTGCGCCCCGCAGAGCGCGCTCCCGATCCCCGCGCGATCCGTCCGGAGACTCCCGTGCGTGATGCCGCCCGCCGGAGAGATCCGCGCATCAACAGGGACGAGATCCTCCCGCGGCAGGTCCGGCCCGAGAGGCCGCAGATCGAAATGGAGCGCGAGCGGCCCGGACGGGGTGACGTCGGTCGCCCGGATCCGCGCATCAGGCCTGAGCAGGGCGCCCCTGTTGCCGCTCGACCGCCCATCATGCTGCCGCAACCGGAGGAGCGGCGTCCTCGCCGGGACGTTGAGGGGCCTCGTCCGCGGATGGAACGCGAGCGGCCCGCCGCGCTGGAAAGGCTGGAACGTGAGCGTCCATCGCCTCGTCCCGCGCCGCGGATCGAGCGTCCGGAGGCGCCGGCCTTCCAGCCGAGGCCGATACCTCGCATGGAAGCACCTCGGGAGGAGCGTGCCTTCCGCGAAGTGCCGCGTCCGTCGATTCAGCCTCGCCCCGGTCGCGAAATGGAGAGGCCGCCGCAGGTCCGTCCCTCTCCCGCACCATCGGGCGCGCATCAAGGTCGAGGCAACAATGAGCGCTGCCGGCCCGGGCGCCCCTGTGCCGAAGAGGCGCGCTGAAATGAATAGCGCCGGAGCCTTTCGGCCCCGGCGCTTCGCGTTCGATCCTTGATGTTTCAGCCCGTGCTTACTTTTCGAGCCGGGCGATCAGGCTCGACGTATCCCAGCGCTTGCCGCCCATCTTCTGCACGTCGGCGTAGAACTGATCGACCAGAGCCGTCACGGGAAGGCTCGCGCCGTTCTTGCGGGCCTCACCCAGCACGATGGCAAGGTCCTTGCGCATCCAGTCGACGGCGAAGCCGAAATCGAACTTGCCCTGGTTCATGGTCTTGCCGCGGTTCTCCATCTGCCAGGAGCCGGCGGCGCCCTTGGAGATCACCTCAAGCACCGCCTCGATGTCGAGGCCGGCTTTCTTGCCGAAATGAATTCCTTCGGCGAGGCCCTGCACGAGGCCGGCGATGCAGATCTGGTTGATCATCTTGGTGAGCTGGCCGGCACCGGCTTCGCCCATGAGGCGCGACGCGCGGGCAAAGCTCATGATCGCGGGCTCCGCTTTCGCATAAGCATCCGCGTCGCCGCCGCACATGACCGTGAGAACGCCGTTCTCCGCGCCCGCCTGACCGCCCGATACGGGAGCATCGATGAAGGCGAAGCCCTTGTCCTTGGCAGCGGCGTAAAGGTCGCGCGCCACTTCCGCCGAGGCGGTAGTGTGATCGACGAAGATGGCGCCTTTGCCCATGCCGTGGAACGCACCGTCCGGGCCGAGCGTCACCTGACGCAGATCGTCGTCGTTGCCGACACAGGCGAAGACGATCTCCTGACCCTCGGCCGCGTCGCGTGGCGTCTTGACGGCGCGCCCGCCGTTCTCGGACACCCACTGCTCGGCCTTGGCCGCCGTGCGGTTGTAGACCGTCACCTCGTGACCCTTCGCCTTGAGGTGACGGGCCATGGGATAACCCATCACACCGAGCCCGAGGAATGCAACCTTCGCCATCGTCTGCTCCTGAATGTTTCGCCGTTTCTAGCGCATCGTAGGGAAAAGTGGACCTGGTTTTTGTTGGATGCTCATAGTCATCACCTCCCTGTCATTCCGGGGCGCCGGAGGCGAACCCGGAACCCATAAACTCGACGTCTCAGGAAGGAGCGATCAGCGTTGTACCTCTTCCTGCGCCTTCAGCGGTTATGGGGTCCGGGTTCCGCTACGCGGCCCCGGAATGATAGTGGCGCCCTTTTGATCGGGATGGCCGGGGCGAGCCCGGCCATGACGGGAAAGTTTGAGATCGAACGCCTCTATTTGATGTCGAAGGAAAAATACTCGGCGCGGATCCGGTCATAGGTCCCGTCCGCTTTCACCTGCGCGATGGCGCGGTTGAACTGCTCGCGCAGACTCGCGTCCTCCTTGCGCAGGCCGATGCCATAGGATTCACGCTTGTAGGGCGGCTCTGCGGGCGCATCTCCGAGGATATGGCAGCAGGCTCCCTCGCGGCTCTTCAGGAATCTTGAAAGAAGCAGCTCATCGGCGAAGACGGCATCGATGCGGCCCACGAGAAGATCGAGATTGGCTTCTTCCGCCTTCGCGAAGAGGACGACCTCAGAATCCTTGTAGAAGGTCTTGAGATAGGTCTCGTGGTCGGTGCGTTCGATGGTGCCGATCTTCTTGCCGGCCATCGCCGCAGGGGTCACTGCGCCCGGTGCGGTCTCCTTGGATCCGATGAAGACGGCCGGGATGCGATAGTATGGATCCGAGAAGGCGATCCGCTTCTGCCGCCGTTCGGTGATCTCCAGAGACGACATGATCGCATCGTATTCGCGGTTTAGAAGGCCCTTGATGATGCCATCCCATTCATGCTGAACGAGTTCGCACGTGACCTTCATCGCGTCGCACAGGCTTTTGAGGAGTTCGACCTCGAAACCCTGCAGTTCGTTGCCGGCATCGATGAAATTGAACGGCGGGTAGGCCCCTTCGATGGCGATGCGAATTGTCGGCCTCTGCGCGGGCGTCGCATCCTGAGCCAAAGCCGGCGCCATTCCCAGGCCGATCAGAATGGGTGCCAGAAGGGTCAGCCTTCGCGTGAACATGAGGACACTCGCACTCATCATTGCCTGGCCTAACCGCCTGTGACGCTCATGTGACGGCTCAGCGCCGGACGAGCGTGGCGCCGGTCGATGATGAAGTCGTGTCCCTTCGGCTTTCGGGCGATGGCATCGACGATGGCTCGTTCGAGAAGCTCGTCGGACTTGGAAGCGCGCACTGGACCCCTCAGGTCGGCGGCATCCTCCTGGCCGAGGCACATGAAGAGCTGGCCCGTGCAGGTCAGCCGCACCCGGTTGCAGCTCTCGCAGAAATTGTGGGTCATCGGCGTGATGAAACCGAGCTTGCCGCCCGTCTCCTTGACCCGCACGTAGCGCGCCGGCCCTCCGGTACGGTCGGCAAGATCCTCCAGCGTGTAACGTTCGGCAAGGCGGGCACGGACGAGGGACAGCGGCAGGAACTGATCGATGCGCTGCCCGTCGATCTCGCCGAGCGGCATCACCTCGATGAGTGTCAGATCCATGCCGCGACCGTGCGCCCATTCGAGCAGGCGCACGATCTCGTCCTCGTTCACGCCTTTCAGCGCAACCGCGTTGATCTTGATCTTGAGACCTGCGTTCTGCGCGGCGTCCAGCCCCTGCAGCACCTTGGTCAGGTCGCCCCAGCGGGTGATGCTGCGGAACTTGTCGGCATCGAGGGTATCCATCGACACGTTGATCCGCTTCACGCCGCAGGCGGCGAGTTCCCTGGCGTGGCGGCCGAGCTGCGAGCCGTTGGTGGTGACGGTCAGCTCGTCGAGAGCGCCCGAGTCCAGATGGCGCGACAGGGAGCCGAACAGGGTCATGATGTCCCGCCGCACCAGAGGCTCGCCGCCGGTGATGCGCAGCTTGCGCACACCCCTGTCGACGAAGGCCGTGCAGATGCGGTCGAGCTCTTCCAGCGTGAGCAGATCGCGCTTGGGCAGGAAGGCCATGTCCTCGGACATGCAATAGACGCAGCGAAAATCACAGCGATCCGTCACCGAAACGCGAAGATAGGTGATCGCCCGGCCGAACGGGTCCAGAAGGGACCGGCCGGTATCGGCATTCTCGAGATGGGCCGGAAAGGCTCCCATGGCGGGGACGTCCTTGTTCGGGTGAGCGCTTGCCTTCGATGTTATGATCAAGCAGTTAGCGTGAAATCGTGTTCCGGGAAAGGGGTTGAGGCCTATGACATCTGAACGCTGGCCGACGGAGCTTCGCCTCGCCAAGGACAAGCGCAGCCTCCGCATCGTCTTCGACGACGGTGCGGCCTTCGATCTGCCGGCCGAGTACCTGAGGGTGACGAGTCCCTCTGCCGAGGTGCAGGGGCACAGCCCCGCTGAGCGCAAGACGGTGCCGGGCAAGCGGGAGGTGGAGCTCATCGGCGTGGAGCCAGTCGGCAACTATGCCGTCAAGCTCATCTTCGACGACATGCACGACACGGGAATTTACGGCTGGGATTACCTTTACCGGCTCGGGGCCGAGCAAGGGGAGAAATGGCAGGCCTATCTCGACGAACTGGCTGCGAAGGGGTTGTCTCGCGATCGTGTGCGGTAACGGGTGAGAGGGCCGCCTAACGAAAATGGCCGGGACGAGCCCGGCCATTTGATAAAAATTCCAGGCCTTTAGCGAAGCACCACGACCTTCGCGCCGACCTTGGCGCGGCTGTAGAGGTCGGTGACGTCTTCGTTGGTCATGCGGATGCAGCCCGAGGAGACCGCCTCGCCGATGGTCTCCGGCTCGTTCGAGCCGTGGATGCGGTAGATCGTGCTGCCGATGTAAAGGGCGCGGGCGCCGAGCGGGTTGTCTGGTCCGCCCTTCATGTAGCGGGGCAGGTCGGGGCGGCGCTTGAGCATTGCCGCCGGCGGACGCCAATCCGGCCATTCGCGCTTCATGGTGACGGAGTGGGAGCCCGACCAGGTGAAACCCGGACGTCCGACGCCGACTCCGTACTGGATGGCCTGGCCGTTGCCGAGCACGAACCAGAGGCGGCGTTCGCTCGTCGACACGACGATGGTGCCGGGAGCATAACGGCCGTCGAAGGAGACGACCTCGCGCGCAACCGGCGCGGCCTGGGCCTTCAAGGCATCTTCAGCGCTGTAAAGCGGCTGGCGTGTAAGAGGATCGATTGCCGTAAATGCCGCAGCCGGCGTCGCGAGGGCGACGAAGGCGCAGGCGAGCCCGGTCAAGGCAGCGCGAGTGCGTCCCATTTTTGCCTCAGATAAAACATGGTTGGTGGCAGGTTCTGCCATTGCACAACGCAACAGCCCCGCTTCGGGTCCATGGCTTATCAAGGTTCTGCTATAAAATTCTAGTGCAAAATTGCCTCATTCCGGCCACATCGTAACCAACCCGTTAAAGTCAGGCTGCCGCAATTCACGCAACAAAATACTTCGATCCGGGCGTGCTTCTTTGGCTTGACGCCGGGGGCTCTGCGCCTTTAGAAGGCGCTGGTCAGGGCGCGTAGCTCAGCGGGAGAGCATTCGCTTCACACGCGAAGGGTCACAGGTTCAATCCCTGTCGCGCCCACCATTTCCTTCCTGACAATGAAGCTTCACTTTTTCGTGCGAGCCCGTCGCGATAGTCGCATCAGGCCGCCAATGGCCTCATGACCGTCTGCACGGCAGCGAACAGATCGTCGAAGTGATCGATGATGAGATCGGGTCCCAGCTCGCGGACCGGCACGTCCGTATAGCCGAACGGAACGGCGATCACAGGAATGCCGGCATTCTGCGCCGTCACGATGTCCGTCCGGGAATCGCCGACCATCACCGCCCGGGCCGGGCTGCCGCCGGCGCGCTCGATGGTGAGGGTCAGGTGGCGTGGATCGGGCTTGAAGTAGGGAAAGGTGTCCCGCCCGCAATTGGCTGCGAAACGCCGGCCGATGCCGAGCTCGTCGAGCAGCTTGACCGAGTGCTCCTCGACTTTGTTCGTGCAGACCGCCAGAATGAACCCTGCCTTTTCCAGCCGGTCCAGCGCCGCGGCGACGCCCGGGTAGAGCTGTGTCCGGACGCAGATGTTCTCGCCATAGTGGACCATGAACTGACGGAACAGCTCGTCGAGATAGGCGGGCGTCAGCTCCTTGCCGGCGGCTTCGAACCCGCGTTCGATCAGGGCCCTGGCGCCGGCGCCGATCATGTCGCGCGCCTTGGCGACCGGCAGGGGAGCGAGGCCCTCCCGTTCGAGAATCACATTGAGGGTCCCGACGAGGTCGCCGGCCGTGTCTGCCAGGGTTCCATCGAGGTCGAAGACGGCGATGGGCGAGACGATGTGCGGGGTATCAATGGCCATGAAGGTCGGCTACCTGCTGCAGGCAAGGGAATCAAGCATCGGGATGATATGGTGCCTATGGTTGATTCGTTCTTACCGGATGGAGTGGTGAATGCGGCCCCTTGGTTCCGCGGCGTTGATATCGGCAGTCCTGGCGTTGGGAGGCTTGTCCAGCCCCGCCCTGGCGGCGTCCTATGATTTCGTCCCTGCGCCTCAGACCGACCTGAACAGGATTTATAGGATCGATCGGATCACCGGCGAGGTCAGCTCCTGCCAGTACGGTCTACAGGAAGGTACGGTCGGGGTCACCCTCTGCTACAGCGCAGGCGAGGGCGCGGGTGCCCAGGCACCGGGCGAGTACGGGCTTGTCGCTTCCCGTCACGAGCGGGAAGGCGGCGTCTTCCGGGTCAACTTCCGGACCGGCCAGATGAGCATCTGCTACGTTTTCGACGAGCGTGTGGTCTGCACCCCCCAGACGACCCCGTCTCCGGCCGCCTCGTCGGCCGCGCCGACGGCAGCCACCCCGAGCGGCGGCTCCGGCACGGGGGCCTCGCCGCAGCGTCCCTGACGGCCGGGCGCAAAATCTGCGGCCGATCGTGGATGAAACGTTCTTTCTTTCAGCCGTTCCGACATGCTAGAGCGAGCAAAACAGCTTTCGGAAGCCGGAGCGGACGCATTCTTAGAGGATTTCAGTGAGCGACAATCTCAAGCGCGCTGCGGCTGACAGGGCCGCCGAGCTCGTCACGGACGGCATGCGGCTGGGCCTTGGCACCGGCTCGACCGCGGCACATTTCGTGTCGGCCATCGGCGAACGGGTTCGGGCTGGGCTCAAGGTCGTGGGCGTTCCCACGTCCGAGGCTACCCGCGAGCAGGCGCAGCGCGAGGGCATCCCCCTGTCGACCCTCGACGAGACCCCGGAACTCGACCTGACGGTCGACGGAGCCGACGAGATCGACGACGACCTGCGCCTCATCAAGGGCGGCGGCGGTGCTCTCCTGCGCGAGAAGCTCGTGGCCTCCGCCAGCCAGCGGATGATCGTCATCGCCGACGGATCCAAACTCGTCGCGAAGCTCGGCCGCTTCCCCCTTCCCATCGAGGTCGTGCCCTTCGGCCTCACGGCCACCGAGCGCGCCATCGTCAGGCTGCTGGACAGCTTAGGAATGAGCGGCGAGCTGCGTCTCCGCCACGCTCCCGATGGGGCCGCCTACGTCACCGACGGGGGGCATTTCATTCTCGATGCGCATCTCGGGCGCATCGACAAGCCGAACGTGCTCGCCTCGACGCTGAACAACATCCCCGGCGTCGTGGAGCACGGTCTTTTCCTGGGCCTGGCCACCGGGGCGATCCTCGCAACCGGCGACGGGCTTGTCGAACTCGGTCAGCTCTGACCAAAAACCATGACGATTGGAGCCACTTCTATGATCCGCAACGCCTCCCGCCTGGCCGCGACCTCGGTCGCGTTGTTCATGCTCGCCAGCCCCGTTTTCGCCCAGCAGGCACCGCAACCCAGCGCCAGCCACCTTGCTGCCGCAACGGAAGTCGCGGCCAGCTCCGGCCTGACGGGGGCCTTCGATGCCATGACCGATCCGCTGCTCAACCAGCTCCAGCAGATGAACGTGACACGCCCTGAAATCCGCCAGGATCTGGATCAGGTGGTGGCTCTCATCCGTCCTGAAGTCGAGCAGAAGAAGAAGGAAATGATCGACGCCACGGCCAAGACCCTCGCGTCGCGCCTGAGCGAGGCGGAGCTGAAGGAGATCGCAACCTTCTACAAGTCTCCGGTCGGTCAGAAGTGGGTGCAGCTGCAGCCGGGCATTCTCGACGCCATCGTCCGCGACATGTCGATCTGGACCCAGAAGACTTCGGAATTCATCCTGGTCCGCGCCCGTGAGGAAATGAGCAAGCGCGGCCACCAGCTGAACTGAGATTGGTTGCATCACCGATATGAAAAAGGCCCGGGAAACCGGGCCTTTCTTTTTTGCGGCGTTGTGTCGGGCGAGGATCAGTCCTCGACGGCCTTGAAGCGCCCCATGCCTTTCAGGACGAACGGCAGGACCAGGGCAATCAGGGCAATCCCGAGCAGTGTTGCCGAGATCGGGCTCTGTAAGAGCACCATGGGATCGCCAAGGCTGATCGAGAGGGCCCGGCGCAACTGGCTTTCCGCGATCGGCCCGAGGATCAGGCCGACGACGACCGGGGCGATGGGGAAGTCGAACCGCCGCATCAGGAACCCGAGCACGCCGAACACCGTCAGCATGATGAGTTCCACCGGCGACGGGTTCGCCGCGATGGTGCCCATGGTGGCGAAGACCAGAATGCCCGCATAGAGCCAGGGCTGCGGGATCGCGAGCAGCTTCACCCAGAGGCCGACCAGCGGCAGGTTGAGCACCAGCAGCATGGCATTGGCGATGAACAGGCTGGCGATCAGCCCCCACACGAGGTTGGGCTGCTCGGCGAAGAGCAGGGGGCCTGGATTGAGGCCGTATTGCTGGAAGCCGGCGAGCATCATCGCCGCGGTTGCCGAGGTCGGGAGGCCAAGCGTCAGCAGCGGCACGAGCGTGCCGGCGGCGGACGCGTTGTTGGCGGCTTCCGGTCCGGCAACGCCTTCGATCGCGCCCTTGCCGAAGTCTTCCGGGTACTTCGTCAGGCGCTTCTCGGTGGCATAGGACAGGAAGGTGGGGATTTCCGCGCCACCGGCCGGCAGGGCTCCGATGGGGAAGCCGTAGAGCGTCCCGCGCAGCCACGGCTTCCAGGAGCGCTTCCAATCCTCCTTGGTCATCCAGAGCGAGCCGCGAACGGCCTCGAGCTTCTCCTCGTGGACATGGCGGCGCGACGCCACGTAGAGGGCTTCGCCGACCGCGAAGAGACCCACGGCCAGCGTCGTGACCTCGACGTTGTCGTAGAGCTCCGGAATGCCGAAGCTCAGGCGCGACTGGCCGGACAGGATGTCGATGCCGATGAGGCCGAGCAGCAGGCCGATGAACAGGCTCGTGAGACCCCGAACCGGGGAATCGCCGAACGTGGCCGAAACGGTCACGAAAGCCACGACCATGAGGGCGAAATAATCCTCAGGCCCGAAGCTCACGGCGACTTCCACGAGATAGGGAGCGAGCAGCGTGAGGCCGAGGGTGGCGATGGTGCCGGCCACGAAGGAGCCGATGGCCGAAGTGGCCAGCGCCGGGCCGCCGCGGCCCGCCTTGGCCATCAGGTTGCCTTCCAGGGCAGTGGCCATGGAGGCGCTTTCGCCGGGTGTGTTGATCAGAATGGCGGTGGTCGAGCCGCCATACATGCCGCCGTAATAGATGCCGGCGAACATGATGATGGACCCGGCCGGATCGAGCTTGAAGGTGATCGGCAGGAGCAGCGCCACGGTGAGCGCCGGACCGATGCCGGGCAGAACGCCGACGGCGGTGCCCAGAAGAACGCCGATGAGGGCGAACAGCAGGTTCATCGGCTGGATGGCGACGGCAAGACCGCTCGCGAGGGACGTGAAGGCTTCCATGGGCTGGGCCTCAGAACAGGTGCTCGAGCGGCCCTGCCGGGAGGGACAGGGTCAGGAGCTTGCCGAAAAGCAGATAGATGAAGACGGCGATCACGGCGCCGATCAGGAGATCGGTCAGGAACGCCCGGCGTCCGAAGGCGGCCGATGTGGTCGCGAACAAGATGGCCGTGCCGATCATGAAGCCGCCGCCGACGGCGATCAGGACGATGAGGCAGGCAAGCCCGCCGAGAATGAGGATGATCGGCTTCCAGTCGAGACTGTCACGGGGCGGGAGATCGCCGCGCAGGGCGCCGATGGCATTGCCGATGGCGAGCAGGGTCAGACCGGCCGAGACGACGATGGGCATGACCTTGGGGCCGAGATCGTAGGGGGAAAGGATTTGGAGCTTGGTCATGTCCCACCAGACGAGACCGGCCAGGCCGAGAAGAAGGAGCGCGATGACGAGGCCTGCCACGTCGATGCGCCGCTGGTGTGATGTGGTCATAGGTTATCCCAAAAAAGAAGCGCCGCGCTCCGAGAACGCGGCGCCTCCAACGGCCTTTATCTTGAAAATTAAGACTTCACCAGCCCCACGGCGGTGAGCACTTCCTTTGTGCGGGTCTGTTCTTCGGCAAGGATCTTGGCGAAAGCATCGCCGGACACGTAGGAATCCTCCCAGCCCTTGGCCTTCAGGATCTCCTGCCACTCCTTGGACTTGGCCATCTTGTCCATGGCGTCCGTCAGAGCCTTCTTCTGATCGGCGGAGATGCCGGGAGGTGCGACGACGGCGCGCCAGTTGGCGATCTCGAGGTCGACACCCTGTGCCTTGATGGACGGCTGGTCGGCGGTGGCCTTGTTGGCCGGGGTGGTCAAGCCGAGGAGGCGAAGCTTGCCGGCTTTCACCTGACTCTCGAACTCGCCGTAGCCGGAGATGCCGGCCGTCACCTTGCCGCCGAGGATGGCCGCAAGGGCCTCGCCGCCGCCGGAGAAGGGGATGTAGTTGATCTTGGTCGGATCGGCGCCCGCCGCCTTCGCGAAGAGAGCGGCCGCGATGTGGTCGACGCCACCGGCCGAGCCGCCCGCCCAGGTCACCTTGGCCGGATCGGCCTTGATGGCGTCGGCAAGTTCCTTGACGGACTTGATCGGCGAGCTGGCCGGAACCACGATCGCCTCGTATTCCGCGGTCAGGCGGGCGATGGGCGTCGTCTGATCGAGGGTGATCGGCGACTTGTTGGTGAGGAGCGCACCCACCATCACGTAGCCCATGACCATGAGCTGGTTGCCGTCGCCCTTGGAATTGTTCACGAGCTGGGCGATGCCGATGGAGCCGCCGGCGCCGGGAACGTTGGCAACCTGCACGCTCTTGGCGATGCCGGCCTGGGTCAGGGCCTGCTGCATGGAGCGGGCCGTCTGGTCCCAGCCGCCGCCGGGTGCCGCCGGAGCCATGATCTTGAGCTCCATCTGAGCTGCCGCCGATGTCACGAATCCTGCCACGGCCGCCGCAGCAAGAGCGCTGCGCCAAAGACCTTTACGAAAATGGCTCATATGTTTCCTCCACTTGGGGCCGACCTCCAGTCGGCAAATCCGCGGCAGACCCTAATGAGGGAACAGGGGGGCGGCAAGCGGCTTGCCGCTTTATCGTTGTTGAACCTTAGCGTAAGAGCTTCCCGATTCAGGTGAGCAGCCATGCACCCGAAGCAGGGCCGACGGGGGATTTTGCCGGGAGCCGTCCTTATATGAACGAATGCAAGTCGCAGAACTGAGCGGAGACCGCACCATGTCCTCATTCGACGTTGACCTGTTCGTGATCGGGGGAGGATCGGGCGGCGTGCGCGCGGCGCGGATCGCCGCGGGCTACGGGGCGAAGGTCATGCTGGCGGAGGAATACCGGGTCGGCGGGACCTGCGTGATCCGCGGCTGCGTGCCGAAGAAGCTGATGGTCTATGCGAGCCGCTTCGCCGACGATTTCCACGATGCGGAGGGCTTCGGCTGGAGCGTCGGCGGGACACGTTTCGACTGGGCGACCCTGATCCGCAACAAGGACAGGGAGATCGACCGGCTCGAGGGGATCTATCGCGCCAACCTGGAGCGGGCCGGTGTCGAGGTCGTGGACAGCCGCGCGGTGATCGAGGACGCCCATACGGTCCACGTGCTCAAGACCGGCGCGCGCATCCGCGCCCGCATCATCCTGGTGGCGGTCGGAGCCCACCCGACCCTGGAGCCGGTCATTCCCGGCGGGGAGCTGGGCATCACGTCGAACGAGGTCTTCCATCTGGAAAGCCTTCCGAAGCGCATCCTGGTGGTCGGCGGCGGCTACATCGCGGTCGAATTCGCCGGCGTCTTCGCCGGCCTCGGAAGTGAGGTCACGCTCCTCCACCGAGGCGACAAGCTCCTGCGCGGCTTCGACGAGGACGTGCGCGATGCGCTCGGGGAGGCCTATGCCCAGCGTGGCATCAAGCTGGCCCTGAGCAGGACCCTCACCAGTCTCGAGAAGACACCGGACGGCATTGCCGCGACCCTCTCGGACGGCTCGACCATCACCGTCGATCAGGTTCTCGTTGCGACGGGCCGGCGGCCCAACACGACGGGACTCGGCCTGGAGAAGGCCGGCATCACCGTCGACGAGGTCGGGGCCATTCCGGTCGACGGTTATTCCCAGACGATCGTCCCCTCGATCTATGCGGTAGGCGACGTGACCAACCGGGCGAACCTCACGCCCATCGCCATCCGGGAGGGCCATGCCTTCGCCGACACGGTGTTCGGGGCCAAGCCCACCATCGTTGATCACGACCTGATCCCTACAGCCGTGTTCTCGACCCCGGAAATCGGCGTGATCGGCTGCGGCGAGGCGGCAGCCCGGGCGATCTATGGCGATGTGGACGTCTACAAGACCGCCTTCAGGCCCATGAAGGCCACGCTCTCGGGCGGCAAGGACTGGGTCTTCATGAAGCTCATCGTCGACAAGGCGACCGACAAGGTCGTGGGCGTCCATATCATGGGCCACGACGCGGGCGAGATGATCCAGCTCGCCGGCATCGCCGTGACTATGGGAGCCACCAAGGCCGATTTCGACCGCACCGTGGCGGTTCACCCAACGGCAGCCGAGGAACTGGTCACCATGCGGACGCCCGTGGTGGTGAAGAAGCCGGTGGCGGTCGGGTGACAGAATCGTCGCAGCAGCGTAGTGCGCCTCAACACTCGCCTTTTTGAATATGTCGTGTATAGGTGCCTTTTCGTGCCGCTTGTTGCGGTGCACGATGAGCATTGAAGGAAGGATACGGGGGTTAGTGTCATGACCGAGCGGTGGACGCCCGACAGCTGGAGAAACAAGCCGATCCAGCAGGTTCCGGCCTATCCGGACCTTGAGGCGCTTGAGAGCGTCGAGCAGCAGCTCGCCGGCTTTCCCCCGCTCGTGTTTGCGGGTGAGGCCCGCAAGCTCAAGCGGACCCTCGGCAAGGTCGCCAAGGGCGAGGCCTTCCTGCTCCAGGGCGGCGATTGCGCCGAGAGCTTCGCCGAGCACTCGGCCGACAATATCCGCGATTTCTTCCGCCTGTTCCTCCAGATGGCTGTGGTGCTCACCTATGCGGGTGGCTCGCCGGTGGTGAAGGTCGGCCGGGCTGCCGGGCAGTTCGCGAAGCCGCGTTCCGCTCCGACGGAGACCATCGACGGCGTCGAGCTACCGAGCTACCGGGGCGACATCATCAGCGACATCGCCTTCACGCCGGAAGCCCGCACGCCGGATCCGCGCCGCCAGCTCATGGCCTACCGCCAGTCGGCCGCGACGCTCAACCTGATCCGCGCCTTCGCGACCGGCGGCTATGCCAATCTCGAGAATGCCCACCGCTGGATGCTCGGCTTCGTGAAGGATTCCCCGCAATCCTCCCGCTACAGCGAGCTCGCGGAGCGCATCACCGAGAGCCTGAACTTCATGCGGGCCATCGGGATCGATCCCGAGACGCATCCCGAGATGCGCTCGACGGATTTCTACACCAGCCACGAGGCCCTGCTGCTCGGCTACGAGGAGGCCATGACCCGCGTCGATTCCACGACCGGCGACTGGTACGCCACCTCCGGCCACATGCTCTGGATCGGCGACCGCACGCGCCAGCTCGACCATGCCCACGTGGAATACATGCGCGGCATCAGGAACCCGATCGGCCTCAAATGCGGCCCGTCGCTCTCGGCCGATGGGCTGCTCAAGCTCATCGACATCCTCAATCCGGAGGACGAGGCCGGCCGCCTGACCCTGATCTGCCGCTTCGGTGCCGACAAGGTGGGCGACCACCTGCCGGGTCTGATCCGCGCGGTGCAGCGGGAAGGGCGCACGGTGGTGTGGTCCTGCGATCCCATGCACGGCAACACCATCAAGGCGGCCTCGGGCTACAAGACCCGGCCGTTCGAGCGGGTCATGGGCGAGGTGCAGGACTTCTTCGCCATCCATCAGGCGGAAGGGACGCACGCGGGCGGCATCCACCTGGAGATGACCGGCAAGAACGTGACGGAATGCACGGGCGGCGCCCGCGCGCTCACCGATGCCGACCTGCGTGACCGCTACCACACCTATTGCGATCCGCGTCTCAATGCCGAGCAGGCCCTCGAAATCGCCTTTCTGACCTCCGAGCTCATCAAGCGGGAACGCCAGTCAAGGGAACTACCGGCCGCCCTCGCGGCGGAATGAGCGATTGGGCGGACTAGGCAAATAAAAGGGGCGCACCGGGCGCCCCTTTTACTTTACGCGTACGCAACTCTACTCGTATTTTGGCCTAATGAAGCCAGCCAAAGAAGAATAGAAGAAGAATGATCGGCAGAGGAATGCCGATGAGCCAGAGCAGGCCGCCTTTCAACATGTCAGTCTCCCAATGTTTCGTGTGGAAATAACGAACTGGACTGTTGCGGGTTCCCTCAAACCTTGAGCTTCGTAGAAGTTGTTGGATGCTGGATTTCTGCGCAGTGGGAGTCCACGGGAAAGCCTCGCCCTCGCATTGCTGCTGACCCTCTGGCGCGCTAGATCCCCGGTATGGTTCAGAACACCCTCAAGATCGCTCTCGCGCAGCTCAACCCCATCGTCGGCGACGTGGCCGGCAACGAGGAGAAGGCGCGGACCGCCCGTGCCGAGGCGGCCCGGCTCGGGGCCGATATCGTGATGTTCGCCGAGCAGTTCCTCGCGGGCTATCCCGCCGAGGACCTCGTCCTGAAGCCCGCCTTTCAGGATTCCTGCCGCGCCGCCCTCGAACGCCTCGCCCGCGAAACGACGGATGGCGGCCCCGGCATGCTCATCGGCCTGCCATGGCGGGAGGAGGGCGAGCTCTACAATGCCTATGCGCTTCTCGACGGCGGCGCGATCTCGGTGCGCTTCAAGGTCGATCTGCCGAATTACGGCGTCTTCGACGAGAAGCGCAATTTCGCCGCCGGGCCTCTGCCTGGGCCGGTGAATTTCCGCGGCATCCGCTTAGGGATTCCCATCTGCGAGGACATCTGGACCGGCGACGTGGTGGAATGTCTTGCCGAGACGGGCGCCGAGATGCTTCTCGTGCCCAACGGCTCGCCCTATTGGCGCGGCAAGACCGAGGAACGCTTCAACATCGCGGCCGCCCGCGTGACCGAGAGCGGGCTTCCGTTGGTTTATCTCAACCAGGTCGGCGGCCAGGACGAGCTGGTCTTCGACGGCGCGTCCTTCGTGCTGAATGCGGATTGCTCGCTCGCCTGCCAGCTGCCCGCCAATGAGGAGGTCGTCGCGCTCACCACCTGGGTCAAGGACGAGGAAGGCTGGACCTGCCGCGATGCTCCCATCGTCACGGTGGAGGAGGGCGAGGAGGCCGATTACGCCGCCTGCGTCCTGGGGCTTCGCGATTATGTGGAGAAGAATCGCTTTCCGGGCGTGGTGCTGGGCCTGTCCGGCGGCCTCGATTCCGCCATCTGCGCCGCCATGGCGGTGGACGCGCTTGGAACCGAACGGGTTCATTGCGTGATGCTGCCCTACCGCTACACCTCGGGCGAGTCCCTGAGGGATGCGGAAGCCTGCGCGCAGATGCTCGGCGTCCGCTACGACATCCTGCCCATATCCGCGCCGGTCGAAGGGTTCGAGACCGCCCTGGAGCCGATCTTCGCCGGCCGCGAGCGCGACATCACGGAAGAGAACCTGCAGAGCCGCGCCCGGGGCACCATCCTCATGGCGATCTCGAACAAGTTCGGCGCCATGGTGGTGACGACCGGCAACAAGTCGGAAATGTCGGTGGGCTACGCGACGATCTATGGCGACATGAACGGCGGCTTCAATCCGATCAAGGATCTCTACAAGATGGAGGTCTATCGCCTCGCGGCCCTGCGCAACCGCTGGAAGCCCAAGGGGGCGCTAGGGCCGGATGGGATCGTCATTCCCGAGAACATCCTGACCAAGGCGCCCACGGCCGAACTGCGCGAGGACCAGAGGGACCAGGATTCCCTGCCGCCTTATGAAGATCTCGACGCAATCCTGCGGGGTCTCGTGGAGGAGGAGCTGCGTGTCTCCGAGATCGTCGCGAAGGGCCACGATCTCGACACCGTCAAGAAGGTCGAGCGGCTGCTCTACATCGCCGAATACAAGCGCCGCCAAGCGGCGCCCGGCGTGAAGGTCACGCGCAGGAATTTCGGCCGCGATCGCCGCTATCCCATCGTCAACCGCTATCGCGACCCGGGGTCGGAAGCGCACCGGAAGGACGAGGCCCTGGAGCGTGCCATCGGCAAGCCGCGAGTCGGGTCGATGGACGTCTAGGATTCGCTCCACGTCATCACCGGGCTTGTCCCGGTGATCTCGATGGTCTGAAACGCCGAGCCTTTCTGTATCGGGATGGCCGGGACGAGCCCGGCCATGACGGGAGAGGGTGGAAATCTCCGACGGCGGCAGGCGGGGAACGGCACCGAAAACCCTGTCACCCCTTGCGCCGCTCGGTTCCCTTCGCCATAGCATTTGCATGTCCAAGCCCATCGTTCGCTTCGCCCCGTCCCCGACCGGGCACATCCATATCGGCAACACACGCGTCGCCCTGCTCAACGCGCTCTATGCGCGGCGCGAGGGCGGCACCTTCATCCTGCGCTTCGACGATACGGATCTGGCGCGGTCGAAGCAGGAATATGCGGATTCGATTCAAACCGATCTGAATTGGCTCGGCATCCCGCCCGATGTGATCGTCCGCCAGTCGGATCGGTTCGATCTCTATGACGCCGCCGCCGAGCGGCTGAAGGCGGTTGGACGCCTCTATCCCTGCTACGAGACGCAGGAAGAGCTGGAATTCCGCCGCAAGCGCCAGCTCGCCCGCGGCCTGCCGCCGATCTACGACCGGGCGGCCCTGAAGCTCACCGACGAGGATCGCGCCAAGCTCGAACAGGAGGGACGCCGGCCCCATTGGCGCTTCCGCCTCGAGCCGACCAACGTCACCTGGGACGACCTCGTGCGCGGTCCTTGTCACGTGGATTGCAGCTCGCTCTCCGATCCGGTGCTGGTGCGCGAGGACGGGACATATCTCTACACGCTGCCGTCCGTGGTGGACGACATCGAGCTTAAAGTGACCCATGTGATCCGCGGTGAGGACCACGTCACCAACACGGCGGTGCAGATCCAGATCTTCGAGGCTCTGGGAGCCGCTGCTCCCACCTTCGCCCATCACAGCCTTCTGATCACGGCCAGCGGCGAGGGCCTGTCCAAGCGCCTTGGCCACCTCTCGATCAAGGGCTTGCGCGATTCCGGCCTCGAGCCGCAGGCGGTGGCCTCGCTCGCGGTGCTGGTGGGCTCGGCGGAGGCGGTGCGTCCGGTGGCCGATCTCAACGAGCTTGCCCGCCTGATCGACTTCTCACACATCTCCCGCGCACCCGCGAAGTTCGACGAGAGTGAGCTGGAGCACCTGAACGCCCGGCTGATCCACGAGATGCCCTACGAGGCGGCCCGCGAGCGGTTGGCCGCGCTCGACGCGGATGCGGGCGAAGCCTTCTGGCTCGCCGTGCGCGGCAACCTGACGAAGCTTCAGGATGCGGCCGAATGGGCCAAGGTGGTGCGTGGCCCCGTCAGCCCGGTCATCGAGGATCGAGCTTTCATCGAAGCGGCCACGGGCGTCCTGCCGGAGGCCCCCTGGGATGCGACGACCTGGAAAGCCTGGACGGAATCCGTGAAGGCGAAGACCGGCGTGAAGGGCAAGGCTCTGTTCATGCCCCTGCGACTGGCGCTCACCGGGCGCGACCACGGCCCTGAACTGGGAGCGCTGCTGCCGCTCATCGGACCCGAGCGGGCGAAGGTACGGCTGGCAGGGCAGGTGGCCTGAACGAGCCACTGGATCCTGTTTCCTCGCTTCGCTCAGCCTGAAGATAACACCCTCCACGTCATGGCCGGGCTTGTCCCGGCCATCCCCGGCTGCCGTGCCCCCACAGCCCTCATCCTGAGGAGGTCGCTGTGCGACCGTCTCGAAGGACGAGGGCGTCTCCCGTGCGCGCTGGAGCCTCCTTCGAGACGCCGCTTGCAGCGGCTCCTCAGGATGAGGTCGGAGAGGCGGTGAGGACAATCTCATGTTCTCACTTTGTTCTTGACAGCGGGCGCAACCTTGGCTATAACATTGCACAGATCTGCTCCTGACGAGGGGCGCGCTCGCGAGGCGTCGCAGTGTGGGAGCAGGCACGGTCCCGCCGCAGGCCTCGCAATCCTGTGGTCGCGGGAGGTCGACCTTGGCCCTGCCAGCTGGTCCACCTGAAACGAACCGTGCGCGAAGCGGCCGTCCGGCTCTTCCATCAACACACCAGTAGCGAGCCGGGCTGCCCGACGCGCCACCCTCGAACCCTGACGGCCCGCAGCGCAAGCTGCGGGCCCNTGCCAGTTGGTCCACCTGAAAAGAACCGTGCGCGAAGCGGCCGTCCGGCTCTTCCATCTCTCACACCAGTAGCGAGCCGGGCTGCCACTCGCGCCACCCTCGAACACTCACCAGGCTCGCAGCACCCGCTGCGGGCCCGCAGGTGCTGGCTCTTTGACATCAGACACATCCCCCGTCATCCCGGGGCCGCGGGAGCGGAGCCCGGGATCCATAACCGCCGACGGTGCAGGAGGAGACGAGACGCGGCTCGCCCTGTCTTGAGACGTCGCGGTTCTGGCTTCCCGCCTGCGCGGGAATGACAAGGCACCGGTGCCGAGGTGAGCTGCCGTGGGAAGTACAGCCCTGCCATCTGAGCATTTGCGATTGTGCTCCGGAAGTCTTAAATCAGCGGCATGTCAGGAAGGGCGGGGCCCTTCGCCTCAGGGGTTTAGCTTCATGGCCGTCGTTCTCGACCTCCTCAACAAGGACCAGCGTCCTCGCCATCCGGAAAAGGCGCACCGGCCGGACCAGCCCGTTCAGCAGCGCAAGCCGGAATGGATCCGCGTGAAGGCTCCGGGCTCGCCCAAATGGGCCGAGACCAACCGGATCGTCCGCGAGAACAAGCTCGTGACCGTATGCGAGGAGGCGGGCTGCCCCAATATCGGCGAGTGCTGGGAGAAGAAGCACGCCACCTTCATGATCATGGGCGACACCTGCACGCGGGCTTGCGCCTTCTGCAACGTGAAGACCGGCCTGCCGCAGGCACTGGACCCGAATGAGCCGGAGAGCGTGGCGAAGGCGGTGGAGAAGCTCGGCCTGGAGCATGTGGTCATCACCTCGGTTGACCGGGACGATCTGGCCGACGGCGGCGCGCAGCATTTCGCCGATGTGATCCACGCCATCCGGGCCCGCTCGCCCAAGACCACCATCGAGATCCTGACACCCGATTTCCTTCGCAAACCCGGCGCTCTCGAGGTCGTGGTCGCGGCCAAGCCCGACGTGTTCAACCACAATCTGGAAACCGTCCCGTCGAAATACCTCAAGGTCCGGCCCGGCGCGCGCTATTTCCACTCCATCCGCCTGCTGCAGCAGGTGAAGGAGCTGGATCCGACCATCTTCACCAAGTCCGGCATCATGGTCGGCCTGGGCGAAGAGCGGAACGAGGTGCTCCAGCTCATGGACGACCTGCGCTCGGCTGACGTGGATTTCATGACCATCGGCCAATATCTCCAGCCCACGAAGAAGCACCATCAGGTGATCCGCTTCGTGACGCCGGACGAGTTCAAGGCCTATGAAACCACTGCCTATGCCAAGGGTTTCCTCCTGGTCTCCTCGACCCCGCTGACGCGCTCCTCGCATCACGCGGGAGAGGATTTTGCCAAGCTGAAGGCGGCTCGTCTGACGAAGCTCGGCTAGAGGTTCGCGGGAGCCCATGCAGCGCATTCTGGTCATCGGTAGCCCGGGCGCGGGCAAGAGCACCCTGGCGAACCGTCTCGCCGGGCGTCTCGACCTGCCGCTGATCCATCTCGACCGGGAATATTTCGGGCCCGGCTGGACCACGCCGTCCAGGGAGGAGTGGCGCGAGCGGGTCAGAGCGCTCGCGGCGCGGCCGGCCTGGATCATGGACGGAAACTACGCCAGCACCTTCGACATCCGCGTGCCCCGCGCCACGGCGGTCGTCTGGCTCGATCTGCCGCGCTGGCAATGCGCCCTGAGCGTGCTCTGGCGTGTGGCGAGAAACTACGGCCGGTCGAGGCCCGATCTCGGCTCCGCCGGGCCGGAGCGTTTCGACTGGTCCTTCATGCGCTGGATCTGGTCCTATCCCGGCACGATGCGGCCGAAGACGCTTCGCATGCTGGAGCGCCTCCGCCGGGACCAGCAGGTCCATGTGCTGCGTTCCCGTTCCGACATTCCGGCCCTCGAGGCCGCGCTTTCAACCTTCAAAGAGGCCGCCTGAGCATGCCGACCTTTCGCACCACGCGTTCCGTCCAGCATACCCCGGCCCAGATGTTCGCCCTCGTGGCCGATGTGGAGCGCTATCCGGAATTCGTGCCCCTGTGCGAGGACTTGAGGGTCATGCGCCGGGTCCAGAGCGGAGAGGGCATCGAGACCCTCGTCGCCACCATGTCGGTGGGCTACAAGGCCATCAGGGAGACCTTCACCACCCGGGTGACTCTGGACGACCCGCGTCGGAAGATTACGGTCGAGTACGTGGACGGGCCCTTCAAGTATCTGGAAAACCGCTGGACCTTCCGCGAGGCGCCCGGCGGCGGCTGCGAGGTGGAGTTCTACATCAACTACGAGTTCAAGAGCTTTGCTCTTGGCCTGCTCATGGGCTCGGTCTTCGACAAGGCCTTCCGCAAATTCACCGAAGCCTTCGAGGAGCGGGCGGACGAGATCTACGGGGCCCCATCGAAGGCAAAAGCCGGAGCGCGGACCGCCTGATCAGCGAAGAGCCTGCTCCAAAAGCGACAAAGCATCCTCCACCGCCCGACGGCGAATGGTCCCCCGCCCGAGATCGCCATAGCGCCGCTCCAGGTGCACCGTCGCGGCCCCCTTGCGGGCGAGGCCGAAATGGACGAGGCCCACCGGCTTCGTGTCCGTCCCGCCGGTCGGGCCGGCCACGCCCGTGATGCCGACGGCCACGTCCGCCCGGGAATGAGCGAGCGCCCCCTCGGCCATGGCGCGAGCGACGGGTTCGCTGACGGCGCCATGAGCCGCAATCAGGTCTGCCGGGACGCCGATCAGCTCCGTCTTGGCCTCGTTGGAATAGGTCACGAAACCGCGCTCCACCACGGCCGAGGAGCCGGAAATCTCGGTCAGCAACGCCGCCACGAGACCACCGGTGCAGGATTCTGCGGTGGCGATCTTCAGGCCGTTTTCCTTGTAGGCGTCCAGCAGCGCCGCGGCGCGGGTCGTCATCTCGGGCGTCATGCGCTCACCTCCGGCAGGCGGATCGTTGCTGCGGCCTGGGCAGCGATGCCCTCGGCGCGTCCGGTGAATCCAAGCTTCTCGGTCGTCGTCGCCTTGAGCGAGACCTGGTCCAGGCGGAGACCGGCGATCTCGGCGATCCGCTGGCGCATCGCTTCGCGATGCGGGCCGAGCCTTGGCTTCTCGCACAGGAGCGTGGTGTCGAGGTGATCGACGATGCCGCCCCGCTTCGCGACGAGTTCGACCGCGTGGGCCAAGAATTGGTCCGAGGAGGCGCCGCGCCATTGCGGGTCGCTCGGCGGGAAATGAGTCCCGATATCGCCATCGGCAAGAGCACCGAGAATTGCGTCCGTCAGGGCATGCAGGATCACATCGCCGTCCGAATGGGCGAGAACCCCGCGGTCATGGGGCACCCTGATTCCACCGAGCCAGACATGATCGCCATCGCCGAAGGCATGAACGTCGAAACCGGTGCCGAGCCGGGTCACGTAAGCCATTGTTTCGCCTTTCAAACGTCGCTCGGCTTCCTGAAAATCCGACGCATGGGTAAGCTTGATATTGCCGGTGTCGCCATCGAAGACATGCACCGGCAGACCGGCCCATTCCGTCAAGGCACCGTCGTCCGTGAAGGTGTGCAGGCCAGCACTCGCGGCACGGCGGTGTGCATCGAGAAGCAGCGAAAAGCGGAAAGCCTGCGGGGTCTGCACGGCCCTGAGCCTCGATCGGTCCGGCGTGGCGAGCACTTCAGATTGGTCTCCGATCACCTTGATGGTATCGGTGACGGGTGTTCCCGGAACGGCGGCACCCCAGCGCGCGGCGGCCGCAATGGCGCGATCGATCAGGTCGCGGCCGGCAAACGGACGTGCCGCATCGTGAACGAGAACGTATTCCGGCTCCAGGCCTGCCAGGGCTTCCAACCCGCTTCTCACCGAATCCTGCCTTGTTTGCCCCCCACGGGCGCATCGCAGAAGTTTCGGCCCTGGGGATGGCACGACCGCGACGGAATCTTCATAAAGCGCGCGGTCATCGGGATGGATCACCACGACTGTGTGGCTGATGCCGGGGTGCGCGAGAAAGGCCGGCAGTGTCCTCGACAGAACGGGCATCCCTCGCAGCTCCCGATACTGCTTCGGAATCCCTTCGCCCGCTCTTGATCCACGTCCGGCAGCAACGATGAGGGCGGCAACTGACATACAGGATAGCCTCTGTGACAAACGCTCTCCTAAGCGTGACACCGATGGAACGCAAATCCCTGTCGGAGGGGCTTGCGCCTATCGTCGAATTGTCTATTGATTAGGCACAATGAGTTTTGAACAAAAAATAGGCGCGGGCAGCTTCCGCATCGGTCCTGTACGGGTCGAAGCTCCGGCCATTCTCGCGCCCTTGTCCGGCGTTACGGATGTCGCATTCCGGCGTATTGCCAAGCGCCTCGGGGCTGGTCTCGTCGTGTCCGAGATGGTGGCTTCGGACGAGTTGGTCCAAGGCTCGGAGGAGGCGCAGCTGAGAGCTGAAGGAGCCGGGATCGAGCCTCACGTCGTTCAGCTGGCCGGTTGCGAGCCTCACTGGATGGCCGAGGCGGCCCGAGTCGCCGAAGGGGCGGGGGCGCGCATCATCGACATCAATATGGGCTGTCCGGCCAAGCGCGTGATCGGCGGCTATGCCGGGTCGGCGCTCATGCGCGATCTCGATCATGCTGCTCGGCTCATCGAAGCGACGGTGCAGGCTGCCAGCGTGCCGGTGACGGTCAAGATGCGGCTCGGATGGGATCATGACACCATCAACGCGCCTGAACTCGCTCGCCGCGCGGAGAGTCTGGGCGTGCAGGCCGTGACGGTGCATGGCCGGACACGCCAGCAGTTCTATAAGGGACAGGCCGACTGGAACGCTATCGCGGCCATCGTCCGAAGCGTCCGCATCCCTGTGATCGCCAACGGCGATATCGGCTCGCTCGACGATGCGAACCGTTGCCTGTCGGCCTCCGGTGCTGCAGCCGTGATGGTCGGACGCTCCGCTGTCGGCCGGCCCTGGCTCGTGGGTCAGATCGGTGCCGCCCTTCGAGGAGGGACGATTCCCGATCCGTCCCCCGAAGAAATGACAGGGATCGCCGTCGAGCATTACGAGGGTCTCCTGTCTCTCTACGGAGAAAGAACCGGGATCCGCCACGCCCGCAAGCACCTCGCCGCGTATGCCGACGTGGCCATGGAGTCCGGCTTCCATGTTCTGCCGAGCGTACGGACGGCGCTGGTAACATCCGAGGAGCCCCGGACCGTGATCACCTTGCTGCGCTCCCTCTACAGCCGCCAGGATCGGGAGGCGGCATGACGATGACGGCCATGAACGATCTCATCATGAACGCACTTCCGATCCCGGTTCTAACTGTGGGGCCCGAGCATCGGATCGTCCATGCCAATGCGGCAGCGGAGTCCTTCTTCGAGATGAGCTTGCGCATGATGCTGCGTCAGAAGCTCAGCGATTTCCTGCCTTTCGGCTCGCCCGTGATGGCCCTGGTGGAAGATGTCCGCCAGCGCGGCTCCAGCGTCAGCGAGCACCGGGTCGATATCGGCAGCCCACGTCTCGGCGCGGAACGCATCGTCGACGTGTCCGCAAGCCCCCTGGGCGACGACAGCGATCATGTGATCGTCATGCTCCAGGAGCGGACGATTGCTGACAAGATGAATCGCCAGCTGACCCACCGGGGCGCGGCACGATCGATTACGGCCTTGGGTGCGCTGCTGGCGCATGAGATCAAGAATCCCTTGTCCGGCATCCGGGGCGCGGCGCAACTCCTCGAGCAATCGGCCAGCGAGGACGACCGGCTGCTGACGCGTCTGATCTGCGACGAAACCGACCGGATCGTAAAGCTCGTGGAGCGCATGGAGGTGTTCGGCGAGGAACGGCCGGTGGAACGGGGACCCGTGAACATCCATGGCGTGCTGGACCACGTGAAGCGTCTCGCCCAGTCGGGCTTTGCCCGACATATCCGTTTCGTCGAGAACTACGACCCGTCGCTCCCGCCCGTGCTCGGCAACCGCGATCAGCTGATCCAGGTCATCCTGAACCTGGTCAAGAACGCAGCCGAAGCCGTCGGCATCGATGCACCGGATGGCGAGATCATTCTCTCCACGGCCTTCCGCACGGGTGTCCGGCTTCAGGTGCCCGGCTCCCAGGAGCGGGTCAGCCTTCCCATCGAGCTGAGCGTCATTGACAACGGACCGGGCATTCCTCCCGAACTCATGACCGATCTCTTCGACCCGTTCGTGACCACCAAGGTCCAGGGGAGCGGCCTGGGACTTGCCCTCGTGGCGAAGATCGTGGGCGATCACGGCGGCATCGTCGAATGCGAGCCGGCGCCCCGACGAACAACTTTTCGAATTCTCCTGCCCATGCACCGCGCCAATGACGGGCGCGGGGCCGAATTGTGAGATAAGCAATGCCTAGTGGACAGATTCTTCTCGCTGACGACGATGCGGCCATCCGGACCGTCCTGAACCAAGCCCTGTCCCGGGCGGGATATGAGGTCCGCTCGACCAGCAACGCAGCGACCCTGTGGCGTTGGGTCGCTCAAGGGGAGGGCGACCTCGTCATCACGGATGTGATGATGCCGGACGAGAACGCCTTCGATCTCCTGCCCCGCATCAAGAAGATGCGCCCGGAGCTGCCGATTATCGTCATGAGCGCCCAGAACACGTTCATGACTGCCATCAAGGCCTCTGAGCGTGGGGCTTACGAGTACCTGCCGAAGCCCTTCGACCTGAAGGAACTCGTGGCGGTTGTCGGCCGAGCCTTGTCCCGCCCGCGGAACGTCCCGACTGGAGCCAGCCCATCGCCGGAGAACGAGGATATCCCCCTCGTCGGCCGCTCGCACGCGATGCAGGAGATCTATAGGGCGCTCGCCCGGCTGATGCCGACCGACCTCACGGTGATGATCACCGGCGAGTCCGGAACCGGCAAGGAACTCGTCGCAAAGGCCCTGCACGATTACGGCAAGCGCCGGCAGGGGCCGTTCGTGGCCGTGAACATGGCTGCGATTCCGCGTGAGCTCATCGAATCCGAGCTCTTCGGCCATGAAAAAGGTGCCTTCACCGGCGCGACGGCTCGCAATACCGGCCGTTTCGAGCAGGCGGAGGGCGGTACGCTGTTTCTCGATGAGATCGGCGACATGCCCATGGAGGCGCAGACCCGCCTCCTGCGGGTCCTCCAGCAGGGCGAGTACACGACCGTGGGCGGCCGGGTGCCGATCAAGACCAATGTCCGCATCGTAGCGGCCACGAACAAGGATCTGCGCGTGCTGATCCAGCAGGGGCTCTTCCGCGAAGATCTCTATTTCCGGCTCAACGTGGTGCCCTTGCGTCTCCCGCCGCTGCGGGAGCGCGTCGAGGATATCCCGGATCTGGCTCGTCACTTCTTCATGCTTGTGGAGAAGGAGGGACTCGCGCGTAAGCAACTCGATGTGGAGGCCATGGACCGGCTGAAGCGGTACCGCTGGCCGGGTAATGTCCGTGAGCTGGAGAACTTGGTGCGACGCCTGGCGGCCCTGTACCCTCAGGACACTATTACCGGGGCGATCATCGACTCGGAACTCGACTCCCAGCCCCTGCTGCCGCCCCAGCCGGCCGGGAAGGCATCCCAGTCGTCACAGCAGAACGCGGAAGGACTGTCCGATGCGGTGGAACGGCATCTGAACGAGTATTTCTCCGGGTTCAGGGACACTCTCCCGCCTCCCGGTCTCTATCATCGCGTCTTGCGCGAGATTGAAGGCCCGCTGATCGGCGCGGCCCTTGCGGCAACCAGAGGCAACCAGATCCGGGCCGCCGAGCTTCTGGGCGTCAACCGTAACACCCTCCGCAAGAAGGTGCGGGATCTGGAGCTCATGGTGGTCCGCTCCAACCGGGGCTGAGCCTTGGCCGCTGTAATAATTTGACCACAGTGTTGTGTTGGTGCATCACCCCTTAAGGTGGGGTGTCGAAACGACGGCACCCGATTGGGGGCTTCGGATTTTGACCGACCAGAGCACAATGGAACAACGCGGTTCGTCCGAAACGGGCCATGGCTGGCTCATTTGGGTCGGGTATGTTGCTGTGCCTATGGCCCTTGCCTCGGCACTGCTCACCTTCCTCATCCTGGCAGGTGCAACACCGATCCCGCCGACTAACAGCATCGTGCAATGGGTTTTCATCCTGAATGGAATCCTCATTGTCCTGCTCCTCGGGATCGTTGCTTGGCAGTCCCAAAAAATCATTCGAGCAAGACGAGAGGGAGCGGCCGCCGCAGGACTGCATGTCCGGATTGTCGGACTTTTCACGCTCGTTGCTGGAGTGCCTGCCATACTCATCGCCGGCGCCGCATCGGTATCGTTCGAACGCGGGCTCGATTCAAGATTAACGAGTACCATCAAAGACTTGATGACGAACACCGTCGCGATAGCCTACTCCTATCGTGAAATGCAATGCAGGACCCTAGCCCGTGAAACTTTGTTGATGGCCTCTGATTTGAGCCGCGCCCTCAACCTCTATGATGCGGACCAGAAGTTCTTTCGCGAGTTCATGAGCTCACGCGCTCGATCGTTGGGGCTTCCCGTAGCGATGGTCGTCGAGCCCAATGGCTCGATTCTGGAACGGATCGTCGGCAAGGCCCTTCCGGATCTGCCTGAGCCCACTCAGGCTGATCTTGAAGATGTGAACACCGAAGAGCCCATCTGCCTTCTTCCCGGAAACGGGAATATCTTACGGTCCGTTCTCAAGCTCAGCGATAGCAAAGGCCGCATTCTGTACGTGGCGCGTGAAGTGGACCGCCAAGCGATGGAATTCCCAGCCGTGGCTGAGAATGGCGTGGCCTTTTATGCCGCTCTCGACCAGAAAAAGGCAGGGCTTCAATTCGCCTTCGCGTCGATGTTCATACTGATCGCGTTGATCGTTCTCCTCTCGGCTGTCTGGTTCGGGCTGAACTTCGCTAACCGACTCGTCGCCCCGATCCGGCGTCTCATCCACGCCACCGACCAGGTGGCGACCGGCAATTTCTATGTTCAAGTGCCTGTGAAGCGGGGCGAGGGCGATCTCGGACATCTGGGCGAGACCTTCAACAAGATGACCTCCGAACTGCGGCGCCAGCACGATGGGCTCACGGCGGCCAGCGATCTGATGGACCGGCGGCGTCGGTTTACAGAAGCCGTTCTGGCGGGCGTTTCGGCCGGGGTCATCGGCGTCAATGCGAGGGGGCAGATCACCATCGTTAATCCGTCGACGGAGGCCCTGCTCGGCAGCTCGCACAAAGAATTGCTCGGCCAACCGATCACCATGGTTCTCCCCGAGGTGACCCCGCTCGTCGAGGAAATGAGCCAGGGCCGCCAGCGCCTGATGCAGCAGCAGATCCACATTTCCCGCAAGGGCAAGGAACGTACCATCAACGTTCGTGTGACAAGCGAGCAGGCGCGCGGGGGACAGAGGGACCTCGTCATCACCCTGGACGACATCACGGATCTCGTGCTGGCGCAGCGCACCTCCGCCTGGGCGGATGTGGCGCGGCGCATTGCGCACGAGATCAAAAATCCTCTCACGCCCATCCAGCTCTCGGCCGAGCGCATCCGCCGGAAATACGGCAAGGTGATCACCACGGACCGGGAGGTGTTCGATCAATGCACGGACACCATCGTCCGGCAGGTCGACGACATCAAGCGCATGGTCGACGAGTTCTCGTCCTTCGCCCGCATGCCGAAGCCGACCATCGGAGACGAGGATCTGGCCGAGACGATTCGGCAGGTGATCTTCATGATGAAGATCGCCCATCCCGAGATTCAGTTCGTCGACCAGGTGCCGCCTGGGTCCCTCATCGCCCCTTTCGACCGTCGGCTCGTCTCGCAAGCGGTGACGAACATCGTCAAGAACGCAACCGAGGCGATTGCTGCGGTGCCGGAGAACGAGAGAGGCCAGGCGCAGATCTCGGTTCTGCTCGATGACACGCACCCCGATTATCTGATCCTGGCGGTCACGGATAACGGCAAGGGTTTTCCGGTCGAAGGCCGACAGCGCCTTTTGGAGCCCTACATGACGACGCGCGAGGGTGGAACCGGACTGGGGCTGCCAATCGTTGCAAAGATTCTGGAAGACCATGGAGGTGGCATGGAACTCGCCGACAATCCAGCCGGCAGGGGTGGGCAGGTTCGCATGTGGATCCCAAAAACGAAGCAAGTTGTATCGGAAGAGACATCGGCCGCTTCCAGCCGAAACGACTCCCGCAGGGCAAGCCTATGAGCGCTGATATTCTCGTCGTCGACGACGAAGTCGATATTCGTGAACTGGTGGCCGGCATTCTCGAGGATGAAGGGAACCGCACCCGCACGGCCGGGACGTCCGATGAGGCATTGGCCGCCATCGAGACCCGGCGTCCACACCTCGTGTTCCTCGACATATGGCTGCAGGGAAGCCGGCTCGACGGACTTCAGGTGCTTGAGATCATCAAGTCCCAGCACCCCGACCTGCCGGTCGTGATGATCTCAGGGCATGGCAACATCGAGACGGCCGTCTCCGCCATCAAGGCAGGCGCTTACGATTTCATCGAGAAGCCGTTCAAGGCGGATCGCCTTGTTCTCGTTGCCGAGCGCGCCCTGGAAGCCTCCCGCCTGAAGCGGGAGGTTCGCGATCTGCGCTCGCGTTCGGTTCAAGCCAGCCGCATCGCCGGCCGGTCGATCATCATCAACCAGCTCAGGCAGGCGGTGGAGCGGGCGGCGCCGACAAATGCCCGTATCCTGATTACGGGCGCACCCGGTTCCGGCAAGGAACTGACGGCCCGGACCATTCACAGCCTCTCGACGCGAGCGAATGGCCCATTCGTCGTTCTCTCGGCCGCAACGATCACACCCGAAACCATGGAGGCGGAGCTCTTCGGCACCGAAGGCGGCGAGGGGGGCGGGCGGCGTGTCGGCGCTCTCGAAGAGGCCCACGGCGGCACCCTCTACATCGACGAGATCGCCGACATGCCCCGAGAGACGCAGAACAGAATTCTGCGCGTCCTCGTCGATCAGAACTTCCAGCGCATCGGCGGGACGACGCGGGTCCACGTGGACGTCCGAATTGTCTCGTCCTCCAGCCGAGACCTTCCCGCGGCCATCGCGGCGGGCCAGTTCCGGGAGGACCTGTTCCATCGGCTCGGCGTCATCCCGATCCGGGTTCCGTCTCTCGCGGAGCGCCGCGAGGATGTGCCGGAGCTGATCGAATTCTTCATGGAGCAAATTTCGTCGACGACCGGCCTGCCGAAGCGGCGCATTGCCGAGGACGCCATGGCGGTCCTGCAATCCCACGACTGGCCCGGTAACGTGCGTCAGCTCCGCAACAACGTGGAACGGCTGATGATTCTCACCTCGGGGGACCCCGACGCCGAGATCACGGCTGACATGTTGCCTACGGAGATCGGCGCGCTCGTTCCCAGCACCCCGGGCGGGGCGGGGGGCGAGAAACTCATGAGCCTGCCCCTTCGTGAGGCGCGCGAGATCTTCGAACGGGAGTATCTGCTGGCGCAGATTGCCCGGTTCAGCGGCAATATCTCGAGGACGGCTGAGTTCATCGGCATGGAGCGTTCGGCGCTGCACCGGAAGTTGAAATCCCTCGGAATTGGCGGCTGAGGCCCCAGAGCCGATGGGGGCGGGCGCTCCTCCCGCCTCTTCGGAAGGTGGAAAACCTACAATCCACGGGAAAATATAATCCCAGGGTGGTAGAAGTCTTGGCTGCCTCTTGCCGAACGCTGCCGTTCGCCCTGTAATAGATCTGCCGGTCACCGACCGCACGAAAGCGGACAACCATATCCAGGCGGCCCCATAGCCAAGACCGGCGGCGATGGGCTGGCGAGGCAACTTCAATGGCGGGCGATCGCGCGCAGAATCTTCAGGACACTTTTCTGAACTACGTCCGGAAGCAAAAAATTCCCCTGACGATCTTTCTCGTGAACGGGGTAAAGCTTCAGGGCGTCGTCACCTGGTTCGACAACTTCTGCGTCCTTCTGCGCAGGGATGGTCATTCCCAGCTGGTTTACAAACACGCCATTTCCACCATCATGCCAGGGCAGCCCGTCCAGTTGTTCGACCAGATCGACGAGGCTGGCGAGAAGGCTTGAGGTGACGGAACCACGCAGTCCGGGGGAAGAACGTCTCGCTCAGCTTGCCGAACCTGAGAAAGAGGTTGCGGCGGGGACGAGGACGTTGGTGATCGGTCCGTATCTGACCCGCCGGCGGCGCGGTGCCGTGGAGGCAGACGGTGACGGGGGCAATCCGCGTCCTCCTGAGGCTCGCCTCGATGAGATCACCGGACTGGCGCTTGCGATCGATCTGACCATCACCCATTCGCTGATCGCGCCCCTGTCCTCGCCGCGCCCTGCCACGTTCATCGGCAGCGGCAAGGTCGAGGAACTGGCGGGCCTGATCCGGGCCGAGGAAATCGGCCTTGTGGTCATGGACTGCGCCCTCAGCCCTGTGCAGCAGCGCAACCTCGAAAAGGCCTGGGGGGCAAAGGTCATCGACCGGACCGGCCTTATCCTTGAAATTTTCGGACGGCGAGCGCGAACCAAAGAAGGCACCCTTCAGGTCGAACTGGCCCATCTGTCCTACCAGAAGGGCCGGCTGGTCCGCTCCTGGACGCACCTTGAGCGTCAGCGCGGCGGCTTCGGCTTCCTTGGTGGCCCGGGCGAGACGCAGATCGAAGCGGACCGGCGCCTCATTCAGGAGCGGATGAACCGGATCGAGCGGGATTTGGAGAGCGTCGTGAAGACGCGCTCCCTGCACCGTACGAGCCGCAGGCGGGTACCTTACCCGATCATTGCGCTCGTCGGTTACACCAATGCCGGCAAATCGACCCTGTTCAATCGCATGACCCAGGCTGACGTCTTGGCCGAAAACATGCTGTTTGCGACCCTTGATACGACCTCCCGTGCCATCGAGCTGCCCCACGGCGAGAAGGCCATCCTGTCGGACACGGTCGGCTTCATCTCCGACCTGCCGACCATGCTGGTGGCGGCTTTCCGCGCCACCCTCGAAGATGTGGTCGAAGCCGATGTCCTGCTGCATGTCCGCGACGTGTCGCACGGGGAGACGGAGGCCCAGGCTGGCGACGTCGCTGTCGTATTGCGGGAGCTCGGCATTGATCCGGACGACACGAGACGCATCGTCGAGGTCTGGAACAAGGCGGACTTGTTGTCGGCGGAGGATCGCGAGCGGCTTGCGACGGCCTCGCACCGGACAGGCGAGGAGAGGCGGCCGATCCTTATCTCGGCCCTGACGGGAGACGGGATCCCCGAACTCCTCGCAACCATCGAACAGCACTTGTCCATGGGACGGCCGACCTATGAGGTCGATGTGGCGCCGGAAGACGGGCAGGGGCTGGCTTGGCTCCACGAGAACACCGAGATCCTGGACCGCGAGACGAGGGAGAACGGGCATACCATCCTCCAGATTCGCCTCGTGGCCGGCAAGGAACCCCGATTCCTCAACCGTTTTCCGGACGCCCGCGTTCTATGAGGACGGGCCGGGCGCACGCTCGGCCAGCTTCGCCGCGACCCAGAGCTCTTCCATCTCTTCGAGCGAAGCCTCGCTAAGGCTGCGGTCCCGCTCTCCGAGCCCCGTCTCGATGGCTTTGAAGCGCCGTTCAAACTTGGCATTCGTCCGTCGCAACGCCTTTTCGGAATCGACGCCCAAATGCCGGGCCAGATTGGTGACCGCGAACAGAAGATCGCCGATCTCGTCCTCGATCCTGTCTTGCTGTCCGGATGAGGAAGCCTCCTTAACCTCCTCCAATTCTTCGTGGATCTTGTCGATGACCTGCATGGTCTCCGGCCAGTCGAAGCCGACCTTTGCCGCCTTGGCCGTGAGCTTCTGGGCTCGCGTCAGAGCGGGCAGGGCCGTGGGGATGCCTCCGAGAAAACCCGCTTCGTGAGGCTCCGGCAAGTGCCCCATCGACTCGCGGGCCGCGCGCCGCTCCGCCTTCTCCTCGGCTTTGATCGTGTCCCAGAGGTTCTTCACCTCCCCGGGCGACAGATCCTTGATGTCCCCAAAGACATGAGGATGGCGCCGGATGAGCTTTCTCGTGATGGCCTCGACCACGTCGGGGAAGGCAAAGGCGCCCTGCTCCTCCGCCATACGGGCGTGGAAGACGACCTGAAGCAACAGATCCCCGAGCTCGTCCCGCAGATCGGCCAAATCGCCCCGCTCGATGGCGTCGACAACTTCGTAAGCTTCCTCGAGCGTGTAGGGAGCAATCGACGCGAAATCCTGCTCAAGATCCCAGGGACACCCGGTTCCGGGCGTTCGCAGGGCCGCCATGATCTCGATAAGTCGCGTGATGTCCTTGGAAGGCTTCATGATGGAATCCCTGGCCCCTTTGACGGTGTCATAGCCTGAGGACAAAACGCCGGGCTAGCTGGATTTGCGCCATTTCCCTGCGTTAGCGCTATAAGGAAGGATGAATGCTTCAGGCATAAGAGGACAAGATCATATGAAAGCCCGGGTGAAACTGGTCGATGGAATGATGTTCGTGGGCGAATCGGGCAGCGGCCATGCCGTCGTCATGGACGGGGCGCCTGAATATGGGGGCCGCAACGTCGGTATTCGCCCAATGGAGCTGCTCCTCATTGGGCTTGGAGGCTGCACGGCCTTCGACGTGGTCCAGATTCTCAGGAAAGGCCGCGAGAAGGTGACGGATTGCGACGTCGAGGTCATCGCCGAGCGCGCGGACACCGACCCGAAGGTCTTCACGGCAATTCACATCGACTACAAGGTCAAGGGCAGGAATCTTGCACCGGCCAAGGTGGAAAGGGCCATCGAGCTTTCCAAGGAAAAGTACTGTTCCGCCTCGATCATGCTCGGAGCCGTGGCCAAGATCACCCATTCCTGGGCGGCAATCGACGAGGCTGAGGAGGTGGAAGCCGCCTCTTCCTGAACCTCCAGCATCCGGGATCCACGTTCATGAAGCTGTTCTTCTCCGACGCACAACTGGCCCACAGGCCTAGGCAATACATGGTGCATGGGCGGATCGTGGATCCCTTCGAAAATCCCGATCGGGCCACGACGCTCCTTGAGGTCCTGGAGGCACAAGGATTGACGAGGACCGATCCGGGCGATTTCGGCCGCGATCCGATCCTGGCGGTCCATGCCGCCCATTACGTGGAGTTCCTCGAGGACGCCTATGCACGGTTCCTGGAACTCCCCAATCACGGCCCGGAAGTTCTGCCCAACGTCCACCCATATCGCGGGGCTGGGATCGACCTGGAAGAGCGTGGTAGGCCGCGCACGACCGGGATTCTCGGTCAAGCGGGCTGGTATATCGGCGATATGTCCTGCGCGATCATGGTAGACACTTTCCAGTCCGCCTATGCTTCGGCCCAGACGGCGATTGCCGGTGCGGAGGCGGTGCTGGCGGGCGAACGGGCCTCCTTCGCACTTTGCCGGCCGCCTGGCCATCATGCCTATGCCGACAGAGCCTCGGGCTTCTGCTTCTTCAACAATGCCGCCATCGCGGCCACGGTGCTGAGGAGCCACTTTCCCAGAGTCGCCATCGTAGATTTCGATACTCACCACGGCGACGGAACGCAGGCGATCTTCTACACCCGCCAAGACGTCTTCTACGGCTCGGTCCACACCGATCCGTCGTCTTATTATCCGCATTATGCGGGTTATGCGGATGAAACAGGAGCAGGGCCCGGCGAAGGGGCCAACCACAACCTGCCGCTCGCGCCGGCTGCCGACGACGAAGCCTTCATCGACGCCAACCAGCGTCTGGCGCTGGCGGTGCAGGCTCACGGGGCTGAAGCACTCGTTCTGTCCGCAGGCTGGGATGCTCACCGGGACGATCCCCTGTCCAAGCTCAACGTGACCTCGGATGCGTTCACGCGGATCGGAGAAATCTGGGGCAAGATCGACCTGCCGACCTTGATCGTCCAGGAGGGCGGCTATTCGCTGGCTGCCATCTCGGAAGCCGCACCAGCCTTCGTCGCGGCGTTCCGCTCCAACGCCGCCGAGTGAGCATTTGAGCCGTTCGCAGCAGGTGGCATGCCGCCGAAGAGCGAAGCACGGTCGTTGCTCACAGTGAGACCTGTCATTCTTTGACCACGTTCTTGTTCACCTTGGTCCGGTACTTCACCCGGCCCTTGATGGCTTGATCTTCGAAAGGACCATCGTGACTCGCACGCCAGAACGCAGGGGCTCGTCGATCGGCCGCCTCACGATCTCAGGCATCGCCGTTATAGCCATCACAGGATGGGGAGCCTATGCCTACTCAGCTCTTTCATCCACGCAGCTCGAACATCAGGTAAGCGGGCAGACGGCTGCGCTCCGAGAGTATCAAGCTCAGTTTCTGTCAGAACGCATGAAGGCGGAGAACGGAGCAAGCGAGATTAGAAAACTCCAGGAGCAACTCGTGTTGGCTACGGGCGAAATCGAGCGGCTCACGCTGAAGCACACGGAGGCCGAGGCAAGCCTTACCGCCGCGAGAGAGCAACTGGCATCGCTCCACGAGATCCATGCCGCTCCGGCCCTCGACGGTGCGCCCGCCCTGCGCGGCGTTACGCCGTTGCCCACGAGGCAGGATGTCATCTCCGCTCAGAAAGCCCTCACGGATCTCGGCTTTGGAAAGCTCGAAGGCGATGGCGTGGTCGGCCCGACCACGCGACAAGCGATTGAAGAGTACCAGCGCCTGGTTGGATTGACCGTAACCGGCGAGCTTCATGCGCAGACACTCCAATCCCTCATGCGGTCCGCAAAGGTCGTGGCCGCACAGAGTGAGCGCACCGAGTAGCTTCAAGGATCAACACAAGGCGTGTCATATGATGTGCCTCACATTTTCTTGAACTCGCGGTAAACCTCTGCGCCTTATGCTGGAATTTTCCGGACTACGATCTTGGCCCCTCCCTGCACGATGCAATTAACCCCCAGGTAACCTCGCCTTGGAAGGTTGCGGGCTCCGCAACCGCCAAAGCGAGTATCCCGTAGATGAAGGTGACAAGCACAGCTATCGCAATCCTCGTCTTCTCGAGCACCTATGCCCTTGCACAGACGCCGAGAGTGATCGGAACGAGCGAAAGTTGGAGCGCATGGAAAGATTACGAGAACAAGTCTGCTGCCTGCTACGTGTATTCCGACGCTTCATCCAAGAAGCCCGAGCACCTCGATCATGGACGGGTGACCCTGTTTGTGCGAAGGCTCAACCACGGCAAGATTCGCACTGAAGCCAGTCTTCAGGCGGGGTATGACTTCGCTCCAACGGCGATCCGCATTGCCGTGGACGGCCGTTCCTTCACCATGATCCCGCGGAGGAACCATGCCTGGCTGCGGCGCACCGAACATGAGACCGAGTTCGTGCGCGCTCTCGAGAAGGGGCGGATAGCGGTTGTCGAGGCAACTTCAAGGCGCGGAAACAAGACGAGTTACAGCTTTCCGCTCAAAGGGTTCACTGCTGTCATGAAGAAAGCCCGTCAAGCGTGTAGGTGAGGCAATTACAGTAGCGGGCGAAGACAGGCCGGGAGCCGCCGGTCCGTCGCCCTGCCTGATCAATAGGCAGCCGAAGTGATGCTTACACAGGGCGCGAGGAGTTCAGTAGGGCGGTCCCAATCGCCTGACGTTCTTCGGCGAAGGAGCAGGTCACCATGGCGTGACCAGATCGCCTGTACCAATAGGCGGCATTGGAGAGGTCGCCTTCTTTTCTGTGCAGATAAGCATGAACCCAGGCGCATTGAGGGTCTGTTTCGTCCATTTGAACAAGGCTGTGAGCCCTGTCCCAGTCCCCACGTGCGTCCCACCAGAGCGCCTGCAGCACAGGGCTCCAATCCTGAGGGGGCCTTTCATGGCGAAGAGATGCCTCAAATGTATCGACACTCATGATCCCGTCTCCTGCGGTTCGCTCTCCTGATCATCGTGCCGGTGTAGCATAATCGATCGTGTCGGCGTGATCATTCACTTTCCGCTTTTCGTTCTTGCTATGGAGGGGCTTGCTTGGCCGCGGGTGGGTAGCCTCAAGCGAGTGCGTTCTGCTGCACGGCCCGGAAGGCGAGGGGCGGAAGGCCTGCCTTCTGTTTGAAGAAGCGGGCGAAATAAGCCGGATCGTCGAAGGCAAGCGCCAAGGCGATCTCCTTGGCGCTCAGACTCGTAAAGGTCAGGTAGCGCTTGGCCTCGAGGATGATTCGCTGATGAACGACGCCAAGCGCAGAATCGCCGAGATGTTCCCGGCAGATCCGGTTGAGATGCGGCGGCGTGAGGCCGAGCCTCCGAGCATAGACCTCGATGGAATGATGCTTGAGGAAATCCCGGTCGACCAACTCGCGAAAGCGCAAGGCATGCTGAAGTGTCCGGTGCCCAACGCCGTTAGTGCGGGCGCTCCTTGCAGTGCCTCGAAGCCTGTGGAGTGCGATCAGGACAAGCATCAGGCGCGCCTGGATGGCTTCCGAGCGCCCGGAACCGCGTCCGGTGAATTCGGCCGCCAAAGACGCAATGTCCTCGGTCAGATTGTTTGCGAGATCCGCGTGATCATGAAGGCAGCTCAACTGAACCGAGCGGAATGTCTCACGGATGCCGTCCATACTCGCGAGGATATGAGTCAATCTGCTGTCGAACAGGGTCAGCACCGTTCCCTGCACGTCGGGCGAGAACGTGTAGCCATGCACCGTCATCGGGGGCAGGGCGATGATAGCGGGGCCCCTCAAACTCGTGCTCTGGCCGTCGACCACGATCTCGGCCGAGCCGGCGGCGAGATGAAGGACCTGGAACAGCTTTTCGTGCCGATGCGGCAAAATCCTGTAATTGTGCAAGCGACTGCGGCTTTGGATGGTTTCGCAATGCACCCAATCCGCCACCGGGTCGTCGCCATCTTCCCCATAAAGTGCGTAGGAAGGGATGTCTCTCAGGGCCAAGATCGTTCGATCCCTCGCATGTCGTGGAATGTTCGATTTGTCCAATCCGATGCTCGCTTTGTCTATTGGCCGTTCGACGGGTGGGAGGCATTCTATACCGGCGTGAGGAAGGCGGCTCAGACCGTCAATGCGGAGGAAATGAGCATGCGGACCAAGGTTGCCATCGTCGGCGCCGGCCCAGCCGGGCTTCTGCTCGGGCGCCTTCTGGACAAGTCCGGAATCGAGACCGTCATTCTCGAGAGGCGCAGTCGCGAGTATGTGCTCGGACGGATCCGAGCCGGCGTTCTCGAGCAGGGGACGGTGGAGCTTCTGGACAGGGCAGGTGTCGGCGAAAGGCTACATGCGGACGGCCTCGTTCACGACGGTGTCGAGTTCTGCTTCGACGGCGACAGGCACCGTTTCGATTTCCGCGAGCTGATCGGAAGAACGGTCACTGTCTATGGCCAGACCGAGGTCACCCGCGATCTCATGCAAGCCCGCGACGCCTCAGGAGCGACGACGATCTACGACGCCGAGAACGTGTCGCTTCATGATTTTGACAGCGACAGGCCAAGGGTGCGCTATGTCAAGGACGGTGTCGAGCATGAGCTGGTTTGTGATTTCATTGCGGGATGCGACGGTTATCACGGCATCGCCCGTGCCAGCGTGCCCGAGGGGGCGATCCGGACTTTCGAAAGAAACTATCCATTCGGTTGGCTCGGCATTCTCGTTGACAGGCCGCCTGTCGCCGAGGAACTGATCTATGCCCACCACGAGCGTGGCTTCGCGCTCTGCTCCATGCGCTCGCACAGCCGCAGTCGCTACTACGTTCAGGTTCCGGCGAACGAGAAAGTCGAAGAATGGTCCGACGATCGTTTCTGGGACGAGTTGCGCCGCAGGCTCGATGACGACACCGCTGGTCGTCTGGTAACGGGCCCATCCATCGAAAAATCCATCGCTCCCTTGAGGAGCTTCGTGGCAGAGCCTTTGCGATTTGGGCGGCTCTTTCTCGCGGGCGACGCCGCCCACATCGTCCCGCCGACCGGCGCCAAGGGGCTGAACCTCGCTGCGAGCGATGTCGGTGCGCTGGCCGATGCGCTCATCGAGTTCTACGCCGAGCATTCCTCGGCGGGGATCGATGGCTATTCAGCACGCGTACTCTCAAGGATCTGGAAGGCCGAACGGTTCTCCTGGTGGATGACTTCCATCCTTCATACGTTTCCGGACACGGATGCTTTCAGTCGCCGGATCCAGAGGGCTGAATTCGACTACATCAGGAGTTCGGAAACAGGCGCCCGCTCGCTGGCGGAAAACTATACCGGGCTTCCGATCTGAAAATTTCTAAGTAATTGCCATTCATCATCTTCAGGGCTTTCATATGGATACTATCCAAAGTAGGTCGCCCGCATCGTTAACTTTACCAGACCATTAATGCGAAATCTGATATGACGTTACGTTGACTAATAAGAAAATATTTCCGAATTCTATATATCACTATGCTGATATTCATGACGGATTGAGCGCTCGCAGAGGTGAGGCCGTCTCAAAGGCATGATGCCGCCCCGTCATACCGGTGAGAGCCCGGTATATTTCACCAACTTTACCATCTGTCTTTTACCGGCCGGAAGGCCATTGGTAGCGTTATGGATCGGTCCGCCGTTTCATCCGCGGCACCATCGCTGGTGGCCGCCGGCCCCTGGCTGACACGCCCGTTCAGAGGCCTGATCGGCCGTTTCGGAATCGGGTTCCTGATCCCGGTGCTCGAAGCGACCCTGCTCATCACACTTCTGGCGCTGGCTCTCCCCGTAGCGCTGCTGCAGGTTTACGACCGAATTCTCCCGAACAAGGCCGTCGGGACCCTGGCGGTTCTCGCCACGACCGTGACGATCGCCATCGTGCTGGAGGCGCTGTTGCGACATGTGCGAGGCCGGGTGCTCGCCCGCGTTGCCGCCACGTCGGAGGCCCAGGCCCATCGTCAGGCCATGCAATGTCTGCTGAACGCGCCGCTTTCAGCCCTTGAGGCGCATGGCAACGGCTATTATGCGGAGCGTCTCTCCGCCATTGGGACGCTGCGCGAAGCATGGTCCGGCCCCGCCCTGCAGGCAATGCTCGATCTCCCCTTTGCGCTCCTTTACCTCATCGGCATCTGGTATCTGGCCGGCCCGCTCGTGCTGCTACCCCTGACGCTTCTGGCAGGTGTGGGACTGCTTGCTGTGCTGACGGGGCGCCGGGTCCGCGATGCCGCCCAAACCCTCGCTCTGGCCGAGGAGCGCCGCTTCAACTTTCTTTTCGACACGCTGAACTGCATCCATTCCATGAAGGTTTTGGGCGCAGAACCTTTGCTCGAGCGGCGCTACGAGCGTCTCCAGAACAGCTCTGCCCAGCTGCGCCGCAAGCTGTCGCATACGATCTCGACCGGGCAGGAGGGCGGCATGCTGCTGTCCCAGGTCGCCACGATCGGCGTTGCAACCTTCGGGTGCCTGATGGTTCTCAAAGGACAGCTCAGCGTCGGTGGCCTCAGCGCATGCACCATGCTCGTCGGCCGCACGATGCAGCCGCTTCTCGGCGGTGTCGCCCTCTGGTCGCGCCTGCAATCGCTCCGGGAGAGCAAGAGGCGCGTTGCCGAAATCGGTGCGCTGCCGCAGGGGCGCAGCCTTGGCAGGCCGCTGCTGCAGATTACGGCCGGACACGTCCTTCTTCAGGATGTCCGGTTTCGTACCCCGCGCTATTCCGACTGGTTGTTCGAAGGAGTCGACCTGGAGGTGCGACCCGGCGAGATCGTCGGCATTACGGGCTCCAACGGATCCGGCCGTTCGGCCCTGCTGCGCCTGATCGCCGGGGACCTGAAGGCCACCGGAGGCCATGTCCTGATCGATGGACAGGATCTCGGTCAGGTCGATATCGGGCCCTCACGCAGGCTCGTCGCGCTGGTCCCGCCGGATCCAGCGCTGGTGCGCGGCACGCTCCTGCAGAATCTGACCATGCATCAGCCGCAGCGCGAAACCTTGGCGCTTCGTCTCGCAACGGAGCTCGGTCTCGACCAGGTCGCCAGCGCTCTCCCGGGCGGCTGGCACACCCAGGTCGGCGTTGCCGCAACCCCGCTGCCGCGCGGCGCAGCCCAGCGCATCGGCGTCGTCCGGGCCTTGGTGGAAGAACCCCGTGTGCTGCTCCTTGACGACATCACCTCACAGATCGACGGCGACAGTGATGCGCGGCTTGCCCGATTGCTTGCGGATCTGCGGGGCAGGGTAACGGTGATCAACGTCACCCACCGGCCGTCCACCTTGAACATTGCCGACCGGGTCTACGCGATCCGGGAGGGACGATTGGAGCGTGTGGCATGAGTCTTGCAAGAGACGACCGTTCGTGCGCACCGCTGGAGCTGCCGGAAGATCTGCTGGCTCCGTCAGATCTAGCCCGCTGTCTCTCCGCGATGCTCTGGCTCCTGGAATGGCCGGGGAGCGTCGATGATCTCCTTTCGGCCCTGCCTCACGTCAAACCGGATATCGATCTCACTGATGTGCGCAACACTCTCGCGATCCTCGGCTATCCGACCCGCATGGAGAGGGTGTCACGGGGATCGCTCGACCCGAGACGCCTTCCGGCCGTTCTGCTCCCAGCAGGCGAGCCCGCGGCCATCGTCTACCGGGACGAAGAGGGCCGCGTCCTGCGTCTCGATGGTGCGACCGGCGAGGTGGAGCCGTGCGATCCGAAGGCGCTGCGCGGCACCTTGATGCTGGTTGTCGACATGGATGCCGGAGCTCCGCGCAAGAGCTGGTTCAGCGGCATCGCTCGGCGCTTCCGGGGCGATCTGCCGGCACTCCTGGGCATCAGCGGATTGATGGCTGTGCTCGGACTTGCCGTGCCGGTCTTCACCATGTCGGTGTTCGACACCGTGATCGCAGGATACAGTCCCGAGACCTTGCCGATGCTTGTTGCAGGCGCAGGTGCGGCCATCCTTCTCGAGGTCGCATTTCGTGTCGTCCGGCAGCGAGCCTTGCTCAGCATTGCCGAGCGGCTCGACCGGCTGGTCCCAAGCGCGGTCTTCACCCAGCTCATGTCCCTGCCAACCGCGCTGGTGGAGCGGGCCGGAACCGCATCGCAGGTATCGCGCCTGCGCGATTTCGCGGCGATCCGCGAGTTCCTCACGGGCAGCTTCGCGGTCGCACTGCTCGACATGCCGTTCACGCTGATCGTCATCGTGCTCATGGTGCTGCTGGGAGGCTGGATTGCCATCGTGCCCGTGGGCACGGCTGTGGGTTTCGTGATCCTTTTCGCGATCTCTCGTGGGCCGATGCGGACCGCAATCGAGCAGGCAGCTCGCGCCAACCAGATGCGGGAGGCGCTCGCTGTGGAGGCCCTCGAAACCGTGCGGACCCTGAAGCTCGTCGGAGCCGAGGAGCGCTGGATCGATCGTTACTCTTCCGCGGCTGCCGCCGCCGCCGTGTCATCGGCGCGTGTCAGCACGCTCGCCGGTTCGGTTCTTGCGGCGAGCCAAGCGCTGGTGACGCTGTCGGGGCTCGCTGCCGTGGTGATGGGTGTGCTGTCGGTTCTGGGCGGCGCCATGACAGCGGGCGCGCTCATCGCCGGCATGATGCTGATCTGGCGCATTCTCGGACCCATGCAGACCTTTTTCGTCATGCTCTCGCGATGGGAACAGACGCAGGCGTCGATCCGGCAGGTCGACGGCCTGATGGCCCTGGAGACAGAGCGCCCTCCGCCACTTGAGGCGAGGATGGCACCGCCGGAGCAGGGCGCCATCGTCTTCCAACGCGTGACCCTCCGTTATCTCCCGCAATCCGAGCCGGTTCTGGCCGGGGCCAGCTTCTCCATCCAGCCGGGACAGGTCGTGGCCGTCACCGGTGCGGAAGGGAGTGGCAAGTCGACCCTTTTGCTTCTGATCGCAGGTCTCTACCGGCCCCAGGGTGGCCTGGTGCGTATCGACAGCCATGACGTCCGTTCCTTCAATCCGGCGGTTCTCCGGCGCAGCATCGGTTGGGTGCCGCAGTCGCCCGGACTTCTGTACGGCACCGTGGCGCAAAATCTTCGCCTCGCGCGTCCCAGCGCGTCCGACGCGGACCTGCGCGCAGCAGCCGAAGAGGCCGGGGTGCTGGAGGCCATCGAGGCTTTGCCGCAGGGCTTCGATACCCGCGTCGGCGACAACCAGAGCGGACGTCTTCCGCGTAGCATCCTGCAGCGCATCGCCCTTGCGGCGGCCCTGCTGCGCGATGCGCCCATCCTGCTGCTCGACGAGCCCGTTGCCGGCCTGGACGATGCGTGCGCCAAAGCCTTCACGGACGTCATTGCCTCGCGTCGCGGTCGCTGCACCATTCTCATGGCAACGCATCGCCCGAGCCATATCCGATTGGCTGACCGCGTCCTGCGCCTGCGCGATGGACAGGTCGAAGAGCTCGAACAGCAGACGGCTCCCGTCGGCCCGCGCCCCACGAGAGCTCCAATTGGCCCATCGCTGGCGAATGCCGCCTTCGCGAATATGGCGGCCGCCAACAGTCCGAAAGTTGCATGATGAGCAAGACCGCAACACCTGCTGTCCACGGCGATATCCTGCCCGCAGGGATCGACAGCCGTGTCCTACCTCGGGCCAGCCGTCAACCGCGACCGGACGGTCACGTGTTGGCGCTCGAAGAGCTGCGCGTGAAAGGACTGGAGCGTACCGTCGTGCTGGGGACCGGGATCCTGGTGGCGGCTGGCTTGGCCTGGGCTGCCCTGACCCGGGTTCCCGAAGTTGCAGTCGGCACCGGTGAGATTTCTCCGATGGTTGCGGCTGCGCCGATCCAACATCTCGAAGGCGGCATCGTCGCGGAAGTGCTGGTGAACGAAGGTGAGGCGGTCGAGGCGGGGCAGCCGCTACTGCGCATGAACGATGCCGTGGCGCAATCTGAACTGTCACAAGCCCGGCACCGCCTGGAATCCCTGCGACTTCAGGCGCAACGCCTTGCAGCGGCCGCGGACGGCCATATCGTGGCTCTCGACCTCCGCGGACGTCAAATACCTTCGGCCGGTCTCGTAGCCAGTGCCGGTGGAGACGCGCAGGCCGTACCGCCGCTCGCTTCCGGCATGTTCGTCGAACCGCAGCGAGCCGCATTGAATTCGCGCCTGCGGGCGTTGGCCGACCGCGTGGCTGTTCTGCAGGAACAGGTGGCGCAGCGGCGGAGCGATCTCCTGACACTCGGAGGGCAGATTTCCGCCGTGCAGGAGCAGATGGCGCTTCATTCCAAAGAGCTCGGAATCCGGGAAGACCTCGCCAGCAACGGCTTGACGACCCGTCTTTCGGTTCTGGAGGCACAGCGGCTGTTCATGAGCGCGAAAGCCGAGCACGAGCGGCTCACCGGCCAGCGTGTGACGGCGCAGCGCAGTCTGGCCGAGGCTGAAGCCCGAATCGCCGAGGCGCAATCGGCGGCCGTGGACGAGGCACGCCAGGAGGCGGCCCGGGTCGCCCTGGATGTCGCAGAAACAACCGAACTCGTCCGCAAGTTGGAAGATCGCGCGGAGCGCGTCATGTTGCGCGCGCCCATCGATGGTATCGTGCGAGGGCTTACGGTTCATCGTCCCGGCACGGTTCTTCCGCCGGGCGGCCTTGTCGCTGAAATCATGCCGCAGAACGCGCAACTCGTGGCCGATGTCAGGCTCATGCCCCGCGACATTGGTTTCATCGAGGTCGGTCAGCAGGTCCATGTGAAAGTGCAGGCCTTCGATTATGCCCGATTCGGATCGGTCGAGGGCAGCGTGGAGCGCGTGTCGGCCGGCACCTTCCTCGATGAGCAGCGGCAGCCGCACTACCGCGCACGCATTGCGCTCAAACAGCAATATGTCGGCCACGATCCACGTCATGCGCAGCTCGTGGCCGGCATGACTGTGCAGGCGGATATCACGACCGGCACCAAGACCGTGCTGCAATACCTGCTCAAACCAATCTATTCGGCCATGGCCGCATCCTTCCACGAACGCTGAGCACATCATGACCCAGCAGCCCGACCTGACCATCCCGTTCGACGCCAGCGTCGTGGATGAGGAAGCCCTGCGTGCCCTCCGTGCCGTGCAGCGGACGGTTCCCATGGGGGACGGCGGGGCGGCCGGCAATCTTGCCGGGGGCACCGAAGCTGTCGCGGCGTTCGGCATGATGCCGGGCTCGCCCTCCGGCGGCGCTGGAGGCGCGGCAGGCATTATCCCGCCGGTCGCTGAAGTATCTGCTCCTCGTCCCGCCGGCGCGCCACTGGAAAGGCTCGATGAACCTGCTCCCGCAGTCACGACGGTGTCACTCGCGGCCGCACCGATCGACGTGCCGATCTTCGTCGACGCGCCGCCCTCTCGTCCCGTCGCACCTCCGAGGATTGGTGGTTCCCATGAGGCGCCGGGTTCGACGGTTTCATCGCATGATATAGCGGCCCCATCAGAGGTTGCACGGGCGCAGACCACTCCGCGGGACGAGGATAGGCCAATCCCGACGCCCGAACATAGCCAGCCCCAACCAGAGGAACCGCGGGACAACGTAGCCTCGGCCCCAGTCGTGCGCGCCGCGGATTCGGAGGGGCAGGAAGATCAAGCCATTGCGCTCGATCTGTCTGCCGTCCTGACGGACAATGACGGCTCGGAGCTGCTGTCGATCAAGATCTATGGCGTTCGTGAAGGTGCTTCTCTCTCGCATGGCAAGCGCCAGCCGGATGGGAGCTGGAGCGTGGCTCCGACCGACCTGCCGCATCTCGCCTTTATCCCGCCGGACAACTTCTCAGGCACGGTCAACCTCAGGCTGCAGGCCACCTCACAGGAGCTGAACGGATCTACCGCCATCATCGATGCTCCCTTCCAGATCCAGGTGCACGCCGTCGCCGATGCGCCGGATGTGGTCGTCGCCGACGCCCGTGGCTACGAGGATACGCCGGTAAGCCTTTTGGGCCTCGGCGGAGCACTGCGCGACACGGACGGCTCCGAGAGCCTCAGCTTCGTGCTCAGCGGGGTGCCCGTTGATGCGACCCTCAGCGCCGGCACACCGCTTGGCGGCGGCCGTTGGGCTCTGACGCCTGCGCAACTGGAAGGCCTGATCCTTACCCCGCCGCCGCAGATGTCCGGCCACTTCACCCTGACGCTCACGGCCATCGCGACCGAGAGCGAGCCGGGCGTGCCCAGCGCCCGGACCTCTGCCACGTTCACGGTGAGCGTCGATCCTGTCGTGGATGCGGGCAGCATCGGCGGATCGAGCGCAGGTTCGGAAGATGGCCCAATCCTGCTCCAGCCCAACTTCTCCACTCCAGACCACGACGGCTCGGAAACATGGTCCGAGTTCACCCAGGTAGCAGGCCTCCCCCCAGGCGCTTCGCTCAATCTCGGCTCCGAGATCGCACCAGGTGTATGGCAGGTCTCGACTGCCGACCTCCGCGCTGGTCTCGTCACGATCCGCCCGGCCGAGCACAGCGACGAGGATTTCACGCTCACCCTGACGGCGACCCTGACGGACAGCGGAAACGGCAAGAGCGTCAGCCGGGCGGTGACGGGCACCCATACGGTGGCGGTCACGGCGGTTGCCGACGAACCTCTGGTGGCGGCGCGTGATGTGTCGGGGCATGAGGACCAGTCGATTCCGCTCAACGTCTCGGCCGTTCTCGCGGACACCGACGGCTCCGAGACCCTGACGGTCCGGATCCTCGGTGTCCCCGATGGCGCTTCTCTGTCGCACGGCACACGCCAGCCCGACGGCAGCTGGAACGTGCCGCCGGCCGATCTGGCTCATCTTTCCATCACGCCGCCCCACGATTTCGCCGGCACGATCAAGCTGACGCTCGAGGCGACCGTTCGCGAAAGCTCGAACGGTTCGACGGCGACGCACAGCGTTGGTTTTCGGGTTGACGTTGAGGACGTTTCCGACGCTCCGCTGGTAAGCGTCCACGACGCTGCAGGACGCGAGGACGAGTGGACCTCGCTGGACCTCCGGGCGGCGCTCACGGACACCGACGGTTCGGAGACGCTGACGGTGAGCATCATCGGCGTGCCAGCGGGAGCGCGCCTGTCCCAAGGCATCCGCGCCGCGGATGGCAGCTGGCAGGTCACACCAGAGCAATTGGCAGGTCTTGCCATCCTCCCACCAGAGAACTTTTCCGGCACGATCAACCTGAGCCTGCGCTCCACTTCCATAAGTCCGAACGGCTCGACGGCTATCGTCGACTCACCGTTCCGGATCCACGTGGACGCCGTCGCGGATACGCCCGTGGTCGGTGTGCACGATGCCGCCACGAAGGAGGACCAGCCGATTGCGCTCGACCTCTCGGCGGCTCTCACCGACACCGACGGCTCCGAGATGCTCTCGGTGGTGATCGAGGGCCTGCCGGCCGGCTCCCGCCTGTCGGCCGGTATCGACAACGGCGATGGCAGTTGGACGCTCGCGCCCGGGCAGCTCTCCGGCCTGACCCTGACGCCGCCGGTCGATTGGAGCGGCCGCATGGACCTGACCCTGGTGGCTCAGGCGCGGGAGACCTCGAATGGCTCGACCGCGACGGTGCGGGCGCCGTTCACCGTCGCCGTGGAGGCAGTGGCGGATGCGCCACTGGTGTCGGCCCATGACGTGTCCGGCCTCGAGGACACGCCGATCGCGCTCGATCTCTCGGCGATGCTGAAGGACCGGGACGGATCGGAGGTGCTCTCCGTCGTCATCTGGAATGTGCCAACCGACGCGTCCCTGTCGCACGGCTCCCGCCAGCCAGACGGCAGCTGGGTCGTGGCTCCGACCGACCTGGCCAGGCTGAAATTCATCCCTAAACCGGATTTTTCCGGTCCGGTGAACCTCCGCATCGAAGCAACCGCCCGGGAGGGGAACGACGATACCGCGACCAGCACGGCCGATTTTCGCGTCCAGATCCACGCGGTCGCAGATACGCCCGATGTCACGGTGGCCAACTTCACGGGCCGTGAGGACGAGCCTGTCGCTCTGACCGGGCTAGGAGGTGCCCTTCGAGACATTGATGGCTCGGAAACACTGAGCTTTATCCTCACGGTGCCTCCAGGCGCTACGCTCAATGCCGGCACCAGACAGGCGGACGGCAGCTGGCTCCTGACGCCCGCGCAGCTCAACGGCCTCGTCCTCACGCCTCCGGCGAACAGCTCGGGGCGGTTCGAACTGACGCTGACGTCCGTCGCGACGGAGCGCGAGCCGGGTGTGCCGAGTGCGCGCAACACCGCGAAATTCACGGTCGATCTCGATCCCGTGCTGGACCAGGGCACCATCACCGGATCGGCCTCCGGCAACGAGGATACCTGGATCACGCTTACTCCGAAGTTCGATACGCCCGATCAGGACGGATCCGAAACCTGGTCCGCGCTCACCACGATCTCCGGCGTACCAACCGGCGCGTCGCTCAACCGTGGCACGATGGTGGAGCCGGGCGTGTGGAAGGTTTCCACGAGCGCCCTTCAGGACGGTCTCGTCAGGATCAAGCCGCCGCTGAACAGCGATGAGGATTTCACCCTGACGTTCACCGCGACGCTGACGGATACCGGCAACGGAAAATCGGTCAGCCAAGTAATCACGGGGACGAATCCGGTCATCGTCAACGCGGTGGCGGACAAACCGACGGTGAGCGCTTCCAACGCATCGGGCAAGGAAGACCAGGAGATTCCGCTCAATCTGTCGGCTGGCCTCGTGGACACCGATGGATCGGAGACGCTGACGGTCAGGATCTACGGCGTTCCGGCATCGGCTTCGCTCACGAAGGGCGTGCTTCAGTCCGACGGCTCCTGGATCGTCTCGGCTGCTGACCTGCCGAACGTCGCCCTGAAGCCACCTGTCGATTTTTCAGGCACTCTGGACCTCCGGATTCGAGCGACCGCGACGGAAAGCTCGAACGGAAAGACCGCCTGGAGCGAGGCGACGTTCCAAGTGCAGGTCGACGCCGTGGCCGACGAGCCGGGGCTGCGTGTTGCTCCGGCCGTGGGCGACGAAGACACGGCCATTCCGCTCACCATATCGGCCTGGACCACCGACCGGGACGGCTCGGAGACAATCACCGGGTTTCGGATCACCGGCATTCCGGAGGGGGCGGTGATCCGGGCCGGCGGGGTCGCGCTGGTCGTCGTCAACGGGAGCGTCCTGGTTGATCCGGCCGTGGTGAACAGCCTGACCATCACACCTCCCGCTCAATCGGATGAAGATTTTACCCTGAAAGTGTCCGCTGTCTCCGCGGAACCGAATGGCAGCACGGCCGAAAGCGCGCCGCTCGATCTGCGTGTGACGGTCCGCGCCGTGGCTGATGCTCCCGTCATGGACGTGACCGGCGCCAGCGGACTTGAAGACACGCCGATTGCGCTCAACCTTTCGGCGACGCTCCCGGACAACGATGGATCCGAGACGCTGAGCTTCGTGATCAGGGGGGTGCCGGATGGCGCAGTCATGTCCCATGGCACGTATCGTGGTCCAGGCGTGTGGTCCCTGACGGCTGAGGAAGCCAGGCTGGCGACCTTGCTGCCGCCGGCCAACTTTTCGGGAACCATCAACCTGACCGTGACGGCGATCACGCAGGAGGAGCGGGGAGGCGACCAGGCATCGACCACCATCCCATTCCCGGTCAAGGTGGAGGCCGTGATCGACATCCCGGCGGTCGGCGGCCTCGACGGCGTGTCCGGCAATTGGGGGACCATGCACGGAACGGAGGATCAGCCGATTTTGCTGCGCCTCGATCCGGGACTCGCGGACAGCGACGGCTCGGAGAAAGTCGTCGGCGACATTCTCATCAGCGACGTTCCCGCCGGGGCCGTTCTGCGGTTGGCCGATAGCACGGTCGTCAACGCGGATGAGAACGGGATCTACAGGATTTCCGCCGCCAATATGACCGGCGTGACGCTGATAATGCCTCGCGACAGTGACGAAGCACACACCCTCAGGATCGAAATGACGATCGAGGACAGCGGCGGCGTGCGCGCCACGATCGGCGGAAAGATGGTGGTGGATCCGCTCGGCGATGCCGACACGCCGAATGTGACGTTCGAGCCGTCCCAGGGGAGTGCCCATAACAGCCTGGACCCGGACCAGGGCTGGATCCCGCTCCATATCACCGCAATACCGGCGGACAAGGATGGCTCGGAAACCCTCCAGATGTGGGTCCGCGATGTTCCGGCGGGAGCCGTACTCTCGTCCGGAATCGCAGTCGGCGAGGGCATTTGGCTGGTTCCGGTCCAGGATCTTCCGACTCTCTCCATTCGCCCCAAGGCGGGTTCCACTGAACGCTTTGAGTTGAAAGTCACCGCCGTTGCGGTGGAGCGGGAGGGGGATCAGACCGATTTGACGGTCGTCGTCCCGGTGACCCTCACGGTGCCGAGTGGCGGCGGTGGGGATGGGGACGGAGGCGGTGGAACGAATCCTGGACCTGATCCGGACAAGGCTCCATTGGCCCAGGCCCCTTCGCTGGTTGTCAAGGACGCTGACACCCTCGAGGACCGCAGCGTCCTTCTGTCCATCGAAGCCGAGACAAAGGATACGGATGGCGGACACGAAACCCTCGGCATCCGCATCAATGGAGTCCCTGAAGGCGCGAGCCTTTCGGTTGGCGTCAGGGATCCGCTGACGGGAGCGTGGGCGCTGCATCCGGATCAGCTGAAGGACGTCAGGCTTATTCCTCCGGCGAATTTCTCCGGGAGGATCGATCTTCAGGTCGTCGCGGTTTCGACGGAAGCCACCGGTGACCAGAAGGCCGTTTCGGCCACGATCAGCGTCAATGTCGAAGCGGTCGCCGACAATGCTGTCATCAATGCCAATCCCTCCGTGGGAGAAGAGGACGGTGCCGTTCCGTTGAAGCTCTTGGTTACGCCCGGCGACAGTGATGGCAGCGAATTCGTCGCGCCCGTGATCATCTCCGGCGTTCCAGCGGGAGGACACCTCGAAGGCGCCGGTGTCGTCGATCTCGGCAACGGCCGCTGGTCCGTCGATTCCACCCAGCTGGAGAATCTCAAGTTCGTCCCGCCCGCCAACAGCCATGGCACCTATCACCTGACGGTGACGGCCACGACGCAGGAGACAAGCAACGACGATACCCACGAGACGCAGCGGGTCATCGCCGTCACCGTCGTGCCGAAAGCAGATGCCCCGACGGTCACCGTTCACGACGCTGCCGGAAAAGAAGACGGGACCATCACTCTCGATCTTTCTGCGTCTCTCGTGGACACGGACGGGTCCGAAGTGCTCTCGGTGGTCATCCAGGGATTGCCCGAAGGCGCGCGCCTGTCCAAGGGTATCAACAACGGCGACGGCAGCTGGACTTTGACGCCCTCGCAACTCGCCGGATTGACCGTGACGCCGCCCGCCGATTGGAGCGGCACCATGAATTTGACCGTGCAGGCCCATGCGCGGGAACTCTCAAACGGTTCAGTGGCAACGACGGAGGCCACGATCCAGGTGAATGTGGAGGCCGTTGCGGACACGCCTGTCGTCGGGGCGCGCGATGCAGCCGGGCTGGAAGACCAGCCGATTGCCCTCAGCCTTTCGGCAGCCCTGACCGACCGGGATGGTTCGGAAGTGCTGTCGGTGGTCATCCTGGGGATGCCCGCCGGGGCCAGCCTCACCTATGGTACGCGCCAATCAGATGGGACTTGGATCGTTGCTCCAGCCGACTTGCCGCGTCTCGCCGTCATCCCGCCGGAGAACTTCTCGGGCACCTTCGGCCTCACCATGCGTGCCATCACCCGAGAGCCGAATGGCGATACGGCCACGAGCGCGGCGAGCTTCCGCGTGCAGGTCGAGGCGGTGGCGGATGCACCGAATGTCACAGTGCGCGATTTCACCGGCAACGAGGACACGTCCATCAGGCTCACGGGCTTGGGCGGTGCTCTGGTCGACACGGACGGCTCGGAGAGCCTGAGCTACATTCTCAGCGGACTGCCGGCCGGGGCGAGCCTGAACGCAGGAACGAAACAGCCCGACGGCAGTTGGTTGCTCACGCCGAGCCAACTCAACAGCGTGGTCTTCACGCCACCGCCGAATGTGTCCGGGCAGTTCACCCTGACGCTCACCGGCATTGCGACCGAAAGCGCCGGCGGCTCCGTGGCCCGCACGTCAAAGGACTTCACCATCGGCATCAACCCGGTCGCGGATGCGGGCACGATCGCCGGAACAAGCGTGGGACACGAGGACACCCCGATCCTGCTCAATCCGACCTTCGCGCTTTCGGACAACGATGGATCGGAAACTTGGTCGGAGTTCACCCAGGTGTCGGGCCTGCCCGCTGGCGCGAGCCTCGATCGGGGCACGCAACTCGCGCCGGGCACATGGCTGGTCGCGACGGCGGACCTTCGCGCGGGTCTGGTGAGCATCAATCCGGTGGAGCACAGCGATGCGGATTTTACCCTGACCCTGAAGGCGACGATCACGGATACCGGCAACGGCATCTCCGTCAGTCGCGAGGTGACGGGCGTGCACGTGGTCACCGTCAACGCCGTAGCCGACGCGCCCAATGTGGCCGCGCAGGATGCGACGGGGCAGGAGGATCACGCTATTGCGCTGAACCTGTCCGCGGCCCTCGTGGATACGGACGGCTCGGAGACGCTGACGGTCAACATCTTGGGCGTTCCGGATGGATTCGCCCTGTCCCACGGCACGTCCCTCGGGAGCGGCGTGTGGCAGGTTCCCTCGGCTGCTCTCCCAGGGCTGCAACTCCATCCTGCTCAGGACTGGAACGGGACGCTGCACCTGACCCTTCAGGCGACGAGTAATGAGACGAGCGGTGGCAGCGCGACGGCGACCACGCCTTTCACCGTGACGATCGAAGCGGTGAACGACGCGCCGGAACTGGTGCTGAACGCACCGGCTCATGCGGAGGCGGGAGCCCATCAGGCGAGTGCGGTTGGCCTCGTTGAGGCGCATGACGTGGACAGTCTCCATCTGGGGGGCGCGACCGTGACGCTCACCGGCGCTCAGGCGGGCGACAGGCTCGATTTCGATGGCTACGTGCTGCACGAGGAGAACGGACACATGATGGTCGGCGATACCGGTATCGAGGTCGTCGGCGGCGGTTATGCGTCCCATTCGGGCACATTGACGCTGAGGGGAGATGCATCGCCGGATATCTATTCGGCGGTGCTGCAATCCCTGGTGCTGGAGAGCGCCGAGCCGACCGGCCTCGCTGCCGGGTCGCGCAACGTAGCCGTGACGCTGTTCGACAGCGAGGGAACCGCATCGGCGCCGAAAGCCATCGAAGTGATCGTTGACGAGCCACCGCCGCCCCTCAGCGATGCCCACGGCCCCATGGCTGCAGCGGATACCACGACCTCCCAGGATCTGTCCGGGTCCGACATTCTACTGATGATGGCGGATGGCATGATGGATCCGGGCCATGGTGCCGGAGGAGCATGGACCGAGCAAATCGACATCGGCACTCCCGCGGAGACAGCCCCGCACCAACCCATGGAACTCGATCAACCCGCTCCCGATCACGTTCAGCCGATCGATAATCTCCAGATCGAGGCAGCTAGGACCCATTGGTCCTGAGGTCTCGAAGGGTCAGGCAACAAAGAGGGCATCGGACACAGTGGGTCCGATGCTTTAGGCGAGCCGTTCCTGTTGACGTGTCCCAGGCGGCGGCCTTAGAGAGAATTTAGCATCAGAGCGGTGTTCGCCGTTTCTGGAGGGGTGGCCGAGTGGTTTAAGGCAGCGGTCTTGAAAGTGCGCCGTTGTGCCGGCGTTTTGTGAGTAGTTTGTGAAAGCTACCGGAGTGATCTTATCTCCGTAATGCATCTCGGTTAGGCCGATCCGAAAGGAAAAGCTGAACATAGCATCCGAGGAAAAGGCCCATGAGGAGAACGGGTAGTCTCCAACAGGTTGGGTCAGCGATGACGTATATGGGTAGACCCTTACTGGTCGAACCTTAATCGTGTGGGGATTACTGAGACCCATAGGGGAAAACCCGTGCCCCTATCCTCCCTTCGCTCGGAAGGTTTTCAAGTTCGAGCGAAAGATCAGGGATGGCACAGCCTTCAGGAAGAAGGAAACGATGGAAGAGGACCCTAAGTGCGTAGACACAAGACGTCCGGAACTGCGGGAAAACCTACGGGAAGCGATTCCTATGGTTTCGGAGTCATCGTAGTATCCGACAGCGCAAGCTGATAATCTCGAGGTAATGCTCGAAGAAGGAAAAGGATGACAGGTGGTCAATCTGTAGAAGTAGAGGTCGTACCGGATGGTACAAAAGGCCTACGCAGACTACAGAAAGTTAGTAAGCTGAATGAGAACCCAAAATGGGTGAACCGCGATCTCTACCGCCTTATGTATGAGCCAGACTTGTACATTGCGGCATATGAGAACATCAAAAGTTCACCGGGCAATATGACGGCGGGGACAGACAACGAGACTATCGACGGCTTCTCTATGAAGCAAATCGACAGAATCATCCAGTCCATGAAGGATCAAACCTTCACCTTTACCCGAGCTAGAAGGACCTATATCCCGAAAGCCAACGGTAAACTTCGCCCTCTGGGGATACCCTCTCCGAAGGACAAGGTCGTACAGGGAGTTATAAGAATGATCCTGTCAATCATTTACGACGGGAGCAAACCAACCTTCCTACCATGTAGCCATGGCTTTCGAGCCAACAAGGGAACTCACACAGCCCTGAAGGAAGTGCGTTCATGGCACTCTGTGAATTGGTTCGTTGAAGGTGACATCAAAGGTTGCTTCGACAATATCGATCACGGAACTCTGATTGCGATACTTTCCAAAAGGATCGAAGACCAACGGTTCCTAGATCTAATATGGAAAGCGTTGAAGGCAGGCTACCTTGAAGGAACTACGCAAGTGAATTCACTTGCAGGCACTCCGCAGGGAAGTATAGTCAGCCCTATACTGGCGAACATCTACCTTCACGAATTCGATTTGTGGATGGAACGATTCAAAGTCGCAAACGAAGTTGGCGAACGTAAACGGGTCAATCCCGGTTACACAGCCATCGTCAAACAGCGACTTCGCCTATCGAAAAAGGGGTTGTCAAAGACGAGTGAGGAAATGATCAAGCTCGCTAAAGAGCTTCGTCAGACACCTTCTTTGATGCACAACGATCCAGGGTACGTTCGCATTAAGTACGTCCGCTATGCGGACGACTGGCTTGTAGCAATCGACGGTCCGCATGGTCTCGCCGAAAAACTCAAGACAGAGGCAACTGCCTACTTTCGAGATGAACTACATCTGGAGCTAAGTGCTGAAAAAACACACGTCCGACAAGCCAGAACCGAGCAGGCTAAGTTCCTAGGAACTTATGTCACAATCGGCGCGGGAGACGCGATCCTCCGGAAAGCGAAACTGAAGGACGGGAGATTCATCATTCGTAGAGCGAATGTGAATCACCTAACCATGATGTACGCACCAAAAGAGGAGCTTATCATAAGTCTCTCGGAACGTGGTTTCTGCGACAGAAATGGGAACCCAGCAGCTAAAACTGCCTGGACTGTGCAGGACGATCATATGATCGTTGAGCGCTACGGACAGATACTTTCGGGAATATTCAATTATTACTCGTTCGTCGACAATCCGCTGGCACTTAAACACATCCAGCACATTCTCCATTTCTCTTGCGCAAAGACACTATGCCGGAAACACCAGACTTCACTGGCTAAGTTATTCCGGTTGCGACGCAAGAATCTAACGGTACCAAAGCGTTGGGACAAAGATGGCAAGCCCACGGCCTACATCTCACTACCACTGCGACGGAACTGGAAGAAGAACCGAGCGGCATTCCTAATCAACGCTAAGGTCGCAGACCTCATCTTGTTGGGAATACATAAACGGACGCGGAGCAAACTAGACAGTCCTTGCGCAGTCTGTGGAAACTCGGAGGATGTAGAAATGCATCACCTCCGACATGTACGAAAGGGCAGGCAAGTAGGCTTTGCCGCTGTTATGGCTGCTATGAACCGCAAACAGATCCCTGTTTGTCATACATGCCATATCAAAATCCATGCTGGTAAATATGATGGCATTAAGCTATCAGATTTTGCCCTGCCAAAACTGGCAAAAGCGTAGGAAAGGTGGCCGAGTGGTCTAAGGCAGAAGTCTTGAAAACTTCCGGGCGTTTACGCGCCCCGTGGGTTCGAATCCCACCCTTTCCGCCACTCGCTGACGATCACTGGAGAGCCGTGTGCTATGAAAGTCGCAAGCACGGTTCGGAGGAAGATACGTGACATCTCCCTGAGACTTGCGTATCGATCCTACACCGCCGTGGGTGCAAGCCCACCGTGGGTTCGAATCCCACCCCCTCCGCCATCTCCGAGTTCGTTCTTCAAACTGCCGATTTGGCTATCCGGATCGTTTCATTAACCAAAACGCCTAAAACCAATCCGTGGGGCGGATTTGAGCCCGCCTCCATGTCGCTCCTCGCAGGATCTGACAATCGGAAGAGCGCCACAGGAGGTTCGGTCTAGGATAAGGGACTGAAAGACAAAGGCTATTTGGAGAGGATTTTGGACGCGTGGCGCGCTCGTCGTACACCACGACAGCACATAGCAGCATGGTCAAAGCAGCCTTTTCGCTAAAGCAATATTGGAGCTTATCGCGTTATCTTATTGTCATGAGTGCGAAAATATAAAATTGAAATAATATTCTTATATTGTTAGCTTTGCCATTGACAAGCGCGGCTATTTAACTTTCCTTTAAGGACCCAAAAGCACTTTGGCTCAAGGCCCAGGCTAGCCTAGCCCCTGCCATGCACGGTGCGGATAATGGATGCGAGACCACATGCCTTCTAATCGCGCAGAAGTGATGACCGACCTGAAGGGGAAAGCCTCTTCCTTCAATCAGTGGACTCTCCTCCGCATCGCAGGCGTGACCGCAATCGCCCTGACCGCAGCCAATTGCTCCTCCAATGTCCGTGGCGGCATCGATCCCAAGTATGGCGTTGCTCCGAGCCCCAAAGTGGTTGCCGACGGTCAGCCCGTTCCCAAGGGCGGCGGTCGCGAGATGGTCGGGAAGCCCTACACGGTGGCCGGCCGCACTTATGTCCCCAACGAGACGCCGCGCTCCAGCGAAGGCCTCGCCTCTTGGTACGGATCGAATTTCCATGGCCGGATGACCGCCAATGGCGAGGTGTTTGACCGGGATTCGATTGCGGCCGCGCATACCACGATGCCGCTTCCGAGCTATGCCCGGGTAACGAATCTGCAGAACGGCCATTCGATGATCGTCCGCGTGAACGATCGCGGCCCGTTCCATGGCAATCGGGTCATCGACGTGTCCGAGCGCGCTGCCGCTGCCCTCGGGTTCCGTCAGTCCGGCACGGCGAGGGTGCGGGTCGACTACGTCGGCCGCGCGTCCACGAACGGTAGCGACGACCGTATCCTCCTGGCGAGCCTGCGGACTGATGGAACGCCGGCATCCCTGACAGGCTCGGCACCGACGATGATCGCCCAGGCGGCACCCCAGACCAATGCTCCGCGTCAGGCGATCGCGTTGCGCACCTACGAGCCTGATGATGGAGCGTACGCGGCCCCGGCCCGTCCGTCGCAGGCGGCTGGTTCCGGCGCGGTTGCCAGCAATGTGCCGCTTCCGCCGGAGCGCCCGTTCGACCTAGGCACGATCCCGGGCGCCTCAAGCCCGGTTGCCCGGATCAGTTCCGTGGCCCCGGGAACCGCTCCGGCCTCGCGTCCCGTGGTGGCGAGCCTCTATGGAACGTCGTCTGACGATGCTCGCTCCGGTTTCCAGAGGGGCAGCAGCTCCATGGCGGCCGATCCCACGAGGTTCGTGCTGCGATAGAAGACGGGTCCTTGCGACCTGATCGACAGAACAGCATGAATGGGTCGGCACATCGGATCGCGTCCCAAAAGCACAGGTCTACGTTCGGGTTCTATGCTCTAGCGTAGCAGCCCGTTGATTTGTTGTTGACGCGCCACAGATTCGGGGTCTCCTAGGGGAAGAGCCTGGAGAAGCCGACGATGCGTCATGTTAAAATCGCCCGAGCCCTGGCGGCGATTGGATTTGTGTGGAGTGCTGTCTCTCTTTCGTTTGCGTGGCCGCAAGCGGCTCATGCACAGAATTTTCAGACATCCGCGCCCACAGCCATCCTTATGGACGCAGGAAGCCATGCGGTTCTTTTCGAGAAGAACGCCGATGAACTGACCGCACCCGCCAGTATGGCGAAGACCATGACGGCCGAGGTGGTCTTCAACGAGATCAAGAATGGTCGCCTGAATTTCGACAGCGAATTCATGATCTCGGAGAATGCCTGGCGCAGAGGCGGCGGCGGATCCGGCGGTTCGTCCATGTTCGCCAAGGTGAACACCCCGGTCAGGCTCGAAGACCTCATTCGGGGCCTCGTCGTTCAGTCGGGCAACGACGCGGCCATCGCCATCGCCGAAGGTGTTGCCGGAACGGAAGACAACTTCGCCCGCATGATGAACGAGCGAGCCAAGCAGATCGGCCTCACGCATTCGACGTTCCGCAACGCCACCGGCTATGGCCATCCTGAGCAGAAGGTCACCGTGCGCGACTTGGCGAAGCTCGCGCTTCACCTCATTGAGACCTACCCGGACCTCTACAAGATTTTCGGCGAGCGCGAGTTCACCTGGAACAAGATCCGCCAGCAGAACCGCAACCCGTTGCTGTTCATGGATATTGGCGCGGATGGTTTGAAAACCGGCAATATCGACGAGTCCGGCTTTGGCCTGATGGGCTCCGCCGTCCAGAACGACCAGCGCCTGATCGTGGTCGTGAACGGCCTCAAGACGGCCAAAGACCGCGCCACCGAGGCCCGCAAGCTTCTGGACTGGGGTTTCCGGGCCTTCGAGACCCAGCAGCTCTTCGCCGAGGGGCAGGTGGTCGGCGAGGCTCAGGTTTTCGGCGGGAACAAAAGATCGCTGCCGCTTGTGTCCAAGAAGCCTGTTCGTGTACTTGTGCCCCGTGGAGAGAGCGAACGGGTCACCGCCCGCATCGTCTACACCGGACCGCTGAAGGCTCCTGTCCAGAAGGGAGCGGAGGTGGCCCGGCTCCAGGTCAGCCGCGGGGATATGCAGGCGCTCGACATGCCGCTCTATGCCGATGAGGACATTCAGGAAGGGACGCTGAGCCAGAGGGCCCTGGATGGCCTGCTGGAATTCAGCACCGGATGGGTCCGCCGCGCTTTCACGAGTGTGATCGAAGGCATTTGATGGCTGGCTGTTTCATTACATTCGAAGGCGGGGAGGGCGCCGGCAAGTCGACCCAGATCCAAAGGCTGAAGACCCGGCTGGAGCGTCTCGCTCAGCCGGTCCTCGTGACCCGCGAGCCCGGCGGCTCGCCGCATGCCGAGGAAATCCGTGCATTCATTCTGGGCGGCCAAGCCAAGCATCTCGGGCCTTTCGCGGAAGCTCTCCTGTTCGCCGCAGCCCGGATCGACCACCTGGACAAGACCATCAAGCCGGCGCTCAAGGGCGGGACCCACGTTCTCTGCGACCGCTTCGCGGATTCGACCCGGGCCTATCAAGGTTCCCTGGGCAATCTCGACAAGGATCTGATCGACCAGCTCGAGAGGGTGACCCTGCAGGGCGTAAGGCCCGATCTGACCTTGATCCTCGATCTTCCCGCCGAAACCGGGCTGGCCCGAGCCGGAGCCCGGCAGGCGGGGAAAGGCGAGGGGGCTGATCGGTTCGAGGAGGAGGACGTCTCCTTCCACCAATCCCTGAGGCAGGCCTATCTCTCCATCGCCCAGGCCGAGCCGAAACGATGCGTTGTCATCAACGCCGACCAGGATCCCGACGAGGTCGAGACTGCGATCTGGGCTGCCGTGCGCGAGCGTCTTCCTCAACTGGCCGAACATGCGATGAGGCCTCTCGATGTCGCGTGACGAGCAGGGCATTCCGGAGCCGGATCAGTTCGACAATGCGCCCCACCCCCGGGAGCAGTTCGCGTTCTTCGGCCACCGAGAGGGCGAGGAGGCTTTCCTCGAGGGCCTGCGCAGCGGCCGCCTTCACCATGCCTGGCTCATCGGCGGAGCCCAGGGGATCGGCAAGGCCACTCTGGCCTATCGGGTGGCCCGCACGGTTCTCGATCCGCAGAAGTCGAACGACCGGTCGATTTCAAGCCTAGACGTCCCGGCCGGTTCGCATGTGGCGCGTCAGGTGGCGGTGCTCTCGCATCCCAATCTTTCCGTTTTGAGGCGAGCTCCGGCTACGGACAAAAAGGGGCCGTCCGCTACGATTCCGGTCGATGCGGTGCGTCGGGCGCTCGGCATGTTCGGCTCGACCGCCGCCGACGGGGGCTACCGGGTCTGCATCGTCGACAGTGCCGAGGACCTGACCATTTCGAGCGCTAACGCGTTGCTCAAGGTGATCGAGGAGCCGCCGCCGCGTTCGCTCTTTCTGATCGTCAGCCACGCGCCCCAGCGGGTTCTCCCGACTATTCGCTCGCGCTGCCGACGGCTCCTGCTTCGCCCCCTGGAGGAACAGGACATCAAGGCAGCGATCGCTTCCCTCGGGGCTCCCTGGACCGATATCCCGCGGGACGTGGTGGATCAGGCGCTTCGCTATGGAGAAGGCTCGGTCCGACGCACCCTCGAGCTGCTCGACGCCGACAAGGTGGCCTTCATCGATCAGGTGACCCGGCTCTTGAACGGTTTGCCGAAAGTCGACACCAAGCAGATTCTCGCGCTTGCCGAAGCTCTGTCAAAACGCGACGCTGACGACAGTTATGAGCTCACCCTGGAAACCGTGCAGCGCTGGGTCTCCGATCGGCTCCACGAGCGGGCGGGCCTGGGTGCGTCCCGCCTTGCGCCTTTGGTGGAGGTATGTGACAAGATCGGCCGTTCGGCGCGCGAGATCGATGTGTTCAACCTCGACCGCCGGCCCTTCATCCTGACGATGTTCGATGATCTCGCCGAAGCGGTTCGGCGGGCGGCTTGAAGCCTCGTCGTCCGAATGGTTTTGATTTCAGGTTTTAGGATCCGACATGGCCGACAAACAGAAATTCTACATCACCACGGCTATTTCGTACCCGAATGGGGCTCCCCATATCGGCCATGCCTACGAGGTCGTTGCATCCGATGCGATCGCGCGGTTCAAGCGTATCGACGGCTATGACGTGTTCTTCATGACCGGAACGGACGAGCATGGACTGAAGATCCAGCAGACGGCCGACAAGAACGGCACGACGCCCAAGGCCTTCGTCGACGAGATGGCGGCGAAGTTCAAGGCCATGGCCGACCGGCTCGATTGCTCCTATGACCGGTTCATCCGCACGACCGATCCCGATCATCTGCCCTCGACCCAGGAGCTATGGCGCCGGATGCAGGAGAAGGGGGATATCTATCTCTCCAACTATTCCGGCTGGTACTCGGTCCGCGACGAGGCCTATTACGACGAGAGCGAGCTGACGAAGCAGCCTGACGGCAGCTGGCGCGCGCCGACCGGAACGCCCGTGGATTGGATCGAGGAGGAGAGCTACTTCTTCCGCCTCTCCGCCTACCAAGACCGCCTGCTCGCCCATTACGAGGCTAATCCGGATTTCATCAGCCCGGAAACCCGCCGCAACGAGATCACGAGTTTCGTCCGGTCCGGCCTCCAGGACCTCTCGATCAGCCGGACGACCTTCAACTGGGGCCTGCCGGTGCCCGGCGATCCGAAGCACGTCATGTATGTCTGGATCGACGCCCTCAACAATTACATAACCGGCTGCGGCTTCCCGAACGAGAACGATCCGCGCTGGCATTATTGGCCGGCGGACGTGCACATCATCGGCAAGGACATCGTGCGCTTCCACACGGTCTACTGGCCCGCTTTCCTCATGTCGGCCGAGCTGCCGCTGCCCAAGCGCGTCTTCGGCCATGGCTTCCTGCTCAACAAGGGCGAGAAGATGTCGAAGTCGGTCGGCAACGTGGTCGATCCATTCGATCTCGCCGATACCTACGGGGTCGACCAGATCCGCTACTTCTTCATGCGCGAGGTGCCCTTCGGCCAGGACGGGAACTACTCCCACGAGGCTATCGTCAACCGCATCAACGCTGATCTCGCGAACGATCTCGGTAACCTTGCCCAGCGCTCCCTGTCCATGATCGCCAAGAACTGCGACGCTGCCGTTCCGCAGCCGGGCGAGTTCACCCAGGCCGATCAGGACATGCTATGGCTTGCCGATGCGCTGCCTGGAAAGACGAGAGCGGCCATGAAGGACTTCGCCGTCCACACGACGCTGTCCGAGATCTGGGCCGTGGTGGCGGAAGCCAACCGCTATTTCGCCTCCCAGGAGCCCTGGGTGCTGCGCAAGAGCGACCCTGTGCGGATGAACACGGTGCTGTACGTGACGGCCGAAGTTCTGCGGGCGGTCGGAATCCTGGCTCAGCCTTTCGTGCCGACGGCGGCTGCCAAGCTGCTCGACCTTCTGGCGGTTCCGCCAGAGGGCAGGGTGCTTGCGAACATCGGCCCGGAGCACCGCTTGGCGGCTGGAACTGCCTTGCCGCAACCTGCGCCGATTTTCCCGCGTTATATCGAGGCGGAGGCGTCCTGACGCGTCCGCTTTGATCGGCCGTCACGGCCCTCGGCGGAAGCGCGATGTACACCACGTTCATGTTTGCCACCGGGATCGAGAACAGCATCCCGACCATCAACAATGGCCGCGCCCGCATCGACGAGATGGAGAAATGCGGCCATTACACCCATTGGCGGACGGATTTCGAGCTCTTGGAGGATCTCGACATCCAAGTCCTCCGCTATGGTCCGCCGCTCCACAAGACGTTCATCGGCCCGGGGCGTTACGACTGGACCTTTGCCGACATGACCTTCGGCGAGCTCCAGCGCCGCAACATCATTCCCATCGTCGATCTATGCCATTTCGGCGTGCCGGATTGGATCGGCAATTTCCAGAACCCGGATTTCCCTGCTCTTTTCGCGTCTTATGCGGAAGACTTCGCGCGTCGCTTCACTTGGCTTCAGCTCTATACCCCCATCAACGAGATGTTCATCTGCGCCCAGTTCTCGGCCGCCTACGGCTGGTGGAACGAGCAGCTGACAAGCGACCAGTCGTTCGTGACCGCCCTGAAGCATATCGTGAAGGCCAACGTGCTGGCCATGGAGCGGATTCTCAAGGTTCGGCCGGATGCCCTGTTCATCCAGAGCGAATCTTCGGAATATTTCCATGCGGAGAACCCGGCGGCCATCAAGCCCTCCGAGATCATGAATTCCCGGCGCTTCCTGTCCCTCGACCTGAACTATGGAAGACGGGTCGACTCGGAAATGTACGAGTTCCTGATGGATAGCGGCATGACCCGGGACGAGTACCATTTCTTCCTCAGCCGTTCGTCCCTCCGCCATCACTGCATTATGGGGAACGACTACTACGTCACAAACGAGCACCGGGTTCGGGAGGACGGCACGACCGAGTCAGCCGGGGATGTTTTTGGTTACGACGAGATTACCCGGCAGTACTATGATCGCTATCGGCTGCCCGTCATGCATACCGAGACAAACCTCATGCAGGGCCCAAATGGCGATGAGGCGGTCAACTGGCTCTGGAAGCAATGGGCGAATGTGCTGAGAGTCCGCAACACGGGTGTCCCTATCGTCGGCTTTACGTGGTACTCGCTTACCGACCAGATGGACTGGGATACGGCGCTTCGGGAGGAAAACAACCGGGTCACTCCCGTCGGTCTTTACGACCTTGACCGCAACATCCGTCCCGTGGGGCGCCGCTATAAGAAGCTGATTCACGATTGGTGCGACGTGCTTCCCGCCCAAAGCGTGTGCCTGACCGTACCCGTCGTCCGCCCACAGGATCATGACGAGGCGCCGATCCGCAGGCACCAGGACCGGATGCGCAAGATGCTGCACAAGGAGGCCAAGGAGGACGACGAACCCGTGGCCACCGCCCAGGGTGCCCATCGGTAGACGGATAGGCCGATCCGATCTATTCAGCTAGCGCATCGCGCGGACCCAGAGGAGGGCGCCTTCACCCATGCTGGTCGACAGCCACTGCCACCTGGACTTCCCGGATTTTCAGAGCCGCCTCCGCGAGGTACTGGCTGCCGCTTCAGCCGCCGACGTCGGTCGCATGGTGACGATCTCGACCCGCGTGGCGCACTTCGACACCTACCGGTCCCTAGCCGAGTCGCATGAGAGCATCTTCTGCTCCGTCGGCACCCACCCGCACAATGCGGCGGACGAGCCCGATGTGCCGGCCGAGCGGCTGGCCGAGCTCTCGGCCCATCCCCGCTGCATCGCCATCGGCGAGGCGGGTCTCGACTATCATTACGACAAAAGCCCGCGCGACGTGCAGCAGCGGGTATTCCGCACCCATATCGAGGCCGCGAGGACAACCGGGCTGCCCGTCGTCATCCATGCCCGCAATGCCGACGAGGACATGATCCGGATCCTGACCGAGGAGATGGGGCGAGGGCGCTTCGATGCGGTCCTCCACTGCTTCTCGTCCGGTGAAAAGCTGGCCCGGATTGGCGTCGAACTCGGCCTCTACGTTTCGTTCTCGGGCATTCTGACCTTCCGGAATTCGGAGGAGATCCGTCGCATCGCGGCGGCCGTTCCCCATGATCGCCTGCTGGTCGAGACCGATGCGCCCTATCTGGCTCCCGTACCTTATCGTGGGAAGACCAACGAGCCGGCTTTCGTGGCCCACACGGCCCACGTGCTCGCGGAGGTCACCGGGATGAGCGACCAGGAGACTGCCAGCCTGACGACGGCCAATTTTTATCGCCTGTTTTCCAAGGCAGCCGCCGCTGATGCGGTCGAGGGGCAGGCGATCGCATCATGACCTTGAAAATCACGATCCTCGGTTGCGGATCCTCGGCCGGCGTGCCGCGCGTGGGCGTCGGCTGGGGCGCCTGCGATCCCTCGAATCCCAAGAATCGCCGCCGCCGCTGCTCGATCCTGGTCGAGAAAACGGGCCTGGACGGAGCAAAGACAACCCTCTTGGTCGATACCGGACCGGACCTGCGCGAGCAGCTCCTTAGTGCCGATGTCCGGCATCTCGATGCCGTGCTCGTCACGCATGAGCACGCGGACCATATCCATGGGATCGACGATCTACGTCCGCTCGCCCTCGTCCAGCGGCAGCGGATTCCGGTCTATGCCGACCGAATGACCAGCGAGCTGCTCCAGATGCGGTTCGGCTATTGCTTCGACACGCCGGCCGGCAGCAGCTATCCGCCGATCCTCAGAATGCGCCATCTGCAGCCCGGCACGATGACGTCGATCTCTGGCGCTGGCGGCAACATCGAGGCACTGCCATTCAGGATGATCCACGGCGATATCGACGCCATGGGCTTCAGGTTCGGCAAGATCGCCTACGCGCCGGATGTGAGCCGCATGCCGGAAGAGAGCCTGCCTGTCCTGGAGGGCCTGGATGTCCTGATCCTGGATGCCTTGCGCTACACGCCGCATCCGACCCATTTTTCCGTGTCCGAAGCCTTGGAGCTGATCGACAGGGTCAAGCCTAAGCGCGCCATCCTGACGAACCTGCATACGGATTTGGACTACGAGGCCCTGCGCGGCAAGCTGCCAGGACATATCGAACCGGCCTATGACGGGCTGCAGATCGAGGCTCCTTGAGGGTTACCGGCCCTGAACCCTAACCCTTCGAAACGCAGGCCTCAGACCACCCGGCCGGAGCGTTGCTCCAGAACGGCGATGTACGCGTCCCGAGACGGCTTGAGATGGTCGCGGCAGAGCTGCACCAATTTCTCGCGATCGGCTGCTTTCAGGGCTTCGATCATGGCCCGATGGTCCTCCTTTGCCTTGGCGAGGTGCTCTGGATCCGCCGCCGTATAGGAACGGACCCCATGGGCCTTCTGGGCGAGATTCCGAATGAGTTCGATCAGGTGCGGGTTGCCGCAGGCGCCGAAGAGCGCGTTGTGGAAGGCTATGTTCGTCCGGAACGCTGCCCGGGAATCGCCCCGGTCGACGGCGGTGGAATGCTCCTCGTGGATATCGGTGAGGGCGGCGAGGGTCTCCGGCCCGGGCGGAAGCGGGATCTGCTGCGCCGCGAGCGTCTCCAAGGCCTCGCGTACGAAATAGATTTGACGAACATCCATCGGACTCAGCATGCGCACCGTCGCGCCCTTGTTCTGCACGCGCTCGACCAAGCCCATCCGCTCGAGCTCAGCGATAGCCTCGCGTACGACATGCCGTTTGACGTCGAACCGGGCAGCGATGTCTTCCTCGATCAGCCGCTCCCTGGGCTGCAGCCACCCGAGGACGATTTCCTCCTCCAGGGCATGCGCCACCTGCCTAGCGCGAGCTGCCGAGGCCTGTCTCTCCGCACCATCCATGCCGACAACCAGTCCTAATCAACATTATTGTTGACAATCTTGATAACACATCAATGATCGCTCGTCATGAGCGATGATCCCAAGCCTCCCCCGTTCGGTTTACGCCGCAATCTCACCAGCTACGGTGATCCCGCGTTCTCCCTTTTCCTGCGCAAGGCATTCATCAAAGCGGCCGGCTTCTCCGACGATGCCCTGGATCGATCCATCGTCGGAATCACCAACACCTTCAGCGACTTCAACCCCTGCCACGGCAACGTGCCTCGGCTCATTGAGGCGGTGAAGCGGGGCGTCATGCTGGCGGGCGGTCTCCCGATGGAGTTCCCCACGATCTCCATTCACGAGTCCTTTGCCAGTCCGACCAGCATGTTCCTGCGCAACCTCATGGCCATGGACACGGAGGAGATGATCCGCGCCCAGCCCATGGACGCGGTGGTGCTGATCGGGGGCTGCGACAAGACCGTTCCGGCGCAGCTCATGGCGGCCGCGAGCGTAGATGTGCCGGCGATCCAGCTGATCACGGGACCGATGCTGGTCGGCCATCACAAGGGCGAGATGCTGGGAGCCTGCACCGATTGCCGCCGCCTATGGGGGCAGCACCGGGCCGGGGGCATGGACCAGGGTGAGGTGGAGGTCGTCAGCGGACGCCTTGCCCCGACCCAAGGCACGTGCATGGTCATGGGTACGGCAAGCACCATGGGCTGCCTCGTCGAGGCGCTCGGCATCGCGTTGCCGGGAACCGGCACGATCCCGGCAACCCATGCGGATCGGATCCGGGCCGCCGAGGCGAGCGGACGCGAAGCCGTTTCAGTGGCAGTGCGTGGAACGCGCCCGAGCGAGCTGCTGACGGAGGCGGCCTTCCGCAACGCCATGGTGGTGCTGCAGGCGATCGGCGGCTCGACCAACGGCCTCGTCCATCTCTCAGCGATTGCGCGCCGTCGCGGTCTCAGGATCGACCTGGAGGAGTTCGACAAGATCGGTCGCGAGGTCCCCGTGCTCGTGGACCTGAAGCCCTCTGGCACGAAGTACATGGAGCATTTCCACTGGGCTGGGGGCATGCCCCGCCTGCTGCACGAGTTGCGCGACCACCTCAACCTGGACGCCGTTACCGTCACCGGCGCGACCATCCGGGCCGTTGCCGACGGTGCCGAGGACGTGCCAGGGCAGACGGTCATCCGCAGCCTAAATGATCCTCTCAAGGCTACCGGTGCGATGGCGGTCCTGCGCGGGAATCTCGCTCCTCTTGGGGCGGTAATCAAGCACTCGGCGGCTTCGCCCAGGCTTCTGCAGCATACCGGCCGTGCGGTCGTGTTCGAGTCGGTCGAGGATCTCGTCACCCGGATCGACGATCCGGAACTCGACGTGACGGCGGAGGACGTTCTCGTCCTGCGGAATGCCGGACCGAAAGGAGCACCCGGCATGCCCGAGGCCGGTTATCTACCGATCCCGAAGAAGCTCGCGCAGGCCGGCGTGACCGACATGGTCAGAATTTCCGATGCCCGTATGAGCGGAACCGCCTTCGGTACAATTGTTCTCCATATAGCTCCCGAGTCTGCGACCGGCGGTCCACTTGGCCTCGTGCGGAGCGGAGACATGATCCGATTGGATGTACCCGCGCGCCGCCTCGAACTCCTCGTGGACGAACACGAGTTGGAGCGTCGCGCTCAGGAATGGACGCCGCCGTGTCATCTCACTGAGGAGAGTCGTGGATACCGGGGCCTTTATCTGAAGAGCGTGCTGCAGGCCGACGAGGGCTGCGATTTCGATTTCTGCTAACAGCTTTCCCGCTATTGCCCACGCCCACCTGAGCGAGATTCACATGCGCATCATCGATGTCCGCGAGATTACCCAGCCGATCGCCTCGCCGATCCGAAACGCCTATATCGATTTTTCGAAGATGACGACGAGCCTCGTCGCCGTCGTGACCGATGTGGTGCGCGACGGTCGCCGCGTCGTCGGCTACGGTTTTAACTCTAACGGCCGTTACGGGCAGGGCGGCCTCATCCGCGAGCGCTTCCGCGACCGGATTCTGGAGGCGCCTCCGGAGAGCCTGATCGACGACAGCGGCAGCAACCTGGATCCGCACAAGATCTGGGCCACGATGATGAAGAACGAGAAGCCCGGCGGCCATGGCGAACGTTCGGTGGCCGTGGGCACTCTCGACATGGCGATCTGGGACGCCACGGCGAAAATCGCCGGCAAGCCGCTGTTCCGCCTTCTGGCGGAGCGAACGGGTCTCGAGGCTAATCCGAGAGTCTTCGTCTACGCGGCCGGCGGCTACTATTACCCGGGCAAGGACGACAGCGCCCTTCGGGCCGAAATGCGCAGCTATCTCGATCGCGGCTACAATGTCGTGAAGATGAAGATCGGCGGCGCCTCAATCGCGGAAGACCAGCGCCGGATCGAAGCGGTTCTCTCGGAGATCGGCTCACAGGCGCAGCTCGCCGTCGACGCGAATGGGCGCTTCGACCTCGAAACCGCCATTGCCTATGCCAAGATGCTTCGCGACTATCCGCTGTTCTGGTACGAGGAAGCGGGCGATCCGCTCGATTATTCTCTCCAAGCCGCACTCTCCGAGTTCTATCCCGGCCCGATGGCGACCGGCGAGAACCTGTTCTCGCACCAGGATGCGCGCAATCTCCTCCGCCATGGCGGAATGCGCCCAGATCGCGACTGGCTGCAATTCGACTGCGCCCTGGCTTATGGGCTCGTGGAATACCTGCGTACTCTCGACGTGTTGGCGCAATTCGGCTGGTCGCCCTCTCGGTGCATTCCTCATGGTGGGCATCAGATGTCGCTCAACATCGCGGCGGGCCTTGGGCTCGGCGGCAATGAGAGCTACCCGGACCTTTTTCAGCCCTATGGCGGTTTCCCGGACAGCGTGCGCGTGGAGAACGGCCACATCGTCATGCCCGAACTGCCCGGCATCGGGTTCGAAGGCAAGTCGGACCTGATCACGGTCATGCGCGATCTGGCGGAATGATCGGCCGATCCACCCTCGGATAAAGAAAAGCAAGAGTTATCATGTCATCTGAACACAAGAAGCGGTATCGACTGGCGGTCATTCCAGGTGATGGAATCGGAAAGGAAACGACGCCTGAAGGCGTGCGTGTTCTGGAGGCAGCGGCCAAGAAGTTCGGTTTCGACCTCCAGCTCGATCACTTCGATTTCTCCTCCTATGACTACTACGCCAAGCATGGCCGCATGCTGCCGGAGGACTGGAAGGAACAGATCGGATCGCACGAGGCTATCTTCTTCGGTGCCGTGGGCTGGCCGGAGAAGATCCCGGACCATGTCTCGCTTTGGGGATCGCTGCTGCAGTTCCGGCGAGAATTCGACCAGTACATCAACCTGCGGCCCGTGCGCCTGATGCCTGGTGTGCCGACGCCGCTCGCCAATCGCAAGCCCGGCGACATCGACTTCTGGGTCGTGCGTGAGAACACCGAAGGCGAGTATTCTTCCGTTGGCGGCAAGATGTTTCCCGGCACCGACCGGGAGGTGGTCATCCAGGAGACGGTGATGACGCGCATCGGCGTCGACCGGGTCCTGCGGTTTGCGTTCGACCTGGCGCAGAAGCGGCCGAAGAAGCATCTGACCTCGGCGACCAAATCGAACGGCATTTCGATCACGATGCCTTATTGGGACGAGCGCGTGGAGGAGATGGCCAGGAAGTATTCCGATGTGAAATGGGACAAGTATCACATCGACATACTCACAGCCCATTTCGTCCTTCACCCGGACTGGTTCGACGTGGTGGTCGCCTCGAACCTGTTCGGCGATATCCTGTCCGATTTGGGTCCTGCCTGCACGGGAACGATCGGCATTGCGCCGTCCGGCAACATCAATCCGGATCGAAACTTTCCGTCCCTGTTCGAGCCTGTCCACGGGTCGGCGCCTGACATTGCCGGGCAGGGGATCGCAAACCCCATCGGCCAGATCTGGTCCGGCGCGATGATGCTGGAGCACCTAGGGGAATCGGAAGCGGCAGCAGCCATCGTTCGCGCCATCGAGGA
>NZ_QDGA01000240.1 GCF_003347665.1 Microvirga calopogonii
TCAGCTGGGGTGCAGTCGAGCAACTCCACCATAGCCGGTCCTCCCAATGACCACCTCATCCCAACACCCGGTGCGTCAGCAAATTTCCACCACCAGCGCGGACTCTACCTCTTCAATTATCGACTGAGTAGATGAAGGGGGTTTGTCGCAAATCTGGAGCGAGGGCGAGAAGATGGCCCTGCCACGATACGGATTCAGATAGCGCGCAGATCGAATTGCTCCGCGAGTGAAGGCTGAGGATTCCAGGCATACTTCGCCTGTCCTTTGCGCATCAAGTGGATCATCTTATTGATCCGGCCCTCATTGTCTTGATGTTCATCATGCGGCGTAGCGGACTGGTTTGTGGCGAAAGTAGCTTCTGACGCGGGCAGGCAATTTGGACAGCCTACGCATGTAGCTGACGGTTGCCCGCTTGAGCTGCTGTTTGCTGCGCGCGGGCGCCTTGCGGGTGACAACCTGCTTCAGGTCGGCGTTCAGGCCCTCCTCCGGATTCAGCTCCGGGCTATAGGCGGGCAGATAGAAGACCTCGATCTTCGCCCGATGCGCGCTGAGCCAATCGCGAACCTGGGCGGCCCGGTGCACCTGCAGCCGGTCCAGGATCAGGAACACCTTGCGCTTAGCATCGCGGATCAGGCGGTGCAGGAAACGGATCAAGGTTGCGGCGTTCACCGCCGCGTCGACAATCATCCAGCGCACTGCGCCGCGATTGCTTACCGCCGCGATCAGGCTCAGTCCAGCACGCCGGTACCAGACCCGGACCACCGGCGTCCGGCCCCGAGGGGCATAGCCGCGGCCGCGCACGTCGTCCGCGCGCAGGCCGGTTTCATCGCCCCAGAAGATGGTGCCGCGCGCCTGCCGGGCCGCCGCGACGATCGCCGGATACTCTCGCCGCAGCCAGCGCCGCACTGCGGCCGGGTTCTGTTCGTAAGCACGCCGCAACGGCTTCTGCGCCGTGAAGCCCCAGCGCGCCAAGTATTTGCCCACAGTCCGCACGGCGAGCACGACCCCGCAGCGCTGCGCGATCACCGCGCCCACCGCTTCCCGGCTCCACAAGGCAAACGGCAGGTCCAGTTCGTCCGGGGTGTGCCGGCAGATCAGGCGCCGAACCTCGGCCTCCTGGGCCGCATTCAGCAGCCGCTGCTCATCCGGCTTGCGCCCGCGCGGCTGGCTCACCAGCCCCTGTGCGCCCTCCGTCGCGAACCGCTGGCAGATGTCGAACACCCCGGTTGGCGACAGCCCAACCTGAGCCGCGATCGCCCGGTAAGTCAGCCCGCGCTCCCGCAGCCCAATCACTTGACGCCGGCGCTCCTCTTGCGCCGCCGCCGGCAGCTTGCGCATGTCCACGTGCTTCATGCCGATCAATCTGGACCGATCTCGGCCTCCTTCAAGATAATGAGGGCCGGATCAATAA
>NZ_QDGA01000241.1 GCF_003347665.1 Microvirga calopogonii
GGTGCCGTCTGGGATGTGGTGGACTTTTGAGAGGGTGGCGTAGTCTCCGGGTGTTGAAGCCCACAAAACGGGATTCGGGCGTTGGAGCGCCAGGGTCCCATTGGAGACCACGCCATGACGGACCCTATCAGCAAGTCACATTCTGCGCATCTGACCGGCCAACCTGACGCCCGACTTTTCGACAACTGGATCGACCCGATCGAGACCGGCGTGCGCGAGCGGGTGCGCGATTGGATCCAAGGCCTCATCCAGGCCGAACTGGAGGCCGCTCTCGGCCGACCCCGCTATGGCCGGTCGCCTGCTGGCGAGCCGTCCGTCGGCACGCGCGGCTACCGCAACGGCTGCCGGTCGCGCACGCTCACCGGCACCTTCGGGCCGACGGAGATTTCCGTGCCGCGGGCCCGCCTGCACACCGAGGATGGCGGCACCACCGAGTGGAGGAGTGCTGCCCTGCGGGCCTATCAGCGCCGCACCAAGGCCGCCGATGCCCTGATCGCCTCGGCCTATCTGGCCGGCACCAACACCCGGCGGGTGCGCCGGGCGCTGGCCTCTTTGTTCGGCGGCGCGGTGGGCAAGGACACGGTCAGCCGGATCTGGCGCCAGGTGCAGACCGACTGGCAGGCCTGGAACCAGCGCTCGCTCGCCGACGAGCCGATCGTCCGGCTGATCCTTGACGGCACGGTGGTGCGGGTCCGGCTCGACAAGAAGGCGACGTCGATCTCGCTCCTGGTGGTGATCGGCATCCGTGAGGACGGGCAGAAGGTGCTGCTGGCGGTCAGGAACATGGGCGGCGAGACCACGGCCGCTTGGCGTGCGGTCCTCGACGACCTCGTCGCGCGCCAGCTGCGCCGGCCAGCCTTTGTCATCGTGGATGGCGCGCCGGGCCTGGAGCAGGCGCTCGCGGCCGTGTGGGAGGGTGTGCCCCTGCAGCGCGGCACGGTGCATAAGCACCGCAACCTGCTCGCCCATGCGCCCAAGCGTCTCTACGACGCGATCACGGCGGACTACACCGACATGATCTATGCCGCCACGGCCGAGGAAATTGAGGAGCGCCGCCAGGCCTTTCTCCGCAAATGGCGGCTGCGGCATCGGGCGGTGGCGGACAGCCTGGAGGAGGCGGGCGAGGCGCTGTTTGCTTTCACGACGCTGCCGTCCTCGCAATGGAAGTCGGCCCGCACCACCAATGCCATCGAACGGCTGCACGAGGAGTTCAAGCGGCGGATCAAAACCCAGACGGTGCTGCCCTCGGCTGCCACCGCCGCCATGCTGTTCTGGGC
>NZ_QDGA01000242.1 GCF_003347665.1 Microvirga calopogonii
ACTGGCAAGGACGAACCGCCTTCAAGGTGCGCTTCTCGACGACCCACTGTCGCCCCTGCCCATTGAAGGCACAGTGTACTCGGAGCGAGCGGCGGCTTCTCACGCTGCGCCCTCAGGAGGAGCACGAGACCCTTGCAGCGGCTCGCGAGCGTGAGGCGCAGCCCGCCTTCGCCAAAGAGTACCAGAAGCGCGCCGGCATCGAGGGAACGATTTCGGCTGGCGTGCGCGCCCTACACTTGCGGCGCTCCCGCTACATCGGTCTCGCCAAGACGCATCTTCAGCACGTGCTGACAGCGGCTGCCATGAACCTCATCCGGCTTGGTGCCTGGTTCGCGGGCACGCCGCTCGCACGAACCCGGCAATCCGCATTCACCAAGCTCATGATGGCTCCCATCCCAGCATGAGGCATTCGCCAGCAGTATCCTTTCCGAAGCAAGTCCAGTGAAACGGTGGGCGCCTTGACCATAGAAAAATTTGTGAGATGATCTTCCTGTCCATGCTCAGACTGCCTTGTAGCAAGGGATAAAGTCCCATGTGAAAACAGTTGTCAAACCGAGGGGACCAATCATGCGTGACGGATTTTATAGGGTTGACTACTCGGGCCGCACTAACGTTGGTGCTGGGGCGTTCGCTCTCGTTCGTGGAAAGATCGCAGGCTTGGACGTAGGGGGCGTGACCTACACCGGAACCTACAGACCCGATGGAAACGATGTAGTCAGTAAGCTCCGTGCGAAAGCTCCCCCCAGCACAGCCTTTGTTACTGGTATGAATGCCGGACCGACAGGGATGGATTTCGAGGTGACCTTGCGGGTTCACAGCGATGGTATGCTGGACATCCAGTCGCCCATTGGGGCTATCCAAGGGCGCATGACACTTATCTCTCTGCTTTAGGCCTAGCAGGCGAAAAGGAGGCACGGCTGGGTGCTGCTCGGCGGCGCTCTGCTGGTCGTGTAATCCGCTAGCGGCGTCTGTCTTGGTGTCCCGCCGAGTTCTCTAAGCGGGATTCGCCGGTTGGCCAACGGATGGCGGCTTCGTTCATGATTGAGCTTCATGATGGCTTCGTGAATGGCTTGGTCGAGGTCTTCGGGTCCAGCGAAGGTCTGGTGGGCAAGGTCATGCTGCTTCACATCGCGCCATCGCTCCTCAATGGCGTTGAGTTCGGGGGCATCCTTGGGCAGCCATTCGACCCTGAGCCAGTGCGCCCGCTGGGCCAAGGCGGCTGTGGTTGCCTT
>NZ_QDGA01000243.1 GCF_003347665.1 Microvirga calopogonii
CGAGCAGAAGATCATTCGCGCCAAGCTCGGCCTTTTGGAGCTGGCCAAGCAGCTCGGCAACGTCAGCCAAGCTTGTCACATGATGGGCTATTCCCGCGACAGCTTCTACCGCTTCAAGGAGCTCTATGAGACCGGCGGCGAACTGGCCCTGCAGGAGCTGACCCGGCGCAAGCCGCTGCTGGCCAACCGCACCCCGCCCGAGGTGGAGGCCGTCATCGTCGAGCTGTCCCTGGAGCAGCCGGCCTTCGGCCAGATCCGGATCGCCAACGAGATGCGCAAGCGCGGCCATTCGATCTCACCGGCCGGCGTGCGTGGGGTGTGGCAGCGGCACGATCTCGAGACGATGAAGAAGCGGCTCAAAGCCCTGGAAGCCAAGGTGGCGCAGGAAGGCCTGATCCTGACGGAGAGCCAGGTGGCAGCCCTGGAGAAGGCCAAGGCCGAGAAGGATGCGCATGGTGAGTTCGAGAGCGAATGCCCCGGCTACTGTGGGGCGCAGGACACCTTTTACGTGGGCACCATGAAAGGGGTGGGGCGCATCGACCAGCAGACCTTCATCGACACCTACACCAAGGTGGCGTTCGCCAAACTGTACGACCGCAAGACACCGATCACGGCCGCCGACCTGCTCAACGATCGGGTTCTCCCCTTCTTCGATGCCTATGAGGTGAAGCTGTGTCGGGTGCTCACCGACCGCGGCACCGAGTACTGCGGGAACCCCGAGCGCCACGAATATGAGCTGTATCTCGCGGTCGAGGACGTGGATCACACCCGGACCAAGACCAAGAGCCCACAGACCAACGGCATTGTGGAGCGCTTCCACAAGACGGTGCTGGACGAGTTCTATCGCGTGGCCTTCCGCAAGAAGATCTATGGCTTGATCGCTGAACTCCAGACTGATCTCGATGCTTGGGTTCGCAGTTATAATGAGGAACGGCCGCACCAGGGGCGGTGGTGCTTTGGCAAGACGCCGATGCAAACCTTCATGGATGGCATGCCGCTGGCAAAGGAGAAGATGATTGCAGCCTGATCCTGTCGGACAGGCTCGACCCGATCACTCTCAGACGCCAAATGTCAGATCAAATACCGACTACTACA
>NZ_QDGA01000244.1 GCF_003347665.1 Microvirga calopogonii
GGCGAGCTGACCAATGACCACCTCAAACCGCACCCGAATTTACACTCATTGACGGACGTGACCGGAACCCTGCGTGCTGGCCAGAACTGTCCCCATGGCTTGAAAGAGAAACCCTGCTTGTGGGACCATACAGTTCCAACATTCTTTCTGTATACAGAAACAAATGCCCTCTGGGCCAAGAGGCGCAGAGGGTTATTGGGAACTGCTCCGACAGGGGACGGAGCCAGAGTGAACTCGGCTAACGGTGCCCTTATGTGTCATCTACATGCTGTGACCATTCCCGCCGCCGGAGAGGTCGTTAAGGCGTTGCCGACGGCGTTCGAGAACAGCGCGTACGCGGGCAACCTCATCCGGGTGGGGCTCTGGAAGTGGGAACTCAGCGCTCAGTCTTCCTTTGCTTCCGCGCATGCGACCATAGTGGCACTGTTGCAGCAACTTGAAAGGGCATAACGAACGCCGTCGGGCGGGTCATTCAGGCTGCTAGACCGAAGAGCTGATTAATGAGACGGACTTCGCCTGTCGCCTGACGTTTTCGCTGGACGCAGTGACCGCGGCGGATCATGCGCATGACTTCGAAACCTCCGATGGTGGCGGAGGCTGTCTTCATCGTCTGGAAGCCACGCGTCGGCCGGATCATCCGCTTGAGCGCGCCATGATCCGCCTCGAGGATGTTGTTGAGGTATTTCGAGGTGCGATGTTCGACATCCTGCGGCAGCAGCCCTTCGTCCTGCAGGCGTCGGATGGCCTTCGGATAGGATGCCAGTTTGTCGGTCGTGATCGAGGACGGCGGATAATCGCTCATCGCCTTAAGGGCTTTGCGCAGGAAGCGATAAGCGGCTCCAGTATCACGCCGGCCGGACAGCATGGAGGCAATCAGACGACCGTGCTTGTCGACCGCTCGGAACAAGTACCGCCAGTGCCCACCCACTCGGACATAGGTCTCGTCCACTCGCCACGAACCTGAGCGAGGCCCGTGGTTTGGTCGCATCCGCTTCTCAATCTCCGGGGCATAGCGTTGGACCCAACGAAAGATCGTGCTTGGATTAACGCTGACACCGCGCTCGGACATC
>NZ_QDGA01000245.1 GCF_003347665.1 Microvirga calopogonii
TCCCAAAAGGAGCTTGAATCAGAGTTGCGAGCCCGCGGGAATCCTGAATGTCAACGCGCTCTAGCCGCCTACTCTACTTCTGCAACCCAATCCGACGTCATTTGACGCTCGACTACATCAGTCCGGTTCAGTTCGAGAAGTTGGCCAAATAGCGACCAAACCGCTCTCCACTGAACCGAAGCAAATCCAAAACGCTCTACACGACGCCACCCGCGGGCAGCTGTGTGATCTGCCTGGACGAGATGGGCCGGTCAGTGCGAAGAGTTATGCCGGCCGTGCGATGGTGCAGAGCCGAACGCGACCGGCCGAACGGGCGAAGCAGGAGATCGACTACGGCTGGCGCGCCAAAGGCTATGTCTTTGGCGCGTTTTGTCCGGCCACGGGCGAAGCCTTCACGCATCCGTATCCAGGACGCGGCGGCGCCCACTGGGTCGACTTTCTGGAGCACGTTGAGGCTTGGATCCCGAGTTCGACCAAGCGGGTGTATGCGATCATGGACAACCTGAGTTCACACCGCACCACAGACGTGCTGCTGTTCGTGCTGGCGCACCCGCGCTGGGAGGTGGTGTTCCAACCCAAATATGCGGCCTATCTCAACCTGATCGAGCCCTGGTGGAAGATCCTGCGCTCGCTGGCACTGGCGGGCCGGCGGTTTGAGACCTGGGATGAGATCATTGATGCTATCTACCGCGCTACGGTCTACTGGAATGCGCACCGCCATCCCTTCGTCTGGGGTCAACGCCGCCGGCATCGGCCACGTCGCTCCCCCGGGATCGCCCTGCTGCCGAGAGCCGCATGACTTACCGGATGCACCACTTAGGGTATCACGTTGTCGAGGGTCTGGTCGGCGTTGTCGAAGAACCGGCGGATGTTGCGGGCCGCCTGACGGATGCGCTGCTCGTTTTCCACAAGAGCGATGCGGACATACTCGTCGCCGTGCTCGCCGAAGCCAATACCCGGCGCCACCGCCACGTCGGCCTTTTCC
>NZ_QDGA01000246.1 GCF_003347665.1 Microvirga calopogonii
GGCACCAGGATCACGTCGCCGGGCTCGGTGATGGCCTGGGCCATGTTGGCGAAGCCCTCTTTCGAGCCGAGGGTCGCCACCACCTGGGTGTCGGGGTTGAGCTTCACGCCGAAGCGGCGCTCGTAATAGCCGGCCTGGGCGCGGCGCAGCCCGCCGATGCCCTTGGAGGCGGAGTAGCGGTCCGTGCGCGGCTTGCCCACGGTCTCGACGAGCTTGTCGATCACGTGCTGGGGGGCCTGCAGATCCGGATTGCCCATCCCGAGGTCAATGATGTCCGCTCCGTTGGCGCGGGCCGCGGCCTTGATGCGGTTGACCTGCTCGAAGACGTAAGGCGGAAGGCGCTTAATCCGGTAGAAATCAGGCATCGGTCTCGTCCTCGGGCGTGCTGCCGTTGATGCGGGACTTCAGAAGATGCGAGGCGCTGAAGGTCAGCGACCGACGGGGCTTGATCGGCACGGCCACACCTGTCTTGGGATTGCGGCCGACCCGCTCATTTTTGCGCCGGACGGTGAAGACGCCAAAGCCTGACAGCTTCACATTCTCACCCACGACAAGAGCTGCGCTCATCTCCGCAAGTACCTGCTCGACCAAGGCCGCCGCTTCCGCTCGGGAGAGGCTAACTGTGTCGGAAACAGCCTCGGTCAGATCGGCCCGGGTGATCGTCTTGCCCGCCATGGTGATCCCTCGATGCTGGCCATTCGCTTAAGAAAAAGGCCGCTGTTGCCAGCGACCGGAGGTGCAGAGGACCTTACCTCTGAGGGAACGACGCCGCAGGGTAGAGATGCGACCGCCCGAAAGGCTGTTACCAAAATGCGGCCCTTTTTAGCATGAAATTTCGTCACGCGCCTTATGCACGTAACGCATGATCA
>NZ_QDGA01000247.1 GCF_003347665.1 Microvirga calopogonii
GCTGGGATGGGAGCCATCATGAGCTTGGTGAATGCGGATTGCCGGGTTCGTGCGAGCGGCGTGCCCGCGAACCAGGCACCAAGCCGGATGAGGTTCATGGCAGCCGCTGTCAGCACGTGCTGAAGATGCGTCTTGGCGAGACCGATGTAGCGGGAGCGCCGCAAGTGTAGGGCGCGCACGCCAGCCGAAATCGTTCCCTCGATGCCGGCGCGCTTCTGGTACTCTTTGGCGAAGGCGGGCTGCGCCTCACGCTCGCGAGCCGCTGCAAGGGTCTCGTGCTCCTCCTGAGGGCGCAGCGTGAGAAGCCGCCGCTCGCTCCGAGTACACTGTGCCTTCAATGGGCAGGGGCGACAGTGGGTCGTCGAGAAGCGCACCTTGAAGGCGGTTCGTCCTTGCCAGTAATCGGGACGCCAGCTCCGGCTCTCGTGCCCGGCCGGACAGATCGCGACTTGCCGATCCCAATCGAAGATGAAGTCCTGCACCGTGAAACCTCCTTCTGAACGGGCCTGCCACTGATAATCCTGGGGAGCCGGCCCCAGGAGGGTGACGCCATAGGTCCGGCGACTGGCGACGAGTTGATCGGCCGCGACGTAACCAGCATCGACCAGATGAGTGTCGGGCAGCAGACCTTTGGCTTCGAGCGCCGCATGGATGTCTTCGAGAGCGTCGCGATCCACGACCGGTGCCGGCGTGGTCTCCACATGCGTGATCAGGTGCGGGCCGCC
>NZ_QDGA01000248.1 GCF_003347665.1 Microvirga calopogonii
ATGCGCTGAAAGGTGCATGTACGGTTCGGGGAGGAGAAGCGCATTCGCGCTTCTTACTCCACTTCCCACGGGCGAGGGCTGGCTGTATCTCGCCGCGGTGCTGGATTTGGCCACCCGGAAGGTGGTGGGTTGGGCCATGCGCGATCACATGCGCACCGAGCTGACCCTTGGCGCTCTGATCATGGCAGCCCAGCGGCAGCGACCAGGTCCAGGGCTCATTCATCATAGCGACCGCGGCAGCCAATACGCGGCAGAGGCGTATGCCCAGCAACTGGCTCGCATGAGCGCCAAGCCATCGATGAGCCGGACGGGCTGCTGCTATGACAATGCCCCAATGGAATCGTTCTTCCATTCCTTGAAGGTCGAGTTGGTTCATCAGCATCGTTGGACGACCCGCGAGGAGGCACGACGGGACCTGTTCGGCTATATCGAGAGCTACTACAATCGGCAGCGCATCCACTTGGCGCTCGGGTATCTCACACCCGAACAGGCCGAGCGGAAATTGAGCTAACCCAGTATCCGCGCAAGCGGGGGAAGATCATGTTGGAATTACCTCAAAGCTGCCGGCTATGCGTCCGTTTAACCGTCCGATGCTCTAGAGCGCGTTGACATTCACTTGGTCCAAATGAATGCGCTGACGAGGCAAAGGAGTGACAGG
>NZ_QDGA01000249.1 GCF_003347665.1 Microvirga calopogonii
GCGTCCGCGGCTCCGGCATGGTTGCGCGCTCATGCCAATCCCGCCTGGATCGAGCGCTATGGCAGGCGGGCTGACGACTATGACGTCCCGCAAGGCGAGGCGAAGCGGCGCGCCCATGCCGAGCAGATCGGGCGCGATGGTCATCAGCTGCTGGCGGCCATCATGGCTCCTGGTGCACCCATCTGGCTGCGACAGATCCCGGCCGTTGAGCTGCTGCGGCAGGTTTGGGTGCAGAATTTCTGTCTGACCGACCCGGCTCAGACCGGAGAACCTGAGGATGGCCCATGCTCTGAGACCACTCCCCGGGTGCGGTGGCGGACTGAGCATGAGGGATTTCCACCCGCCCTGCTGATGGCCGGATCGCCCTACGATCCAGAGGTCTATTATGCCAACAAGGGGACGACGACCTGGATCGGCTACAAGGTTCATCTGACCGAGGTTTGTGACGAGGGCGGCCCGCACCTGATCACGCATGTGGAGACCACGCCGGCGCCGGTCGTGGAGCGCGACACCCTCAACACCATTCATGACGGGCTCAAGGCCAAAGGTCTGCTGCCCGACACTCATCTGGTCGATGCTGGTTACGTCGCGGCCGACCAGCTCGTGGCCAGCCGGAAGAAAGGCGTGCGGCTCCTGGGGCCGGCCCCT
>NZ_QDGA01000025.1 GCF_003347665.1 Microvirga calopogonii
ACAAACTCAAGCAGCTCTTTGAAGGTATAGACCCGGGGGCCGCCGAATTCGTAGGTCTGGCCGCGGCTGGCGGGGTTCGCCAGAATGGCACCAACGCCCGCCACCACATCCTCGACATAGACGGGCTGAAACCTCGTTCGCCCGCCGCCGATCAGCGGCAGGGCCGGGAGCCGTCGCGCCCGTGCGGCAAAGCCGTTGAAGAAGTGATCGTCTGATCCGAAGATCAGGCTGGGCCGGATGATCGTCACCTCGGGAAAGGCGGCGCGTACCGCCGCTTCGCCGGCCGCCTTGGACCGATCTGCCAGCGCGGGTGCCGTGCGGCTGGCCCCGAGTGCCGACATGTGAACCAGTTGCCGGACCCCCAAGCGCCGGGCGCTGGCCGCCACCCGGTGAGCCCCCTCTTCATGAAGGGCCGTGAAGGTTTGCCGGCGTGCCTGCGAGAGAATGCCGACCAGATTGATGACCGTGTCGGCTCCTTGGATCGCCGCCTGCACCGCCGCATCATCGAGAATGTCGGCCGCGACGTGTTGGATCTGAGCCAGCCTCGGAGGCTCTGCCGTGGTGAGCGGATGTCGCGCCGCGACCCGCACGGACACTCCCGCCCTGGCGAGATGCTCGACCAGGTGCCGACCGATAAAACCCGACCCGCCGAAGACCGTGACGTGCTGCATCGCTGCCGCTGTGCCCTGCCAGGATCAATGCGAACCGATCGCCTCAGTTCTGAGTAAGCTGGTCCTTCGCCCGCAGATGGCAGAGCCTCTCCGCGAGTTTGTTCGCATATTCGATTGATGTGAAGGTCGGAACATGAGCGGAGGCCGGTTGAGGCGCGTCAGGCTTTTTGGATCGGACTGGAGCAGATGCGTCTTGAGCAACCGGATCAACGTCTCCGGATGGACGGGCTTGCCGATGAAGAGAACCCCATCGGGTCGGTGGCCGGCTCCGGGATGGCTCTGGCATCGGCCCAAAACGCCGAGTTCGACGTCGCTGTTCTCGATCTCCGATCTGAATGGAAGGCTCAGCTATCCCGTCGCTGCGGTGATCCGCGGCCGCGGGATCCCCATCATCTTTGCAACCGGAGACGGTGGAGTTGGACTGCCGGGTCTGTCCTTCCTGGTTCGTGCGCCCGGACCTGAAGGACCAGCCTTTGCGTTATCATTTCGATCATGAGTGAATGCCCAGAGGCGATCCATCCCGAGCAAGGGAGGTGCTCATGAGACGAACCTCGTATTACGTGTTCCACTCGACTACGGCTCCTGACCTGCGTGGGATCACCGGCGATCCGGACGGGGCGAGGCTCCCCGTCTCGGACGGGCCCTGGACCCGTGAGCGGCAGATCGATCCGAACGAGCCTTGGCCCCTCGACGTCAACCAAGCCGTCGTGGAGTTCGGGGTTCTGGAGAACGGCTTCTATCTCTGGGGCCCGATCCCGCAGCACGCGTCATCCAAACCTGTCATCGAAAGCGACCGGGTCGAGGGCACCGCGGTGTTCGATCTTCAGGGGCGCCGGATCGGCACCATCAAGCGACTGTTGATCGAGAAGGTGAGCGGGCGAGTGGTCTACGTCGATGTGACCTTCGGCGGCTTCCTGGGCCTTGGGGTCCATCATCATACCATCCCGTGGGAGAAGCTCACCTATGACAGGCAGCTTGAGGGCTATCGCACCGACATCACCGAGGAGCAGGTGCGGGGCGCTCCCGCCTTCAATGGCGAGGACGAGGTCTGGCCCGACAAGAAACGTGAGCAGGAGCTGTGGGACTACTGGCGCGATTGGCCCAGGGGCCTGTCTGAACCGCCATAACCAGGCCTGACAGAGGCACTCAAGAGGAGGAATCGATGAAAGTCAGTGAAGTCATGACACGGGACGTGCGGCTGATCGAGCCGACCCAGACCATCCGCGAGGCGGCGAAGCTGATGGCTGAACTGGATGCCGGCATCATGCCCATCCGTGAGGGTGATCGGCTGGTCGGCATGATCACCGACCGCGACATCGCGGTCCGGGCCGTCGCCGAAGGCAAAGGACCCGACACACCGATCCGCGAGGTGATGACGCAGGACGTGAAGTACTGCTACGAGGACGACGACACCGAGGATGTGGCCCGCAACATGGCCGACATCCAGGTTCGCCGCCTGCCGGTGCTCAGCCGCGAAAAGCGCCTGGTCGGCATCATCTCGCTCGGCGACATGGCGGTGTCGGACGAGGCTCGCAAGGCCGGCGAAGCCGTAGCCGGCATCTCGCAGCCGGGCGGTCAGCACAGCCAAACCGGGGGGGCCCGGCACTGAGTCTTGGTACAGCGAGATCGGCATAGCCCGGACACTTGCCATGACAGGCGGGAACCGCAACGCGCCGTTGGACCAGCGCAACGACCGGCCTGAGGTCGAGGTCTCGATTGCGCCGCTTGGCCTTCCGGGGACGCTGGTCCACCCGGCCGGCGGGCACGGGATTGTCCTGTTCGCCCATGGCAGCGGCAGCAGCCGCCTGAGCCCGCGCAACCGGCTGGTGGCCGAGCGCCTGCAACGGAGCGGACTCGGCACGCTGCTGTTCGATCTGCTCCAGCCGGAGGAGGCGAGCAACCGCACTAACGTGTTCGACATCCGCCTGCTCGCCGAGCGGCTGGCGTTGGCCACGGATTGGGTGTGCTCCCAGGAACTGCCGGATGTGCCCATCGGCTACTTCGGCGCCAGCACGGGCGCGGCCGCGGCTCTGGTGGCCGAGACCCTGACACGACACCGGATTGCCGCCATCGTGTCCCGCGGCGGCCGCCCGGATTTGGCAGGCGCAGCGCTGCCGCGGGTCCGGGCGCCAACGCTCCTGATCGTTGGCGGCGACGATCATGGGGTGATCGAGCTGAACGAGGAGGCGCTGACCCATCTCACCGGCGAGAAGCACCTGGCGATTGTGCCCGGGGCCGGGCATCTGTTCGAGGAGCCCGGCACGCTCGATCAGGTGGTGACCTTAGCGCGTGAATGGTTCGTCCCGCGTCTGGGCCAGGGAGGTTGAACATGCAGGCGGATGATCTGAGCTTTCGGGACCGCGCCGAGGCTGGACGCCAGCTCGTTCCGCGTCTGATGGCCTTTGCGGATCAGAACCCGGTAGTCTTGGCCTTGCCGCGTGGCGGCGTACCAGTGGCATTCGAGGTCGCCCGGGCGTTGCAGGCGCCGCTCGACCTCATCTTCGTGCGCAAGATCGGGGCGCCCGGTCATGCCGAATTTGGCCTCGGCGCGGTGGTCGACGGCGCCCATCCCCAGGTCGTGCTCAATGAAGAGGCCCTTGGCCACGTCAAAGTGCCGCCGGGCTACATCGAAGACGAAACCGAACGGCAGCTGAAGGAGATCGAACGGCGACGCGAGCACTATCTGGCGGGCCGGCGCCCGGTCGACGTGGAGGGGCGTGTCGCTATCGTGGTCGACGATGGGATCGCCACGGGCAGCACCGTGCGGGCGGCGTTGAAGGGCCTGTCCCGTGCCCGGCCGGCCCGCCTTGTCCTGGCCGTTCCGGTCGCGCCACAGGACACCCTCGCGCGCCTCGCGAGCGAAGCCGACGAGGTGATCTGCCTGATGACACCAGAGGAATTTTACGCCGTCGGCGAGTATTACGATGATTTCCGCCAGACCTCGGACCGGGAGGTGACCACGCTTCTGGACGAGGCCCGGCGTTGGAACAGAGAGGATGTGCCGTGAACGTCAACAGTCTTCATGACCTGTACATTGCCGAGCTCCAGGAAATCCGCAGCGTCGAGGAGCAACTCGTCGCGGCTCTGCCGCGGATGGCCGATGTGGCAGATCATGCCGAACTCAAGCAGGGGATCCAAACCCATTTGGAGGAAACCCGCACGCAGCAATCCCGCGTGGAGGAGATCCTGCGCCGGCACAACGCCGAGCCGCGCGAGCATGTCGACCAGGCCATGCAGGCGATGCTGCACGAGGCCGAGAAATGGGCCAGCATGGTCCAGGACCGTGATCTGCGCGATGCCGGCGTCATCGCCTCGGCGCAGCGGGTCGAGCACTACGAGATCGCAGTATACGGCTCGCTGGCAACATGGGCCAGGCAGCTCGGGCTGGACGAGGATGGGCAGGCGCTGCTGGCTATCCTGGAGGAGGAGAAGCGCACCGACGAGCGGCTGAGCCGGCTCGCCAAGCGCATGATCAATCCGGATGCCGCAACCTGACGCGGAAGGAGAGGAGCCATGTCGCTTACCATCACCAGTCCGGCCTTCCGGAACGGCGAGGTCATCCCGACCCGGCACACCCGCGACGGCGAGAACCTGTCGCCGCCGCTGGAGTGGCGGGATGTGCCTCCCGAAACCAAGAGCTTCGTGCTGATCGTCGAGGATCCCGATGCGCCGTCAGGCATGTTCCGGCATTGGGCGATGTACAACATCCCGGCTGGCGAAGTCAGCCTGCCGGAGGGAGCGTCCGCCCAGGGCCTCCGCGGGGCCGGGGAGGGGGTGAACGGGTTCCGGAACGCCCGCTATGACGGTCCCCAGCCGCCGAAGGGGCATGGGCCGCATCATTACCATTTCCGGTTGGCCGCCCTTGATGTGCCGCGGCTCGACGTCCCAGCGTCGGCAAAGGTGGAGGACATCTGGGCGAAGGCGCAGCCCCACATCAGTGCCGAGGCGGAGGTGGTCGGCACCTACGAGCGGTAAGGCTGATGAGGAGCCAAGGTGTTGTAGAGTCCTGCGGGAGACTGCGTGAGCTTGCCACAGCCTGGTAGGTTGATGCCGCAGGGATCCAACAACATCTCTTTCTTATGGCGGGCTCCAAGTTCAGGCCACCCAACCCCATTGTTCTTGGCGACGTGGTCCGGGAGCATCTGGGACAACAGTTGCGTGGCGTCTATTCCGACCTCATCGTCTCCGATCTGCCTTCGGATCTGGTCAGGCTGATCGGACGCCTGGAGAATTCCATCCGGATTCCCCACGATCCGCATGATTCGGGCTTCGTCCAGGATCTCCTGAACTCCATCTGTCACCTGCGTGCCTTTGCTATTTCGCTCACCCATGACGTGAACCGGGCGGAAGACCTGGTGCAGAGCACGCTGCTGAAGGCCTGTGACCGGCGCAACCGGTTCGAGCCGGGCACCTGCCTTCAGGCCTGGCTCTTTACGATCCTGAAGAACGACTTTCACACCGAGCACCGGAAACGGCAGCGGGAGGTCGAAGATGTCGAAGGCGCCTATGCCGCGCGCCTGATCGCGCTGCCGGAGCAGCTGGATGAGCTGGAGCTCCAGGATCTCTTGCAGGCGCTGTCGAAGCTACCAGCGTGGCAGCGCGAGGTCCTCCTGCTGGTTGGTGTGGAGGGCCTGAGCTACGAGGAAATTGCCGCCCGTCAGCACGTCACCGTGGGCACCGTCAAGAGCCGGGTCAACCGCGCGCGTCACCATCTTGCGGACATCCTTGGTCTGGGACCAGACGATGCCATCGGCAGTCGGTTCTCGCACCCCGAGCAGGCGGAACGCCGAGGCGCAGAGAGCTTGCATCACCTCGGTTGATCTGGGAACGGAGGCATCACATGAGCGTGCGTGTAATCCGGTTCTTGGCGGTCCTTCTGACCGCACTCGGCCTGATCCCAGCCGAAGGGTTCACCCAACCGGCTCCGGACCGGCAGACCTGTGCGACGGGCGAGGCCCAGGCTGTCATCGGGCAACCCTACTCGCCTGAGCTGGCCGAGAGAGCCCGCCGGATCGCCGGTGCCCGCGAGCTCCAAAAAATCGAGCCAGGGGGCGCCTACACGACCGACCCCAACGCCGACCGGTTGAACATCGAGGTGGACCGCGCTGGCATCATGACAGGCCTCCGCTGCGGATGACGTTCCATCGGCAACGGGTTTGCCGCGGATCGCCTGATGGCGGACGCACCCCTCCTCAACACCCCTCGGTCGCTCGTCCGTGCCCATCAGCCACGGATGCCTCAGAGGCCGACGCGTCAGGGCGGTGAGACGAGGCTGGGCCTTGAGGATCAGGCCTGGCCACGTCCGATGCCCGAATGCGGGTCTTCCGGCCGCGCCATACCGCGATCATCTCCTGTCGCAATGGTGGCCTCGGCTTAGGCAGGGCCCGCCAGATGAACAGCGTGCAGGCCTTGCGGACCGCAAGGCTGATGGCCATCCCATAAAGAAAGATCACCGGAGAGAAAGAGAGCATGAGGTTTCGTGGGGCAGCGATGGAGCGCTTAAGAGCCGCCCTGATTGACGGGCCTGTAAAGGGGTCGAGAAGGTGGACTCCTCAGACGGTTTCATGACCAGGTGCCCCACAGATCCGTATGCTCCCCAACAGCTACTAGACTTGAACAAGGGCGTAAGGGTGAGGCTCATCCGATCCGGGAATGCCTACGGTTGATCAGCCCAGTCCCCGGCAGAACCTAGCGACTGCCACAGCGTTAGCCAGACATGCTCCTCGGAAGATCGTCCATGAAGGAGATCGTCCATGAACACAAAGTTGCTTGCCATCGGCCTGCTCTCTTCCACTCTGCTGGCTTCCATAGCCATCGCTCAGGGGCAGCCTCCGGCTCCTCCCGCAGGCAATGCGCAGCCCCCTGTCGGTTCAACGGATGCTCGCCCCGTGGACAGTCGGTTCATCACCCAGGAAGGAAGCCAGGGCGTTCTGCGCCTCACTGATGTCATTGGCCAGAATGCCGTTGGAACCGACAACAAGACCATCGGTAAGATCGAGGACGTTGTGCTGGACCGTGACGGCAAAGTTGTCGCCTATATCGTCAAGGTGAGCGGCACTCCAGGCATTGGCAGTCGGGCAGTTGCAGTTCCCGTCCAGGCGGTCGAGATCGATCCTATCGGAATGACGGCAACGACCGGAACAATCCAAAGCGAGGGATTGCCTGCGAGCACGGCCGAAGGACAGAAGGCGAGAAGCGAGATGCAGGTCAGCCGGGTTCTCACGCCCGGCAAGATCATTGTGACGATCCCCACAGATCAGCTCAAGTCAGCTCCGGCCTTCGACAGGAATAGACCCTGACAGGGTGATCAAGTCTGCTGGCTTTTGCTCCCGAATGCCGCTCCGGTTCGCCGTCAGAAATGCGGCACAGCAAAGACAAAAGCTGATTCCATGCCAGTGGAATCAGCTCTGGGCATGAGGACGACAGCAAATGTGCGTGGCGTCCCTGGACGGCACACATCCGGTGGCAGAACGGCCAAGCGCGGTTGTGTTGGAACAGGCTCCGAAGGCAGCCTGCCTGGTCACCACCCCTGCCTAGAGAACCCCGGAGGGGTCAGGCCATGGCCGCTCCCTGCGGAGCGAAGCTTTGCGCGGCCATCACGTCGAGAAATCTGGCCGTTGGCGTACCTTGGAGCATGGGCGCCATCTGCTCCCAGAGCGCCCAAACCTGGGGCATGGCGTCATGCGCTGCCTGCTCATCATCGAAAAGGGCAACAACGAAGACTTCGCCCTCCTCACCCATGAGCCCAATCCACTCCCGGAGGCCGGGTTGAGCATAGATCGCGGCCTCGTTCTCCTGCCGCCAGCGGAGCATGTCTCCTATCTTGTCGGGCTTGACGCGAAACGTCGTCAGTCGTGCGTACATGGAGACCTCCTCAGGGAGGTTGATGTGACTGGCATCAGGCCAGCGCTGCACTGAACGCGACGCGACGAGTCTAAGCCCTTCTGGCCAGCGTGGACAATGGAGAGCGTCCCATGCCAAGCGCTGGCAATGGCCTTGTGACCACAGACTAGGGCACTTTCTCGGTGAAGTTGATCGGGACAGCCACAAACCAGCCCAAAAGCTCACAAGTCCGATTTCCAGTCCATCGCTCTAGCGGGTCGGGATTCCGTATTGCAGGTCACCCTTCGTCCATTGAGCGTTCTGACCGCGCTTGATCTTGAGCGGGGAGCCTTCGCCGACATTGCGCTCGAAGCTCTCGCCGGAGTTGTCCACATGCTTGATGATGCGCACGGCCCAGTCATTGGTCACGCCGAGCTCCTCGGCATCGAGCATGGCGTTGAAAGTCCAGCGAACGATGTCGGCCCACTGGTTGTCGCCGTGGCGCACGGCCGGGCCCAGCGGCTCCTTCGAGAGAACCTCCGGCAGGATCACGTGATCGTCCGGGTTCGAGAGGCTCAGCCGCGCGGCATAGAGGCCGGAGACGTCGGTCGTCGTCGCATCGCAGCGGCCGGCCTCATAGGCCTTCTCCGTCGCGTTCGCGAAGCTCACCGGCTGATACGTCAGGCCATTGGCGCGGAAGTAGCTGGCGAGGTTCAGCTCGGTCGTGGTGCCCTGGTCGGTGCAGACCGACTTGCCGATCAGCTCCTTGGCCGAGGTGAGACCAAGGGATTCGCGGACCATGAAGAGTTGTCGATCTGGCCCTAATGGTGGACGCCGGAGCGGCCGTGAATGTCTTAGATGGGGGCGAGTGAGATTGGGGTTGGGGGTCAGGTCTGCGGGCGTTTCCAGCCACCCGGTCTCCTAAGAAGCCTCTCCGAGGGCGTCGTCAGGCGGGTGGATGGGAACGCCCCCGAACGGCGCTTGTTTGTGCTCTGTCAGTCTCTTTCGTATCGAGGCCGACCGTAGAACTCACGCCGCTCCCAGTACGGGCGCTCATCATGGCGCCGCCATCAGGGCCGAGCCCAAGGCGGCGAACCGCCGTGACGCCAATATAGGCGTTCATAGTAGCGCTGAGGTAGCCCCCATAACGCCGCTCATATCGCGGCGGGTCGTAGTACTGAATGGTCTGCATCGAAACGCCCACAGCGTCAGCGATACTTGCAGGACTTGTTAGGGACTTGCGGATGCCGATTGAGATGCAAGATCTGCGGCAGCAAGCGCAAATGCTAAGACCACTTTCTTCAACATGTTCCCTTCCGGGGCGATAGACTGGGAATGTGCCTTAGGGAGTGAACTCCGTCTGAATGTCAGGCTGATCCAGCGTCCATCTGCCCTCATGCGCTCGCGCCAGACTTACATGCGCTCCGGTGATAATCGAGAGTTGCCCTGATGTGTTGGTTGAGGAGAATACCGCCGATCGATTGGGATTGGCGAGGTAGTCGAAGACTACGTGTTGCGCCGCCCAAGTGATTATGATGATGCAGAGGGCCACTGCTAAGCCATCGAGCATGTCCCGTATCAGATTTGGATGTGGGCCATTAGGGCTTCTACGGCCGTTCTTCCTGTCAGGCAGGTTGATGGGCATAATAACACTCCAAACTCAGTGGAGTGCTGTAGATTAGCATATGGTGGGTTGTTTCGCACATCTCCGCTTGGAGTAAGCGTCAGTCTCCCATCTGAACAGTCGCGGAGATGACGTGTTTCTTTATCTCTTCAGCGATGGCCTGAGCCTCTGCGAAGGTCGTGCCTTCAAGGAGCTTCAAAGCGATAAAACCACCTTTCAAAATATCACTTGAGTGTCCAGTCGGCTCAAGAGCCAAGATTGGCTTACCCTGAAGGTCTTCTCTGACCGTAAGATAGAAGTTGCCTTGTCCTGTCAGGCCCATTCTTCACCCTCCCTGTTACGCATTGTATTGTAGCATAGGAGGGAGTATGCGGCACGAAACGCAGCTCTCCGAGCGTACGTTCTCAAGCGCTATGGCGGAGCCTTTGCTTGGCGGCTGGGGTCTGGGCATGTCGAGCGAGTACTCGAGGAGAGATCCGCCGAAAGCTGGAGTTCATGCACTGTGTAAATCAGCATCGAATGCTGACCCTTGATCTGAGTGCCATCAGGTGCATGACTTCGCTGGCGAATTCATAGCGTCGGCGGGGTTACCATCGGCGCCGATCCTGACCCCACCAAATTTCCATTTTGTGTCACTCAGCCAAGGCATTGCGCTTACCTCACGACGGGCCGACCGTCGATGCCGGTTCACAGGCGCTTACGCGAAATCGCCGCCCCTCGTTCAGATCGGCACCGATTTCGCTCAGAGCAAGCGCGAGCCTCTCAGGGCGATCAGAGCCTGGCTCTCTTGGGCTGCCGCTTAGGGCCTCCGACTTGGAGCGACGAACGGATTAGTCTCCGGCCCTTCCCGCGAATTTTTGTCGAAGCACATCTCAAGTCGCTCAAGCGCTAGCGCGCTCTTGTCCAACGGCACGCGAAGTGTCGCGCCCTCTTCCTGCACCTCCAGGGCATTCGCTGTTCGGAGCTTGGCATTAAACGAACTCTCCGCGAGGGCGATTGTGACGCCCTTCGTTTCCGCCAGCGCTTTGGCTTCCACGGATTGACTGGCCGCCGCCAAGCGAACCGGATAGGCACTGTCACGCTCAAGCTTCCACTTGGACGAGTCGAGCAGCAGCAGCAAGCCGCTTTCGGCACGCACAAAGCTTACCGCGAGATCGCCCGCCGTTCTCGACATTGAGCAGCTATCGAACTTTCCAGCCTTGTAGGTTGTCGCGATTTCCCAAGGACCAATCGCAACGGTCTGCTCCATCGGCTGAGCGAATGCTGATGAAGTCACAAGAATAGAGCAATCAAAGGCTACATTCGTATTCACCACCCTGCTCCGCCGCTGCGCGCCCTGCCGACCGGTTGAAACCCGAACGTATCCTATCGCCTGCCGTATCCCTGCCCCTGGGGGTAACACCTATCCAGCATTAGTCGGGTTACACAAGTCCATGGCAGACCACCCGATCTCGGTCGCGCTCGATCATGATGTCAGTCGAGACAACAGCTTGACCGGAGCCACAGATAGGCCCCGATGCTTGGCTGTGCTATCATTGAATGCGAGCTGGTGCCACCCGGAGTGCCATCCCGCACCTTGCTGAGAGGAGGCGGACATGCCCCTCAAAGATCTGCTGCTCGTGATTGGCAAAGACACTGAAGCCGGCGAGCGCTATACCCTCGAGCTTGCTCGGACCAGTGGGGCGACCGTGACGGTCACCTCGTCCGGAACTGCTCCCAGCCTGCCCGCATTCATCCGCTCGGAAATGCCGAGTGATCTCCTGGAGCACATGCGGGAGGATGTGGAGACCACGGCACGAACCGCTCTGGAGGCGTTCTCGGAGAGAGCCAAGCAGATGGACATGGCGGTCGAGACGGTGATGCTTGACCTCTCCACAGGCGATGTGGGCACCGAGGTCAGCCGTCTGGCCCGGTATTTCGACGCCACCGTGCTCCAGCAGCCTGATCCTGCGGGTACAGAGACCACCGACCTCATCGAAGCGGTTCTGTTCGGATCAGGGCGTCCGGTGTTGATCGTTCCCTCCCCCCAACGACCCGCACAGTTCAAAAGAATCCTCATCGCATGGGACGAGGGATGCCCCGCTGCCCGCGCTGTTGCCGATGCCCTGCCTCTGCTCGCTACGGCCGAGCGGATCGAAGTTGTGACGGTCGGCGACCACGGCCGCGACCGAACCCGGCACAGCAGTCACCTGGTGCGTCATCTGGCTCGGCACGACATTGAGGCTCAGATGACAAGCCTGGTAGCTGACCGGGGGAGTGTTGCCAGCACGCTCTTGGCCCATGCCGTCGATGTGGAGGCTGATCTGATCGTGATGGGCGGCTATGGTCATTCGCGGCTGCGGGAGATCGTGCTGGGCGGCACGACCCGCAGGATCCTTCAAACCATGACGGTGCCCGTGCTGATGGCCCATTGAGCTTACTTTTCGGAACCGCCCCTGCCCGGTTCCAGACTTGTTTGGCCGGGACGGCACGCCCGTCATCCTTTGGATTGAGGATGCGGAGGGATCATCCTCGGCGATATCGAGATTTGTGATGGCAACAACCGAGAGGAAACCGATGGCTGAGACACTTGTGACCTTCATCGATGTTTACCGCTCGTGGCCGCACTCGTGCCAGGGCTCGGCCGCCACCCGCTCAAGACGATCAATCCTGACATGATTGCTGAAAGGCGGACGCCGCGTATCGAGCAGAAACTGCAAAGGCTTCAGTTCGAGTTCGACACTCCGCGCGATAGTGATCATGCGATGGCAACGCGCTGCACCTTGAGGGGCAGAGGGCGCTGGCTGCATCAGGGCTAAGGAGAAACATCCCCGCCGCTGGCCCCGATGTGTTGAGCGAGGGTCGGTGGGCCCTAATCTCGGCGCGGTGGACGAGCCGCGCACCGCTACGCCGGGTGTCCCGGTCTCTACATAGCGGCTTTGATGGTGCCGATCCGCGGCTTCGGCTCCCGGCACCCGTCACTGATTGCCACAAAGATTAGGCGTTGGACGGCTCAAGCGACTTTCGCCAGAATTGCCTGACATCGTCGACGCCAATGAGATTGGTCCGAGACCGCCAGCCGACGGGCGCGGCGGCGGCGGCGAAGGCCAGCAACGCTTCGCTCCCCTGAACAGCTGGCCCGACAACGCCAATCTCGACAAGGCGCGCCGGCTGCTCTGGCCGCTCAAGAAGAAGTACGGCCAGAAGATTTCCTGGGCCGACCTGCTGGTCCTGGCCGGCAACGTGGCCATGGAGTCGATGGGGTTCAAGACGTTCGGCTTCGGCTTCGGCCGGCCCGACGTCTGGGAGCCCGAGGACATCTTCTGGGGCCCTGAAGACACCTGGCTCGGCGACGAGCGCTACAGCGGCGACCGCGAGCTCCACGGCCATCTCGGTGCCGTGCAGATGGGCCTCATCTACGTGAATCCCGAGGGGCCCGGCGGCAATCCCGATCCGAAGGCCGCCGCCCGGGACATCCGCGAGACGTTCGCTCGCATGGCGATGAACGACGAGGAGACGGTTGCGCTCATCATCGGCGGCCACACGTTCGGCAAGACGCATGGCGCCGGTTCCGCCGTCGGGAACATCGGTCCGGAGCCGGAGGGCGCCGGCCTCGAGGACCAGGGCCTCGGCTGGAAGAACACGTACGGATCCGGCAAGGGCCCTCACACCATCACCAGCGGCCTCGAGGGCGCCTGGACCGACACCCCGACGAAGTGGGACAACGGCTTCCTCGAGAACCTCTTCAAGTACGAGTGGGAGCTGACTGAGAGCCCCGCTGGCGCGAAGCAGTGGAAGCCGAAGAACCCTGAGGCCGAGGGCACCGTGCCGGATGCGCACGACCCGAGCAAGCGCCACGCACCGATGATGTTGACGACGGACCTCTCGTTGAAGGTGGATCCGATCTACGCACCGATCGCGAGACGCTTCCACGAGAATCCGGACCAGCTCGCCGATGCGTTCGCCCGAGCGTGGTTCAAGCTGCTCCACCGCGACATGGGTCCCCGCGCGCGCTACCTCGGGCCATGGGTGCCGGAGCCGCAGCTGTGGCAGGACCCGGTCCCGGCGGCCGATCACGAGCTGGTGAGGGAGCAGGATGTCGCCGCCCTCAAGCGCCAGATCCTCGACTCGGGCCTGTCCATCCCAGACCTCGTTTCGACCGCCTGGAACGCGGCGGCCAGCTTCCGCGGCACCGACAAGCGCGGCGGCGCCAATGGAGCCCGAATCCGCCTCGCGCCGCAGAAGGACTGGGAGGCCAACGAGCCGGCCCGGCTGTCCGCCGTGCTGAAGGCCCTTGAGAGGATCCAGCAGGACTTTAACAAGTCGCAGGTGGGCGGCAAGAAGGTCTCCCTGGCCGATCTGATCGTTCTGGGCGGATGCGTCGCCGTCGAGGAGGCGGCCCGGACGGCAGGGCACAACGTGACCGTCCCGTTCGCGCCCGGTCGCACGGACGCCTCGCAGGAGCAGACCGACGTGCACACCTTCGAGATGCTCGAGCCGATCGGCGATGGGTTCCGCAACTACCTGCGGGCGCAGGACCTGCTGTCGCTGGAGACCCGGCTGCTCGATCGCGCCAACCTGTTGAAGCTGACCGCGCCGCAGATGACGGTCCTCGTCGGCGGCCTGCGGGCCTTGGGCGCGAACCACGGGTCGTCGAAGCACGGCGTCTTCACCGGCCGGCCCGGAACGCTGACCAACGACTTCTTCGTCAACCTGCTCGACACCGGCACCGCGTGGAGGCCGGCGGCATCGGCCGAGCACGTCTACGAAGGGACCGATCGTGCAACGGGCAAGATCAAGTGGACCGCAACGGCGGCCGACCTCGTCTTCGGCGCCCACTCCCAGCTCCGCGCGCTGGCCGAGGTCTACGCCAGCGACGACGCGAGGGAGAAGTTCGTGCGCGATTTCGTGGCGGCCTGGAACAAGGTCATGAACCTTGATCGGTACGACCTGCTCGCGCAGGCCCGGGCAACCTCGATCTCCTGAGGGCTCTCAGCCTGCCGCCGTCAACTGAACTGAGTAAAGGTTGCTTTCTGCTGTTTTTAGCTAGCCCCGGGCAAGGCCAAGCTACTGGAAATGCGTGGCATGCTCCGGACTTAAGCACCGACAGATATCGTCACGCTGCAGGAGCTGGCCGCCGAGGGTGCGATCATTGCCCTGCCTCTATCGGGCGGCACCGCCTATCCGGCGTGCCAGCTTGAAATCGGCGGCATGGTGGCAGGCCTGTCGGAGGCGCTCTGCTCGATGCCGACCCGCTCGCCCTGGATGCGTCTTGAATGGCTGCTCACCGGGGATCCCGCTCGCGGTGGCGCGTCGCCAATCGCGGCCTTGCGGCGGGGTAACGTCACCGAAGTGATGCAACTCGCCCGCTTGCATGGAGCCGAATGAGCGGCCTCCCCAGCAGCACCAGCCACCGCGGCACGGCACAGGAGGATGGCAATACAGATCGTGTGTCAGACGCTCCTTCGTCGGCCTCAGGAACGATATCACCTTGGACGAAACAGCGGTCTCGCAAGAACCTACTGACTGGCCCGTTCGTCTGAAACATACCAGTACCAGGCTGCGGAACGGGATTAGCTCCTGCTTCCAATCAGCGTAAGATCGTAGTCCTCGTTCGGGACAGCTCACTTGAGGATCTGCCGACATGAAGCCGATGACAGAAGTGCATCTCGCCATCCTGCGCCGGCACATGGTGGAAGTGATCGCTCTTCGGGCTGACCTCATGAGCGAGGAGATCGGCAAGGCTGCCCTTGGTGAGCGGGTTCTTGACGCCATGCGGCGGGTGCGGCGCCACCTCTTTGTGCCGCCCGAGCTGGCGGCGGTTGCCTACCACGACACCCCTCTGCCGATCGGCTTCGACAAGACTGTGTCCCAGCCCTTCATCTGCGCTCTCATGACAGACCTGCTCGATCCACAGCCTCACGAGGCCGTGCTCGAGATCGGCACCGGCTTGGGCTATCAGGCTGCCGTTCTCGCCGAACTCGCCCGCCAGGTCTGGAGCGTCGAGATGGTTGAGGAGTTCGCCAGCCATGCCGAGGCACACCTGTCGCAACTGGGCTACGGGAATGTTGCCGTTCGGGTTGGCGACGGCACCCGTGGCTGGCTTGAGCATGCCCCCTTTGACAAGATCCTGGTCACAGCCGCGGCCGAAGTGCCTCCGCCGGCCTTGCTGGATCAACTCGCCCCAGGAGGGCGTATGGTCCTGCCCCTCGGGCCTGAGGAAATTCAACAACTCACCGTCATTGACAAGGCAGACGACGGACGGATCAGGACACGAAGCGTGATCCCGGTGCGGTTCGGCACCCTGGAAACAGTGGTCTGAGGAGGCATCATCGGCGGGTCGGGCCTCTGATCCGTTCTCGTGCGGCAACGGCAGGTCGGTCCCGCCGAACTCGTGGAAGCCGCTATCGCGAGGCTGGAGCAGGTAGAACCGAAGCTGGCGGGCATGGCGGAATGGGTACTGGACCAGGCGCGTCGGGCGGCCTGTGAGCCCGGGCATTCCTGCGGAACGGCTCCTTGAGCAGCTCAAGCTCCCGCTGCCAGCCTCGCGCGTTTTTCTGAGCGTCGTGGAAGGCGTGCGCGACGGCCTCGATTTCATCCTCGTCCATGAACTCCCTCGAAGCGAGTGCAGAGCATTCAATCGACCACCGATTCGGAGGTAACCCGTCTGTCGGGAAGCCAATCTTGACTTACGTTGACTCTGTTACAGTGCATCGCCCGGGTGAGAAGGCTCTCTTCCGTCGGGGCAAATACCGGCCAAGGTCGCGCACATAGGCATAAGACCGGGCGCGGCCCTTTTTTCATCGATGGCTTTGGCTCTTCCGCGCCACGTGAACCCGCCTTGGCGTCGTGGCGCTAATGCTCAGGCATGGCGCTGATCCGCTCCTCAGGGTAGAACCGCTTGATGTCCAGCGTGTAGCGCTCGCCGACGTGCAGATCGACCTCCTGGGCATCGATGTTGTTCAGGATCAGAGTGATCTCCTGTCCGCCTTCGGCTCCGGTTCCCTCGAACTCGGCCTCGGTGCGGTGCTCGTCCTGAACCATGCGAACGAGCTTGAAAGCCATCAGGGTTTTCATGGGCGGATCTCCTCTCAGAGGATGGCCAGCCCAAGCATCGGCCAAGATCCAGGCCCTGTCATCCTCGCTGGCCCCCAGCTTCAAAATCTTCCGGAAGTTTCGCGGAAAGCCCGTTATGGAAGCTGACTCGTGAACCCAAGGGTGGCATTGCGGACAGGCGGGTCATCGAACACGCGCTGAAAGCGAATTCAGAAGCGTGAGAAGATCGGCGACATCAGTGAGCTGATCGTGGGCAGCCGCGGCAAGATCCAGGTTGTGGTGGGAGTGGGCGGCTTCCTGGGCATCGGCGAGCGCGACGTGGCGTTCCCTCCAGACAAGCTCAGGTTCGTGAATGAGCCCCACGCAGTGGCGACCGCGACCAGCCCCTAAAAAATACCCGCGAACCACCCCTGGAATTGGGAGCACAGAGGATACTCCTCCACGGAGGTGGCTGTTGCCGCATTCTGCTGGACGGTCGCCATCCGGGTGCTGATCACCTCCGGCCCCGGCATGTCCGCCTGTCGGCCAATTGCAAGGGCGCCTTCGAGGATGGCCAGACGGTCCCGGAAGGAGAGACGCCAGCTCAGGCGCGCGGCGATGTAGGCCTCCCGCTCCTGCTCTACCGTTGGCGTATCAGCACAGGCCAGGCGGGTGACAAACGGCAGCAGGAGTTGCCGCTCCTCATCGTCGGCCTCATCATTCAGGTGCATCGCGAACCGACAGATCGGGCGCGAGAAGCAGTCCGGCATGGTCTCGACCGACCCGACCGGTTGGTACGGGAAGCCGGCCGCTACTATGGCCGCCTCGTTGATGCAGGTGCCACCGTCTTGTCCAGGAAAGGTGTGCGAGCCCTGTTGCAGTCTCCAGTGCAGGATGTGGCTCCAGTGCAGGATGTGGTCGAAGCGGTCCATCGCGGCCACCCTTATGGCGCACCCCCACGTGGAAAGGGTGCCCCTTAGGCGTTAGTCCTGTGAATCGATCGGGCGCACGTTCTCCGGCCCCTCGTCGCGTCCCGGAATGATCCTGGGCGCTATGGACCGAGCTGGAATGTGTCGAGCTCTGGCGGATTGCCGTCGGTCACGAACGCTCCCTCATACAGACCCGCTCGGGTATGAGCCACGCACTCGATCGTCGAACCTCCCTTGGTCACGTCGCCAAAGCGGCAGAAGCCGATCGCGGTCTCCTCCGCGGCATCCTTTTCCGGGGCAGTATTCGCTGTGTCGGTCAGGAACACCCGCTCGATGGACTGGATCACATGGCCGGAGGCTTGTTCAAGCCGGCGGGCGCCGTCGCCGGCAAAGGACACAATGCTGTTGCCGGTCATGAACCAATACCCGCTCACGCCTGTGCTGTAGTTCGTATTCACTAGGATGTTTTTGCATCCCTCGACGGGTCGCCCGGCCTGAACCAGCTTCGTGCATTCCCCGGAGACGGTGACTGTCTGGGCGAGCTGACCTACTCTGGGTTTCGTCTTCGACCTTACCGGGGCGTCATCTGCACCGAGCGTGGCTGCCAAGAAGAACGCAAGCGCAAGAGACAGCATCATCACCTGCCTCCATCACAACCCCTCCCTAGATACTATAGATGCCTCTGACCTCTGCTGTCGATCTGACGGAACGAGCGAGCATCTTGGCTCGCGATCCAAGAGGAGGGGGACGATTGAACGAGAGTTTCTCTCCGAGAGCATGAGGAAGTGTGGGGCAGATTGGTAACGGGTTGGCTGCACAAGGTCTCGAGCCCAACGAAACAAGGCTGCGAGACACCCTCATTTGCCGAAGCGCACCCCATCCGAACCCAAGGCTCCTGATCCTTCTCCAACTCCGAAGATCCTGCAGTTCAAGGTCTGGCTGATCGGGCTCAGCCCCATGATCTGGCGGCGGGTTCAGGTCCCGGCCAGCATGACGCTGCGGGAGCTGCATGGTGTCCTTCAGGTGGCGATGGGCTGGGAGAGCATACACCTGTTCCAGTTCACGCTCCGGGCCCAGCGGTTCGGCTCCCTGGAAGTGGCAGCTCGATCCCCGGATGTCCCGCTTTCAGAGCTTCGCCTGCGCGTGGGCACTCGCTTCCGCTATGAGTACGACCTCAATGGTCCATGGGAGCACGAGCTGCGCCTCGAGAGCCAGCATGAGGCTGCCCGAGGGAGAAGCTATCCCATTTGTCTGGACGGGGATGGATCCTGCCCGCCGGAGGATTGCGGCGGGGTACCGGGCTTTCTGGCTCGGCGTGAGGCTTGGACCACTCCGGAGACCCGCCAAGACTTTGCAGTCTTGGCCGATTTCGTGGATCAGCTCGCTCTAAAGCGAAGCACGGGCGCCTTGATCGACGCCGAGGAGGTCGAACAGGTCCGGGAGGCTTTGGAGCGCTTTGAGGTGCGCCAAGGGTGGCAGGGCAAGCCGTTCTCCCGCGAGGACGTCAACGAGCGGCTAAGCAAGACCAAGTATCTCGACCTCATGCATCAGCAGTGGTGATGCTGCGAGAGCCGTTGGTCGGCAACGGGTCCCGGCTTCCCGAGAGTGCACGGAAGGTCCCATGCAGATCAGGATTATGCTTCAGATTGTCGGAAACGACGGTACCGTTGGCGACGCGGAGGAGATCGCATCCCTGACCAAGATCACCGAGCGGGCCGAAGATCTGGGCCTGTCCCTGACCGAGAGCAAGACCCTGCTGGCAGCCGCTCAGCAGCGGATCGTCCTGGCTCAGGTGGACTGTTGGCTTGAGAACCACCGCCACTGCAAGGTCAGCTACCCGGTCACCTTTCGGACCTTGTTCGGCGATGTCCAGCTCAAGAGCCCACGCTACTACCTTCCCAAAGAGCGCCAGACCAAGGGTCCGGCGACGATCTCGCCGCTGACGCAGTTGCTCCCCGACCACATTGCGCCGGAGCGCCGGTACCTCGAGACCCGCTGGGCCTCGCTTGTGCCCTATGCGGCAGCCGCCGACCTCCTGGCTGACGTGCTTCCTGTCGGGAGTGGCGTCAACGCAACGACCGTACGTCAGCATGTGCTCCGCGCCGCAGAGCGGATAGAGGCCGATCTCGCTGAGCAGCGGACCTCGTTTTCGGAGGGCGCAGACCCTCGCGATTGGGAGGATCTGCCGATCCCTGAGGGCCGTATGGTTATCGGCCTGGACGGCGGCTACATCCGGGACTGGCGCGACAGAAAGAAGAACTTTGAGCTGATCGTCGGCCGGTCCATGCCCGAGGATGGGGAGGCGCGGTATATCGGCTTCGTCCATGGCTATGATCGCAAGCCGCAGCGCCGCATCATCGATCACCTGCGCCGACAGGGCTTCCAGGCCAATCAGGATCTGACCTTCATCACAGATGGCGGGGAGGAGGTCCGCGCCCTTGCCGAGCGGGTCAGCCCGTGCAGCGAGCACGTCCTCGACTGGTTCCACATCACCATGCGGATCACGGTCCTGCGCCAGTTTGCCCAGGGACTGGTGCACCATGACAAGGACGCCGGGATGGCGGCTCTGGATGAACTTCGCCGGATCGAGTGGTTCCTGTGGCACGGCAACACCTATCGGGCTCGCGAGACCATCGATGATTTGCTGCTCGATCTCGAAGCTCTCGATAGTCGCTACCCCAACCGGCGCAAGTTCAGGACGGCCATGCGCGAGTTCCAGGTTTATATCACCAGCAATGAGGCCAGCCTGATCAACTACGGAGAACGCTACCGCTCCGGCGAGCGGATCTCCTCAGCTTTTGTCGAGGCGACGGTGAATGCGGTGATCAGCAAGCGCTTTGCCAAGAAGCAGCAGATGCAGTGGAGCCGGCGCGGAGCTCATCTGCTCCTGCAGACGCGATCCAAGACCCTGGATGGCTCGCTGCGTGCCACATTCGAGCATTGGTACCCCGGTATGATGAACGACAATAACAGGGATCAGAGTCGAGCAGCCGCGTAACTGCCCCACAACTCGTCATGCTCTCCAGGCTCCCCGTGATCAGATGGGGTGCCATCTTCTGGAACAGGATCAAGCTCTGGGAGCTCAGGCAAGGGAGCCGGCTCCGGCAATATAGGATCGTCTGGTTTCGGATCCCGCGGATCTGGACTGCCAACCATTTCAAGCTCCATGCACGGCATCCTTAAGGGAAACGCTCACACGGGTACTGGTTCCCCGGCACCAGGAAGAACATTGCGGACTTCGGCAAAGACGCAGGCGCGCCCTATAATCTAGCTATCGACCGATAGGAGGCTCTTCATGCACATCATCGGCGCCTTTGAGCTGGACATCAGTACCAGCACATCAGACGACCCGGCATGTGCCAGGATTGCTCTACAGAAGGCAACATTCGACCCAAGTGGGCGGGTGTTCGTCACTGCTAAATGCTTGTCCCTCGAGGAACTGGAAGGGCAGATAAACGTCCTCCAAAACGAGTTAAACGAGATCCGCAAAAGAGCCCGCCGAGAGTTCCAAGTCCCCTAAAGCCGTGGCTCTCTTCTATCCCTCGGCTATTCATTGTCCACTACTTCCATGGACAAGAAGGAACTGAGAATGAGAAGGGCAATCCCGATCCATGTCAGAAACGGCCTATAAGGCTAGGGAGCCCGCCAGCTCTGCAACGCTGTAGGCAACCTGACAGTGTTGGGTCGTGTAAATCAGGCAGAGCCATTCCTCTCGGGATCAGAACAAGAGCTGTTCCTTTTGACACCCGGCATTATAAACCAAAGACAGCTTTTCCTTGGAAGCCATGGCTTTACGCGAGGTCCTGTCCTCGTGGTCGGTGGTAGCGAGCATCACTACCATGTCGGACATGGTTAGGGCGTTCCAAGATAAGATCATTGCTGACATCTGCTTGCGGCGATGGTCTGACGTAAGGCGGATTTGCCTGACTTTTAGCTATTGCCGCTCCATCGCACCGCCGGTGCGTCTCTTCAGGCGGTTGGGCAGGAAATGCGCCGAACTAACGTCCGAAAAATCAATCCTGTCTCCAGGATTGCTGTGTTTGGTTTATAATGCCGGTGCGGTTTATTGCACAAACCTCGCGCGCTCTCCTAGATGTCCCTGAGGGTATGGAGGAAGAGATCATCCAGGGTCTTCTCTTTGGCGGCCATAACCAGTCCTTTTCATCGTTAGTTGGAAGAAGGGCGAGCTTTGCCCTTCTTCGTTCGTCGTTATCGCGACGCCTTGTAGAGCTTGGTGGCGATCTCGAACATCTCCTCGGGCGCATAATCCGGGGTGAAGGCCGACGGGACACCCGTGAGCTGATGGATCTTGCCACCGTCTGGCATGCCATCCACCACGGTCAACTCGCCCGGAGGATCGTCGGGCAGGGCAACCTCGCCGTTGCCCCAGATGCCCGCCATCTCCTTGTAGTCGTCCGGGCTGAAGGTGTAGAGCCGTCGGTGCGAGCCTTCGTCGAGATACTTCTGACATTCCGGGATGTTGCCGAGCGGGATGTTCGGCGTCGGCAGCATCTTCTCAATCTCGACGCCCGTGATCTTCTTCAGTGCCAAGGCATAGGCATGGGCGTGGACGGAGCCGCGGACGAGGAGATATCCGCAGACTTCGCGGCCTGTGGGGTCTGTCAGAGTTTCATAGACGCGCAGCTTGTGCAGCCTTGCGCCACACTCGAGGTGAAAGTTGTGCAGGAGATCCAGCACCACGTTTCCCGTCGTGGTGATGAAGTCGTTGTTCCAAGACTGGCCGTTGCTGTTCACGGGCATGGCGCCACCGCCGCCTGAGAGAAAGGCTGCGGCCAGGCGGATGTCCTTCATGTCCTCGAAGGGAGCGCCCGAGATGTCGGCGCCGCCGGCTTCATCGTCGTTGGCGTCATCCGGCCCGTTGTTGAGCATCGCGACACCGTTGCTGACCAGCTCCACATGGCCAAGCTCTTCCGCCGTGATGGCGGCGACCAGGCTGTAGAAGGGCCGCAGCTTACTCTTGCTGCGGAAGTTGAAGCTCTGGAACATGTAGTTCCCCAGCGTGGACATCTCGCCGTACTTGCCGCCCAGGAGTTCCTGGAGGGCTGCGGCGGCGTTCGGGTCCTGCCGCTTGGGCGCAGGCAGATCGACTTGCAGCTTATCGACGCGCAAGAACATTCGGGCTCTCCAGTATGACGGGGTACCGGGGCCAACGGGGGAGCGGTGCGTAGGTTCCAGGATTAGGCCGCCAAGCGAGGACGGCTGAGGCTTGGGAATGCTGTCGCCCCTCCTGTTAATCATGCGCTCACCATGTTTTGCGGAAGAGGCTCGACGGAGGCGCAAACCGTTGCGGAGCCAGGAACTGCCCGGCTCACCCCGGACTTTTCAACACATGCCGGCCTGGATAGTGGCCAGCGTCTTTCCCAACCGAGGTTGTCACATGCGGCTTGCTTTCGCAGTTCTTGCGACGTCTCTCGTCGCGTCTTCATCCGCCTTCGCTCAGGTTCCAGCCGAGGTCGAGGCGTGTCGGTTGTCAGGCTTGGCCGCGATCAAAGAGCGCTCACCGTCGCTCGACCAGATCACGCTCGACATGGAATCGCTGGCCGTCTCCAAGGCCAACACCAAGGTCGGCGATACACCAATCAAGATGGTGGTCCTGGGCGACGCGTATCTCCAGCGTGACAAGACCGACAAGCCCAACCGCTTTGTCTGTCTCCTCAGCGACAAGGGCAAGGTTGTGCTGACCTTCTTCACCGAGCAGTAGCCCATCCGTTCTTGTATCGTCTGGAGTGAGCCCATGTCCACGATCTCGCGCCGCTCGTTGCTTTCGCTCGGCCGCTCGGCCTTGCGGCCGGCTCCGTTTCCCTTGCCGGGTGCTCGGGATTCTCCACGGGTGGTCAGCTCTTCGGCGGATTGCTCGATGCTTCCGGCTCACGCCGAAGCCTCAGCGGCCTTACCATCAGCAAGCCCAACTATTCGGTCGTCTACGCAAGCTATCCCGGCGAGCCTGCTCCAGTGAACGAGTTCAACTATGCCCAGGTAAACCCGACTTACTTGAGACAGCAGGTGGAATACCTCGGGACGGAGGAGCCCGGCACCGTGGTCGTCGATCCGGCCTCGCGTCACCTCTATTTTGTCGAAGCCCCAGGACAAGCGACCCGTTACGGCGTTGGCGTCGGTCGTGAGGGCTTCGGCTGGTCGGGGTCCGCAAAAATCAACATGCGGCGCAGCTGGCCGGATTGGGTGCCGCCGAAGGAAATGGTCGCCCGTGATCCGGAGATCCGCTCGCAACTTGTGGCAACGTCACGCGGGCGGGGTGTTCCAGGAGGCCCGACAAGCCCGCTTGGGGCGAGGGCGATGTATCTCTTTGCAGACGGCGGGGACACCAGCTATCGCATCCACGGTACGACTGAGCCTGAGACGATCGGCACCAACGTGTCGTCCGGCTGCATCCGCATGGTCAACCAGGATGTAATCCACCTCTATCAGCGCGCGTCTGAGGGAACCCAGGTCATCGTCTTGTCGTGACGGTGCCGATCGCTGTGACGCATGGCAGAGGAGTGAAAGCCGTTGAGCGAAAAGACAGAACATTGGCGATACCCTCGTCTCTCAGACCGCGATCTCCTGCTCTGCATAGGTCGGGACCTAAAGCAAATCTATGAGGATACCTTGCGACAGTCCCTGCCAGGCGACATCGAGGCCCTGCTGCAGAAGATTGAGAAGGCGGAACTTGAGCGAACAGTGCGGGAGCAGTGAACTGCTTGGCCCGCAGTAGAGAGAGCCTGCCCGTCACACCTGCTTCATCATTGGGCGAGGGCTGCGGCGGCGAGGACGTTTGCCGTCGCGGCAAATTCCGCCGTGTTATCGAAGATGCACCAAGTCCGCGTACCCTCCGTCTCACGCCTTCTGAGTTCCCGAGCGATCCGGGTGATGTCCTCGTCGCAGTGGGATGAATAGTACATCTGCGGCGAGCCATACAGGCGATAGTACGCAAGTCCGTGCCATCCGCCCGGCTGCTTCGCATCCGGGTGCGGCTGAGGGTCGGCTGCGACCCGCGCGACCTGACGCTCTATGAAGAATTCGTCGACGTCAGCCATAAACCACGTTGCGTGCCGGAGCTCGCAGACGAAATCGCCGCCAAAGGAATCGTGGAGAGTCCGGAAGAACGCTTCGGCTGCATCAGGGTCGAATTTAGACTTGGGGGAAGCTGGATGAGGACTGGTCCGAGCTTGTCACCCAATTCGGTGATTTCGCCCAGGAACCGCTGCAAGGGTTCCGGGACATCGCCCGCCCAGCGCTGGTAGGTCGATGAGCGATGAGGCCGATAGAAGGACGAGTTGATTTCGACACCGTCATCGAGGAGTATGCCGTTTGACCACTCTCAAGGAGTTCGAGACCGCATTGCGGGAGCAGGGCATGAACATGGCCCTCGCCATCCTGGAGAAGCTCAAGGAGCGTGATCGGGCCAATCGGACGGTCAGGGTCGGGCGGCGGATTGCCGGCAAGAAGATGACGCCTGAGTTGGCGAGGCGGATCATCGAGCTCAACCAGACCACTGAGATGACCCAGCAGGAAATTGCGTTTCAGCTGGGCGTCAACCAGGGCCGCGTGAACGAAGTTCTCAAGCACGGAAAATGGCTGCAGGACGATCCGAAGTCCGAGGAAGCGGTGTCGCGCGACCGGGCCAAGGCCCGCATGGAAAAGGCACGGGCCGAGAGCGTTCCTGTGAACATGCATAAGAGTGTGGCTCCACCAGAGGAGGCCGCACGTCGCCCAAAGCCAAGACCACGAAATGCGGCGCAGCTCTCCATTGAGGACTTCCTGAGTTCGCCGCCCAGGTCCGAACAGAGATAGGCACAGCGGCGCCGGGATCGCCGGTGGCGTGATTTCAAAGGGGCAGGATCTTTGGGTCCTGCTCTTGTTGTTTCTGTGGGGCCCAGAAACGCAGAAGCCCGCCGGAGGGCGGGCTCGACATCTCTGACGAAGCTGAAGCGGGTTAGGCAGCAGCGGCAGAATTGCGCGCGATGGAGTCAATGTCGTACCGCACGATGCCAAGGTCGTTGAGCTCACGATCGCTGAGATGCGACAGCTCACGAACCGTCTTGCGGTAACGCAGATACGCGCGGATTTGGGAGAGAATGTAGGTTACGAACATGCTATGCCTTCAGGTACTAACTGCCTCGACCATCGAGGTTTTTTCCATTGTCTGTGATGAGAATGATATGGGGTTGAGACGCCCAAATTAGCAGTCGACGCTATGTAGGGAAGTTATGCTCTAAGTGCATATCGAGCCTAGCCGTATTAGGACGTGAGGGGATCCTAAGCTGCCGAATTCGTCTGGCCCGGATCCTTGTTGGGCCTGGAACAAGAGCTGCAGATCTTGCGGTGAGCCGATCCACGCGGATCGCCGTCTCCAAGAGGTCTGACGGTCGTAGTAGGGTCCGAGATGATGAAGAAAGGGCCTCCCCACCCGCCATTGCCAAGTAGGTGAGGAGGCCTCCTAGTCCTGAAGGCCGAAGATGTGAACGGCCCTCATCGGGCTAATGATCTGCCTCGCGCAGGGTTTCAGCTTAACCCTATGAAGCGGTGCCTCGATGAAGTGACCCGGCGGAGGCAGCATCTCCGGGCACCCGGAGACGCTTCTGAGCGACCGCAGCGGAGCGCTTTCTCCTTTCGCGAATTATCTTCAACGCGGAGTTTGTGCGCACGGGGTAGGTGACCGCCATGGAGACAGACGCCGACAGGCGTGAGGCAGCGCGAAAGGCAGGTGAGACGTACGGCACGATGGCCGCGGACCTGAGCCTGATGCACGTCGGCTCGGCCTCCGGTGAGGAGGCCATGGAGCAGCACATCCTCGACCTGGCCCGCAACATCCGAGAGCAGGCGCTACAGCGGGCCAACGATGATCTTGGCGAGGCTCTTGCGCTCGTCTGGAAGGAGGCCGCACTCAAAGCCGCTCAGGAACGGCTTGAGGCGTTCGGTGCACCTGGAGAGACCACGCAGCCGGAGGGCTGACGGACGCGGCCATTGCGTTTTCCGGGCTGCCCAGCTCCTGCAGGCAGGGGTGGTTAACCTCTAGTTAACCCTGTTGGCCGGCCATGATCCCAGCAGGCCGATCACAGCACATTCGCGGGTCTGATTTCCGAACAACCTTTCCGTTTCCAATGGCGTCTTCGCGCGCTCCGTCCAGGGTATTTCCTCATGAGCCGACAGACTCTCGTTCTGCTTGTATCCGGTGATCGGTTGGCCGGAATGACAATCGCCAGCAGCCTGGTCGGCTACGGCTATGAAGTGCTCCTAAGTGGCTCATTAAGCGATGCACGAACCGGCTCTTGGAAGGGCGTGCCCTTCTGGCAATCAGCGTTGATAAGTCTTCATGAATTCTGCCGTGAGCGTTCGCTCCAGCTCCCATGTCAGAGGTGTCGGGTTGGCTCTGTTCCAGGCCCGCTGACCCTGCTGGACGAAGCGTTTCCGTTTGCGCTTGATCTCTGTTGGAAGGTGAGAGGCCAAAGGAGCAAAGCTTCTGCGCAATTGAACCTCTGTCCTCTTTCTGGACGGGAGGGCCGCCTCCGCCGCTTCAGCCGCGGCGATATCATCTGGCGTGGGATCGGGATGGCGTGCGTACGCATCCTCTTCTAACTGGCTGAAAGTTCTATGCTGGGCCGCATCGTACTCCCGTAAGCCGGGAGTGTGCTCGAGGAGGTAGGCCTCAAGAGCTTCATCCCGATCCACCTGCTTATCTCGAACCAAATGGGTCTGTTTTGGCATTGCCGAGGCTCCCTGGTCCTAACCGTGAATCTTCGTGTCCTGGAGTTCCGCTCCTCCAAGCCACTGCCGGGCCTCTTCCAGGCTGCCGAACGTGTGTTCTGCCTTTGTGAAGGGAGCCGGCATTTCCTCTGGGGGTAGATCCACCAGAAGCTCCGCTGTCCATGTGGCATCATTGGTTGGGCCACTTTGGACCAAGCTGGCGATGATCACCCCATTGAGCAGCACGTCATAGCTGCCGGGAGCGAGCCGGAAGAGCCTGTAGGTCATCTCGATATCTGCCTTTCCGTCGCATCGGGAGGAACACCAGGCCTTCCACCATTCAGGAACCGGATCCCGGCCTGTTCAAGAACTGACCTGAGAGACGCGATGGATGGACTATGGGCAGAGAGCACTCGAGGCTTGGCTTCGAGCTGGGCCCTGATCAGGAGCCGGCATGGCGTCCGGCGGCAATGCCGTCGGCTCCCAAGAGCCCCATGAGTCCGGCCAGCCGGTTCCGGGCCCGGTTCACCCGGCTCTTGAGTGTCCCAACCTTCACGCCGAGCGCCTCGGCCGCCTCCTCGTAGGCCATGTCCTCGGCGGTGACGAGCAGGATGGCCTCGCGCTGCTCCCGCGGCAACTTGGCGAGAGCAGCTTCAAGATCCTGGACGGCAATACGGTCCTCCTGGTCCGGGATCGTGACGAGTGTCGCCGCGTGGGCACCGTCCGCATCCTCTACCTCGCGCTGGGTCTTGCGGTGGCCGGAGAAGAACAGGTTGCGCAGGATGGTGAAGAGCCAGGCCTGCAGGTTCGTGCCGGCTTCGAACTTCTCCTGCTTGCTGATGGCCTTCAAAACCGTCTCCTGCACGAGGTCCTCGGCCTGGTGGACGTCGTGGGTGAGGGAGATCGCGAAGGCCTGCAGCGACTTCAGGCTGGCCATGATGCCGTCGACGAATGCCTGATCCACCGGCTCTGTATGGGCACGGATGACCTGGGCGACGCGGTCGGCGAGCTGGGCGAGGCGCCGCGGCATTTTGATCTCCACGGGATCGCCGTAGAGGACCCGCAGCTGGGTGCCGAGATGGGCTTGGACGGCTGCATCGAGCATGGGATTGGTGGGTGGGGACGAGGTAGCGGAAACGGTGCTTGTCATGCCCCGACACATGTCGCGGGCGGGATCGTTTTCAACCGCCGAACCACACGCTGCGGGAGTGCATCCGCCGTGGCGCAGGAGCCCCGCGCTGCCAGGGCTGGAGCCAGTCAGGGTGGAACATACCTCCCGAGGTTGCGATTACCCTAACGGCCAAGCCTGGTCCGTCAGTACGCCTCAGAGTTCGACATCCATCATGCCCGCCGCACTCCCTCCGTCCCAGGATCCCCAGAAGCATACCGCTCCGTCCATGACATCAACCCTGCTGGCCACCGCAGCCGGCATGGTCCTGGTCCGGCTCGTGGCTGGGGGCAGCAGGGCGGCCACGAGGATCCCCGCCCACAATCCCGGTCGTCCCGAGCAGACTGGGCGGGAGGCTGGAGCGAGGGACCCCAGCCAACATGCACCGGCAGCCGCAGCCTCGGAGCCGGGCAGGGGACGAGAGGCCGCCACCCCTACCCAGATCCCAGTCAAGGGGTGGAAGGATATCCTATGGCGCACCTACGAGGAGTTCGGCCAGGACCGTCTCATGTCGGTGGCCGCGGGCGTGACCTACTACGCCCTGCTGGCCTTGTTCCCGGCCTTGGCGGCCCTGGTTTCCGTCTACGGCCTGTTTGCCGATCCGGCCACGATCCAGGATCACCTGACGGCGCTCTCCGGTGTGCTCCCGGGCGGTGCGCTCGACATCATCCGAGAGCAGGTGGTTCGCATCGCTTCGGCAGGCGAGGGGACCCTCGGCCTCAGCTTCATCATCGGCCTTGGGGTGTCGCTGTGGAGTGCCAACGCGGGCATGAAGGCGATCTTCGACGCGCTCAACATCGTCTACGACGAGGAGGAGAAGCGAAGCTTCGTCAAGCTGAACCTCGAGTCGCTCACCTTCACGCTGGCGGCCGTCGGGTTCATTCTCCTCGCCCTGGCCGGGATCGTGATCCTGCCGATTGTCCTCGACTTCGTCGGTCTGGGCAGCGGACTCGAATGGCTGCTATCGCTGGCCCGCTGGCCGGTCCTTCTGGCCGTGGTGATCGGCGGGCTGGCCGTGCTGTACCGCTACGGACCAAGCCGCGACAAGGCCGAGTGGAAGTGGGTCACGCCGGGCGGCATCGTCGCAGCGCTGCTCTGGCTCGTCGTGTCGATGCTGTTCTCCTGGTACGTGGCGAACTTCGGCAGCTACAACGAGACCTACGGCTCGCTCGGCGCCGTCATTGGTTTCATGACATGGATCTGGATCTCGAGCATCGTCGTCCTGCTCGGGGCCGAGATCAATGCCGAGATGGAGCACCAGACGGCAAAGGACACCACCGAGGGTCCAGAGAAGCCGATGGGCGCCCGCGGCGCCACCATGGCCGATACATTGGGTCCTGCGAAGGCCTAGAACCTGGGCCAGTTCCTCAACCGCATTCCAGACCGCGAGTGCAGGACGCTGTGGTTCGCGCACCTTTCCTTGCGGAGGATTCCGGCTGCAGTACCATCACACGATCAGCCGGAGATGCTCATGCCTGGGCCGCTGTTTGATCTCTCCAATCCAGAGTCCTGGCGCCTGCTGAAGCAGGCGAGAAAACGCGGCTATCTCACCAGGGACGAGTTTGACCAGATGTTTGGGTCAGAGCTGCCGCCTGATCGCCTAGCGGCGCTCAAGCGCGAGCTCTGGAAGCTGCACATCAGCATCCTCGTGGTGGGAGATAAGCGCTGAAATCAAATGCGAGGAGGTGAGGGGAGGGGCTCCGTGCCCCCCAACCAGGCAAGGGTTGCGGCCTCGTGGGCGGTCTGCTCGTCCTCGAAATCACGATCAGTGGGCTTTTCGAAGCCGCAGACGTGACACTGAACAGTGGCGGCGAAGCCACCATCATTCGTGGCAAAGCTCAGGATGTGAATCGGCACCGAAGAACTGACCCCTCTCAAAGGAGCGCAACGCCTGGGTTCAGCGACGCAAAATGGAAACTTGGTGGGGTCACGATCGGCGCCGATGATGACCCCGCTGACGCGACGAATTCTCCATCAATGTCATGTGCGTAACGGCAGTCGGCTCAAGGGTACATATTCGATGCTGAATCATAGGCTATCTCCCGGATCTCGTCTTGGCTGCCTCCGCGCTGGCGCCGTGGCCGCGGGCTCGTGATCAGAGGCCCGAGATGTCAGCCCTGCCAACGGTGAGGCGCGAGCGATGACGTCGCAACCCGATCTGGCGTCTCCAGCCCTGTCCGATCCTGACCTGATCGAGGAGATGCAGTTCCTGGAGCATCGGATCCGGTTCGGTCCGACGCAGACCGGCTGGGTCCCCTTCATCGCACGGCAGGGCCAACGCCCGACGATCCTGCTGGCGAGCGATCGCGAAACCCTGATCGCGGAGGCGCACACGCTGATCAGGCGCCGGATCGCCGGGAAGAGGTGAGGGGATGCCGTTAGTTGCCAGAAGTTAGGAGACCGTCGTGGACCCATGGACTGTCTCGGCGTGATGCGTGGGTTGCCTTTTCAGTCTTGTGCCCAAAAACCCACCCTGGCGCTACCGCCCGATGATGAGAGGCCACTCCGATGAGTTCCACCCGTGTCTTTCTGCTGGCCTCTGGTCTGGCCCGGCTGATCGAGCGGGAGAGGGCAGGCGAACTTATCCGGCACGGCTATTTTCCCGAACATCCCGCCCGCAGCATGCATGTGCAGGTGACGGGCGATACTGGCCACCTGGTCCTTGCCTCCCATTCCGTGAAGGATCCGAGCGAGGACGCGACTGAGATTTCCCCGGCGCAGGCCGAGGCCCTGCTCGGCTTGACCGCAGGACAGATCGAGTACCTGAGCATCGCCGTCGATCTCGGCGATCATGGTGCCAGCCTCCAGCGTTTCGTCACCCCGGGACCGCTCGATCTGATCAGCGTAGCGTTCAAGCACGACGAGGCGGCGCGAGAATTCCAGCGGCCAGCCTGGTTCGGTCAAGAGGTCTCGGCTGATCCTAGCTACCGGCTGCGCACCATCGCCCTCGCCGGGCTGCCCTCCGTGCCCGAAGGGGAGGTGTCGAATGCGGCCCTCCATGGCCTGCTCGATGCCCTGGATCACCGCGATCAGGAAACCGAACCGCACCCGACACGGCAGTCTCGGGCGCCAACATCATCCGGGTTCGCCTTCGATGCCGAGGACGAAGACGAACTCGATGGGCTCACCATTGAGGACAGCGTGATCCGAGACCTCGCCCGCTCGCTGCAGCCGCCAAGGCGCTGACGCTTCCCAGGAGACCTTGGACCCCATATGAGAGAGATCGCATCCACGGGGGTGGCGGTGGGGCCTGTAGCTCAATGGTTAGAGCCGGCCGCTCATAACGGTCTGGTTGGGGGTTCAAGTCCCTCCAGGCCCACCACATATCAACGCAGCACCCCAAAGGTCTGCTGCCCATCTCAGATATCGCTCCCGCACAACCAAACCCACCCGTCCCATGATGACCGATCCCTCGCCCTCTCAAGACGCCACTCTCATCGACCATCACGGCTATCGCATCCGCCTCAGCCCGAGCGGCCTGGACTGGATGATCCTTGTGGAATGGCCCGACCGGTAGCCGACCCTGATCATGGCCCCGGAGCGCGAGACGGCCTTGGCCAAGGCCCGCGAGTGGATCGATCGCCAGCTTGCCACGGACGAGAGCCCGCAATGACCTACAGCCTGATCCAGTTGGCGCCCGGCGCCTATGACCTGCTCCTCGGCGACACCATCGTGGCCAGCGTGGTGAGAAGCGGCTTGCGCCAGCCGTACATCTGGACGGCCGAGCTACTTGAGGACCTGCCGCGGAGCAGGCGGCCTGCGCCATTCCGAGAGGTTGAGCATAGCTTTCCGTCACTGGAAGAGCTGTGCGCCTGGCTCGGCCAACCAGCCGTGAGGACGAACAACCGAGGCACCACGTCTCAGGGTGCATGAGAGAGAAGCGCCCCAACCGGGGCGCTGACTGAAACCTCGACCAGGGCGCTGGTGTGCCAAGGGAATGACGCACATCTTGGATGTAGGCGGTTCTGACTGATCGGCAATGCTGCTTTCGAAGGTCTTCGGATCAGGTGCATCGCGTCTAGCCGTGTGACCTGCCGGCTACAGACATTCGCGCCGAAATCGGACACATAGCGTGGCCGAGCGACACGATTTGATCGCCTTCTCCACCATTTCTTCATAACGCGCCGAATTCATTGAGGTCTTCATCATGCCGCCGATCGAGGCCGCAACGCCTGTCTTTGCTCCGATGCACGTCCCGACCTTCACGCAAGCTGCTGTGCGGTTTGTCGTCTCCTTTACCGCCTTGATCGGCCTGAGCCTGCTGTTGGCCGCGCTCTAAGGCCATATTGTTCGGCACCTGTGCTCGTTGCGATACAGCCAAAGCGCCGGTCATCAGGCATTCTGGTTCTGTCCTTGAAGGAACGGCTGGGGGCCGGATCTCCCGGGAAGGGAAGCGCCTCTGCAACGCACGAGGTGCTTCTCTTTGCCCGGTTCGTTGATCTCGACCACTAACCTTCCCGCCAGGGCAATCTCCGGCTTCGTCTCTCACCTCCATCATAGAAGCAAAGCCCTTCCAAACCCTCTGCAATTGCATCGCGGATCTGGGGTGCGAAAACGGCACCATCCACGGCTCGGATCGGCGCATCAGCGACAATTGGGCACCAGCCGCAGGTTAGGGTTGACGGAGGCGCAGCGTGCCCCAATTAGCGGCGCATTGCCTTGAAAGCCGTCCTTGCGCCCTGTCTTGATGAAGCAACTTGTCGATCAACGGCTGCTGAGTATCGATCTCTGGCTGATGGCCGCTGCCGCATCGGCGGCACTTGCCGCTGTTGTTCTCTGTGCTCAGCTGCCTTAGAAGCATGCATCAGTGGTTGAGCCAAGTCTCTGAAGGTGACACAGCTTTCTGCCTGGACGCCGGATAACCACTCCTCCAGCACTTGGCACTTGAAAGGTAACCAGAGCCTCTCCAATGGTCGATGTTGTCACCCCATCTCGGCGAACCAAGAGCGATACCAGGCTGCGCACCCTCGCGCTGATCTCGGCGGCCCATTGGGTCAGTCACTTTCACATGCTTGTGCTGCCGATGCTGTTTCCGTTTCTTAAGACGGCTCTCAACATCGACTATATTGATCTTGGCTTTGCGCTGACAGTGTTCGCAGTCGTCTCGGCGCTCACTCAGGCGCCAGTGGGCTATCTCGTCGATCACTTTGGCGCGCGTAAGATTCTCCTGATCGGGCTTTGCCTTGGCGGGGCTTCGCTGGTCCTCATCGGATTGCATCTGAGCTACCCCATCTTGGTCGCAAGTGCGGTTCTGCTCGGGCTTGCAAACAGCGTCTATCACCCCGCGGACTACGCAATTCTCGACGCCCATATGGATGAGGCACGGATGGGCCGTGCCTTTTCGATCCACACCTTTGCTGGCTATCTCGGCGGTGCGATGGCACCTATGATCGTTGCGGCGCTGATGACATCGCTCGGCGGCATCACCGCACTGGTAGCGTGCGGTGCGGCTGGGCCGCTCGTGGCGGTCTTGCTGCTGGTCTTCGATGTTCCGGAGGCGGGGGCAAATCGCCGGAAGGCTGGAATGGGCCACGCATCACAGCAGTCCATCATCACGCCAATGCTCATCGTCCTGACCATCTTCTTCATGCTGCTCGGCCTCTCCACCTCTGGCATCAGCAGTTTCGGCGTTGTGGCGCTGATGAATGGCTTTAGCGCCTCATTCGCCACGGCGAATGTCGCGCTGACTGCTTATCTTGCGGCAAGCGCAATAGGCGTGCTCGCCGGCGGGTTCTTGGCCGATCGCACGGATCGACACTCCCAAGTCGCTGTATTTTGCTTCGGCGTCAATGCTGCCGTTTTACTGTTGATCGCATTGGTTGCGCTGCCGCCTGCGCTGCTCACGATGACCATGGCTGCCGCGGGCTTTCTTGGCGGGATGATCGCGCCATCGCGCGACATGCTTGTCCGTAAGGCCGCGCCAGAGGGCGGGGCAGGGCGCGCCTTTGGCATCGTCTCGACTGGATTCAATTTCAGCGGCATCTTGAGCCCTCTTCTGTTCGGCTGGATTATGGACCAGGGCCTCCCGCACTGGGTGTTCATCATCTCCGCAATTTTCATGGCTCTCACGGTTGTTCTCGCGCTCTTCACCGAGCGCAAGAGAGAGCCGGATAACGCACGCGTTGGGACCGTGTGATCGATTACTGAACCCTGCTCACTTCAGTTGAGACTGGGAAAATGCCAGTGCCGCCCTTTGACCCCTGCTCATCCCCCGGATGGACGTGGGTCATTGGGCGCCGGCGGCGGCACCGTTGCAGTAACTTGAAAACGGCATAACGGACCCAGTTTAACGCGTCGCTCAGGCAGCAAAACCGAAGAGTTGACTGACGAGGTGAGTTTCGCTTGTCGCTCGACATCCCCGCTTGTTGTAATGACCGCGGCGGATCATGCGCATGACTTCGAAACCCGTCAGGGTGGCCGCGGCAGTTTTCATCGTCTGGAAGCCGCGCGTCGGCCGGATCACGCGCTTGAGCGCACCGTGATCCGCTTCGATGATGTTGTTGAGATATTTCGAGGTGCGATGTTCGACATCCTGCGGCAGCAGCCCTTCGTTCTGCAGGCGCAGGATGGCCTTCGGATAGGACGCCAGTTTGTCGGTCGTGATCGAGGACGGCGGATAGTCGCTCACCACTCTCAGAGCTTTGCGTAAGAAGCGATAAGCGGCACCAGTATCACGCCGGCCGGACAACATGGAGGCAATCAGCCGACCATGTTTATCGACCGCTCGAAACAAGTATCGCCAGCGCCCACCCACTCGCACATAGGTCTCGTCCACTCGCCACGAACGTGAGCGAGGTCCCTGGTTTGGTCGCACCCGCTTCTCGATCTCCGGCGCGTAGCGCTGAACCCAGCGGAAGATCGTGGTTGGACTGACGCTGACACCGCGATCGGACATCATTTCAGCCAGATCGCGATAGCTGATCCCATACTTGCAGTACCAGCGCACGCACAGCAAGATGATCTCAACCGGGAAGCGGCGGCGCTTGGACAGAGGCACGGGAGCGGATCCTTGATGAACCGCTCCTCGCTATACCGCCAAGGTTAACGCAACGGTGCCCAATGATACGGTAACGAAGTACGTAGCAAGAACATAGATGCCTGGGTCGATCGAGAGATCTCCGCAAGGGCTGCATATGCTCTGAATCCAGGTGTTTGAGCCAACATTCCAGGGCAGAACAACGGGAAGAGGAGGGTAGTGCTCTCCAAAGTGATATCTGCAAGCGGGCGGCGCTGCCCGGATAGCTTTGACAATGCAGTTAAGGAAACAGTTTCAAATCGGTACCAGATCGATGCGAGTATCATCTGGCTTCACACTCGGGGTCATTCCACAAGACCCCATCAACCAAGTTTCTGATCCGTTCTAACTAAGAACGTATAATCCGGAACAGATCTTGCGCTGGCCCCTTCTTGTGTAGGGTTTCGGATGCCAGCCATCACAGACGCAGCCAGATGCACCGGGGACGGCGTCCGAAAGCCTCCAGGGAACGAACCCGCGGGATGAAGATTGCAGGTTCCGGGATTTGGCGGTTCCGCCTGGTCCGCTAGGCCGGATGTGAATCAGCGTCGAATGCTGCCACCGAGCCAACTGCCATCAAGTGCATGACGTTGCTGCAAATTCATGGCGTCGGCGGGGTCATCATCAACGCCGATAGTGACCCCGCCCAATTTCCATTTGATTTCGCTAAGCCAAGGCTTTGCGCTTCTCTCGCGAGGGGCAACCATTAGTGCCGCTTCACAGATTATCTAGCTTGCAGTCTCAACCTCCGGAACTTGGCGGACATGCACTGGCCCTTCGTCGTCCTAATTCCATGCCTGCCGACGCCATTAGACATCACGGCCGCGGTCTCTGCCACGAATTCTGGCGGGCGCCGGGACAATCTACGTGATGACTCAAAGAACGGTGTCTGCGCTCGGCTCTGGACATACTCGACCCCGATGTCCTGCTAACGCCCGGCAACCCGTAGTGGTCAGCCCAGCGCCCCTTGACAGGCTCATTTCTATGATAATTATTCGTATAAATAGAACAAATAACCAGCCCAGAGGTAGCTATGCTCAACCGCCGTGATCTGCTGAAACTCTCATCCGTTGCCGCAAGCTCGCTGCTCCTCCCTGCGGGGCTCCGGCCAGCCTTCGCTGCCAGCGAGGACATCACCATAGGCGCGCCGCTTCCAATGTCGGGGCCCTTCGCTGCCAATGGTAAGTTTGGCTCCATGGGTACCGCAATGATTGTTGAGGAGGTCGGCAAGGTCCTAGACCGTAAGCTGAGCTATCTCGAGATCGACACGGAAGGAAAGCCGGCTACAGCCGTCCGCAAGGTTCAGGAGGCGATGGAGCGCGGAGTGACGCTGTTCTCCGGCGGTATCCTGTCGTCCGAGGCCCTCGCCATGGGCAAGGAAGTCGCGAAAGGGAAGGGGGTCTTCATCACCACAGCAGGCGCCGATGAGATCACCGGCTCGGAGTGCAACAAGAGCACGTTTCGGTGGAGCGTGCCGACATTCGGCGCAATCGAGCAGACCGTGCGTCCGCTCATCGAGCAGCTTCCCAACGCGAAGCGCTGGTACACGATCACGCCGCAATACGTCTTCGGCGATGGTCTGCTCAACGCCGCGAAAGCGATCTTCAAGGAGAAGGGGATCGAGCATGTCGGCAACAGCTATCACTCGCTCACCGAGAAGGAGTTCAGCGGCTATCTGACCAACGCCATGGCGGCCAAGCCCGATGCTCTCCTCATCCTTAATTTTGGCTCCCAGTCTTCTGATACTCTTCGTCAGGCCGTCAGTTTCGGCATGAAGAAGCGCATGACTATCCTGCTGGCCTGGGCGTCGGGGCTCGAGCAGTTCGAGGCCCTCGGCCCCGATCTGATGGAGGGCGTTTACTTTGGGGCTCAGTACTGGCACGGCATCGACTCGCCGTTCAACCGCGAGTTGGTCGCCAAGGTGCAGGCCAAGCACAAGATGAATCCGAACTACGCCTTCGCCAGTGCCTATCTGACCACGAAGATCCTGATCGACGCGGCCGCGAAAGCGGGAAGCGCGGACGGCCCGGCGGTCACCCAGGCCATGGAGGGCATGAAGTACGCCGGCCTTACGGGCGACGAGGAGATCCGCGCGGCCGACCACCAGGTGATCAAGAACTATTATCTGCTCAAGGGAAAGGCCAAGAGCGCCATGAAGGACAAGGACGACTACGCCGACATCATCAGCTTCGGCAAGTCGTTCCAGTCTCCGGAACAGGCGCAGTGCAAGATGGCCTGATCATCGGCGGGGACGGCACGCGGCCGTCCCCTTTCTTTTGCGACCATTGATTGGCTCCAACATCGGGTGCCCGCGTGATTTATCTGTTTCAGGTGGTGAACGGCATCGGCCTGGGAATGCTCTACTTCCTGCTCGCGGTGGGGTTGAGCATCATCTTCGGGCTGCTTCATTTCGTGAATTTCGCCCACGGCGCATTTTATCTTCTGGGCGCCTATCTCGTGTACGACATGACCGAGCGCGGCCTGAATTTCTGGGCGGCGCTCCTTGTGGCGCCGATCATCGTCGGGGGGCTCGCGGCTCTGACGGAATCTGTCCTGCTGCGACGCATCTATCACCTGCCGCACACGTTCCACATCCTCGTGACGGTCGGGCTCGCCCTGATGGTGCAGGAACTCGTCATCATCCTGTGGGGGCCGGTGGGCGGCAACGTCTCGACCCCGGACGCGCTCAGCGGCGTCGTCATTCTAGGCGATTTTATCTATCCGCAATATCGCCTTTTCGTCATCGGTCTGACCCTCGTGCTTGCCATCGGCCTCTGGTGGCTCCTGGAGGGCACGCGGCTCGGCGCCGTGGTGCGCGCGGGCTCGGAATCGACCGACATGGTCTCGCTGCTCGGCATCGACATCCTGCGGGTGAACACGGCCGTCTTCGCGCTGGGCGCGGGCCTCGCGGGCCTCGCCGGAGCGCTCGCGGCGCCGATCCGCGGCGTCGAGCCCTTCATGGGCGTCGAGGCGCTGGGCATTGCCTTCGTGGTCGTCGTCATCGGCGGCATGGGCAGCTACACCGGCGCGCTCATCGCGGGTCTCCTGGTGGGAATCGTGCAGAGCGTCATGACGACGCTCTGGCCCGAGGGCGCCCGCCTGATGATCTATCTCGGCATGGGTCTCGTCATCCTGACGATGCCGCGCGGCCTGCTCGGCCGGGCATGAGAGGCGTCATCATGAACCGCGCTTCTCTGCATTTTATTCTCGCCGCCCTCGTCGCCGTCGCGCTCCCGCTCTTCATGCGGTCCGGCACGCTCGCGTCCGAGGTGCTGATCTTCGCCATGGCGGCGGCCGCCTGCAATCTCCTCCTCGGCTATACGGGCCTTCTGTCCTTCGGCCAGGGAATCTTCTTCGGGCTCGGAAGCTACGCGACCGGCCTGACCCTGCTGCACACCTCGCTCCCGCTCGGTGTGGCGCTCGTTCTCGCGGCGATTGCAGGAGCCGTCATCGCCACGGGTGTCGGCTGGCTCTCGATCCGCCGGCAGGGCGTCTACTTCGTCATGCTGACGCTCACCTTCTCCCAGTTCTTCTACTTCCTCGCCTACACGTTCAAGGACGTCACGGGCGGCGACAACGGCCTGCTCAACATTCCCCGGCCCGCCGTCGGACCCTTCTCTTTAGGGGATTCGTGGTCCTACTACGCCTTCGTGGCGGTGCTCTTCCTCGTCGTCTTCGCGGCCCTGCAGCGGGTCGCGAGCTCCACCTTCGGGCGCACCCTACTGGCGGTTCGCGACAACGAGGAACGCGCGCGCGCCATCGGTTTCCCGGTCCGCGACTTCAAGATCGCGGCCTTTGCCATTTCCGGCGCGGTGACGGGGCTTGCTGGCGCGCTTCATGCCCTCCTTATCGGCGTCGCGCCCCTGTCGAACATCGAATACCACATGAGTGAGAGCATCCTAATCATGACGATCATCGGCGGCAGCGGAAACCTGTTCGCCTCCGTGCTCGGAGCCGGGTTATACGTGATCGTGTCGGATCTGCTCTCGTCGATCTGGCCGCGCTGGCTTCTCCTTCTCGGCGGACTTCTCATCGTGGTGGCGCTCTTCATGCAGAAGGGACTATGGGGTCTCCTCGAACGCCTAGTGGAGGCTCTGGCCATGGGCCGCAAGTCTTCCACCAAGTCTTCCATCGAACCTCCCATCCAGCCGGAATCCGAGGGGAGGGGCATATGAGCACCCAGACGCCGATTCTTGCGGCCGAAAAACTCGGCGTCCGCTACGGCAGCTTCCTCGCCCTCTCGGACGTCACCCTGTCGATTAAGTCCAACACAGTTCATTCCGTGATCGGCCCGAACGGCGCGGGAAAGACCACCCTGTTCCATGCCCTCACTGGCCGGGTGCGAGCATCAAGCGGGCGGATCGCTCTCGACGGGCGGGACATCACCCATGTATCCGACGACAAGAGGGTGCCTCTGGGCATCGCGCGCTCCTTCCAGGTGACGAGCCTATTCCAGAACCTGAGCGTTCGCGAGAACCTGCGCCTGGCGGCTCAGGGGCGCACGCCTCTGCAGGCGCTCGCACCCTGGCGCGGAGTCGATCCGCGTGACCAAGCGCTCGCCGTCGCGGACGAAGTCATGGCGCGCCTGGAGCTGACCCATGTGTCAGACAGAGCGGCGGGCGAACTCTCACATGGGCAGCAGCGGCGGCTCGAAGTCGGCATGGCGGTCGCCGCGAAGCCGCGGCTGATCCTGCTCGACGAACCGACATCCGGAATGGGCATCGACGACGTCGAGGCGATGAAGGCCCTGATCCGCGATCTGGGCCGTGACCACACGGTGCTCTTCATCGAGCACAACATGGGCATCGTCATGAACATCAGCGACACCGTAACGGTCATGCGTGCGGGGCGCGTGCTGGTAGAGGGGCCGCCCGCCGTGGTGCGAGACGATCCGGAAGTGCGGCGCGCCTATCTCGGCAATATGATCACGGGTGATCTCGCATGACCACGGCATTGCTCGAAATCGAAAACGTGCATGGCTATTACGGCAAGAGCCATATCCTTCAGGGCGTGACCCTCGAGGTGCGGGCCGGCGAGGTCGTGACGCTGCTCGGCCGGAACGGGGCCGGGAAGACCTCGACCCTGAAGAGCATCAGCGGCCTGCTCGCGCCGAGCGCCGGGCGCGTGCGCTTCGCCGGATCGGATGTCACAGGATGGCGTCCTCACAAAATCGCTCAGCGTGGCCTCGCCCTCGTGCCCGAAAACCGCGGCATCTTCGGACTGCTCAGCGTCGAGGAGAACCTGCGCATCGCGGAGCGCAAGGGCTCGCCCTGGTCGCTGAAGGACGTGTACAGGATCTTCCCGCGCCTCGAAGAGCGCCGCCGCAACGGCGGCGGCCAGCTCTCCGGCGGCGAGCAGCAGATGCTGTCGATTGCCCGCGCCCTTCTCAACGCGCCGAAGCTCCTGATGCTGGACGAGCCCGTCGAAGGACTGGCTCCCGTGATCGTTGACGAGATCGTCGACCAGATCAAGAAGATCCGCGCGACCGGTGTCCCGATCCTGCTCGTCGAGCAGAACCTCGCCGTCTGCACTGAGCTCGCCGATCGCCATTACATCCTGGAACTCGGCCGGGTCGTCTATCAGGGCACGCATGACGAGTTCGCGGCCGATGAGGCCACGAAGGACCGCTATCTGGGCGTGAAGGCCCACTGACCCCGCGTTTTGGTAAAGCAAATGATTCCCAATCTGCAAATCAATCCCCAGCGTCTCTGGGACAGCTTGATGGACACCGCCAAGATCGGCGGAACGGCAAAGGGAGGCGTGTCGCGCCTGACCCTGACCGACGCCGACAGGCGGGTGCGCGACTGGCTGAAAAGTGAATGCGAGAGGCTCGGATGCACCGTGACGGTCGACGAGGTCGGCAACATGTTCGCCGTTCGCCCCGGCCGGCGCTCCGATCTTCCGCCCATCGCGATCGGCAGTCATCTCGACACGCAGCCCACGGGCGGAAAGTTCGACGGGATCCTCGGCGTGCTCGGCGGCCTGGAGGTCCTCAAGACCTTGCAGGATTCCGGCTATGAGACGAACGCGCCTCTCATGCTGGTGAACTGGACCAACGAGGAGGGATCGCGCTTCGCGCCCGCGATGCTCGGATCCGGTGTCTATGCGGGCGTCTTCGATCGGGCCTATGCGGACAGCCGGGAAGATCGTCAGGGCGTCACCTTCGGCGAGGCCATTGAGGCGATCGGCTATCGGGGAGAAGCCAAGGCCGGATCGATCACGTTCGGAGCGATGTTCGAGCTGCATATCGAGCAGGGACCCATCCTCGAACAGGAGGAGAAGGTCATCGGAATCGTCCAAGGCGTCCAGGGCATGCGCTGGTACGAGGTCTCCGTCACCGGGCGAGAGGCGCATACAGGCTCGACCCCGATGCCCATGCGGCGCGACGCCCTCGTGGGCGCGGCGCGGCTCATCGACCGGATCGAGGCCATCGCGCTGGAGCACGCGCCTTCCGCCGTGGGCTCCGTCGGGCTGATCGAGGTGCAGCCCAATTCGCGAAACGTCGTGCCGGGACATGTGTTCTTCACGGTGGATTTCCGTCATCCCGACGACGCCGTCCTCGACGTGATGGAGCAGAAGCTCCTCGCCGCGATCGACGAGATGGCCGGCAAGGGAAACCTCGGCGTGGAATCCAAGAAGGTCTGGGAATCGCCGGCCGTCAGGTTCGATGCCGATTGCCTTGCATCCGTGAAGAAGAGCGCGCAGGCGGCCCGATATCCGGTGCGCGACATGATCTCGGGCGCGGGTCACGATGCCGCCTACGTCGCCCGCGTCGCACCGACCGCCATGATCTTCGTGCCCTGTGCGGGCGGGCTGAGCCACAACGAGGAAGAAAGTACGTCCTTCGAGGAATGCGCGGCGGGAGCGCAGGTGCTCCTCGGCTCCGTTCTCGACTACGACGGGCGCGGGATGGAACGCCTGAACTGACACGCGTCCTTCAAGAATCCCGATACAAAAAACGTACCGGCGCTGGGCAGCGCCTTCACAAGGATAGACCGGCATGCGCTTCGTCGTCGCCCGCATGAATCACGAAACCAATACGTTCTCGCCGGTGCCGACGCCGCTCGCATCGTTCAATCCCCGCTGGGACGAGGATGCCCTGCAGGCCGGCGCAGGCTCCCGCACGGCCATGGGAGCTTTCCTGGCTTTTGCGGAAGCGCGCGGCGCGGAGGTGGTGACGCCGGTCTTCGCTACCGCCAATCCGAGCGGCCCCGTGGCGGACGAGGCTTTCGAGGCCATGGCGGCGGCCATCGTCGCGGCTGTCCGGAACGGATGTGACGCCATTCTTCTCGATCTTCACGGTGCGATGGTGACGGAGAGTTTTGACGACGGGGAGGGCGAACTTCTCGCGCGCGTTCGCGCCGTCGCGCTGGATGTGCCGCTTGGCGTCGCCCTCGATCTTCATGGCAACATCACCGAACGCATGGTCGCCAATGCCGACGTGCTGGTCGGCTTCAAGACCTATCCCCATGTGGACATGCATGAGACCGGCGCCCATGTAGCTCGGCTCGTGGGGCGCATGCTCGACGAGCGGCTCGCGCCGAAGCGCGCGTGGTGCCATCCGCCGCAACTGGCCCATACGTTGAAGATGAATACCGGCGTCCCCAGCGCCATGCAGGATGTGATCGCGGCGGCACGAAAGGCGGAGGAGCGGCCCGGCGTGCTCGCGGCCAGTGTCTTCGGCGGCTTTCCCATCGCCGACATTCCAGAGGCCGGCGTGTCGGTGATCACGGTCGCGGAATCCGCGGATCTCGCGGCGGAGGTCGCCCGCGACATTGGCGGGCTTCTGTGGGAGCGTCGCGCCGAGTTCGTGTATCGTGAGGAGCCGCTTCAGCAATCGATCGCGGAGGGGCGCGCCGCCGGCGAGGGAGCCGGGCAGGGCCCCGTGCTCCTGCTCGACCATGGCGACAACTGCATGTCGGGCGGCACCTGCGACACCATGGACGTGCTCAGCGAGGCGCTGACGCAAGGGCTCGACGGTATTATCGTGGGTCCGATCTGCGATCCGGAAGCCGTGGCGGCCATGATGGCGGCGGGCGTCGGCGCGCGGATCGAGATCGGAATCGGCAACCGCGTGGCCATGCCCCGCATCGGCATCTCCAAAGATCCGCTGCGGCTTGAAGGCGTGGTGCGCGTCCTGGGCGACGGGGAATACACGATCAGTGGGCCGACCTATACGGGCATGCGCTGCTTCATGGGGCGGGCCGCCGTGCTGGATACCGGCCGGGCACAGGTGCTCGTCACCGAGCTGCCTCACGAGCCGTGGGACCTTGCGGTGTTCACGAGCGTCGGTCTCGATCCCTGTGCGTGCCGGTACCTGATCCTGAAATCGCGCATGTATTGCCGCCCCGTTTTCGAGCCCATCGCGAGGGCGGTCGTCGAATGTGCGAGCCGTGGGGTGACCAGCTCGGACTATGAGTTATTCCGTTTCGAAAAGCTTGCCCGTCCGATATATCCTCTCCAGGACGATATCCCGTGGAGACCTGAGGCGGTTCGGCTATGACCAACGACAAGGAAGGTGGTCCGGCCCCCGGGCGCGGACGGATGCAGCGCACGAAGCTCTCTGACCAGATCGCCGAGGACCTGAGGCGCTGGATCGCGCGGGAGGGCCTGAAGCCGGGCGACCGGCTGCCTAACGAGAAGACGCTGATGCAGCATTACGGCTGCGCGAAGGGTACTCTTCGCGAGGCCCTGAAGGCCCTTGAGGTGCAGGGACTCGTGAAGATGCAGACCGGCCCGAACGGCGGCGCCGAGATCCAGCCCGTGTCCATCGACGCGGCGATGCAGCAGCTGCGCAGCTACCTTCATTTTCAGGTACTGGATTTCGAGCAGATCTACGTGCTCCGGCGCAGCCTCGAAGTGTCTCTGGCGGAGAGCGTCGTCGGCCGCCTGACGGAGGATCAGCTTCAGCGGCTGGAGACAAATATCGAGCAATGCGTCGAAGCCCGCGACAGCGGCGACCGGGTCGCGGGCCGTCGGCTCGAGATCGAATTCCACGATATTCTCTGCGAGAGCTGCGATAATCCTCTGCTCGCCTTCATCTGTCGCTTCCTCAACGGGCTCCTGCGCGATCTCGTCGAATTCCGCAGCGACCGTTACGACGAGCACGAGGCTTTCGGCCAGCACAACGTGACAAGCCACCGCGATCTCGTGGCGGCCTTCCGCGCCAAGAATCGCCGCGCCGTCAGCCGGATCATGCGCGAGCACATGTGCTGCGCGGAAACCTTCATGCAGCGCCTCGATGCATCCTTCCGCTCCGATCGTTTAAGTACAGCTTAAGAGCAAGCGCTTTGCACAGGCATTTGAGCTGTGCGATGCCGCCACTGCATTGCAGTCGTTCAACGCTACCGACTTTTGAGCCGCCATGGACGGGATAGACCAGCACATCATCAACATCCTCCGGGCCGACGGGCGCACCACGAACGCCGATCTGGCCGAGAAGGTCGGGCTGTCTCCCTCTGCGTGCCTGCGTCGAGTGCGGCTTCTCGAGGAGAGCGGGACGATCCGCGGATATTCGGCCCTCATCAACGACCGGGCTGCAGCACCCGAGACGGTCGTGATCGTCCAGATCACCTTGGAGCGGCAGACGGACGAGTATCTCAGGCGGTTCGAGAAGGCTGCCTGCCAATGTCCCGACATCCGGGAGTGCTATCTGATGACCGGAACGTCGGACGGCATCGTCAACTTAACCGAAGAGTGACCTGGATCGGGCTATTTGTGCGGCATGGAATCGACCCGTGCCCCTCGTTACGCCCGCCACCGCTTTCCGGCCGAAGTGATCAGCTAAGCCGTCTGGCTGTACTTCCGGTTTCCGCTCAGCCTGCGCATGGTCGAGGAGATGCTCGCCGCCCGAGGTATCGGGGTGAGCTATGAGACGGTGCGGCAGTGGGCGCTCAAGTTCGGCCAAGGCTTTGCCAACCAGATCCGCCGCCGTCTTCCGGCAGCTGGGGATAAATGGCACCTTGATGAGGTGGTGATCACCATCGCGGGCCGGAAGCACTGGCTCTGGCGAGCCGTCGACCAGCATGGGGTCGTGCTCGACATCCTGGTCCAGAGCCGGCGCAACGCCAAGGCAGCCAAGCGATTGCTGCGCAAGCTGCTCAAGAAGCACGGCATCGCACCGCGCGTGGTGATCACGGACAAGCTGGCCAGCTATGCCGCCGCGAAGAGGGTGGTCATGCCAGGAGTGGAGCATCGGCAGCATAAAGGCTTGAACAATCGAGCGGAGAACTCTCATCAGCCGACCCGACGACGCGAGCGCATCATGAAGCGCTTCAAATCAGCCAGGCAGGCGCAGCGCTTCCTCTCAGTCCACGATCAGGTCGCGAACCTCTTCCGCCGTCCTGCCAACACCAACGCTGCCGCTCATCGCACGTCCCGAGCTCAGGCCTTCCGGGTCTGGGCCGAGGTAACCGGCATCGCGAGCACCTGATCTGACGCTCCTGAGGGGGTAGACCCGTCTCATGTCGTTAAGTTGACGATGCCCTCTGGCGTATTCGCCGAGCCGATTGGCCTGGAGGCAGAGCATCCTATGCAGTATTGCTTGCTCGCTCGCCAGCCGCCACATCACCGACGCAGCGAACCCTGACTCGGCGGGCATTACCCGGAAGATAAGCGATCGGGATGTCTTCAGTGTCGATCACGGCAAGAGTCGAGCGGTCGGCGCCCGCAGCCTCGGCGCGATTGGCGGCCAAGCGCTCGGCAGCCGCGATCGCCTCCTCCCGCGTCATGTCCCGGAAGACCTGATCGACCTCACCGGAAACCTGCGCGATGGCCGCGCCGACGGCGTTGGCGCAGTCACCATGAGGCACACGCACAACCTGGGACACGCCCTCGAGCCCGTTGGGGATGAGGAAAGCTCCGCCTCCGACAGCCAGGAGGACGATGTCGCCAGCCTCCGTCTTCATGCGATCGACGCTCTCCTCGACCATGGTGCGGATGTGGTCGAGAATGCGCAGGCAGGTCGGCTGGTCGATGTGGGTTACCTTGTCGCGATCGCCGATCCCGAGAATGCCGGCCGCAATGCCGATATCGCTGGTGGTGAGTTGGTTGCCCCCGAAGGCGAGCGCATCGCTGGTAAGGCGATAGCCGACGGAAAGCGGCCCTACTGAAAGGGGATCGAGTGAAACATGGCTGCCGCCGCCGAGGCCGATCGAAAGAAGGTCCGGCATGCGGAAGAGGGTCCGAACCCCTCCCACCTTCACGACCGCATTGGCCTCCCGGGGAAATCCGTGCTTGATCTGGCCCACGTCCGTCGTGGTCCCGCCAACGTCGGCCACAATCGCGTCCTGGATTCCGGACAGGTAGGCCGCGCCTCTCATCGAGTTCGTAGCGCCAGAAGCGAAGGAATAGACCGGAAGGCGCATGGCCTGTGCGGCCTCGACCACCGTTCCGTCGTTCTGAGTGATGTAGAGCGGTGCCGAGATGCCCGAACTCGCGATGGCCTTTTCAAACGCCGTGATGGTCTCCCGCGCCAGGTCGGCAAGGGCGGCGTTCAGCAGAGCCGCATTCTCCCGCTCAAGGAGGCCAATGCGGCCGAGATCGGACGAGCAGGTGATCGCCACATCTGGAATCTCTTCGGCCATGATGGCGGCGGCTTCACGCTCGTGGCTGGGATCCAGCGGCGAGAAGGTCGACGATATCGCGACCGAGCGGATACCCTGGGCCCGCATCTCGCGGGCTGCACTCCGAACGGCTGCGGTGTCGAGCAGCATGAAGGGACGTCCGTCGTATTCATGGCCGCCTTCCACCATTGTGACGGTTCCCCTGACGACTTCGGCGAGATCCTCCGGCCAATCGCAGAAAGGAGGCAGGGTCGCCGAGGCGGGAAGTCCGATCCTCAGCGCGCCGATCTTCGTGAGCCAGCGCCGCTGCACGACCGCGTTGATGAAGTGCGTCGTGCCGATCATCACGGCATCGAGCATCTTCCCCTCGAGGACGCCCGTCGCTGTCAGGCGGCCCAATGCATCGAGAATGCCACTCGTCACATCCGGGGTGGTGGGAGCCTTCACGGCGCCGCGCACCTGTCCGTCCTCGATCAGAACGGCATCCGTGTTGGTGCCGCCAACGTCAATTCCAATGCGTCTCATCAGGCGAATACCGATTTGTAGGGGAGGTCATAACCAAAGGCGCGCGGCCCCACGTGCTCGAGCCCCTTCGGCGTGGTGAAGACGGCGGGCGGAGGCAGGGCCAGGATGGTGACGCGCTGTCCGTAACGGATCGTCTCGGTGCCGATCGCCTCGCCGGCGACGCTGTCGAGCACGCAGATGAGATCGGGCGACGTGGCCATCGCCTCCCCATCCTGCCAGGCGACGATCCATTCGTTCTGAAAGTCGAGCACGACCTCTGCGCCGCGATCTTCGTCCAAGCCGGAGATCGTCGCGCGTCCGCGGAGGAAGCCCTCCGTCGTGCGGCGCTCGACATCCGTGACTTTGCCGCGGAAAAGGACCTTGCCGGGTTCGACCGACAGAATGGCCTCGATCGGGTCGTGGTGGCGGGCCTGAGCTGCGCGAACTGCATGGCCGATCGCAATGGCCTTGGAGGTCGTAAGCGGAATCCCCCAGTCCTTGACCTCGCGGCCTGTTCGCGGGGCCTTGCAGGTCGCCGCGATGGAACCGTATTCGACGCAGATCTTGCGGCTGACCCGCTCCATCCACTTCCAAGTCGGCACCTTTTCGACGATCGCCTCGACGCCGCGGCAATCGACGATGGTAAGCGGATAGGGCCGTAGATCCCCCACCGCGGCGGATGTCATTTGTGCCTCCGGGTACGCGCGGCCCATCAGGTCGGCGTCCACGACCGGAATGTTGAGGTGCGCCGCCGCCATGAGAGGCTGGACGCCATTGCCGCCGCCGATCTCCAGGGCCATCACGGCCCTGAACGCGACGCCCCGGTGCTCCTCCATGAGAGTCACGGCGCGCGGGATCATGCGGCTGTCGGTCAGTCGCTCCTGTCCGACAAGGGGAGCCCCCATGTTCGAGACGACGGCTACCCAGTCGTCGTCGCCCAAGGCCTCGGGAGGCATGAGCTGGACGCGATGCCCCTCGGCGTAGAGGCGGCGCATGTTCAGTAGCCCTAGGTAGGGACTGCCGCCGCCGCCGGTGCCTAGGATCCACGCGCCGACGGCAAGGGCCTCGATGTCGTCGAGGGACAGAACGGGAAAATCTTTCATGCAGGAGATCCACTGAGGTCCGGCAAAGCGCCGGAAAGGGAGAACACCGATAGGTCAGAACGGAGCTGCACCATCAGAGTGATGCGGTCATGGCCGCAGGCTTCCTGAAAGGGGACAAATCCGGATCGGGCTCGGGCATGGCGGAAAGGAGCAAGCGGGCATAGTCGCTCTCCGGAGCCTCGAAGATGCGCTCCGTCTCGCCCTGCTCGACGATTTCCCCACGGTAGATCAGGGCGACGCGGTCGCAGACGTACCGGATCACCCCGAGATCGTGGCTGATGAAGAAATAGGTCAGTCCCAGCTTGGACTGTAGCTCGTGCAGGAGATTAAGAACCTGCGCCTGGACAGAGACATCGAGGGCAGACGTCGGCTCGTCGAGGATCAGGAATTCAGGACCCACGGCCAGGGCGCGGGCGATGCCGATGCGCTGGCGCTGGCCACCCGAGAATTCGTGCGGAAAGCGGAAGAGATGCTGCCCGCCGAGACCGACGAGTTCGAGCAACTCCACGACACGCTCTGTCCGCAGGCGCGCATTGAGCCTTAGGGTGTCTTGATGGATTTCCATCGGCTCGCCGATGATATCATGTACCGTCATCCTCGGGTTGAGGGACGCATAGGGATCCTGAAAGACGATCTGGATGCGCGACCTCAGACGGCGAAGATCGCGCGCCGACAGGCTAGCGAGGTCGACCCCGTCGAATAGAATGCGGCCGGAGGTCATCTGGTCGAGCTGCAGAATCAGGCGGGTGAGGGTGGTCTTGCCCGACCCTGACTCGCCAACAAGCCCGAAGCTCTCGCCCTTAGCAACCGATAGGCTGACATCCTTGAGGGCTGTAAAGTGATCGACGCGCGCAAGGAGGCCATGCGAGATCTTGAATTTCTTCGTCACGTTTTCGATGCGCAGGATCATGCGGCGGCGCTCGCGTGTGTTTCGGCCAGAACACAGGCCACTTCGTGGTGCTCCGCGACGGCGATCGAGGGAGGGAAGGCTACCGTGCAGCGCTGCTGCGCGAACTGGCAGCGCGGTGCAAACCTGCATCCCGGCGGCGGCGAAAGAAGGTTCGGCACCGAGCCCGGCAGTCCCTGCAATTCGCCGCGTTTCATCTTCGCGGTCGGGACAGAGGCGAGGAGACCGGCCGTATAGGGGTGGGTAGGCTTCTTGAAGACCTCTTCAACCGAGCCGGATTCGATGATGTTGCCGGCATACATCACGGCGACGTGGCTGCAGATCTGCGCCACCACGCCAAGGTTGTGCGTAATGAGCAGGACCCCGAGCCGATGCTCCTGCACGAGATCGTAGAGAAGGCGGAGGATCTGCGCCTGGACCGAGACATCCAGGGCCGTTGTGGGCTCGTCCGCAATCAGGAGATCGGGGCGGCCGATCAGGGCCATGGCGATCAGCACGCGCTGGCGCATGCCGCCGGAGAACTGATGCGGATAATCATCGATTCGCTCGCGCGCCTTCGGTATGCCCACCTTGTCGAGCATTTCGATGGCAAGCCTCCGGGCTGCCTTCTTGCGCTCGCTGCGTGATGCCTTGGCGTCGACGCCAAGGATCGACGGCTCGAGCGCCCCGGCGTGCAGGGCGACGTCAACGATCTGGTCGCCGATGCGAAAGGCCGGATTGAGGTTCGTCGTCGGGTCCTGGAAGATCATCCCGATCCGCCGGCCCCGAAGCGACTGCATCTCGGCTTCGGATGCCGTGAGAAGCTCATGCCCCTCGAAGCGGATGGAGCCTGCCATGTAGCGGGCGGGCGGGGTCGCGACGAGGCGGGAAATCGACAGGCCCGTCAGCGACTTGCCGCAGCCCGTCTCGCCCACGACGCCCCAGATCTCGCCACGCTCGACCGTGAGATTAATGCCGTTCAGGACATGCGCCTCGCCTTCGAAGCTGCGCATCCCGAGATGAAGATTGCGAATTTCCAGAAGTGACATGGGATCCCTCAGCGACGTGCCTTCGGATCGAACACGTCCCGCAGGCCGTCTCCGAGAAGATTGAAGCCGAATACGGCCAGGAAGATTGCCAGCCCCGGGAAGATCGCCGTCCACCAGTAATCCGGCATGTAGGTTCTCGCGATCGAAAGGAGCGAACCCCATTCCGGAGTCGGCGGCTTCACGCCAATCCCGATGAAGCCGAGGGAAGCGACCGTCAGGATGGCAAAGCCCATGTCGAGCGACATCTTGATGATGACCGGGGTCATGATGTTGGGCAGGATATGCCGGCGCAGAATCCGGCCCGTTCCGGCGCCGAGCGCCCGCGCCGCTTGGACGAACATCTCCTCCTTCTTGGCTATGACCTCGCCGCGCACGAGACGCGCATAGCCCGGCCACCAGGAGATGGAGATCGCGATGATCATGTTGACTAAGCCAGGCCCCAGCGCAGCGGCGACCGCCATTGCGAGGATCAGGGACGGGACCGTCAGCTTGAGGTCCGCGAGGCGCATCAGAACCTCGTCCGTCCAGCCGCCGAAGTAGCCCGCGATGGCGCCTACGATCGTTCCCACGAGGGCTCCCACAATCACAACGGCAAGACCCGCCAGCAGAGAGATCTGCGAACCAGCAATGACGAGCGAGAATACGTCCTGGCCAAGTTCGTTCGTGCCGAACCAATGCGTGGAGGACGGCGGCTCGAACCGGGCGGAGGTCGCGACGCCTCCGGCTACGTGCTCGGGATAGGGCACGATGGAAGGACCGATCACCGCGATGACGAACAGCGTCAGCACGATCAGGAGGCCGGTGATGGACAGCCAGCTGTTGCGGAACCGGTAGAAACCCCGCCTGGCGTTTTCCCACCGTGACCAGGTGGCGCTTGCCGGTGCTTTTTCGACTAACGTCGTCATTCGTAGCGGACCTTCGGGTTGAGGACGCCATAGAGGAGGTCGACGATCAGGTTCGACACGATGAAGATCACGCCGATCACCATCGTGACTCCGATCACCGGCATGAAGTCCTGCGTTACGATCGCCTTCGTGGCGTAGAGGCCAAGGCCAGGCCAATCGAAGACCGTCTCGACCAGAACGGTGCCCCCGAGCAGCCAGCCCACATAGAGCCCGATCACGGTTAGCGTCGCCGACATGGCGTTTCGTAGGACGTACTTGAACAGGATGAGGCGGCTTGAGAGCCCCAGGGCGCGCTCGGTCATGACGTAATCCTGCTGCAGGACCTCGATGGTCGAGGCGCGCATCATGCGCGTGATGGTCGCGAGCGGCGACAGGCACATGGCGAAGGCGGGCAGGGCGAGGTATTGGAGCGCGATGCCGAAGGCTCTCAGGTCGCCCGCAATGAGTGAATCAATGGTCAGGAAGCCGGTGACGAGGGCAGGAGGGTCCTCGGTCAGGGGGAAGCGGCCTCCGAGCGGCAGCCAGCCAAGCCACATTGCAAAACCGATCTGCAGCAGCAATCCCAGGAAGAAGCGCGGCATGGAAATCGCGCCGAGAGATACGACGCGGGATAGGTAGTCGGGCCAGCGGTTGCGGTAGACCGCCGCCACGAGTCCCGCCGGGATGCCAATTGCCACCGCAAGGAGCATGGCGGCGAAAACAAGTTCCAGCGTCGCGGGCAGGTAGGCCTTCAGGTCCTCCAGGACGGGACGGCGCGTGAAGATCGACTCACCCCAGTCACCGGTCAGAAGGCCGGTGGCATAGTTCCAGTACTGGACCGGAAGCGGCTTATCGAGGCCGAATTCCCGGGCTAGGTCCGCGATCTCGGCGGCCGAGGCGTTCGGCCCGGCGGCGAGTTGGATCGGATCGCCCGGCAGGAGGCGCGCGATGGCGAAGACGAGCAGGGACAGGCCGACGAGGACCGGGATGATCAGGACGATGCGCCTCAGGATGTAAGTCAGCATTCCCGCCGTATCTTTCTTCAAGAGGAACGTGCGGCGCCGTCCGACGCCGCACGCATGTCATCAGCGAAGCGAGAGAGGGAACAGTTCGATCGCGTTCGACGCCACCGGCGTGAAGCGGAAGTTCTGCACCTCCGAGCGAAGCGCGAGCTTGCGGTTCTCCAGAACGCCGAAGATGTCCGGCGCATCGTCGATAACCACCTGTTGGAACTCTTTATAGAGAGCCTTGCGCTTCTCCTCGTCGGTCTCGGCGCGGGCGCGCATGATCAGGTCGTCCACCTTCGGGTTGGAGTATACCGGGTTCTGCCAGTTTCCATTCCGGGACGAGTGGTAGGCCGCGAAGGCGATGTTATCCGGATCGCCGTAATTCGCCGTCTGATAGACGCAGAAGAAGTCCGGCGTTGTCTCGGGCGAGCGGGTGAGGCCGACCATGTCGGGCCAGATCATCGGCTTGACGTCGAGCTCAATATTCAGCTGCTTCAGGTTGTCGAGCAGGACCAGCGACCAGCGGCGCTGCTGCTCCAGACCCGACACATGGGCGATGGTGAGCTTGATGCCGCCGTTCGGGTACTTGGATTTGGACAGGTACTCCTTGGCCTTCTCCATGTTCGTGCGATAGACCTCCAGCGAAGGATCATGGCCGAAGATCCCATCCGGCAGGGGGCCCGTCATGAGCTTGGCATAGCCACCCGAGTCCAGCATGGCCTGGTAGTTGAAGGCGTACGAGATCGCCTTGCGCAGGTTCACGTCCGCCAAGGGGCCGTGCTCGGTGTTCATCTTGATGCTGAAGGTCCGGTATTCCGGCTCGATCACGGACACCACGTTCGGCCGGCCCTTGATCGCGTCCATGTCCTCGCTCGTGAGGTCGACGGCGATATGGGCCTCGCCACGCTGCAGCATGAGGCGCTGCGAGGAGGTCTCGCGGGTGATCTTCCAGATCGCGCCGGTGAGATTTCCGCCACCCTGCTTCCAGCCGTTGGCGACACGCTCGAGTTCGTAGAGGTTGCCGGGCTCGGCGCGGCGGACGCGGAACGCACCTGAGCCAGCGATGTTGGAGCGCAGGTACGTCTGGCCGTCGTCGGAGCCCTTGTTGGCCTCCACTTCCTTCGGGTTGACGACCCACACCCAGGGGAGAACCTGCAGGAAGGCCACGAACGGCTTGACGAGCTTGACCCGGACGGTCTGCGCATCGACCGGCTGTACGCTTTTCTCGTCGACGATGCCGGCGATCATCCAGGCATTGCCCTTGTTGAGGCGAAGGAGGCGATTGAACGAGTATTGCACTGCCTCCGCCGTGACGGGCGAGCCGTCGCTGAATTTCGCGGCTGGGTCCAGCTTGAACACGTATTCCGTGCCGTCAGGCGACACGGTCCAGGACGCCGCAAGGTGGGGAACCGGCTTCGGTGGGTTGCCCTCGACCCGCACGAGCGAGTCGTAGGTGTTGCGCAGGAGCATGCTGGCCGAATAGCCGGTCGCGATGTGCGGATCGAAGTTTGGAATGTCCTGGTTGCTCGCGATGATGAGGATCTTGCGCGATTGCGCGTCGGCCGGTCCGCCCAGCGCCATGGATGCGAACGACGCGGCTCCCACGGCGATGACATTTCGTCTCGTAAGATTGATCATAGGGTGTCCTCTGGTTTGTCTGTCTTCCCCTGCCTTGATGCAAGCCTGATCCTAGACGGTCAGGCCCGCCTCTTCCGGCGTTTCCTGCGCGACCGATGGCCGCGAAGCCTCACTCTCGAACCCATAGTCCCGTGCCGCTCCCTCGGGCGTCACCAGGCCAAGTCGCAAGTCCTGTTCGATGGCTGCCCGGGAGCGCTTGCGCGGGTCGCCGTATCCTGCACCGCCGGCGAGGGTGATTTCCACGATTTCGTCGGTGCGGGTTACCTGCACGAGGTCGCCGGTCCCGCAATCGTGAAGGACACGGCCCGACGGATCGACGATGCGGCCCCGCGCCTCGCCGCCGGCTTGGCCGCCGAAGAGGCCCAGGGCGGGGTTCTCGACCCCTTCAGGATAGATCGAGAAGAGCGTCGGAAGTCCATCGTCCTCGAGCTTGCGCACGCGCACGCGCTGGCCGAGACCGCCGCGATGACGTCCCGGACCGCCTGAATCGGGCAGGTAGGCTTTCTCGGTCACCAGAACCGGCACACGCGCCTCGAACAATTCGATCGAGGTATTCGCCGCCGAGGTCGGCCACAGCAGACCGGACTTGCCATCGCCGTGCGCTGAAGCGCCTTGTCCGCCGCCCGTGAACAGAAGATCTGAATAAGTTTTGCCGTTCCGGTCCTGCCCGTAAACGTTCGCGGCGATCGGCAGGCCGGTGAAGGACTGGACCTTATCCGGGGCCGCTTGGGCAAGGGCGCGGAAGATGTTCGGTGCGAGATACCAGCCGGTGCGCGTCCGCAGGTTCACGGCTGCGGGGCGGCGGCAGTTCAGGATCGATCCTTCCGGAGCCTTGACCGTGAATGCGCGGTAGCATCCCGCATTGCCGCGGACGTTGGGCGTCAGCATGCATTTCAGCGGATAGGTCGCGTGAGCGGCCGTGTAGTTCAGGGTCGAGTTCAGTCCGCCCTGCGCCAGTTGTGGAGGAGCGCCCTCGAAGTCGAGCTCGATCTCGCTGCCCGAAACCGTCAGCTTAAGCGGATAGCGCATCGGCTCACCGAGCGGATTGTTCCACACTTCGGCTGAGTAGATGCCGTCCGGGATAGCCGCGATCGCATCGCGCATGGCCTTCTCCGAGCGGCTCTGCACGACCGTGGCAAGCGCCCGCACGTCGTTCATGCCGTAATCCGCCATGAAGGCCACAAGCCGCTCCGCCCCGATGGCGTTCGCCGCGACGAAGGAATGCAGGTCGCCCAGCACCTGCTCGGGGTTGCGCACGTTCTCGGCGAAGAGCCGGAACAGCGTTTCGTTCGGCCGCCCCTCCTCGAACAGCTTCATCGGCGGGATCTGGAACCCTTCCTCATAGATCTCGCGGGCGCGCAACGAGTCGCGAGTGCCGCCGATATCGGACACGTGGCCGACGGTCCCCATAAGCCCGACGACTTGGCCCTCCCGGAAGACCGGCGTGACCACCGCGATGTCGAAGAGGTGTCCGGCGCAGAGCCATGGGTCGTTCGTGATCAGCACGTCGCCGGGCTTGAGCGTCTCGGCCGGGTAGCGGGCGAGCAGCGCCTTGACCGCACGGGGCAGGGTGAGGTTGAAGACCGGCATCGCGCGCGGCGAGTGCGCGAGGGTCTCGCCATTGGGATCGAGAAGCTCGCAGGCGAAGTCCTGCGATTCCGAGATCACGAGCGAGAAGGCAGTCCGGCAGACCGTCAGCCACATCTCCTCGACGACGTTGACGAGCCGGCTCCACATGATCTCCAGCGCGATGGGATCCGCCTCGATCCGGGCGACCGCCTCCCGGAGCGGCAGGTCGGCCGGGATCATGGCCATGCCGGCGCTGACCTGACCGACCGTGATACGCAGGTTCAGGCTGCCGTCCACGGTCAGGCTGTCGGGGGGTGCGATCACCGTGGTCGCCTCTCGCTCCTCGATGATGGCCGGACCCTGGATCGAGTCGCCGGGGGACAGGGCGTAGCGGTCATAGACGGGGGTCTCGACATAGCCGCCTTCGAACCAGGCGCGACGATATCCCTTGATCGGCCTCTCGCGGTCGCCACCGCCGGTGGCGCCCTTCAGGGAGAGTTTCGGCGCGGGAGCGACGCAGCGGACCCGGAAGTTGATGGCCTCTGTGCGGGCCCCCTCATAGACCGAGGTGTAGCGGGCCTCATAGGCCTTGGAAAAGGCACTCTGGATGATATCGAGGCGGCTGCCGTCGATCCGTCCTGCCGGCAACTCGACCGCAATGTCGTGCATCTGCCCCACAAGCCGCATATCGGCGAAGCGCTCAACCGTGATGGAGGCCGGCGCCACGCCGGCTTCGATCAGGCGTTTGCGGCCCTCGGCCTCAAGTTCCGCCAGGACGGCATTGGTGGTCGTCCCGTCGAAGCCTTCGGAGAACTCGACCGGGTGAGACCGAACGAGCTCGAACGAGAGGGGCGCCGCCAGGAAGCCGAGGGCGGAGGCTGCGCCCGAGGCAGGCGGGATGATGACCTCGCGCACGCCGAGCGCCCGCGCGACATCGGTCGCATGGGCCGGACCCGCGCCTCCAAATCCGACCATCGCGTAGTTGCGGGGATCCTTGCCCTTCTCGACCAGGTGAACGCGGGCGGCGGCGGCCATGCTCTCCACGACGACCTTGTGGATGCCCCAGGCCGCTTCCGGCACGGAGAGGCTAAGCGGGTCGGCGACCGTTGCGATGGCGCGTTCCGACGCGCCGATATCGAGCGACATGCGCCCGCCGAGGAAGAAGCCCGGATCGTAGTATCCGAGGATGAGGTTCGCGTCTGTAACGGTCGGCTTGGTGCCGCCCATCCCATAGCAGGCCGGGCCCGGGTCGGAGCCGGCGGAATGCGGCCCCACCTTGAGGAGACCGACTTCGTCGATGGCTGCGATGGAACCGCCGCCGGCGCCGATCTCGATCATGTCGATCACGGGGGCCTTGATCGGCAGGCCGGAGCCCTTGGTGAAGCGGTGAACGCGCCCGGCCTCAAGCATCGGGGCGATCTCGGTCCGCCCGCCTTCGATCATGCACGCCTTCGCCGTCGTGCCGCCCATGTCGAAGGAGATCACATCCTCCTTGCCGGCGAGGGAACCGAACAGGGCAGTGGCCAGGCCGCCGCCTGCAGGACCCGACTCGAGCAGGCGGATCGGGAAAGCGCGCGCCGTCTCCGGCGAGACGAGACCACCGGCCGAGTGCATGAGGCGCAGAGCCCCCCGGAAGCCCCGGCTCGACAGCTCGCGCTCAAGTCGCTTCAGGTACCGGTCCATGAGCGGTTGGACATAGGCATTGGCACAGGTCGTGACGCAGCGCTGGTATTCCCAGAGTTCGGCGACGACCTCCGACGACAGGGATACGGCGAGTTCGGGGAATTCCGTCCGGGCGATTTCGCCGACGATCCGCTCGTGTTCCGGATTGCGGTAAGCGTTGAGGAAGCAGACGGCAACGGCTTCGACGCCGGCGTCCAGCAGAACCTGAAGTGCGCGGCAGACGGTGTCCCGGTCAAGGGCGGTGACGATCTGGCCGTCACGGTCGATGCGCTCTGGGATCTCGAGCCGCAGCTCACGGGACACGAAGGGCTGCGGATAGCCGAGGAAGAGATCGTAGATGTCGTAGCGCTGTTCCGTCCCCATCTCGAGGATGTCGCGGAAGCCCTGCGTCGTCAGCAGGCCGAGCTTGGCCCCTTTACGTTCGATGACCGCATTCGTCACCAGGGTCGTGCCGTGCACGATCTCATGAATCTCGGCGAGACCGATCTCGGCCATAGCAACGAGTTCCTCAAGTCCCGCAAGCGCCGCAACGGAGGGATCGTGAGGGGTCGTCAGCCGCTTGTGGAGGCGGACCGTTTCTTCATTGCCGTCGTACAGAATGAAGTCGGTGAAGGTGCCTCCAATGTCGAAGCCGATCCGCCAGCGGGTTCCGGGTTGCGTCATCACAATCTCTTTCAATGGGTTCTGGTGTTGTAATTGAGGCCGTCACCAAGGATCGCCGCGATATGCTTGGCCCCTGCCAGGAGGCCATTGATGATCGCGTCGCGTTCGTCCTGAGTAATCGTTGAAGATGGAAAGGTGACGCAGAGGCTGACGGCCTCGCGGGTTTCGGGGTCGCCGACCGCCACCGCGATCGCGGCGACGCCTCGGTTGGCTTCATCATTGGATTCGGCAAAGCCCTCCTGACGCACCTTCGCCAGACGCGTCAGCAACTCCTCGACGCTCTGGGGTGCGTTCGAGGAAGGGGGCATAGGAAGCTTAGGATAGAGAGCCATCACCTCCTCGTCGCTGAGCCGGGCGAGGAGCGTGCGTCCGGTTGCGCTTGCGAAGGCCGCGAGGCGCCGCCCGATTGGCGTCGCAACGCGCAGGACATGCGAACCAGGGTGATAGGTCAGTCCGACGACGTCGTGCCCAGCCCGGATACTGACATAGCTGGAATGCCCGACCTGTGCCGAGACGGCCTTCACGACCTCGTCCGCCCGGGCAACCAGAGAGGAGGCGCGCCGATAGACGTTGCCAACCTCGAATAGCATGAGGCCGGGACGATAGCGCTTCGTCTCTCCGACACTCTCGATGAGACCAGCGTCTCGCATGGCGCGCAGCAGGCGGGAAACGGTGCTCTTCGGCGCCGGAAGAAGCGCCGAGACATCCGTCACCGTCAGCTCGGTGCGTTCTTCCGAAAAGCATCGGAGGACCGCCGCTACACTTGCCAAGGTTGTCACATCACTGGTCCATATGTTCCAGAATTTGCAACTCGTGTTCCGCAATTTGGAATTATCACTAGCCTTCCCTTACCGAACATGCAAGCCTCGAAGTTGTGCAATCCGAACTGCAAAATGGGGATTCAATGGGCAGCATGACCGAAGGGGAAAACAGGGTCACCGAATGGCTCCGGGAACAAAGAGACGCCATGGTCTCGCTCCTCGGGGAGCTGGTGAACATCGACTCGGGAACCTACGACAAGGCAGGCGTCGATGCCGCCGGAGAACCGCTCCGCCGGTTTTTCGAGGCGGCTGGGCTCCAGGTCGAGGTCCTGCCTGAATCTACTTTTGGAGATGCCATCCGGGCGACGCTGCCGCACGAAACGGCCAATGACCAGCGACCGATCGTGCTCATGGGGCATCGTGACACGGTCTTTCCAAAGGGGGAGGCTGGCCGGCGGCCGTTCAGGGTCGAAAATGGCCGTGCTTATGGTCCGGGCGTGGCCGACATGAAATCGGGTCTCGTTATGAATGCCTTCGTGATCGCCGCCCTTGCAAGGTTCGGTGGCCATCCGGCGCCGGTCGTAGCGCTCGTCACAAGCGATGAGGAGATCGCCTCGCCATCCTCCCGGCCTCTCATTGAGACGCAAGCCAGAATGTCGCGGGCGGTCTTCAATGCCGAACCCAGCCGGGCGCCGAACGTCATTGTGAGCGGTCGCAAGGGCGGCGTCTTCATGAGCTTCGACGTGTACGGAAAGGCGGCCCATTCCGGAGCCCATTATGAGCGCGGGGTCTCGGCTATCGAGGAGTTGTCGCGAAAGGTGCTCGCCCTTCACCGACTGACCGATCTTGACCGCGGCATCACCGTCAATGTCGGGCTGATCGGTGGCGGGCAGACGGTCAATACGATTGCGCCTCATGCTCGCGGCGAGATCGACCTGCGCTACGTCCGCAGCGAGGATCGCGCTGCAATGATCGATGCTATCCGCGAGGTCGTGGAAAACTGCTCCCTCCCGGGTACGACGGCCCAGCTCACGATCAAGGGCGAGTTCCTCCCCTTGGAGGAGACGGCTGAGAGCCGCACGCTATTCGAGATCTATCGACAGGCGGGGAGGGACCTCGGATTTGATGTCGAGGCCGAGTTCACTGGCGGCTGCGCCGATTCCGGCCTTACGGCGGGGCAAGGCTGTCCCACCCTTTGCAGCATTGGACCGGTCGGCGACGGCGGGCACACGTCGGACGAATATGTGCTCGTCGACAGCCTGGTTCCCTGCGCTCAGGCTCTAGCTCTTTCGGTCATGCGCCTGCGCTCCTGAGCCTCGCGGATGAAACGGCATTATAAGTAACTTTCGGCTGTGCACAGCCCGGGAGTACCGCTCAGCAAAGGTCCGGCTCTGGCACTCCTGAGACGTAAGACCGTATGTCCGCCTGTGTTGAGGAAGTGGCTCGCCCTACTCTGCGCCTCCGAGGGTTGCTCGGGTGGGCCGAGCCGATCCTCACCGCAGGAGGACGAGCCATGGGACAGCCTACGGAAGTTTTCGTCGGAATCGATGCCGCCAAAGCGCGCAATGCCGTTGCGGTCGCTGATGGCGAACGGGGCGGTGAGGTTCGCTATCTGGGGGAGATCAATGCCTCCGCGGAGAGCATGCGGCGCTTCGTGAAGCGGCTGGCGTCCAAGTATGATCGGGTTCACTTCTGCTATGAGGCCGACCCGACCGGCTATGGCCTGCACCGGCTCATCACCAGCCTTGGCCATCCCTGCACGGTGGTGGCGCCCTCGCTTATGCCACGCAAACCCGGTGATCGGATGGCACCGTTGCAGTAACTTGGAAACGGCATAACGGACCCAGTTTAACGGGCCGCTCAGGCAGCAAGACCGAAGAGCTGACTGACGAGACGAATTTCGCTTGTCGCTCGACATCCCCGCTTGTTGTAATGACCGCGGCGGATCATGCGCATGATCTCAAAACCCGGGATCTGTCGCAAGAATTTGTTTCAGAGTTTCAGATACTCTGCCGGAAGTCTTATTGGCGGAGGGCGGGGTGTTCAAGGGCAGGCATTTTGATCGATCCGTGATCCTGCTCTGCATCCGGTGGTATTTGGCTTATAACCTCAGCCTCAGGAACTTAGAGGAGATGATGACAGAGCGCGGCATCTCCGTCGACCACGCGACCATCCACAGATGGGTCATTCGCTACTCACCCGAATTGCTGAAGCGCTTCAATTTATGCAAGCGATCCGTCACTGGCAAGTGGCACATCGATGAGACTTACATCAAGGTGCGCGGGCAGTGGCGATATCTCTACCGCGCAATCGACAGCAACGGTGACACGGTCGAGTTCTGGTTCAGCGAACGGCGCAACCTGGCGGCCGCCAAGCGGTTCCTGCGCAAGGCTCTCAATCGGCATGGCCGGCCCGAGAGGATCGTCATCGACGGCAGCCAAACCAATCGGGAAGCCATCATGTCGTGTGATGCCGTGAGCCGGCTGCAGGATCGGTCAAGGCGCAAGCTGAAGCCGATCCGGATCCGGCGAAGTGCCTACCTGAACAATCGCATCGAACAGGATCATCGAGCCATTAAGAGGCGAGTGCGTCCAATGCTTGGGTTCAAGGCGATGAATAGCGCTCGTGTGATCCTGAGCGGCATTGAGATGATCCACATGATGCGCAAGCAGCAGGCGATCTTCGCCCGGAATCCGCAGCCCTCACTCGCCGAGCAGTTTGAGAGGCTTGCTGCCTGAAGCCAAGGCGATGCCCAAACGATTCTCTCGCATCCGTTCCAGATTTGCGACACAGCCCTTGGGTGTGCTTGTGATCAATGCAATGCAGAATTTCCAGATTCCCTTGCTCTGGAGCGCTGTTCTCCTGGCGGTCCTGGTGTCTCTGACCCTGTTTGGCCTGCTTGGTCTTTTACAACACTATGTGGCGCGCCGCTTCCGATGAATGAACTCCAGCCAATCGCAACCAAGGGTATCCGCGGCAAAGCCGTCGGGAAGCTTTTGACATCCCTGCAGAGCCTGTGGGGTGTTCTGGCAATTGTCCTCCTCTGGGAACTCTGGGTTAACCTCTCCCAGCTGAATACAATCGTGATGCCACGCCCGCTGGATGTAGTCTCTGACATTGCCTCGGCGCCTGGCGTCTACTTCGCAAGCACGGCGCAAACCCTGTTACTTGCAGTGGCGGGTTTAACCTTTGGTATGATCATTGGAACTGCCCTCGCAATACTGACGTGGCTATCCCGGATTCTGGCGGGGCTTTTAACACCATTGGGATTGATTTTCGCCTCAGTCCCTGTTGTCGCCCTCATCCCGGTCCTTGCGCGCATCTTCGGCTATGATATCCGAACCGTGCTCGCGATTGTCGTGATCATCTCGTTCTTCCCGGCATTTGTGTTCACATCTGCAGGTTTGCGGGCACTGCCGCCAGGAAGTGATGATCTCTTTCGGGTTCTTGGGACCCCTACCATTCGGCGCCTCTGGTTTCTGGCTATTCCGGCAGCTGTTCCGGAATGGGCGGTGGCGCTACGCCTTGCTGCTGCCAACAGCATCCTGGCTGCAATGGTTGCAGAGTTTCTGATGGGGACCAGTGGGTTAGGACATCTTTTCCACGCTGCTCGAGCAGACCTCGATATGAGCCGTGCGCTGGGCGCAAGTGCTATTGCAACCGTGATCTCGGTCGTATCTTTCCTTGCTGCTTCGGGGCTTGAGAAAAGAGTGCGCCAGCACTGGAGCTGAGCCTGACGATTAGCAGCTTCCTGTGGCACTGTCAGGCCTTAGGTCTTGGCCTCCAGGAATGTACAGATACCGTGATGTACACGAGAGGCAGGGAGGGGCACTGCCACCTGGCAAGCTTTCCCTGAAGCGGCCACCATTGTTCGGCCCATCCTCAGGATCAGTCACAGCGCATCGGCTGCGGCCTGTAACGTGATGAGGCATGACAACGATGATGGCAAGCTGCCGATAGCTCTCACAGGAAACTCCAAGCGGCATCGTCATCTTGAGCAAGTAGAGGCTCTTTGAGGGCGCCAAACTGAGCGCTAAGCCATTGAATTGACGGGACCGGTCTTGGGCCCAAACCCTCATCAAAGATGCAAACCTAATTAGGTTGACGGTGCCTTCATTGGGGAATGAGCTTCACCTCTCTCACCGTTGTTGTCCCCTCCTGCATCAAGTGCCCTCGAGGTCATGAAATGCACGATGCCCCCGGCCGGCATGGGGCGCCCGAAGTGGTAGCCCTGTCCCATGTCACAGCCGTGCTCCCGGAGAAACGACGCCTGCGCGGCGGTTTCAACCCCTTCAGCAACCACCCTGATGTCGAGGCTTTGACCAAGGCTCAGCACGGCTTTAACAATCGCTGCATCGTCCGTGTCCGTCTCCAGGCCATCCACGAAGGAACGATCAATTTTGAGAACATTGACCGGGAACAGCTTCAGGTGCGACAGCGAGGCATAACCGGTGCCGAAATCATCCAGCGCTATCGAAACCCCGCCTTCGCTCAAAGCGCGCAGCGTCTTCTGGGCATGTTCGACATTGTGGTCGAGGAACACCGTCTCAGTCACCTCCACTCCGAAACGGTTCGGCGGAATGCCGGCCTCCCGCAGGTGGGCGAGCACCCGTTGGGCATAATCATCGCGGCGGAACTCGGCGGACGAGGCATTGATTGAGACCCGGCCGATGTCGAGACCCGCATCGACCCAGCGACGCATGTCGCGGACCACACAGGCGAGCATGCGGGCACCAAGGGCAAGCCCGAGTTCCATGTCATCAAAAGCGGGTGCAAGGGTGTCAGGTGATTGGATCCCCATGCGGGGGTGGCGCCAGCGCAGGAGCGCCTCAAAGCCGGCGAGCCTCCCTGAGCCGAGCTCCACTTTCGGCTGATAGAAGGGCTCGATCCAATCGTGCTCTAACGCTCGGCGCGCGATTTCCAGAGCCGAGGCTGTTTTCTGCGCCTCATCGCGCATAATAGGCTTGAACATCGCGAACGTGCTGCGGGCCGTTGCCTTGCAGCTATACAGCGCAAGGTCCGCCTGCTTCAGAAGCTCCTCTGCGCTTAGGCTGTGCTCGCCAGAGATGGCGCCTCCAATGCTGGTGCGGCAGTCCAGCGTCTTGCCATTGTGCGTCAGGGGCTCTTGCATCTGCACCAGAATGGCTTGAGCCACCGCCGCAACACTTTCCTCTCCGGCAACATCCGACAGGACGACGGCGAACTCGTCTCCACTCAGACGAGCAACCGTATCGGCGGCGCGAACGATACGACGCAGTCGCTGGCCGAACTCCTTCAACAGGGCATCGCCGGCATCGTGACCGAACTGGTCATTGATGTGCTTGAGATAATCCAGATCCAGGATCAGCAAACCAACCCTGCGCGACCGGTCTAAGGTGTCGTCGAGCGCCGCCCGCAGGCGCTCGACGAAGAACCTACGGTTGGGCAGGCCTGATAGATCGTCATGATAGGCGGCCCAGTGCAGTTGTTTCTCTGCTCGTTTCCTGTCGTGGATGTCCTCGACCGTTCCGTACCAGCGGACGACTGCGCCATGCTCATCTAGCCGAGGGGTCGCTCTGACGCGAAACCAGCGATAGCCGGCTTCCGCCAGGCACAGACGATACTCGATATCGACAGACCTGCGGCTGGCCACAGCGTCCAGCCAATGCTGCGCTACGGTTGGAACATCGTCCGGGTGCAGAGCCCTTATCCAACCCTGCCCGAGCGCCTCCTCGGGGGGCATTCCAGTCAGATTGCACCACCGGGGCGACATATGGAGAACATCGCCCTGCGGATTGGCCGTCCAGGGAATCTGCGGATTGAACTCAACGGAATAGCGGTAATGTTCCTCACTCTCGCGCAACGCCTGTTCCGCTTTCCTGTGCTCGCATTCAAGGCGTTCCTTGGCCATGGACAGGAAGCTGAAGGCGAGCGCAGGGGCATAGACGACCAGAAACAGCGCCAGTTCTGCCGACCAGCGGCTAACAGCGATGTTCATCCCGAAGAGCGAGCCCAGCGGCAGCCCAAGCACTGCCCGAAGAAGATTGAAGACGGCCAAGCCGTACAGGAGGATGACGGCCGCTCGTTGCGAGGCAAGGCGCTGAGGCGCATGCCTCGAAAGCTCCCACCCGGAAAGGGCAGCATAGGCTCCGCTGATCAGGGCAAGGACAGTAATTCTCGCGCCAAGGAACTCGTGAATGAACGGGAATGCAGCCACCCAAACCGCGGACCCAAGAGCGACAGTACGAATTGTAACGACCCGCCCGTTGAAGGCGAGGCACCCAGCGTAGAGAGCGCCATAGCCGAGGGTTATCGCCGCGTTGGCTACCAGCAAGTTGAGAGGATTGGGAGCGTCCGCTCCGAGGTTGGCCATGCTGATCCCAAGAGGGATCAGGCCGAAGGTGGCACTCCACCATGCCAGGGCGCGAACCTTCCGGTTCTGGATCCAAGCGAGCAGCAGCAGGACGCTCAGCACCGCGGAGAGCAGAACAAAGGCGGCGGCTAACGTGCGAGGGTCAAGACTCATAACACTGTCTGCAACAAGGTCTGCTCACCCGCTTTTCTCTTAAGGATATGACCCGTTGGTGTAGTTATTGTATCGGACCCAGCAGTCAGGAAAGAGCCAAATATTGCTTCTTTCGTAGGGGGGCCGCGCAACTCCTGCAACAGGCGCACGCTGCTATGCCGCAGCTCGCAAAGAAAGAGCGCCCCTTGCTCCTGGCGCTCTAGGTAGGCCGCCGAGCGGCCATCAGGGAGAACGACCGTGCCAATCAGGCACAGAAGAAGGCTGCGCTCGATTGGTTAACGAGCGATTAACCTCAAGCAGAAACCCCGCCCGGGTCGAGCCGAACGGGGTTCCCGTGGGGGAGGCTGATACGCAACGCTGCTGCCCTGCCCTCGGTGTAAACGAGAGCAGTAAACGCATCCTTATGTGAGCTGAATGCGGATCGAAGAGGAGGCTATTGCGGCCTTTGATCCGGACGGCGTCCTTGCGGCTTTGGCGCAATTAAAAACGCTGTCCGTCTGACCGTGTAGTCTTCGCGGTTCTGGAGAATGGTCATGGCGCGGGCAACAGTATCATCCACGCGTTTGGCAAATCCGTAGATTGGAAGTCTCAGCATAGGGTGTCTTTCCCGTGTGGAATGAGGAGGGAACGCATACACTACGCAACTGCCTCCGGAACGCTGTCCCGGAACCTAGATCGACAATGTGTGGAAGCTCGGTAGAGAGGTCACATAGCAGGAGAGGAGCTCAGCCCAGCGCGGAGCATCGTGTCCTTGTCGGTGCGGATTGGCTTATCTTCTCGCAGCTCGCGTTTGGTGCGCCGAAGCTGCTTCTCAACTTTGTTCAGAGCATTCTTGAAGGCAGCATAGCAATCGTCGTGCTGGGCTTCGGCACTCATCATCTTGAGCGCCCCCATCTGAATGTTCACCGTGCATCGAAAGAGCGGACCCTCCCGAGTGACGTGTACGGAGGCGGTGTTAAGGTGCCCGAAGTACTTGTGAGCTGCGCGGATAATGCTTTGTCTCGCGTGGTCGCGGAATGTGCCCCCTAGATCGACGTTGGAACTCTGAACTGAGATAGCCTTGTCTATGGCTTCTAACGCCATTCCATTCTCCTTTTGGGTTAACCCAAAAGAAGTAACGGCCTTAACATAAATTAGTTTCATTGCCGACTTCCCTTTGCCTTGGTCAGCATGACCTCGTCAATCGGAGGCCCGGCAACAAAGCAAAAAGAAACCCCGCTCGGGCGGGAGCAGGGTTTCAGGGGCAAGGCCGTATATGCGTGACGTGATACGGCCTCATCTGCGGAATACTAGGCAAGCATTATCACGGAGTAAATTCTTATTCCCCGCATGGTGAAAGCCAGTGCTGTAGCGGTGAGGGATCAGGCGGAGAGGTCGGGCCGGGGCAGACCCGGGAGCGGATGCGGCATGAACTCCGGCAGGGGGCACCGTCAACTTAGCGGAGTAAAGGCGGTTTTCCGCTGCTCTCAGTACTTCCGAAACGGGTCTAAGCTCTTGAGGGCACCGTCAATTTAACGAGCTGAAGGCAAAGCGCCTCCCCGGGTCGCCAGATCAGGCGGCACTCGCGATGCCAGTAACCTCAGCCCAGGCCTGAAAGGCCTGAGTGCGGGCATGACGACACTCTGAGGCACAGACGGTTGTAGGACGGCGGAAGAGGTTCGCGACTTGATCATGAACCGAGAGGAAGCGTTGGGCCTGCCCGGCTGACTTGAAGCGCTTCATGATCCGCTCCCGTCGTCGGGTCGGCTGATGGCTGTTCTCTGCACGGTTGTTCAATCCGCGATGTTGGCGATGCTCCACCCCCGGCATGACAACCCGTTTCGCGGCGGCATAGCTGGCCAGCTTGTCCGTGATCATCACCCGAGGCGCCGCACCCTGCTTCTTGAGCAGCTTGCGCAGCAGACGCTTGGCCGCTGTGGCGTTGCGACGGCTCTGGACCAGGATGTCGAGCACGATCCCATGCTGGTCGACCGCTCGCCAGAGCCAGTGCTTTCGGCCTGCAATGCTGATCACCACCTCGTCGAGGTGCCACTTGTCACCGGCTGCCGGAAGACGGCGACGGATCTGGTTGGCAAAATCCTGACCGAACTTCAGGGCCCACTGCCGCACCGTCTCATGGCTGACCAGGATGCCTCGAGCCGCCAGCATCTCCTCGACCATCCGCAGACTGAGACGAAATCGAAAGTACAGCCAGACGGCATGGCTGATCACTTCAGCCGGAAAGCGGTGACGGGCATAGCCGGGGTGGTGGGTCGAGTTCATCCCTAACTTATACCTCTATCCGATCACCCGCCGGTTAACCTGACGGTGCCCATAGCAATGGTGCATGGCGGATTTCCACGAGCATTTGCCGGATCCCGTGGTGGCATCAATGGCCTATCTCAGGTCTTCGTCTACTTGCCGTTATCGGCATTTGCGACGCGGGGAAGGACATCCTGTCCGCGGCCGAGCACGACGACGAGACGCTTGACCTCGCCCTGCAGGTACGCCTGAAGGAAGCGATCGTAATCCTTGAAGGACACGCAGCCGTTCGAATCTCCCCTTGGTCCAAGCATATAGGTATGAGCCAGCAGGCCCACTCGGCCATAGATCGCTGCGCTGCCCCCGACCGGGTTCATGCGCAGAGCGCGGACACCATGGAAGAGCTTCTCGCGTTCGGTGAGTTCGTAGGTGCCAGGAGGGGTCGCTCCACGCATCGCCAAATGCACATAACGCGGATTGTCAAGCTTGTCCCCGAGTCCGGAATGCGCCTCCAGCTTCTCGCCATTCGGCATGATGACGACTTTCGCACTGATATCATAAACAGCGGTCGCTGCGTTCTCTGTCGAATTCGGAGTTGATGTGAGGGGGGCACTCGGCGCGATATCTCCTGTTCCGCTGCCGAGCGACGCATAGCCGAGAGCGGTTGCCGGTGGGTCGGAAGGCTTAGCACCAAACAGCTTCTCCAAGAACGAGCGATCGTCCGACGGCTTGTTCCCCACAGTGGCACTCCTCATGGGCACAGGGGTAGCCGCGCGCGAGTTCCTTGGCGCATCGAGTAGCCGTGGTGCGGGAGGGCGCGGCACCGGGAGGGGAACTGGTTCCCGCGCCGGTTCGACAGCATCCGTTATCGTCGTCTGAGTTGAGGGCGATTGATCCGGCTCAACGGGGGTCCCGGATGATCCATCCGCAGGCAGAGCGGGCTGCGGCTTGAGACCAGTGTCGTCCTGCGCGGTAAACTGCCGGAAGATCGGCGCCAGCGGCGCGTTATGTACAGAGCCGAACGTCTCAAGACTCATCGCCGGAGCGGAACCACCGATTGGTCGGCTATCTGTTGATGCGAAGGTACCCACCGCGATCTTCTGCGCGCTCCCCAGAGGGCTCTTATCTAGCCCTACAGCCGCGACCGGCTGTGCGTCGTCGAAGAGGGCTAAGGCGGACAAATATGCCGCAGGACTCAGGAGAGTTGCGGCCAGGGCGGCTGTCAGAAAGAGGTTGCGGCGAACGAAGCGGCTCGAAGGACGAGACATCAACAGCATCAATGATCCTAAGGCAACAACTCAGGCCGCGCATGACCCGCCTCGACCCATGTAGCAGGCCGGAGAGGAGTCCTTTGATTGGTCGAGGACGCCATGCGCGAAGGGCACGCCCTTTCGGATCAAGAGGCGGTATGGTCAAAATATGGCAATGACGTTGTGCAGAAGCATTTGATATGCGGAACTATCCAAAAGATCTGGGCTGGGCCGGATTTACGGCCAAGGCGAAACGCCGCGTTTCAGAACACACACCTAGCGTCCGCCCCGGTCGCTCGGGCCTAAAGATCAAAACCGCCCAATATCCTCGCCAAAACCCCACGTACAGATAGATCTATATTGACCTTCAGATCCAACCATCGATTCCGGGGCCGGAATGTTACCGTCTCCTCGCGGTTCAGCCCAGCCCGGCTCCTCGCAACAGGAAATGTTTGCTCCAATTGGCACCTGCTCCTGGCCCGTTAGAACAATCCGAGCCTCATCCCTGCGGCAAGGGCAGCTCCAAGCTCTTCGCAGCGCTTCAGTTCATCTGGGCTGATGACCTTCGGAGCAAGGATTACTTCCGGTGTCTGCGCGTGGGAGCAGACGATTAGCGGATCCGCCACGGCTTTGAGCCGCCATCCCGTCGCAATACGCTCCACCTGACGGGCGGCGTTGTGACCGTCGCTGCCCGCACAAATCAGCGTCGCGTAGGGACGCCCGGTGATGCGATCCAGAGCCGGATAGTAGGTGCGGTCGAAGAAATCCTTCATCAGTCCGGCCATGGCCGCCAGGTTCTCAGGAGTACCAAAGAGATAGCCGTCTGCATCGAGGAGATCGGCGGGCTGCGCATCTAGATCCGGAAGCAGGCGGACGCGCACAGTGGGCTCTGCAGCTGCGCCACGGGCAGCCGCCTCAGCCATCTGACGAGTGCCTCCGGTCATCGAGTGATACACGATCAAAAGCGTTTTCGTCGTGCCTGAGTGCAGTGGGTCGGCCATCGGCCGAGATCCTGGACTTGAGGGCTGAGGGCCGCAAGTGTGTTAACGTGCACAAACCGATAGAATGAAGAAAGCCTCCATAATGTTTGTTCAACGAAAGGTGCAAAGTTAAAATGTCCTGAGGAGTTCTCTAAGCGGCACGGCATTGGTCCGGGTGTGGAGACGATCCGGCGCTCTGGATATTGGCCGAAGCAATCCAGACCTTCCGCGAAGCGCCCCTAGGCTGGCGGGTCCTGGCACCTGATGCTCGATGATAGCAATTGGCGCCCCTATACTGCACCGCCAGCCGGGCCCGGTACCCCGCACCAGTTCTTTCGCCAACGTCAGAGGTCCCCTAGTTCAAGTCTGTCCGCAGCTTCGCGCCCCGTCTCTGAGCTTCCTTTAGGTAATCGACCACGACAGACGGTAGCTCGCGCCGGTGGCCGGAGGCCCGTCGCTGAAACGCATCGAACTCGCCCTTGCGGATCATTGCCGCCTCAAAGCTCAGTCCAAAACGGTCCACAATATCCTCGACCGTATCAAACGAACTAAGGAGATAGTTGGGAGCCAAGAACATCGCAGCAAAACGTCTAGCCTCACTCTCCTCTTTCTTGGCTTCTAACAAAGATCGTCCAGCTGTCGTTTGGGTCGTGCTCCTGGTGCGAACACCCGAGTGCCGCATTGCGAAGTGCCCAATCTCATTGGCGATGGCCATTCGCGCTCTTGGCTCACCCCTCTGCAGGGCACCAACGACACTCTCACGCATCCGCAGGAGACCCTTGCGGGCGTCCCATTGCGCTTCTGCATCGCGCATCTCGGCGTCTGGTACCCGCTGATAGGCGAAGTGTCGAAAGCTGGTCGTAAGCTTCTGGATCACAGCTATCATGTCAGGGCGGCTCTGGTTCTGAAGACTAAGCTCCCGCCGGAAGACCTTCACGCGCTGCTCAATCTCTTCATCCGTAACATGCCGCAACATATCGGGCCTTTAGATTATAGAGCATACTAAATATAGAATACGGTCAGTTTTCTAGGTTTGCAATCCCTTTCAAGGGATTAAGATCGGAAGCGGAGTCCTCATGTCCAAAAAGCAGTTCTAGCGCTTTAGCCCGACGGGTGGGTTTGCGGTGTTCTCCAAGGCCCTCGCGGCGCTGAGCGAACCCGCTCACCCGGTGCAGATGTTTGACCTGACCATTGCGCGCGAATATTTCGGCCGGCGTCGATGCCGCTCTTTGAAAGACGGCCGGCAAGCCCGATGATTGAGCAGACTATCGTCCAGAAGCCGTGCGCGACAAGATCTGAGATGCGCTCACCGCACTACACGACTGGCTCGACACATTGCTTGGTCTTGAGGACGGCGTTCACTGGAATTCCATCAATCCACAACCTGCGGAAGTAGGGGTAAGTGTCTGCCAAACGAGCTACCCACGCGGATGGAATATCTCATCCGCCCACAGGTCATAGGCATGTTGAATGATCGGCTATTCGGATTTAGGTGTAGATTCCGTTTCACCGGTGCCAAGGGCCTGACGCCAGACGCCACACGACCAATAAAAAATTGACCTTGCATTTATGGAGACAAGCTCCATAAATGCAAGGATGATCGAACGTCGTATTACCGCCGAGCTGAACGAATTGCTCGACAGCTATCCTGCCGTCGCCCTCCTGGGCCCGCGGCAGGTCGGCAAAACGACACTGGCTCTGACCATCGGGGAGCACCGTCCGTCGATCTATCTCGACCTGGAATCCGATGCTGATCGCGCCAGGCTGTCAGAACCAGAACTCTATCTCGCCGGCCATGAAGACAAGCTTGTCATTCTTGACGAAGTCCAGCGGCTACCGGATCTGTTTCAGAACTTGCGCGGTCTGATCGACCGCGGTCGCCGCAAGGGGCGGCGGACGGGCCGCTTCCTGCTCCTCGGATCCGCGTCACTCGATCTCCTGAAGCAGTCGGGCGAAAGCTTAGCCGGGCGGATCGCCTATCTCGAAATGCACCCGATCGATGGATTGGAGGTTCCGGCTTCAGACTTGAACCGATTGTGGCTGCGTGGTGGCTTCCCGGACAGCTATCTGGCCACCAGTGATCGTATCAGCCAACGGTGGCGACAGGATTTCATCCGAACCTACCTGGAACGCGATATCCCCCTGCTGGGGCCTCGCATTCCGGCCGAGACCTTGCGTCGCTTCTGGACCATGCTGGCACATCATCAGTCCGGACTCCTCAATGCCGCCGAATTCGCACGTGCACTTGGCGTGGACGGAAAGACCGTGGCGTCCTACCTCGACCTGCTGGTCGACCTGCTGCTCGTGCGGCGACTGGAACCCTGGCA